>NZ_CADIJP010000011.1 GCF_902859725.1 Achromobacter mucicolens | reverse complement strand
AGACATGTCGAGCACGTCGGGAGCAAACGAGCAGCTGCTGGCGATTTCCTTGATGTCGAATGCCTGCAGCTTGTTGCGCAACGAATCGGTATCGCGCAACTTGTCGAGCATGCGCTCGGTAAGCACGTCCGGAGTGAACAGCAGGCGCGCTTCCTGGATGTCTTCCGGGGCCTTGAATAGAATGGTCCAGCCGCCATATCCGAGCAGGCGGCGCGGTTCGGGCGCGTACTGCAAATCTGGCGAGTAAGGCCTGAATGGGGAGAACACCCCTGTCCCTGTCGCTCGCCACGCGCTTTCGCAATTCCATTTTCCGAAGCGCTTGATGAACGCGTACAGGCAACCCTGGCGCATGGCGCGCACGGCGTAGCGGACGCCTTTGGCTTGCAACGCGGGCAACCCCAGGCCGAGATTGCGAGGCAGTTCCGGCGCCAGCGCGCCAAGCGTTTCCGGATCTTCGCTGGTCACCACGGCATAGCGCAGCGGAAGAATGCCAACTTCGGACTTGCAGTCGACGCACGGGCTGGGCGCCTCGTCCCGTCGGGTACGGCGCGCGACATCGACTGCCTGCGATAGCAGCTCTTCCAATGACACCTGGTTCATGACTGCGGTCCAGAACGCGGTGACAGTGAAACGTCGAGCTGAAGTGCGCTGGCTTGCCCACCATTGGTGCCAACGATAAACAGAGAAATCGGACGGGATTGGGCGGGCACGCGGCGCTCCGGTGGCTGCGGCCCCGCTCGAAAGACGTTATTGCTGAGGCGGCCGCTATTGGATGGGCATCCGCCGCGCGCCACGGCAGGAAGCGCCCCAGCTTCCCGCCTGCTGCACCCGAGGACGATCGCCGTGATCGTGCTCGCGCATCTGAAACGTGTACATCAAAAGCTTCTTAAATATGCCATTTATCCCGAACTTGGGCGTGGCACACCGCGGATATGCTCGGCTTCCGTGGCGCAGCGCAACAGCCAGGCCGATCAATCAAAGCATATGCGCCAGAAACTCCCGGCTGCGCGCATGCTGTGGCGCGGCGAAGAACGTGGCCGAGGGCGCTTGCTCGACGATGCGACCGTCGTCCATGAAGATGACGCGATGCGCCACTTCGCGCGCGAAGCCCATTTCGTGGGTCACGACCAGCATGGTCATGCGTTCGTCGGCCAATTGCTTCATGGTGCGCAGCACTTCGCCGGTCAGTTCCGGGTCCAGCGCCGAGGTGGGCTCGTCGAACAGCATGATGTCGGGCTCCATGGCCAGCGCGCGGGCAATGGCGACGCGCTGCTTCTGGCCGCCGGACAGGCGCGTGGGATAGTTGTCGCGCTTGTTCAGAAGTCCGACCTTGCGCAGCAGTTCTTCTGCCTTGGGCACGATCTGGGCGCGGGTCATGCCCTTTACGGTGATGGGCGCCTCGATGATGTTCTGCAGCACCGTCATGTGCGGGAACAGGTTGAACGACTGGAACACCATGCCCATCTTGCGGCAGATGCGGCGCACGTCGGCGTCGCTGGCGTATTGGCTGCGCGCGCCGGTGACGGCAGCTGCCATGGTTTCGCCTTCCACCACGATGCTGCCTTCGTCGATGGTCTCAAGGTGATTCAGGCAGCGCAGGAACGTGCTCTTGCCCGAGCCCGACGGGCCGATCACCGCGACTACCTCGCCCTGCTCCAGGGTCAACGAAACGTCGTCGAGTACCCGGTTCGCGCCGAAGGATTTGACGATGTGGCGGGCTTCGATCATGACCGGGCGCGTGTTCAGCCCGGCCGGGGAATTACTGGTCATATTTGGCATAGCGCTTTTCCATGTGCTGGAAGAACCACGTCAGGAGCAGCGTCATAAACAGGTAGAAAGCCGCGGCGACCAGGAACGGCGTGGTCGTGAAGTCGCGCTGCACGATGCCGCGCGCGGTGCGCAGGATGTCATTGAGGGCCAGCACGTAGATGAGCGAGGTGTCCTTGACCAGCGTGATGGTCTCGTTGCTCATGGGGGGCAACACGCGCTGCACCATCTGCGGCAGGACGATGCGGCGCAGCGTCTGCAGGTAGGTCATGCCCAGCACCTTGCTGCCTTCGTATTGGCCACGGTCCACCGACTGGATGCCGGCGCGGAAGATCTCGGCGAAATACGCGGCGTAGTTCAGGGCAAACGCCACGACGGCCGCCGGAAAGTCGGGCAGCCGGATGCCGATCACCGGCACGAACGGCAGCGCGAAATAGATGAACAGCATCTGGAGCATCAGCGGCGTGCCGCGCATCAGCCAGATATAGCCATTGACGGCGCGGCTCAGCAGCGGCCACTTCGAGATGCGCGCCAAGGCCAGCACCAGGCCCAGCGGCACGGCGAGCGCCAGCGTGATGAAAAACAGCGTCAAGGTCACTTTCGCGCCTTGCGCCATGGGCCCCAGAAGGGAAAGTACGTAGTCCATGCAGTGGGTTCGCGCCGCGCGGGCAAGAGAGAATCATGGGCGAGCCCGCCTGGCCTTGCGGCGCCGCGGCGGGCTGCGAACTGCAACGGCAAAGGCGCCTCGGCCGGTTGGGCCGCGGGCGCTTTTCTCGTTTACTTGATGATGTTGGCGCCGAACCACTGCGTGGCAATGCGGCCGGCGGTGCCGTCCTGCTTCATCGAATCCAGCGTCTTGTCCAGCTTGGCCAAGAGTTCGGTGTCGTCCTTGCGCACGCCGACGCCGTAGTCTTCCGTGCCGAAGTTCTCTTCCAGCACGCGGTATTCCCCGGCGCGCTTGCTGATGAGGTAGCGGCCCACGACCTCGTCGACGACGATGGCGTCCAGACGGCCCGCGGCCAGGTCCATCAGCGCGGTGACGTTGTCGCCGAACTTCTTCACTTCCTTGATCTGGGCGGCAACCGGATCCTTGGCGATGGCGTCGGTGGCGCTGCTGCCGTCCTGCGCGCCGACGACCTTGCCGGCCAAGTCATTCTTGACCTTCACGGGCGAGGTGTTGCCCACGATGATGATCTGGTGGTTGGCCATGTAGGGCGCGGTGAAGCTGATGTTCTTCTTGCGCTCTTCCGTGATGGTCAGGCCGTTCCACAGCACGTCGACGCGCTTGCCGTTCAGCTCGGCTTCCTTGGCGCTCCAGTCGATGGGCTTGAACTCCACTTCGATGCCCAGGCGCTTGCTGGCTTCCTTGGCCATGTCGATGTCAAAACCGACGATCTGGTTGCTGGCGTCGCGAAATCCCATGGGCGGGAAATTGTCGTCCAGACCGACAACAACCTTCTTGGGCGTGGCCGGCGCCTGGGCGCTCGCGGCGGGCGCGTTGTCGCCAGGACCGCAGGCCGTGAGCAGCGAGGTTGCGGACACAAGAAGTACAGCAGTCAGTTTTTTCATCGTTGTGGGGTGCGCCAGGCGCAGGATTGAAGAATGCCGGATTGGCTGGCTTTTAGCCGCGAAGCGCTATTTTAGCCTCCCCGCCAGGGTGTGCCGGCGCGATCCGGGGCTGGATCGCGCCAGCCTGCCGGCTGGGCGCGCCGTGATAGGCTGGCGGGCTTCTCTCATCAGGAACCTGCATGCCGCCCGCCATCCGTCTTGGCCCGCTTGTTTTCCCCGCCGAACTCGCCGTGCTGGCCGCCGCCGCCCTTGTTGGACTGCTCGCGGCGCACCTGCTGAACCGCACGGGACAGGATGGCCGTCGCGCCGACGTCTCCGGCGTGCTGTGGGGCGCACTGATCGTGGGTCTGCTGGCCGCGCGGCTGGGCTTTGTCTGGCAATACCGGGATCCGTTCGTACTGAACCCCTTGGCCGTGCTGGACGTGCGCGACGGCGGCTGGGCTGGCATGTGGGGCCTGGCGGCCGCCTGGATCTATGCCGTCGTCGCCATGCTGCGCCGCCGCGCGCCCCGGCCCGCCGTCATCGGCGCCCTGGCGCTGGCCACGGTCACCTGGCTCGCTGGCGGCAGGCTGCTGGCGCCTCCGGATCAATCGCCGCCGGCGCTCGCCCAGCTTCGTCTGCAGGACCTGAACGCCGCCCCGGTGGCGCTGTCCGCCTATCAAGGCAAGCCCACCGTCGTCAATCTGTGGGCAAGCTGGTGCCCGCCGTGCCGGCGTGAGATGCCCGCTTTCGAAGCGGCGCAGGCCGCCTACCCGGACGTGCATTTCGTGTTCTTGAACCAGGGCGAAGCCCCGCCCGAGATCACGCAATACCTGCGTCAGCACGCCCCGGCGCTGCAAAACGTGCTGATGGACCCGGCCAGCGACGCGTCCCGCCAGCTCAGCAACCGCGGCCTGCCGGCAACGCTATTCCTGGATGCGAGTGGACGGATGGTGGACCTGCGCGTGGGCGAATTGTCTGCCGCCACGTTGGCCCAGCGTCTGGATGCCTTACGCGCCGCGTCCAGCAAGCCGTGAAGCGCGTTGCAGGAATTCGGCGTTCAATTCCCTGACATCCACGACGCCCAGCAGGCCCATGTCGCGCTTGACTTCCTCGGCGATCAGCGCAATCGCGTGCGCCACGCCGCGCTGCCCCGCGACCGTCGCCGCATAGTTGAACGGGCGCCCCACGAACACGCAGCGCGCGCCCAGCGCCAACGCCTTGATCACGTCCGTTCCCCGCCGCACGCCGCTGTCCAGCATCACTTCCATGCTGCCGCCCACCGCGTCCACGATGGCGGGCAAGGCGTGCAGCGGCGGCACGCTGCCGTCCAGCTGCCGGCCACCGTGGTTGGACACGATGATGCCGTCCATGCCCAGCGCGCGCGCCGTCCGCGCATCATCGGGATGCAAAATACCCTTAAGCACCATCTGCCCCCGCCAGCGCCGGCGGATGGCGGCCACGTGCTCCCAGTTCAGGTGGCCGCGGTCGGAGAAGTCGCGCAACACGCTGGCCGACAGGATTGGCGCACCCCGGGTCGCATAGTTGTTCTCGAAGTGCGGCATGCCGTGACGCAACAACGTGCGCAGGAACGTGCCGAAGAGCCACCGGGGATGCGTCAGCCCCTGCCACGCAAGGCCCAGGCTTGGCCGCAGCGGCGTCGAAAACCCGGCGCGCACGTTGTTCTCGCGATTCGCGGCCACCGGCGTGTCGACCGTCAGGACGAGCGTGCCGACGCCGGCCGCCGCCACGCGATCGATGAGCGCGGCGATCTGTGCGTCGTCGCCCGGCAGATAGGCCTGAAACCAGGTGGCCGGCGCCTGCTCCATCACGGTCTCCAGGCGGATCAGCGACGAACCGCTCATGATGCAGGGCACGCCCGCATCCGCGGCCGCCTTGGCCATCACGATATCGCCGCGGTAACCGGATATCGCCGAAATGCCCATGGGCGCCACACCCACGGGCGCGGCGAATTCCCGGCCCAGCACGGTGCACCGGGTGCTTCGCGCCGACACATCCACCAGCACCTTGGGCAGAAAACCATATTCGGCGAACGCGTCGCGGTTGCCGCGTTCCGAATGGCCGTCCTCGACCGCGCCCGATACGTACGCATAGATGGGCTTGGGCAGCCGCTTTCTGGCGGCGGCTTCGAAGTCGTGCAGACTGAGCATGCGGCGCAGCGGATCGGGCATGTGGGCTCCTCTGGTCGCTCGCCCAGCGAGCGGCCGTCCTGTCGTTGTCGGTATTGGCGGGCACTATAGGCGCGCCGGCAGTTTGAATAAAGTGACTTTATTGATCTTGTTCCCTACACTTTTATTCGCCCTCACCAGCCTGCTCCGCCGGATTGCATCCTCTCATGACGCTCAAGCAACTCGAGGCCTTCTACTGGGCCGCCACCTGCAAGAACTTCGCCATTGCCGCGAACCGGCTGAATATTTCGGTTTCGTCGTTGTCCAAGCGGATTGGCGAACTGGAATCATCCATCGGGGCCGAACTCTTCAGCCGCAGCGCCCGCAGCGCCGCGTTGACCGCGCTGGGCGAACAGCTGGTGCCGCACGCCAAGGATCTGCTGCGCAACGCCGACCAGTTCATGCAGCAGGCCAGCAACAACCTCAGCTATTCGGGCCGCTGCCGGTTTGGCGCGGGCGAGCTGACGTCGCTGACCTGGATGGCCCGCCTGATTGAAGTGATTCAACTCGACCATCCCGATCTGCTGGTCGAGCCCTTCGTGGGCGTTGGCGAACTGGTCGAGCGCGGCCTGGAAGAAGGCGAACTCGACTTTGCCGTCATCGCGGGCCCCTCGTCCCGGCCGTCGATCGCGTCGCGCGTAATCGGCAGCGCCCAGTTCGAATGGGTGGCCGCGGCCGGCGCCGTCCCCAATCCCCAGACGCTCACCCCCGCCGACCTGCCCGGCCTGACGCTCATCACCCTGCCGCAAAGCTCGGGCGCCATCCGCATCCTGGACGACTGGCTGACCGAGCAGCGCGTGTCGCCCGGCCGCAACCAGTGCTGCAACGGTTGGGGCGGCATCGCGGCCATGCTTCGCCAAGGCCTGGGGCTGGGTTTCCTGCCATCGGCATGGGCACGCATCCTGATCGACCGGGGCGACTTGCACCCGCTGCCCGGATTCGCGCCCCTGCGCCCGCTTACCTATACCTTCCAATGGCGCCGCGACGACACGCGGCCCATGTTGGAAACGCTGCGCGCGCACGCCGAGGCCTGCCTGGATTTTCATGCGCCCTCGGGGATGGTATGAGCGCAACCGCCCCTTCGTGGGGGTCCCCACAGTTTCACAAAAGCGTTCTATTAAGCAGAAAATTATTCGCTTTATCTCCCCTTTTGGCGGGCGTAGAGTCCAGTCGGACTGACTTGGAGATTAGGCCACATGCCGGATTCCGGATTCACCCCGCACGACCGCCCCGCCCGGCTTGTCCGCCTGGACCTGTGGCTGAACCCTGTATTTGACGAAATCATCGGCGCCACGCCCGGCATCGCATTGTCGGTGCTTCCCGCGAAGGGCGACGACGCCCGCACGCTTGCCGGATTGAAATCCGCTCATGCCTACCATGTGTCCGCGGCCAGGGACGAGCTGCCGCGCCAGTGGTTTGTCGGCGAATCATTGATCGCGCAGTGCCCGGACCTCGTGTGCGTGTCGTCGGGCGGCGCGGGCTACGACACCATCGATGTGCCGGCCTGCACAGCGGCCGGCATCGCTGTCGTGAACCAGGCCGGCGGCAACGCCGAGTCCGTGGCCGAACACACCTACGCGCTGCTGCTGGCCGTGCAACGCCGGATCGTCGAATCTCATAACCGCCTGCGCCATGACACCGGCTTTTCGCGCGAAGATCTGATGGGCCACGAGATCCACGGCGCGGTCATCGGCCTGGTGGGCATTGGCAAGATCGGCACCTGCGTGGCCCGCATTGCCCAAGGCTTTGGCCTGCGCGTCATCGCCCACGATCCGCTGCTGGATGCCGTGACCATCCGCGCTCGCGGCGCTGAACCGGTTGGGCTGGACGAACTGCTGTCGCAGTCCGATATCGTCTCGCTGCATTGCCCGCTGGACGCCACCACGCGCGGTCTGTTCGGCGCGCGCGCCTTTGCGGCGATGAAACCCGGCGCGGTGTTCATCTCGACTGCCCGCGGCGGCATTCATGACGAAAGCGCGCTGCATGACGCGTTGCGGGGCGGACACCTGCGAGGCGCCGGGCTGGACGTGTGGGAGCAGGAACCGCCCGACCGGTCGGCCCCGCTGCTGGCATTGGACAACGTCGTGGCCACCTTCCACACCGCGGGCGTCACGCACGAAGCGCGCCGCAGCGTCGCCCGTTCCTCGGCAACACAGCTTGCCGCCATGCTGCGCGGCGAGCGGCCGCCGCAACTCGTCAACCCGGAGGTCTGGCCCCGGGCCGCCGAGCGCATTGCCAGCCTGACATAACAACGCGGCATTCGTGCCTGCCGGCGCCGCAAGGCACGCGACAGGCCGTGACCGCCAAAACATCCAAAGGAGACAACCATGCAACAACAGACCAAGCGCCGCACGCTGCGCACCCTGGCTACCCTGCTTGCAGGCGCCGCCCTGTTTTCCGGCGCCGCGCAGGCGGCCGGCTATCCCGAACGGCCGATCAACCTGATCGTGTCTTACGGACCGGGCGGCGGCACCGACCTGGTCGCCCGGATGATGGCGCCCTTCCTGCAAAAGTACCTGGGCGGCGACGCGCGCATCGTGGTGCTGAACCGGCCGGGCGCGGGCGGCGCCATCGGCTTTGCGGAACTGGCGCGCGCTCAGCCGGACGGCTACACCATCGGCTTCATCAACACGCCGAATCTGCTGACGATTCCCATCGAGCGCAAGACGGACTTCACGTGGCAAAGCTACGATCTGCTCGGCAACCTGATCGATGATCCGGGCGCGTTCTCGGTGCTGAACGACAACCCGATCAAGAACCTGGCGGAATTGGCTGCCTATGCAAAGCAGAATCCCGGCAAGGTCACCGTCGGCACCACGGGCACCGGCTCGGACGACCACCTGGCCATGCTCCGCTTCGAACGCACGTCAGGCACCAAACTGAGCCATATCCCGTACAAGGGCGCCGGCGAGGTGCGCGGCGCATTGGCAAGCGGCGAGATCACGATCGGCGCCATCAACGTGGGCGAGGCGCTTCAGTACCGGAAAGGCGGCACGCCGCTGCGCTTTTTAGGACAGATGGGCAATACCCGGTCTGCCGCGCTGCCCGACGTGCCCACCTTCACGGAACAGGGGTTCGACTTCGAACTGGCTTCGCTGCGCGGCCTGGCCGCACCCAAGGGCTTGCCGGACGAGGTCCGCACGAAGCTGGTCTCGGCCGTCCAGCACACGGTGCAAGACCCGCAATTCCAGGCCAAGGCCCGGGAGATGTTTGCGCCGCTGCGCTACCTGCCGCCAGCGGAATACGCCAAGGAACTGTCGGCCGGCGAAGCGCAATTCCGCCAGCTCTGGAAGGAAGCGCCCTGGCTCGACAAGTAAACCGGCCGGGCAAGGGCCGCATGGCCTTGCCCGGCTTGCACGAGCCCCATCACCGCATCGCGGCCAGCATCAGATCCAGATTCTGCACTGCCGCGCCCGATGCGCCCTTGCCCAGGTTGTCGAACACGGCGGTCAGCAGCACCTGACCGTGCGCTGCATTGCCATACACGCCCAGCCGCAGGTCGTTCGTGCCGTTCAGCGCCTGGGGATCCAGGTTCGCGTGCGTGGCCGCCTCGTCGCGCGGCACCACTTGGACGTGGGCGGCGCCCGCGTAGTGCTGTTGCAGACAATCGTGCAGCGCGGCGGCGTCCACGCCTGCGGGCAGCAGGCGCAAGTGCAGCGGCACGGTCAGGACGATGCCCTGGCGGAATGCGCCGTAAGACGGCACGAACACTGGGCGCTGCGTAAGGCCCGCATGCCGCTCGATCTCGGGCGTGTGCTTGTGAGCCAAACCCAGGCCGTAGACCTGGAACGCGGGCCCGCGCGCGCCTTCCGGGCCTTCGTAGGCATCGACGCTGGCGCGCCCGCCGCCCGAATAGCCGGACACGGCGTTGATGACCGCCGGATAGTCGGCGGGCACCAGCCCGGCCTGCACTAGCGGCCCCAGCAGCGCGATGGCGCCGGTGGGATAGCAGCCAGGGTTGCTGACACGCAGCGCGTGCGCAATCCGCTCAGCCTGACCCGCGCGCATTTCCGGAAAACCATAGACCCAGCCCGCGTCCGTGCGGTGCGCGGAGCTGGCATCGATGATGCGGACCTTGGGATTGACGACGGAGGCGGCGGCCTGCCGCGCCGGTTCGTCGGGCAGGCAGAGAATCGCAACGTCGCTGGCGTTGATCGCCTCGGCGCGGCGCTGCGGATTCTTGCGGTCGGTCTCGGGCAAAGTCAGCAACCGCAGGTCGGTGCGGCCGTGCAGCCGCTCGTGGATCTGCAGGCCTGTCGTGCCCTGGTCGCCGTCGATGAAAACTAGAGGTTGGGTCATGATGCGGTCCGGATGGTTCAGCGTTGCCCGATCTGCTCAGGAATGAACGTCATCTTCGATCCCGCCGTCAGATAAGAAAAGTCGAATATCATGACCGTTTGATTCAGGTTCCCTGAACGTTGCAGGCGCGCCGGCGCCAACACCGAAACCCATCCCGGAATCCCTCATGCGCGAAATCAGCCTGGACCGTCTGCGCACCCTCGTGGCCATCGCCGACCTCGGATCGTTTGCCGACGCCGCGCGTGCGCTGCACCTGGCGCCGCCCACCGTGAGCCTGCACGTGTCAGACCTGGAAGCCCGCGTCGGCGCCCCGCTACTGACGCGCAAACGCGGTCAGGTCAGGCCCACGCCCATCGGCGAAACGTTGCTGGAACGGGCGCGCCGCCTGCTCGCCGAGGCGGACCAGGCGCTGGACGACGTGCAGCGGCAGGTTCAAGGGCTGGCCGGCCGCGTGAGGCTCGGGGCCTCGACCGGCGCCATCGCGCATCTGCTGCCGCAAGCCCTGGAAACGCTGGGCCGCGATCATCCCGGCATCGACGTGCAGGTGGCGGTGCTGACCTCGCAGGAGACGCTGCTGAGGCTGGCCGAAGGAACACTGGACGTGGGACTGGTCGCGCTGCCACAGCCGCCCATGACGGGACTCGTGCTGCGTCCGTGGCGCCGCGATCCGGTGATGGCCTTTCTGCCCGCTTCCTGGAAAGCGCCCGCGCGCCTCACGCCCGCGTGGCTGGCCGAGCGGCCGCTGATCCTGAACGACGCCAGCACGCGCCTGTCGCGGCTGACGGGCGAATGGTTCATGGCCGCCGGCCTGAACCCCCGCGCGCGCATCCAGTTGAACTACAACGACGCCATCAAGAGCCTGGTGGCTGCCGGTTATGGCGCGACCTTGTTGCCGCATGAGGCGACCGCGCCGCAACCCGATCCGCGCGTCATCATGCGGCCGGTTCGGCCCACCTTGTGGCGCCCATTGGGCATCGCGCATCGCGCCGGGCAAGTGGAAGCGGCCACGCAGCACGTGCTGGACGTGTTGTGGGAATTGCGCGCATCGGGCGGCAAGGCCGCGGCGGCGTAATCGAACCGCCTCAGCCCGTCTTGCGCAGCGCGCCCGACGCCGCCGGGCGGAAAAACGCCGCCCGCTGGCTTTCCTCGCGCAACCGGCGCGCGCGCGAGCGGAACAGGTCCTTACGGCCCACGATGCCCACCAACCGGCCGGAATCGCGGTCGATGATCGGGACGCGCCCCGCCCCGGACAACGCCATGCGGTCGGCGATCTGGCTGGCCAGCTCATCCGGATGGCCGAACACCAGTTCGCGCCCGTCCATCGCCTGCGCCAGCGTCCGGTCATCCGGCTCGCCTTGCAATGCCCACGCCAGCGTGTCGGCGCGCGTGACCTCGCCCACCACGACACCTTGCGCGTCCAGCACTGGATAGCTCGTGTGGACGGGCTGCGCGGTGGTGAAATGCGTCACGGCCTGCGCCACCGTCATCGTGTCGGGCAGCGTCTGCACCGGGCTGGTCATCACGTCGGCGACGCGCAAGAGGTCAAAGGGATCCACACGGTACTCGCGGCTGATATGGTGGCCGCGGCGTGCGATCTTCTCGGTCAGGATCGACCGCTTGAGCAGCAGGACGGTCACGCCATAGGCAAACACGCACGCCGACAGCACCGGCAAGAGCGCCTGCAGGTTGCCGGTCAGCTCCACGGCAAAAAGCGTTGCCGTCAGCGGCGCGCGCATCGTGCCGCCCATCATCGCCGCCATGCCCACCAGGGCCCAGAACCCCGGGTCGGCCTGCGGCAGCACGGGCGACGCCAGCGCGCCCAACGCGCCGCCAAAGATCAGCAGCGGGGCCAGCACGCCGCCGGACGTGCCCGACCCAAGCGCAATAGACCAGATCGCAACCTTGACCACCAGCAGCACCAGCACCGCCTGGAACGCCAGATCGCCCGCCAGCATGTGGCGGATGTTGTCATAGCCCACGCCCAGCGCGGCGGGCTCGATCAGGCCGCCGATGCCGATGGCCAGTCCGCCGATGGCCGGCCACCACATCCAGTGGATGGGCAGCTTCTCGAACAGGTCTTCGGCCGCATACACCAGCGACGTAAGCACGCCGGATCCAAGGCCCGCCAGCACGCCGACCGCGGCGCACGCCACCAGATGCCACGGCGTGAAGGCAAACGTGCCGGCATACGCAAAGATCGGGCCGGGCTCCATGACGAAAGCGCGCGTTGCAGCCGCCACCAGCGCGGCCACCGCCACGGGCAGGAAACTGCGCGGCTTCCATTCGAAGAGCAGCAGTTCGACCGCCAGCAACACCGCGGCCAGGGGCGTTCCAAAGATGGCCGTCATGCCGGCCGCCGCGCCGGCGACCAGGAGCGTCTTGCGTTCGCCGTCGTCCAGGTGGATGGTCTGCGCCAGCAGCGACCCGATCGCACCGCCCGTCATGATGATGGGTCCTTCGGCGCCGAACGGGCCGCCCGTGCCGATGGACACCGCCGACGACACGGGCTTTAGCACCGCCACCTTCGGCTGGATCCGGCTCTTGCCGATCAGAATGGCTTCCATGGCTTCGGGGATGCCGTGGCCGCGGATCTTTTCTGAGCCGTAGCGCGCCATGAGGCCGATGATGAGGCAGCCGATCACCGGGATGGCCACCGATCCCCACCCGAGACGGCCGGTGGTGATGGGCAGGTCGGCGAAGGAAAACAGGCCGTGATAGGCCAGGTTCGTGCAAAGTGCGATCAGGCGCAGCAGGATCCAGGCGGCCGCGACGCTGGCCAGGCCGACCGGAATGGCAAGGCCCATCAACAGGACGACGCGCCGGTCCGTGGTGAAGTCGCCGAGCCGCAGTCCGGGCCGGGCGGAAGAGGAAATGGAAGGCATGGTCGAAGCAATTTGGGAAGTATTCGCGCGGAGTTTGCGAAAAGTCATCTATATCGTAACACGACATATATTAGAATCGCGCGGTGAACGCCTCCAAGACACCCACTCGCCTGTCTCCCGCCGACTACGAACTGCTCGCGGACTTTCGCTATGCGTTGCGAAAATTCGCGGCGTTCAGTGAAAGCGCGGCCGCGGGCCTGGACCTGATGCCGCAGCAGCATCAGGCGTTGCTGGCCATCAAGGGCACGCGCAAAGGCGCTCCCGGACGCCGGGGCCTCTACGTCGGTGAAATTGCCGACCGCCTGCTGATCCGCCCACACACCGCGGCCGAACTGGTGGGGCGTCTGGCCCGGCTGGATCTGGTCAGCCGCGAAGCCGACCCCGAAGACGGCCGCCGCGTCGAGGTCGTGCTGACCGCCAAGGGCGAGCGCATGCTGGAAAACCTCTCTGCCTCACATCTCGAAGAACTGCACGCCATGCGTCCGCTTCTGACGCGATTGCTGGCGCGCATGGGCGCCGACAACGGCAAGGACTGATCCCCCTCCTTCACGCTTGTCCGGCATAAGCTCATGCCGTCAGGTAATGCGCCTCGTGATAAATTGTCGCCCCGCGACATATCAATGCGTCGCGAGGAGAGATTGTCTTGGGTGTTGCAATCAAGCGCTGGCTGGGCTCGTTCGCGCCAGCGCCCGTGGGCGTCAACGGACGCGAAAAACTGTACGGCGCGGTCGGCGCCCTGCTTGGCCTGTTCTGCACCGAGTGGGTGGGACGTCACGCGCTGGGCGCGGACAATCCGTGGTTCATTGCGCCGATGGGCGCATCGGCGGTGCTGCTGTTCGCCGCGCCTGCCAGTCCGCTCGCCCAGCCCTGGTCGTTGATGGCCGGCAACCTCGTGTCGGCCCTGATCGGCGTGTTCTGCGCGCAATTCATTCCCCTGCCCGGCGTTGCCGCCGCCGTCGCCGTAGCGCTGGCGATCGGCGCCATGTTTTCCCTGCGCTGCCTGCATCCGCCCAGCGGCGCCGTCGCGCTGACCGCCGTGCTGGGGGGACCGGCCGTCGCGAAGCTCGGGTACGGTTTCGCGCTGTGGCCCGTGGCGCTGAATTCGGTCATTCTTCTTGCCATCGCCGTGGTCTTCAACGGCGCGCTCAAACGCAACTACCCCCGCCGCCACGCCGAACCGGCCGCCGGTCACCACACGCGCGACCCCATCCCCAGCGCGCGGCTGGGCTTTTCGCGCGCCGACCTTGACGAGGCGCTGAGCCAGCGCGGCGAGCTGCTGGACATCAGCAAGGAAGATCTGGAAGACATCGTGCTCGCCGCCGAACTGCGCGCCAGCGTGCGCCGCTTTGGCGACGTGCGATGCGCCGACATCATGTCGCGCGACGTGGTGACCGTCTTGGAAAAGGACCCGCTGGACTACGCGGTGCGGCTCTTTGACAAGCACCGTTTGCAGGCGCTGCCGGTGCTGGATTCGGCGGGCCGCTACGCGGGCATGATTGCTCAGGGCGATGTGCTGGCGCGCAAGAGCCGCCCGGCGCCCGTCGCCACGGATGCCGCCTTCACGCCCGATCTGCTGGTGGCCGACTGCATGCGCAGCGAAGTGCCTTTCGCCACGCCGGGCCTGCCCGTGATCGAGCTGGCCCGGCCAATGTCGGACAGCCTGCATTGCGTGCCCGTATTGGATGAGGGCCGCCACCTGCAGGGGCTGGTGACGCAATCCGATCTGGTGGCCGCGCTGTATCAGATGGCTGTTTCCGCCAACTCCCAGCCCGCCGGCACGCACAGGCTGGCCGCCTGAGCCTCCGTAGCCCTACGGATTCCGGCGCGGGTTTGCCGCAAGGCATAATGGCCGGCGTGAATCCCCTATCCCGCGCGCGCGCCTTTCTCTGCTGGCTGGTCCTCTTCTGTCTGGGCGCAATCTGGATCGCGCGCCAGGAATACGCGGATCAGTACGAGCGCTTCTTCCAAAGCACCAGCATCGCCCAGCGCATGCTGAGCCAGAAGACGGTGCAGCACGAAGCCGTCCTCGCCACGCTGGCCGCGCTGTCGCATCCGCCCGCCCCCGAGCGTCTTTTTCCCAGCCTGCAGCCCGCCATGCCCCAGCTTCTGGGCCTGGGCTATCTGCCGGGCGGCGTGTGGTCGGGCAGCCTGCCGGAGCCCACCGGCCTGACTGCAGCGGTGCAACGCGCGCGCCAACTGGACCGCCCCGTCACCATCGCCGTGGACGACGCGCGCTACTGGCTGGTGTCCCCGTCGGGGTGGAGCCTGCTGATCGACGCGCGCCACCTCGTGCCGGCCGCTGACTTTCCCCCGGGCCTGGGCAATCTGACCCTTACGGTGGACCGAAAGCCGCTACCCCTTCTGGATAAGCAACCCGAGGCGTCACTGGCCGGCTGGACACTGACGCTGCAAAAGCCGCTGGGCGCAGCCAGCCAGCCGTTCCAGATGCGCAGCACGCGCACGCTGACGCCCGCATCCTGGCCCTGGGCCCTCTGGCTTGGGTGGGCCGCGGCCAGCGGCCTTCTGGTGGCCGGCGCCGCCGCGTGGCAACGCTCGCGCGCCGAAGCGCGCCGGCAGCAGGAGCAGGTGCGGCTTTCGGCCATGGCGCGCCTGAGCACGCTGGGTGAAATGGCCGCTGGCATCGCCCATGAACTCAATCAGCCGCTGACCGCCATCCTGGCGCAAACCCGTGCCGCCCAGCGCCTGCTCGATGACGAGGACGAGCGCCCCGCCGTGCGCCATGCGCTGCTGGCCAGCGCCGAGCAAGCCAAGCGCGCCGCCGACATCATCAGCCGCATGCGCGCGCTGGTGCAGCCCAGTTCCCCCGCCCGGCGCGAAGCGATCGATCCGGATGCGATGATCGCGTCGCTTCGCTTCCTGCGCGAACCGGAGCTGGCTAGACAAGGCATTCGGCTGACCTGGACCAACGCCAGTCCCGGCGCGCGCCCGCTGGGTGACCGCGTGGCCCTCGAACAGATCCTGCACAACCTCGTGCAGAACGCGGCGGACGCACTGGATGGCGCCACCGGCGCGCGCAAGATCGCCCTGGAAGGCCGCGTGGTGGACGGCCAGTACCAGTTCAGCGTCAGCGACACCGGCCCGGGCATCGCCGCGGACGCCATGCCGCGCCTGTTCACGCCGTTCTACACCACCCGCGACCAGGGCATGGGCCTGGGTCTTGCCCTGTGCGATACCTTGGCCGGGTCGATGGACGGCCGCATCGCCGCGCGCAACCTCAGCCCCGCCGGCGCCTGCTTCACCGTCAGCCTGCCGCAAGCCGGAGCCGCCGCATGAATCCCAACGACCATTCCCCGCTCGTGTACCTGGTCGATGACGACGACGCGGTTCGCGATGGCCTTGGACTGCTGTTGCGCAGCGTCGGCTTGCGCAGCGCGGGCTACGCCGACCCAATGGCGTTTCTGGATGCCCTGGCGCAGCCCGTGATTGGCTGCGTTGTGCTGGACATCCGCATGCCCGGCATCAGCGGCCTGGACGTGCTTGCCCAGCTTGCCGACCGGTCCGACCTGCCCGTCGTCATGCTGACAGGGCACGCCAACGTGGACCTTTGCCGCCGTGCATTCAAGGGTGGCGCCATGGAGTTTCTGCAGAAGCCGGTCGACGACGATGTCTTTCTGGATGCGGTGCAGGCGGCCGTGCGCACGCACATCGCCAGCCGTGAACGCCTGGCCGTCACGCAGGCGGCGGCGGACCGCCTGGCGCGTCTGTCCGCGCGCGAACACGAGGTGCTGGCGCGCATCGTGCGCGGCATGAGCAACAAGGAAATCGCGCGCGAGTTCGACCTGTCGCCGCGCACGGTCGAAACCTACCGCGCCAACGTCTTTGCGAAGCTGGAAGCCGAATCGCTCGCGCAGCTGATCCGCCAATACGCGACCCTGCTCGACTGATGCGCCTCCGTAGCGCTACGGAGGCGTGCGCGTAGTCGGGCGTATACCGGGTTGGCGGCCTTTTGGCCACACTGTCTGCTCCTACCGCAACACCTGACAAAGGATGCAGACCATGAAGAAGCTTTCGCTTGCCGCCCTGATTTCCACGCTGGCTTTTGCCGGCGCCGCCCATGCCGCCGTGCTGAGCGAGAGCAACCTGTCGATGGCCGACGCACAGAAGCTGGCGACTGCCACTGTCGCCGCCTGCCAGGCCAAGGGCTACAACGTCAGCGCCGCCGTCGTGGACCGCGCCGGCCTGCTCAAGGCGTTTGCGCGCGCCGACAACGCTGGCCCGCACACCATCGAAGCCAGCCGCGCCAAGGCCTTCACGGCCGTGTCGGCCAAGACGCCCACGCTCACCATGATGGAAAACGCGCAGAAGAATCCCGGCGCGGCCAACCTGACCGACATTCCGGGCTTTCTGCTGCTGGGCGGCGGCGTGCCGATCAAGGCCGGCAACAGCGTGATCGGCGCCATTGGCGTGGCCGGGGCGCCGGGCGGCAATCTGGACGCGCAATGCGCCGATGCCGTGCTGGAAGAAAACGCCGCGCTGTTCAAGTAAGCGCGCGGCTGCGCCCTGGATTAAGGCTGCCGGTCCCTGGCCACGGCACGCGCCAGCGCCAGGTGCTTGCTCAGCAGCAACGCGTCCGCGGCGGCCGGATCGCGGCGTTGCAGCCGCTCGCTTTCCGACGGTTCCAGCTCTGCCGAACGCACCAGCGACATCAGGTCGCGCGTGGTGGTCTCAAGCACCGGCGTAAGGGTGTCTTCGATCAGCTCGCCCTTCACGTAGGCCTGCATGCGGGTCGACAGATTGCGCGTGTGCGTCAGGTTCGCCTCGGCCAGCATGCCCGCTTCGTAGCGGATGCTGGTCTGGCTCCTGACCTCGTCCCTGATTTGAAAGAACCGATAGTTTTGCGAATCCTTGTCGCGCGTCAAGTCCAGCGTCTGCTGCGGCGCCAGCGCGGTGTGATAACTGGCGGACAGATTGGCGCGCTGCTCCTGGCTGACGCCCAGATCGAACAACGGCCGGCCGCTCACGCTGCTGCTTTGCGAGACCTGATACGTGAACTGGTCGACTTCACTGGTCTTGTACGGATTGCTCGCGTCGCCATTCTGCGAGATCGAGGCCGAGAAGTCCGCCACGCCCGACAGCAGGCTGCGGTACGTGTAGCCGGCCGCAGCGATGCGAGGCGCCTGGCTGGAGGGCGCGGCGCCCGCTTCGTAGCTCTGGTGCAGTTCGGCGAAGGCGTCCTTGAACAGCGACATCATTGCCTCGTTGCCCCGGCCACGCGTGCGCGCGGCGTCGAATTGCTGCAAGTAGTCGCTGACGGCCGCCGCGCGCTGCTGGGCGTTGCCAAAGAGCGCGGACTTGCTCACGTCGACGTCGACCTTCACCACGCCGTCGGCGCTCTTGATGGCCAGCGAGCGCTGCTTGCTGTCTGCGGAAAACTCGACGGATTGCGAGATGACGCCATTGGCCGTGGTCGTGGCTTGCAGCGAGACCGACGACAGCACGGCAGTATCGAACTTGGCCAGGCTGGACCACGCCATGCGCGGCGGCACCGACGCCAGGCCATCCACCGCGTCCTGGAACGCCTTGGACAGACCCGCAATCGCCTTGCGCTCGGTTTCCGAAAGCTCGCCCTCGGCCACGTCGATCTGCACTTCCAGACCGTCCGCACTGTTGCGCAGGCCCACCTCCACCTTCACCCCGCTGGCGGTGGTGATGCGCAGCGTGTACGCGTCTTCGGGTTGACCGGCCGAACCGGTCTGCACGGCACCCAGGGCGCCCACCTGTCCGGCGCCCGGCAGCATCCGCGCCGATTGCAGGTAATTGCCGCCATCGGTCGTGAAACGCTCCAGCAGCGCCGAGGCCACGCCCTCAAGCCGGCCAGCCAGCGTGCGGGCCGAGAGTGTTTCGGCCATGACGGCCGACACCTTGTCCGACGCCTCGTGCTCCCAGACGACGCCCGTCGCAGCCGGCTGCGGCGTATAGGTCAGCGCGGGGGATGTGCCCTGCCCCAGCGTCACTGTCGTGGAGGCCGGCGCCGCAGCAATCCCGGGCGAATCGCCCGCGCGGGTCACGCCCGTGGCAGGCGGCGTCAGGCCGATCGTGGTCACGGCGCCTACGGAGGCAACGGATGTCATGGCGTGTCTTCCTCTTGGCGGCCGTGCGGCATGTTCGCCCGCCCGGCCGGGTTTCCTTGAGAAATGTAACGGCACGGAAACGCCAGACTTAAGCCCCGGGCGGGCAACGAGACCGCCGGATGCGGGGCCTTGCCTCACTCACGCGTGGACCGCGGCCTCTCGTGCCGCCGCGGTGAGCGCGGCGACCAGCGTGTCGGCATCCCTTGCCCCGTCATAGCGCACGCCGTTGATGAACAGGGCCGGCGTGCCGTTCACGCCGCTGCGCACGCCCCCGCTGAAGTCCACCTCGATCTTGGAATCGAACGCGCCGCCGAAGGCGCGGTAAAGCACCTGGGCCGACAGGCCTATTTCTTGACCGTAGGCGAACAGGTCGTTTTGCGTCAGGGCATGCTGGCGCTCGTACAGCATGTCGTGCGCCTGCCAGAACTTGCCCGCCTGCGCGGCCGCCTCGGCAAACTCAGCGGCCGCGACGGCGTCCGGATGCAGCTCCGAAATCGGGAAATTGCGGAACACGAAGCGCATCTGGTCCCCCAGCGCGCGCTGCACGGCCTTCAAGACCGGATAGGCTTCGCCGCAATACGGGCATTCGTAATCGCCATACTCCACCAGCGTCACGGGCGCGGTATCCAGCCCTTGGATGTGGTCCTGCGCATTCACGGGAATGAACAAGCGGCTCATGATTGCACTCCTTGCAAGGCGGGGGCCAGTTTGTCGAGCGCGTCCAGGATCCCGTCGGCGCCCGGGTTGATGCCCAGCGGCGACACGTAGCTCCACCGGATGACACCCTCTGCATCGATCACGAAGAGCGCGCGCTCGGCGATGCCCTCCGGTTCGCGGTAGACCCCGTAGCGCCGGGCAACCTCGCCCTTCGGTTCGAAATCGGCCAGCAGCGGGAAATGAAGCCTGCGGTCGGCCGCGAACGCAGCGTGGCACCAGACGCCGTCCACCGAGATGCCGACGAGCTGCGCGCCCGCCTTGTGGAATTCGGGAAGGATCTGGTTGTAAAGCGCCATCTGGTCGCCGCAGACCGGGCTCCAGTCCGCGGGGTAGAACGCCAGGATCAGCGGCCGGCCGCGCAGTTCTTCCAGCGCAACCGTCTGGTCCGGCGTGGCCGGCAAGGCGAAGGACGGGGCGGCCGTGCCGGCTGGCAAGGCGGCCGCGGGGTAGTCGTGTGACATGGAATCGTCTCCTGGACGCGCCGTACGCGGCGCAAGGGTCTGGACGGCCGCGGGCCGGCTCGGAATCAGCGCTGTGCGCGCGTCGACTCGTACAGGAACCACGTGCGGCGTTCGGCCTCGTCGATCCAGTTCTCGATCAGGCTGGTCGAGGCGACGTCGTTGTGGGCCTCGCACACGGCGTGGGTGGCGCGTAGAAAGCCCGTCAGGCGGCGGTTGTCGTCGGCCAGTTCGGCCAGCATGTCCTCAGGGGTCACGTAGTCGGCGTCGTTGTCGGCAAGCCGCTGCAGGCGCTGGATGTGGCCGATCGAACGCAGCGTGGTGCCGCCCACCTTGCGGGCGCGTTCGGCAATGACGTCCGTGGTGGCGTAGATCTCGTCGCCCTGCTCGTCGAGCATCAGGTGATAGTCGCGAAAGTGCGGGCCCGACATATGCCAGTGAAAGTTCTTGGTCTTCAGATACAACGCGAACATGTCTGCCAGCAGGCCCGTCAGGGCGGCGGCGATGTCGACCCTGGCCTCGGCGCCTAGATCGGTGGGCGTGCGCAGGGGAGCGGTGATGCGGGTTTGAAGCGAAAGATCGTTCATGGAATTCTCCGGGTTGGCTTCACGAATCGGGTATCGATTCCCGATGGAAACCAGAATAGCCACGGCGCCGCGCCGGCAAAATCGGCTCATCGTTTTCTCCAGCCATACGAAGGTTTACCCAGGAAATACGGGTGTTTTCTTTCAAAGATGGCTGATAATGTGCGGGTCTCATTGCGCGCCCCTGGATTTCCGCCCGACCCGCGCGCCCCTACCCAGAGGTGGATCTTGCTCACGTCGACACTCGGCAGCGCGTCAGGCCAGCCGCCGCAACCGGCGCGTCCCGGCGCGCCGCAGACCACGGGCATGCGCCGCATGCAGTTCCTGTTCCGTGCCGCCGCCCTGCTGCTGGCGCTGGCCATTGCGCTGGTGGACACCTTCACCGACTTTGACGGCGCCGTGGCCGTGCTTTATGTGGTGGTCGTGCTGCTTGCCGCGCGCACCTCGCGGCGCCTGGACATCATCGTGGCGGGCGCGGGCGGCATCCTGCTCACCATCGCGGCCTATCTGAATTCCCACGGCCTGAACCACGTGGGCTCGCCCACCGCCCGCGCGCTGGTCAGCCTGGCCGCCATCGGCATCACCGCGCTGCTGGCGCTGCAAAACCAAAGCGCCACCCGCAGGCTCGCATCGCAGGCGCGGCTGCTCAACCTGTCGCACGACATGATCTTCGTGCGCGACCACCAGGGTGTGATCACGTTCTGGAACCGCACCGCCGAAGACACCTATGGCTGGCCCGCCAGCATGGCCCTGGGCCGCGTCGCCGATGAGCTGCTGCAGACGCGTTATCCGGACCGGCGCGAAGCCATCGAGGCCGAACTGCTTGCCACCGGCAGCTGGGACGGCACGCTTGAACAGAAGACGCAGGCAGGCGCCACGCTGGTGCTGGAAAGCCGCTGGGTGCTTCAGCGCGATCATCATGGACGCGTCACCGGCGTCATGGAAACGCACCGCGACGTCACCGACCGCAAGGCCGCCTACACCGCGCTGGTCAGCAGCGAACGGCGCTACCGCCGCATGTTCGACGCCAGCCGCATTGGCGTCATCCAGGAAGACTGGCGCGCCGTGCGCGCCGAATTGACCGCCTTGGGCCTCATGGACGGCTCCGCCCTCACCGCCCATCTGGCGCGCCATCCCGAATTCATCGGCCAGGTCCGCAAGCTGACCAAGGTCGACGACATGAATCCCGCCTTCCTGGCGATGGTGGGCCGCCCGGCCGGCGAGCCCGGACCGTACTCGGTCGACGACATTCTCTGCGAGGACGACCGCATGTTCGCGCGGTCGCTGACGGCGTTTGCCCAGGGCGACGCCTTTCACGAAGGCGAAACCGAAGTCGTGCATGCGGACGGCGCGCGCGTGCCGGTGCTGTTCACCATCACGTTTCCGCCCGCCGACGACGTGAACGGCGCCGTGCTGGTTTTCGTGGTGGACAACACGGAACGCCGGCAGGCGCAGGACGCGCTGCTGTTGGCGCAGACCGAACTCGCGCACGCCGCGCGCGTTGCCACCCTGGGCGAGCTCACCGCGTCCATCGCGCACGAGGTCAACCAGCCGCTGATGGCGGTCGTCACCAGCGGCGACGCGGGCATGCGATGGCTACGCCGTCCGCAGCCCGACTTGCATGAGGTCGAGCTGGCCATGGAGCGCATCATCTCCGAAGGCCGGCGCGCCAGCGAAATCGTCAAGCGCATCCGCGCGTTCCTCAGCAAGGCGCCGGTGCAGCAGGCCGCGCTGGACATCGGCGCCGTCATCGAGGAAGCCACGCGCCTGGTCGCGCACGAGCTCAGCCGCGAGCGTGTGGCGCTGAACGTCGACATTGAACCGGGCCTGCCGCCCGTCATGGGCGACCGGATCCAGCTGCAGCAGGTGCTGGTCAATCTGATGGTCAACGCCAGCCAGGCCATGGCCGGCCAGTTTCAGGCCCGCCAGCTATCCGTCGGCGCGCGCCGCCACGAGGACGGGCGCGTCGCGGTCACGGTGCGCGACACTGGCCCCGGCATCGCGCCTGGCGACCTGGAACGCCTGTTCGATCCATTTTTCACCACCAAACCGCAAGGCATGGGCATGGGCCTGCCGATCTGCCGCACCACGGCGCAGGCTCATGGCGGCAGCCTTACCGTCGACAACACGCCCGGCGCGGGCGCCGCATTCACGCTGACACTCGCCGCCACCCAGGGGGATCCTTCCGCATGAACACCCGCACCGCCAGCGGCGCCGCAGCCGCCGCCCCGCAGTCGCAAGTCATCGTCGTCGACGACGAGGCCAGCGTCCGCGCCTCGCTCGACAGCCTGTTCCGATCGATTGGCCTGCGCACCACCTTGTGCGCCTCGCCCGCCGAACTGCTGCAGACCCAGATTCCCGACGCGCCGGGCTGCATCGTCCTGGACGTGCGCCTGCCGGGCATCAGCGGCCTGGATTTCCAGGATCAGCTGGTGCGCCAAGGCATCGATCTGCCCATCGTGTTCATCACCGGGCACGGCGACATCCCCATGACCGTGCGCGCCATGAAAGCGGGCGCGGTGGACTTTCTATCCAAGCCCTTTCGCGAACAGGACATGCTGGACGCCGTCTCCGCCGCCATCGAACGCGACACGCAGCGTCGTTCGCGCGATGCCGCCATGGACGGCCTGCGCGCCCGCTACGAGACGCTGACCCCGCGCGAACGCGAGGTGATGGCGCATGTGGTGTCCGGGCTGATGAACAAACAGGTGGCGGGCCTGATCGGCCTGAGCGAGATCACGGTCAAGATTCACCGTGGCCACGTCATGCGCAAAATGGGGGTCCGGTCGCTGGCCGACCTGGTCCGCCACGCCGAGGCGCTGGGCATTTCCGCGCCCTGACCCGCGCTTGGGACAAACCTCTGTATGATTTCCGCGGCAGGCGCAAAGGTTCATAACGGAACATGCCGGACATCGGATGCGTATCGTGACCCGACCGGCCCGAAGGATTTTCTGATATGAACCACATTCCCACTATCGCGGTTGTCGACGACGACGATGGGGTCAGGATCGCGCTCTCCAGCCTGCTGCGCTCGCTTGGTTACGAGGTTCGGGCCTACGGGTCGGGCCCCGAATTCCTGAACGACGCGCATGCCCAAGAGCCTGACTGCATGATCACCGATGTCCAGATGTCGCCCATGACGGGCGATCAGCTCCAGGCCGAGCTCATCGCGGCCGGGCGCCGGTTCCCGTTGATCTTCATGACCGCCTTTCCCACCGAGGCGGCGCGCCAGCGGCTGCTCGCGCTGGGCGCGTGTGCCTACCTGGACAAGCCGGTTGACGGCGAAGCGATGGCGCGGTGCGTGGCGCACGCATTGCAAGGCTGCCAGCCCGCCCGATAGCCGGTGGTGGCGGTTTGGACACATCCGGCGCCAAACCCCGCTTATACCTTCGTATGACACGCCAAGCCCAGCGTAGGATTTCCCGGCAGCGCATAAGGCCCTAGTCTATCCCTGCGGTCCAACTAACCCCGGAGAACCCGACATGAGCACGATCACTACCCCCGACGGCGTTGAAATCTTCTTCAAGGATTGGGGCCCCAAGACGGCCCAGCCCATCATGTTCCACCATGGCTGGCCGCTGTCCGGCGATGACTGGGACGCCCAGATGCTGTTCTTCCTCGCCCAGGGCTTTCGTGTCATTGCGCACGACCGCCGCGGCCACGGCCGCTCCGCCCAGGTCAGCGACGGCCACGACATGGATCATTACGCGGCCGACGCTGCCGCAGTCGCCCAGCACCTGGATCTGCGCAACGCCGTGCACATCGGCCACTCCACCGGCGGCGGCGAAGTCGCCCGCTACGTCGCCCGCCATGGCGAGCCGCAGGGCCGGGTCGCCAAGGCCGTGCTGGTCAGCGCCGTCCCCCCGCTCATGGTCAAGACCGAGTCCAATCCCGGCGGCACGCCCATCGAAGTGTTCGACGGCTTCCGCAAGGCCCTGGCCGACAACCGCGCGCAGTTCTTCCTGGACGTGGCCGCCGGCCCGTTCTACGGCTTCAACCGGGAAGGCGCCAAGGTCTCGCAGGGCGTGATCAACAACTGGTGGCGCCAAGGGATGAACGGCGGCGCCAAGGCGCATTACGAAGGCATCAAGGCCTTCTCCGAGACCGACCAGACCGAAGACCTGAAGGCCATCACGGTACCCACGCTGGTGCTGCATGGCGACGACGACCAGATCGTGCCCATCGACGACTCGTCGCGCCTGGCGGTCAAGCTGCTCAAGAATGGCACGCTGAAGGTCTATCCCGGCTTTCCGCACGGCATGCTGACGACCCACGCGGATGTGATCAACGCCGACCTCCTGGCGTTCATCAAGGGCTGATCGTCCGGTGAAAACAAAAAAAGGAAGGCGCCGCCTTCCTTTTTTTTGCCTGTCGCTTCGGGCTGCCTGGCCGCGAGCAGCCTTGGCCACGGCGCCTAGTTCGGCTTTTCGTCCTCGCCGGCATAGCCATCGATATAGGCGCGGCCCGAACAACGCACCATGGCGACGCAGGCCGGGCTGCCGGTCTTGGCCGTGCACGTCGCGCGCGACTCGTCGCGGGCGGCCTTCGGATCGGGATTGAGCGCCGTGAAGCTGGTGCCGCGGCCCTTGGCCCCCTTGGCCCAGGCCATCCCCACGCAGCTGTCCGTGTACGTCAGCACCTTGCGGCAGTCTTTGCAGTCTTCCCATTCCAACAGTTTGGACAGGGCGTCCTTTTCGTTGGGATAGCCATCCGAGTACACCAGTCCGCCGGTGTCGTTTTCGGCGATGGCGCCCCAGTATTCTCGTTGGTTCAACTTCGCGGACAGACTTTCCAGCTCGGCTTTCGAGGCCCGCAGGGGCGCCCGCATGTCGGCGGCGCTGTAGCCAGGGCCCACGCACAGCGGCATGGTGGTCAACCGGCACTTCCCGTCGGGGCTGCCGGCCGTGCAGCGGCGTATCGCCTTCTTGGCCGCCATCTCTGGCGACACGCTGTTGCCCGGAAACAGATCCTGGACGGAATTGCGGGCGTATACCATGCAGCTGTCGGAAAACCAGCTCAGCACCTTGCACTCCTTGCCGCCCGCCTTGCGGCATTCGGCAAGCGCGGCCGCTTCCGCCGCCTTGCCGCCGGTTTCGGGCAACACCCAGTAAATCCGCGAATGCTTGCCGTCGGTGGCAATGCCACCGTAGAGCTTTTCGGCATGCGCCGTCGGTGAGGCCAGCCCCGCCACCAGGGCAAGGGCGGCAAATGCGGCGCGGATCAGGAATTGAAAGCGAGCGAGCATGATCGTCACGAAGTCCAGTGGATTAGGCGGGGACGATCTTAGCGCAGGCTGCACCGGTTCCGTCCCTGTATGCAGCGACGTTGCGGCATATTAGGTAACAAAATTCACACATGGCCTGATGAAATCTGGCCCCTTTTTTCGGTAAAAATGTCGCACTTCACGACGCGGGGGATCGTTGCCTCGACCTGCGTCACCCTGCGCAGCGGGCGCCGCTTCACCGGCGCTCCGTCACGAACAGAAACAAGCGGCCCGCCCCTCGTCCGATCGAGGCCGGTCGGCTCGGGAACCTGGACAACACACATGAAGTCGCCTCAGCATTCCAACCGAAACTGCGGACCGATTCTCCTGTTCACGGGCATGCTTGCCGCGGTGGGTCTGGCCGGCTGCGCGCCGATGCCGACAGGCGGAAGCTCCACCCTGCCCTCGCTCAGTCAGGTGTTCAAGTCCGGGCTGTCGTTCTCGCCCAGCGTGAACGTGGCCAAGAACATGGAAGGCCGCTCCATCGACGACGCGATCGCGGCGCTGGGCGAGCCCTCCAAGATTCGTGCGGTCGGTAACACCATGGAACTGGAATGGTCCGACTTCCAGTCCGCTCCGTACACGGAATGGGTCGTGGACAGCAGCAGCCAACAGGTCGTGGGCATGATCCCCGGCAACAGAAATGCGGCGCCCACGCCGGTATTTCAGACCAACACCACGGGCCACTATGCCAACCGCACGCGCGTATACGAATGCAAGGTGCTGATGCGCATGAAAGACAGCGTCATTGTCGATACCAGCGTGGACGGCAATGTGTGCCCGGAATTCATTTCGGCCCTGCGCAAATGGGCCGGCGAGGCCGAGGCCAAGAATTACGTGGTGAACTAATCACCGGACGTGTTGATCCTGAATCGCTAGAAAATGATCTTGATCCCGGCGTTGAGGTGGTAGGTGCTGGACTGGCGGCTGCCGATACCTTGCTCGGTGCCGGCGGCGGCGTTTGAAAGCACTTGGTCCAGAGTTTCCGCGATCGGTGAATATGGAATTTTTTACTTTGGCTTGACCGGTTGCCTTTGAAACCGCCTGCACGCCGCTTTCCACAGAATCGCACCCTGAACGCATTTGCCCCCCTTGCATGGATTGGCTGATAAACCTGCAACGTCATTACGCGCTGCGAGTGGACGGGAAGCGGCGCGGCCAATTCCAGTCGGTCGCAGTCGACGCAGGACGTTCGCATTAGGGGGTTCATGCTAGAAAACTCTTCCGAGTAAATATCGAGCACAAATACTCTGATTTACTCGGATCAATCCGATATTCACGTCTTTCTATCGAGGATTTGATGCAGGGCGCATCGCGCCGACCGGACAACACCGGTCACCCCCCACCGGGCGCGCCGGGACGCCGCCGCATTCAGCGCTACAATCCGCGCCGGATTCCCGCCGCGCGCGCCCAGCGACGCCCGGCCCGCGCCCAAGCGCATGGCATTGCCCTCCCCAAGCCAGGCGAACCATGACGCATCCCCCCACCCCCCATTGATCGTTTGTCCGGTCGCACCGGATGCTTTGTGCTGTTCTGGAAATCGAGGATTTCATGTCTCGGCAGTTGTTGGGCCTGGTGCTCGGGCCCCTTCTTGGCTTGTTCGTTGTCTGCATCGGCAACGCCTTCATTTCTTCCCTGACGACCTTGCAGTTGGATGCGGCCGGCGAGTCGGCCACCGTCATCGGCATCATTTCGTCGTCGTACTTCATCGGCCTGACGCTGGGCGCGATCTTCAATGACCGCCTGATCCTGCGCATCGGCCATATCCGCGCCTACAGTAGCTTTGCCTCGCTCATCGCCGTGACGGTGCTGCTGCAGGGACTGATCTTCAACCGCGAAGCCTGGTTCGTGCTTCGTCTGATCAACGGCTGGGCGAGCGTGGGCGTCTTCCTGGTCGTGGAAAGCTGGCTGTTGCTGGCGGGCGACGCCAAGGTGCGCGGGCGGCTGCTGGCGCTGTACATGATCGCGCTGTATGGCTCGGGCATGTTGGGCCAGCTGGAATTGGGCGCCATCACCCAGTTGGGCCCCATGCCGCCGTTCATGGTGGCCGGCCTGCTGGCGTCGCTGTCCGTGATGCCCATGGTCATCATTCCGCGCGTCTCGCCCCTGGTGGAGCGCGTCGAGCCGCTGCTGCCGCAGCACCTGGCGCGCATGACGCCCACGGGCGTGATGGGCTGCTTTGGGTCGGGTGTCGCGATTGCCGCCGTCTACACGCTGCTGCCGCTGTATCTGCAGCGCATTGGGCTGGACGTTGCCGAGGTCGGCAAGATGATGGGCGCCGTGATCCTGGGCGCCATGGTCCTGCAGTATCCGGTGGGGCGCTGGTCGGACCGGCGCGACCGGCAGGTGGTGCTGATTGCGTTGGCCGTGTTCTGCGCCGTTCTCAGCGTGCTGATCCTGTTGCTGCCGCCCGCCTCGCCGCTGCTAATGCCGCTGCTGTTCCTGCTGGGCGGCGGCGTCTTTGCCATTTATCCGGTGGCCGTCAGCCATGCGGCGGATCGCGCGCCCGCCGACGCGCTGGTGCGCATGATCCAGGGGTTGCTGCTCATCAATTCGCTGGGCTCGGCGCTCAGCCCGCTGGCCATCTCGCCCGTGATGACGAAGTTCGGCGAAGCGGGTCTGTTCTGGTGCTTTGCGCTGCTCAACCTTGGGCTGGTCACCTTTTTCGTCTGGCGCCGCAACGAGCGCCCTGCGCCGGCGCCGGTGGCGCCCTTTGCAGCGGCCGCGCAGATGTCGCCGGTGGGGGTGGAACTGCGCGTGACCGAAGACCTGTTCCAGGGCGCGCTGGACCACGAGATGACCGAGGACCTGACCCACGCGGTGCCCGGCGCCGAGGCGGCCGAGCCCGTGCTTTCCACCGTGCAGGAGGCCCCGCCGGCGGCCTGACCGGCGGCGGCATCAGCCGCGCTGGTTCAACGCACGCGCAATGCGGTTCCGCGCGACCGTCGTGCGTGGCACCTTGAACGGGAACCAGCTGCGCACGTCCTCTTCCAGCCCGATGCCGTGCATGAAGTTGTAGATGGCCTTCTTCAGGCCCTTGCCCAGCGCGTCGTGATCCACGCCCGTGGGGTCATGAAAGCCAACGTCATTCTTGGCAAACGTGACCTCGGGCAAGGGTTTGAGCTTGATGCCGTATTCGTCCGGATTCTGGCCCACCGGCGAATGCACCGTACAGGCGAAACGGTGGAAGAACCCGCTCTGGATGCAGTCGTTTTCGAATAGCTGGCGCACGTACTCCAGCGCATCGACGGTGTCCTGCACGGTCTGCGTCGGAAAACCGTACATCAGGTAGGCGTGCACCAGCACCCCGGCATCGCTGAACGCACGCGTCACGCGCGCCACCTGGTCGATCGACACGCCCTTTTTCATCAGGTTCAGCAGCCGGTCCGAGGCAACTTCCAGGCCGCCGGAAACCGCAATGCAGCCGCTGTCGGCCAGCAGTTCGCACAGTTCCGGGCTGAAGGTCTTTTCGAAGCGGATGTTGCCCCACCAGGAAATCCCGGTGTTGCGTTCGATCAGCTCGGCGGCCAGGGCCTTGAGCGCCTTGGGCGGCGCAGCTTCATCGACGAAATGAAAACCCGTCTGCCCGGTCTCGGCCACGATGGCTTCGATGCGATCGGCCAGCACGGAGGCCGACGCGCCCTCATAGCGGCCGATATAGTCCAGCCCCACGTCGCAGAAGCTGCACTTTTTCCAGTAGCAGCCGTGCGCGACGGTCAGCTTGTTCCAGCGGCCGTCGCTCCAGAGCCGATGCATCGGGTTCAGCATGTCGAGCAGCGACAGGTATCGGTCCAGCGGCAGGCCGTCCCACGTGGGCGTGCCCACTTCTGCAAATGCGACGTCGGGCTCGACCAGGTTGATGTAGCGCACCGCGCCGCTGTCGGCATCGCGCACGAAGGTGCGCACCAGGCGCTGGCGCGACCGCTTGCCCTGCACGTGTTCCAGCAGCGCCAGCAGCGGACGCTCGCCAGCGTCCAGCGTGACGAAATCGAAGTAATCGAATACGCGCGGGTCTTTCAGTTCGCGCAATTCGGTGTTGACGAAGCCGCCGCCCAGCACGGTGACGATGCTGGGGTCCTGCGCCTTGATGGCCTGCGCGATACGGAAGGCAGCGTACACCGCGCCCGGAAACGGCACCGACAACAGGACCATCGTCGGCGTATGGCGCGCCAGGGCGGCCTCGGTAAGTTCACGCAGCGTCTCGTCCACCAGGTTCAGCGGGGCGTCCAGCGCCTCGGCCAGCGGGTCGAACGTTGGCTGGCTGCCCGCAAGCGATTCGGCATAGCGCACGAACTCGAAGCGCGGATCGATCGCGTCGCGCAGCACGTCGGCCAGGTCATTCAGGTACAGCGTGGCCAGGTGTTTGGCCCGGTCCTGCAACCCCAGCGCGCCGAACGCCCAGCCCAGCGGATCGCCGCCGTCCTCGTCCATGTAGACGTCCAGCGTCGCAAAGCGCGGCCCTTCGGGCAGGTAGTTGCGCCCCGCAATGCGATGCGCCAGCGTGGGATCGCGGCCCTGCAAAAAGGCGATCACCGGGCCGATGGTGGCCAGATAGCGCGCCTGCATGGCGACGAATGCCTGGATGGGCTGCGTGTGCTTTTCAAGGGGCAGCGTGTCGATGCGGCTTGCCACGGCCCGCAGGCCGTCGGCCGAGAGCAGGCGCAACACCAGGGCCAGCGCCAGATCTTCCTGGAACGCAGTGACGTCGCGCGACCGCAGGAAGCCGGTCAGATAGGCGGTGGACGGATAGGGAGTGTTCAGCTGCGTCATCGGTGGAATCACCGACAGCACGCGCAAGGGCAAAGTCGACATGAGGCACGGCAGGGCTGCCGTCAGAAAGCGGGGATCGGATGCAATTATAGGCAGCCCGCCTTCGCGCCCTATAAGACCCCGTCCAGCCAGTCGAGCACGCGGCGGTTCAAGAGCGACCGGTTCGCCGATTCGCAATGGTCGCCGGCGCCCTCTTGCGCCGTGAAGCGCAGCAGGGTCTTGGGGCAACGCAACTGATCGAAGAACTGCTGGGTGCCGGCAGCAAGCGGGTCATTTTCGGCCAGTGTCATGAGGGTGGGACAGGTGATGCCCTCGATGCGGCCGTCCAGGGTGAATCGCTCCACCGCGCGCAGGTAGTCGCGCAGATTGTCCACGCCGTGCACCCAGAAACCGCGTTGCACCACCTTCCACGTGAGCGCCGGATTGGACGAGACGAATTGCCACAGGCGGTCCATCACGGGCGCTTCCAGTTCACCCATGTTCGCCGCGCTTTCCGGGCTGGCGCCGAGCTTGACCGCCAGCGGCCGGAACAGGCCCGCGACGCTCCATTGCCCGGGGTCCGCAATGCAGGCCGCAAGCCGCGGTTCGCCCGACGCCGCGCGTGGCGCCAGATGCCCGCCCAGGCTCCAGCCGCTGAGGGCAATGCGGCTTGCGTCGACGATGGGCAGCGCGACGGCGCAATCGACCACCGCCCTCACCACCGTCTCCCAATCGGGACGCATGGGCACGCCCTGTTCGTAAAGCATGCCGCCCTGGCCGGGGCCGTCGAACACCAGCGCGTGGTAGCCCCGGCGTGCGGCGGCGACGGCGCTCGCGAAGTACATGTCGGTCACCGTGGCGTCATAACCGTTGGTGAAGATGACGAGCGGCCTCGTTTCGGACTCTTGACCCGCAGCCGGCACCAGATAGGCAGGCATGTGCGCACCGTCCAGCGCAATGCGCATCGGCCTGACCGGATGCGCGGACAGCGCCAGTCCCCGGTCGAACGCCGCCATCTGCTTGCGAAAGGCCGCAAGCAGCCGCGCGTCCGTGGGCGCGCCGTACAAGGGCCGGTAAGCCGTCGAATAGAAGGCGCTGGCGCGCAGATGCAGTTCACGCGCGCTGGCAAGCAGGTTGCGGCGTTCAGCGTCTTGCGCCTCGGCGGCCAGACGGTCGCCCGCCGCCATCCAGGCCTCGAAGAACGCGGTGTCGTCGCCGCTACCCACCGCGCGGCCCACCGCCAGGATTTCTCCCAGATCCGCCCCGCCGTAGGACATGTAAGCGACCGGCCGCGTGCCGAAATCGTCATGCAGTTCGTTCTGGAAAGCCAGGCCCATGGGTTTCTCCTGAGTCAGGACGGCAACGCCGCCGCAATCACAATCTACAAACCGGCGGACTATCGTTCAATACGGCAGGCCGGCCGGCTGGCACATTGCGCGGGTCCCACATTCATGGCAACCGAAGGAGTCATCCATGCCCATCAATGCGACCCCCACGCCCGGCGCCAAGCTGCTGTCCCCGCACGACCACACGCTCATCATGATCGACTTCCAGTCGCAGATGGCGTTTGCCACCCATTCGATCGATGCCGTCACGCTGCGCAGCAACGCCGCGCTGGTGGCCCATGCCGCCGCCGGCTTTGGCGTGTCCACCATCCTGACGACCGTTGCCGAAAAGCGCTTTTCCGGCCCCATGTTCGAGGAAGTCACCGTCCCGTTCCGCGGCCGGCCGCTGATGGACCGCACCTCCATGAACACCTGGGAAGACGCCGCCGTCATCAAGCAGGTTAACGAAATCGGCAAGAAGCGCATTGTGCTGGCGGGCCTGTGGACCAGCGTGTGCATCGTCGGCCCGGCCCTGTCCGCGCTGGACCAGGGCTTCGAGGTCTATGTCATCGCCGACGCCTGCGGCGACGTGTCCGCCGAAGCCCACAACCGCGCGATTGAGCGTATCGTCCAGGCAGGCGGCCAGCCCATCACGGCATTGCAATACCTGCTGGAGATGCAGCGCGACTGGGCGCGCATCGATACCTACGACATGACGACCGGCATCGCAAGCAAGTTCGGCGGCGCCTACGGCCTGGGCATCATCTACGCCAAGTCCATGTTCAATGCCCACGAAGGCTGACAGGAGCATACCCATGAAGGTCTACCTTGTGTCCTTGGGACTCGGCCTGCTGGTCGGTATCATCTATGCCCTGTTCAATGTGCGCTCGCCCGCGCCGCCCGTGATCGCCCTGGTGGGACTGCTCGGCATCCTGGCGGGAGAACAGATTCCTCTGCTGGTCAAGCGCCTGCTGGCGGACGAGCCCACCCGCACGTCCTTCATCCATGAACAGGTAAAACCGCATATGTTCGGCGAACTGCCAAGCTGCCCCAAACCGTCCGCCGACACTTCCCGCCAACCCGCCGACGCATGTGGAGACAAGCGCAATGGCTGATACCCTGGACCCCGCGCCCCAAGGCACCCCCGACCTCATCCTGCATCAGGGCCGGTTCACCACCCTGGACCCCGCCAATCCCATCGCCGACGCCGTCGCCATCAAGGACGGCCGGTTCACGCGCGTGGGCGCCGCTGGCGACATTCTGCCGCTGGCCGGCCCGGCCACCCGCATCATCGCGCTGGGCGGACGCGGCGTGCTGCCTGGACTGATCGACAACCACCTGCACATCATCCGCGGCGGCCTGAACTACAACATGGAACTGCGCTGGGACGGCGTGACCAGCCTGGCCGACGCCATGGCCATGCTGCGCCGCCAGGTGGCCATCACGCCCGCGCCGCAGTGGGTACGCGTGGTCGGCGGTTTCACCGAACACCAGTTCGCGGAAAAGCGCCTGCCCACCATCGAAGAACTGAACGCCGTGGCGCCCGATACGCCCGTGTTCATCCTGCACTTGTATGACCGCGCCCTGCTCAACGCCGCCGCCCTGCGCGCGGTCGGCTACGACAAGAACACCCCCGCGCCTCCCGGCGGCGAGATCGTGCGTGACTCGGCCGGCAATCCGACCGGGCTGCTGCTTGCCAAGCCCAACGCGTCGATCCTGTACGCCACGCTGGCCAAGGGTCCAAAGCTGCCCTTCGAATACCAGCTCAATTCCACGCGCCACTTCATGCGCGACCTGAACCGCCTGGGCGTCACCGGCGCCATCGATGCGGGCGGTGGTAACCAGAACTACCCAGAGGACTACCAGGTCATCCAGCAACTGGCCGACGCCGGCCAACTGACGATCCGCCTGGCCTACAACCTGTTCACGCAAAAGCCCAAGCAGGAAAAGGAAGACTTCCTGAACTGGACGGCCACTTCGCAGTACAAGCAAGGCACCGATTATTTCCGCCACAACGGCGCGGGCGAAATGCTGGTGTTTTCCGCCGCCGACTTCGAGGACTTCCGCCAACCGCGCCCCGAAATGGGAGCCGAGATGGAAGGCGAACTCGAGGAAGTGGTGCGCATCCTGGCGCAGAACCGCTGGCCGTGGCGCATGCACGCCACCTACGACGAAACCATCTCGCGCTCGCTGGACGTATTCGAGCGCGTGAACCAGGACGTGCCGCTGGCGGGGCTGAACTGGTTCTTCGACCACGCCGAGACGATCTCCGAACGCTCCATCGACCGCATCGCCGCCCTGGGCGGCGGCGTGGCCGTGCAGCATCGCATGGCCTACCAGGGCGAATACTTCGTCGAACGCTACGGCCCGGGCGCCGCCGAAGCGACGCCGCCCGTCAAGCGCATGCTCGAAAAAGGCGTCAACGTGTCGGCCGGCACCGATGCCACCCGCGTGGCTTCCTACAACCCGTGGGTGTCGCTGTCGTGGCTCATCACCGGCAAGACGGTGGGCGGGCTGCGCCTGACGCCGCAGCGCAACTGCCTGGACCGCGATGCCGCCCTGCGCATGTGGACCGAGAACGTCACCTGGTTTTCCAACGAGCAAGGCAAAAAGGGCCGCATCGCCGTCGGCCAACTGGCCGATCTTGTCGTGCCGGATCGCGACTTCTTCTCGTGCCCCGAGTCCGATATTGCGGACACCAGCAGCCTGCTCACCGTCGTGGGCGGCAAAGTAGTCTGGGGCGCGGGTGAATTCGCGGCGCATGACGAGGCCGCACCACCGCCCGCCATGCCCGACTGGTCGCCCACACGCCTGTTCGGCGGCTACGGCGCCTGGGGCGACAGCGAAGGCAAGCCGCTGCAGACCACCCTGCGCGAAGCCGCGGCCGCCTGCGCCTGCGCCAACGACTGCAATGTCCACGGCCACCAGCACGCTGGCGCCTGGGCCAGCAAACTGCCCGTCTCCGACCTGAAAGGATTCTGGGGCGCCCTGGGCTGCGCCTGCTGGGCGGTATAGGGGCGCATCACGCGGCCGAGGCGTCACCCCCCTCGGCCGCGTGTGTTACGCCTGAACCGTCACTTGGCGGTGATTCCCCCTTCGCGGATGACCTTTGCCCATTGCTCGATTTCGGCGTTCAGGCGCGCCTTGGAAGCGTCCACATCAAGCGGGTCCGCGTAAACACCTTGCTGCAGCATCTGGGCCTTGGCGTCGTCCTTTGCCAGCGCGGTGGTCAGCGCCTTGTTGATCTTGGCCACGATGGGCGCCGGCGTGCCGGCAGGCGCCATCACCCCGAAGAGCGAACTGACGTTGAAGCCGCTGAAGCCCTGTTCTTCGGCCGTCGGAATGTCCGGCAGCATCGAGATGCGCTGCGGCGTAAGCACGGCCAACGGACGCAGCTGGCCCGACTTGATGAAGGAGATCGCGGCGGGCACCGTCTCGGTCATCGTCTCGACCTGCCCACCGACCAGATCGGTCATGGCCGGCCCGCTGCCGCGATAGGCCACATGCACAATGTTGACGCCCGCGATCTGCTTGAACAGCTCCATGGCCATGCGCTGCGGCGCGCCGGCGCCCGAAGAGGCAAAGTTGAGCTTGCCCGGATTGGCCTTGGCGTAGGTCACCAGTTCGGCCAGCGACTTGATGGGCAGCTTGGGATTGACCACGGCCACCAGCGGCACGAAGCCGACCACCCCCGCCGGCACGAAATCCTTGCGCAAGTCGTACGCAATGCTGTCTTTCTCCAGGGTCGCCATGACCGAGTGCGAGGTCAAGGCGCCCATCAGCAGCGTGTAGCCGTCGGGCTGAGCGCGCGCCACCTCGGCGGCGCCGATGTTGCCACCTGCCCCGCCCCGGTTCTCGATAACGACCTGGCCGCCGATCTCTTCGCTCAGGCGCTGGCCCACGATGCGCCCGATCACGTCGGTCGCGCCGCCCGGCGGGTAAGGAATGATCAGACGGATGGGTTTGCTGGGATAGCTGTCGGCGGCCTGCGCGCAAGCCTGACCGGGCAAGGCGAACGCGGCAACCGCGATAAAGCCGGCCGCGACGATATGGACGCGCTTGCGCGCGGCGTGCTTACAGATCATGGTTGTCTCCCGATGCGCTCTTCTGGCTTGAAAGCTTTAAGCGCATGTTCGCAAACTACCGGCTGCGAAAAGGGAAAAATAATTATGGTCTGACTAAAAAATCCTTGCGGGTATTAGGGCTTTTGGACGAGAGACCGGCGGTCAATGCGCCGACGCATCCAGAAACCGATGAACAATCCGCACCGCGGCGGCGCCCTCTGCGATGCTCGCCAACACGTGTTTCACCGACCCCGCGCGCGCCGCGCCCACCGCAAATACGCCCGGCTGCGAACTTTCATAATCGCGCGCCTGCATCGACCCCGCTGCGGCCATGCCCGTATGGATATAGCCCTGGTCGTCCGTATCGAGCCACCCATCCAGCCACGCGGTATTCGCTTGAACGCTCATCTCTGCGCCATCGCCAGCCTGCGTTCCCGTCGCCACAATCAGGCTGCGCGCCTCGATCATCTGGCCGTCGTCCAGCCACACGCGGTAGGGATAACACCCGCCGTCATAGCGGCTGACGGTGCGTAGCGGCAGCAGGTGCGCGCCAAAGCGCCTGCTCTGGTCCTCGGCTCGGCGCAGCAGCGGGCCGTCGCACAATCCCGTGATCGTGCCGGGAAACCCGTTCAGTATGTCCAGCCCGGGCGCGTCGCCGCAGGACAGCGAGCCGCCCACCAACAGGGTTTGCAAGCCCTCGGACGCGGCGTAGGCCGCGGCGGCCAGGCCTGCGGGGCCGCCTCCGATCACCGCCAGATCCATCACGGGGTCTTCCTGCCCTGCCCGCGCTGTCGATCGCAGGATCGCGCCGCCATAGGGCCGCTGGCGCAGATAGCCGATGCGGCGCAGCATGAATGCGCGCAGGATGATTTCCGCCATCGGCCGGTCTTCCAATATCAGCGACTCGAGCGCCGCGCGACTCAGGCGCAACAGCCGGCTTGGGGTGCTGGCGCGCACGGTGACCGAGTTCGGCCGGTCCGTGAAGAGGTCAAGGCTGCCCGTGAACTCGCCGTCACGATGCACAAGCAGACTGCGCAGGATGCCGCCCGTTTGCGCTTCCAGCACCTCGATGTACCCGTGCAGCAGGATGTAGAAGGCAGCTTCGCGGTCGCCGCTGTTGAGCAGCACGCGGCCCGGTTCGGCTGAAACCACGTCGCCGTACGCCGCGGCGCGCTCGATCATGGCGCTGGGCAGCATGGGAAAGGCCTGTGCATGCAAGGCGGCCAGATCGGCGGGCGGATTGGCCGGTGCGGCGCCGGCGGCAAGTCGACTCATGGGGACGCTATCGGATCATCCGGGAGAATTGGCGGGATAGCGATGACGTTACCGCCGGGCAGCGCCCGCGTCTTGCGCACTTGCGTCCTGATTTGTATGAAAGCGCCATGCGCGTTGCATGACCTGTCGCGGGCCGGCTAATGGGTCAACCGCCGTGTTCCCTGCGCCACGCACCGGGCGCCACGCCCACCACGCTGGTGAACACCCGGGTCATGTGCGCCTGGTCCGCAAAGCCGCACAACAGCGCGATATCGGTGATCGACCGGCCCGGCGTGCGCAGCAACGCCTGCGCTTTTTGCACCCGCTGCTCCAGGAGCCACCGATGCGGCGTGGTGCCGACCGTTTGCCGGAACGCCTTGATGAAATAGCTGCGCGACAGATTGCAGGCCTCGGCGATATCCGCAATCGACGCGTCTTCCCGCAGCGACGCCAGCAGCATGTCCTTGGCGCGCGCCTCCAGCTTGCGCGACAGCACGCGGGCGCCGCCCGACGCTGCCCATCCGCTGGTTGCCCCCGCCCCGTATTGCGCCAGCAGGTGCGTGCCGAGGGCCAGGTTCAGATGCTCCACGAACAGGCTGCTGGTCTGCGCGGGATTTGCCACGACGTTCGCCAGCACCTGCGAAAGATGGCCCAGCACCGGATCCTGCTGCCCGGCGCGCGGCGTCAGGCTGCTGACGCGCGTCCCGCCCTTCTCGTCGTTGATCCGCTCGATGAAGGCGCGCGACAGCTCGACCAGCAGGAAGTCGAAACCGCCCAGCATGTCGGCGCGGTAATCGTCGGTGAAGTCGCGGATGTAGATCGAACCCGCATCGAAATCATGCGTGGACGCGTGATGACCGTGCAGGATGCGACGGCGATGACCGCCCTGCAGCGCCACGCCCACGAGAAAGCCGCGATCGGACGCGGGCGTCTGCACGCTGCCGAAGTAATCGTTGTGAGTGCGCTTGCGATAGAGCGTCAGCCCGCCGCCATGGAATTCCTGGTCCAACGCCAATTGGCTGGCCGAGCAACCCAGCGTGTCGGTGGGCCGCGCCGGTTGCGAGCCGGAAATCAGGGGTTGAGTGGCGGGCATCGGATATGTCCAGATCGGGGCGAACGCGCTAACGGGCTCGAAGATAGCAGGCGATGCTGCTTCGCAACAAGCAACATTTGGCAAGCATTCCAGGCGCGCCCGGCCCCGTCAGCGGGCGACGACGCTGTCCACAAACGCCGCCAGGTCTCAACCCTCACATCCATGTCAAGGTCAAGCGCCCATCTGCTAATCTTTCCCGCATGAAAACGCCCGCGCCTGCCCCTCCCATGTCGATCGGCGAGCTTGCCCGCAGAACGGGCGCAAGCCTGCGGTCGCTGCGCCATTACGACGACCAGGGTCTGCTTGTCTCGGCCCGGGCGGACAATGGATACCGTACCTTTCCCGCAGCCGCCGTCACGCAAGTCAGGCAAATCCAGCGCCTCATCGCTGCCGGCTTTTCGTTGGCGGAAATCCGCGGGTTTCCCGATTGCATGCGGCTGATCGAGGGCGCTGCCGCATGCCCGGAGACGTCAGAGGTGCAGCGCCGGCGGCTGGCATCCGTCGAACGCCAGATCGCCGACCTGGAGCGTCGCCGCGCCCGGCTGCGCGAGATGCTGGAAGCTTCCGCCCCCCCTTGCCCGCAATGAATCGCGGATAAGGCCCCAACCTGTAGCGCACGCTTTCCTACCGGGATTCCATGGCTACCGAAACGCCCCGCCGCCCCGTCCAGAATGCGCCGCGCTGGTTGCGCTGGCTGCCCGGTCTGGCGTTGTTGCAGTCCTATCAGGCGGCGTGGCTGCCCAAGGACATTGCCGCCGGCCTCGTCCTGACGACCATGCTGGTGCCGGTGGGCATCGCCTACGCCGAAGCCTCGGGCGTGCCCGGCGTCTACGGACTGTACGCCACCATCATCCCGCTCCTGGCGTATGCGCTGTTCGGTCCAAGCCGGATCCTGGTGTTGGGACCGGATTCCGCGTTGGCGGCGCCCATCCTGGCTGTCGTGCTCAGCGTCTCTAACGGCGACCCCATGCGCGCCATCGCCGCGGCAAGCATGATGGCCGTTGTCTCGGGGCTGTTCTGCATCGTGATGGGCTTGATGCGCCTGGGGTTCATCACCGAGCTGTTGTCCAAACCCATCCGCTACGGCTACATGAACGGCATCGCGCTGACCGTGCTGGTCAGCCAGTTGCCCAAGCTATTCGACATCTCCATCGATGACGCCGGCCCGCTGCGCGAGATGCAACAGCTGGCGTTGGCCGTGGCCGATGGCCAGGCCCATTGGCCAAGCTTGGCAGTCGGCGCGGCAAGCCTGGCCGTGATCCTCTTGCTCAAGCGCTTCGATCGCGTGCCGGGCATCCTGATTGCCGTGATCCTTGCCACGCTGGCGGTCAAGCTTTTCGGACTGGACGCCCAGGGCGTCAAGGTGCTGGGCGAGATTCCGCAAGGATTGCCCAGCTTTGCTTGGCCGTGGCTCAGCAACGCCGACCTCGTCAAGATCGTGTTGGGCGGCTGCGCGGTGGCGCTGATTGCCTTTGCCGACACCAGCGTGCTGTCGCGTACCTACGCCGCGCGCACGAACACGCGTGTGGATCCGAATCAGGAGATGGTGGGACTGGGGGTGGCGAACCTGGCAGCCGGTTTCTTCCAGGGCTTTCCGATCAGCAGCAGCGCATCACGCACCCCGGTGGCCGAGGCGGCGGGGTCGCGCACGCAACTGACCGGCGTGGTCGGCGCGGTGGCCGTCGCCCTGCTTCTGATCGCCGCGCCTAACCTGCTGCGCCACCTGCCCAACAGCGCGCTGGCCGCGGTGGTGATCGCCGCCGCCATCGGCCTCTTTGAATTCAGGGATCTGCGGCGCATCTACCGCATCCAGCAATGGGAGTTCTGGCTTTCGATGCTCTGCTTTGCGGGTGTTGCCGTCTTCGGCGCGATCCCCGGCATCTGCCTGGCGGTCGTCATCGCCGTCATCGAGTTCCTGTGGGACGGCTGGCGTCCGCACTTCGCGGTGCTGGGCCGCGTGCCGAACCTGCGCGGCTATCACGACCTGAAGCGTTATCCGCATGCCACGCTGATCGACGGACTGGTCCTGTTCCGCTGGGACGCCCCGCTCTTTTTCGCCAACGCCGAACTTTTCCAGCAGCGCCTGCTTGAAGCCGTGGAGGCGTCGCCCACGCCCGTACGGCGCGTGGTGGTGGCCGCCGAACCCGTCACCAGCGTGGACGTCACCTCAGCCGACATGCTGCGCGAACTGTGCGAAACCCTGTCGCGCGAAGGGATCGCGCTGCACTTCGCGGAAATGAAGGATCCCGTGCGCGACAAGCTCAAGCGTTTCGAGCTGTCGCGGCTATTCAGCGACGACCGCTTTCATCCGACCGTGGGCAGCGCGGTGGACGATTACCTGCAAGGCGAACACGCATCCTAGATCCGGCTCCCTGTTGCCGCGTTGGACCGTCAACGCGCTCCTGCCGCTCAAGGCGTCACCTGATACCCCCGCTGCTGCATGCAGGCGGCATACGCGGAAGACGCGGCCGCGGTCTGCTGGCTCTGGTCGGCGCGGTCCTGCCGCCGATCCTGCCGCTGCCGCGACCCGCCCACCACCATTCCCGCCGCCGCCGCGTCCTTTGCCTGGTTTTGCCGGTACGCCTGCTTGGTGTCGTCGTCCATGCGGTCGTAGACCTCCTCGTGCTGGCGTCCGCGCGCACCGGCCACTGCGGCGCCCGCCGCCGCGCCCGCCGCCGCGCCACGCGCACGGCCGCCAGCCTGAGGAGTGTCCGGGCTGGTGCTGGCCGCGCTGCCGGTCTGCGACTGGCATGCGGCAATGTCTTGCTGGGTAAGTTCGGGGGATTGACCTTTGAGCGGCGTGACGGTCTGCGCGGAAGCAGTCAGGCAGACGCCAGCGGCCAGGATGGCAACGCAGGGAAAGATGATCGTATTCATGACAACCTCCATGGAAGTCAGAGCCCTGAGTCACCAGCGTAGCGCTGGGTTCTGAGCCGGCGCAACATGGGTTACGAGGCTTGCATGCGCGCCTTCGCGCAGCTTGACGCGTGCATGCTCGACCAAATATCCAAAACTCTTATATCTGAAATGTCCACAAACCTATAGTTCTTTAGAACCCGTTGACATAAAGAGGGGCATTGCCGATGATGCGGAAGGCCGCAAGCGCTGGGCCGCCCATAAGCACAACACCGCGCCTGTTCCGCGGGACGCGGCAACCAGAGAGGCAAGCAATGGAGACAACCCCACGCAACCCCGCACGGCGCCGCATGCTGGCCGGCAGCGCCAGCGCCCTGGCCGCGGCCGGGCTGGGCGCCGCCGGAATCGCGCGCGCCAGCGATGCGCCCGCCAAGCCCGGCGCTACGCCCGCCGCTACCCCCGCTACCCCCGCCGCCAAGCCGCTGCCGCCTTACGCGGCGTGGAAAGACGCCGACAGTGTCATCGTGCACAGCGCCAACACCATCGAGACCCGCCGCAGCGCGTTTGGCGATGGCGTCATCACGCCGTCGCGCCAGCTGTACGTGCGCAATAACCTGCCGCCGCCCGACGCCGCGATCCTGAACGACCGCGATGCATGGAAGGTCGAGATCGAAGGCGTCAAGCAGCCCCGCACGTTCACCGTGGGCGAACTGAAGACGCTGGGCATGGAAACGCTGGCGACCGTGTTGCAGTGCTCGGGCAATGGCCGCGGGTTCTTTCCCCACAAGCCCAGCGGCACGCCGTGGGAAGTGGGCGCGGCCGGCTGCGTGATGTGGACGGGCGTACCGGTGCGCACCCTTGTCGAACACCTGGGCGGCCTGGCGGGCACGCCTGCCTTCATGACCGGCACCGGCGGCGAAGTGCTGCCCGAAGGTCTGGATCCCAAATCGCTGCTGGTGGAACGCTCGGTGCCGCGCGAGGCGATGCAGGACGCCCTGTTGGCCTGGGAGATGAACGGCGAGCCGCTGTCGCTGGCGCACGGCGGCCCATTGCGCCTGATCGTGCCGGGCTACACCGGCGTGAACAACGTCAAATACATCAAGCGGCTGGCGTTCACCGCCGAACAGAGCCCCGCGAAGATCCAGCAGACCGGCTATCGCCTGACGCCCATGAACGCCAAGCCCAGCCCCGATCAACCGTCGGTCTGGGCCATGGAACCCAAATCCTGGATCAACGCGCCGGGCGCAAACGGCCAGCCGGTGAAGGCCGGACGGGTGGTGGTGCGCGGCGTGGCCTTTGGCGGCATGCATGCGGTCAAGCGCGTGGACGTGTCGATTGACGGCGGCAAGACCTGGAAACAGGCCGCGTTGATCGGACCGGATCTTGGCAAGTACGCCTGGCGCCAGTTCGCGCTGCCGGTGGAACTGTCCGCCGGCCAGCACATGCTGGTCAGCCGCGTCGAAGACACGGAAGGCAATGTGCAGGTGGAGAACCGGTTCGAAAACGCGCCGGGCTATATCAACAGCAGTTGGCGCGACCACGGTCTGGCCATCAACGTGTCCTGATCGAGGCAGCATCGATGCACAACAGTCAAGTCATGCAGCACGCAGCAACCCGCCGCCCGATCGGGTGGCGGGCTTCTTTCGCGCTCGCGGCAGGTGTCTGGTTGCTGGCGGGCGCGCAGGCGTGGGCGGCCGAACCGCCCAATGCCGAAGCGGGCCGGGCCTTGTTCCTGAAAGCGACAACCCCGGCCTGTGCCGTCTGTCACACGCTGGCCGACGCCGGGGCGGCCGGCACCATTGGTCCCAACCTCGACGAGCTCAAGCCTGATGCCAACCGTGTCACGCAGGCCGTGCGCAACGGAATCGGCGTGATGCCGGCCTTCGATGCCTTGAGCGATGAGCAGGTGCAGGCGTTGGCGAAGTACGTGTCGGGCGCGACCGGGGCGCAGTAGCCGGTCCGTGCATCGCGAACAGCGGCATCATGGTAGGCTTTCCGCCAGCCGGATTGCCTACCCACCCACACGTTCACGACGACACGCACCATGACGCTCAGAACGCTCGCCCTGCTGCTTGCCGCGGCGGCCCTGCCCCCTGCGCTTCATGCGCAACCGGCTGGCCACGGCGCCGCCTGGACGCCGACAGGCCCGACTGCATGCCGCTTTTCGGGCTGGACCACCAACGACAAGCCCGCCATCCCGGTGCGCGCGGCAGCCTCCTACAGCGCCAGGCAGTTGGGCGCGCTGCCGACCACGCGCGGCGACAGTCCCGACCCCGAGGTCGATCTGTACAGCGTCACCTTCGACGTGACCGAGGCGCGCGACGGCTGGCTCAGGATCCGCAATGCCAGCGACGCCATGAGCGGCAGCGACCGCCACCCGCCGCGCCCCGTCTATCAAGGCGAAGGCTGGATCGCCGCCGCGGACGCGCAGGTCGGCATCCAGTCGGCGCGCGGATACGCGCGCCCCGACGCCGCCAGCGAACGGCTGCTTGACCTGGGCGGCGACTGGCTGACTGAACGCGCCACCTTGCGCGGCATCGTGGCCTGCGATGGCGAATGGCTGCTGCTGGATTACGAGATGCGCAACAGCGCCACGTTCGAACGGCTGGCCGACAAGGACCGCACGCGCGGTCGCGCGTGGTTTCGCGGCGTGTGCGCATCGTCCGAGACCACCTGCGACATGCGCTCGGTCGACCAGTAATCCGCGCTACCGGCGCTCAAGCGGCCAGACTTCCACCACGCCGTGCGCCACGGCGCAGGGCGTGCGGGACACCTTTTCTATGGCCTCGGCCATATCGGCCGCTTCGATGACGGCAAAACCGGCAATCGGCAGCGGCGCATTCATGAACGGCCCCTTCGCCGTCACCACACCGGAGGCGTCCGGATTGCGCACCTGAACCGGCGTGCCCGCGATCCCCATCAGCACGCCCGCATGCTGCAATGCCGCGTCGTGCGCATGCGCAGCCTCGCGCACGGACACCGGGGTGCTGTCGTAGCCCGCCTGATCGCCGTAGCCGATTGTGATGAACATGGGCATGGTCTTCTCCTTGAGATTGGCGCCGCGCCTTTCGGCGAGACGCGTGGCGTGCTCATGCGCTATCCGCGCACCCGAGCCGGATTTCCCACGACCTTGGCGCCCGCGGGCACGTCCCGCGTCACCACGCTGCCCGCGCCGATGATCGCGTCGTCCCCCACCGTCACACCGGGCAGGATGATCGCCCCGCCGCCGATCCACACCTGCCTGCCGATGTGCACGGGCCGCCCGAACTCCAGCATCGCGCGCCGCTGCTCGGGGTCGTGCGGGTGGTCTGCCGTGTAGATCTGCACGGCCGGGCCGATTTGCGTGCCTTCGCCGATGGTGACCTGCACGACGTCCAGGATCACGCAATTGAAGTTCATGAAGACGTTCGTGCCCAGCGAAATGTTGTAGCCGTAGTCGCAATGAAACGGCGGGCGGATCAGCGCGCCCTCGCCGACACTGGCCAGGCGCTCGCAGAGCAGCGCATGCCATTGTTCGGGCGGCTCGCCCAGCAGCGCGTTATACCGCTTCATCCAGGCGCTGGCGGCAAGCTGATCCGACTGGATCTCGGCGTCGGCGGCCGTGTACAGCTCTCCGGCCAACATCCTCTCTTTCTGCGTGCGTGTCATGGCAGTCTCCTGTCCGGTACGTTGCAGCATACCGAACATTGCCGTGCCGCTACGCTGCTTGCGGCAAGACACCCACGTAGCGGCCGCGCGGCCGGATGACCTGCGCCACGCTGAGTTGTTCCAGGCCGTGCGCCAGAAGGCCAATGCTGCGCGCCGTGGCGAATAGCCCGAATGCCGCATCGTCCGGCAGGCCGCAATGCGCCGCCAGCGCGGCCAGGGCGACGTCGATGTTGGGATGCAGACCCGTCAGTTGCGTGGCCTTGCCAATGAAGCGCGTGATGACCTCGGGCGGTTCGAAGCGCGCCAGCAACGCGGCTGCGCGCGGATCTCCGTCGGGATACAGGTGATGGCCAAAGCCCGCCAGCGGCAGACCGGTGGACAGGTAATGGGCGATCACGTGGTCCTCGCCCTGGCGCGCCACGTCATCGAACAGCGCCTTGACGCGGCCGGACGCGTCGCCGTGCAGGGGCCCGGACAAGGTGGTGAGGCCGGACAGCAGGCATGCCGGCAGCGATGCGCCCGTCGACGCCGCGATGCGCGTGGCGAATGCCGAACTGGTCAGTTCGTGGTCCACCAGCAGGACCATGGCGGTGCGCAAAAGCTCCGCGGACTGCGGCGAAAGCTTCCACGCCTGCGCAAAACGCAGGTGCAGCGGGCGCTTGCCGAGCTGCGCGCCAAATGCATTGGCCAATTGGCCGACAAGGCTCTGGCACTCGGTGTGCAGCACGCGCGTCATGCGGCCGCGGGTGGAATGCCCGGTGGCTGCCAGCGCGGCCAGCGACGTGAAGGCCGCGACCCGGCCGGGCGAGGACACGCGCACCGCGCACGAAAAGTCTGCCAGCTGATCGGAATTCCACAGCAATTGGGCCACCTCCTCCAGGCTGGCCGACGCGGCCAGCGCGACGGCATCCTGCCCGCGGTAGTACAGGCGCTGCCGGTGAAAGGTGGAGATGGCCGTGGGAATGCTGGGCTCGGCGCCGAAAAGCGTGTTGGTCGCCAGGGTTTCGTGCTTGCGGCCCGCCTGCTTGCGCTTGGCCAGCCCAGCAACGTCTTCGGCGCGATACAGGCTGCGCCGCGTATCGGCCGGATCGGGCATGACTTCCAGCTTGCCGCGGCTGACGTAGGCGTAGATGGTTTGCGGCCGCACGCCAAGCTGGGTGCACGCTTCGGCCATCGTTATCCAGGTGCCCATGATCTTCTGTAGCAAAGTTTATATATTGATTTTATAGATCAATATTGCTTTACAAATCAATCATTAAATACCATGGGACCCATGTTCAACGCGGACCCGCAGCCGGTCCCCCAACAGAGCCGAACCGACATGAAGCCCCAGGTCCTGCAACTCAACCCCATCCTGATCCCGGCGGTCAACGACGAGCTGGCCTCGCTGTATCAGGTGCACAAGTTCTTCGAGATTCCGGATCAGGCTGCCTGGCTGCGCGAGCACGGCGCCGGCATCGAGGCCGTCATCACCGGCGGCCACACCGGCATCTCGCGGGCCATGCTGGAACAGCTGCCGGGCGTAAAGGTGGTGGCGGTCAATGGCGTGGGTACCGACGCGGTGGACCTGGCCTATTGCCGCGGCCGCGGCCTGCCGGTCACCGCCACGCTGGGCGCGCTGACCGAGGACGTGGCCGACCTGGCGATCGGCCTGTTGATCGCCGCCTGCCGCAACCTGTGCGCGGGTGACCGTTTTGTGCGGGAAGGCCTGTGGGAACAATTCCCCTCACCCAGCGCCATCCCGCTCGCGCGCCGCTTCAGCGGCATGCGCGTCGGCATTGTCGGCATGGGCCGCGTGGGCCGCGCCGTCGCCACGCGCGCCGCGGCCTTCGGATGCCAGATCCGCTACACCGACCTGCGCGCCATGGACGACCTGCCGCATGAATTCGTGCCGGACTTGATCGAACTGGCGCGCGGGTCAGACGCCCTGGTGCTGAGCGCCGCGGCCGACAAGGCCGAGGGCATCGTCAACGCCAAGGTGCTGGATGCGCTGGGCCCGCGCGGCTTCCTGGTCAACGTGGCGCGCGGGCGTCTGGTCAACGAGGCCGACCTGACCGAGGCGCTGGTGGCCGGGCGCATTGCGGGTGCAGGGCTGGATGTCTTTGTCGATGAGCCCCGTGTGCCGGCGGCCCTGCGCCAGTCGGATCGCACCACGCTGCAAGCGCACCGCGCCAGCGCCACGTGGGAGACGCGCGCCGCGATGGGACAGATGGTGCTGGACAGCATCGCGCAGGCCCTGGCCGGCGAACGTCCTTCGATGAGCCTGACAACCTGAGCCGCAAGGTACGCGTTGAGAACTGTCATGACGGACCTGGTCTTTCCCGCGCTCGCACCCACCCTGCTTCGGATCGCCGGCAGCGCGGCCCGCTTTCCGGTCGCGCGGGTCTTCTGCATCGGACGCAACTATCGCTGGCTGCCTGACGAGCCGCGTCCAACCGAAATGCCGGCGTGGTTCATGAAGCCCGCCAGCGCGGTGTTTCCGGCCAGCGGCGCGTTGCCTTATCCCGCCGACACGGCGGATTTCTGCCACGAGATCGAACTGGTCGTGGCGATTGGGCGCGGCGGGAAAGACATCGAACCCAAGGACGTCGAAACGCGGCACATCTGGGGCTATGCGGCAGGGCTGGACATGACCCGGCGCGACGCGCAGCAGCAGGCCAAGCGCGCGGGTGGTCCGTGGGAGCCGGCGAAGGCCTTCGATCATTCCGCGCCCTGCACGCCGATCGTGCCGGCCACCGTGTGCGGCCATCCTCGCCGAGGCACGGTGTGGCTCGCGGTCAACGGGCAAGACCGCCAGCGCACGGACCTGTCCGGGCTGCTGTGGTCCGTGCCCGAGCTGGTGTCGATGCTGTCGCGGTCGGTGGCGCTGGCGCCCGGCGATCTCGTCTACACCGGTACGCCTGCGGGCGTTGGCCCGTTGGCGCCCGGCGACGTCGTCAGCGCGGGTGTGGCGGATATCGGGGCTTTGACCATGACCGTTGCCCGCCCTTGCGCCGCCTGACGGCGCACGCCGATTCCTTCCACCACCAATCGCAATTCCATCCGTCCCAGGAGTCACGCTTTGAACGAAAGCACCACCCAGAAGATTGCGCTGGTCACCGGCGCCGGCAGCGGCGTCGGCCGCGTCACCGCCATCGCGCTGCTGAACGACGGCTGGACCGTCGTGCTGGCCGGCCGGCGCGCAGACCCTTTGCAGACCCTGCAGGCAGAGGCCACCGCACGCGGCCAGACCGCGCTGGCCGTGCCCACCGACGTCACCCGCCCGGAAAGCGTTCAAGCCCTGTTCAACACCATTGAAAGCCGCTTCGGCCGGCTGGATCTGCTGTTCAACAACGCCGGCGTCAACGCTCCCGCCGTGCCCATGGACGAACTGCCGCTGGAAAAGTGGTTCAACGCCATCAACACCAATGTGACGGGCGTCTACCTTTGCGCGCGCGCGGCTTTCGGGTTGATGCGCCGCCAGTCGCCGCAGGGCGGCCGCATCATCAACAACGGGTCGATCTCCGCGCACACGCCGCGCCCCTTCACCGCGCCCTACACCGCCAGCAAGCATGCGGTAACGGGCCTGACCAAGTCGCTCGCGCTGGATGGCCGCGCCTTCAACATCGTGGCCGGGCAGATCGACATCGGCAACGCGATGACGGAACTGTCCGAACGCATGACGCGCGGCGTGCTGCAAGCCAATGGCACGGTCGCGCCCGAGCCCATGATGGACGCCGTGCACGTTGCAAAGGCGGTACGCCACATGGCGTCGCTGCCGCTGGACGCCAACGTCCTGACCATGACCGTCATGGCCAGCGCCATGCCCTTTACCGGGCGCGGCTAAGGCCCTGACTGCGCCCCCAACCCGCGCCCCGGGTGCAGCACGCCGGGGCGCCTCACAGAGTTGACAGAAGTTGACCACCCCGAGGAGACAAGCATGACCTTCACCACGCTGGCCAAAACCCTGGCCTTTTCGGCAGTCCTTGCCGCCGTGCCCGGCCTGGCCGCGGCGCAGAACTACCCCGCCCGTCCCATCAGCATCATCGTGCCCGCGCCGCCGGGCGGCGGCATCGACATGATTGCGCGCGTCGTCGGCGAAAAGCTGTCGCAGTCGCTGGGCCAGCCCGTCATCGTCGACAACCGGCCGGGCGCCTCCAACAACCTGGGCACCGCGCTGCTCGCCAACGCCAAGCCCGATGGCTACACCATCGGCATCGTGGGCGGCAGCCACAACATCAACAAGTACCTCTTCAAGAACCTGGGCTGGGATCCGCAAAAGAGCTTCGAGCCGATCGTCTACACCCACGAAATCCCGCTCGTGTTCGCCGTGTATCCGAAGATCCCGCCCAAAACCCTGCCTGAACTCGTGGATTGGATGAAGGCGCATCCCGATGACGCCAAGGTCGCCACGTCCGGCCGTGGCAGCGCGCAGGAAATGGCGGCCGAAATGTTCCGCATGGTCAGCGGCGCGCCCATGCTGCTGATCCCGTACAAGGGGTCTTCCGCCGCGCACCCCGATCTGCTGGCGGGCCGCACCGTGCTGTATATCGACACGCTGAGCGCGATGCAGGAGCAGGTCAAGGCCGGCAACGTGCGCGCCGTTGCCGTGTCCACCGCAAATCGCACCAAGGCGCTGCCGGACGTGCCGACTGCGCAGGAACAAGGCTTGAAGGGCTACGACGCCAACACCAACGGCGGCTTCCTTGCGCCCGCGGGCACGCCGAAGGAGATCGTCGCCAAGCTCAACGCCGAGATCAACGCGGTGCTCAAGCAGCCGGCCGTGCGCGCCAAGCTGGAAGCCGCGGGCATCGAAGTCCAGGGCGGCACGCCGCAGGAATACGCGGCGGTGATCCAGTCGGACCTGGACAAGTGGGGCAAGGTCGTTAAAGAGGCGAAGATCGAGGCCGAGTGACCTTTAGCCGGCCTTTCCCGTAACCCTGAGTATTGCCAAGGTAACAGGGCGTTAAGGACCTTTTGCCCCTGCCCGCCGCGTCCCTTCCGTCGCGAATACCCGCAATTCCTGGGCATACACACGCCGGCGCCCGCCCTGGCCGCGGGCGCCGGCGGCATGCGCCGCCCTCTATGCCGCGCAAGAGTTGCCTTGACACCCTTCTCGCCCCCCTTCTATGGTCGAGCCCGCCGGTCGATTTGGCACTATTAATTCCCCATGCAGCCCGTCTTGCGGCGCGCCCACCCGCGCGCGACCTGATGGCGCGCCGGCGGCGACCGGCGATGGCTGCATATCGCGATAGAGAGAGAGAAGAAGGACATGGCGTCTACACGCAAGTCGGAAGGAAAGGGTTTGCGGACGGGCAACGCGGCAGCGGCCGCCCTCCTGGTGGCGGCGATCACCGCCGCGTTCGCGGCGATGAGCCCGACGCCGGGCAATGCAGCGCAAGAGAAGCCGGCGGCACCGGCTGCCGCAGCACCGGCTGCCGCAGCATCGGCTGCCGCGGAACCGGCTAACCCAGCCTCGGCCACGTCTGCGCCCACGCCGTCCCCCGCCGCCAGCGCGCAGGCCGCCCTGCCCGACGCCGCATCGGTCCTCTACGCGATCCACCAGGTCGACAGCAAAGGCGCCGACTCCGCCGACGTGGCCAACGGCAGCGTGGCCACCTATTGGTTCGGCCACGCCTTCGAACTGGATGGCACGCCGTACTACACGGGCTTCGTGTGGGAGACCGCCGAGCGCTATGGCAAGCCGGGAGAGGACGATGTCGGTCCGATGACGACGGTGAATCTTGCCGAGGCGACCTTCATCCGCGATCCCGCATCGCCTTCAAGCCCCTGGAAGTTCCGTGGCATGGAACCGACCATCGGCGAGTTCGGCGCGTACGAGCGGCCGCCGGAAGTCGACACGCGGCGCAAGCCGCGGGAATACCGCACGGCAGCCGGCAAGCTGCTATTGGCAGTACCCACCGAGACGTTCGACAACGGCATCACGATCAGCGGCTACACGCTGCTCGTCTTCACGCCACCGGAGAAGCGGCAGGACGAAGCCAAGGACAAGGTGTGGGCGTATGCGGGCGAGGTGATTGCAGGCGAGGACAACGGTCCGGCCTGTGCGGACGGCGACGTCATGCCGTGCACGCGCAGCGAGGGCGAACTGGTCTTTGGCGCCACCGGCACTGCCGACCTGCCGCGCGTGACCGTGCAGTTCTCCGGCAACACCATTTCCGGCCCGGGCAAGACCCGCAAGCTGGGTCCGGCCGACGCCGTCATCTACGCCTACGACGCAACGCGCAAGGCCTACGTGGCGCAGCAATGACCCCAGGAGCCCTGCCGATCAAGCCGTGACCGGCGCGGGCTCGCCGGCCAGTTCCAGCCGGTTGCCGCCCATTTTTTTGGCCCGGTAGAGCGCCTGGTCCGCGATGGCCAGCGCGTCCATGATGGTGGGCGTCTCGCCCTCGAAGCGGGCCAACCCGATGCTCACCGTGGCGGCAATGCCAATGCCGTCCATCCGGTTCGAGACGGTGACCGCGAAACGCTCGGCCATGGCCTTGCCCAACGTGTGGGCGCCCTTCGCGTCATCCCCCCAGAGCAGCGCGGCAAATTCCTCGCCGCCGATGCGCGCAAGAATGGTGTCGTCACCGAGGACCTCGCGCGCGGTTTCGGCAAATGATTTCAGCACCTGATCGCCCGCCTGATGTCCGTAGCGGTCATTGACGGACTTGAAGTGATCCAGGTCGAACGCCAGCACCGCGACCGTGCCGCGCCCTTCCTTGCCGTTCAGGATGCGCGCGCCTTGCTCGACGAACCAGCGCCGGTTTCCCAGGCGCGTCAGGTAATCGGTCTGCGATTCCATCAGCAACTGGCTGTGGGTTTCGTCGCGGATGAGCTTGAGCAGCATCATCGGCAGCACCACGGAATACAACACGCCTTCATAGATGGTGAGCTTGCCGGCCAGCGCCAGCACCTGGCCGCCGGATTCGGTCGCGAACCACGGCAGGACAAGCGCACGTGCCGCATACACGGCGGTATGCACCCCGGCAACCGCAACCACGATGTACCGCGAGCGCCGTGGCTTGAGCGCCTGGCAGCGCAACAGCTCCCAGGCCGTCAGTCCGCTGACGAGCGCAATTGGCACCGAGCTTACGTGCGTCCACATCACGTCCAGCCAGCGCACGCCGCCGATCACCCAGGTCAGCCCCATGCCCACCAGCACACAGACGGCGGTGCGCACATAACGCCGTCCGCTCAGCGCGGCAACGCCATTGAGCACAAGCAGGTAGCCACCCAGGATGACCAGATTGCTGATCGCCGCGCCGCTGACACCAGGCAAGTCGCGGCGATACAGCGCTGCCGCGCAGCCGACAGCCAGCGTGGCGAATCCTGATGCCAGGATGCGCAGTTCCTTGCTGCGTTTGGGATTGGCCCGCTGCTCCCAGAACATCAGGCCGGCGCTGACAAGCAGTGTTCCGACTGCCAACAGGTAAAGAGTGAGAAGATCGACGTACATCTCGAAAGTCAGGAGATTTCGCCGAAATATCGCGGCGGCTGCGGGATTTTACGGGGCTTTCCCACGCGTGCAACACCCTTACCGGGGCGCGTCATCCGACCCCGGATTTTTGTTCTATCGACAGGTCATTCTTGCTGATACGGCCCCCAAAACCGGGGCTTCCAATCCCGGAACTTGCCTGCCGTTTCAGCGCGCCCGCAGCCAGCGCTTGCAAACCGCGGCATCATCCCCGGCGCGCGGCCTCGATGGTCGCGATGTCGATCTTCTTCATCGTCATCATCGCCTCGAATGCACGCTTGGCAGCCGCTTGGTCAAGGTCCGTGACTGCAGCCAGCAGCGCCCGTGGCGTGATCTGCCAGGACACGCCCCATTTGTCCTTGCACCAGCCGCAATCGCTCTCCTGGCCGCCATTCGAGACGATCGCGTCCCACAGGCGATCGGTTTCGGCCTGATCGTCGGTCGCGACCTGAAAGGAAAACGATTCGTTGTGCTGAAATGCGTCGCCGCCATTGAGCCCCACGCAGGGAATGCCCATGACGGTGAAGTTGACCATCAGGATGTCGCCCTGCTGACCCGAGGGGTAGTCGCCGGGCGCGCGATGGACGGCGCCCACCTCGCTGTCCGGAAACGTCCGGGCGTAGAAATTCGCCGCGTCCAGCGCGTCGCCGTCGTACCACAGGCAAATCGTGTTTTTGCTGGCCATCTTGCTCCTCCTTGGCAGGAAAGTGATGCGCTCAACCCTTGCTGCAATGCGCGACGTTCAAGCATAGTGCACGCGGCGCCGGCCGAAAACCGGGCACGGATCGCGCCTGAGCCGTCCGCGCCTGCGCCGGCCGCGCCTGAGTCGGCCGCCCCGCATGCCGGCGCGCGTTCACACCGCAATGCGGCCGTCGATGCACGTCACGGATTGCCCGCCCACGCGAATGGCCCCGTCCGTACCGAACGCGATGTTCAGCCTGCCCGACCGCCCCACCGCCGCGCCCTGCGTGCTGAGGTATTCCGTCCCGAACTGCTGCACTTGCCCCGCATTGCGGATGAACGCCGCCACCGATCCGTTGCCGCTGCCGCACACCGGGTCTTCGTTTGCGCCCAGGCTGGGCGCAAAGGCGCGCACTTCGATGGCGCTTTCCGCGCCTTCGCCGTACGCCCCATACACCACGATGCCAGCGGCCAGATTGCGGCGGTCGAACTCGGCCATGCGGGCAAAGTCCGGGCGCAGCGTCAGCACGGCCTGCGCGCTGGGCAACTGCGCGATCGTCCACACCGGGCCCACATTGACGAGCTTGGGCGCGGGATCGTGCAGCACCGCCGAACCCAATATCCCTTCCATCTCATCGACAAGGTCCGCGCTCAGCTCGGTCAACTGGGCCTCTGGAAGCGTGAAGGCAATACGCGGACTGCCGCCCGTGATCTCGGCGACCGACAGGTCGATCAGGCCCGCGGCGCATTCCTGCACCAGCCTGCCGCCGCGCGCCTGGACGATGCCGGCTTCCAGCAGCGCGTGCGCCGTTCCCAGCGTGGGATGCCCCGCAAAGGGCAGCTCGGCCTGCGGCGTGAAGATCCGGACCAGATAGTCGGCCCCGGACTGCGTTGGCGGCAGCACAAAGGTAGTTTCCGACAGATTCGTCCAGTTGGCGATGCGCCGCATCTGTTCGTCGGTCATGCCTTGCGCCTGCAGCACAACCGCGACCGGATTACCGCGATAGGGTTCGCTGGTAAATACATCCACCTGCTTGAATGGCACGCTCATGACCTGCTCCTTAATTGAAGCGCCGCCCGCGCGCGGGCCGGGCGGCCGCTCTCATTCAATACCCGGATGCCTGTCCGCCAGCCGTTGGCGGCGCACACGCAGCGCATCCAGCTTTTCTTCCAGCGCAGCGATCTCGGCATCCACGTCCTGCACACTTTGTTCGATGTGCTCGTACGCCTGCTGCAACAGCACCTTGGCTTCCTTGCGGCTGGAAGCGGTTGGCGTCTCGCCGCGAAGCGGCCGGTTGGCGGTCTCGGGCAGGAAGAACGAGGTGATCAGCCCGATCAGCGACGCCGCCATCAGGTAATACGCCGGCATCATCAGGTTGTCGGTCTCTTCGACCAGCCACGCGGCTGCGGTGGGCGTAAGCCCGGCGAAGATGATGGCCACATTGAACGCACTGGCCAACGCGCTATAGCGGATGCGCGTCGGAAACAGCGCCGGCAGCGTGGAGGCCATGATGCCGATCAGGCAGTTCAGGAAAATGGCGATCAGCAGCAGTCCCACGAAGATCAGCGCGGTGTTGTCGCTGCCGATCAGGAAGAACGACGGGATCGCGGTGACCAGGAGCCCCAGGCTGCCGACCAGCAGAAACGGCTTGCGCCCGATCTTGTCGCTGACGAAACCCACCACCGGCTGCACGAACAGCATGCCCACCATCACCACGACGATGATCAGCACCCCGTGGCCTTCGGTGTAGCCCAGGCTGCCCGACAGGTACGTCGGCATATAGGTCAGCAGCATGTAATAGGTGATGTTGGTCACCAGCACCATGCCGATGCTGACCAGCAAGGCGCGGCGATATTTGGCGAAGATCTCGCGGAACGACACCGAAGGTTTTTCCTGCACGGCGTCGCGGTCTTCCTTTTCCATCCGTTCCAGTTGCTGCGTGAAGGCCGGGGTTTCTTCGGCCGCATGCCGCAGATACAAGCCCAACAGGCCCAGCGGCCCCGCCACGAAGAACGGAATGCGCCAGCCCCAGTCCAGGAACGTCTGCTCGCCGAGCATGGTCTGCAGCAGCACGACCATGCCCGCGCCCACGACAAAGCCGGCTATCGAGCCGAAGTCCAGCCAGCTGCCCAGAAAACCGCGCTGCCTGTCCGGCGCGTACTCCGCGACGAAAACGGCCGCGCCGGTATATTCGCCCCCGACGGAAAAGCCCTGCGCCAGCTTGCACAGCAGCAGCAGGATCGGCGCCCACAGGCCGATCGTGGCATATGCGGGAATGAGGCCAATGCAGAACGTGCTGATGGCCATGATGATGATGGTGAGCGACAGCACCTTCTGACGCCCGAAGCGATCGCCCATGATGCCGAAGAACACGCCTCCCAACGGTCGCACCAGAAACGGCACGGAAAACGTGCCGAGCGCGGCAATGGTTTGCACGGCGGGCGAAGCGTCCGGGAAGAACACCTTGCCCAGTGCGAACGCCACGAAACCGTAGACGCCAAAGTCAAACCATTCCATTGCATTGCCAAGCGCCGCCGCCGTGACGGCTTTCTTGAGCTTGGTGTTGTCGATGACCGTGATGTCGCCGATCTCCAGCGGACGGATCTCTTGCGACGACGTGGGGGTTTCTGCCATGTTGCGACATCCATAAAACTAGACATGCCGATTATGGACCCGATTTCGGCGACGGTCATCGCCCGCTGCATTGCGCGAGGCGGGAACGCGCGCCCATAATGCCCCACCCACCAGATACTCGCCGGAGCCATCGATGCCAGAAACCCCCAACCCGCCGCTGATCTACCTTGAAGACCTGTCCGTCGGTGACGTCTTCGTCAGCAAGACCCATGCCTTGGACGCCGAGCAGATCACTGAATTTGCCTCGCAGTTCGACCCGCAACCCTTTCATCTGGATCCGGAGGCGGCGCAAGACACGCTGTTCCAGGGCCTGGCGGCCAGCGGCTGGCACACGGCGGCGCTGACCATGAAGCTGCTGGTTGAGAGTTTTCCCGTGGCGCGAGGGGTCATCGGCGCAGGCGCCGAACTGGCATGGCCGCAGCCTACGCGACCGGACGATGTCGTGAAGGTGACGAGCACCGTGCTCAGCATCACGCCGTCGCGCTCCAAGCCTGATCGCGCCATCGTGGTCGTGGAATCGATCACGTCGAACCAGCGCGAGGAGGCCTTGCAGAAGCTGACGAGCAAGGTCGTCGTCTTCCGCAAGCCTTGATAAGACGCAGCGCCGCCCGATCAAGCAGCCGCGGCGTCAGGCACTTTGGCGATGACCTTGATCTCGAACTGGAATCCGTACAGCCAGGTGACGCCCACCGCCGTAATGTTCGGATACGGCGCCTCGCCCCAGAATTCGGGCACGACTTCCCACATGGTTTCGAACTGCGACTGCGGATCGACCATGAAGACCGTCACGTCGACGACGTCGTCAAACGACGCACCCGCCGCGTGCAGGATGGCGTTCAGATTCCGGAAGGCCATCCGCACCTGCTCGCGCAAGTCGGGTTCAGGTGAGCCGTCGTCATGGCTGCCGACCTGGCCGGACACGAACAGAAAGCCGTTGGAGCGAACCGCCGGTGAATAACGGTTGCGCTCGTAGAGCGCATGGCGATTGGGAGGGAAAACAACGTCGCGTTTGGTCATGGCGTTCTCCAGGTGGTGGGCTGTCCGACAACCCGCGTTGACATGGGCAAACTGTAAAAGCGCCCGCCGCGCGGATAAACGGTCAACTGCATCCATCACTATTTGTAGAATCCAAACAATCCCAATTCTCTTCGAGCAGCCATGGACAGATTCGACGCAATGACCGCGTTTGCGCGCGTGGTGGAAACCGGCAGCTTCACCAAGGCCGCCGAAACCCTGCACATGAGCAAGACGAGCGTGACGCAGCTTGTCCAGCAGCTTGAGGCGCGCCTGCGGGTGCGCCTGTTGAACCGCACCACGCGCAAGGTCAATGTCACGGCCGATGGCGCGGCGTACTACGAGCGCGTGATCAAGCTGCTGGCCGACATGGACGATGCCGAAACCAGTCTTTCCAGCGCCGCGGAAGCGCCGCGCGGCCGGCTGCGCGTGGACGTGCCCAGTCCGCTGGCGCGCATGGTGCTCGTGCCCGCCTTGCCGGACTTTCACGCGCGCTATCCCGACATCCAGCTCGACATGGGCGTCAGCGATCGCATCGTCGACCTGATTGGCGAAAACATCGATTGTGTCGTGCGGGGCGGCGAGCTGACCGACCAGTCCCTGATGGCCCGCCGCGTTGGCGACCTGCAACTGGGCGTCTACGCCGCGCCCTCGTACCTGAAGCTGGCCGGCAAGCCCGCGCACCCGCGCGAGCTTGAAGACACGCACCACCGCATCGTGGGTTTTCTGTGGCAACGCACCGGGCGCGCGCTGCCTTATGCCATGCGGCGCGGCAAGGAAGTCGTCAATGTGCATGGCCGCTACGTGCTGGCGGTGGACGACGGCAATGCCTACCTGGCGGCGGGACTTGCCGGCATGGGCGTGATGTGGCTGCCGGACTACATGTCCGCGCCGCACCTGGCCAAAGGCGAGCTGGTTCCGGTCTTCGAGGACTGGCGCCTGGACCCGATGCCGATGTACGTGGCGTTCCCGCCCAACCGCCACGTCAGCGCCAAGCTGCGCGCCTTCATCGACTGGATCGTCGAGCTGGTGGGCCCGTATTCGCCCGCGGGCCGCACCTAGCGCGAGGCGACTGCGGCGTGGCCGCGCCTAGTTCCTGGCAAGCTCCCCCGCCAGTTCCAGCGCCCGCGCCAGAAACGCCGACGCATCGTCCTTGCGATAGCTGACGATCACGGGCGACACGAAGGCATCGGCCTCGATGCGCACGTGGGCCACATCCTGGCGCTGCAGGCGCTGCACGGAGGCGGGCACCACGGTCACCCCCAAGCCAGCCGCGACCAGCCCGATCGCGGTCTGCAGTTCGTTGGCCTCTTGCGCCACCTGCAGCGAGTAGCCGGCCGCGCGAAACAGGCCCAGCACATGATCGGCGTAGTTCGGGCGCGGACGCGCCGGATACAGCACGAAGGGCTCGCGCGCCAGGCGGCTGACGGCGACGCTGCCCTGGCCGGCCAGCGGATGATGCAAGGGCACCGCGGCCATCAGGGGCTCGGTCATCAGCACGCGCCGCTCGATCGCGGGGTCGTCCAGCAGGATGCGGCCAATGCCCAGATCGATGCGCCCTGCCTTGAGCGCCTCGAGCTGCGGCAACGTGTTCATTTCCATCAGGCCCACTTCGACGCGCTCATCCGCGCCGCGCAGCAGCCGGATCAATTCCGGCACGAAACCGTAAAGCGTCGACGGCACGAAGCCGATGCCGAACCAGCGCCGCTCCGTCTGGCCCAACCGGCGCGTGCCTTCCAGCACTTCGTCCAGCCGGGCGGTCAACAGGCGCGATTGCTCCAGCAGGAAGCGGCCCGCCTCTGTCAGGCGCAGCGCCCGCGTGGTGCGCTCGAACAGCTGCACGCCCAGCTCTTCCTCCAGCTGCTTGATCTGGCGGCTGAGCGGCGGCTGCGCAATGTGCAGCCGCGAGGCTGCCAGCGTGAAACTACCCGCCTCGGCCACCGCCTGGAAGTACCGCAAATGCCTGAGCTCCATGCCGATTAAGACCCTGAAGGTATGAATTGAAACCCATATAGTCTTGGACACGCGAAAAAAAGGCAAGCGATACTGCGCGCATCGGGCAGTCACCGTCGATCAGAGTATTAATCGCGCGCGGACCTTGCCACCAATAATTCAAGAGCCACGGAGACAACCATGCGCATGCGCCATGTATTCAAACCCTTTGCCCGCGCATTGCTGGCCGCCTCGCTGCTGGCCGGGGCAACCGCCGCGCAGGCCGATGCCTATCCGGATCACCCGGTGAAGTGGATCGTCCCCTTCCCGCCCGGTGGCGCGATGGACAGCATCGCGCGCACGCTGGGCGAGTCGATGGGCAAGCAGTTGAACACGTCCTTCATCGTCGAGAACCGCGCCGGCGCGGGCGGCAATATTGGCGCGGCGGCCGTGGCGCGCGCCAAGCCCGACGGCTACACCATCCTGATCGTCGCCAACGGCATGGCCGTCAACCCGGCGCTGTACCAGGACCTGAACTACGACCCCATCAAGGACTTCGCGCCCATCTCGCTGCTGGCGGTCGTGCCCAATGTGCTGGTCACGAATCCGGCGCGTACCGGCGCGACCAGCGTCGCGGACGTGATCGCGAAGGCCAAGGCGCAGCCCAAGCACTACACGTACGCCTCCGCGGGCGTTGGCACCTCCATTCACCTGGCCGGTGAGATGTTCGTGTCGATGACCGGGGTGGACATGCTGCACGTGCCTTACAAGGGCAGCGGCCCCGCCGTCGCCGACCTGCTGGGCGGCCAGGTGGATTACATGTTCGACAGCATCACGTCCGCCAAGCCCCACATCGCGAGCGGCAAGCTGCGCGCGCTGGGCGTCACCACCACCAAGCGGTCGGCTGCCCTGCCCGACGTGCCGACGATGCAGGAGGCCGGCGTGCCCGGTTATGAGCTGATGCCCTGGTTCGCTGCCTTTGCGCCCGCCGGCACGCCGCCGGAAGCGGTGGCCAAGCTGAATGAAGCCATGCGCAGCGCGCTGGCCGATCCCAAGGTGAAGGCGACGCTGGATTCGATTGGCGCCGAGCCGATCGGCAGCACGCCGGACGCGCTGCGCGATCACCTGGCCAAGGAAACGGCGCAGTGGAAGGATCTGGTCAAGGAACGCGGCATCAAGATCAATTGACCGCAGGCCGCGGCGCCGCCGGGGGGATGGGGTATCGTTGACAGCTCCCCTCCCTGCGAAGGATGCATCATGGCCCTCAAACATGCGGATCCCGGGCAAGTCATCGACATCAAGCCCTATGGCGCCGCGCTAGCGCAAAAGCAGTCGGTCGCGCTTTTCAAGTCCGAAGACCTTGAGGTCATGCGCCTCGTGCTGCTCGCCGGCAAGACCATGGCCTCGCATGACGTCGCCGGCGAGATCACCCTTCAGTGCCTGGAGGGCAGTATCGAGATATCCGCCGACGGCGCCACGCACGTCCTCTACCCCGGCCACCTGATGTACCTGCCGGGCCGCGCGCCGCACGCGCTGTTCGCGCTGGAAAACGCGTCGGTGCTGGTGACCGTGGCACTCAAGCGCGCGTAGCGCATGCGGCCGGGGTGCGCCGCTCCCCGGCTTTGCTCGATGCGGCCAGCCCTACTTCGCCGCGCGCCCTTGGACCGCCTTGCCCAGCACCTGAACGAAGGCGTCATTGAACGCGGGAATATCGTCCGGCTTGCGGCTGGACACCAGCACACCGTCCACGACCACTTCCTCATCCACCCACTGGACGCCCGCATTGCGCAGGTCATCCTGCAGCGAGGGCCAACTGGTCATCTTGCGCCCCTTGACCATCCCAGCCGAGATCAGCAGCCAGGCGCCGTGGCAGATGACCGCCACCGGCTTGCCGGCGTCAATGCAGGCGCGCACCAGCTCCTGGGCCTTGGGCTGCATCCGGATCTCGTCGGCATTAACCACGCCGCCGGGCAGCAGCAAGGCATCAAATACGTCCGGCTCGGATGCAGCCTGCAGAAACGTGAGATCGACGGGAAACTTGTCACCGGGCTTGTCGTGGTGCATGCCCTGGATCGGATCAGTGCGCGCCGATACCACGACGGTGCGGGCGCCTTCTTCGTGCAGACGATCGCGCGGCCCCGTGAGTTCGACCTGCTCGAATCCGTCGACGGCCAGAATTGCGATGTTGATGTCTTGAAGTGTTGCCATGTTTGCTCCTGTGCGGGGCCTGCGAACGCTGCAGCGCAGTGCAACGCGCACGCTCGGCAGGCCCTCTGTAAATAAGATTTAAGGCCGCACCGCTGCGACCGGCTTGGGCGCCTGCGCGGGCGTGATGCGCCAGATCGTGTTCGACAGATCGTCGGCCACGATGAGCGCGCCCTTCGGGTCAACCGTCACGCCCACTGGACGGCCGCGCGTCGTGCCGTCGTCGTCGCGAAAGCCCGCGACGAAATCAACGGGCGGACCGGACGGGCGCCCCTCCGTGAACGGCACGAAGACCACCTTGTAGCCCACCGGATCAGCGCGATTCCAGCTGCCGTGCTCGCCGACGAACACGCCGCTCGCAAACCGGTCGCCCATCGTCGCGGTCGAGAAGTCCACGCCCAGCGCCGCAACGTGCGAACCCAGGCTGTAATCCGGCGCGATGGCCGATGCAACCTTTGCGGGATCCTGGGGCCGCACGCGTTCGTCCACGTTCTTGCCCCAATAGCTGTATGGCCAGCCATAAAACGCGCCCTCCTTGACGGTCGTGAGGTAGTCGGGCACCAGGTCCGGGCCCAGCTCATCGCGTTCGTTGACCACGGCCCACAACTGGCCCGTGTCCGGTTGAATCGTGAGCGCGGTCGGATTGCGCAGGCCGGTGGCGTAGGTCTTGTATTCGCCCGTGCTGGCGTTGATGCGCCAGATGCGCGCCCGATCCGCTTCGGCCGTCATGCCGCGTTCGGTGATGTTGCTGTTCGAACCGATGCCCACGTATAGATACTGCCCGTCGGCGCTGGCGGTCAGCGCCTTGGTCCAGTGGTGGTTGATCTCGGAGGGCAGCGGCGTGACCGTTTCCGGCGGTCCGCTCGCCTTGGTCTGCCCGGGCTGATACTCGAACCGCACCAGCGCGTCCTGATTGGCCACATAGAGCTGGTTGCCAATGAGGGCCAGGCCGTAAGGCGCGTTGAGGTTTTCCGCAAAGACGGAGGCCTCGTAGGTGCCATCGCCCTTGGTGTCGCGCAGCAGCGTCAGCCGGTTTCCACCCTTGACCGGACTCGTGCCCCGGGCCTTGATGATGCCCGCGATCACGTCCTTGGGTTTGAGGTCGGGGGCACTGCCGCCACGGCCCTCGGCGACCAGAATGTCGCCGTTGGGCAGCACAAGCGTCTGACGCGGAATCTTCAGGTCCGTGGCGATGGCCGAGATCTTGTAGCCCTCGGGCACCGTCGGCAATTTGTCGCCCCATTTGGCGGGCTTGGCGATCACCATGTCCGGCAACAGCCCCCGTTCGGGCTTGGGCAGATCGGGCGACGGTCCATACTGGCCTGCGGTCTGCGCGCCGCAAACACCCGCCACCACCAGCATCGAAACGCCGGCCAGCATTCTCGTCTTCTTCATAGCGGCCCCCGGATCTGCGGCGTGCGAAAGCCCAGCCAGAGGGCAACGAGGGCCAGCACCGCGCCCACGACAGACAGGATCAAGCCGTTGGGCATGCTGGCCCACGCGTCGCGCGCATGAATGAACGCATTGAACAGCCCCACCAGCCAGGCCGCCAGCAGCACCACGGCATAGGGAACCACACCGCGTGCCCGCTGCGTGGCCCTGAACAGGTCGACGATGGCAACCAGCAGCGCAATCGCCCCAAATATCAGTCCGCCAACGAGCAGCCAGGACGCGAAATTATTCCATTGGATGTGAAAAGTCTGCGCATACGCAGCGTCCGCGAGCGCCGCGCCAAGAAACAACGGGAACATCCCGGCAAGGAACACCGCGGGGAAGCGGCGCACGGTAAGGGCATACCGGTTTTCGATGAGTGTGGTCACGGGAATCGCCTCGTGGGTTGCGGGCACGACCTGCTGCCCGTGGCGGGCGGCGCAGCAAGTGGCATGCCTGTACCTGAAACGACGCGATCCTCGCCGGGGTTCACCGCTTGGCTATCTGCGCCGGCGCATCCGGGCGCCATCCGCCGCCAAGCGCCTTGTACGCCGCCACCGCTGCCCGCGCCGCTTCGGCTTGTGCCTGGGCCCGAGCGTCCGAGGCCTGCAGGAGCGAGGCATCCGCATACAGCACGTCGATCAGGCTGGCGGCGCCGCGCTTGTAGGCGGCGAACGACGACGCCCGCGCATGGGTCAGCGCGTCCTCGCCCCGGGTCAGCACCGTCGACTGCTCGGTGCGGTGAACCAACGCCGAAAATGCGTTCTCGACATCTTCCGTCGCCCGCAAAACCGCCAGGCGATATGCCGCCAGCGCCTCGGCCTCCTGGCCCTTTGCCCCTTCGATCTGCGCATTGATGCGGCCAAAGTCGAAGAGCCGCCAGCGCAGTCCCAGCACGCCCGCGGACTGGCTTGCTCCAGCGGAAAACAGATTGCCGCTGGATACGGTCGTTGCGCTGCCCAGCAAGCCACTCAACGAAAACTTCGGGTAGAACTCGGAGATGGTTTCACCGATCCGCGCATTGGAGGCCGCCAGGCGGCGTTCCGCCGCGATCAGATCCGGCCGGCGTTGCAGCAGATCCGCGGGGGAGCCCATGTCCTCGATGCGGGGCGCAGGGGGTATCGGCGCGTGCGCCGCCAATTCCTCGCGATGGGTTCCGGGAACCACGCCCAGCATGACGTCCAGCGCGTTCATGGCCGCATCGAGCCCCGTCTGCAGGACCGGAATGGTGGCCTGCACCTGCGACAGCGCGCCATCCGCCTGGCGCACCTGATATTCGGCCGCCAGCCCTCGTTCATGCAGCAGCCCTACCTTGGCGACAAGATCCTGCTGCGTCTTGACCTGCCGCTGGGCGATGTCCAGCCGCGCCTGCAGGCTGCGAATGGCGATGTAGATGTCCGCGGTTTGCGCCGCCACGGCAAGCCGCGTGGCGATCGCAGCCGCATCCGTGGCCTGCAGTTCAGAGATGGCCGCCTCACGGCCACGCCGCAGGCCGCCGAACAGGTCGATTTCCCAGCTCGCCTCGAGGTTGGCTTCGTATTGGTTGCCCCATCGGTCGTACCCCGGCATGGCGCTGGCAACTTGTCCCAGCGGGGTCTCCACCGACTGGTGCAACCGCGCAGCCGTGCCGCGCACTGAGGCAGACGGCAACAAGGCCGCGTTCGCCGCGCCCAGCCCCGCACGGGCTTGCGTGACGCGCGCCGCTGCCTGCGCTACGTCCAGGTTCTGCTCGATGGCCAACGACACGTAGCGTGCAAGCAGCGGGTCGTCGAACTGGCGCCACCACGTATCAAGGCCTTGCACGGGCCCCGGTCCCGACTGACGGTCTGGAGCCTGCGTATAGTGGCTGGGAAGCGGCGCCTCGGGGCGGTGGTAATCAGGACCTGCCGCGCACCCGGCCAGCATGCTGGCGCAGAGCAGGACAAGAGAATGGCGGGCATGCATGGGCGTCCTTAGGACAGTCAATTTCGTGTGACTATAATACGGTTTAGTCACTCGTTGTCAACTAAATTGCCTCGGGTTAAGCTCCTCGCATGACGAAAGCAACATCCCCCGCCCTTCAGCCGCGCGGCCCCTCCGATCACGACGTCCGCGATCAGATCGTCCAAGCCGCCACCGAATATTTCGGCCTTTACGGTTTCGACAAGACGACCGTGTCTGATCTGGCCAAGGCCATTGGCTTCTCCAAGGCCTACATCTACAAGTTCTTCGACTCCAAACAGGCGATCGGCGAGGTCATCTGCGCCAACCGCCTGAACGCGATCATGGTCGCCGTGGACACCGCCGTCGCCGACGCGCGTTCCGCGCCGGACCGGCTGCGGCGCATGTTCACGGCGTTGGTGGAAGCCGGCAGCCAGCTCTTCTTCCAAGACAGCAAGCTCTACGACATTGCGCGAACCTCGGCCAGCGAGTCGTGGCCTTCGGCACAGGCCTACGAAGCGCATATCAAGGGCCTCATCCTGCAAGTGATCCGCGAAGGCCGCGAGACGGGCGACTTCGAACGCAAGACGCCCTTGGATGAAACGGCCGATGCGATCTATCTCGTCATGCGGCCGTACATCAACCCCCTGCTCCTTCAGCACAACCTGGCGAACGGGGCGCAGGCCACCGTGCAATTGTCGAACCTGATCCTGCGAAGTCTGGCGCCATAAATTTTATTTGTGACCATTGACCTTTTTGGTCACTTGTTTAGAATGGGGACCTTCTTTGTGAGGATGGTCTTCCATGGTTCGGCGTCAGCTTGTCCCGTTTGCCTTCTGCCTAGTGCCTCTCGCTCTTGCGGCATGCGGCGATACTTCCCCGCCAGATCCCCGCGTCGATCCCCCGCTCGTCAGAGTTGGCGTGGCGCAAAACGCCTCAGCGTCAGCGCGCTCCTTTTCGGGCGTCGTGGCGGCGCGCATTCAAAGCGACCTGGGGTTCCGCGTGTCGGGCAAAGTCCTGGAGCGATTGGTCGATACGGGTCAGCCGGTCACCCGCGGCCAGGCGCTCATGCGGTTGGATCCTGAGGACCTTGGCCTGCAAGCCCGGGCACAGCGTGAAGCCGTGGCGGCTGCGCGGGCCCGCGCCAGACAGGCAACCGACGACGAGGCCCGCTATCGCGGCCTGGTTGCGGAAGGCGCCGTGTCGGCGTCCGCGTATGCGCAGATCAAAGCCGCAGCAGATACCGCTCGTGCGGATTTGAAGGCGGCCGAGGCCCGTGCCGACGTTGCAAAGAACGCGTCGAGCTACGCCGTGCTGCTGGCCGATGCCGACGGGGTTGTCGTCGACACGCTGGCCGAACCCGGACAGGTGGTGGCCGCCGGGCAGTCCGTCGTGCGCCTGGCGCGCGCCGGCCAGCGGGAGGCCGTTGTACATCTGCCCGAGACATTACGGCCGGCCGTGGGTTCTACGGCCCAGGCGGTGTTGTACGGCGACCGTCAGTCTCCAGCCCCCGCCACATTGCGGCAATTGTCCGATGCCGCGGACCGCGTCACACGTACGTTCGAGGCCAGGTATTTGTTGGAAGGCGCGCTGGCCCACGCGCCACTGGGGGCCACCGTCACGATCGACATCCCGCAATCGCAGGACGGCGCGCCGATGTTGCAGGTGCCGATCGGCGCAGTGTTCGATGACGGCGGCGGCCCGGGCGTCTGGCTCGTGGACGGCGCGCCCGCCCAGGTGGCGCGGCGGCCTGTCCAGGTGCACAGCCTGAGCGACGATGTGGCGCGTGTCGCCGGCGACCTCAAGGCCGGGGATCGCGTCGTGTCCCTGGGCGCGCATCTGCTGCATGAAGGCGAGCAAGTCAGGCTCGGCGATCCGCACGCCACCGGCGTCGTGGGAGCGCGTTGATGAGCGAAGGCCGCTTCAACCTGTCCGCGATCGCCGTGCGCGAGCGCTCGATCACGCTGTTCCTGATTCTTCTCGTCTCCGTCGCCGGGATCCTGGCGTTTTTCCAGTTGGGCCGTGCCGAAGATCCGCCCTTCACCATCAAGCAGATGACCGTCGTCACCGCGTGGCCCGGCGCGACCGCGCAGGAAATGCAGGACCAGGTTGCCGAACCGCTGGAAAAGCGGCTGCAGGAACTGCGGTGGTATGACCGGACCGAGACCTTCACGCGGCCGGGCCTGGCGTTCACCATGGTGTCGCTGCTGGACAGCACGCCGCCCAAAGACGTACAGGAAGAGTTCTATCAAGCGCGCAAGAAGCTCGCCGACGAAGCCAAGCGCTTGCCGCCCGGCGTCATCGGTCCCATCGTCAACGACGAGTATGCCGATGTCACGTTCGCCCTGTATGCCCTCAAGGCAAAGGGCGAGCCCCAGCGCCTGCTGGTTCGCGACGCCGAGGCGCTGCGTCAACAGTTGCTTCACGTGCCGGGCGTCAAGAAGGTGAACATCATCGGCGAACAGCCCGAGCGCATCTTCGTGTCGTTCTCCCACGATCGCCTGGCCACGCTCGGCGTCGATCCGCAAGCCATTTTTGCCGCGCTCAACGCACAGAACGTTCTTACGCCTGCCGGGTCCATCGAAACCAACGGGCCTCAGGTGTTCCTGCGCGTGGACGGCGCATTCGACAGCCTGGACAAGATCCGCCAGACGCCCATCGTTGCCCAGGGTCGCACGCTGAAGCTGGCCGACGTGGCGACCGTGGAACGCGGCTATGAATACCCGGCCACCTTTCTGGTACGCAACAACGGCGAACCGGCGCTGATCTTGGGCGTGGTAATGCGTGACGAATGGAATGGGCTGGACCTGGGCAGCGCGCTCGAGAAGGAAGTCGGCAAGATCAATGCCGCATTGCCGCTAGGCATGAGCCTGACCAAAGTCACCGACCAGGCGGTCAACATCGGCGCGGCCGTGGATGAATTCATGGTCAAGTTCTTCGTCGCGCTGCTGGTCGTGATGCTGGTGTGCTTCATCAGCATGGGGTGGCGCGTGGGCGTCGTGGTGGCCGCCGCCGTGCCTCTGACCCTGGCGGCGGTATTCGTCATCATGGCGGCCTCCGGCAAGAATTTCGACCGCATCACGCTCGGCTCATTGATCCTGGCCTTGGGCCTGCTGGTGGATGACGCCATCATCGCCATCGAAATGATGGTGGTCAAGATGGAGGAAGGCTACAGCCGTATCGCGGCGTCGGCCTATGCGTGGAGCCACACGGCCGCCCCCATGCTGTCGGGCACGCTGGTCACGGCGGTCGGTTTCATGCCGAACGGCTTCGCGCGCTCGACCGCGGGCGAGTACACCAGCAACATGTTCTGGATCGTCGGCATTGCGCTGATCGCGTCGTGGGTGGTGGCGGTGGTCTTCACGCCTTACCTGGGCGTGAAGATGCTGCCGGACATCAAAAGGATCGAAGGCGGGCACCACGCCATCTACGACACCCGCCATTACAACCGGTTCCGGCGCCTGCTCCGGCGCGTCATCGGCCGCAAATGGCTGGTGGCGGGCACGGTGGTCGCGGTCTTTGCGCTGGCCGTGGCCGGCATGGGACTGGTCAACAAGCAGTTCTTTCCCACTTCAGATCGCCCCGAGGTGCTCGTCGAAGTGCAAATGCCTTACGGCACGTCCATCGAACAGACGAGCCAGGCCACAGCGGCAGTCGAAGCGTGGCTTGCCACGCAGCCGGAGGCCCGGATCGTCACCGCGTACATTGGCCAAGGCGCGCCGCGCTTCTTTCTCGCCATGTCGCCCGAGCTGCCCGACCCATCCTTCGCCAAGATCGTCATCCTGACGGGCAACGACAAGGAACGTGAAGCCCTCAAGGTCCGGCTTCGCCAGGCCATCGCGGACGGCCTGGCCCCGCAGGCGCAGGTCCGTGTCACGCAAATCGTGTTTGGGCCGCCCTCTCCGTTCCCGGTCGCCTTTCGCGTCATGGGTCCTGACGCCGACACCCTGCGTGCGATCGTCGCACGCGTCCAGTCCATCATGCGAGCGGATCCCATGATGCGCACCGTGAACACCGACTGGGGCGCGCGCGTTCCCGCTCTGCATTTCACGCTGGATCAGGACCGGCTTCAAGCGGTGGGATTGAGCTCCAGTTCGGTGGCGCTGCAATTGCAATTTCTGCTCAGTGGCGTGCCCCTGACGAATGTCCGCGAAGACATCCGCTCGGTGGAAGTGGTCGGGCGAGCGGCAGGCGATGTCCGTCTGGACCCCGCCAAGATCGCCGGCCTGACACTCGCCGGGGCCGAAGGCCAACGCGTGCCGCTGTCGCAGGTTGGCACGGTGCAAGTCCGCATGGAGGATCCCATCATGCGGCGCCGCGACCGCACGCCCGCCATTACGGTGCGCGGCGACATCGCGGAAGGACTTCAGCCGCCTGACGTTTCCACCGCGATCCTCAAGCAGCTGCAACCGGTCATCAACGAATTGCCCGCGGGCTATCGCATCGAACAAGCCGGTTCCATCGAGGAATCCGCCAAGGCAAACGCTGCCCTGCTGCCGCTCTTTCCTCTGATGATTGCCGCAACCTTGCTCATCATCATCCTGCAGGTGAGATCCATCGCCGCCATGGTGATGGTGTTTGCGACCAGCCCGCTTGGCCTGATCGGTGTCGTGCCGACATTGCTTCTGTTCCAGCAGCCCTTCGGCATCAATGCGCTGGTCGGACTGATCGCTCTGTCCGGCATCCTGATGCGCAACACGCTGATACTGATCGGCCAGATCCACCAGAATGAACAGGAAGGCCTCGCGCCCTTCGACGCGGTGGTCGAGGCGACAGTGCAGCGGGCGCGGCCGGTCATCCTGACCGCGCTGGCCGCGATACTGGCTTTCATCCCATTGACGCATTCGGTGTTCTGGGGAACGCTGGCCTACACGCTGATCGGTGGCACGTTCGCAGGCACGATCATCACGCTGGTCTTCCTGCCGGCCATGTATGCAATCTGGTTCAAGATCCGTCCGGCCGGCGAACAGGATGATCCTGAACCCCTGGCTTCCCGGGTAATGACCGGTTGATTCACGCCGCATCCGGCGTGGCAACCGCCCGCCGGGGGCTTCACGACGAGGGGTTTCGCATGTACAGGAATCAACAGACGGGCTGGGCGGCCCAGCACAAGGCTGCACTCGATCGGCTTGCCGCAGGCGGAGGAAAGCCGGATATCGCCCGTCCGGATCAGATCGCCGGCATGACCGGATTGCAGATCCTGCATGCCATGATGGCCGGCGAGCTGCCCTACCCGCCCATGAACGGCACCATGAACATGACGTTGGCGGAAGCGGACGCAGGCTGGGCCGTGTTTATCGGCCTTCCCGAGTTGCGGCATTGCAACCCGTTCGGCACCATCCATGGCGGCTGGTTCTCGGCCCTTCTGGATTCCGCGCTGGGTTGTGCGATCCAGAGCGCGCTTGCGCAGGGCCGGACTTACACCACGGTCGAACTCAGCGTCAACATCGTGCGCGCGGCATCGCCGTCCACCGGTCCGCTTCGCGCGGCGGCCACGCTGGTGCATAACGGCAAACAGATCGCGACGGCGCAGGCGCGCGTGGAGGACGAAAACGGCAAGCTGTACGCGCACGCCAGCACCACGTGCATGGTGTTCGATCGGCGGGATTAGCGGGCGGGTGTCGCCAGCGGCTTTCAGCGGGCAAGCGTTGACGGCACGCCGACGCGCCCCTGCGACAGAACGCCGCACGCGTTTCCAATCCGTCAGAATGCGTGAGGTTCTGTAATAGAATCCCGCCCATGCCTACTCACCGGGACTCTGCGCAAAAGCCCCGCGGCCTGCCTTGGCGGTTTCTCGTCTGCCTGGCAATGGCCGCTTTTGTGCTGCGCGCGCTGATCCCGAGCGGCTTCATGGCGGCGCCGTCCTCGACCTCGCTGATGCTGTCGTTGTGCGATGCGGGCGGCGCGATCAACGTGACCTTCGATCTGCCGGCAGAGCCGAAGTCCAAGCATGCGGCAAGCGATGCCTGCGCCTTTGGCGCGCTGGCCGCGCATGCCATTCTGCCTGAGACGGGTCTTGCGCCCGTGCTGACAGCGCAGGCGGCCTACGCAGCCTCAGCAATTCCCGTCCATCGTGCCACGCCGCCCCTGCCCGCCCTGGGGCCGCCTCTCGGTTCACGCGCCCCGCCTTCCCTGTCTTCCTGATCCGCCGCGCCCGCGCCTAGCGCCGGGCGCGGCCGCGCCTTGCCGACCGGCTTTCCCGCTGTCGGCAGATCTTGTCGAAGACATTGAAGAAGAGGGCCCCTCTTGACCATCGCTCGTTCGCACGCGTGCCTCGGCACGTCCCTGCTCCTGGCCGCTTTCAACGCCGCCGCCCAGACCTCCCCCGCCACCCTCGCCCCCATCACCGTGGTGGGCGGCGCCGAAACCGCCCTTACTACCGAAGCCTCCACGGGCTCCAATCTGGGCCTGACACCCATGCAGACGCCGGCCAGCGTCGACATCATTTCGCGGGAACAGATCGAGTCCCGCGGCGACGCCAGCGTGATCGAAGCCATCACCCGCGCGCCAGGCTTTTCGGCCGCGCCCCATCCGGGCAACGGCAACAGCGCCCTGTCGGTGCGCGGCTTTACCGACAGCACGTCGGTCATGCGCCTGTACGACGGGCTGCGCCAGTACGGCGGCGTCGGCCTGACGTTTCCGTTCGATACGTGGTCGGTCGAGCGCATCGAGGTGCTGCGCGGACCCGCGTCCGTGATCTATGGCGACGGCGCAATCGGCGGCGTCGTCAACGTGATCCCCAAGCGTCCGACGCGCGGGCCCATCCAGAACGAGGTGCAGGCCACCATCGGCACGCAGGACACGGCGCGGCTGGGCCTGGGCAGCGGCGGCGCGCTCAGCGATACGTTGTCGTATCGCCTGGACGTGAGCGGAAACTACACGGACGGCTATGTGGACCGGGGCCAGGCGGGCGATGCCACGTTCTCCGGCGCGCTGCGCTGGGACGCGACGCCGGACCTGAACATGACGCTCAGCTACGCCTACGGCTACCAGCGCCCGATGCGGTATTTCGGCACGCCGCTCATCAACGGCGAGCAGGACGACGCGCTGCGCAAGCAGAACTACAACGTGTCCGACAGCTTCATGCGCTTTCGCGATCAGTGGACGCAACTGGACACGGTCTGGACGCCCAACGACGCGACCACAGTGCGCGCGCGCCTGTACCACGTGCAAAGCGACCGCGACTGGCGCAATGCCGAGCGGTACGTGTACAACCCCGCAACCAGCCTCATCGACCGCTCGGACAACACGCAGATCACGCACGACCAGACCCAGACCGGCCTGACAACCAGCGCCGTGTTCAAGGGCAAACTGGCCGGCCTGGACAACACGGTATCCGTGGGCTTTGACGTCAACCACGCCACCTTCAAGCACATCAACAACACGTACACCGGCAGTTCGGGCCCCGTGGATCCGTATGATCCGGCACATGGCCACTATCAGAGCAACGTGCCGTTCATCCCGCGTTACCGCAACGAGGCCGACCAGTTCGCCCTCTTCGTGGAAGACCGCCTCGCGCTGACGAGCAAGTGGTCCCTCATCGGCGGTCTGCGCTACGACCATGCGAAAGTGACGCGCGACGATCTGGTCACCGGCCAACGCGCCCTGTCCAACACGTATGCCGACGTGGGTTGGCGCGTGGGTACCGTGTACGACCTGACGCCGGATCTGGCCGTCTACGCACAGTACGCGGAAGCGGCCGATCCCGTCAGCGGCCTGCTGATGCTCAGCCCGGCCAACGCGGGGTTCGACATGTCGCGCGGCAAGCAGATCGAGATCGGCTTGAAGCAGAATTTCCTGGACGGACGCGGCGAGTGGACGCTGGCGGCCTACGAGATCCGCAAGACCAACCTGTTGTCGCGCGACGCCGACGATCCCAGCCTGCGGGTGCAGGTGGGCGAGCAGTCGTCTCGGGGGCTGGAGGCGTCGCTGTCGCTGGCGTTGGCGCCCGGCTGGACGATCGATGCGAATGCCACCGTGCTGCGGGCCAAATACGACGACTTCTCCGAGTCCGTCGGCGGCGCAGCCGTGTCGCGCGCGGGCAATGTGCCGCCCAACGTGCCGCAACGCCTGGCAAACCTGTGGCTGAGCTGGAACTTCCAGCCGGGCTGGACGGCAATGGGCGGGCTGCGTTATGTGGGCAAGCGCTATGCGGACAGCGCCAACACCATCGAGTTGCCCTCCTATACGACCACCGACCTCGCGCTGCGCTGGGACGTCAACAAGGACACCGCCATCACGGCCCGGGGGTTCAACGTCTTTGACCGCGCCTACTTCACCACCGCGTACTACACCAATACGCAGTGGTTCTACGGGCCTAGCCGCCGGTTCGAGCTGACGTTGAACCACCGGTTCTAAGGGGCGCCGCCCATGGACGCCAAGGCGCGCCTGCGCAGGCTGACCTACCTGGCTCATCGCTGGCTGGGCGTGGCCGGCTGCCTGCTGATGTTTGCGTGGTTTCTCAGCGGGATTGTCATGCTGTATGTCGGCTACCCGAAGCTGACGCCTGAAGAGCGTTTCGCCAGCCTGCCCGTGCTGGCAGTGGACGCTTACCGTATGCCCGACGCGGCGCAGGCCGCGCCCGGCCCCGCCGTGCTGACGTCGGTGCGCGGCGAGGCGACGTTCATCCTGCCGACCCCGGATGGTCCGCGCGCATGGTCCGCGTCGACAGGCAATCCTGACGGGACGGTGACGGCGGACATGGCGGTGGCCGCCGCCAGCGCGTTCTGGCCGGCCGGCGCCGCGCGCCATGCGGGTCTGGTCGATGAGGACCGCTGGACGCATTCGCGCGGGCTGGACCGCCATCGCCCGCTGCATAAGGTGAGCATGTCGGGGGACGCGGCCGGCACGCTGTATGTCTCGTCGGCAACGGGCGAAGTCGTCCTGGACGCGCCCCTTGCGCAGCAACGCTGGAACTACGTGGGCGCGTGGCTCCATTGGCTGTACATGGCGCGCGACCGGTCCGTGGATCCGGTCTGGAGCTGGACAGTGATCGTGCTGTCCGCGCTATGCACGGTGCTGGCTATCAGCGGCGCGGTGGTCGGCGTGTGGCGCTGGCGCTTTCGCGGGCGCTACAAATCCGGCGCAGGCACGCCATACCGCGAGGCCTGGATGCGCTGGCACCACGTCGCGGGCCTGCTCTTCAGCGCGTTCGTGTGCACATGGATCTTCAGCGGCCTCATGTCGATGAATCCCGGCGGGATTTTCTCCGCGCCCCACGCGGGGCCAGACCGGCAAGCCATGACGGGCGTGCAGGCAGGCATGGCGGCAGGCGCAGCGGTAGGCACGGCGGTAGGCACGGCAAGCTTGGCGCCATTGACGGTGCTGAAAGCGCTGCATGACGCGGGCTTTCATGCCGTCCAGCTCGAATGGCGGTGGATGGCCGGGCACCCCTACGTGCTGGCGCGCGACGCATCGGCCGACAGCCGGATCATCCGCCGGCAGGACCGCGCGCTCATCGTGCAGGCGGACTGGCAGCCGCAAGCCGTCATCGAGGCCGCCCGCGCGCTGTTTCCCGGCGCGCCAATGCAGGCGCAGGTGCTAGACCACTACGATGCCTACTACTACGCCCGCCACGCCGAAGCCATGAACGGCGGCGCGCCGCGTGGCCTGCCCGTGCTGCAATTGGACTTCGATAACGCAGCAGGGGATCGCGTCTACGTGGACCTGCGCACCGGCGAGCCGGCGCTCAGCCTGTCGCGCGCGCAGCGCGCCGGACGCTGGCTCTTTTACTTCCTGCACAGCTGGGATATGCCCGTCTTGTTGAATGCCGGCGTGGGCCGCGACCTGGCAATCATTCTATTGAGCCTGGGCGGGCTGGCCATATCCGCCACCGGCATCATGCTGGGCGCGCGGAGGCTAAGAAACACGGTCCGTGGGAGCGGCGCGCGCTGACGTCACGGCCCGACCCGGCAGGCCATGTGCAAGCGATGCGGCCAGTCGGGCGATATTGACGCACCGTGCGTCAATCCGAGTGCGGCTGCGGCGGGGTGTCGATCGACGCATCGACCTCGGAGATCGTCTCGCCAGGATATGCGACGCGCGCCGCGGCCGCGGCGGCATCGCGCGTCGGATAAGCGCCGGCGTCCTCCTGGACGCCCAGCAAGGCGATGCCCCGAAAGCCCCAATGGCCATCCGCACGTTGAAAGACTTCGACGATCATTTCTCTTCCTCCGCCGATTGCTCATGGGTCGGCTTCAATACATCTAGGGTAGTAAGCGCGCGAGCAAGTGCTGTTCCTGGCTGGGCCACCGATACTCGATGCAAGCCCAGTTCGCCCTCCCGCTGCGGACCACTCGATGGTCTGGACAAGGCCGCCGGCGTGACGCCACTACGGCGCGCCGGATATTCCGGCGGCAACGCTATTCCGCCCATTCCGGGTCGCCGGTAAACACCACCGTCAACCAGCGGTCCGGGCTGTCGGCGCCCAGCGCGTTGCCGATCTCGTCGCGCAGGCTGTCCCATGCCGCGACGGTGCGCGCGGGCATATCGGCAGGAACGATGAAATACAGTTCGATTTCCTGCGAGCGCCCCACCTTGGCGACATACGCGCGATAGGACGCGAAGCGATAGCGTTCCACGAACGCCTGCGCCACCGTGTCCACGTGCTGTTTCAGGTCGGCAGGCGTGACCAGCAGCATCTCGGACAACGCCTGGCGGATGACCGACAGCGGCAAGGGGATGATCACCGCGCACACGACCGCCAGCACGGCCGGGTCGATGTAGGGCGAAATCCACTCCCACCGGGTGTCCTGCACGCCGTATCCGATGCAAAAGGCCACCAGCAGCGCGGCCGTGATGCTGGCCGACATGATCCAGCCCTTCAGGTCCATGTGCAGGAATGCCGAGCGGATCCGGCGATTGGCGCGCGCCTCGGCCAGCGCGATCGCCACACAGGCGGTCAGGGTCAGCACGGCATAGATCAGCGCCAGGCCGAACTCCAGTTCGCGGCCTCCCTTGAGCAGACTGCTCACCGCGTTGATGAGGGCGTAGACGGCCACCCCGCTAAGCAGTATCCCGTTCAGCGCCAACACCATGGGCTCCAGATGCCAGAAGCCCATCGTGAAGCGTTCGCGAAGCTTGCGCGGCAGCCCACGGGCCGTGGCGTACGACGTGATCAGCCGCACCACCACCAGCGACAGCGCGCTCATGCTGGCGTCCACCAGCGAATAAACGCCGTCGAACACGATCGAGAACGAACCGGAAGCCACCCCAAAACCGATACCGATGACGGCGATGCAAAGCGTGACCGCAATCGAGATCCGCAACACGCCCTGCTCCGTGCGCAAGTCGAACAATGCCGTGCCTGAGGTCATGGTTCCTCCGAGGGGACTGCCGTGGCGCTCACGATAACCGTATTGCCCCCGTTTTGGTCAACGACGCCGCGCAGGGGATCCCCCTCGGCGCGAAAGGTCTTTGGTCGTAACCTACTAAACGTAGTCTACGATTGGTAGGTTATTGTCGCGCCAACAGGACTACTCGCCATGCACACCCTCATCGTCGTTGCCCACCCCGACCCGGCGTCCCTCACGCACGCCATTGCGCATCATGTCGCGAAAGGCGTCGCCGCCGCTGGGCACGGGCATTCCTTCGAGCTTGCGGATCTGGCCGCCGAAGGCTTCGATCCGCGGTTCTCTCAGGCCGACGTCGCCCTGCACCTGACCCGGTCCAACCCGCCTGCCGACGTCACCGCCGAACACGCGCGCATCGATCGGGCCGACGCGCTGGTGCTGGTGTATCCCGTGCATTGGTGGTCGTTTCCCGCGTTGCTCAAGGGGTGGATCGACCGCGTGTTCACCAACGGCTGGGCCTACGATGCCAATCCCGACGGCAAGGTCATCAAGCGGCTGCAACGCCTGCAGGTGCACCTGATCGCGAGCGGCGGCGCGGATATGCGCACCTATGCCCGTCACGGCTACTTCGGCGCGATGAAAACCCAGATCGATCACGGGATCTTCGGCTATTGCGGCGCGCGCGTGGCAACATCCGACTTGCTGATGGCGTCCGACGCCGGCTATCCCGAAGCGCACCTGGCCACCGCCCGGGCCATCGGCCAACGCATCTTTGCCCCGCAACCCTGAAACCGACCTCGATAGCCGCCCTGATGACGTCCCACCCTGCCCCTCCCCCCCGCCGTCGGCTGTCCAAGGACGCGCGGCAACGCCAGCTCATCGAGGTGTCCTGGGCGCTGATCCGCGATGAAGGCACGGATGCCCTGACCCTGGGCCGGCTTGCCGAGAACGCGGGCATCTCAAAGCCCGTCGTCTACGACCACTTCGGCACCCGCAACGGGTTGCTGGCGGCGCTTTACCAGGATTTCGACCTGCGCCAGACCGCGATCATCGACAGCGCCATCGCCGCCAGCAAGCCGACCCTCGCGGGCAAGGCAGACGCCATAGCCACCCAGTACGTGGAATGCGTGTCGGTGCAGGGGCGCGAGATTCCCGGGGTACTTGCGGCGCTGAACGGCTCGCCGGAACTGGCGGCCGTCAAAAGGCAGTATCAGCACGCATTCATCACGAAATGCCAGGCCATCCTTGCCCCGTTCGCCGGCCGGCAAGGCGTGTCCCTGGCCGGCATGTGGGGCATGCTCGGCGCCGCCGACGCGCTCTCGCAAGCCGTCGTTGCGGGCGAAATCACCCAGGAAACCGCGCGAGCCGAGTTGTTCCGCATCATCGTGGACCTGGTCAAACGCGCTCCCGCCAGCTAGCGTCCGGAGTCCGCCTTACTTTGTCGCGACGATCACGTGCGCCTGGGTCCTACCCGTGATCGGGCCCGCGCCGTAGCGGTCGGCCAACGCCTCAGCCGTCCGTTCCGTGGCCAGCTGCATGAGGCCCGCGTCGCGCGCTTCGATCTCGTTGCGCAGCGGCGTGCCCTGGCAGTAGGCGGTCGCCGCCTCCAGTGGCCCCGCCGCCCGGCTGACGTCCGCACGGGTTTCCACCCGAATATCGTCAAAGCCTGCCCGGCGAAGGTCGTCGCGGATCTTTTCCACGTCGTGGTAGCCGTGCGGCGTGCGCGCAAGAAAGCGTGGCGGGTCCTGCGGAAACACGGCCGCCATGGAGCGCGTCACGTCGTGGGCGAAGTCATTTTCCTCGATGCGGTCCCACACGCTGAAGACGAAGCGCCCCCCGGACTTCAGCACCCGGCGCGCTTCGGCAAAGCCCGCGGCCCGGTCCGAGAAGAACATGACGCCGAACTGGCAGCACACCACGTCAAACGACGCGCAGTCGAACGGCAGATCCAGCGCATCCGCCCAGCGCCATTGCACCGCGCAACCGGCACCCTGCCGGGCGGCCGCGTAATCGAGCATCGGTTGATTCAGGTCGGTCGCCACATAACGCGCCCCGGGGTCCAGCAGAGGCGCAAGCGCCCGCGTCACCGCCCCGCTGCCTGCCGCGGTCTCCAGCACGGCCTGGGGCGCAAACCCTGCGACAAGCGCCGCCATGTGGTCGGCGTAACCCTGAAAGATCAGCGGCACCATGAGCGTGTCGTAAAGCGCCGGAATCGATCCCGCGAACACCTTGTCGAAGTCGGCCATGATGCGGCTCCTTTAACGGCGTTGCCGATGCCCGACATCAGCACGAGGCGAGTCGAGCAAGGACGCACAGACGTCCACAGCCCCCAGCTTAGCGCCGACCCGCCTCGCCTACACTAGCCGCGCCCCTTACTCCACCGACGCGCCCGACTTCTTGACGACTTCCGCCCAGCGCGGAATCTCGGTCGCCATCAGGTCGCGCAACTGTTCGGGGGTGCTACCCACCAGCTCCATGCCCATGGTCTTGCCCAGCTTTTCCTGCACGTCGGGCTCTTTCAGGATCAGGGCGATCTCGGCGGCGAGTTTGTCCAGGATGGGCTTGGGCGTGCCCTTGGGCGCGTAAACCGCCTGCCAGGACGCCATCTGGAAGCCGGGCACGCCCGCTTCCTGCATGGTCGGCACCTCGGGCGCGAGCGCAATGCGGTCCTTGGTGGTGACGGCCAGCAGCTTGAGCTTGCCGGTCTGCAAGAGCGGCAGCGCCGCCGTCATCTGGTCGAACATGAAGGTCACCGCGCCGGACGATACGTCCACCATCGCGGGCGGCGTGCCCTTGTAGGGCACGTGCGTGAGGGGCACGCCGATCATGCCGGAAAAGAGCTCGCCGGCCAGGTGCGTCGAGGTGCCCGCCCCCGAGGACGCGAACGTGCGTTTGGTGGGGTCGCGCTTGAGCAGCGCGATCAGGTCGGCCACCGAATTGACGCCCAGGTTCGGATCCACCAGCAGCACGTTGGGCAGGAACGCGATCAGCGACACCGGCTCGAAGTCCTTGACCGGGTCGTACTTCAGGTTCTTGTAGAGGCTGGCGTTGATGGCGTGCGTGCTGATCGTGCCGCCGAACAGGGTGTAGCCGTCGGGCGGCGCCTTGGCCACGTAGGTGGCGCCGATGCCGCCCGCGGCCCCCGGCTTGTTCTCGACGATGACGTTCTGATGCAGGCGGTCGCCCAGCTTCTGCGCCAGCACCCGGCCGACCACGTCGGTCGAGCCGCCAACCGTAAACGGGACGACGTAGGAAATCGGCTTTTGCGTGGGCCAGTCGGCGGCGCTGGCGGGCAAGGCCAGCGTGCCAAGGACGGCGCCGGCCAGTAGCGCGGCAAGCGCGCCGCGTCGATGCGTGTTCATCATGTGTCTCCTGCCTTGTTTTATAGGTATGCGTATGGGGGGTGCCGGCAGCGCCGGCGGCAAGGCTCAGCGGCCTTGTTCTTTGCGCCAGGCGGCGAACTTGTCCTTGGTGCCCGGGTCGGTCGGCGGATACAGGCCAAGAATGGAAGCGCCGCCTTGCACCTGACTGGTCACGAAGTCCTCGAAGGCCGTCATTTCCACGGCTTCGATGGCGATCTCGTCGGCCAGGTGCGCAGGAATGACCACCACGCCCTCTCGGTCGCCCACGACGATGTCGCCCGGCCACACCGCCACGTCGCCGCAGCCGATGGGCGCGTTGATGTCCAGCGCCTGGTGCAAGGTCAGGTTGGTGGGCGCGGACGGACGCTGGTGATACGCGGGAAAGCCCATCTCGGCGATTTCAGGAGAGTCGCGAAAGCCCCCGTCCGTCACCACGCCCGCCACGCCGCGCTTCATCAGCCGGGTGACCAGGATGGAGCCCGCGGACGCGGCGCGCGCGTCCTTGCGGCTGTCGATGACGAAGACCGCGCCTTCCGGGCAGGTCTCGACCGCGGCGCGCTGCGGATGCGCGCGATCCTCGAAGACCTTGATGGTGTTCAGGTCTTCGCGCGCCGGGATGTAGCGCAGCGTGAAGGCCGGGCCCACCATGTTGGGCAGGTTGGCGTTCAGCGGCCGCACGTCCTGGATGAACTGGTTGCGCAGGCCGCGCTTGAACAGCGCCGTGCACAGCGTGGCGGTGCTGACGCCGGCCAGCCGCGCGCGGGTTTCGGGATTCATTTGGGACACGATGGCTCCGGGAGTTTGGGGCGGATGTTGGGTAACGAAAGAATCAGAAGATCGCGGGCTCGGGCACGGGCGCGCCGAATTCCGTTTCCAGGAAATCGAAGTCACAGCCGTCGTTGGCCTGCAGGATGTGCCGGGAGTACATCCAGCCGTAGCCGCGCTCGTAGCGCTTGGGCGGCGGTGTCCAGGCGGCGCGGCGCGCGGCCAGTTCCTCGTCGCTGATGTTCAGGTTGATGCTGCGGGCGGGCACATCGACGGTGATCGTGTCGCCCGTCTTCACCAGCGCCAAAGGCCCGCCGATGTAGCTTTCGGGCGCGACGTGCAGGATGCAGGCGCCGTAGCTGGTGCCGCTCATGCGCGCATCGGACAGGCGCAGCATGTCGCGCACGCCCTGCTTGACCAGCTTGGTCGGGATGGGCAGCATGCCCCATTCCGGCATGCCCGGACCGCCCTGCGGGCCGGCATTGCGCAGGATCATGATGTGGTCCGCGGTCACGTCCAGGTTTTCGTCCTCGACGGCGGCCTTCATGCTGGGATAGTCGTCAAACACCAGCGCCGGGCCCGTGTGGCGCAGGTATTGCGGCGCGCACGCGCTGGGCTTGATGACGCAGCCGTCCGGCGCGATGTTGCCGCGCAGCACAGCCAGCGCGCCCTCGTCGTAGATCGCCTCGTCCAGTTTGCGGATCACGTCGTCGTTGTAGACCTCGGCGCCCGCGATGTTTTCGCCCAGCGTCTTGCCCGTGACCGTCATGGCCGACAGGTCCAGGTGATCATCCTGCAGCCGGGTCATCAGCGCGGGCAGCCCGCCCGCGTAGTAGAAATCTTCCATCAGGTAGGTGTCGCCGCTGGGCCGGATGTTGGCGATCACGGGCACCTTGCGGCTGGCCGCATCGAAGTCGTCCAGCCCCACCGCGCAGCCCGCGCGGCGCGACATGGCGACCAGGTGAACGATGGCATTGGTGGAACAGCCCATCGCCATGGCGACGTTGATGGCGTTCTTGAACGAGGCCACGCTCAGGATGCGCTGCGGCGTCAGGTCGTCCCAGACCATCTCGACCACGCGGCGGCCGCATTCGGCCGACATGCGCATGTGGTTCACGTCCGCCGCCGGGATCGACGAGGCGCCGGGCAGCGTCATGCCGATGGCCTCGGCGATGGCGGTCATGGTGCTGGCCGTGCCCATCGTCATGCAGGTGCCGTAGCTGCGGGCAATGCCGCCTTCCACTTCCGTCCATTGCTCCTGCGTGATCTTGCCGGCGCGGCGTTCGTCCCAGAGCTTCCAGGCATCCGATCCGGACCCCAGGATCTTGCCCTTCCAATTGCCGCGCAGCATGGGGCCCGCGGGCACGTAGACGCAAGGCAGGCCGGCGCTGATGGCGCCCATGATGAGGCCGGGCGTCGTCTTGTCGCAGCCGCCCATCAGCACCGCGCCGTCCACCGGGTGGCTGCGCAGCAACTCCTCGGTCTCCATCGCCAGGAAGTTGCGGTACAGCATGGTGGTGGGCTTGACGAAGGATTCGGACACCGAAATGGCGGGCAGCTCCACGGGAAAGCCGCCGGCCTGGAACACGCCGCGTTTGACGTCTTCGACACGCTGCTTGAAATGGCTGTGACAGGGATTCAGGTCGGACCAGGTGTTGATGATGGCGATGACCGGGCGTCCGGCCCAATCGTCCGGGCCATAGCCCATCTGCATCATGCGGGAGCGGTGGCCGAATGAACGCAGGTCGTCCTTGGCCATCCAGGCGGCGCTGCGCAAGCTTTCGTAGGTGCGTTTCATGAGAGATACGAGGGATGCGGAAGTCGGAGTCAAGGCATTTAAACACTAATACATTAGTGCGTCAGCTAGGTGAAAACCCGCTACACTGCGACATTCGTTATCAGCCTTTCCCCACGCGGGACCCGGACACGCTTACCTGATGCAAAGCCAAAAGCTCAGACTGGATCGCTCCCGCCATGCGGCGCCCCAGGTTTTCGACCATCTGCGCCGCCAGATCATCTCGCTGGAGCTCGCGCCCGGCGCGCCGCTGTCGCGCGTCACGCTGGCTGACTGCTACGGCCTGAGCCAGACGCCCATCCGCGACGCGCTCATGCGCCTGGCCGAGGAAGCCCTGGTCGAAATCTATCCGCAGCACACCACAGTGGTCAGCAGGATCGACATCGCCGCCGCGCGCCAGGCGCATTTCCTGCGTCGCTCGCTGGAACTGGAAATCGTCCACCTGCTGGCCCAGCGGACTGACCCGCTGCTGCTCCAGCGCCTGCAGTCGTCCATCGACCTGCAGCGCGCCGCCCATGCCAGCGGGCAATACCAGCAGTTCATCAACGCGGACCAGGCATTTCACCGCGACATGCACGAAGCCGCTGGCGTGGCCAGCCTATGGGAGATGGCGCAGCGCTATAGCGGCCATCTGGACCGGTTGCGCCGGCTGCATCTGCCCGAGACCGGCAAGGCCGAACGCATCCTGGACGATCATCAGCGCCTCCTGGATGCCATCGCCGCGCAGGACCCGCCACGGGCGCAGCAGGTGCTGCGCGAGCACCTGTCCGGCACGCTCAGCCAGGTCGCGGAAATCTGCAAGCGCTATCCCGAGTACGTGGTGGCCGACTAGCCGCCGGCGCGGGACCCGCGTTTCGCCTCAGTCCAGCGGATAGCGCAGGATGATGGTCTTGCCGCCGCGCTCGGCAAGCGTCAACAGCGCGTCGCCCGTCTGGTCCAGGCCCAGCAGCCCGCGCTCCTGCGCATGCGACAACTGGAACGGCCGCCAGGAGCGGCCCTTGTCGCGGCTGTAGAAGTAGGTCTTGGTGTAGTCGGCGCCGGAGAATAGGTGCTCGGCATAGGTCTTGATGACCCACGCATTGCGGCCGAACCACGCCTGCCCGATCCAGGACGAGGCGCCGCGCACATTGGGCGACCGCGACCGCTTTACCCAGGCCATTCCCGACTTGTCGAGCTGGTAGATGCTGTCGCCCTCGGTCTCGAACACCGGCTGGTCACGCGTCAAAAGCGCATGGGCATCCTGCGACGGAACCCGGGGCACCTCCGGGGTAATGCGGAACGCAGGCGAGGCGCCCTCCTGGAATTGCACCTCGAAGCGCCGCGTTTCGATCAGTTGGGGCGCCTCCTGGCCTTCAGGACGCACCCGCGTGCGCCAGCTCCAGCCCACTGCGCGCGTCTCGTCCAGCGGGTACAACGACCAGCCATAGCCAAGCTGCTCGACGCCGTAGGCCTTGCGATCCCGCTCCGCCGTCTCGGCAAACTTGCGTTCAAAGGCGGCCGAATCCGGCCAGACCTGTTCCTTGAGCCGGGTCGCCGCCCAACGCTTGGCGCCGTCGCAGCTGTAGAGCAGGCGCACGCCCGTCTCGTGGTGCTCCAGCGCAATCGCCAGCTGGTCGGTCAGAAAGGCGGTGTGCTGCTGCGGCACGCCCAGCGTCACGTCGGGATCATAGGTCCAGGTCGCGCCCAGGTCGTCCGAACGCAGGGTGTCCCAGGCGGGCGGCTGATCGCCTTCTCCCGAACTGCGCAGCGTGCTGGTGATGAGGTACAGCGGCTGGCCGCCCGGCGCGCCAATCAGGGTCACGCCGGTATCGCCGCTGATGGAGCCCAGCAGCTCGAACACACCCGTGCCGTGGCCCCCATAAATGAGGTTGCGGGCATCGGTGGTGGTGCGGCCGGTCTGCAGCATGGTCAGGGCCAGATCGCCCTGGCCGTGGGCCAGGGTGGTGATCGCGCCGGCCTGCGCCAGCCGGATCCGCTGCTTCTGAAGGCGTTCCTTCAGGGCCGGAACCTGCGTATCCAGCACGGGCGCCTGCGCCAGGCCTTCGATGTCCTTGGCCGTGACCAGAAGTTGGCCGGTCAGCAATTGGCGCTCGCCGAAACGCTGGATGGCAACCCGCGAGTATGAGGCCAGCGCGGGCCCGTTCAGCTCTCCCACGAACTCGCTGCGCGCCAGCGGATCGCCCATTGGGATGATCTGATAGATGCCCCGGGCCAGCACGGCGGCGGTGATGACCGCAAGGCCGACGGCCACGAGTCTGATGGTCTTGGGTCCAGGCATGCTGGGCATAATGCCAGCCCCCCGCGCCGCCAGCCATTTATCGAACGGACGAAACTATAGCGCGTTGCGCCCGGTTCTCTATACTGGCGTAACGCATGCTCACGTCTTGCCGGACGCGCGCCCCTGCCCCGACACCACGGAACCGCCCATGACCGCAAGGCCTCCCTCTGCCCTATTCGCCCTGGCCCTGTTTGTCGCGGCAAGCGGCAGCCCGATCGCGCACGGCGCCGCGGCCAACGATCCGGCCTGGGTGCCGGTCGACCCGCAGGCGATGCCGGGGGTGTTCTATGACAGCCATTCGATCCGCACCGTGTCGGAGAATCCGGCTGTCAGGGCAGTGACCGTGGCCTGGTTCTACGCCCAGCCCCGGATTTCCGAGGCCAACGGGCAGCCCTACGGCTCGGTCACCCAGCCGGTGACGATGAACTGCAGCGCCAACACGTATACCGTCACCGAGGTCTTGCACCACGCGGGCAACGACGCCACCGGGGCGATCGTCGAATCGATTCCGGTGGCGGGCATCCGCAACGCCCCCGTCACGCGCGACCCGGTGCAGCGGCGGCTGCGCGACCTGGTGTGCGCGGCCAACGGGAAGAGCGCGCGCAAGTAGCGGTTGGCGAAACGGAGTAGCCAGGATCGTTACTGCCCGCGCCAGTACCGGTACAGCGCCCGGGCGCTGGCATCCAGCAAAAAGCCCAGCACGCCAATCATCAGCACCATCGCCATCAGTTCCGAATACGCCAGACGGTCGCGGGTGTCCAGGATGAAGTACCCCATGCCGGCCGACACGCCCAGCATTTCGCACGGGACCAGGACGATCCACAGAATGCCGATCGCCAGCCGCACGCCGGTCAGGATGTGGCCCATCACGCCAGGCAGGATGACGCTGCGCAGCGTCTCCCAGCGGGTCGCGGCCACGCTTTGCGCCAATTGCAGCCAGCGCGGATCAAGCTGCTGCACGCCAGCAGCCGTATTCAGCACGATCGGCCAGACCGCCGCGAACGCCAGCAGGAAGTAGACGGGATCGTCGCCCACGCCAAACACCATGACCGCGATCGGCATCCACGACAGCGGCGAGATCATGCGCAGGAATTGCATCGCGGGCGATGCGGCCGCTTCCAGCCGGCGCCAACTGCCGATCGCCAGGCCCAGCGGCACGCCGATCGCCAAGGCCAAGCCCAATCCAACCGCGATCCGCCGCAGGCTGACCAGGATGTGGTGAGGCAGGTCCGAGCCGGACAGCAGTTCGCCCAGGCTGACGAAGGTGGGCCCGGGCGCAAAACGCCTCGCCATGCCGCCCGCAGGCGCCAGGACTTCCGTACCCAGCCACCACAGCGCCAGCAGCAGCCCCAACCCGCCAAGGCCGAGCGCGTAGCGCGCGCCCAGGCCCACTCCCGCGGCCGTCTTGGCGCGCAGAGGCGCCGCGGGCTGCCGCTGCGCCTCCGGCGGCGCCTGCTGCACCACAAACTCGCGCTCCGTCACGCCTGCACCAGCTCGGTCCGGTTGTACGCGTCGGGAAAGCCGAACCGAGTCAGGCCACCAGCCGATTCGATTGCCCGCCGGACATAGCGATCGTCCACCAGCTCGGCCGCCGCGCGCGCCGGATCCAGGTCATCCAGGAATCCGCGGTCCGCCTCGATGAGGGTGTCGCGCAGCCGCCGCACCAGTTCCTCGGTGTAGCTGGGAAACGGATACGGCTGAAAGTCGATGCGGCGTTCGTCCCAATCGGCATGCCGGATCGCACCGCTGGCCAGGTACTGCTCGCGGTCCTCGGGCGGCGGCGCAAGCACCTTGGACAGCGCCGGCAGGGTGTGCGGGGTGTAGCGGTTGATGCCCTCCTTGGACAGCAGCCGCGCCGTCTCAGCCCGGTTGTCGCGGATCCAGAGCTGCGCCTGCACGATGGCGTCCACTACCTTCTGCGACCATTCCGGCCGCTGCGTCAGGTCGCGCTCGTGCATGAAGACGACGCAGCACGCATGATTGCGCCAGATGTCGCCCGTAAAGCGCAACACCTTGCCCACGCCCAGGGTTTCTGCTGCCGCGTTGAACGGCTCGGCCACGATATAGCCCGCGATGCGCTGCTGCGCCAGCGCGGGCGGCATGTCCGCGGGCGCCATGACGACCAGATTCACTTCATTGGCGGCCGGCGCGCCGTCCTTGCGCGCCACCGGCGTCAGGCCGTTTTCGCGCAGCAGGTACTGCAGCATGACGTTGTGGATGGAATACCAGAACGGGATCGCCACCGTCTTGCCGCCCAGTTCCTTCACGGTGTTGACGGCGGGCGCCACGGTCAGCCCGGATCCGCCGACGTGATTCCAGGCCACCACCTTGGCGGGCACCTTGCTGCCAAAGCGCGCCCACACCGTCATCGGCGATAGCAGATGCACCACGTTCACCTGACCCGAGATGAAGGCTTCGATCACCTGCGCCCAGCTGCGCAGCAGCACGGGCTTTTCGGCCTTGACGCCGGCCTTGTCGAAGAGGCCATTGTTATGCGCCACGAGCAGCGGCGCGGCGTCGGTGATGGGCAGGTAGCCGATGCGCACGGGCGCGTCGGGCTCGGACTGCGCCCGCGCGTTGAAGGCCGACAGCAAGGATGCGGCCCCGCCGGCGGTCAGCAGGGCCGAAAGTTTCAACCAGTCGCGACGCGACATGTGTTCAAGGCACATCAGAAAGCTCCTAGCGAAGTTGGTCAGGCAAGCACGGCGGCGCCGCGCGCGTTCCGCAGCGCGGCGCGCAGGCGGGTAAGGATTTCCAGGCGCAGCGCGCCCATTTCCGGCAGCAGGTCGGCGCGCGGTTGCGGCAGGTCGACCTGCCACACGCCCAGAATGCGCCCAGGCGCGCCGCCCAGCAGCACGATGCGGTCGGCCAGCAGCAGCGCTTCGTCGATGTCGTGCGTGATCAAGACGGCCGCCGTCTGGAAGTCGGCCACCAATTTGCGCAGCAGCACCTGCATGTCACCGCGCGTGACCTCATCCAGCGCGCCAAACGGTTCGTCCAGCAGCAGCACCGACGGCTGGCGCGCCAGGCAGCGCGCCAGCGCCGCCCGTTGCGCCATGCCGCCCGACAACTGCGCGGGACGCAGATGCCGCGCGTGCGCCAGTCCCACTTCATCGATGGCCTGCGTCACGCGCGCGCGGCGCTGTGCATCCGTCAGCGCCGGCTGATGCTTGAAGTCCAGCCCGAAGGCGACATTGCGTTCCAGCGACAGCCAGGGCAACAGGCTGGAATCCTGAAACGCCACCGCCACGCGCGGGTGCACGCCCGTGAGCGGCACGCCTTCCATTAGCAGCGTGCCGGCGGTGGCGGGCTGCAGGCCGGCCAGGACGCGCAGCAGGCTGGATTTGCCCGCTCCGCTGGCGCCCAGCACCGCGACCACTTCGCCGCGCGCCAGATCCAGGTCGACGGCGTCAAAGACGGCGCTCTCCGCGCCGGGGTACCGCAACGCCAGGCCCCGGGCCTGCAGCACCGGCCGCGGCGCCGCCGTCATGACGCGCCCTGCGCGGCAAGCCGGGCCTGGCGCTTGGCCAGTTCGGTCTTCAACTGCACCAGGCTCGGCGTGACGATGGGCAGGAACGCCGCTTCGCGCCAGCGCCGCGCAAAGCCTGCGCCCCCGGGCTTAAGGTAGGCCGCGCCGCCGCTGGCTTGCAGTTCAAGCTGTACCGCCGCGTTAGCGGCATCGGCCAGCGCAATGCGAATCTCGAACAAGGCCCACGGTTCGGCCACAAACCGCTGGCTGCGAACGCCGGAGATAAGGCGGGCTGTCAGGTCCTCGAGCTGCGCGGACAGCGCCTGCAAGGGTTGGGCAAGGAGGCCGCGCGACGCGTGGCCCTGCCCCACTTGACCGGCGGCCTGCAAGGCCCTTCGCGCCAAACCGATCGACAGGCCGCACTGCAACCCGGCAAATGCGGGACGCGCGCCCGGCAGATACTGCCGCGCGTCGGGGTGGATCAGCCATTCCGGTCCGATGCGCACGCCGCGCACGTCCAGCGCTGCGGTGTTGCTGGACTGCAGCGCCAGCAATGACAGGTCCGCACTACGTTCCAGTCCGGCGATGTCATGCGGCAACGCGACGACGGCGGGCGTGCCATCGGGAGCCGTAACCGCCGCCGCGACGAGGAAGCCCTGCGGCCGCAGATTCGTCACCCAGGGCATGCGGCCGTCCAGCGTCCATTGCACGTCATCGCCCTGCGCGGCAATCTGCAACGATTCGATGCCGCTCAGGAACTTCATCGCGTTCGACAGCGCCGTGGCGCCCGCCAGTTCGCCGGCAAGCAACGGCGCCAGCCAGCGCTCGGCCAGCGCCGCATTGGGGCTGGTCAGCAGGTATTCGATGAAGACACGCTGGCCCCATGCGACGAATGCGCTGGCGACCGACAGTTCGGCCACCTGCGACACCGCCTCGATCGCATCGCCGATATCGGTGCCGGCCAGGCCGCCCTGCGCCTCGGGTACACCAACGCGGAACAGCCCCGCCGACGCCAGCCGCGGCAGCACCGTGACGGCGTCAAGGCTGCCCGCATCCAACGCCTCGGCATGTTGCGCAAGCCAGTCCCGCAAGTCCTGCGGCAGGATCGGACCACCGGCCGGGTCGGTGGCGTCATGATGCGGGGTCGCGGTCTGTGCCGTCATTGCGCGCCGCTCCAGGCGTATTCGCTCAGCTGTTCGTTCAAGGGCGTCTGCGCCAGGTTGTTGGCGAAGTTGCAGATCGTGGCCAGGCCCACGCCCAGGATCACCTCGAGCGCATTGCCCTCGGTGTAGCCCGCATCGCGCAAGGCTTTGAGTTCCGCGTCGTCGACACGGCCGCGCGTGCGGATCACGGCTTGCGTGAATGCCGCCAGCGCCTGCAACCGCGCGTCGGGTAGCGTGCCCTGGGCACGCAGCGCGTCCACGACTTCGGGAGACAGCTTGGCCTTGTTGCGCGCCAGCGCGGTGTGGCCCGCCACGCAGAAGGTGCAGCCGTGCAGCGTGCCGGCCACCAGTTGCACGACCTCGCGCTCCTGTAGCGTCAGGCCGGCGCGTGCATTGATCTGCGACAGCGTCTGATAGGCCTCGAGCGCGGCGGGCGCGCTGGCCAGCACGCCAAGCAGGTTGGACAGATACCCCGCGCCCTTCTCGGCCGCGGCCAACGCCGCCTGGGTGGGTTCGGGCGCGCTTTGCGCGGTGTGCACGGTCAGACGGGCCATGAAAATCTCCGTTGGGCTATCGATTGAAACCACCATTTTGCGTGCAGCGCCCCGCAAGCGACAATGCACGAGGATCGCAACTTGATGCTCGATCTTATCGACTTTCAGCTATGCGCTTATAACTGTTGCCTACCTTGACCCTCGATCCCGCCCTTACCGATCAAGCTGCCGTGGACGCCGTGCTGCTGTCCAGCCTGGAAGTGCAATCCAGTCTTTACCATCTGGGCCAGTACTGCGGTAACTGGACCGCCAGCACCAGCGGACGCGCCCGCGCCAGTTTCCACCTGATCCTGCACGGCCGCTGCCGCGCGGACATCGCATCGCGCCAGGAATCGCACACGCTGGCGGCAGGCGACGGCATCTTCTTTCTGCGCGACATCGCCCACGTGCTGACGCCCTTGCAGCCGCCCGCCAGCGTCGCTAGTGGCCCGATGCAGCCGCTGTCACCGCGTCAGCCTGACGGCACCGGCCTTGCGTGCGGGTTCTTCCAGTTCCGCCCGGGGCTTGCCGATTTGCTGGCCGACACCCTGCCCGACTATCTGCTGCTGCGCGCGGACGACGACCGCTTTCGCGCCGCGCGCGGCGTGTTCGACCTGATTCTGGACGAGACCACACGTGAGCCATCTGCCTCGCCTGTCGTGCTGGAGCGCCTGACTGATCTGCTGATCTTCTTCATGCTGCGCCACCTGGCCATTCAGGACCGCCAGGCGCACGGTCTTTTCGTGCTGTCGCGCGATCCCGCAATGGCTGGATTGCTGCAGGCGATACTGGCCGAGCCTGCCGCGCCCTGGAGCATGCAGGACATGGCCGACCGCGTCCATATGTCCAAGGCCACCTTCCACCGCCGCTTCACGTTGCAAAGCGGCACGACGCCAGCGCAGCTATTGCAGTTGCTGCGCATGCGCGTGGCGCGGCGGCTTCTGGATCAGGGCATGGGCATACAGGAAGCCGCCGAACGCGTGGGTTATCAATCCCAGGCCGCATTCAGCCGGGTATTCCAGCGCACGGAAGGCGTGGCGCCGTCCGCCTTGCGGCGACGCCGTCCCGCATCCGCCTGATTGCCGCGGCCTGCCCGCCGGAGCTTGAATCCGGGAGCGTGACCGCAGGACCTGACTGCCATGATGGCCGCCCCAGCTTTCAACCCAGGCCGAGCAGCAGATCGGCCAGCAACTGCGGATGCGTGATGTGGGCTTCATGCGGCGCGGCGATGTCCACCCAGTTCCAACCCTGCTGCGATTTCACCAGCTTGCGCGAATCGTCCAGCACCGCCAGTTCAGGCTGCGTGCAGTGGATGTACGTGCGCGGCCGTCCGTTGCCGATGGGGTGCTTCAGGTTCAGCGGTGTGGTGTAGCTGGCCAGCGGATGCGTCGTCAGGCGGCGCTTGACCCAGTTGTAATCCGCGCTGCCCGGGGCAAAGCCCCATGCGGCGGGAAGCGGATCGGGGATGGGCACGGCCAGGCCGCCCGTCGCCTTCGAGGCTGCGGCAATGCGCGCGTCAGCATCGGCCTTCGGATAGACGGAAAACGCGTTCTGGCCGTTCTGCAGCACGATGGCGTCGAAATAGACCAGGTGCGCCAGGCGATCCGGAATGCGGTCGGCCACCCCCGTGATGGGAATGCCGCCAAAGCTGTGGCCGACCAGGATCACGTCGGAGAGCTCCTGCGTCTGGATGACCTGCACCAGATCTTCCACGAAGGTGTCGATGGTGATGTCCTTGCTCAGCAGGTGCGCGCGGTCGCCCATGCCGGTGTAGCTGGGCGCATAGACGCGATGGCCCGCCGCCTGCAGGCGGTCGGCCACGGGACGCCAGCACCAGCCGCCGTGCCACGATCCGTGCGCAAGGACGTAGGTCTTTGCTTTCTTGACGGGCGCGGCGGCAAGGGCCGAGGCCCCTGCCGCCAGGGCCGGCAGCCCGGCCGCCAACTTCAAAAGGGTTCTGCGGGGAATCATCGTCATGCTGCTTACACCTGCGCCAGCGCCTGGTCCAGGTCGGCGATCAGGTCGTCGATGTGCTCGATCCCGATGGACAGGCGCACGGTTTCCTCGCGCACGCCGGCCTTTTTCAGTTCCTCGGCATTGAGCTGGCGGTGCGTGGTGGACGCCGGATGCGTCGCCAGCGACTTGGAATCGCCAATGTTGACCAGGCGCGTGAACAGCTGCAACGCATCCTGGAAGCGCGCGCCGGCCTCGCGGCCGCCCTTCACGCCAAACGTGAAAAGCCCCGGGACCTTGCCGCCCAGGTACTTCTTGGCGAGCGCATGGTCGGGATGGTCCGGCAGACCCGCGTAGTTCACCCATTCCACCTTCGAATGCTCGCGCAGGTAGCTGGCGACCTTGACCGCGTTCTCCACGATGCGGTCCACGCGCAGGGCCAGCGTTTCGATCCCCTGCAGGATCTGGAACGAGTTGAACGGCGAGATCGCGGCGCCGGTGTTGCGCAGCGGCACCACACGGGCGCGGCCGATGTAAGCGGCCGGTCCGAAGGCCTCGGTATACACCACCCCGTGGTAGCTGACATCCGGCTCGTTCAGACGCTTGAAGCGCGCCTTGTGCTCGGCCCACGGAAACTTGCCCGAGTCGATGATGGCGCCACCCAGGCTGGTGCCGTGTCCGCCCAGATACTTGGTCAGCGACTGCACCACGATGTCGGCGCCATGCTCGATGGGACGCAGCAGGTACGGCGACGGCACGGTGTTGTCGACAATCAGCGGCAGGCCGTGGCGATGCGCCAGCTCAGCCAGCGCGGCGATGTCGGTGATGTTGCCCAGCGGGTTGCCGACCGATTCCGCGAAGATGGCCTTGGTGCGGTCGTCGATCTGCGCCTCGAAGGCGGCCAGGTCGGACGGATCGGCAAAGCGCGTGGTGATGCCGTACTGCGGCAGCGTGTGCGCAAACAGGTTGTAGGTGCCGCCATACAGCGTGCTGGACGACACGATGTTGTCGCCAGCTTCGGCGATGGTCAGGATCGCGTACGTCACGGCGGCCTGGCCCGAGGCCAGCGCCAGCGCGGCGATGCCGCCTTCCAGGGCCGCCACGCGCTGCTCCAGCACGTCGGTGGTCGGGTTCATGATGCGGGTGTAGATGTTCCCCGCGACCTTCAGGTCGAAGAGGTCCGCGCCGTGCTGCGTGTCGTCGAACGCGTAGGCCACCGTCTGGTAGATGGGCACGGCTACCGCGCGCGTGGTCGGATCGGGGCGGTAGCCGCCGTGGACAGCCACGGTTTCCAGGCGCCAGTTGGGCTTCTTCGCTTCAGTCATCAGTCTCTCCGGTAAATAAGTGATTGAAAATTCAGATCAGGCGGCAAACGCGCGCGCGGCGCGCAGAATGCGTTCGATGTCTTCATGGTTGTTGTAAGCGCCGACAGACAGGCGCACGTAACCATACTCCACGATGCTCGCCACGACACCTGCCTGCGCCAGGTGCGCCAGCGCCGCGGCGGGGTTGGCGACGCGCAGCGCCGTGGTGGTGCTGCGCACGTCGTCGCCCGGCGGCGACACCACCTGGGCGCCCAAACTCCGCAGTCCATCGCTCAAAGCCTGCGACAGCGCCAGCACCCAGGGTTCGATGCGCTCGGGCCGCGCCTGTTCGATGAGGTCCAGCGCGCCCGCCCAGCCCGCAAGGCCGGGATAGTTCAGGTTGCCGGTTTCCAGCCGGCGGGCATCCGTCGCGTCAGACACCGCCACCTGCCATTGCAGGCCGGACTTGTCCAGCGTGGTCACGCCGGACGGGCCGACGTAACGCGGATCCAGCGCCGCCAGCAGCCGCGGCGACACGTGCAGCAGCCCCACCCCCAGCGGTCCCAGCATGCCCTTGTGCGCGCCGCACGCAAACGCATCGACGTGCCATTCGTCCACCCGGGCGCGCAGCAGGCCCGCACCCTGGATGCCGTCGACCACCAGCCAGATGCCGCGTTCGGCGCAGCGGCGTCCCAGTTCCCGGATGTCGGTTCGCAGTCCGGTGCCGTACTGCACCCACGACACCGCGATCAAACGCGTGCGGCCGTCGACGTGCTGCCACAGGTCGTCCACCGTAAAGCGATGGGCGCGTGCCTGCGCCACGCGCACCTGCACCCCGCGCCGGCGCAGATTCAGCCATGGCAAGGCGTTCGACGGATGCTCCTGGTCGTCGACGATCAGGTTGTCGCCGTCCTTCCAGGCCAGTCCTTGCGCGACCGTGTTCAATCCCTCGGTGGTGTTCTTGGTGAACGCCAGCCGGTGCGGGTCGCCGCCGATCAGCCGCGCCAACCGCACGCGCAACGCGTCGGCGTCGCGCAGCCATTGCGGCTTGTCGCTGCGGGCATGCGTGATGCTGTCGAAGAATTCCCCCACCGCCGCCGACACGCGCGGCGACAAGGGGCTGGTGTACGCGATGTTGGCGTAGGCCTTGTCGCGCGTGATGGGAAACAACTGTCTGAATTCGTCCTGCCAAGCCATGCGCAACCTACTCCGCCAGACCATCCGGCATGCGGGCATTCTAGGTATATGACGCGAATCTGGATAAGGCTTAGTTTTCATATTGATATGCGTATTAAGTCGCTCGGCAAACCGCGCCCCGCCCATAGAATTCGTGCCTCTCTTGCACACAACAACCCTGGGAACAGCATGCGTTTGATTCATCTATTCAAGGCCGCGGGCGTGGCCGCCGCGATGACGCTTGCCGGCACATCGCAAGCCGGCACGGTGGACACCATCAAGAAGCGCGGTGAACTGGTGTGCGGCGTCAGCCAGGGCTCGGCAGGCCTGTCGATCGCGGACAAGCAAGGCCGCTGGACCGGCCTTGACGCGGACCTGTGCCGCGCGCTGGCGGCCGCCGTGCTGGGCGATCCGGAAAAGACCCGCTTCGTGCCGCTGAGTTCGCAGCAGCGCTTTCCGGCGCTGCAGTCCGGCGAGATCGACGTGCTGAACCGCAACACCACGATCACCTCGGGCCGCGACTCGGGGCTGGGCATCGTGTCCGCCGGCATCGTGTTCTACGACGGACAGGGCTTCCTGGTGCCGCGCAAACTGGGCGTTAAGAGCGCCACCGAACTGGAAGGCGCGCAGGTTTGCGTGCAGCCCGGCACGGTGAACGAACAGAACCTGGTCGACTACTTCAAGAAGAACAAGCTCACCTACCGCCCGGTCGTCATCGAAAACCTGGTCGAACTGGAGCAGGCCTTCTACGCCGGCCGCTGCGACGTCTACCTGTCGGATGCCTCCACGCTAGCCGCCAGCCGCGCCGCGCGCGCCAGCAAGCCGGACGACTTCGTCATCCTGCCCGAGCGCATCAACAAGTCGCCGCTCGGACCCTTCGTGCGCCAGGACGACCCGAACTGGGCCGCCATCGTGCGCTGGACGGTCAACGCGCTGGTCGCCGCCGAAGAGCTGGGCATCACCGCCAAGAACGCCGACAGCCAGGCGCAAAGCAGCGACGCGCAGGCGCGGCGCCTGCTGGGCGTGGATCCCGGCATTGGCAAGAGCTTCGGCCTGGAAGAAACCTGGGCACGAAACGCCATCAAGGCCGTGGGCAATTATGGCGAGGTGTGGGACCGCAACCTGGGCGCTGCCACGCCGCTCAAGCTGGAACGCGGCCTGAATGCGCAGTGGAACAAGGGCGGCCTGCTGTATTCGCCGCCGTTCCAGTGATGCGTGTCGCTTGATGCGTATCGCTTGATGCACATCGCTCGATGCGCATTGCTTGATGCGCACTTCATGATGATTCGCGGGCGGGCCGCCGGGTCCGCCCTTCTTGTTCTTTCCTTTGCCGCACGCCCCGCCATGACCGCCACCACGCTCCCCTTCCCGTTGACTGCGCCCTGGCGCCGCTGGCTGCCTGCGTTGGCGTGGGGTTTGGGACTGGGCGCAATGGCCGCCATGCTGGTGCGGCACATCGAATCGGTGCAGGCCGCACGCGGTATCCAGGGCGGGTTCGGCTTCCTGCTTCAACCAGCAGGATTCCGCATCTCGGAAAGCCTGCTCAATGTCACGCCCGAAGATCCTTACTGGATGTCCCTTGCGGCGGGACTGGTCAATACACTGACCGTCGCCTTCGTGGCGATACCGCTGGCGACCGTCCTGGGCGCGGGCCTGGGATTCATGGGGTTGTCGTCCAACCCGCTGGCGGCGCGCGTCGCCGCTCTCGTCATTGCCCCCTTGCGAAACACGCCTGTGCTGTTGCAGCTCTTCGTCTGGTACGGGTTGCTGCTGCGCCTGCCTGACTTGCGGCAGGCATGGTCGCCGCTGCCGTCCGTGCTGCTGTCCAATCGCGGTTTGGCCTTACCCGCGCTGCATGGCTGGCTGCCTTATGCGGGTGTGGCATTGGCCACGCTGGCGCTGGGATGGCAAGCCCGCCGCCGGTGGACCAATGCTGCCTTGGCCGCCGCGTTGACTGCAATATTGACCGCCGCCGGAATCGCGTGGGCACTATTGCCGGCCATGCAGATCGACCTTCCCGTCAAGCGCGGGCTCGGCTTGCACGGCGGCTGGCAACCCAGCATCGAGTTCGCCGCCTTGACCATCGGCCTCGTGGTCTTTCACGCCGCCTACATCGCCGACATCGTGCGCGGTGCGGTGCGCGCGGTTCCCGTTGGCCTGGTCGAAGCCGGCCAGGCCATTGGCCTCACGCCTTACAAGGTGCTGCGGCTGGTGATCGCGCCCTACGCCACGCGCGTCGCGCTCCCGCCCTATGCCAGTCAATGCCTGGCGCTCGTCAAGAACAGCACGCTCGCCATCGCAATCGGCTACCAGGAGCTGATGGCCGTCATCAACACCGCCATCACGCAAACCGGACTGGCACTGGAAGGCATTGCGCTTGCCATGGCCATTTACCTGACGTTGGCGGTCTGCCTGGGCGGCGGGCTCTCCGCCTGGAATGCGCGCAATACCCGACACGACCCGGGCGACACGCACGGGGCGCGCCTGGGTGACCGGGCGTGCTGGGATGGCGCTGGGGGTAAGGCCAGGACGCTTCGACGCAAAGCGATGTCGGCCGTTCTGACATTGCTGCTGGCCGCCGTGGCCTGGTCACTGCTCGACTGGGCAGTGCTGCGCGCCGTGTGGTCGGGCGGTCCGGCGGCCTGCGCGAATGCGGCGGGCGCCTGCTGGGCCGCCGTGGGCGAAAACCTGCCGCTGTTGTTCTACGGCACCATGTCCGAAGCGCACCGGGGGCCGGCGCTGATCGCGTGCCTGGCGCTTTTGGCCGCCATCGCCGTCTTCCTGGGCGCACGTCACGTACCGGCGCGCATGCGGATTGCCCTGTTGACTGCGCTGTCAGGCATTACCGTGGCAGCGCTGACGGGCTGGCCGTGGGGCGGCGACCTCATCGGCCCGCAACGCTGGGGCGGACTGCTCGTCACGTTGATCCTGGCGATAGCAGCGCTGGTTACGGCCGTGCCGCTCGCCTTCGCGCTCGCTTTGCTTCGCCGGTCCGGCAGCCCGGCCGGTTCACTGGCCGCCGCCGGTCTGATCGAAGCGGTACGCGGCGTGCCACTGGTGACTCAGCTGCTGTTCGCGTCCTTTGTGTTGCCCATGCTGCTGGGTGGTGGCGTGTCGAAGTTCAGCATGGCGCTGGCGGCGCTGACCCTGCATACCGCTTGTGTGCTGGCCGAAGTGCTGCGCGGCGCGCTGCAGGCGATTCCGCCCGGCCAGATGATGGCTGCGCGCGCCTTGGGCATGCGGCCCGCGCTGGCCTATGCGTGCGTGATCTGGCCACAGGCCCGCCGCATCGCCTCGCCCGCCGCGCTGGGCGTGTTTGTGGGCGCGGTCAAGGACACGTCGCTGGTCAGCATTATTGGTGTGTTTGACGTGTTGGGCGCGGCCAAGGCAGTGGTGGCGGGCACCGACTGGCGCCCGTATCACGTCGAGGTTTATCTGGCCGTGGCGCTGCTGTATCTGGCCGCCAGCCTGGGGCTATCGCGCGTGGCACGCCGCATGGAAGGCCGGCGTGCTTGAACAGCGGGGAGATCAGCCGCCTGCCCCGCCCGCCATGCCGCTGTTTGCGGCAGTCATGCGTTGCAGCCACGCCGGCCGGGGCGCCGCGTCCAGCCAATTCTTGACGATCAACCCCAGTTCGGTGTCGCCGGCGATACGCAGGCGGCGCTGGAAGAACAAGGTGTCGGCATCGGTTTCCTCGCGCATGAGCGCCAGGAAGTCCGCGAGCTTTGCGCCGAGTTCAAGCTCCGCGGCGCCGGTGGACCCGCGGTTCCAGAGGGGCCGGAACGCACCATCGCGCACGACAAAGCTGCTGCGCAGACCCAGGTCTTCGACGGTGATGGCAAAGCTGCGGCCGTTCAGTTCCGCGGGTGGCTCAAGCCACTTGAGCTGGCGTGCAAGCTCAAGCCCCGCGACGAAATGCAGCGACACGAACGGGCCTGGCACGCGGCGGCCCAGCTTGGCGAGCACAGGCGGCAAATTCAGGGCGGCGCTCATGCGACGGCCTCCTCGAGGCCGATGCCGGCCTTGCCGTAGTAGTAACCGTTGCAGCGGCCGATGCCCGCGGGCGGCGACACCGGCTCGGGCCTGGAGCCTTGACGCATCGCATCCAATGCGGCAATGGCCTCAAGCGTGCCAGCCGATTGCGGGCTGACGCGCAGCACATCGACGCCCATGCCCGCCAGTTCGGGCGCTTCGGCCAGCAGGTCCAGGCAGGCGGCCGACTGAACCTGGATGCCGTTGATACCCAGGAACTCGCGCGATTCGCGCGTGCGCATGTCCAGGCCATCGGGATGCTCGATGCAGCGAAAACCGCAATCGTCCTTTTTCAGGCGGAAGTGGCGAGCCGTGAAGCAGCGGGCGGAAAACGCCAGCGCCATCCTGCCCCACACCATCACTTCGGCTTGCATGCCGGAAGGACGCTCTTGCAGCAGGCGCTCGAGCGTGGTGCCGTCCATTTCAAGCGGCGCGACGAAGCGCACGGCGCCGCGATTGGCCAGCCAGGTCAGCGTGCCCCCGTGGTAGGCGTTGATGTGCGGACCGGCGACAAAGCCGCGGCCGCTCAGGTGGCGCACCGCGCCCAACTCGCCCGCCTCGACCATGAAATCCTGCTGGTCGCAGAGCTTCTTCAAGGCGTTGGCCTCGGCGCCGGTCTCGATCAAGGTGCGGCCCGACAGCACGACCGTCTTGCCCACTGCGCGCAGGTCGCGCGCCAGTTCAAGCCAATCGTCGGCGCGCAGTTCGTGACGCCGGCTACAGACGGTCTCGCCCACGTAGATGATGTCCGCGGGACTTTCGGCCAGCGCGGCGTAGAAATCCATCGTGCGTTGGCGCGGCCAGTAGTACAGCAAGGGGCCGACAGAAATCTGGAATGGGATGGGGGTCATTTCCATGGACGTTCGAAAGCGCCTTGTGTGACTTGTGAACCCTCGGCATGGCGCGCCAGCATGGCGTTCCATTCGGGGCGCGGAGAAAAGCGCGACGCGTCCGCGTGCACGCTGTCCAGCGCGGCGCGCAGCGTGGACACCACCTGCGTGACATAGGCCGGGCTGCGCTGGCGCCCTTCAATCTTGATGGCCGATACGCCCATCTCCGCCAGCTTGGGCAACAAGCCGATGGCGTTCAGGCTGGTGGGTTCTTCGAGGGCGTGATCGGCTTGCCCGTCAACTTCGAAACGCCCCTTGCACAACGTGGGATACGCGGCGGGCTCGCCCGGTTCGTAGCGGTCGATGAGGATGCCCGACAGGCGCGCATCCATGCGGCCGTCTTCTTCGACCCAGCGCACGGCGTGCGCGGGCGAACAGACACCCTTGTTGTTGGGGGAATCGCCGGTGGCGTACGACGACAAGAGGCACCGGCCCTCGGCCATCACGCACAGGCTGCCGAAGCCAAAGACCTCGACCTCGACGCTGACGTTGGCGCAGATGCGGGCAATCTCCGTCAGCGTCAGGACGCGCGGCAGGACCACGCGGCGGATGCCGAACTGCTCTTTCATGAGTTCAATGGCGTCCGCGTGGGTGGCCGAGCCCTGCACCGACAGATGCAGCCGCAGGTCCGGATAACGGTCGCTCGCGTAGGCCAGCAGTCCCGGGTCAGCCATGATGACGGCGTCGGCGCCCAGGTCGTGGGCGGCATCGACGGCGGCCTGCCATTCGGCCATGCGGCCCGCCTGCACGAAGGTGTTGATGGCAAAGAGCACATGCCGGTTGTGGCGATGCGCCAGTTCGACGCCGGCGCGGATGTCGGCTTCGGTGAAATTGAGCCCGGCGAAATTGCGGGCGTTCGTGGCGTTCTTGAGCCCGAGATAGACGGTGTCGGCGCCCGCTTCAATCGCCGCTTTCAAGGCGGCCAGACTGCCTGCTGGGGCCACGAGCTCTATGGGAGAGGTTCGAGTTTGCATGACGGCCAGTCTATGGGCCGCCCGTCCCCCGGGCCTTGTCGAAAATCAAACGGCGTGGCGCGCGCGGCGCCTTTTTGTGCGGCCTATTCCTCGGTGTACAGGCCGCGCTCCACGGCATAGACAGCGACCTGCACACGGCTCGTCAGGTTGAGCTTCTTCAGCACGTTCTGCACATGGATCTTCACGGTGCTTTCGCTCACGTCCAGTTCGCGCGCGATGACCTTGTTGCTGGCCCCGCGCGCCAGCCATTGCACGATCTGGGTTTCACGCGCGGTAAGACGATGGCGCTCGGCCGAGCCGGGTGGCGGCGGCGTCTGGCTGGCCTGGCCGCGGAACTGTTCGACGAGCTTGGCCGTCATGCTGTCAGCAATCACGGCTTCGCCGTTGGCGGCGCGGCGGATGGCGGACACCAGCGCGTCCGCGTCGATGTTCTTGACGAGATAGCCGCGGGCGCCGTCGCGAAGCGCCTGGCCAAGCTCATCGGCCTCTTCCGAGACTGTCAGGATGATGACCGCGCAATTGGGCAGGTCCTGCGTCAGCAATTGCAGCGTTTCCAGCCCCGACAGGCCGGGCAGGTTCAGGTCGAGCAGCACGACGTCGGGTTTGAGCTCCTTGGCGCGTTTCAAGCCTTCGACGCCGTCGCCCGCCTCGGCCACGACCTCGAAGTCGGGCTGGCGCTGCAACAGCAGGCGGACACCGGAGCGGAACAGGGTGTGGTCGTCGATGAGCAGGATGCGGATGGTCATGATGGGCCAGGATGTCAGGCTGCCTGGCGTTCGGCGCCAGGCAAGGTGAGCGCCACGCGCGTGCCGGCGCCGGGCTGCGATTCGAGTTTTATCACGGCGCGCATGCGGGCGGCGCGCTCGCGCATGATGTGCAGGCCGACATGGGATTCGCCCCGTTCGGCGACGTCGGCCGGGTCGTAGCCCTGGCCGTCGTCCGAAATCAGCAAGGTGAAATCCCGGCCATTCTCAACGGCGATCCGCACGCGGCTGGCTTCCGAGTGCTTGCGCACATTGGACAGCGCTTCCTGCAGGATGAACAGCACCTGCAACTGCTGCTCCGGCTGCAACGGCGCGCCCTCGCCCTGGGTAAACGTCAGGTCGGTGTCGATGGCGGTCTGGCGGCGAAAACGGGAAACCGTGTCCTCGATGGCGGCTTGCAGGTCGCCTTGCGACAACTTGCTGCGGAAGTTGGTCAGGAGTTCGCGCACGTCCTGGTAGCTTTCGTCCACGCCGGTGCGCAAGAGCGGCAGGATCTCGCTGACCTCTTCCTCGTCGCCGCGCTTGATCGCGGCATCGAGCATCTGCAATTGCAGGTTCAGGAAGTTCAGGCCTTGGGCAAGGCTGTCGTGCAGGCCCTGCGCCACGAGTCCGCGCTCCTGGACCACAGCCAATTGACGCGCCTGCGCGCTCAGCCGCCGGTTGTCCAGCGCCACGCCCAGGTGCTGGCCCAGCGTTTCCAGCAACTGCGACTCGGACGCGGCCAGCCGACGGTGCGTGCGGAAATGCAGCGAATACGAACCCAGCACTTCGTCGCGCGTCACGATGCGAAACACCGCCACGCTGGCAAAGCCCTCGCGCTGGCAGTTCAGATCCAGTTCGGGCGGCGACTGGCGGAAGTCCTGAATGACGATCACACCCGCCTTGCGGGTGGCGACACCGCAATAGCAGTCGTCGACCTTCATGCAGTGTTCGGACTCGACCAATTCTTCGGACAGGCCCACGGACACCACGAGGTTCAGTTTTTCGTTGTTGGGATCCAGCGCCCGGATGCTGCCTGCTTCGGCATCGAACTGCAGCATCACGCGGCGCAGGAAGCCATCGCACATGGCCTCGATTTCATTGGGCTGGTTCAGGAACGCCGCCATGTCATACAGCGCCCCGATGTCGCGATTCTGCGCGGCCAACTGCGCCGTCTTCTGTTCCACCCGCTGCTCCAGACTGGTGTACAAGTCCTGCAGTTCGTCCGCCATGCGGTTGTAGCCGCGGGCCAGCACGCCGAACTCGTCCTGGCTTTCGACCGGCAGGCGGCTGCTGAACTCGCGGTCGGCCATGCGCTGCAGGCCGTCGCGTAGACGCAGCACCGGTGAAATGATCCACAGATACAGCAGGTAGATCATGGCAAGCGTGCCCGCGCTGGCGATTGCCGCCAACACGCCCTGCGACAGCCGCAGGGACGTGGTCTTGCCGGCATTGTCCTGTTCGATCATCCGGACCAGCGTATCGGCGCGCGCCACGAATTCGGGCAGCGTTTCCAGGTAGCTTGATGCGTCCGGCTGGCCAATGGCGCGCAGCGCCGCCGGCTTCATGATGTCGCGCCAGTAAGCGGCCACGTCGTGCCATTGGGCGCGGATCGCGTTGTCGTTGGGAATGAAGAGCGGCCGCGCGGGGTTGCCCCGTGCCAGGCGCGCGATGGTGTCGTCCAGAATGGCAATCTGTTCGGTGGTGCGCACTTCGCGCCCGGCCTGCGGCCGCATCAGTTCGACGGCGACGCGATTGGCCCGCATCCGCAGGCTGCCAGTATCGTTGATGGCCGCGCCCGCGCCTTCGAGTTGCCAGGACAGCCACAGCGTCCAGCTCACCATGGACAGCACCACGACCAGCGCCAGCAGCGAGCTTGCCACGATGCGCGTGGACAGGCGGTGCCGGGGCGACGGCAGCGCGTCGGAGGGAGTGGCGGTATTCGAGGACTTCATGGGTGTCGGGGCGAAAAGCGCGGATCGGGTATCAGTGTAGTCGCTTCCCGCCCGCTTTCCGGCGCGATTGCGCGCGTTTTAGCCCCATGCGATCAGGCCAAACCGAGGGTGCGGCACAGAAAATCGGCAACCTGGGCAGGGTCGTTCAGGGGCAGGCAGGGCAAAGCGATTTCAAGCGGCGCATCCGTCACGACGGCCAGGAATGAAGGATCTTCGGCGTGCAGCGGCGGCTTGCCCAGCGCGGGGCGGTAGACCTCGATACGCGGAATCGCGGCCTGCTTGAAGCCCTCGACCAGCACCAGATCGGCGGGCGACAGGCGCGCCAGTTGCGCCTCAAGCGTGGGTTCCGGCGTGTCGCGCAGTTCATGCACGATGGCATACCGGTATGGCGAGGCAATCATGACTTCCTGCGCGCCCGCGGTCCGAAAGCGCGCGCTGTCCTTGCCGGGGGGCTCCATCTGAAAATCATGATGGCTGTGCTTGATGACGTTCACCCGCAGGCCGCGCGCGCCAAGCAGCGGCAGCATGGCCTCGATCAGGGTGGTCTTGCCGCTGCCGGAGCGGCCGGCGATACCGAATACGGGAGTCATACGAGTGCGGGTTCCGTCAGCAAGGGACATACGATGGGCAAAAACGTGTCCGCCCGCGGGGAGTATGCCAGCAAAGCGCCCGCCACCAGGTCGAAATACCACCCATGCAGGGACAGGCTTCCCGCGTCGACCGCCCGCCGCACGAAAGGCAGGTCCTCCAGGTTGCGCAGCGAGATCAGGATGGAGGCCTGCTCGCAGGCGCGCCGGCGCTCTTCCTTGGTGGCGTCCGGCATCTGCCGCAGCACCTGTTCGCGCGCGGGTTCGGCGATGTCCATCCAGCGCCCAAGATAGTCGGTCTCGCCGTCGCGGCGGATGCCGCGCTCCATCAGTGCGCGGATCCCGCCGCATTGGGCGTGTCCCAGCACGATGATGCGGCTGACCTGCAATTGTTCGACGGCAAACTGGATTGCCGCCAGAACGCCTTGAAGGCCGCGGTCCTTGCTGCACGGCGGCACCAGATTGGCCACATTGCGCACGGTAAAGATGTCGCCGGGATCACACCCTAGCAGCATGGCCGGGTCCACGCGGGAATCGCAACAGCCGATCAGCAATGTACTGGGATGCTGGCCGTCGCGCAGGTTGCGGTACAGCGACGGCGCGTCTTCGTAATACTGTTGCTGAAAGCGCTGGAAGCCGCCCACCAGTCGTTCAAGATCCTGCATGTCAGCCTCCCGTTTGCGACATGAAGCGCACGATGCGTTCGGGCCGGGCATTGAATTCGTGGCGCTCCGGCTTGGCGGCGATGCCCGCCCGGATGGCCTGGATGAGATCGGCGTCGCTGGCGCCCGCGCGCAGCAAGCGTCCGAGCGGCACTTGGTCTTCCTGGCCCAGGCACAGATACAAGGTGCCGTCCACGCCCAGCCGCACGCGGTTGCAGGTGGCGCAGAAATGACGCGACATGGGGGTGATGACGCCCAGCACGGGCGCGCCCTGTCCGCTGGTCCAGTAGCGCGCCGGGCCGTTGCGTGATTCGGCCAGCGATGGCACCAGCCCGGCGTCGGCGGCCAGGCGCGCGCCCATCGCGTTCAGGTCGGTGTGCGTAAAGCCGCGGCCGCACTCGCCCATCGGCATCGGTTCGATCAGCCGCAGCACGAAGCCCTGCTCCACCGCATAGGACAGCAGGCGGCGAACTTCGGATTCCGGCGTGGCCGCATGCACCACGCTGTTGAGCTTGATTGGGGAAAAGCCAGCCTGCCGCGCGGCCGACAATCCGGCCAGCACGGCGTCCAGGCAATCGCGTCCCGTGATCTGCGAGAACGCTGCCGCGTCCAGCGTGTCCAGGCTGATGTTCAGACGGTCCACCCCCGCCGCGCGCAGCGACTGCGCATGGCGCGATAGCTGCGTGGCGTTGGTGGACACGGACAGGTCGCGCAGCCCGGGCATGGCGGCGATGGTGGCGGCCAGCCCGGCAACGCCCTTGCGCAGCAGCGGCTCGCCGCCCGTAAGCCTGACCTTGGCCACGCCCAGGCTCACGAACAGCCCGACCAGCCGGACCATTTCGTCGTGGGTCATCCAGTTGGCCGGCGTTTCAAAGCCCTTGAAATCCTTGGGCAGGCAATAGCTGCAACGCAGGTCGCAGCGATCGGTGACCGAAACGCGCAGATAGTCGATGCGGCGGCCAAAGCCGTCCGCCAGGGCAGCAGGGGCTGGCTCGTCCATCATGCGGCGCTCCCGGCGAAGACCCGTTCGGGTTCGCCGTCGTCCAGATCGATGCCCGAGATCTTGGCGCGCCCGACCAGCAGCTTGGTGTATTGCCGCCAGGCGGTATCGCGGCTCATGGACGTGAGCGCCGTGGCAATCTGCTTGGCCACGTGTTCGTAGGGCAAGAGCCGCCCTTCGACACGCCGAACCACGCGCACGATGTGCAGGCCGTGCCGCGTCTGCAGCAACTGCGGCAGCAAGCCGCCCGAAGGCAGCGCGAACACCGCGCGTTCGAATTCCGGCACGGTGTCGCCGCGCCCCAGTTGGCCCAGATTGCCGCCTACGGCCCCGGACGGGCAATTGGATTGTTCGCGGGCCACCTCGGCGAACCGGGACGGGTCGGCCAGCAGCTCGGCCAGCACCACGTTGGCATGCGCCTTCAGCATGTCCAGGTTCACGTCGGGCGTGACCTGGAACAGGATGTGGTCGGCCTCGACCAGTTCGCCCACCATGAAGCGCTCGGGGTGCATCTGGTAGAAGCGCCGGCAAGCGGCGTCGTCGGCTTCGGGCGCCGGGGCCTGACTGGCGAGCAAGGCGCCGATGGCGCTTTCCTCGTCGGATACATCCAGGCCCTGCCGGCCGGCCTCGTCCAGCAGGACGCGCCGCAGCACCAGGGCCGTGACGGCCTCGCGCATGGGGTTGCCGGCTTCTGCGTGCAAGGGCAGTTCACGTTCCAGATCCGCGTCGTTCAGTTCGACGCCGTTGACGATGACAGGCATGTTCGGCTCCTAAGACGGGGAATCAGCGCGGACGGACCAGTTGCCAGGCGCGGCCCAGGTAGCCCACCGACGCGAAACCGCTCCAGACGTGCACCAGACGGGTGAACGGGAAGATCACGAAAAGCGTGAGGCCCATGAAGAGGTGCGCCTTGAACAGCAGCGGCACGCCGGCGATGTAGCTGGCAGCGTCGCCCTGGAACGTGACGATGTGCTGCGCCCAGGTCATCAGGTGCACCATCATTTCGCCGTCCATGTGGCCAGCCGACAGCACGATCGTGGACAGCCCCAGCAGCAGCGTCACCAGAATCCACAGCAACAGGATCTTGTCGCCAGGCCGCGTGGCGTGGGCGATGCGGGGGTCGGTCAGGCGGCGGTGGATCAGGATCAAGAGGCCGATCAGGCACAGCCCGCCCATCACGCCGCCCGCCACCATCGCAACCATCTGCTTGAGCGAGTGCGAAACGCCCAGCGTGTCCCACACGATGACGGGGGTGAGCAGGCCGACCAGATGCCCGAAGAACAGGCCCAGGATGCCGATGTGGAACAGGATGTTCCCCAGCCGCAACTGGCCGCGATGCAGCAGTTGCGAGCTGTCGGATTTCCAGGTGTACTGCTCGCGCTCAAAACGCGCCAGGCTGCCGAGCAGAAAGATCGTCAGTGCGATGTACGGATAGATGCCGAAAAGAAACTGGTTCAGGGAGTTCATGATGCGTCGTCCTGGGCATTAATGAGTCGCGGCGGAACGGGGATGGAAGTGCACGGTCTGCACCCCGCCTCCCGCAAACGGCCGCAGCAGCGGTTCCACGCCGTCGGGCCCGGCGCCGAAGGCCTCCATCGCCTCGTCCATGTCGCGCACCGGCGCCTCGGTCTGCACGCGCGGAATCACGCGGGACTGGGCGCGCAGCACAGCAAAGACGCAGGCGTAGGAGCTTTCGCTTTTGGCCAGGCGCGCGCCGATGGCCGCCAGCACGTGGATGGCTTCGTCCAGCAGCTCCTGGGCCGTGTCGGGATCGATGACCCCCAGGAATTCCAGGAACAGCGGCACGTGGTCCGGCAGTTCCGACACCATCGGCTCGAAGCCGTGCGCGCGGTAGGTTTCCAGCAGGTCCACCATCGCCTGGCCGCGGTCGCGGCTTTCGCCGTGGACGTGTTCGAACAGGTGCAGCGAATGCGAGCGGTTGCGGTCAAAGGTGGCGACGTAGTTCTCTTGCAGGGGAATCAGGTCGTTCGAGGCCAGGTAGCTGACCAGGGGCTGCAGGGTTTCCTCGGCGTCCGGATAGGCCGCCAGGGCCTCTTCCAGTTCGCCCAGGTAGTCCAGCAGCTCCGGCTCGGGGTAGCACAGCATGGCGGAAAGCAGTCGGTACAGGCTCATGGTGTTCTCCTTTCCTCAGGCCGAAACGGCCTTCTTGCGCGACTTGGGCATTTCAATGAAGATCTCGCTGCCCTGCGGCTTGCGGCCGAACAAGGTGCCTTCCGACACGCCGCCCGAGCAGCCGTTGCCAAAGGTGAAGCCGCAGCTGCCCTTCTCGTTGAAGCTGTCCTCGACCACTTCCTTGTGGCTGCTGGGCACGACGAAGCGGTCTTCGTAGTTGGCGATGGCCATGATGCGGTACATGTCCTGCACCGTTTCCTCGGACAGGCCCACCTGATCCAGCAGGGCCGTGTCGCGTTCGCCGTGGACGGTCTCGGACCGCTTGAACGCGCGCATGGCCAGCATGCGTTCCAGAGCTTGCAGCACCGGCGCTTCCTTGCCGGCGGTCAGCAGGTTGGCCAGGTAGCGCACGGGGATGCGCAGCGTCGACACGTCGGGAATCATGCCGCTCTTGCCCACGGTGCGCTGGGGCATCTTGCCGGACTCGGCGGCCGTCTGGATGGGCGACAGCGGCGGGATGTACCAGACCATGGGCAGCGTGCGGTATTCCGGGTGCAGCGGGAAGGCCACCTTCCATTCGACGGCCATCTTGTAGACGGGCGAATTGCGCGCGGCTTCCAGCCAAGATTCCGGGATGCCCTGCTCGCGCGCCGCGGCGATTACCTCGGGCGAATGCGGGTCCAGGAACAGGTCGAGCTGCGACTGATACAGATCCTGCTCGTTAGCGGTGGCGGCGGCAGTTTCGATCTGGTCGGCGTCATACAGCAGCACGCCCAGGTAGCGGATGCGGCCCACGCAGGTTTCCGAGCACACGGTCGGCTGGCCGGCCTCGATGCGCGGATAGCAGAACGTGCACTTCTCGGCCTTGCCGCTGTTCCAGTTGTAGTAGATCTTCTTGTACGGGCAACCCGAGATGCACATGCGCCATCCGCGGCACTTGTCCTGATCGACCAGGACGATGCCGTCGTCTTCGCGCTTGTAGATGGAACCGGACGGGCAGCTGGCGACACAGGCCGGGTTCAGGCAGTGTTCGCACAGGCGCGGCAGGTACATCATGAAGGTGTTCTCGAACGTCGAGTACATCTCTTTCTGCACGCCTTCGAAGAGTGCATCGCGGCTGCGCGAGCTGAACTCGCCGCCCAGGTCGTCTTCCCAGTTCGGGCCCCAATGGATCTTGTCCATCTTCTTGCCCGTCAGCACCGACACCGGACGCGCGGTGGGCGGCGTCTGCGACAGCGGCGCGTTCTTCAGGTGCTCGTAGTCGTAAGTGAACGGCTCGTAGTAGTCGTCGATGGCGGGCAGGTTCGGGTTGGCGAACAGGTTGGCCAGGATGCGCAGCTTGCCGCCTTGGCGCGGCTCCAGCTTGCCGGCGGCCGTGCGGCTCCAGCCGCCCTTCCACTTTTCCTGGTTTTCCCATTCCTTCGGATAGCCGATGCCGGGCTTGGTTTCGACGTTGTTGAACCACGCGTACTCGACACCGTCGCGGCTGGTCCAGACGTTCTTGCAGGTGACCGAGCAAGTGTGGCAGCCAATGCACTTGTCCAGGTTCAGCACCATGCCGATTTGGGCGCGTATCCTCATGATTGCTTCTCTTCTTGTTGCAGTTCTTCGACGAGCGGGCCTTCCAGCCAGTCCACCTTCTTCATCTTGCGCACGACCACGAACTCGTCGCGGTTGGCGCCCACGGTGCCGTAGTAGTTGAAACCGTAGGCCTGCTGCGCGTATCCGCCGATCATGTGCGTGGGCTTGAGCACCGTGCGCGTGACCGAGTTATGGATGCCGCCGCGCTTGCCGCTGGTTTCAGCGCCCGGCACGTTCACGATCTTTTCCTGTGCGTGGTACATCAGGCACATGCCGACCGGAACGCGCTGGCTCACGACCACCCGGGCGGTCAGCGTGCCGTTCACGTTGAACACTTCCACCCAGTCGTTGTCGACCAGTCCGGCCTGCTTGGCCTCGGCTTCGGACACCCACACGTGGGGGCCGCCGCGGCTCAAGGTCAGCATGCGCAGGTTGTCCGAGTACGTGCTGTGGATGCCCCACTTCTGGTGCGGCGTGATCCAGTTCAGGACCAGCTCCTTTTCGCCGTTCGGGTATTTGCCCAGCATGGGCGCAACCGTCTTGGTGTCGATGGCGGGCTTGTACACGCACGAGCCCTCGCCAAAGTCCAGCATCCAGCGGTGATCCTGGTAGAACTGCTGGCGGCCGGTCAGGGTGCGCCATGGGATCAGTTCATGGACGTTGGTGTAGCCGGCGTTGTAGCTGACCTCTTCGCTTTCCAGACCGGACCAGGTGGGCGCCGAAATGATCTTGCGCGGCTGCGCCTGGATGTCGCGGAAGCGGATCTTGTCGTGCTCGCGTCCGACCGCCAGGTGCGTGTGGTCGCGTCCGGTGATCTTGCCCAGCGCTTCCCAAGCCTTGACCGACACATGGCCGTTGGTCTCAGGTGCGAAGGTCAGGATCATCTCGGCCGCGTCGATCGCCGTATCCAGGCGCGGACGGCCCTGGCTGACGCCGGATTCCGTGACGCTCTCGTTGATGCCGGCCAGCTCGTGGACCTCGTGCTGGGTGTTCCAGTTGATGCCCTTGCCGCCGTTGCCCAGCTTGTCCAGCAACGGACCCACCGACGTGAACTTGCGGTAGATGTCGTTGTAGTCACGTTCGACCACCGTCATGGACGGGGCCGTCTTGCCCGGAATCAGGTCGCATTCGCCGAGCTTCCAGTCCTTGGGTTCGAAGGCCTGGCCCAGTTCTCCCGGGGTGTCGTGCATCAGCGGGGTCAGCACCAGGTCGCGGCGCTTGCCCAAGTAGGGACCACCGATTTCGCTGAATTTCTTGGCCAGCAGCTTGTAGATTTCCCAGTCAGTCTTGCTTTCCCAGAGCGGCTGCACGGCTTCGCTGAGCGGATGGATGAAGGGGTGCATGTCGGACGTGTTGAGGTCGTCCTTTTCGTACCAGGTGGCCGTCGGCAGCACGATGTCGCCGTAAAGGCACGTGGTGCTCATGCGGAAGTCCAGCACGGTCAGGAGGTCCAGCTTGCCTTCGGCCGCGTCGTCCTCAAAGGTGACTTCGGACGGCTTGATGGCGTCGGCCTCATCGCCGAACACGGCGTTCTGGGTGCCCAACAGGTACTTCAGGAAGTACTCGTGACCCTTGCCGCTGGAGCCCAGAATGTTGGAGCGCCACACGAACATGTTGCGCGGGAAGTTGGCGGGATCGTCCGGGTTTTCGCAGGACATGCGCAGCTCGCCCGACTTCATCTGTTCGACGGCGTGCGCGACGGGATCCTTGCCCAGGCTGTCGGCCTGCGCCACGACGTCCAGTGGATTGGTGCGCAGCTGCGGCGCCGACGGCAGCCAGCCCATGCGCTCGGCGCGGGCGTTCAGGTCGATCATGCTGAGTTCGCTGTACTTGGCGCGGTCGGCGGTGGGGCCGAGCACTTCCTGCACGTTCAGCTTTTCGTGGCGCCATTGGCTGGTGTGCGCGTAGAAGAATGAGGTGCCGTTCATCTGGCGCGGCGGGCGCACCCAGTCGGCGGCAAACGCCAGCGGGGCCCAGCCGAACTGCGGGCGCAGCTTTTCCTGGCCCACGTAGTGCGCCCAGCCGCCGCCGCTCTTGCCGACGCAACCGCACATCATCAGCATGTTGATGATGCCGCGGTAGATCATGTCCATGTGGTACCAGTGGTTCAGGCCGGCGCCGACGATGACCATGGACTTGCCTTCGGTGTCGTGCGCATTCTGGGCGAACTCGCGCGCCACCTGGATGACCTGCGCGCGCGGCACGGTGGTGTGCTTTTCCTGCCAGGCGGGCGTATAGGGAACGTCGTCATCGTACGAGGACGCGACGTTGCCGCCGCCCAGGCCGCGATCCAGGCCGTAGTTGGCCATCTGCAGGTCGTACACGGTGGCTACCAGCGCGTCGGTGCCGTCAGCCAGGCGGATGCGGCGGGCGGGCACGTTGCGAACCAGCAGCTCGTCGTGTTCGCTGCCGAAGTACGGGAAGCCCACGCCGACCACTTCGTCGGACTTGTCCAGAAGGCTGAGCGTGGGGAGGATTTCGCGGCCCGAGCCGCCATCCTTGGATTCCAGGTTCCAGCGGCCGACCTTTTCGCCGCCGTTGACGGCGCCCTCGCCCCAGCGAAAGCCGATGCTGCCGTTGGGCGCCACCAGATCGCCGGTGGACTCGTCCAGCACCAGCGTCTTCCAGTCGGGGTTGTTCTGTTCGCCAAGCGCGTTGTCCAGCTGCGAGGCGCGCAGGAAGTGGTCAGGGGCGTAGAAGCCGTCGCGTTCCTTGAGCTGCACCAGCATCGGCATGTCGGTGTAGCGGCGCACGTAGTCCGTGAAGTAGGCCGACTTGCCCGACAGGTGGAATTCCTTGAGGATGACGTGGCCCATGGCCATGGCGAGCGCGGCGTCGGTGCCCTGCTTGGGCGCCAGCCAGATGTCGCCGAACTTGACCATTTCGCCGAAGTCGCTGGACACGGCCACGGTCTTGGTTCCCTTGTAGCGGACTTCGGTGTAGAAGTGCGCGTCCGGGGTGCGGGTCTGCGGGACGTTCGAGCCCCAGACCATCAGGTAGGTGGAGTTGTACCAGTCGGCCGATTCGGGCACGTCGGTCTGTTCGCCCCAGATCTGGGGGCTGGCGGGGGGAAGATCGCAGTACCAGTCGTAGAAGCTGAGGCAGGCGCCGCCCAAAAGGCTAAGGTAGCGGGCGCCGGCGGCGTAGCTGACCATCGACATGGCGGGAATCGGCGAGAACCCGATCACGCGGTCCGGGCCGTACTTCTTGATGGTGAGCGCGTTGGCCGCAGCAATGATTTCCGTGGCGGTGTCCCAATCGGCGCGGACGAAGCCGCCCAGGCCGCGCACCGACTTGTAGCGCTTGGCGCGCTTGGGATCCTGGCTGATCCATTCCCAGGCCGCGATCGGGTCCATCGTCTTGCGGGCTTCGCGCCACATTTCGATCAGGCGGCCGCGGATCATGGGGTACTTCACGCGCTGCGCCGAATACACATACCAGCTGTACGACGCGCCACGAGGACAGCCGCGCGGCTCGTGGTTGGGCAGGTCGGGACGGGTGCGGGGGTAGTCGGTTTGCTGGGTTTCCCAGGTGATCAGGCCGTTCTTGACATACACCTTCCAGGAGCAGGAGCCGGTGCAGTTCACGCCGTGGGTGGAACGCACCACCTTGTCGTGCTGCCAGCGGGCGCGGTAGGCGTTCTCCCACTTGCGGTCCTCGTTGACGGTTTCGCCGTGACCGTTCGCGAAGGTGGACTTCACCCGCGACATGAACTTCAACCGGTCCAGAAAATGACTCATTGTGTTTCTCCAAGAACGCCGGCCTGGCCGGCGCGTACTGCGATCAATGCTGATGAAACAACTTTAGGGCTGGGCTGTCTGGCCGACCATTCGCCGGTGGCACAACCCGGGTTCGGCAGAGTGACTAGTTACCCGGGTAGGCCGAACTAGTCGTGCCGCGCAAGGCCGCCGGGGCCCGGCCACGCAATGAGTGCGCAGCCGGGCCCCGGCGAACGCTCCTTAGCAGGGAATGGGCGCGTTGCGGCGTGCGTAGTACCACCACGTGATCAGCATGCAGGTGGCATAGAAGGCGATGAAGCAGAACAGCGCGGTCTGGACGCTGCCCGTCATTTCGAGCGACGTGCCGAAGCTGCGCGGGATGAAAAAACCGCCGTAGGCCCCGATGGCGCCGGAAAAGCCCAGCACCGCGGCCGATTCCTTGGCCGCCTCCGACATGGCCTGCTTCTGCGCGGCCGGACCCTTGCCCTGCGCCGCCTGCGTGCGTTCGCGCAGGAAGATCACCGGAATCATGCGGAACGTGGAACCGTTGCCCAGGCCGGTCAGCGCGAAAAGCACGATGAACATGGCCAAAAAGCCGTTGAAATCGCCCAGGCGGCCCTCACCCGGCAGGAACGTCACGACGCCGGCCACCGCGGCGATCATGGCCGCGAAGGTGAAGAGCGTGACCCGGGCGCCGCCCAGCTTGTCGGAGATCCAGCCGCCCACGGGACGCGTCAGCGATCCGACCAGCGGTCCCAGAAAGGCGTATGCCATGGGGTTGACGGTGGGAAACAGCGTCTTGGTCAGCATTGCGAAGCCCGCCGAGAAGCCGATGAACGACCCGAACGTGCCCACGTAAAGCCAGCACATCAGCCAGTTGTGCTTGCGCTTGAAGATGACGGCCTGGTCGGCGAACGAGGCGCGCGCATCGGCGATGTCGTTCATGCCGAACCACGCGGCGATGGACGCCAGCGCGATGGGGATCACCCAGATGAAGCCCGCGTTCTGCAGCCACAGATTTTGCTGCGCGCCATTGGCGTTGATGACCTGCGGCTCGCCGCCGGCAACGCCGAAGACGCCCATGGTGATGACGACGGGCACGACGAACTGCACCAACGACACGCCCAGGTTGCCGATGCCGGCGTTCAGGCCCGTTGCCAGCCCCTTCTTTTCCTTGGGAAAGAAAAAGCTGATGTTGGCCATGCTGGAGCTGAAGTTGCCGCCGCCCAGGCCGCACAGCAGCGCCAGCACCAGAAGGGTCGGAAACGAGGTGGTGGGATCGCGCAGCGCGAAACCCATGCCCAGCGCCGGAATCAGCAGCGAGGCAGTGGAGATGGCCGTCCATTTGCGCCCGCCGAACACGGGCACTAGGAACGAGTAGAAGATGCGCAGCGTCGCGCCCGACAGCGCGGGCAGCGCCGTCAGCCAGAAGAGCTGGTTCTTGGACAGCATGAAGCCGGCGCGGTCAAGGTTGACGACGACCACGCTCCAGAGCATCCAGATGCTGAACGCCAGCATCAGCGCCGGGATCGAGATCCACAGATTGCGGTTGGCGACGCGCGCGCCCGTCTGTTTCCAGAAACCGGGATTATCCGGCTCCCAGCGCGCAAGGACTTGAGTGGACATGAGGTTCTCTCAGGATGGTGGGTGGGTCAGGCGGCTTGCTGCCGGGCGATGGCCGCGCTTTCGGGCCGGAAACTGAAGTGCATGAAGATCAGCGAGACGCAGACCGTGCCGTACAGCAGCATGAACGCGCTGGAGCGGATGCCGGTCAGGTCGAGCAGGACGCCGAACATGATGGGAAGCACGAAGCCGCCCAGGCCGCCAGCCAGTCCGACGATGCCGGACACGGCGCCGATGTTGTCGCTGAATTCATCGGAGATGAACTTGAAGACCGAGGCCTTGCCGATCGCCATGGCGATGCCGACGACGAACAGCAGGATGGTGAAGGTGACCGGGCCGAGCGCGATGCCGAAGGAACGCGGGCCGCCGGCGGTCATGACGGTGAATTCGGTTTGCGGATAGCTCAGGAGGAAGAACGCAACCCAGCACACCCACATCACCCACCACGTGGTCTTGTAGGCGCCGTAGCGGTCGGAGATCCAGCCGCCGACGGCGCGCAGCACGCCGCCGGGCAACGAGAAGCACGCGGCCAGCAGCGCGGCCAGCTTCATGTCGAAGCCGTATTCGCCGATGTAGTACTTGGTCATCCACAGGGCCAGCGCCACATAGCCGCCGAACACGACCGAGTAATACTGGCAGTAGCGCCACACACGCGGATCCTTCAGCATGGCGAACTGGGCCGACAACGAGGCGCCGCCCGCGACGCGGTGAGACGGATCGGACGACGAGAACATCCAGAACAGGATGGCGGTGACCAGCAGCGCCACGGCGTAGACCTGCGGCACGATGACCCAGGCGCCGCCGGCAGCCGCGATGAGCGCGGGGGCCACGAACTTGGTGATGGCCGAGCCCGAGTTGCCGGCGCCGAAGACGCCCATGGCCAGGCCTTGCTTGTTGCGCGGGAACCAGCGGGCCACATAGGGCGTGCCCACGGAGAACGAGCCGCCGGTCAGGCCGACGAACAGCGCCAGCACCAGGAACTGCCAATATTCCGTGGCGTATGACAGCAGCCAGATCGGCACCACCGCCAGCAGCATCAGCACGAAGAACACGGGACGGCCGCCGTAGCGATCGGTCCAGATGCCGAGCGGCACGCGCACGAGGGAGCCGGTCAGGACCGGCATGGCGGCCAGCAGGCCGAATTGCGTTTCGGACAGGCCGAGCTGCGCCTTTATTGGAATCCCCAGCACGGCAAAGATCATCCACACCGCAAAACAGATGGTGAAGGCAAACGTGCTGGATATCAGGACCCGCATCGGCGCACCGGCCGAGGATTGATGTGCTGCCATGGTTAGTCTCGCTTTTTGCTGACAAATACGTATGTCGGTAGCCTAAGCAGCCCTCCCTGTTGCAACCATTCCCCAGCCGACCAAAGGGCTATTTCCGAAGTGCCTAGTCATGCGGGTGTTCCGGACAGCCTTGCGCTGGATCAAGTGCCCGGATCGCGTCGCGATGCGGCCAGATGTAATATGTATTTCAAATACACGTTCAAAACCGCAACGGCGCGCGCCCCGCGCGCACGGGCCACACCATGACCACCCTGCTTTCCATCGACGAACCCGCAAAGAAGCCACGCCCCGCCCCGCCCGAGTGGGGCGCGTTCACTGAAATGGGTTTCCGCCCGCTGTATCTGGCGGGCTGCTTCTGGGCGCTTTTTTCGGTGTTGCTATGGGTGCACGCACCCGCGCGGCTGACTGGCGTGCTGAACGGCATGTTCTGGCATGCGCATGAAATGCTGTGGGGCTTCGTAGCCACGATTGCGGTGGGCTTCCTGCTGACGGCGGGCGCCAACTGGACGGGCAAGAATCCCCTGAAAGGCAATCCGCTTGCCGCGCTGTGCGGGCTGTGGATCGCGGCGCGCGTGGGGTATCTGGTCCCCGGGCGCACTGCCTTCGCCGTCGCGGCGGCGGCGGACTTGCTGTTTTTCCTGTGGGCGGCCGGGGCACTGGGACGCGCCGTCGTGGTCACCCGGAACCAGCGCAACTATGGCGTCCCGTTCCTTCTGCTGGCGCTGGGCGCAACCAACGGGCTGTACCTGTGGGCGACGGTCCAGGGCGACTACGTGACGCTGATGCGCTATTTCAATGCCGGGCTGCTGTCGATGGCCGTGCTGACCTTGCTGATCGCCCGGCGGGTCATGCCCTTCTTCGCCAAGCGCGCAGTTGCGGGCCTGGACATTCCTCCCCATACCAAGAGCGGTCATTGGCAGCTTGGCTTTGGCATCGTCGCCATCGCCTGCCTGCTGGCCGACGTGCAGCAGGCTGCCGCGCTGGCGCTTGCGGCAAGCGGCGCGATTGCGCTGGTGCAGTGGGTGTCCTGGAAGCCGTGGGCCGTGCGGCGCGTGCCGCTCCTGTGGATTCTCTATGCGGGGTATCTGGGTCTGGGGATCGGCCTGCTGGTGGGCGCGGCGCAACTGGCGGGCATTGTGGTCCGGCAGGCTTGGCCCGCGCACGTCATCGGCGTGGCCGGATTCTCGGTATTGATCCTGGGCATGGTGACCCGCACCGCACTCGGCCATCTGGGCCGTCCTCTGCACACGGACCGCAGCATGGTCCTGAGCTACGCGCTGATGATCCTGGCGGCGTTGCTGCGGTTGGCGGCCCTGCTACCGACCGCTGCAACGCTGGGTCTGCTGCATGCGTCGGCCAGCGCGTGGGCGCTGGCGCTGGGACTGTACCTGTGGCGGTTCTTCCCCATGATGATCCGCCCGCGCGCGGACGCGGCGGCCAAGCAGGCGGCGCCCGTCATGCGGGTGATGCCGGTGTCGCGGCCCAAGGGTTGAGGCTTCAGGACCGGCCTTCGCGCCGCTCCATCGCGGCAACTTCACGCCGCATGGCCTTGAGCCAAGCCTTGAGCAGCGATTCGTCCGAGAACTGCATGACTTCGTGTTCAAGTTCCTGGATGTACTCCTGGATGTCCTTGATGTCGTCATCCAGCTCTTGCATCACCGTTTCCGGATCGAAGGTGGCGAACGGGTCCAGCTCATAGCGCAGCGTGAAGCTTTCCTCGGCAAACTGAACCTGGGTAAGGATCTCGTCGAGCTGAGCGGCCAGCACCGCATTGGCCGCTTCCAGCTGATCGTCGGGGATGTCGGCGGCGGCCTGCACTGAGGCGCGCAGGTTGGGATCCTGGGCGGCCTGGGCCAGCCGCTCCCGCTCGGCCGCTTGCAATGCGTCCCAGGCGACGGCGTTCGTTACGGTCGGCATGCGGACCACGCGAGCGTATTCCAGCAGCTCTTCCGCGTCTTCGTCGTCGTACTGATCCTGGATGACCTGCAGCAACTGCATGGGCGACATCGAGTCCAGGTCGGCAACATCCAGGTCCAGCGCATCGGCCAGCTCTTGCCGCGCGCTTTCGGTCAGCTCGGCAAGATTGGCGTCGTAATCGGCCCCGCGGTGCTTCTTGTAGAGCGTCTTGAGCCTTGCGGTGTCGCAACCGGCCGGTAGCGCCGACTTGGCCGACAGCACCAGCAGTTCTTCCGAGAACTCCGTGACCAGTTCGGACACGAACTCGCGTTCGGCCTTGGACAGACCCATTTCCTTGTAGGCGTGGTCAAAGCACAGCACCAGCTTGTAGCGCAGCTGGTTGAGCTTATCTTCGAGCGGCCGCAGCGTCTCGGTGTATTTGTGGTGGTAATCGGCCTCGATCGACTGCCATTGCGCCAGCCGGGCCCGTTCGGCCGACAATCGTTCCTGCAGGCGTTCGCATAATTCACGCGGACTTTCGAGGGATTTTTCGCTCATGGACCCACTCCTGTTGCAAACCGGGGTATTGAAAACAGCCGCCACTCTAAACGATACGCGCAAACCCTTCTTGAATATCGGCGTCAATAACGCTAATCATTATTATTAATATAGAATCTCGGCTGTCCGCTATCCCCTTGCCTGGCAGCCCTGATGTCCCTGCGCTTCCTTGCGGGCCCCACCCCCTCACGCAAACGCCTGATCCTGATCGCGGCCGCCCTGGCGCTGGCCCTGCTGATTGGTGTGGCGCTCTGGCTGGCGGGCAACAAAGGCCCGGCCGCTCCGCCTCCCCCGAACTACGGAAAGCTCCCCGTCGCGGTGAGCGTCGCCGCTGCGCGCGTCGGTCCGCTGCAGCGCGACCTGCACGCGCTGGGCACCATCACGCCGCTGGCGCAGGTGACCGTGCGCAGCCAGGTCGATGGCGAACTGATCAAGCTGCACTACCGGGAAGGCCAGGCCGTCACGCAAGGCCAGTTGCTGGCCGAGATCGATCCGCGCCCCTTCGTGGCCGCGCTGGCGCTGGCCGAGGGCGAACTGGCGCAGACACAGGCACTGCTGGACAACGCCGAAGCCGACCTGCGGCGCTATCGCAAGCTGGCGCGGCAGGACGCGGTGGCGGGCCAGCAGCTCGATACCGCCGAGGCCCAGGTGCGAGCCTACGCCGCGCGGCGTCAACGAAACCAGGCGCAAGTCGCGGATGCCCAGCGCCTGCTCGGTCACACGCGCATCGTGGCGCCGCATGCCGGCCGGGTGGGATTGCGGCGCGTCGACGCGGGCAACCACGTACGCGCGACGGACGCGGAGGGCTTGACCACCGTGGTTCAGATGGCCCCCATCTCGGCCCTTTTCAGCATCTCGGAAACGCGCCTGGCTCTTTTGCGGCAGGCGCAGGCGAAGACCGCCGTGCTGCGCGTGCAGGCCTGGGATGCCGACGACCGCCACATGCTTGCCGAAGGCACGCTCGAGGCGCTGGACAACCGAATCCAGGCCGCCAGCGGCACGGTACGGCTGCGCGCCCGTTTCGACAATGCCGACGAATCGCTGTTTCCCAATCAGTTCGTGAACATCCGGCTGGCCGTGGTGCAGGAAGATGACGTGGTGACCATTCCGGCTGCAGCCGTGCAATACGGTTCGCAAGGCGCGTTCGTGTTCGTCATCGGCGACGACAACCGCGCCACCCGCCGCGTGCTGACGCTGGGCCCGGCCAACGCCGGCCGCATCGTGGTGCTGACGGGCCTGGCCGCAAGCGAGCGCGTGGTCGTCGAAGGCGTGGACCGCCTGCACGACGGACGCGACGTGCAGATCGTCGACCCGCCCGGCCACGACGAGGAGTCCGCATGAGCCTGTCACGCCCCTTCATCCTGCGTCCGGTCGCGACGTCGTTCCTGATGATTGCCCTGCTGCTGTCGGGCATCCTGGCCTGGCGCATTCTGCCCGTGGCCGCGTTGCCGCAGGTGGACTACCCGATCATCCAGGTGACCACGCAGTATCCGGGCGCCAGCCCCAATGTGACGGCACGCGCGGTCACCGCGCCGCTGGAGCGGCGCTTTGGACAGATCCCGGGACTGAAGCAGATGTCGTCCACCAGCGGCAGCGGCATCTCGGTCATCACGTTGCAGTTCGCCCTGGACGTCCCGCTGGGCGTGGCCGAACAGGAAGTGCAGGCCGCGATCAGCGCCAGCGATTCGCTGCTGCCAGGCGATCTGCCCACTCCGCCCGTGTACCGCAAGGTCAACCCCGCCGACGTGCCGATCCTGACGCTGGCCGTCACGTCGAATTCGCTGCCCCTGCCCAAGGTCTACGATCTGGTGGACACGCGCATGACGCAACGGCTGTCGCAGTTGTCGGGCGTGGGCATGGTCAGCCTGGCCGGCGGACAGCGTCCGGCCGTGCGCGTACAGGTCAATCCGATGGCGCTTGCCGCGCGCGGCCTGAAGCTGTCGGACGTGCAGGAGGCGATCGCCAAGGCCAATTCCAATCAGCCCAAGGGCAGCTTCGACGGCCCCGTGCGGTCCGTCATCATGGATGCCAATGACCAATTGCAGAGCGCGCAGGAGTACCGCGACCTGATCGTCGCCTGGAAGAACGGCGCGCCGGTGCGGCTGGGCCAGATCGCGACGGTGGAGGACGGCGCCGAGGACCGCTACCTGGCCGCGTGGGTCGACAGGCAGCCCGCCGTGCTGGTGAACATCCAGCGCCAGCCCGGCGCCAACGTCATAGCGGTGGCCGACCAGGTCAAGGCATTGCTGCCCCAATTGACCGCCAGCCTGCCCGCCGCCGTGGAGGTGCGCATCTTGACCGACCGCACCGAAAGCATCCGCGCGTCCGTCCGCGGCGTGCAGTGGGAATTGGGGTTCGCGGTGGGGCTGGTGGTGCTGGTGACGTTCCTCTTTCTGCGCAACCTGCCCGCCACGCTGATCCCCAGCCTGGCCGTGCCGCTGTCGCTGATCGGGACCTTCGGCTTCATGTATCTGGCCGGCTTTTCCACCAACAACCTCACGCTGATGGCGCTGACGATAGGCGCGGGCTTCGTGGTGGACGACGCCATCGTCATGCTGGAGAACATCGCACGCTACCGGGAACAGGGGCACAGCCCGATGGCGGCCGCACTCAAGGGCGCCGGGCAGATCGGCTTCACGCTCGTTTCGCTGACGCTATCGCTCATCGCAGTGCTGATCCCGCTGCTGTTCATGGAAGACGTGGTGGGCCGGCTGTTCCGCGAATTTGCCATCACGCTGGCCGTTGCCATCCTGATATCCCTGGCCGTATCGCTGACCCTCACGCCTATGATGTGCGCCCGGCTCCTGCCGCCGCACGCGCCGTCCAGGCCCGGACTGCTGGATCGCCTGCAGGCGCGCTATGCAGGCTGGCTGGACGTGACGCTGCGTCATCAGCGGCTGACGCTGCTGGCGATGCTGGCGACCGTGGCGCTCACCGGGCTCTTGTATTTCGCGGTGCCGAAGGGTTTCTTCCCGGCGCAGGACGGCGGGGTGCTGCAAGGGGTGACGCAGTCTTCGCAAAGCACCTCGTTCGACGCCATGTCGCGCCGCCAGCAGGCGGTGGCGCAAAGCCTGCTCGCGGATCCCGACGTCGCCACGCTGTCCTCCTTCATCGGCATCGACGGCATGAACGCCACGCTGAACACGGGGCGGCTTCTGATCAACCTGAAACCCTGGAACGAGCGCACCGCCCCGCTGGCCGACATCATGGCGCGGCTGGATGCGCGGGCCCGCGACGTGCACGGCATCTCGCTCTACCTGCAGCCCGTCCAGGAACTGAACATCGAGGATCGCGTCAGCCGAGGCCAGTATCAGTTCAGCCTGACATCGCCGGATAGCGCGCTGCTGTCGCGCTGGACCCGCGCGCTCATGGAGCGCCTGGCGCAAGCGCCCGAACTGGCCGACGTCTCGTCCGACCTGCAGGGCGACGGACGCCAGGCCTATCTGGAGGTCTCGCGCGACGCCGCCGCGCGTCTGGGCCTCACGATGGATGACGTGGCGCAAGCCTTGTACAACGCATTCGGCCAGCGTCAGGTCGCCACGCTCTTTACGCAGTCGAACCAATATCGCGTCGTGCTGGAAGTTGACCGCAAGATGGCGGCCAGCCCCGAAGCGCTGGAACGCATCCATCTGCAAACGGACGCCGGCCAGCCCATCCCGTTGTCTGCGCTGGCCACCGTCAGCGAGCGCGCCGTCCCGCTGGCGGTCAATCACCTGTCGCAGTTCCCCGCGGTGAACCTGTCGTTCAACCTGCCGCCCGGCGGGTCCCTGGGCCAGGCCATCGCCGCCATCGAGTCGGCGCGCCAGGAGATCGGCATGCCCGAGAGCGTCGAGCTGCGGCTGCAGGGCGCGGCTTCCGCCTTTGAGGCGTCGCTGTCGAATACGTTGTGGCTGATGCTGGCCGCGGTCGTGACCATGTACCTGGTGCTGGGCATGCTGTACGAAAGCGCCATTCATCCCGTCACCATCCTGTCCACCCTGCCCTCGGCCACGGTGGGTGCGCTGCTGGCGCTGCTGCTGACCGGCCGGCCGCTGGACCTGATTGCCGTCATCGGCATCATCCTCTTGATCGGATTGGTCAAGAAGAACGGCATCATGATGGTCGACTTTGCGCTGGAGGCCGAGCGCACGCGCGGCCTGGCGCCGCAGGCCGCCATCCGCGAGGCCGCGCTGCTGCGACTGCGTCCCATCCTGATGACGACGCTGGCCGCGCTGTTTGGCGCGCTGCCGCTGATGCTGGCGACGGGTTCGGGCGCTGAATTGCGCCAGCCGCTGGGCTGGGTCATGGTTGGCGGACTGCTGGTCAGCCAGGTGCTGACGCTGTTCACCACCCCCGCCGTCTACCTGTTCTTTCACCGTCTGGGCCACCGGCGCGCTCAAGCCGCGCCGGCGCCCAACGCCGAAGGCCCGGTGAAATGATCCGCGCGTTGCTGCACCGTCCGGTCGCCTGCATTTTCCTGGCGCTGGCGCTGACCCTGCTGGGCGCCGTGGCATGGCGGCTCTTGCCGGTGGCACCGCTGCCGCAGGTCGATTTTCCGACCATCGAAGTGCGAGCCGACCTGCCCGGCGCCAGTCCCGAAAGCATGGCCAGCACGGTCGCGGCGCCGCTGGAGCGGGCGCTCGGCAGCATCGCCGGCGTCAGTTCCATGAGCTCTTCCAGCAATCAGGGCGCAACGCGCGTGCAGTTGCAGTTCGACCTGGACCGCGACATCGACGAGGCCGCGCGCGACGTGCAGGCCGCAATCAACGCCGCGCGGGCCGAACTGCCCTCGGGCATGCCGGGCAATCCCAGCTACCGCAAGGTCAATCCGTCGCAGGCGCCCATCATGGCGCTGGCCCTCAGTTCCGCCACCCGTCCCGCGGGCCAGCTCTACGACCTGGGTTCCACCGTGCTGGCGCAAAAGCTCTCGCAGATCAGCGGCGTGGGCGAAGTCACGATGGGCGGCAGCTCGCTACCCGCCGTGCGGGTCCAGGTGAACCCCAACGCGCTGGCGCACTACGGCGTGGCCCTGGACGACGTGCGCGAGGCCATCTCCAACGCGGCGCCGATGGGTCCGCAAGGCCAGCTGGATTCAGCCGCGCGGCGCTGGGAGGTCGGCGCCCCCGAGCAGCCGCGCCGCGCCCAGGACTACGACAGCCTGATCGTGCGCTACCAGGATGGCGCGGTGATCCGGCTGTCGCAGGTGGCCCGCGTCAGCGATTCGGTCGAGAACCGCTACAGCAGCGGCTTTCACAATCGCAATCCGGCCGTGGTGCTGACCATCAGCCGCCAGCCCGGCTCGAACATCATCGAAACCATCGACGCCATCAACCAGGCGCTGCCGGGCCTGCGCCAACTGATGCCCGCCGACGTGGACCTGACGGTGGCGCTGGACCGCTCGCCCGGCATCAAGGCGACGCTGCGCGAAGCCCACATCACCCTGGCGCTGGCAGCCGGGCTGGTCATCCTGGTGGTGTGGCTGTTCCTGGGCAACGCGCGCGCCGCCGCGATTCCCAGCGTGGCCATTCCCGTCTGCCTGATCGCCACCTTTGCCGTCATGTACGCGTGGGGCTTTTCACTGAACAACCTGTCGCTGATGGCGCTGATCGTGGCGGCCGGCCTGGTCGTGGACGACGCCATCGTCGTACTGGAGAACATCTCGCGCCACCTGGAGCGCGGGCTGACGCCGGTCAAGGCCGCCCTGCGTGGGGTGCGGGAAGTGGGATTCACCTTGGTGGCGATGACGGTCGCGCTGAGCGTGGTCTTCGTGTCGATCCTCTTCATGGGCGGGCTGGTGGAACGGCTGTTCCGCGAGTTCTCGATCACGCTGGTGGCCGCAACGGTGATTTCGCTGGTTGTCTCGGTGGCCATCATTCCGGCGCTATGCGCGCGGTGGCTGCGGCCCGTCAGCTCCGCCGCGGCCAAGCCATCGCGCATGCAGGCCGTGTTTGCCCGCCTGCACGACTGGTATGGCGTGTCGCTGGCGCGCGTACTTGGCCATGCACGCCTGACATTGCTGCTGCTGGCCGGCGTCGTGGGGCTGAACGTCTACCTGTACGTGCAGGCACCCAAGGGCTTTTTGCCTGTGCAGGACACGGGCCAGCTCATGGGCTTCGTGCGGGGCGACGACGGGTTTTCGTTCCAGGTGATGCAACCCAAGATCGACCAATACCGGCAACTGGTCCTGAAGCACCCCGCCGTCGAGGACGTCATCGGCTACAACGGCGGCGGCCTGGGCATCAGCAATTCGCTGTTCCTCATCCGCCTGAAGCCTGCCGCCGAACGCAACGAGTCCTCGACCGAAGTCATCAACTGGATGCGCACCCATGCGCCGGCGGTGCCGGGCGGCATGTTCTTTCTGAACGTGGACCAGGACCTGCGCATGCCCGGCGGCTTCGGCAATTCCGGCGACCACGAGCTGGCCATCATGGCCAGCGACGTGCCCGCGCTGCGCGAATGGTCGCGCAAGATTTCCAAGGCCATGCAAGCCATCCCCGAGCTGCGCGACGTCGACGCCCAGGGCGACGGCGCCACGCAGCAGGTGGTGATCGACATCGACCGCAGCGCGGCGCAGCGGCTGGGCGTGGACATGGAGACCATCAGCAGCGTGCTGAGCAATTCGTTCAGCCAGCGCCAGGTCGCCACGCTGTACGACGCCATGAACCAGTACCGCGTCGTGCTGGAACTGGACCCCCGCTACACCGAGGATCCCGAGGTCCTGGAACGGGTGCACGTGGTGGCCGCTGACGGCAACCGCGTGCCGCTGACCGCGTTCGCCACCTACGACAATGGCCTGATCAACGACCGCGTCTTTCACGACGGGCTGTTCGCCGCCGTGTGGGTCGGGTTCTCGCTGGCGCCCGGTGTATCGCTGGAACAGGGCCTGGCCGCCATCGACGCGGCCACGGCAAAGCTGATGGTGCCTTCGCACATCCAGACCCGGCTGGGCGGCGATGCGCGCAACTTCCAGCAGAGCCTGCAGGACCAGCCCTGGCTGATCCTGGGCGTCTTGGTCGCCATCTATCTGGTGCTGGGCATCCTGTACGAAAGCCCGCTGCATCCGCTGACGATCCTGTCCACCCTGCCCTCGGCGGGCGTCGGCGCCCTGCTGGCGCTGCGGCTGGCGGGCATCGAGTTCACCCTCATTGCGCTGCTGGGGCTGTTCCTTCTGGTGGGTATTGTCATGAAGAACGCCATTCTGATGATCGACTTTGCCCTCAGCCTGGAGCGGCGCGAAAACCTGACGCCCGAACAGGCCATCCACCGCGCCGCCATGCTGCGCTTGCGGCCCATCGTCATGACCAATCTGGCGGGCCTGCTGGGCGCCCTGCCCCTGGTGCTGGGCATGGGCGAAGGGTCGGAACTGCGCCGCCCGCTCGGCGTGGCGATCGTCGGCGGACTGATGATCAGCCAGTTCCTGACGCTGTACACCACCCCGATCGTCTATCTGGCGCTTGAACGCCTGCGCCGGCTGGCCTGGCGAAAGCGCCGCACGGCCTGACCGCGCATCCTGCGGGCCCGCCATCTTCCCGCTAGCCGGAAAATAAAAAGCTCAATAGAATCGTTTGGCACGCTGACGAAAGCCGCCTGATCCGGCCCCGGCGCAGATTTGCGCCCCCGGAATGCGGCTTTCCGCCCGCGATGCCGGCGCGCACGCCTGACTAAGCGTCGCTGCCGGGCTTTCCGGCGTTCGCGGTGCGGGGCCCCAAAAGCGCCGACACCGGAACTCGCAGTTTGGCCTCTGACAGACATGGTGCCCAATGTGGCCGATGACTTGTTCGAATGGACTGCTGCTGATGGGCATGCTCAGCCTCGGCGGATGCGTGCAGGTGGGGCCCGACTTTGCGCCGCAGCGCGTCGACTGGTCCAGCCAGTGGGATACGCCGGCGCTGCGGCAGGCCACCGAATCCGGCGCCCAGCCGGATGCGCGGCAATGGTGGCGCATTTTCAACGACCCCGTTCTTGAATCCCTGATCGCCCAAGCGGACGCGAACAATCCGGGCGTGCAGGTGGCCGGCCTGCAGATCATGGAAGCGCGCGCCCAGCTGGGGATCGCGCGCAGCGGCCTGTTTCCGCAGTCCCAGGTTGTGGGCGCGGACGCGCTGTATCAGCATCGCGCGTCGCGCTCGGCCGAGGGCAATCCCCGCCCCAGCAGTTTCTGGCAATACAGCGCGGGCTTCAACATCGGCTGGGAGCTGGATTTCTGGGGCCGGTTTTCCCGCGCCATCGAGTCCGCCGACGCCGCCTACTTCGCCGCCGAAGCCAATCGCGAAGACGTGCTGGTGCTGCTGCACGCGCAGGTCGCCGAAAGCTATTACGCGCTGCGCACGGCCGAGGCGCGGCTGCGCATTGCCCGCGACAATGCGGCGATCCAGAAGCGCAGCTACGAGATCACCGAACGCCTGTTCAAAAGCGGCGAGACCGACGAACTGGATCTGCAGCAGGCCCGCACGCAATACCTGGGCACGCTCAGCACCATCCCGGAATTCGAAAGCCAGATCGCGCGCACGCGCAATGCGCTGGCGGTGCTGGTCGGCAAGCCTCCTGGTCCGATGCCCGAACTGCCCGACCTGGCATCCAAAGAGGCCGTGATTCCGCTGATCGACAAAGCTGTCCTGCAGGACGTGCCCGCAAACCTGCTGCTGCGGCGCCCGGACATTCGCGCCGCCGAACTGCGGATCGCGGCGCAGTCCGCGCAGGTGGGCGTGGCCAAGGCGGAGCTCTACCCCTCGCTGACGCTGCTGGGGAGCATTGTCTGGAGCGCCACGTCGCTGGCCGGCACGTCGGGCGGCGCGGCCCTGCTTGCCGGTCCCAGCCTGAACTGGAACGTGTTTGACCACGGCCGGATCACCAACACGGTGCGCCTGCAGGACGCGCGCCTCCAGCAGCTCATCGTCATCTACCAGGACGCCGTGCGTCAGGCGGCGCGCGAAGCCGACGACGCGGCCACGGGGCTCATCAAGGCGCTGGAGCGGGACGGCATTCTTTATGACTCGGCGCTTGCGGCCAAGCGTTCGCTGACGCTGGCCAATGCGCTGTACCGCGAGGGCTATTCCGATTTCCAGCGGGTACTGGACGCCCAGCGCGCGCTGGCGACCCAGCAGGACACCTATCTGGTGAACCGGGGCAACGCCGTGAGCGACCTGATCGCGCTGTACAAGGCGGTGGGCGGCGGCTGGTATAGCGGCCAGCCGGTGATCGATCCAGCCACACGGGACCAGATGCAGCAACGCACCAATTGGGGCGACCTGCTGACCGAAGCCGGGCGCCCCGCCCCGGCCTCCGCGATTTCCAAGACCACGAGGCGATCCGATGACTAGTCCCCGGTCCGCGCCGCCATCGGGCAGCCCAGCCAGCCCCGCGCCCGCAGCCAGTCCCCCACCGCCCGCCGCGCCGCCGCCCGCGCCGGATCCCGCCCGCAAAGGTATCCGGTGGGTCGTCGTGGTGATCGTCCTCAGCCTGGTCTGGTATCTGCTGGCGGACCGCTATACGCCCTACACGCAGCAGGCGCGAGTGGAGGCCTTCGTGGTCCCGGTGGCGTCCGAAGTGGCGGGCCGGGTGACCCAGGTTCGCGTGCGCAACAACCAGGACGTCCCGGCGGGCGCCGTGCTGTTCGACGTCGACGCCGAGCAGTACCGCATCGCCTTGGACCGCGCGCGGGCCGACCTGGACGCCACGCGCCGCCAGATCGGCGCCAGCACCGCCGGCATCGATTCGGCGCAAGCGTCATTGCGCGCGGCGCAAGCCAACGAGGTCCGCGCGCGCCAGGACAGCACCCGCCTTGAGCGCCTGTACAGCGACGATCGGGGCACGGTCTCGCTGCGCCGCCTGGAGATCGCGCGGGCCAACCTGGCGCAGGCGGTCAGCCAGGTCGCGGCCGCGCGCGCCGAGGTGCAGCGGGCGCGCGAGCAGGAAGGCGGCAGCGAAGAAGACAACGCCAAGCTGCGCAGCGCCGCCGCCGCCGTCGCAAAGGCCGAGCTGGACCTGGCCAACACGCAGGTGCGCGCGCCCGCGGCCGGCCTGGTCACCGACCTGCGCACCGATGTGGGCCAGTTCGCGGCGGCGGGCAAGCCCGTCATGACGCTCATCGCCATCCATGACGTGTGGATCAACGCGGAAATGACCGAGAACAATCTGGGGCACGTCGACCCCGGCACGCCGGTGGCGATCATCCTGGACGCGCTGCCAGGCCAGATCTTCGAAGGCCGGGTGCGCAGCGTGGGCTATGGCGTAAGCGTCGGCACGCCCACGCAGCCCGGCAGCCTGCCCACGGTGCAGAACAGCCGCGACTGGCTGCGTCCGGCGCAGCGCTTTCCGGTGGCCATCGACCTCGATCCCGGGCAGCTCCCCTCCCTGCGCGGCATTCGTGTGGGCGGACAGGCGGAAGTGATGGCATTTCCCCAGCCGGGCAATCCGCTCAATCCGCTGGGCCGCATCTATTTGCGGCTGATGAGCTGGCTTTCCTATGCGTACTGACGACCGCCCCGCTCCCCGCGACCCGCGCGGCCAGCGCGCCCTGCGACTGGGCGTGGGGACGGCGCTATGCCTGGCGATCAGTTTCGGGCTGGACATGCCGATCCCGATGGTCGCGCCGGTGCTGGGCGTCTTCCTGCTGGCGCAGACGAACCGGCCGCTGTCCCTGAAGGCCGGCGTGGGCCTGGCGCTGGTGGCGGCGTTCACCACGGGCACGGGCCTCGTGCTCATCCCGTTGCTGCGCTATTACCCGGCCGCCGGCGTCCTGATCGTCGGCCTGTGCCTGTTCCTCGCGTTCCGCCACGGCCTGCGCGGGGGCAACAACCTGGTGTCGACCTTTCTCATCATCGGCCTGACCATGATTTCGGCGGCGGGCACCTTCGACTTCGGATTGGCCGTGACGGTGATCGAGGCGCTGGTCAAAGGCCTGCTGCTCGCGGCGCTGGTGCTGGGCGTCTGCCACGCGCTGTTTCCGGAGCCGCCCGGCTTGCCAGCCCCGCCGCTGCCGCCCGCGCTGGCGGCCGGCGAAGCCAACCGCATGGCCTTGCGCGCGGCGCTGGTGGTGCTGCCGGCGTTCCTGTTGGCGATGACCGATCCGCTGGGCTACATGCCCATCATTCTGAAGGCAGTCAGCCTGGGGCGGCAGAGCTGCGTCACGGCCGCGCACGGCGCGGCGCGCGAGATCCTTGGGTCAACCTTGCTGGCCGGCGTGCTTGCCGTGGCGTTCTGGATCGGACTCAGGCCGTTTCCCAGCCTGTGGATGTACTTCCTTTGGATGCTGCTGTTCGCGCTGGTGATCGCCCGCAAGCTGTATCGGCTAAGCCCCACGCCGCACGCCCCGAGCTTCTGGTTGAACACCCTGATCACGCTCATCATCCTGCTTGGCCAGTCGGTCCAGGACAGCTTGGCGGGCAATGATGTCTACACGGCCTTCGCCATTCGCATGGGTCTGTTCATCGCGGTCACGCTGTATGCGTGCCTGATGCTGCAGTTGCTTGAACCCCGGCCGCGCGGACTGGGCTTTTCCGCACGCCATCCGTTCTCACGCCTTAAAAGGAGTCCGCCATGAGTGTCCAAGACATGCCTACCCCCCCTGCGCCAGCGATGGGCTGGCGCTTCAAGTGCGGAATCGCCCTCTTCATCCTGGCTTTCGCGCTCTGGTTCCTTATCCCCATTGGCGCCGCGATGGACATCCCGGGGTCACGCATCGCGGCGTTGACGGGCGCCATCTTCATCGCCAACAAGGTGCTGCTGATCACTTGCATCGCCGTCATGGGCAAAGAGGGATTCCAGCAACTCAAGGCCATCATCGGCGGTCACGCGAAGAAACTGGCGCCCGTGCAGAAAGTGGGACCGGTGCGCCATGCGATCGGCATGGTGATGTTCATCCTGCCGCTGCTGACCTCGATGCTCGAACCTTATGTCGACCAGATCTGGCCCGGCCTGCGCCCCCGGATATGGCAGGCGCAACTGCTGGGCGACGTCATGCTGGTGGCCAGCTTCTTCGTTCTGGGCGGCGATTTCTGGAACAAGCTGCGGGCGTTGTTCGTGCGGTCGGTCTAGCTCACGCGTCGCCTTTGTCCGCATCCGGCGCGCGGGGCGTGGCGGTGAGCCGCTGCGCCATGAACTCCAGGAACTCCTTGGCCAGCGGCGGCAAGGTGCGCCCCTGCAGCGTGACCGCCTGAATGCTGCGCTGGCGCATCTCGGGGTTGCTGAATGGCACCGCGGCCAGCGCAGCCCCCTGCGGGTCGCCCATCAGCGTCAGGTAGCCCGTCAGCGCCACGATGCGGCTGCCCGGCAGCATGGGCAGGAAGGCCGCCGAATTGTTGGATACGTAGGCCGGCTCGATGTGCAGCCCGGCGTTGGCGCACGCGTTGTCGAACAACTGCCGGACGGTCGTGCCGGTATCGCCGACCGACACCGGCACCTCCCTCAGGTCGCGAAGGCTAACGGTGCGGCGGCTGGCAAGCGGATGCCGCCGGCACATCACCGCGTACACTGGGGCCCGGGTCAGCAGCTCGGTCTTGAGCCGATCGTCCTGCGCCACCGTGTAATGCAGCGCGATCTGGGACAGTCCCTCCAGAATCCGGCGAATGACCTCTTCCGGCCGATCCACCTGCAGATGAAAGCGCGCCTCGGGCCGCATCTGCTTGAAGTCGGCCATGCACATCGGCATGAAACGGTGCGCGAAGCCCTCGCTGCAAGCCAGCCGGATGGTGACGTCGCCCAGCGCGCTGCGCCGCCGGATCTCGGTGGTGACGCGTTCGGCCTCCAGGGCGGCGGCCCGGGCGTAGGCGGCCAGTTGCAAGCCTGCCTCGCTGAGCTCCATGCCGCGCGCCTGACGCTCAAACAGCACGATGCCCAAGCTGTCCTCCAGCTTGGCGATCTGCCGGCTCACGGCGGAAGCGGCCACGTGCAGGGACGCCGCCGCGCCCGCGATCGATCCGCAGCGCGCGACTTCCAGGAAATATCTGAGGCCTAGGGAAATCATGGTGGGCTCCCGAAGACATGCCATTTAAGCAACGCAAAAGTGCTAAATATCTAATTGTGGCACGTTAAGAAGCGCAATAAATTTGTGCTTCCACCCCCCCGCACCGAGAGCCGCCATGACCCGCGAACAAGCCATTCTCCACGCCGTACAAGCGTATGACAGCGGCGTCCTTCTGGACACCCTGGCGCGCCGGGTCGCATTTGCGACCGAAAGCGAAGTGCCCACGCAGGCCGCGGCGCAGCATGCCTACCTGAAGGAAGAACTGGTTCCGCGCCTGTCGGCGCTGGGCTTTTCCTGCGAGGTGCATGCGAATCCGGCTGGGGTGGACCTGCCGATCCTGGTGGCGCGCCGCATCGAAGCGGCGGAATTGCCCACGGTCCTCATGTATGGCCACGGTGACGTGGTGCGGGGCAACGCCGCCAAATGGGAATCCGGCCGCGACCCCTGGCAGCTCAAGGTCGAAGGCGACCGCTGGTACGGGCGCGGCACGGCTGACAACAAGGGACAGCACTCGATCAACCTGGAGGCGCTGTCCCGCGTCATTGAAGCGCGCGGCGGCGCGCTCGGTTTCAATACCATCTGGCTCATTGAAACCGGCGAGGAAGCCGGCTCGCCGGGCCTGTCCGAATTCTGCAAGACGCACCGCAATCTCCTGGCCGCCGACGTCTTCATCGCCAGCGACGGGCCGCGCCTGAATGCCGCCCGGCCCACGCTGTTCATGGGTTCGCGCGGTGCGATCAATTTCGAACTCAGGGTGCGGTCACGGGATCGCGGCTACCACTCCGGCAACTGGGGCGGACTGCTCGCCAATCCGGCCATCCGCCTGTCGCACGCCATCAGCTCGCTCGTGGACGCCAACGGCCGCATCGCCGTCCCCGGGCTGCGTCCCCCGCCCATCCCCGCCGCGGTCGCCCAGGCCCTGACCGACCTTGAAGTCGGCGGCGGGCAAGATGATCCGGCCATCAACACGTGGTGGGGCGAACCCGGCCTGACCTCGCCTGAAAAGGTGTTCGGCTGGAACAGCCTGGATGTGCTGACCTTCGGCGCGGGCGACCCGGCCAAGCCCGTGAACGCCATTCCCCCCGAAGCCGTGGCCTGGTGCCAGTTGCGCTTCGTGGTGGGCACCGACTGGCGCGGCCTGCAGGATCACGTGGTCGATCATCTGCGCGCGCGCGGCTTTGACGACGTGGACGTGCGCATCGGCATGCAGGCCGGGGCAACGCGCCTGTCTCCAGACACCCCTTGGGTACGCTGGGCCGCCGCCTCGCTGGAACACACCACCGGCAAGCGCCCGGCGCTCCTGCCCAACCTGGGCGGCTCCCTGCCCAACGACATCTTTGCCGACCAGCTCGGCCTGCCCACCCTGTGGGTCCCGCACTCCTACCCCGCCTGCGCGCAGCACGCGCCCAATGAGCATCTGCTGGGCAGCGTCGCCCGGGAAGGCCTGGCCATCATGGCCGGCCTGTTCTGGGACCTGGGATCCCAGGGCGCCGACGTCCTCGAACAAGCCTGCGCCCAATCGTCCACTTACGCCTGACAAGACCGAGCCCCGCCATGACCGCCAGATTTCGCACCGCCCTGTTGGCGTTGACCCTTGCCGCCACCGCCGCCCACGCCCAAGACGCCCACGCGGCCTATCCGGACCAGGCCATCAAGATCGTTGTCCCCTTCACACCCGGCGGCGCCACCGATGCAGTGGCGCGCCTGCTTGCCACCAAGCTGTCGGGAAAGTTCGGCCAGCCCGTCATCGTTGAAAACCGCCCCGGCGCGTCGACCCTCATCGGCGCCGAAGCGGTCGCCCGCGCCAAGCCGGACGGCTACACGCTGATGCTGTCGGGCAGCACAACCTACAGCGTCCTGCCGGCACTCAAGCCCGCTTTGCCCTACGATCCCGTGCGCAGCTTCGAGCACGTGGGCATCGTCGCGATGGCCCCCGTCGTGCTGCTGGCGCAGAATTCGCTGCCCGCGGCCACGCCTCACGAGGCGGCCGAACTCGCGCGCCAGCAGACCGCCAAGGGCGGCCTGATGTACGGCACGTTCGGACCGGGATCCGCCCCCCACCTGACGGGCGAGATGTTTGCCCAGGCAGCCGGCGCCAAAATGGTGCCGGTTCCCTACAAGGGAAGCGCGCAGCTCATCACCGCGCTGATCGGCGGCGAGATCGCCCTGGCCGTGGACACGGTGTCGGCGTCGGCGGCCCAGGCGCGCGCCGGCAAGGTCCGCGCGCTGGCCGTTACCGGCGATCAGCGCATGCCGCAATTGCCGGACGTGCCGACCTTCGCGGAAGCCGGCATGCCGGATGTGTCGTTCGTGGGCTGGTACGGTCTGGTCGCGCCGGCGCAGACGCCGTCCACCGTCATGCACACGCTGAACCGGGCCATGACGGAAATCATGCACGACGCACAAGTGCGCAAGAGCGTATCGGACCTGTCGCTCAATCCCGTCTTCCTGCCTGGCCAAGCCTTCAGGGACCAGATCACGATCGAGATCGCCAGATTCAGCGCCGTCGCCCAGCGCGCAGGCATTACGCTGGAGTGACCGCAAAACGGGACGCCCACCGGCGTCCCGCCTGCTTTGCGTGCCGCGTCATCAATCCGGCACCATGCTGCTGATCTTGGATCCTTCCAGCCCCATCCCCGCCATCAGGCCCTGCTCGCCAAACGGCACCGCGTACACGTCCTGCGTCAGGGTCGTGGTCGAGATGCTGGCAGCATAGCCCTGGTCGACCACGACCAGGCTCGGGCCCGCGCCCAGCGCCCAGCCGTCGCTCTGGTTCAGATACGCCAGCGCGGGCTCGTTCATGAAGAACAGCGCGTACGAGAACTGTTGCGCGCCCGCCTGCAGTCCGAATGACAGCGCCGAGATCGAATAAAAGCCCTCGACCTGACCGCGCCGGATCAACGCGCCCGAGCCGCGCTCGCCACCCACCAGGAAACCGCCCTTGATGATGTTGGGAAACACCAGCACCGCAACGGCCTTGTCGCCCAGTTGGCGCAGGCGCGGGTCCTGCGTGTAAAGCTGCTCCAGCGCCGCCGTTGCGTCGGCGCTTATCTCCGCCGCCGACGCCGCCCGCGCGGACGGGGCGACGCTGACCAGGGCGGAAAAAGACAAAAGGCTGGCACAAAGCCAGCCAACGAGTTTCACAGGCAACACGGACGCTCGGTTCATACGGCCTCCCCGGTTAGACAGGACGAGCGCCCGATGCGCTCGCCCGACCTGCCGGCTCAGTATTCGAGAGGCGTCCCGCGGGTGTCAATGGTCCTTGCTTACCCGTGCTGCCGCGCCCCTCATACCTTGGGCGGCGTCGTCTCCCGTTCCGGATGGCGATGTTTGCCCAGTGCGGCAATGAACGCTTGCGGGTCCTCGCCGCCCAGCAGCAGTCCGCCATCGTTCGGATCGGGGTCGATGCCGGCCGCGGCGTACACCTGGACGCCGTCGCCGACGCCCATCAGCGTCTTGCCGTGGCGATAGGCGTCGCGCAGGAACTCCAGCGCCCGTCCATCGGCCGCCAAGCGTTGCACGGCGTCGGCGCCCCCCACGACCACCGCGCCGTCAAACACCACGGACGGATGGTTGTCCAGCGACGCATCCGCATCGAACGCGCCGCCCTCGCCCGTCTGCATCGGACCAATGCGCTGGCCGACCAGCCGCACAACGGCGCCTGCCTGCATGAGAGCGTCGGCCACGGCGGACAGCGCCTTGCCGTCCACGCCTTCCGCCGCCAGGATGGCGACCTTGCGCGTCGCCACGCCGCCGTCGCCGGGACGGGCGGTCAGCGACAGCGAGGGCGACACCTGCACTTCGGACTTGGGTGGATTCTTCGTCGCGCGCGGCAAGGGATCCGGCAAGGGCATGCCGATTTCATCGGCCACGCCTTGCGCCAGTTCGTCCGACACATTGCGCAGGGAAGCGACCATGCGCTCGCGGATCTGCGGCACCGTCACCTTGCTGAGCTCGAACGCGAAGGCGTCAATGATGTGCTTGCGTTCCCAAGCGGTCTGGCTGTCGTAAAACAGCGTGGCCTGGTTGTAGTGCTCGGCGAACTTCTCCGGATGCCCGCGCAGTTCGTCACCCGTCACCGGCTCCGGAAACGACACGAAGCCGTCCATTCCCGCCTGGAACGGACAGCCGCCGGCAAGGGAATTGGGCTCATAGGACACGCGGCCGCGATGAATCGTCTGGCGATGCATGCCGTCGCGCTGGTTGTTGTGCACCGGCGCCAGCGGCGCGTTGATGGGGATCTCGTGGAAGTTCGGGCCGCCCAGGCGCGAGATCTGCGTGTCGACGTAGGAATGGATGCGGCCAGCCAGCAGGGGGTCATTCGTGAAGTCCACGCCGGGCACCACGTGCGCGGCGCAGAAAGCCACCTGCTCGGTCTCGGCAAAGAAGTTGTCGGGGTTGCGATCCAGCACCATGCGGCCGATGGGCACGATCGGCACCAGTTCCTCGGGCACGATCTTGGTGGCGTCCAGCACGTCGAAGCTGAAGCCTTCGGCCTGGTCTTCCGTGAAGACCTGCACGCCCAGCTCCCATTGCGGACCATGACCCGCGTCGATGGCCTCCCAGAGGTCGCGGCGATGATAGTCAGGGTCCGCGCCCGACACCTTGACCGCCTCGTTCCACACTTGCGAATGCGTCCCCAGGATGGGATTCCAGTGGAATTTCACCAGGCGCGATTCACCCTGCGCGTTGACGAACCGGAACGTGTGCACGCCAAAGCCCTGCATCATCCGGTAGCTGCGCGGGATCGCGCGGTCCGACATCACCCACATCAGCATGTGCGTGGACTCCGGCATGAGCGACACGAAGTCCCAGAAGGTATCGTGCGCGGACGCGGCCTGCGGCATGCCATGGTGCGGCTCGGGCTTGACCGCGTGGACGAGGTCCGGGAACTTCATTGCATCCTGGATGAAGAACACCGGCATGTTGTTGCCCACCAGGTCCCAATTGCCCTCGTCGGTATAGAACTTGACGGCAAAGCCGCGCACGTCGCGCGCCGTGTCCTTGGACCCGCGCTCGCCCGCCACCGTCGAAAACCGCACGAACACCGGCGTGCGCTTGCCGGCCTCGGCAAACAGCGATGCGGCGGTCAGATCGGTCAGCGGCTTGTAGCATTCGAAGTAGCCGTGGGCCGCAGACCCGCGGGCGTGCACGATGCGCTCGGGAATCCGCTCATGGTCGAAGTGCGTGATCTTCTCGCGGAGGATGAAATCCTTCAGCAGCGCCGGCCCGCGCAGGCCAGCCTTCAGCGAATGCTGGTTGTCGCTGACGCGCACGCCCTGGTTGGTGGTCAGTTCCTGGCCGCCGCCGTCCGCGCGCACGCGCGGCAACTGCCCGTCGACACGATTCACGCCCGGGGTCGCGGCATCGCCGGTCTTGTCCGACACTTCCTTTTCGGACAGCGAGCTTGCGCCGACGGCGGGGTCCACGGCCCCCACGTGCGCACCGGCGTACGGGCAGCGCGCGGCCTGCTCGCCGTACTCGGCTTCCTTGTTGGTGTTATGGGGCATCGCGCCCACGGTGGCGCCCACCGCCGCCGCGCGCTTGAGCGCGGGGTGGCTCGGCTTGCCGGCCGGTCCGCTTGCGGGACCGCTGTCGGTGTTCATGTAGGCGGTATCCAGTGCACCGCCCTTGCCGGCCTTGGCTGGCTTTTTGCTTGCCATGAGTCTTTCTCCTTAATGGGTCAGCATCGAGTCGCGCGCCTGTTCGGCGCGGGATGCGCCAATGGCGGTCTCGACCTTCTTCACTTCTTCGGGCGGCGGCAGGACGGCGGGGAAGCCGAGCGACTCGATCCACAGTTCGCGCGACCAGCCCTGCGTGTGATAAAGGTGGTGGTCCTCGTCGGTAGCCACCGCGTCGTAGGCTTGCTTGAGGATCTTGGCCTGCTCGCCCGACTGCTGCTCGGCAATCAACCCGATCAGCGACCAATTGGCGTGATCCTTGGTTTCGGCCAGCACCACGCATTCGGTGGCCACGAGCTGCGCGGCTTCGGGATCGCCGGCCGAAATGGCCATCTTCATGGCCTTCACCAACGATTCGCCCAAGTGCCGCACCACGTCGCGGCCCGGCGACTTGGCCTGCGGGTCGAGCTTCAGTTGCTCGAAGACGGTCAGCAGCACGCGGCGATGCGTGCGCGTTTCTTCCAGGTAGCCCAGCCATTCCTTCTTCAGGTCTTCGTTGATGGCACACGACACCGCGGTCTCGTAGATGGCGAGGCCGCCCATTTCGGTTTCCAGGGCCTGGTACAGCAATTCCTTGATCTGATCGGCGTTTCCGGCTTTGCGCTTCATGGTTAGGCTCCTTGTGGTTGGTCATCAACGATCAACACGCGGCGATCGTTCCGGATGGAGGCGCGAACACAGCAATTGCCGTTCCTGCGGCGGCAAAGCGCGAGCAGACGCCGTGCAGACGGGCCTTGCGGGGCATCGCGGGCACCAGCCGATGGGCACACGTTCCAAATCGTCCCGGAAGAAAATACAAAGCCCCGCGCGCCGGACGCGCCGCCGATTCCCGTAGAATCAGGGTCGTTACCCATCAAAGCGCTAGCGCGCCGCGCCCTCACACAGGTTCGGCAACCTGCGCAAGACGTGCAGCCGCATGACCCTGAATGACCTCTGCGCCATCGCGATGGCCTTGCTGCTGACTTACGCCGGCATGGCTTGCCTGGCCCTGGCCACCCCCCGCCACTACCACCAGGTCTGGACGCGCAATCCCCGCGCGGCCCACACGCGCGTGCTGCGCGGCGCTGGCGCGCTGCTGATGGGGCTGGCGATCCTGCCTTGCGTCGGCCTGTGGGGCGATGCGCTGGGCATGGTGGTCTGGCTGGGCTGGCTCTGCGCGGGCGCGCTGCTGTGGTTTGGCAAACTGTCCTGGACGCCACGGCCTGCCGCAGGCGCCGCCGCCCTGGCCGTGGCGATATCCCTGGTGGGCGTCGGCATCGGGTTTTGATGGCGTCTCACTGAGCGCCTGGCTGCGACCCATCACCGCATTGCGCAATTTCGCAGACCATTTTGACCATTTGACGCCGGTCAACCTGCGCCCAGATGCCAACCATTCAGCACCATATGTGGTGGTAGAGTTTTCGAACTCCACTACATATGGTGCCAATAATGGAAATCCAACACATCCTCAAGCGCGACGGCCGCGTCGTTGCATTCGATAGCGAGAAGATCGCGCAAGCCATGGCGGCGGCGGGCCAAAGCACCGGGGAGTTGGACCTGGAAGGCGCACGCGCCCTGACCGGCACCGTCATCGCAAAGCTGGACGGCAATGTCTGCCCCGGCGTCGAAACCATCCAGAACCGCGTCGAGGAAGCCCTGGTCCAGGCGGGCCACTGGCGCACGGCGCGCGCCTACATCGTCCACCGCGAGCAGCACGCCCGCCTGCGTTCCCTGCGCCACACGCTGGTCGACGTCGAAAGCGCCATGGAAGAGTATCTGGAACAGCGCGATTGGCGCGTGAACGCCAACGCCAACCAGGGATACAGCCTGGGCGGTCTCATTCTGAACGTGGCCGGCAAGGTCACCGCCAACTACTGGCTGTCCAACGTCTTCACGCCCGAAGCCGGCCACGCCCACCGCGAAGGCGACATCCACATCCACGACCTGGACATGCTCAGCGGTTACTGCGCCGGCTGGTCGCTGCGCCAGTTGCTGACCGAAGGCTTCAACGGCATCCCGGGCAAGGTCGAATCCACCCCCCCGAAGCATATGTCGGCCGCCATCGGCCAGATCGTCAACTTCCTGGGCACGCTGCAGAACGAATGGGCCGGCGCGCAGGCATTCAGTTCGTTCGACACCTACATGGCGCCCTTCATCCGCCGCGACGCAATGACCTACGCGGACGTCAAGCAATCCATCCAGGAACTGATCTTCAACCTGAACGTGCCCAGCCGCTGGGGCACGCAGACGCCGTTCACCAACCTGACCTTCGACTGGACTTGCCCGGCCGACCTGAAGGACCAGATCCCGTACGTGGGCGGCGAGGAAATGCCGTTCTCTTACGGCGACCTGCAAGCCGAAATGGACATGATCAACCGCGCCTACATCGAGGTCATGATGGCCGGCGACGCGAAGGGCCGCGTGTTCACGTTCCCCATCCCCACCTACAACATCACGCCGGATTTCGACTGGGACCACCCGAACACCGAGCGCCTCTTTGAAATGACGGCGCGTTATGGGCTGCCCTACTTCCAGAACTTCCTGAATTCCGACCTCGAGCCGCACATGGTGCGCTCCATGTGCTGCCGTCTGCAACTCGACCTGCGCGAACTCTTGAAGCGCGGCAACGGGCTCTTCGGCTCGGCCGAGCAGACGGGCTCGGTCGGCGTCGTGACCGTGAACTGCGCCCGCCTTGGCCATACGTGCCGCGGCGACGAGGCACGGCTCATGGAACGCCTGGACTATCTGCTGGCGCTGGGCCGCGACGTCCTGGAAACCAAGCGCAAGGTGGTGCAACGCTATATCGACCAGGGGCTTTACCCCTACACCCGCCGCTACCTGGGCACGTTGCGCAACCACTTCAGCACGCTGGGCGTGAACGGCATCAACGAGATGATCCGCAATTTCACCGACGACGCCGAAGACGTGACGACACCCGCCGGCCACGCCTTTGCCGTGCGCCTGCTGGATCGCGTGCGCCAGCGCATGACCGAATTCCAGGAAGAGACCGGCCATCTCTACAACCTGGAGGCCACCCCGGCCGAAGGCACCACATACCGATTTGCCCGCGAAGACCGCAAGCGCTATCCCGGCATCCTGCAAGCGGGCACGGACGCCCAGCCTTACTACACCAACTCCAGCCAGTTGCCGGTGGGCTACACGGACGATCCCTTCCACGCGCTGGAACTGCAGGAAACGCTGCAAAGCAAGTACACAGGCGGCACGGTGCTGCACCTGTACATGAACGAAGCCGTGTCCACCGCCGAGGCCTGCAAACAGCTCGTGCGCCGCGCGCTCACCAACTTCCGCCTGCCCTACATCACCGTCACGCCGACGTTCTCGATCTGCCCGAATCACGGTTATCTAGCCGGGCACCACGAGTTCTGCCCCAAGTGCGACGCGGAACTGCTGGCCAAGCAATCGGCCTGCTGCACCCCGGCGTAGCGTTTCCGGACCCGGATCGGCGCGTGGCCTCCCGGCGCGCGCTGTCCTTCACCCGCCGGGCATGCGTCCGGCATTCACTCCCGAGGAAATCTCATGCAAACCTTGACCGCCCCCGCCGCCACGTCCGCTCCCGCCGTCCAACTGGACGACAGCCAGCGCGTGCGCTGCGAAGTCTGGACCCGGGTGATGGGCTACCACCGCCCGGTTTCTTCCTTCAACACCGGCAAACAGGGCGAATTCAATGAGCGCCGCTTCTTCGTCGAACGCAGTGCCTGAAGGCGGCACGCCCGTGGGCGCTTCGCCGGCCGGCGGCGCCGGCCTGCCCGCCAGCCAGGCCGTGCGCCTGCTGACAGACCGGCCAGCCTATGCCTCGCCGCCTCAGCCCGTCATCCAGCCCCTGCCCCGGCACTCGCCCGCGGTCGGGGGGCTGGTGCCCTTTTCCACCGTGGACTGGCCGGGCCAGCTGGCGGCGGTCGTCTTCATCTCGGGTTGTCCGTGGCGGTGCCACTATTGCCACAACACCGAGCTGCTGACGCGCGCCGCCCGCTATGACTGGCGCGAAGTCCGTGCCTTCCTTGAAACCCGCAAGGGCCTCCTGGATGCGGTCGTGTTCTCCGGCGGAGAACCCTTGAGCGAACCGCGCCTGCCGGCCATGATCCGCGACATCAAACGCATGGGCTACCGCGTAGGCCTGCACACCGCAGGCATCTATCCGTTGCGGCTGGCCGACGTGCTGCGTCATCTGGACTGGGTGGGCATGGATATCAAGGCGGACGCCAAGGGGTATGACGACATCACGGGCCGTCGCGACTCGCAGCGGCCGGCGCTAGCGTGCCTGACGCAGTTGCTATCGGCCGGCACGGACTTCGAATGCCGCATCACCTGGCATCCGGACTGGCTGGACGAACCGCGCCTGATGACGCTGGCGCGCGAGCTCTCGCGCCGCGGCGTGCGCCAGTTTGCGGTGCAGGCGGCACGCGCCGCGCCCGGCGCCCCGGTCGCGCGCGCGCTCAGCAACCAGGCGCAGGCCGAGCTGCGGCAAACCTTCGAGGAATTTGCCTATCGCTGAGCCAGATGCGCGGCCAGGGTGGCATGAAACCGCGGCGACACCACAGCGCCTACATTGCAGCGGGACCAGGGCGACACCGCCTTGGGGTCCACGCTGAACACGCGGCCCGGCGCCATGATGACCTTTTCGGGCATCAGCGCCTCGGCCAGCGTCAGCGAGTCCGGCACGCCCGGAAACGCTGCCCACAGGTATAGCGAGCTGGTCGGCCGTGTAAACACATGGGCGCCCAGCGCGTCCAGCACCTGCAAGGCCTGTCCGGTCGCGGCCTCCAGCCGTTGCCGCAGCCGCACCAGATGCCGCTCGTAATGGCCCTCGCGCAGCATCACGTCCACCATGCGTTCGCAGTATTCGGAACTGCTGACATGCACCAGCGCCTTCAGGTCGGCCAGGTCGCTGGCCAGCGCCGCATTGCAGGCGATGAAACCCACGCGCAACGCCGCCGAGAACGACTTGGAGAAGCTGCCGATGTACAGCGTGCGCTCAAGCTGATCCAGCGCCGACAGCCGGACCGAGGACGTGGGCTTGAAGTCCGCCAGCGGATCGTTCTCGACCACCATCAGGTTGTAGCGCTCTGCCAACTGCAGGATCTTGTAGGCCTTGGCTGGCGACATGTCCGAGCCGGTCGGGTTGTGCGCGATCGATTGCGTGAAGAAAAGCCGCGGCTTTTCGCGCTGCAGCAACGCTTCCAACGCCACCACGTCCGGCCCGTCGGGCAGGCGCGGCACGCCCACCATCCGCACCCCGGCCAGCTTCAGCTTGCCAAAGAGCGGGTAGTAGCCTGGGTCGTCCACCAGCGCCGTCGACCCCGGCGGCAGGAAGTACCGGATCACCAGGTCCATGGCCTCGTTGGCGCCATGCGTAAGCACCAGTTGCGACGGCGCGGCGTTGATGCCCACATCGCCCTGCTTGCGCACCAGGCTTTCGCGCAGCGGCGCGTAACCGAAACGGCTGCCATAGCGGAATAGCGCGCCCAGCCCCGTGCGCACCACCTTCTGGTGGTAGCGGTCCATGCGCATGTCCGCCAGCCACTCCACCGGCGGAAATCCATCTCCCACGGCAACCGCGTCCGGCTGGGTCTTGAGCTGCTCGCGCATGAGCCACACGATATCCATCGCCCGGCTCAGTTGCCCCGGCTCCTCGTCCGCCGCGGGGCGCGCATGGTCGACGTCCAACACGTAAAAGCCAGAGCCGCGCCGCGGCTCGACCACCCCGCGCGCCACCAGCATTTCAAATGCCACGACGACCGTGTTCTTGGCATAGCGATGCAATTGCGCCAGCTCGCGCAAGGACGGCAACTTGTCGCCGGCGCGATAGACGCCGTCTGCGATCTGCTGGCCGATCAGGTTGGCCAGACTTTCGGCGATGGGTGCCGGGCGCTGCGGCCTGCCAGGCGGTTTGGCGTCTGCCACGTTGGGATCCCCGTGAATGCGTTGCCGAAAATTGGTGCAGTGCAATGGTACTGTTTGCCCAAACTGTACCTCTGAATAGCGGTACAGTTTACCTAGAATCAGGCCACTCGATTCTTATACGGAGACAAGCCATCGTGGCCGATTCACGCCTGCCCAACTTCCGGGCCCTCACGCCCGCCCAACGCCTCGCTGTTATTGCCGACGCCGCCTCGCTCTCGGCCGAAGAGCGCCGCCAGCTCGCCGAGCCCGGCGCCCTGGGCCTTGCCCGCGCCGACGGCATGATCGAAAACGTGCTGGGCACTTTCGAGCTGCCGCTGGGCGTGGCGGGCAACTTCCAGGTCAATGGCCGCGACGTGCTGGTGCCTATGGCGGTGGAAGAACCGTCCGTCGTGGCTGCCGCTTCGTTCATGGCCAAGCTGGCGCGCGAGTGCGGCGGCTTCCAGACATCCAGCACCCGGCCCCTCATGCGTGCGCAGGTGCAGGTGCTTGGCCTGACCGACCCGCATGGCGCGCGCCTGGCCCTGCTGCGCGAGCGGGAGCGCATCCTGACGCTGGCCAACAGCCGAGACAAGGTGCTGATCGAACTGGGCGGCGGCTGCCAGGACATCGAAGTGCACGTCTTTCCCGACACGCCGCGCGGCCCGATGATCGTGATGCATCTGATCGTGGACGTGCGCGACGCCATGGGCGCCAACACCGTCAACACCATGGCCGAGGCCGTGGCGCCGCTGGTCGAGGAGATCGTCGGCGGGTCGGTGCGGCTGCGCATCCTGTCCAACCTGGCCGACCTGCGGCTGGCCCGCGCCCGCGTGCGTCTGACCCCGCAAACGCTGGACACCAAGGAGCGCAGCGGGGCCGAGATCATCGAAGGCGTGCTGGATGCCTACACGTTCGCCGCCATCGACCCGTACCGCGCCGCCACGCACAACAAGGGCATCATGAACGGCATCGACCCGGTGATCGTGGCCACGGGCAATGACTGGCGCGCGGTCGAGGCCGGCGCGCACGCCTACGCCAGCCGCTCGGGACGCTACACGTCGCTGACGCACTGGGAAAAGGACACCTCCGGCGCCCTGGTCGGCACCATCGAAATTCCCATGCCCGTGGGCCTGGTGGGCGGAGCGACCAAGACCCATCCGCTGGCGCGCCTTGCGCTGAAGATCATGGACGTGCGCTCGGCGCAGGAGCTGGGCGAAGTCGCCGTCGCGGTCGGCCTGGCGCAGAATCTGGGCGCGCTGCGGGCGCTTGCCACCGAAGGCATCCAGCGCGGTCACATGGCGCTGCATGCCCGCAACATTGCCCTGGTGGCCGGCGCCACCGGCGCGGAGATCGACGAGGTCGCCAAGCGCATGGCGGCGGAAAAAGATGTCCGCACCGATCGCGCGCTGGCCTTGCTGGAGGAACTGCGCGCAGCCCGATAACCCGCAAGGCAGGTATCCGAGACGGCGCCGGCCCCCAACGCGCGCCGTCCGATAAACACAGGAGAGAGACATGAAACAAAGCCTCCCGGCGCCCTCCACGCGCCTGGCTGAAGTCTGGAGCGACACCGTGGACCTCAGGCATCTGGCCTGGGCCATCGGCATCGGCATCACGATCAGCGTGGCGGGCTTCTTTGCCGCCAGCCGCTGGTTGCGCGGCATGGTCGCCTCGCCCGAGCTCGCGCACGCCTACGCCATGCTGGCCGGGCTGGCGGGCTGCGTGCTGGCCGGCGTGATCTGCGCGCGGCTGTTCCCGCCCAAGCGCGAGGTCATCGAGCGCAGCGCCACGCACGATCCCGCCTGGCGCGCCGAAGTGCTGGCCGAACTGGCCGAGCAGCCGGGCGGCCTGGGCACGTTGGCGGACCTGCCCGAGCCGGTCGTGCGCGAACTGAAGGAACTGGATCTGTACGACCTGTTCGCACAGCCTGCGGCCGCGGCCGGCTCTGGCGCCGCTGATGGCGTCAACAATGGCATCACCGATGGCACCACAGATAGCGCCACCAATGCCGCCGCCACGCGGCGCGGCGCCGCCAAGGAGGCACTGGCATGAGCGACCCCGCACTGCTTGAACAAATCATGGTGGCCGCCGGCATGGGCCTGTTGGGCGCGGTGGTGTTCGCCGCCATCGGCCTGGTGTCCGGCACCGACGAAACCACCACGCTGGCCCCGCTGACCCTCCTGGTGGTGCTGCTGGGCGTGCCGCCTGCCGGCGTCTTCACGTTTTTCCTGGCGGGCGCGGTGGCCAAGCACATGACGCACGCCGTGCCCACCGCGCTGCTGGGCATCCCGGGCGACACGCTGGCCACGCCATTGCTGCAGGATGCAAACATGCTGCGCAAACTGGGCGTGCCGCACATTGCGCTGCGCAAGATGGTGTCCGGCGCCATCGTGGCGGCCTTTGTCGCGGTGCCGCTGGCGGTGCTGTTTGCCGTGCTGCTTGCGCCGTTTGGCGCCGCCATCACCAAGTCGGCCCCCTGGATCTTCCTGGCCGCCGCGTTGCTGATCGCGTATTTTTCCGCGGGACGCTGGGCAGCCGTGGCGCTGCTGGTGCCGTTCGTCATGGTCATCATTGCGCTGCAAAGCCTGACCGCCAAATACGGCGTCAAGCTGAGCATCAGCTATTTCCTGGGCATTGCGATCGGCCCGCTGATCGCCGACCTGTTCACTGTCCTCTCGCCGCAAGGCCGCGGCAAGATGATGCGCGACAAGGTGCGCACGTTCTCGCTGGCGCCCGATGTGAAGGGCTGGTCGGGCTACTTCCCGAACCCGCTGAAGGTCATGGACCGCGTGCAGACCCGCTGGACACTTGCCACCGCGGCCGTCTCCAGCGCCACGTTCGTGTTCAGCCCGGTCGCCATGACCGTCGTGCTGGGCGAACTGGTGGGCTCGCGCGTCAAGCACGCCTACCACCGACTGACCACGGTGCTCAGCGCGCGCAACGGCGTGACCGAGGCCACCTACATCGCCGAGGCCCTGATTCCGCTGATCGCGTTCGGCCTGCCCCTGAGCCCCGTGGCCGCGGGACCCGCCGCGCCGCTCTTTAACGCGCCGCCTCGCTTCACGGTGGATGCGGCAACGGGCCAGACGCACAACCTGCACAACCTGCTGAACCACTGGGAATTCCTGGGCTACGGCATGCTGGCGGTGCTGCTGGCGGCGGTGGTGTCCTACCCGTTCGCCATGAACTTCGCGCGCCGCGCCGCGCTGTTCGTCTCGCGCCGTGTCAGCCACGAAGCCATCATCGCCACGTTCGTGGGGCTGATCATCGTAATCAGCGTCTGGGAAGGCCAATTCCTGGGCCTGCTCGTCATCCTGACCATGGGCCTCATCGGCGGCCTGCTGTCGCGCCTGTTCGGTTTCAACACCGGCGTGCAGTTCATGGGCTACTACACCGCCGTGCTCTCGGTGCCGGCGATCGTCAAGCTGCTGGGATAAAGCGTGACGGATGGGCGGGCATTTAGCCCCGCCCATTGCCGCGCCACTTGATCCTTCGCAAGGCGGCGCTGCCCACCTTGCTCTAGCCTCTGGTCTCTTGACCAGAGGAAAGACTCATATCATGACGTGGTTCAAATCACTCACCCTCGCCGGACGCGAGTTGCTGCCCATCGTGCAGGGCGGCATGGGCGTTGGCGTATCTGCCCATCGCCTGGCCGGCGCGGTTGCCAGCCAGAACGCCGTGGGCACCATTGCCAGCGTCGATTTGCGCCATCACCACGCCGATCTCGTGGAAAAAACCGAAAAATGCAATGACCGCGACACGATCGACACGGCAAACCGCGAAGCCCTGCACCGTGAAGTGCGCGCCGCGCTGGATACGGCGCAAGGCCGTGGCCTGGTGGCGGTGAACGTCATGAAGGCCGTGCGCGATCATCCCGCGCTGGTGCGCCAGGCCTGCGAAAGCGGCGCCCAGGCCATCGTCATGGGCGCCGGCCTGCCGCTGGACCTGCCCGAAATGACCGCCGATTTCCCCAAAGTGGCGCTCGTGCCCATTCTGTCCGAGGCCCGCGGCGTCGCCGCCGTCCTGAAGAAATGGATGAAAAAGGGGCGCCTGGCGGACGCGGTCGTCATCGAACACCCCGGCTATGCGGGAGGCCACCTGGGCGCGGCCCGGCTCGACGACCTGCACAGCGAACGTTTCGATTTCAAGAAGGTGCTGGCCGAATGTCACGCCCTCTTCAGTGAATTGCAGTTGGGCCGCGATGCGCCCCGCCTGATCGTCGCGGGCGGCGTGGGCAGCCACGAACAGGTCCGCCACTGGCTCAGCAACGGCGCCGACGGCGTGCAGGTCGGCACCGCGTTCGCCGTCACCCACGAAGGCGACGCCCACGAAAACTTCAAGCGCGTGCTGATCGACGCCGATCCCACCCAACTGGCGGAATTCACCAGCGTGGCCGGCCTGCCGGCGCGCGCGGTCGCCACGCCGTGGCTCACGCGCTACCTGCGCCAGGAAGGCACGCTTCAGGCCAACACCCGCGCCGATCCGCGCCGCTGCAGCCAGCGCATGGACTGCCTGACGCAATGCGGCCTGCGCGACGGCATCGCCAAGTTCGGCCAGTTCTGCATCGACCTGAAACTTGCGGCCGCCATGCGCGGCGAAGTCAGCCGCGGCCTGTTCTTCCGCGGCGCATCCAAGCTGCCGTTCGGCAACGCGATGCGCTCGGTGCGCGAGCTGATGGATTACCTGCTGCACGGCGAAATGCCCGCCGCGGCCTAAGGCCTTAGCAACCCTCAGATGATCTCCGGCAGGCGCCGCAGATCATCGATCACTTCAAAGGCGCCCTCGTCCAGCAACCGCTGCCGCTGCTGCGGCCCGTTGTGCGAGGCGCCGACGAATCCCACCGCCCGCATGCGCGCCGCCCGCGCGGCGCGTACACCCGGCACGCTGTCCTCGACCACGACGCAGTCCAGCACCGCAGCCCGCATCTGCCGCGCTGCATACAGGAAAATGTCCGGCGCCGGCTTGCCCTTGGCGACCTGCGCCGTGCTGAACACGTGGGGCGCAAACATCTCCCACAGACCCACCATCTTCAATGCCGCCTCAAGCTTGGCGGGCATGCTGCTGGACGCCACGCACAGGTCCAGGCCGCGTTCGCGCAAGACCTTCAAGGTTTCATGCACGTGCGGCAGCGCGCGCAGCTCGGTACGGAACGTGCGCTCCAGCCGGTCGGCATACTGCCGGGCAAATTCGTCGGGCAGCGAGCAGGCGTTTTCGGCCTGCAACGTGCGCCACATGTCCGCATCGGGAATGCCGGCGAAGCGCTGCGCGGCCTCTTCAGGCGTGATCGCGATGCCGTGTTCGGCCAGCGCGCGGGACTGGGCGCGCGCGGCAATGATTTCGCTGTCGATCAGGACGCCATCGCAATCGAAGATCACCAGGCGTGGAGCGGACGTGTGCATGCAACCTCCATCGTGTCGTGCGCTCCATGATAGGCCAGCCGGGTAACCGCGCCGACCTGGCCGGATGACCTGCGCCTGGCGGCGCAAGCAGGCGAGGCCCCGCGCGCACGTCCCGGCCAGCGCGTCAAAGACGGACGCCCTTCACGCGCCGCAGACGCCAGGCAACCGCCACGCCCGCCAAGCCCGCAGCGGCGACGATGAACGAGGCGGACGTCCAGCCAAAGCGGTCGATCGCGCCGCCCACGGCCACCGGTCCAATCACCTGTCCCAGGTTGCTGCCCTGCATGACCAGTCCCACGGATGCGGCGGTCAGCGCCGGACGCGGGGCGACCAGCGGCGCGGTGCCCAGCAGCGTGGCCGGGATCAGTCCGCCCACGGCCGAGAACAGCACGCACAACAGAAAAGTGGTCATGGCGGGCAGCGCCGATCCGAAGATCAGGAGCGCCACGGCCGCCATCACCGAACTGGCTAGCGCGATCAATGTGGACCGGCGCCATCCGCGCCCCAGCAGCACGCCCGCGCCCAGATTGCCCACCACATTGGCGGCACTGGCGATGGCGCTATACAGGCCGGCCTTGGCAAGCGTCAGTCCCAATTGCTCCATCAGCAGCACCGGCAGGAACGTGAACAGCGCGAAGAACATCAGGCTGTAGAGCGTGAAGGACAGCGCCAGCAGCAGCGGGCCGGGCGCGCCCATGGTGTCGGCAGTATCCTGGCGCAGGCCGTGCCACGACAGGCTGGCCCCCCGGGGCGTGGGCGGCGCCAGCGCGGCGATGCTGACCAGCGCCACGCCGGCGGCAATGCCCGCGCACCACCAATAGGCATGCCAATCGTCAAACGCCTGCGAGGCAAGCATGGCAATCGCCATCCCGGCTGGCATGTAGCAGCTCCAGAGCGCGAAGGCGAAATCGCGCCTGCCGCCCGCGACGATGCGCTGCAACGCCGCGGGGCCGGCTACCGTGACGAGCAGGAAACCCAGCCCCTCGACGATCCGCGATCCGAGCAGCAGGCCGTAGGTCGGCGCCAGGGCTCCGGCCGCGGTGCCCGCCGCTGTGGCCGCCAAGCCTAGCAACAGCATGCGCCGCGCGCCAAAACGTGCAATCACGCCGCCCGCGGCGATGCCGCCCACCATGCCCAGCACCGAGAACACCGCCGTCAATGTGCCGATGGAGGCCAGATCCAGTCCCATGTCCTTGCGCAGGAGCGGCGCGGCAATGATGACCTTACCCACCTGCAACGCCGCCACGACGCCCGCGCCGACGATGGCCAGCACCGCGCCCCAATGTTGTCCCGCTGCGCGGCTGTCTGCCGCCACCCCATCAACCTTGTCCATCCTGCCCTCGTTTTTGCCGGAATTCCGGCATCATGCCGCGCAAAGCCGATCCCGCGAAGTGATAACCTTTTGACGTTTTTGATCGAAGAAATAGATCAACATGATTGATGCCCTGACCCTGGACCAACTGCGCGTATTCGCCGCCGTGGCGGACACGGGCAGCTTTCGTGGGGCCGCCCGCCGCCTGGCGCGGGTGCAGTCCGCCGTCAGCCACGCCATCGCAAACATGGAGGCGCAACTGGGCGTGCCGCTGTTCGACCGCACCGGCCATCGTCCCGTCATGACTCCGCAGGGGCAGGCCCTGCTTGCCAACGCCCGCGACATCCTCTTGCGGGTCGATGCGATGCGCGCCCGCGCCCAAGGGCTGGGCGAAGGTGTGGAACTGGAACTGTCGCTGGTCATCGATACGCTCTTTCCCATCGAACAGGCGGGCGCGGCGCTCAACCGGATGCGCGCCGCGTATCCCTCGGTGTCGCTGCGCGTGTCGGTGCTGCCGCTGGGCGGGCCGGTAGAGGCGCTGCTGGCCGACACGCACACGCTGGGCATTCTGGCCGGCGAGCATTTCAGGCATCCGCGCATCGCCGTGCAGGCGTTGGGCGCCGTACAGATGGTGGCCGTCGTCGGCGCCTCGCACCCCTTGGCGCAGGACGCGCGCGCCGGGCAGGCGCTTGCGGCGGCGGACCTGGCGGATCACCTGCAGATCGTGCAATCCGATCCGTCGGCCCTGTCCGAAGGCCGCGACTTTGCCGTCCTGTCGCCGCAGACATGCCGCGTCAGCGGACAGGACACCAAGCATGCACTGATCCTGTCCGGACTCGGTTGGGGCCGCCTGCCGCTTTGGCAGGTGGCGCGCGATCTGGCCGAAGGCCGTCTGCTGCGCGTGCCCGCCGCCAGCCTGGGCCGCGACAGCCAGATCGCCATGGAAACCTATCTTGCGCACCGCATCGACCGGCCACTGGGACCGGCCGCGCGCGCGCTGGCGGCGGCGCTGCAAGTCGGCGCTCAACCTTGAGCCTTGGGCGGTTGGGCGTAGCTCACCCCCATGCCTGCACGCACGTCGTTCTGAATGCCATACGGCGCAATGGGATACCGCAGGCCATTGGCCGACAACGCCTTCATGCCTTCGATGGCAATGGGCAGAAAGCGCGGCGGCAGCGCCATGAGCATTTCTTCATCCGGCACCCCGCCATATCTGCGCTCGGCAAAACAGGGCAGCGACAGGCTGGGTTCGCCCGTGACAAGCGCCCTGCCCCAGGAATCCGCACAGGCCGTCTCGCCAACGACGCTCCAGTCAAAGCGCCGGTAATTCTTCCATTGCAGGCCGTTGATCAGGATGATCATCTGGCCCGGCGTGGCATACACCAGACAGATGTCGGGCGGGTCCAGGCGTCCGGATGCCAGCGGCGACACCACCATCGCCCGGTACTTGCCGGCCGGCACACAGGACAGCGCCTCCTGGCGCGCCCGAGCGTCCGCTTCGGTCGCGTGCCAGACGCCCACGTATTCCTTGCCCTGCTTCCATGCCTCGTCCTGCGGGCCCAGCCCGATGACGGCGCGGCATTGCGCGCCGACCAGATCGTCACCGGTGATGCCCACCGTCCAGCCCAGCCGCGCGGCCATGCCCACGATCTGGTCCGTGGTGTGGGTGGCCTGGGGCCGGCGCAGGCCCTTCACGCCCGCCATGTCCGCCTCGTTCTCGTACAGCTTCATGCCAATGACCGTGGTCTTCAGGCGCAGCAGCCGGTTCAGGTCGTCGACCAGCGACGCCCAATCGAGCGGGGGTTCCTGTGTTGTCTCTTCCATGTTCGTCCTTGGGACTGTTGTACGCGGTCTGGCCGGCCGTCCGCCGGGGCTGCCGCACGCGGCTAAGACTACAACGCGTCAGGCGAACCCGTCGATGCCCCGCATCAGCGCCGCCGCCATCCGAGGCTGGCGCAATTGGTCCAGCCACCAGCGCAGCGCGCGTCCATCGTGATCACTGCGCCACGCCAGGTACAGCAGGTTCGGTTCGCGCGGGGTTTCCGTGGCCATTTCCACGAGTTCGCCTCGCGCCAGGAGCGATGCCGCGCGGTGCCGCGGCACCCAGCCCACGCCCAGTCCGGCGCGCTGCGCCAGGATCTTGGCCCGCATGCTGGGCACCGCCAGCGTGGCCTGCCCGCCCACCCCGCCGTAGCCGCGGGCCGCCGCGCCGCGCGCCGTGTCGGCGACGACGACGGCACGATGCTGCTGGATCTGGTCCTGGCGCAGTGGCGCCTTGGCGCGCGCAAGCGGATGGCGCGGCGACACGGCGAACAGCCACTCCATTTCGCCCAGCGCCGCCCACTGCAGGTTCGGCATGGTTTGCGGTTCGTTGGTGGCGCCCACGATCAGGTCCGCGCGGCCCTCGCGCAGCGCCTCCCAGGTGCCGCCCAGCACCTCGTGCGTGAACCGCAGCCGCACGCCCGAATCCAGCTTGTCGAATGCCTGGATGAGCGGCGCCATGAGCTCGAATTCCAGGATTTCGTCGCTGACGATGCGCAGCCGGTCTTCCCAACCGCTGGCGACCTGCCGCACACGCTGCGTCAGCCGGCTGACGTCCTGGGCCAGCCGCCCGGCTTCGTCTGCCAGCAACTGCCCCGCGGGCGTGAGTTGCATCCGGTAGCCCCGGCGGTCGAATAGCAGGGCGTCAAAGCGCTCTTCGAGCTGGCGGGCGGCGTGCGACACCGACGAGGGGGCCTTGCCCAGCTTCGCGGCTGCGCGGGACAGGCTGCCGCTATCGCGGATCGCTTCCATCAGCGCCAGTTCATTCGGGCTCAACATGTGCGATTCCTTCGAACGTGTTTATGCGCCAGATCGTACGACAAAGCACCGGGCGAGGCGCAACATGGCTACACCTCATCCCCACTTCCCAAGGAATCCATCATGAACCGTTTTGAACAAAAGACCGTCCTGGTCACCGGCGGCACCAGCGGCATCGGCCTTGCGGCCGCCCAAGCCTTTGCCGCCGAAGGCGCCCGTGTCATCGTCACCGGCCGCGACGCCGCCGCCCTGGAAAAGACCCGCGCCGCTTTGGGCGCAAACGCGCTGGCCATCCAGAACACGGCCGGCGCGCCCGGCGCGGCTGCCGCGTTGGCGGGCGCCCTGGCATCGGCAGGCGTGCGCCTGGATGCGGTCTTCGTCAACGCCGGCATCGCCAAGTTCGCGACGCTGACCGACGCCACGGAAGATCTCTGGGACCAGACGTTCAATACCAACGTCAAGGGCGTCTACTTCCAGCTCCAGGCGCTGGACCCCTTGCTCAACACGGGCGCGTCCATCGTGCTCAACGGGTCCATCAACGCTCACATCGGCATGCCGGCATCGTCGATCTACGCCGCCAGCAAGGCCGCGTTGATCTCCCTGGCCAAGACGCTGTCGGCCGAATGGCTGCCGCGCGGCATCCGGGTCAACGTCGTCAGCCCCGGGCCGGTCGCCACCCCCATCTACAACAAGCTGGGGCTGGATCCCGCCACGCTGGAGAAGACCGCCGCCAGCATCCAGGCGCAGGTGCCGCTGGGCCGCTTTGGCACCCCCCAGGAGATCGCGGCGACCGTGCTGCACCTGGCCGCGCGCGAGTCGGCCTTCATCGTGGGCACGGAGATCATCGCGGACGGCGGCATGAGCCAGCTGTAAGCCAGGCGGCCGGGGCAACGGCCGCGTTCAGAGCTGGAGTCTTCAGGCGTTTACGCCCCGCTAAGCCCCGATTGAACGCAGGGCACGCTTGCAGATCCGCTCGGTGGCGGCTTTGGCGCCGGCAGTAGCGTCGCCAGCTGACCATCGAGCGCAGAGCGCACGCACCCAATCTGGCTGATCCTTACTGGCATCGTTGAGCCAGTTGGCCACGGAGTCCTGCACATAACTGGCCGGATCGGCCCGCAACGGTTCGAGCAGCGGCAACGCGATGGCCGGATTGGCCTTCAGTGCCGGCACGTGGGCGCACCAGACGCCACGTGGCCGCAGCGACTCGCTGGCAAAACGCCGCACGCGCTCGGACGAGTGGCTTGTCCACGGCGCCAGACATGCCACCGAGGTTTCGAGTTCGGCCGTCAACGCTGGCCGGACAGCCAGCCAGGCCCATTCCCGCACACCAAAATGCCCGTCGTCGGCGAATGGACGGATCGTATCCAGCCGCGCTTGCACCGACATCCCCGGCAACGCGCCCACCATGAAGCACGCCCAGCCCCGGACGGTGTCCGAGGCATGTGCTTGCAGCCGGCCAATCGCCTGCGGCCCCAGTGTGTCCAGCAAGATCAACGCTGCCCGCTGCATTCGCCTGGATATGCCCGCCGCCGCGTCCGCCCGCATCACGGCCAGCGCCTGCGCGCCCACTTCGGGCACGGCTGCCTGCATCAAACGCGCGTAATCCACCGCCAGGCACTCTGTAAGCGTCGTGGCCGGCGCGCCCGCATTCAATTGGGCCAGCCTTGCCGGCGCGATGTCCTTCACACCTCGCCCGACCGGCTTGTTCCCCGCTGGCGGAACGCCCTTGGCCGCGCCTTCCACCGCCTTGCCTGCTCTCTTGTTCATTGCCCGGCCTCCTGCAGGGCGACCCTACCGGCATCCGTGCCGCACCACACTTTCGTCAGCAACCCGCCCAGCTGATCCTGCTCGGCAGCACTCAACCCCCCAAAGAGCGAACCGATCCACGTCGCATGCTCCTTGAACAGCCTTCCGGCGATCCGCCTGCCTTTGGCAGTCAGCCTCACTGCAATTCTGCGACGGTCGGCCTGCCCGCCTTCGCGCGCGACGAACCCGTCCCGCTCCAGCCCGTCCACCAAGCCGGTAATCGTCGCGCGCGTCACGCCGGCGCGCGTCGCCAGTTCGTGCGGCGACAGCCCGCCCGGCTGGCCTTGCAGCAGGAACAGCAACACGAATTTGGCTTCGGACAATTGTTTGGGGGCCAGCCGCACGGCGCAGTCCCGGTCGATGGCGCTGGCCAACGCCAGTACCTGGAAACACAGGCGCACGCCATCTGCGGACGGCAGCCCTCGGCGGGACACCTCTTCGAGCAAGGCGTGATGTTTGGGTTCGAGCATGGTCGGATGAAAGTCAGAGGATATAGATTTTGTGCCATATAGTATGGCGGCTAATCAATTGAAGCAAACGCGACGTGAAGCGCCGGCATGATCAAGGATTCGCGCGGGCACGGCATGGAGACACACTACACACGCGACACCGAGGAGCTCAGGATCCCGAATCCTGGGAACCAGACTGGCTTATCATGCTGACCCTTCACCTAACAAGGAATCCCGCAGCATGTCCGACACCCCCACGCCCTTCGACGTCCAGGCCTTCATCGCCCAAAGCATGGCAGGCATGCAGGCCGCCACCACGGCGCATTGCGCGACCTGGCATCTGGATGAGGCCGAGCAGTGGTCGGTGGACATGGACAGTGGGCTGATCGTGTTCCAGCTTCCGGGTGGCGTTGTCGCCAGCGCGCCGGTGCAGATCGTCGGCACGTCCAACAGCGAGGACGACAGTTTTCTATGGGGCTGGGACCACCCATCCGTGCCGGCCGAACTGGCCGAGCACGCGCAACTGGCGCTGGCCTTCGGGCGTGCGCATGGGTTGCACGCCTACACCACGCGCAAGGTCGATTGCGACGACTCCCAGGCCTGGGAGTTCGCCGCCGTCGCAATGCGTCTGGGCGAAGCCTCCGGCACGTATCGCGCGCAGGCGTCCGAGACGGCGCATGTGTGGATGACGTTCGGCCAGGTATCGCTGTCGGCGGCGTCGGGGCAGTAAACGGCGTCTTACCGGTACAGCACCGTCGGCAGCCACATGCCGATTCCCGGGAACATGTACAACAGGAAGATGGCGACGACCTGAATTCCCATGAACGGCATCATGCCCAGGAAGATCTGATTCAGCGTCACGTGCGGCGGTGACACCCCCTTCAGATAGAAGGCCGACATGGCCACCGGTGGCGACAGGAATGCGGTCTGCAGGTTCAACGCCACGAGCAGGCCGAAGAACAGCGGGTCGATGCCGAACGTATTGAGCAGCGGCACGAAGATCGGCATGAAGATCACGATGATCTCGGTCCATTCCAGCGGCCAGCCGAGCAGGAAGATGATGATCTGCGCCAGCAGCAGGAACTGGATCGGCGTCAGTCCCAGGGACAACACCCATTCCTCGATGATGCGCTGTCCGCCCAAGAGCGCGAACGCCGCCGAGAAGATGGACGAGCCCACGAACAGCCAGCAGACCATGGCGCTGGTCTTGGCCGTCAGGAACACCGATTCGCGCAGGACCGGCAGGTTCAACCTGCGATAAGCCAATGCCAGCAACGCCCCGCCCATCGCGCCCATCGCGGCGGCCTCGCTGGGGGTGGCCAGGCCGAACCCGATCGACCCCAGCACGGCCGCGATCATGACCGCCAGGGGGAAGAACGAGCCCATCAGCATCTTGAAGATTTCCAGCCGCGCCCACGTCAGCGCGGCGTAGAACACCGCCAGAATCACCGCGCATATGCCGGCGAAGATCCAGAAACCCGTGGGCGCCGCGATCCGGGCTTCCGCTTCGGCGGCCGCGGCGGGCTGCGCGCCGGATTGCGCGGGTGCTGCGACGCCAGCTGGCGGTTGGGCGGCGGGCGTGCCGGGCGGCTCGCTCAGCCCGGACACCGCGGGCGCGCTGCCTGGGGGTTCGGCCAGCTCGTTGGAAGGCGGTTCGGGCAGGTCGCTCGAGGGCGGCTCGGCCAGCCCATCGACGGGCGGCTCGCTCAACCCCGAACCGGAATCGAAGTCGCTGGAGCCCAGGCGCAATTCAGCGGGAATCTCGTATTCCACGGGCGGCTTGGTCAGCGCGTGGTGCACCACCGCCAGCATCAGCACGGTGACGACCAGCGGCGTCAACGCTATGGCCATGTTGCGCGTCAGGTACCCGAACGACACCGCGCTGTTGCGCCGGCCCTTGAACATGGCGGCCAGCATGCCGGACACGGCGCGCGTGTAGGGCCCGGCCGCCAGCGCCGCCGTCCCGGGCGGCAGCGGCACGCCGCGTTCGTTCTCGGGCAGCGGCGGCGCCATGTCGGGCCGCAGCTTGGCCACGATGATGACGTAGACCATGTACAGGATGGCCAGCATGATGCCGGGAAACAGCGCGCCCGCGTACAGCTGCACCACCGACACGCCGGTGGTCGCGCCATACACGATCAGCATCACCGACGGGGGCAGCAGGATGCCCAGGCACCCGCCCGCCGTGATGGAACCGGCCGTCAGGCGCACGCTGTAGCCGGCCTTGAGCATCGCGGGCATCGCCAGCAGCCCCATCAGCGTGACCACCGCCCCGACAATCCCCGTGGCCGTCGCGAAGATGGCGCAGGTGGCCAGCGTGGCAACCGCCAACGCGCCCGGCAGCCGCGCAAGCGCCAGGTGCATCGACCGGAACAGCTTTTCAATGAGATTGGCGCGCTCGACCAGATAGCCCATGAACACGAAGAGCGGGATCGAGATCAGCGAGTCGTTGGTCATGGTGGCGTACGTGCGCTGCACCATCAGATCCAGCGTCTGTCCCAGGGACCGCCCCGGATCCGAACTCTGCATGTAATACGCCAGGAACGTGAACAGCACGCCCATGCCCATCAACGTGAACGCGGTCGGAAAGCCCAGCATGATCGCCACCACGATCAGCGCCAGCATCAGCAGTCCGATATGACCGGTCGTGAGGTTGTCCCACGGCGTGAGGAACGCGATCATCAGGAGCACGAGCGCGATGCACGACAGGCCGAACCACAAAGCCTTGTGGACTTTCATCGCTTTGACTCCCCGGGTGTGACGTAACGATCGAGCTGGGCGATGTCTTCGTCCTTCACGTGCACCATCTGCTTGAGCTTGTCGACGTCCACTTCCTCGACGTCTTCTTCACGCGACGGCCAGGCGCCTTGCTTCAGGCACAGGATGCAGCGCATGACCTCGGCCACGCCCTGCAGCAGCAGGACCGCGCCCGCGGCGGGAATGAAGGCCTTGAAGGGATAGATGGGCGGCCCGTTGGCCATCAGCGACGAGTGTTCGCGGATGGCGATGGAATAGCCGGCGTAATACCAGCCGGCCCACACCAGGGCGATCACACCGGGAAAGAAAAAGACGATGAACAGCAGCAGGTCCAGGCCGGCCTGCACGCGCGGCGGCAGAAAGCCATACAGGATGTCGCCGCGCACATGCCCGTTCTTGGCCAGCGTGTAGGCGCCCGCCATCATGAACAGGATGCCGTAATACATCATCTGCAGGTCGAAGGCCCAGGCGCTGGGCTGGTTCAGGATGTAGCGTGCGGCAACTTCCCAGCACACGTGCAGCGTCAGCACCACGATCAGCCAGGCAAAAGTCTTGCCCACCAGGGTGGAGATGCTGTCTATGAAACGTACGGTTCGGATCATCGAAGGTCCTGGAGTCGGGCCCACTCACGCAGCGGCTATCCTGCCGCTGACGCGCATGGACCCTGGACACGCATGGCGAGGCGCCGCGCGCCGGCTAGGCGGCGCGCGTGGCCTGCGTGAAACCGCGTCAGGCTGGCTTGGTGCTTCGCGAGAAGTAGTGGTTGTAGGCCATGCGGTAATTGACCGTGGTGTCGCCGTGCCAGCGCCCCACCCGCTCGGCAAATGCGCGCTGCGAATCCAGGACCTTCTTGAAGAGCGGGTTTTCGGCCGACCGCTTGGCGATCATCTCGTCCCAGATCTTGAGCTGCTGCTGCAGGATCGCATCCGGCGTCTTGTAGAACTTGACGTTGTGATCCTTCTGCAGCTTGATGTAGTCCTGCGAATAGCGGTTCGCCGCCTTCCAGGACATGTCCGCGCTGGAGGCCTGCGCGGCATAGCTCAGGATGTGCTTCAGGTGTTCCGGCAAGGCGTCGTACTTTGCCTTGTTGAACAGCACCTCGAACTGTTCGGCGCTTTGGTGAAAGCTCTGCAGCATGCAGATCTTGGACACGTCCTGAAAGCCCAGCGCCAGGTCCGACGAGGCATTGTTGAATTCCGCGCCATCCAGCAACCCGCGGTCCAGCGCCGGCACGATTTCACCGCCGGGCAGCGCGTTCACGGCCGCGCCCATCGCCGTGTACATGTCGATGGCCAGGCCCACGGTGCGGAACTTCACGCCCTTGACGTCCTCGACTTTCGTGACGGGCCGCTTGAACCACCCGAACGGCTGGGTCGGCATCGGTCCGTACATCAGCGACTGCACGTTCACGCCCATCGCCTTCTGGATCTCGACCAGCAGTTCCTTGCCGCCGCCGTATTCGTGCCAGGCCAGCAGCATGTTGGCGTCCATCCCGAACGACGGACCCGACCCCCACAGCGCCACGGCCGTGTTCTTGCCGTACCAGTACGCCACCACGCCGTGGCCGCCGTCCAGCGTGCCCGCAGAGACCGCGTCCAGCAGATCGAACGCCTTGACCACGGCGCCCGCGGGCAGCACTTCGATCTTCAGCTGGCCGCCGGCCATCTCGTTGACCTTGTTGGCGTAGTCGCGGGCGAATTCGTGAAAGATGTCGTTCGCGGGCCAGGTGCTCTGGAACCGGAAGGAGATGGGTGCGTTCTGCGCCTTGGTGACGGCGGGAAATCCTAGCGCCACGGCGCCGGCGGCGGCGGCGCCGGAGATGAACTTGCGGCGGCGGGGCTTTGTAACGTGTTGCATGGCTTGTTGTCTCCTGGGGTGGACTACATGGACCAGCGTGTAGTTACTACGGCTGCAAGGGTGCGGCGCGAAAGGCCTGCGTTGGGCCTTCCTCTGCCGACTGATGCGTCTGATGCGCAACTTTGGAGTGATTAAACCTTCCTGACAAACGGCTGACAATCAGCTTTTAGTCAGGAATAACCCTAGAAGACGGACTAGGGCGAAATAGCGAAAGGCCAGCAAACCGCGTGATGCGGCGTGCTGGCCTTGTTGCTCACTAGGCGCGGCCCCGTGCGAGGCCCGCGGCGTGACGACGGTGCGCTACACGGCCGACACCGACCCCGCCTCACCGCCGCCATCGAGCAGCGGCGGCGCCGTCACGATCGACGTCAGCGCCGGTTCCGCCGGGCGCAGCGCGGCCAGGTCGGGCCGCGGTCGGCGCAGCGCTTCCGTGCCCGCGAAGGCCTGCTCCATCGCCTGCGCCGCGGCCAGCACCTGGAGGTCGCCGCGAAAGCGGCCCACGATCTGCAGGCCGAACGGCATGCCGTTCGCATCACGGCCGCAAGGCAAGGTAAGCGCCGGGTGCGTGGTCAGCGTCACGACATAGGTCAACGCCAGCCAGCGGTAATAGTTCTCCTGGGCGACGCCGTTGATCTTGTCCGCATACAACTGCGTCCACGGGAAGGGCGACACGGGCGTCGTGGGCGAAAGGATGAGGTCGTAATCGTCGTAAGCGCGTTGAAAACGCTTGATCAGGCGTGTCTGCTCAGCCTGCGCCCATGCGCAGTCCTTCAGGCTCATCGCCGCGCCCATCTCGAAGTTGGCGCGGGTGTTGGGGCCGAGGCTGGACGGATCCTTTTCGTACGCGTCGCGCATGCCGGCTACGAAGGCCTCGGCGCGCAGCACGTCAAAGCATCGATGGGCGTCGCCGACATCCAGATCGATCGGATCGCAGGCCGCAAACAGATGGCGCATGGCCGCGATCTTTTCGCGGAAGGTGGCGCGGATGCCGTCGTCCACGTCGCACGCGCCGAAGTCTTCGGTGTAAGCCACGCGCAGCGATCCCAGATCGGCGATGCCGGGGTTCAGGAATTGCAGCGGATCCAGCGGATAGCTGAGCGGATCGCCAGCATGCGGTCCGGCGGAGGCCGCCATTTGCAGGCAGGCGTCAGCCACGGTGCGGCCCATGGGTCCCACCACCGAGATCGGCGTCCAGCCCAGCGGTTTGCGCACGCTGGGCACGATGCCCGGCGACGGACGGAATCCGACCACGCCGCACTTGGACGCGGGAATGCGCAGCGAGCCGCCGGTGTCCGAGCCCGTGCAGACCGGCAGCATGTCGCTGGCCAGGGCGGCGGCCGAACCGCCCGACGAGCCGCCCGCATTCAGGTTGGGATTGAAGGGGTTGCCCGTGGCGCCCCACACCGTGTTGCGCGAGTTGGCGCCCGCGCCCATCTCGGGCACGTTGGTCTTGGCGGCGACGATGGCCCCGGCGCGGCGCAGGCGCGCGACCAGCTCGATGTCCTCGTCCGGCACGTGGCCGCGATACAAAGGCGAACCGTAGGTGGTCAGTACGCCGGCCGTGGGCTCCAGATCCTTCACCCCCATCGGCAAACCGTGCAGGAGGCCCAGCGGCTCGCCCGCCATCACCGCACGCTCTGCCGCGCGGGCCTCCGCCCTCGCCCGCTCAAAGGCGGTGGCGGTGACGGCGTTGATGTACGGGTTCACGGCCTGGATGCGCGCGATGCACGCTTCCAGCAGTTCCACCGGCGAAAGCTGGCGGGCGCCGATCATGCGCCGCAATTCAACGGCGGTCAGCGATACCAGGGAGTCGTCCAAAGCCATCGTCGTCTTCCTTCAGTCGATCTTGATGTTGGCCCGTTGCGCGACCTCGCGCATGATGGGCAGTTCCTTCTGGATCAGCGCCTCGCCTTCCGCGGCGCTGGCGAAGGCCGCCTCGAAGCCTTGCGCCTCCAGGCTCTTGACCACTTCGGGCGATTCCACCGTGGCCTTGAGCGCCTGCTCCAGACGCGTCTTCACGTCGGCGGGCAATCCGCGCGGCGCGGCGACCATCAGCCACGTGTCCATCGCGACCGAGGGATAGCCTTGTTCGGCGAACGTGGGCACGTCGGGCAGGAAGGACGAACGCTTGGGACTGGACACCGCCAGCACGCGGACCTTGCCCTGCTTGCTTTGCGGGAGCGCCGCCGCCACGGTGTCGACCGAGAACGGAATCTGGCCGCCGATCAGGTCGGTCATCGCGGGCGCGCTGCCTTTGTACGGCACATGCGTCATTTTCAGCTTGGCCGCGGCGATGAAGGCCTCGCCCACGAAATGCGCGGTCGTGCCCGTGCCGAACGAGCCGTACGGCGGCTGGTCATGCGCCGGGTCCTTTACATACGCGACGAACTCCTTCAAGTCCTTGACCGGCACCTTGGGGTTGGCCAGCAGGGCCAGCCCGGTGCGGCCGACGATGCCGATGGGCTCGAAACTCTTGACCGGGTCATACGGCAGGTGGGCCTGGATGGCGGGGTTGACCGTGAAGGTGGTGCCCGAGCTCACCAGCAGCGTATAGCCGTCGGGCGCGGCCTTGGCCACGTAGCTGGCGCCGATCACCGTGCCCGCGCCAGCGCGGTTTTCCACCACGACCGTGCGTCCCAGTTCCTGTCCCAGCTTCTGGGCCACCACGCGGCCCAGCACGTCCGTGGCGCCCCCCGGCGGAAAGGGGACGATCATCGTGAGCGGACGCGAGGGATAGGCGTCCTGAGCCACGGCGGGCGCGGCCGCGCCGAGGGTGCTGGCAAAAGCGAGACTGACTGCAAGAAACGAGGTTTTCATGGCGGTGCTCGATGGTAGGTGGTGGAGATGCGGCGCGTCTGTCGGCGCCTAGTTGCCGGCCGTGAGCGAACGCCCACGGCTCAGGAATCGGTCATATTCTTCGTCGGGCACGAACAGCCCGCCCGTCGTCCAGGCCAGATGCGTGGCCTGCGGCAGGTGCGCCTGCAGGCCCTGCGCCCGCAGCCACGCCCGGCCGGCATCGGTGCCGCACAGATGGCGGGGGCCGCTGAAGCCTGCGGCGGCAGACGGTTCGATGCGCAGGCCTTCGCTGTCCTTCAGGCGCGCCAGGTCTGCGTACAAGGTGTCGTCTTCCACGGTGTAGACCCCGCGCAGTTGCGCGCCCACGGCCGCGTAGGCCAGTTCGGAGGCCGTCGGCACCGCCAGGCCGTCGGCCTCGGTCACATTGGTCAGACCCACGTCGTACACCGACGCGGACGCCGGGGCGCCCGGCAGTTCGCCGCGGCCCGCCATCATTCGCACCAGGAAGCACGGCGACTGCACCGGTTCGGCAAAGAAGCAATGCACGTGGGGGCCGAAAAGCTGCGTCAGGCCGAACGCGATGCCGCCCGGCGCCCCGCCCACGCCGCAAGGCAGGTACGCAAAGAGCGGATGCTCGGCATCCACACGCACGCCGGCTTCGCCCAATTGCACGCGCAGGTGCAGCGCGGCGGCGGCGTAACCCAGGAACAGGGACGCCGACCGCTCGTCGTCCACGAAATAGCCGAACGGATCCGCTTCGACCTGCGCCCGGCCCGCGGCAACGGCCTTTTCGTAGTCGCCCGCGTGCTCGACCACCTCGACCCCGCGCGCGCGAAGCCGCGCCTTTTTCCATTCCTTCGCGTCGGCCGACATATGCACCGCCGAGCGGAATCCCAGCGCCGACGCGATCACGCCGATCGACAAGCCCAGGTTGCCCGTGGACCCCACGGCGACCTGATAACGGCCGAACACGGCGCGGGCCTCGGGGCCGGCCAGCTTTCGGTAGTCGTCGCCCTGGCGCAGCACGCCCTCACGCATCGCCAGGGATTCGGCAAATTCCAGCACCTCGTGGATTCCGCCCCGCGCCTTGATCGACCCGGCCACCGGCAGCGCGTGGTCCGCCTTGATCCACAACCGGCCCGCGTCCTGCGGCAGGCCCATGGCCGCCTGCATGGCGGCGGCGGGCAATAGCGGCGACTCGATCACGCCGCCCGTTGCGGCCAGCTCGGGAAACAATTCGGCCAAGAGCGGCGCAAACCGCGCAAAGCGCTCTTGCGCGGACAGCACCTGGTCCATCAGGAAGTGAGCGCCCGGCCCGGCAGCGGCCGCATGCGTTTCAGGGCCGGTCCACAGCACCGGCTTTGCTTGCCGGAGCGAATCCAGAACGGGGGATTTGGAGGGAGCGTCGGATTGAAACATGGCTGTGCTAGCGAATGGGAGCGCAAGGAATGCCCACATCCTAGAGGCGGGCAACGCTTTGCAGCAATATCAATGGTTAGAATTCTTCTTTGCGCTTTCCGCAAACCTTGGATCCGACCATGAACCCTCGCGTCCTGCAGGAGATTTCCCTGCGCTATTTCCTGGAAGTCGTGCGCACCGGCTCGGTCAGCGAAGCCGCCGCCCGCCTGGATGTCGCCCCGTCGGCCGTCAGCCGGCAGATTGCCCGCGTCGAACGCGAACTGGGCACGCTGCTGTTCGAGCGCCGAGCCCGCGGCATGGTCCCGAACGCCGCCGGCGAACTGCTGGCCGCGCACGCCAAGCGCATGCAGCAGGACGTGGAGCGCGTGGCGGGCGACATCCTGGCGCTGCGCGGGCTGCGCCAGGGTCATGTGCGCATCGTCAGCACCGAGGGCTATGCGTCGGAATTCGTCCCGGCCGCCATCGCGGCGTTCCGGCAGCACTACGCCGGTATCCGGTTTTCGCTGGATGTCTGCTCGCAGCAGGAGATTCCCCAGCGCATCCGGGACGGCTCGGCGGACATCGGCGTCACGCTCAGCCTGACGTCTCAGCGCGACATCCGCGTGGAAGCGCGCGTGCCCGCGCCGGTGCGCGCGATCCTTTCGGCCGGGCATCCGCTGGCCGACCGCCGCGAGATGGCGCTGGCGCAATTGATGGCGTATCCGCTTGCGCTGCCCACGCCCGATTCCACGCTGCGCCAGCTCATCGACATCAGTTGCAGCCGCCAGCAATTGCATTGCGAGCCGGCCTTCACCAGCCGCAGCATCGACGCGCTGGTCGGCTTTGCCAGCGCGGGCGGCGGGGTCGCCTTCTGCGGCGAACTGGCGATCCGCAACCGTCTGGCTTGGGGAAAAATCGTCGCCGTGCCCCTGCGCGACCGCGAAATGAACGAACGCCACTTCGAAGTGCAGACGCTGGCCGGGCGCATCATGCCGGAAGCCGCCAAGGCCTTCATTGCCAGCATCGCCGACGCCGCGCGGGCGGCGTCGGGGCCGATCGGCCCCGCCTAAGCGCGCCTGCGATCAGTACTGGTAGCGCATCGTCAGCATCGCGCTGCGGCCTGCGGCCCACGCGCCCTGGCTGTAGAAGCCGATCTGGCTGTAGTACTTGCGGTCGAACACGTTATTCACGTTCAGTTGCGCCGACAGGTTGCGGTTGAAGCGGTAGCGCGCCATGAGGTTGGTCACGGCATAGCTGCCCTGCCCCACGCGCTCTTCGCCGTTGGGGCCGCTGGCGATGGTGTAGACGTGGCTTTGCCAGTTCACGCCCCCGCCCACCGTCAGGCGGTTCCAGTCTCCCGGCAACTGATAGGTCGTGAAGACGCGCACCAGGCTGCGCGGCTGATCGGTCTGGATGGCGTTGCCGTCGCCGTCGCGCGCGGTCCAATGCGACCACCCGGCCGCCACATTCCAGCCCGGCGTCACTTCGCCCGACAGTTCCAGGTCGAACCCGCGGCTGCGCGTGCCTTGCGCCGCCGTGTACGCCTGGTTGGTGGCGCCCGGCACCATCTGACCGGGATCCGCCTGCGCCACGTTGTCCTGGTCGATCTGGAAGACGGCGGCGCTGGCGTTCAAGCGGCCGTCCAGCCATTCTCCCTTGATGCCGGCTTCATACGACTTGCCTTCCAGCGGGTCCAGCCAGTTGCCGTTGCGGTCCTGATAGGTCTGCGGATTGAAGATGCCTGTGTAGCTGACGTACGCCGTGTAGGTGTCGTTGATGTCGTACAGCAGGCCGGCGTATGGCGTGAAGTCGTTCTTGTCGAACTCGGTGCGCCCTTCGCCGCCAAAACCGACCGAATTGGTCTTCCAGGTACTGTAGCGCCCGCCCACGATCAGCTTGAGCGGGTCGGCCAGGTTCAGGCGCAGCGCGCCGTACCAGCCGGTCTGCGTGGTGGTGTAGCGGTTGGCAATGATTGAATCGTTCCAGTCCGGTTCGGGATACGAGCCGTCCCAGTCCAGGAAATTGCCCACGGCGGCGGCGCCGATGGCAGACCGGTAGTTGAAGTCGCCCTTCTGCCGGTTGAAGCTTGCGCCCACCACGGCCTCGTGGCGGCGGCCAAACAGCGTGAACGGGCCGTTTGCCTTCAGGTCCAGCGCGTTCTGCTTGCGGTCGCCCAGATACCAGGCGGGCGAGGCGCCCATGCCCAGTCCGGTTTCCCGGTCCGGCCAGCCGTACAGGTACAGCAGCTTGCCGTCCATTTCATTCTTGGAATACGAGCCCACGGCCTGCACGCGCCAATCGTTGTCGAAGCGGTGCTCCAGGCTGGCGAATGCGCCCTGCGTGGTGCTGCCCCACGAGGACCAGCGCGCGCCGGTGTTCAGCGACCGGCGCCAATCGGTGCGCCCGCCGTCCGCGTACCAGAGCGGAAAGCCGCCCCACGTGCTGCCCTTTGGCTCGTTGTCCTGGTAGTTGTAGCCCACGCTGAGCGTCGTGCGCGAGGTCAGGTCAGCGTCCACCACGCCGTAGAAGACCTTCTTCTTGTTCTGGTAGTAGTCCAGGAACGAATGGTTGTCCTGGTACGCCGCCACGATGCGCCCACGCACGCTGCCCTCGGCATTGAGCGGCGTGGACAGGTCTGCCGTGGCGCGATAGGTGTCCCACGTCCCCACGCCCGCGCTCAGGTCCGCCTTGAACTCGCGGCTGTCGGCGTGCTTGCGCACCAGGTTGATCGAGGCCGACGGATTGCCCGCGCCCGTCATCAGGCCCGTGGCGCCGCGCACGACTTCCACGCGGTCGTAGATGATCGGGTCGACGGACGACTCGCCCGCCGCATAGCCCACGTCGAACGCCGTGGGCACGCCGTCGTACATGTAGTTGGTGATGCTGAAGCCGCGCGAATTGAAGGTGTAGCGCTCGCTATCGAAGTTCTGCACCGAAATGCCGGGCGTGCTGGCCATCACGTCCGCCAGCGACCGCATGTCCTCGTCGTCCATGCGCTGGCGCGTCATGACGGTGACCGACTGCGGCGTCTCGCGCAGCGACAGCGACAGCCCGGTGCTGGCCGCCGTGGCGCGCGGCGTGTAGGAACCGGTTCCCTCGGTCGTGTTCGCGTTGGCGGTGTCGCCCACCACCTGCACCGACGGCAGCGTGGCGACAGCCGCCTCCTGCGCGACCGCGCCTCCCGAGGCCAACGCCAGAAAAACCATCGCCGACGTGCGGCGCAGCACGAAACGAGGGTGAACGAGGGGGCCGCGCGCGACGCGTCTCTGATCTTGCATTGTGGCTTCCTACCGAATTGGAATAAGAGTGACAAATCGGCACGAAGTTTAAATGCAAATACTTCTCATATCCACTAATGTTGTATTTTTCCCATTGTCCAGGGTCAACTGGACGCTTTTGAGGGGCGCTGCACCGCCCGCACCTTGCCGCTCTCGCCGCCTCCGCAGTAGAACGTGCCGCTGCCGTCGGATTCCAGTCCTGACACGCCCACGCCCGCCGGCATCTCCACCGCCTCCAGCACCTGCCCGGTGCGCGGTTCCAGGCGCCGCAGCTCGCTTTCTTCCGCTTCCCAGGTGCCGTGCCACAGCTCGCCGTCCACCCACGTCACGCCCGTCACGTAGCGGTTGGAATCAATCGTGCGCAGCACCTTGCCGGTGGCGGGATCGACCTGGTGAATCTTGCGGTCGCGGTAGGCGCCCACCCACAGACTGCCTTCGGCCCACGCCATGCCGGACACGCATTCGCCGCCGGGCGCGGGGATCGTGGACAGGACTTCCCCGCTCGAGGGGTCCACCTTCTGGATGCGGCCATCGGCAATTTGATAGAGATAGGTGCCGTCGAAGGCCGTGCCCGCGTTGGCCGTGATGTCGAGCGCGCGGGAGGTCTGTCCGGTCACGGGGTCCATGGCGACGAGGCGGTCGCCCGTGGCGAACCACACCTGCTCTCCGTCGTATGTCAGCCCGTGGACCGCATCGACACCGGGGAACGGACCATATTCACGCAGGATTTCGGCTTGAGATCGTTTCATGTCGGCTTCCTTTTGTAGGGGTCCGTTCATGCTAATGGCCCGGCAGAATCACCGGAAGTAACAAGCTTGTCGTGAATCCCGGCACGGGCGGCAGCATCCAGCGCCGCGCGCGGCCCTGGCCGAACGCCTGCACCTTGCCGGCCGCGGCCAGCGTCTCAAGCGCGCGCTGCACGGTGCGCTGGCTGGACCCGACGACCAGCGCCAGCGCCGAACTCGACCAGCCCTCGCCGTCGGCCAGGAAGGCGAGCAACGCGCCCGCCTCCGGATCCGATTCGTCGCCCGCAGGCGCCAGCAGCGCCACGTCGCTCGCCACACGGGGCTTGAGCGCGTAGCCGTGCCGGGTGGCCTGCACGCCGGCCAGTGGGCCGATCACGACGCGCAGACGGCCCACTTCGACGCGCAGGCGCGCGCGGTGCGTGTCGTCGAAATAGCGCGTGCGAAAAGCCTGGGCGATGAGCGCCTCGCGCGTCGCCTCCCGGGGCCAGTCCTGCGCCAGCGCCCGCAGCAGCGCAAACAGCACGGGGCGGCCGGCCAGCGCGATGGTCCCATGCGCTGCGCGCACGGCGTGCCGGCAGGCATCCACGATCAGCGCGCCCGAGGCCAGCAGCGCCTCGACCTCGTCCAGCGACAGAATCCTTTCGCCGTCGTGTGCGATGCGCCGGGCCGCCGGCGCGTCCAGCGCCCGTGCGGCGTGGTCCACTTCCGCCATCAGCGCCGGGATCCTTGCCTGGCCGGCGCACTGCGCCGCGCGCGCGAGTGCGGCCCGGCCTGCCGCAGCCTGCTGGCGGCGGATGGCGATGCCCGCGACGATGAGTTCATGGATGCCCCGCGACGCCCACGGCAACGCAGCCACGTCCAATCCGGCAAGCGTGCGCTCGGCTTCGTCAAGACGCCCCAGCAGCAACTGACGGCGAGCCGCCAGGTGGCCGGCATGCGCCGCATTGACCACATCGCCGTGCGCCTGCAGCGTGGCGCGCGCGGCATCCAGCGCCTTCTGGCCATTGCCCAGGTCGCGCGAAGCCAGCGCGATTTCGGCCCCGGCGACGACGCAGCGGGCCCGCGCCACGGCCTGTCGCGGCCCAAAAGCGCGGGCGGCCCCTTGCAGCAGGCTACGCGCGCGCGCCAGATCGCCCAGCTGCGCCATGGCGATGCCGCGCAAGGCCAGCGCGGGCGCGTCGCTACGCAGCGCCACGTGGTTCAACGCGCCCAGCGGGTCGCCCGCCGCCAGCGCGCGCGCCGCAGCCGAGATCAGAAAGTCCATGGAAAGTGCGCCACGCCTTGCCCCATTGTTCTTGCCAGGACACAAATCTACACCGACGCGCCGCGCGGTTATTGCTGGGACGACACCGGCATGGGGGAACCGCCGGGCGAAATCAGGAGCGGATAGGGATTGAGCGCCCCGCCCCCCGCGTAGATGCCGTAGTGCAAATGCGGCGGCGTGCCTTTGGCGTTGCCCGTATTGCCGACAAAGCCCAGCACGTCGCCCGGCGCAACGAGCTGGCCGCGGCGGATGTCCGCATAGCCGTCCAGGTGCGCGTAATAGTGCATCTGCCGGCCCGGCCCCATCACCCAGACCACCTGACCGCCCAGCGTGTTCTCGCCGATGCGCGTGACCACGCCTTCGGTTGCCGACAGCACCGGCGTGCCGCGCTTGGCGAAAATGTCGATGCCCTGATGCGTGCGCCCGCCCGACCGCGCGGCGCCCCAGGTGTCGGCCAGCCGCCGGGGCGCTACGCCCTGCACGGGTACGGGCAACGACAGCGGCGCGTCCTGCCAGGAAAGCCGCGCCATGTGCCAGGGTGCGCGCGCCGCTTCGGGCAGGCGCGGCCAGGCCCAAACCGCCAAGGCGGCCAGCGCGGCAAGAATGAGGAGTCGTCGGGCAAATCGCCAGGGGGTGCGGGCATCCATGCAGGGTTCGACGGACGGGCGGGCGGAGGGTTCCTGCCCGCCGCGTGGCGACACAGTGTTGCGGCAGCGGCGATGCGCCGGCAACGATGCGACCCCATTTTGTGCTTTGTCCCCGGTCCGGGCGTCCCGACAGGCCCTCCGGGGCCGTCGCAGCGTGTAAACTCCCCCCTTTTTGACTCTGGTGGTATGTTGCAAGCCCCCCAGCGCACAGGTTTAAGCGGCCCGACGCTCATTCGCTTGCTGACTCGCCTGACGGACGCGGAAGTCCAGCAGTCCAGGCAGTCGCTATCCGACCATCTGAGCCAATGGCTTGGCTGGACGGACGCGATCGCCCTGTCGGCGGCGCTCAATACCGCTCCGCCCGTGATTGCGCCCGGCGCCCGCATGTTCAGCAGCGCCGAAGAACGCGAATGCGTGCGGGTGCGCACCACGCTCGCCGACGCCATCGCCAGCGACACGGCGGCCACGGCCGCCAAGCGGGTCGCCCCGTCACGGGCGCCCGCCAAGAAACTGGCGGCCGTCCTGGCCGAGGATGAGTTCGATTATTCGAGTTTTCGCCAGCGGTATCTGTCGTTGCAGCACACGATGGAAACCAGCATTGGCAACCTGCGCAGCCGGCTGCGCGGGATGGTGGCCGCCCGTAACGGGGAATGGACGCGTCTGGCTGTCGTGGACGCGATCATGGACCGCGCGCTGCTGCCCAAGGAGCGGGCCCTGCTGGGCGCGATCCCGAAACTGCTGCAGGCGCACTTCGACCGCCTGCGCAAGGCCGAGGACGCAGCGCTGGCGCAGGCTGCGGAACAGGCCCTGGGTGAAGCCGGCGCGCCGGCCGATGCGGCCGCCCATGCGCAAGGCGATACCGAGGCGCCCGCCATTGACGCCGCGCAGGCCGGGACGGCGCCGCTAGCCCCGGCCATTACCGCCGGCGCGTGGCTGGACACGTTCCGCGCCGACATGCGCGCCGTTCTGCTGGCCGAATTGGATGTTCGTTTACAACCGGTCGAAGGGCTGCTCGCCGCCCTTCGCACCAGCTAATTAGGACACTATGTCCAAGAATCTGATCAATATCGTGGTTTTCCTGGCCGGACTGGCCGTTGTGGGCTGGATCGGCGCGGGTTACGCGGGCACGAACCCGCTGGCGCTGGCCGTGACGCTGCTGATCGGCGTCTGTTACCTGGCGGGCGCGCTGGAACTGCTGCGTTACCAGCAGGCAACGTCGTCGTTGACGCGCGCCGTATCGGACCTGAACGAAGCGCCGGGCAGCCTTGGCGCCTGGCTGGACAAGCTTCCGGCCGGACTGCGCAACGCCGTGCGCCTGCGCATCGAAGGCGAGCGCGTGGGCCTGCCCGGCCCGTCGCTCACCCCGTATCTGGTGGGCCTGCTGGTCCTTCTGGGCATGCTGGGCACTTTTCTTGGCATGGTCGTCACGCTGCGCGGCACTGGCCTTGCGCTTGAAAGCTCGACCGATCTGGCCGCGATCCGCGCGTCGCTGGCCGCCCCCGTCAAGGGTCTGGGCTTTGCCTTCGGCACCTCGATCGCCGGCGTCGCCGCGTCCGCCATGCTGGGCCTGTTGGCCGCGCTGTCGCGGCGCGACCGCGTCCACGCGGCGCAGCTTCTCGATACCAAGACCGCGACCACGCTGCGCGTGTACTCGCAAAGCTACCAGCGCGAAGAATCCTTCAAGCTGCTCCAGCGCCAGGCCGAGATCATGCAGCGGCAGGCCGAAGCCATGCCCGCCATCGTCGGCCAGCTGGAATCCATGATGAAGAGCATGGAGCAGCAGAACCAGGCGCTGAACGAACGCCAGATCGCCAGCCAGACCGCCTTCCAGGGCAAGGCCGAAGCGGCCTACGCCCGGCTGGCGTCCGTCATGGAACAGTCCATGAAAGACAGCGTGGCGCAAAGCGCGCGCTCGGCCGGCGAGGCCCTGCAGCCCGTCGTGCAGGCCACGATGGACAGCCTGTCCCGCGAAACCGCCACCCTGCAGGACACCGTCGCCCAAGCCGTGCGTCAGCAGCTCGAAGGCCTGACGGCAGGCCTGCAAGCCGCGACGACGGACGTCGCGGGCATCTGGAGCCAGGCGGTCGCTGGCCAGCAACGCGCCAGCGAGGCCATGGCCCAAGACCTGCGCGCATCGCTCGATCGCTTCGCCCAGACCTTCGAACAACGATCGGCCAGCCTGCTGGACAGCGTGTCGGCACGTCTGGAGGCGTCGTCGGGCGACATGTCGCAAGCCTGGACCGAAGCACTGTCGCGCCAGCAGCAGGCCGGCGAAAAACTGGCCGGCGACAACCTGCAGGCGCTCACCGCCGCGGCCGCCAGCTTCGAGCAGCATTCGGCGTCGCTCTTGCGCACCCTGAACGCTTCGCACGCCGCGCTGCAAACCGACCTTGCCTCGCGCGACCAGCAGCGTCTGGCCGCCTGGACCGAAACGCTTGGCGCAATGGGCGCCACGCTGCGCCAGGAATGGGAGCAGTCTGGCGCGCAGGCGGCCGTCCGCCAGCAGGAAATCACCGACACCCTGGCGCAAACCGTGCGCGACGTTGCCGAACAAGCCGCCGCGCAGGCTGCCCTGCTCGAAGGCGTGTCGGCCCGCATGGAGGCCGCCGCCAACGGCGTGTCGGACCAATGGACCCGCGCGCTTGCCCGCCAGGAAGAAGCCGGCAGCAAGCTGGCCGCCGGCAACCAGGCCGCGCTGGAAGCCGCCACGGCGGCTTTCGAGCAACACGCCGCCTCCCTGCTGCGCACGCTGGACCAGTCGCACACCGAATTGCAGGCCGCCCTGGCCGCGCGCGACGAAGAACGTCTTGCTGCGTGGAGCGACACGCTGGGCGCCATGACCGCCAAGCTGGGCCAGGACTGGGAACAGGCCGGCGCGAACACCGTCGCCCGCCAGCAGGAAATCAACGACGCGCTCGCCCAGACCGCGCGCGGCATCGCCGGCCAGACCGAAGCGCAGGCCCGGCTGCTGCAAGACGTGTCGACCCGCCTGGAAACGGCGGCCGGCAGCGTCACGCAGGCCTGGACGGACGCCCAGACCCGCCAGGAAGACCTGGGCAAGCAACTGGCCGCCGACAACCAGCGCGCCCTCGAAACGGCGGCGGCCGCCTTCGGCCAGCATGCCGACGCGCTGCTGCGCACGCTGGACCAGTCGCACGCCGACCTGCAGGCCGCGCTGGCTTCGCGCGACGAGGAACGCCTGGCCGCCTGGACAGCCTCGCTGACGGCGATGGCCGCCAAGCTGGGCGAAGAATGGGAACAGGCCGGCACGCAGGCCGCCCTGCGCCAACTGGAAATCAGCGACGCGCTCGGCCAGACCGCCCGCGACATCACCAGCCAGACGCAGCAGCAGGCCGCTTTGCTGGAATCCGTGTCGTCTCGCCTGGAGACCGCCGCCGGCGGCGTCACGCAGGCCTGGCTCGACGCGCAGACGCGCCAGGAAGCGGTGGGCAAGCAACTGGCCGACGACAACCGCGACGCGCTGCAAACCGCGTCCGCCGCCTTCGGTGCGCATTCGGCCGAGCTGCTGCAGACGCTGGAACAATCGCACACCGCGCTGCAAGCAGCACTGGCGGCCAACGACGAAGAACGCCTGACCGCCTGGACGGCCAAGCTGGCGGCCATGGCCGATGCGCTGCGCACCGAATGGCAGCAGGCGGGCGCGCAGGCGGCCGGCCTGCAACAAGAGATCTGCGACACCCTCAGCCTCACCGCCCAGGACATCACCGCGCAAACCCAGGCTCACGCCAGCGAAACCATCGCCGAGATCGGCCGTCTGGTCCAGGCCGCATCCGAGGCGCCGCGCGCCGCCGCCGAAGTCATCGGCGAGCTGCGCCAGAAGCTGTCGGACAGCATGGTGCGCGACAACGACATGCTCGAGGAGCGCAACCGCCTGCTCGAGACGCTCGGCACGCTGCTGGACGCCGTCAACCACACCGCCGCCGAGCAGCGCACGGCCGTCGATGCCCTGGTGGCGTCGTCGGCGGACATGCTGGAACGCGTGGGCGCGCAGTTCACCGACAAGGTCGAGTCCGAAACCGGCAAGCTGACCGAAGTCGCCTCGCTGGTGACCAGCAGCGCGGTCGAGGTCGCCAGCCTGGGCGAATCCTTCGGCGCCGCCGTGCAGGCCTTCGGCGAATCGAACGACAAGCTCACGGCGCACCTGCAACGCATCGAAGCGGCGCTGGACAAATCCATCGCGCGCGGCGACGAGCAACTGTCTTACTACGTGGCGCAGGCCCGTGAGGTCGTCGACCTGAGCCTCATGTCGCAAAAGCAGATCATCGAGAACCTGCAACAGCTCGCCGCCCAGCGCGCCACCGCCGGAGCAGAAACGGCATGAGCGAGGATATCGACGGCGGCGTGGAGCCGACGGCGCCGGCCTGGGCCGTCTTTGGCGACCTGATGTCGGTGCTGCTGGGCGCCTTCGTCCTCATCCTGGTCAGCGTCGTCGCGGTGCAGTTGCAGTTGTCGACGCAGCTGGAGGAAGAGGTCAAGCAGCGCCAGGAAGAAACGCAGCGCCGCGAGACGCTGGAACAGGCGCTGGCCGGCCCGCTTGCCGCTGGCCGCGTGACGCTTGTGAACGGCCGCATCGGCATCAGCGGCAGCGTGCTCTTCGCCCTGAACTCCGATCAGCTTCAACCCGAGGGCCGCGAGATCCTCAAAAGCCTGATCGAGCCGCTGTCCGCCTACCTGAAGACCCACAACGAAATCCTGATGGTCAGCGGCTTCACCGACGACCAGCAAGTGCGCGAGGGCAACCGCCGCTTTGCCGACAACTGGGATCTTTCCGCGCAGCGCGCCCTCACCGTGACGCGCGCGCTCATCGACGAAGGCGTACCGTCGTCAATGGTCTTTGCCGCGGCCTTCGGGGCCGAGCAGCCGGTTGCGTCCAACGCGGACGAGGAAGGCCGCGCCAAGAACCGGCGCGTCGAAATCACGCCCATCCCCAAACCCTCGAACGAAGCGGGTAAGCCCGGTGAGCAGTGACGGCAGCCGCGTGGCGGTCCTGGACCCGCGCGCCGTGCTGGACGGCTGGCGCGCCAGCGGCGCCGACCGCGCCAACCCGCTGCGCTTTCATCTGATCGACGCGCTGGCACGCCGCGCGGCCGCGTATGACGGCCCCGTCCGCCAGCGGCTGGATGTGCGGCTGGCCGAACTGATCCAGGCGTACGAATCGGCGCTGACGAACGCGGGCGCCGCCGAGGACCTCCCTGGTTCACCGCCTGCCCCCGAACACGGCCCCCTCGCCGGCCTGGTCGCCTACCTGGACGACCCCGGTGCAGCCGGCCAACCGCAGGCTGCGGACGCGCAAGCCGACCGCGCGTGCGCTGAGCGTTTCGACCCGCTGGGCCTGCGCGCCGCCTATCCCGAACTGCCGCTCCTCGACGAATTCCAGACGCTCTGGTCCCGCTTCAGCGCCGACCGCCAGGTCCGCCAGTCGCAGGAACAGGTCCACAAGAACGCCGGCCCGCTCAACTCCAATCAGCTCGTGCACCGCGCGCTCTCCCTGATGCGCGAAATGTCCCCCGGTTACCTGCAACAGTTCCTGTCGTACACGGACGCGCTGATGTGGATGGAGCAGATGACCGCGGCGGCCGCCCCAGCGCCTAAGGAAGCGCCCCGCGCCGGCGCCGCCAAGAAGTCCGCGCGCAGTAAGCCCCGCAAGCAAGCCAAGGAAAGCAAGGAATCCGCCTGAGGGCGATTTGCGCGCAGCGGCTCGGCGCAGTACGATACGTTCCATATACGAAACATATACGGAACACATCCCCCCATGGGCATCGTCAAAATTTCCGAGCAGATGCACGAGAACCTGCGCGTCGCCAGCGGCGCCCTCAGCCGCTCCATCAATTCCCAGGCCGAACACTGGATGCGCATCGGCATGCTCTCCGAGCTCTATCCCGAACTGCGCCATTCAGACATCTGCCAATTGCTGATCCGCATCGACCAGGCCGAAGGCTTCACCATCGCCTCCCTCTCGCAAGGGTTGCCGCAACCCGCGCAGCAGGAGGCCGCATAAATGGCCAAGAAGGTTTCCATCAAATCGGCCGCCGACATCGAAATGGCCCGCAAGGCGGGCGCCATGGCGGCCGAAGTGCTGCACATGATCGGTGAACACGTTCGCCCCGGCGTCACCACCGACGAGCTTGACCGAGTCTGTCACGACTACATCGTCAACGTGCTGAAAGCCACGCCCGCCAACGTGGGCTACCACGGCTTTCCGAAGACCATCTGCGCGTCGGTCAATCACGTGATCTGCCACGGCATTCCGTCGGCCAAGGTACTCAAGAACGGCGACATCCTGAACATCGACGTCGCGGTCATCAAGGACGGCTGGTTTGGCGACACCAGCCGCATGTACTACGTTGGCCAGCCCAGCCCGCTGGCGCGCCGCCTGGTCAACACCACCTATGAAGCCATGCGGGCCGGCATCATGGCCGTCAAGCCCGGCGCCACGCTGGGCGACATCGGCCACGCCATCCAGACCGTCGCGCACCGCGAGCACTTCAGCATCGTGCGCGAATACTGTGGCCACGGCATTGGCCAGATCTACCACGACGATCCGCAGGTGCTGCACTACGGCCGGCCCGGAGAAGGCCTGGTGCTGCAGCCTGGCATGATGTTCACGATCGAACCCATGATCAATGCCGGCAAGCCGCAGACCAAGCAACTGCCTGACGGCTGGACCGTCGTCACCAAGGACCGGTCGCTGTCCGCCCAATGGGAACACATGGTCGTCGTCACCGAGACCGGCTACGACGTGCTGACCACCTGGCCTGACGGCTTCGGCGACTACCCGCCCATTCCCTGACCGAAGCGCGTCCTTGCCGCACAGCAAGGACCGGAGTGCGGGGCCGCAAGGGTACGATCAACATCGTGCCCTTGCCGTTTGCGCGGCGCCCGCCGCTCCCTTCCCATGCCCGCCCTGCCCTCCGCCTTCCGCCGCCTTGCGGCGTCGAACCTTGCCGCGCAATTCTCCGAGCAGATCGCGCTGGCGGCAGCGCCTTTGTATGCCGTGCTGACCCTGGGCGCCACCGCGGCGCAGACCGGCTATCTGCAGACCGCGCAAACGCTGCCGTTCCTGTTGCTTTCCCTGCCCGCCGGTGTGCTGGCCGACCGGATGTCGCGCCGGTCCCTCATGACTGGCGCCGAATGCGTGCGGGCGGCAAGCCTGATCGCGCTGCTGGCGCTTTTGTGGACGGGCGGCCTCAGCCTGCAATGGCTGGCGGCGCTGGGCTTTGCCGGGGCGGTGGGCACCGTTGCCTACAACGTCGCGGCGCCCGCATTGGTGCCCAGGCTGGTTCCGCCTGCCGAACTGTCCAACGCCAACCGCTGGCTGGAGCTGGCGCGCAGCGCCGCCTTCTCCGCCGGCCCAGCCGCGGGCGGCGCGCTGGTCGGCTGGATGGGCGCATCCACCGCTTACGTGCTTGCCACCACGCTGTCGCTACTGGCCGCCGTGTTTCTTGCGGGCCTGCCGCAAGATGCGCCCAAACCCGCCATGCGGCGCCATCCGCTCACCGAACTGCGCGAAGGCGCGGCATTCGTCGCCACGCATCCCTTGTTGCGCCCGGTCCTATTGACCGCCCTCTTCTTCAATACCGCGTGGTTTGTCCTGCTGGCCATCTATGTTGCCTACGCCGTGGATCGGCTGGGCTTGTCAGCCGCGGGCGTCGGCATCACGCTGGGCATCTACGGCGCGGGGATGCTGGCTGGCGCGCTGGCTGCGCCGTGGCTCGCGCGCCGGCTGTCGTTCGGCGCGATGATTGGCGCGGGACCGCTATCCGCGTTGCTGGCCAGCATCATCCTGCTGACGACGCTGGCCTTTCCGTCGGGCGCATGGGCGGCCGTGGGCTTCTTCCTGTTCGGCGCAGGGCCCATCCTGTGGACCATCACCACGACCACCCTGCGCCAATCGGTCACGCCCAACGCCTTGCTGGGCCGTGTGTCATCCGTCATCGTGACGGCCAACTTCGGCGCGCGGCCCATTGGCGCACTGATCGGCGCAACCTTGGCTGCGAAGTTCGGCGTAGAAGCCTGCCTCTGGGTGTCGACCGCCGGCTTCTTCATCCAGTTCGCCGTGCTGTTCACGTCGCCGGTGCTGCGGTTGGAAAGGCAGCCGGAGCCGGTTCCTGCGCAACCCGCGATCAAGGCCAAGCAATCCCACTGACGAACGCCGTGGCCCGCGAGACGACATCGCCGCATCCGCGGCCCATCGTGATCACATGCTCACGGTCCGCCAGCAGCTGCAAGTGCACATTGGCGTTGCGCGCCGTTTTCGCAATCTCGAACGCGCCGGATACGGTCGCGACGTCGTCGTGCCGTGCATGGATGACGAGGCACGGCGCTCGCACCATGTCCATCCGGCGCAGTACCGCGGCCGCCAGCTTGCGCATCTGGCCCAGCGCCCCCCACGGCGTGCCCGGCAAGCCCGCGCGGCGCAGCCGTCCCGGCAGCGCGCGATGACGGGCGATGCCCAGCACCCGCAACACCAGCAGCAGGAGGGCCGTGCTTGCCCCGCGCGGACCCGCACGGCCGTCATGCCGGAGCACGGGCGATAACGCCAGGACGCCGGCCACGTGGAACGGCCGCTCCTGCGCCAGGGCAAGCGCCAGCACGGCGCCCGTGGAGATTCCGCCGACCACCACACGATCGGTCCGGCTGGCCAGCGTGTCTGCCCCCCGGCGCACGCTGGCCAGCCAATCCATCCACCCTGCGCCGGCCAATTCTTGCAGCGACCCGCAATGGCCCGCGAGCTTGACCGCCATGACGCTGTAGCCCTGTTCATTCAGGCCGAGCGCCAGTTCGTGCATTTCCCAGGGCGCGCCTCCCAGGCGGTGGATCAGCAGGATTCCCGTGCGGGCGCGGTCGCCCTTGCCCACAAGCAACTGCTCGCCGGCCTGGGGCTCCAACGGCGGCAGTGGGCCGTCGCACGCCGTCGCCGTCCGGGTGACGGACGCCTCGCACCGGTCCGGAAAGGCCCCGACCTTGCAGAGCATGTCGATCGTGGTCATGCCGACGCCCCCCCGCGCTGATAGCGTTCGGGCGGCAAGCGTGCGCCGACGGCGACGCGATACGCCTCGAGCGTGCGGAACATCTTTTCTCCCAGGCGCAAATGCGCATCTGCGAACGCCCGCGCGTTGGCCACAATGGTCTGAGCATGCCAAGGCCGGTTCCGGATCTGCAGGATGCAGTCGGCATACGCCGCGACGTCGCCGGGCGCGGCCAGCCACCCGGTGCGGCCCGGCACGACGATCTCCGGCAGCCCACCCACATTGCTGGCAACGACGGGCCGCTCCCCGGCGAAGGACTCCGGCACGATGCGCGACCAGGCTTCGGTCGCGGACGGAACCAGCACCACGTCCGCGGCGCGGATCATGTCGGGCACGTCGGTCCGATGGCCCGCAAACACCACATGCTGTGCGATGCCCAGATCCACCGCCAGGCGGTACAGCGAATACGCATACGGTTGCGTGCGCGCGGTCGCCATGCCCACGACCAGGGCCACCGCGGGCACCCCTTGGATACGCAGGCGTTGCACCACTCGAAGCAGATCGGCCTGGCCTTTCTCCGGGCGCAGCATTCCCACGGTGGCGATAACGTAAGACGCCTTGGGCGCCGGTATCCCCAAGCCGCGACGGATCCGCAGGACGGCATCCGTCGCGTCACCGGACTGAAAGAACGCGTCGCCGGCCCACTCCCCGACCACGCTGATCCGGTCCTCCGGCACCAGCCGGGCCGCCAGCAGTTCTTGTTTGCCGACGTCGCTGGTGGCGATGACGTGGTCGCAGCCGATCTTCCATTCCAGCCGGCGGCGCAGGGATGAACGCATGGGCTTGGCGAAATGACGCGTGCGCACGACGGCGCACAGGTCCCGGCACAGCGCGGCCGTCTTGGCGTCGGCGCGGCTATGGCTATCGATGACCTGGATGCGCATCGCCTGGACGGCCCGGCGTAGCGCCAAGACGGTCCTCGGCGAGTAGGCAGGGTTGAAGTCGATGTCCACGGTCGTCAGCTTGCGCTCGCGCGCGGCGTCGCTGACGGCGCTGCCCGACGGCGAGGCGATGGCCACTTCGTAACCGTGATTGTGCAGCCAGCTCGCCTGTTCCAGCGTGCGGAATTCCAGCCCGCCCAGACTGGGCTCAGCCAGCGTATGCAGTATGCGCATGATGGTCCAATACATCCAGACAGGCCGCCAATACTTCCCCCGGCGTAATCGAATTGATGCCGCTTGGCGGATGCCGCGGCACCACGAACGCCGAACCGCGCCGGCGCCAGAACCACTCGGGATTCGCTTCGTTGAAAACGCCCACATACGGCACGCAAGCGCCTTGCGCGATGTGCGAAGGGCCGCAATCGTTGGCCACCACCAGCCGCGCGCGCAGCATGATGGCGCTCAGCTCGGCGATGGGCCGGCAATAGGCAATGGAGAAGTCGGACCGCTGCATCGCGCGCAGGGCATCCCGCTCCGCGGCTTCCTGCTGGCCCAGCACGAAGAGAAAACGGGTGCCGGCGCCCAGCAGCGGTTTCAACCTGTCGGCCAGCCGCAGGTAGTTCGATAGGCTCCAACGCTTGAAGTCGCCGGCGCCGCCCCCGGGAATCATCACCACGTCGCCGCCCAATGGCACGCGCAGGTGCGGACGCGCCAGCGTATGGAAACATGCGCGCGTCGCCCCTTCCAGGTCAAATGGCCGGTACGACGCCAGCAAGCGCAGATTGGCCTGTCCGATGTATTCGGTGATGTCCTTGCGATGGCAATGCGTCCAGGCCACGTCGCTGAAGCGGGCATTGCGAAACCCCAACCGGATCGCCGGGCGGCGCAGCAGGTTGACCACGCCGAATCGCTCGCTGCTGTGATGCAGGCTTACGGACATGCGGGTCTCGGACTTCAGGCTGCGCAGGTAATCGATGAATGTCGATGCACGCACGAACTCGTCGACCCAGGGCAGCGCCCGGTAGAAATTGCCCACGTCGTCACGGGCGACCACCTTCAGCCGGCGCGAAGGCCACCATGTCTTGAGCTGATACAGCGTTGGCATGGCGACGATCTGGTCGCCCAGCTGCGGCTGGCTTCTGACATACACAACGATCTCCGACACCTGCGGCCTCCGTATTGACGGCCGGTTGGCCGATGGCGGGCAATGTATCGGGAGGCATCGCGCAAATTTCCGGGATCTCTTTAACAATTGTGAAGAACCATTAAGCCGCCCGCCATACAACTGCACAACTCCAGCCGAGGCGTGTGGCCAAGGCCGCCAGCCGGCTACATGCCCTGCCGGGCCTGCCGCATCAGGCGCATCGTCAGCGTCGCCACCTCGCCGACCAGCGCCTCCCCCGAATCCGCGTTGCTCATGACCAGCACGGCAAGCCCGTCGCGCGGATCGAGCACCCATCGGGAATGGAACGCTTCGGTGGCGCCGCTGTGTTCGCGCAGAGACGACGCGCTTACCAGCCCGTCGCCGCACGGCGCGGCCAGCCATGACAATGCCAACCGGCAATTCAGATCCAGGCCGCTGCCCGCCGCGGTCTCCAAGGCAAGCAACGCCTGCGCGGAGCCCGCTGTCAGCACCGGCCTTGCGCCAGTGTCGGCGCTGGCCATGCCTTGACCGAGCAGCATGGCGGAAAAGCGCGCCATCTCGGAAGCGCTCATCCATAGACCGTCCGCCGCCGCGTTGGGCTGTGGCGTTTCCTTCCAGGGCTGGCCGCGCCGGTAGCCGGCCGCGCGGTGCCCCACCATGCGCTCGTGCAGTTCGAACCCCGCGCGCGGCATGTTCAAAGGCCGAAAGATCGTGCGGCGCACGTAGGCGTCAAGGGGCTCGCGCGCGGCCTGCGACACCATGTCGCCCAGCAAGGCATACGCCATGTCGGCACGGGCGCGGCCCATCGTGTCCTCGAGCGTGTTTGGGTGCACGTCCAGCAGCGCGCGGGCGGTAAAAGGCGCGGCATCCATCCACTGCGCGGCGTTGCGGCGCGGCTCCACGCGCCAGTCCCCCAAAGCCTCGCTAACCGGCCGGTCCAGCGACAGCAGGCCCTCATCCGCTGCGCGAAGCACGGCCGCCGCCGTGACGACCTTGCTGATGGCGCCCACGCGGTACAGCGTATCGCCGCTGGCCCGCCGATGCCGCGCCGCGTCCGCATACCCGAAGCCCGTGCTCCACACGACGCGCTGATCGGCCACGATGGCAATGGACACGCCGGGCACGGCGGACACGCCCATTTCGTATGGGATGCGCTCGGCCAGGTATTTCACCACCGCCGCATAGTCCCCCTTCTCGATCTTTGCGGGCGCGGCGGGGGGCAATCCCTGGCAGCCCACCACGGCAAACAGCAAGGATCCAATGGCAGCCAGTCGGGCGGGCGAGAACATGGATGAGGCAAACCCTGTCAATGAGAATGCCGTGATGCTATCCATGCACCAACGCCGGATCTTTGCCGGTTTGTAGGGAGTTTGTGAAGATCTTTGCGCGCGAAGCCGCCCGCGGCGGCCCGGTCAGGCCGGGTCAGATCCGGTCGGGTTGGATCACGCGGCTTTCCAGCGGATCACGAAGCGGGCGCCGCCCAGAGGGCTCTCGGACACCAGCGCCTCGCCGTTGTGCCATCGCGCCACGCGGCGCACAATCGCCAGGCCCAGCCCGGTTCCGCCAGTGCCGCGCGCACGGCTTTCGTCGAGCCGGATGAAGGGATCGAACACGCGCTCGCGATCGGCGGGCGGCACGCCCGGTCCATCGTCGTCCACCGTCAGCACGTACTGCCGTGGCGCGGGGCTGGCAAGTCCGACCTGCACCTGCCCGCCGGCGTGGCGGATGGCGTTCTGCAGCAGGTTGAGCAAGGCGCGCGTCATGTAGCGCGGATGCAGCCGCACTTCCCCCGCATCGCAGTGCGTCACCACGCAATGCACCCCCGACAATCCGGCCTCGAACGACGCATGCTGCACGACGGAATCGAGCCACCCGCGGGCGTCCTGGGCTTGAAGCGGAATGTCGTCGCTCTTGTGTTCCAGGCGGGCGTACATCAGCAATTCCGACGCCATGCTGTCCAGCTCGGCAACATCGTTCTTCATGTCCTCGACCAGCCGCCGGCGCGCCGCGGGATCGGCCTCTTGCTCGATCATGTCCAGCTCGAACGACAAGCGGGCGATGGGCGTGCGCAGTTCGTGCGATACCGCGTTGGTCAGTTCGCGCTGATTGCTGATCAGCGCACTGATGCGTTCGGACATCTGGTTGAAGGTATCGCCCAGCCCACGGATGCTGGAAAACCGCGACAGCTGCGCGCGCACCCGCAGGTCGCCCTGCCCCATCCGCTGCGCGGCGGTCTTTAACGCCTCCAGGTCGCGCCAGACCGGCAGCGCCCACACCAGCATGAAGGCGCACAACAGCACGCCCAGGGCCGCGTAGATTGCGACGATCACCCACGTGCCGACGAGCGGCTCGGGCGGCAGCTTGACCATCAGCCACTGTGCCCCCGGGCCCGGTATGGCGGCCACGAAGCTCATCAGGTTGTCACGCAGGAAGAAGCCGCCCGCGTCGATGGTGCGCCGCTCATCGCCGGTCAGCGCGAAATCCGCCGCGTTGTAGTCGGCCGGCTCCAGCACCTGCAAAGCCAGTCCGTAATGCGGCGCCAGCGTGTTGCGCACATAGTCGGGGCGCGCCTGCGGCGGCACGTGGGCCAGCTCCTGCTTCAGGCTGTGCAGCTGGCCTCGCACGGCCTCGCGCGTGTAATTGGCCGTCTCCGACTCAAAAAGATAGTTTGCCGCCCGGTCGACGACTTCGTTGGACAGCACGAAGCCAATGGCCAGCACCACGAAGATGCGCAGGACGAACTTAAGCATCGTCAAGCTCGTGACCCTTGGGCGAGAACAGGTAGCCCTTGCCCCAGATGGTCTTGATGCGGGACGGATCCCGCGGATCGTCATCGAGCTTGCGGCGCAGTTTGCTGATGCATACATCCACGGTTCGATCCAGCCCATTGAATTCGATGCCGCGCACCGCGTTCAGCAGATCGTCGCGCGTCAACACTTGCCCAGCCTGGCTGGCAAGCGCCCAGAGCATTTCAAATTCCAGTGTCGTCAGGTCGACCTCGACCCCAGACTGCATCACCGCGCGCGTCTGGCGGTCGATGGACAGCGCGCCGAAATCCAGGCGTTCGGGCTGCAGCTCGGTCTGGTTGTGGCGCCGCATCAAGGCGCGGATCCGCGCCAGCAGGACCCGCGGTTCCACGGGCTTGATGACGTAATCGTCGGCGCCGGACTCCAGGCCCAGAATGTGATCCAGGTCGTCTTCGCGCGCCGTCAGCATCAGGATCGGCGCAGACGAGAACGCACGCAGGTCGCGGCAGACCTGCAAGCCGTCGCGGCCCGGCAGCATCAGGTCCAGGATGGTGATGGCCGGCTCGTGGCGGCGGAACGCATCCACCGCGTGATCGCCACGATAAGCCTGGGCAACATTGAAACCGTGCTGTTCCAAAAACTGCGCGATCAGGCGCGCCAGCTTCGTATCGTCTTCGACTAACAGGGCCTTGGTCATGGTGGGCAGGACAGAGGTTCATGCACCGTCACAGTGCAATGGCGCGGCAAGCATACACCGAAGCCCGCCCTCTGCCGCGCGCGAGACGCCGGCTCCCCAGTCATACCGGCGCAGTCGGGCGCAGGTGGTTTGACGGGATTCTGTTCTGGCTGCGCATCCCCCGATCTGTATCTGGCGGTGGCCCTTGCCGCCCGCTAGACTGCGGCGATCCTGTACTTCCGAACGCCCCGCCGGGCTGGCTGCCATGCTGAAAATATTGGGTAAGGCCTCGTCCATCAATGTGCGCAAAGTGCTGTGGACGTGTGCCGAACTGAACCTGCCCTTCGATCGCGAAGACTGGGGCAACGGTTTCCGGCCGACGTCCGATCCGCATTTTCTGGCGCGCAATCCCAATGCGATGGTGCCGGTGATCCAGGATGGCGACTTCGTCCTGTGGGAGTCCAACACCATCATCCGCTATCTGGCGGGCCAGTATGACGGGCGGCATCTTTATCCGGCCGAGCCCAAAGCGCGGGCCCGGGTGGATCAGTGGATGGATTGGCAGGCAACGGACTTGAACCGGTCCTGGAGCTACGCGTTCATGGCGTTGGCCCGGCAGTCGCCCGCGCACCAGGACGCGGCCGCCATCGAGGCGTCGTGCAAGGAATGGGCGCGATTCATGGGGATCCTGGACCAACGCCTGGCCGGCACCCGGGCGTACGTGGCGGGCGACACCTTCACGCTGGCCGACGTTCCCGTTGGGCTGTCGGTGAACCGGTGGTTCCAGACGCCTTTCAGCAAGCCCGCGCTGCCGTCGGTGGCGGCCTATTACGACCGCCTGGCCGAGCGCGACGGCTACCGGCAATACGGCCGCAACGGGACGGCCTGAGAACAGGACGCGACCGGCGCCGGCCGGGCCGGCGCGGTCATCCTTCCTACTTCACGACGCCGCAAACCAGGCGTCCGCCCCCGCCGCCCAGCGGCTCGGGCTTGTCGCTGTAGTTGTCGCCGCCCGCGTGGATCATCAGCGCGCGCCCCTTCACGTCGGCCAGCTTCAAGTGCGGGGCAAGCACCGTCTTCGTCGCGCTGCCGTCCGCCGCAACGGTAAGGAACGGCAGGTCGCCCTGGTGCCCGTCGGTCGCCATCGGTCCCTTGTGGGCCTTGGTGCCCTTCGGGTCCAGATGGCCGCCCGCGCCGCCGCCCGGGGCGGTCTTGCCGTTCACCATGCCCGGCTCGCAGGAGCCTTTCTCGTGGACATGGAAACCCCGCTCGCCCGGCGGCAGGCCTTTGAGGTGCGGCGTGATTTGCAGCCCCTCCTTGGTGTCTTTCAAGGTGATGGTGCCGGCGCTCTTGCCCACGCCTTCGGGCGTCAGGAACGACATCGAGACGTCTTCGGCCAGCGCCGCGCTGGACGCGCCCGCCAAAGCCAGCGCCGTGACAAGCATCGAGAATTTCTTCATGAATTGCCTCCTGGAAAGATGCCCGCGAACTGCGGGCGGCCCACGGAGCGAGACGCGCGCCTCGCGCGAGGGGTGGCGCCAATGAAGATAGCACCGGCGCCGGGCGGTCCGCCAGCAAACTTCATTCCTGATACAAGGTTTGACACGGCGTTGGAAACCGCGCCGTTTACCCGTTCACCATCAGGATCACCGCGTGCAGCAGCACGCCGATCAGCCCCCCGACCAACGTGCCGTTGAAGCGGATGTATTGCAGGTCGCGCCCCACGCTGAGCTCAAGTTCATCGACCAGATGGCGCTCGTCCCAATTTTTGACGGTGCGTGAAATGTGCTCGGTGACGCCCACGCGCAGCCGGCCAGTCAGCAGCCGCGCGCCGCCCAGGATGTGGTTGTTGATGGCCTCGCGCAGCCTCGGGTCTTCGCCCAGCTTGCGGGCCAGCGCCAGCAGCGCGCTTTCCAGGTGCGCGGCCAGCGCGGAGTGTTCGTCCGCCAGGTCGCGCCGCAGCGCCGCATGGATGTCGTCCCACAGACCCTGGACGTACTCCTGGACCTTGGGATGGTCGATGGCCCGCTGCTTCAGCGCTTCGACCTGACCCGCCAGGGCGGGATCCGTCTTAAGGCGTTCGATGTAGTTCATCACCCAGGCCTCGTAGTCCCGGCGCACCGGATGATCGGGCTGGGACAGCACATCGCGCAGCTCTTCGACCAGCGCGCGCGCCAGGCGGTCGGCCAGGTTGTCGGCGATGTTGTCGACGGACTTGACCACGTCGACGGCGGCGATGATGCGCGGCCATTCCTTGCGGGCGAACTTCACGAGCAGCGTCGACGCCCGTTCCTTGACGTCTTCCTCGGCCAGATAGCCGCCCAGGCGTTCCAACGCGGCGTCCAGCAATTCCTGGTGCCGCCCGTCGCGGGTCAAGAGGCCCAGGACCTCGCCCGCGGTGGCGGCCGCGTCCCAGCGGCGCAGATTGCTGACCACGAACTCCTGGATGACGCCTCGCACGGCGCGGTCATCCAGCAGGTCCAGTGTCTGCAGCGCCACCCGGCGCGCCCCGTCGCTCAGGGCGCGAGCCTGGGCGGGCCGCGCCAGCCAGCGGCTGAGCCGTGCGGCCGGGTCGAAGACGCGCAGCTTTTCGATCAGGGTATCCGGGTCAAGGAAGTGATCGCGCACGAACACCGCCAGGCTGTCGCCGATACGGTCCTTGTTGCTGGGGATGATGGCGGTGTGCGGAATGGGCAGGCCCATCGGCCGCCGGAACAGCGCCACCACGGCGAACCAGTCGGCCAGCGCGCCGACGGTGGCGGCCTCGCAGAAGGCGCGCACCCATGCCCACGCGCCCTGCCCGCCCATGACGTGGCTGGTGATGAAGCCACTGACCATGGCCACCAGCAGCGCCAGCGCCGCGATCTTCATGCGGCGCAATTGCGTGCGCCGCGCATCCAGGGATGGCGCGGCGCGCACGCCGGAAAGCCGGTCGGAACGGAAAGTGTCGGTCATGGAGAATCCGGTGATTCGAGGTGCAAGCATACCAATCGCACGGCGCCCGGCCATTGCGGCCGGGCGAGCCCGCAGGGCCTACTCGCTCAGGAACTCGGACAAGGCCTCCAGCCCTTCGATGTGGTCGGCCACCACCTTTGCGATGAACGCAATGGGCACCGACAGCAGCGTGCCCCAGATGCCCCACAGCCACGTGAAGAGAAGCAGCACGATGAACACGGCGACGGCGTTCATGCGGGCGATCCGCCCCGACATCCAGGTGGTGACGAGCACGCCGATCAAGAGCGCGATCGCGACCGAACTCATGGAGATCGCCAGCGCCGGGCCAAGTTCTCCGAACTGGACCAGGCCGGCAATGCCGGTGCCGACCGCCGTCATCAGCGGACCGAAGTACGGAATGATGTGCAGCGCGCCGGCCACCACCGCCCACGTCGCGGCGTTTTCCAGCCCGAGCCAGCGGAACGCCACCCACGACAGCAGACCCAGCGCCAAGTTGGTCACCAGCATCATCGCCATGTACATGTGGATGGAGTTGTTGATCTGGTCCAGCATGTGCACGCTGATCTTCTTCTGCGACAGCGTGTTGCCCGCCATCTTTACGAACTTGCGCTTGAACGCGTTGCCCGACAGCAGCAGGAAAAAGACCAGGAAGACGCACATGGTCGCCTGCCCCACGAAGGTCGCCAAGCCTTTCGAGCCCCACAGCAAGATGTCGCTCAGGCCAGCGTCCGGCTTGGCGACGACGACCCGCCCGCCTGCCTTGGGCGCGCCGGATTCCTGCAGGATGCTTGCTGCGTTGCGCAATTTTTCCAGGAACGACCCGTCCCCGCTCAACAGGCCCCCCAACGTGCGGGACAGCTTGCTTGATATCTCGGGCAACGCATTGATGATGCCGGTGACCTGATCCTGCGTGAAATAGATCACGCAGCCTATTCCGAATGCGATGGCGCCCATGACGACCACCGTGCCCAGCGACCGGGGCACGCGGTACCTTTCAAGCATTGCCACCACGGGGTCCAGGGTGTATGCGACAACGATCGCCATGACCACCGGCACGATGAATTCCTGGGCAGCCTTCAAACCGAACAGCACCGCCAGCACCGTCAGCGTCACGAGGCAAAAGCCGCTGACGCGCACGAGCGGCGTCGGCGCGGGCGGCTTGATGAGGCCGGCGTCCTGGGCTGTGACCTTTTCTTCTGGCGGTTCGGGCTTTTCCTCGGCCGGCGGGGCCGTCACCGGCTCCGGGCCCTGCCTCGGCGTCGAGGTGTCCACTGGCGTCGCGCTGTCCATCATTCCCCTCACATCCAATTTGCGAAGGCCTTCAGCAAGTCTCGTGCCCGCGCGGTTCAACCAGGGCTTACCGCCAGCAGACCGGGTTCGCCGTCATGCCGCCGCTGCGCGCGTTCGAGGATGAACTCGATCATCATCGCCAACGCGCGCGGATGGTGGCGGTTGGGCATGTACAGCATATACATGCCGCGCCCGAAAATGCTCAACCGCCAGTCCGTCAGCGCCGGTAACAGTTCGCCGCGCGCGATGTCTTCATGCACCACGTAGTCCGGCACCACGCCCACGCCCAACCCCGCGCGGATGGCGTCGCGCAGGAAGGCGTAGTTGCGGGAGATGACCGTGGGTTCCAGCACCACATGCTGGCGGGGCTGGCCGCCGTAGTAGGCCGACAGGCGCAGCGGGCGCCCGATCACGGCGGCGCTGATGACGGGCGTGCCGGCCAGGTCTTCCGGCCGCTGCGGCAGGCCGCGGCTTGCCGCATAGTCGGGGGACGCGCAGGCCACGTAGCGCACCTGCCCCAGTTCGCGCGCGACCAGATGCTGCGGCGGGTCGGACATGATGCGCACGGCGATGTCGACTTCATCGCGCAGCAGGTCTTCGACGCTGTTCTCGAACAGCACGTCCAGCACGATGTCGGGGTATGTCTTCTTGAATTCCAGCAACCAGGGCGTCATCACGAACTGCCCGTAGCCGCTGGGCACGCTCAGGCGCACCTTTCCCTGCGGCGTCTTGCCCAGCGTTTCGATCGACTCGCGCGCGGCCGCCAGTTCATCCTGAATGCTGCGGCCGTGTTTGTACAGCTTCAGGCCGATCTCGGTGGGCTCCACGCGCCGGGTCGTGCGCCGCACGAGCTGCATGCCCACCGATCGCTCGAGCTGGCTCAGGTGATAGCTGACGTTGGCCCGCGTCATTTTCAGGCGGCGCGCGGCTTCACTGAGATTGCCCGCGTCCAGGATTTCGACCAGCAGAGTGAGGGATTTGGTGTCCATGACGGCGCTCCTTGCCGTGCATTGTCAAATTTTCTTGTCCGTAGTGTCAATTATCGATGCCATTGTCAAGACATCTTTGCTGGGAAAGAATAAAGCCATAACAGACGGGCCACGCCTGGCCCGCCCCAGGCTCCGTTCGCACAGTCGTCGGCGCTCCGGCATGCCGGCGCGGCGCGCGAGCAGGAAGCAACTAAGGAGACACTGTCCATGACAGACAGCGCAAGCACCGGCGCGGCCCAGACGCGCCGCCATGAAGACATTATGGTCGTCGTCATCGACCACCCTCCCGTCAACGCCCTGAGCGCCACCGTGCGCCGCACGTTGTCCGAGGCCGTCGCGCAGGCGCAGACCGACACGCGGGTGCGCGCGATCCTGCTGATTGGCGCCGGCAAGAATTTCATCGCGGGCGCCGATATCCGCGAATTCGGCAAGCCGCCGCAACCGCCCCTGCTGCCGGACCTGTGCAACCAGATCGAAGCCAGCGCCAAGCCCGTCATTGCCGCATTGCATGGCGCGGCGCTGGGTGGCGGACTGGAGATTGCGCTGGCGGCGCACTATCGGGTGGCGCTGGCCAGCGCCAAGCTGGGCCTGCCCGAAGTGAACCTGGGCCTTTTGCCCGGCGCGGGCGGCACGCAGCGCGCGCCCCGTTTGATGGGCGCCGCCGCGGCGCTGGACCTGATGCTGAGCGGCAAGCCCCTGTCCGCTGATGCGGCCCTGGCGGCGGGGCTCGTTGACGCCCTGGCCGCCGAGGACGATCCATTGGACGCCGGCCTGGCCTACACGCGGCAGCTGCTGGCGCTGAAAGCAGGCCCGCGCCGTACGCGCGACGCGGCCAATGCGCTGGCGGACCAGACTGCGCAACGCGCGGCGGTGGACGCGGCGGCCGAACGTGTGGCCGCCACCACCCGTGGCCTGTATTCCCCCGCCAAGATCGTGCAAGCCGTGCGCGCCGCAATCGATCAGCCCTTCGACGAGGGCCTGCGCACCGAGCGCGCTTTGTTCCTGCAATGCCTGGACAGCCCGCAACGCGCCGCGCTCATCCACGCGTTCTTCGCCGAGCGCGACAGCGCCAAGATTCCCGAGCTAAAGGAAGCCCGTTCCCGCCGTCTGGAGCGCGTGGGCATCGTGGGCGGTGGCACGATGGGCGCGGGCATCGCCGTGGCGGTGCTGGATGCCGGTCTGCCGGTGGTAATGGTCGAACAGGACGATGCGGCCCTGGCGCGCGGCCGCGACCGCGTTGAACAGGTGTACGACCTGCTGGTCAAGAAAGGCCGCATCACCGGTGACGAACGCGCGGCCCGCCTCGCGCGCTTTACCGGCGCCACGGATTACGACGCGCTCGGCGAGGCCGACCTCATCATCGAAGCCGTGTTCGAGGACATGGCCGTCAAGCAGGCCGTCTTTGCACAGCTGGACCGCGTGGCCAAGCCCGGCGCGGTGCTGGCCACCAATACCTCCTATCTGGACGTGGACCGGATCGCCGAAGCGACGCGAGGGCCCGCCGACGTGCTGGGGCTGCACTTCTTTTCGCCCGCCAACATCATGAAGCTGCTGGAAGTGGTGGTCGGCCGTCATACCGCGCCGGATACCGTGGCCACCGGCTTCGAGCTGGCGCGCCGGCTGCGCAAGATTCCCGTGCGCGCGGGCGTCTGCGACGGCTTCATCGGCAACCGCATCCTTGCAGTGCACCGGCAGGCGGCCGACATGATGATGGAGGACGGCGCCTCTCCGTACGACATCGACGCCGCCGTGCGCGCGTTCGGCTATCCGATGGGTCCCTACCAGATGGCCGACCTGGCGGGCGGCGACATCGGCTGGGCCACGCGCAAGCGCCGCGCCGCCACGCGCGATCCCGCGCTGCGCTATGTGCAGATTCCCGACCGCCTCTGCGAGCGCGGCTGGTTCGGCCAGAAGACCGGCCGCGGGTTCTATTTGTATCCCGACGGCGCCCGCCAGGGAACGCCCGACCCCGAGGTGCTGGCCATCATCGACGAGGAACGCCGCCGCGCCGGCGTTGCGCCCCGCCCATTCACGCAGGAAGACATTTTGCGGCGCTATCTGGCCGCCATGGTCAATGAAGCCGCCAACGTGCTGCATCAGGGCATCGCGCTGCGACCGTCCGACATCGACGTGGTGTTCCTGTCCGGCTACGGCTTTCCGCGCCATCGCGGCGGCCCGATGCACTACGCCGACAGCGTGGGCCTGGCGCAAATCCTGGCCGACATCCGCGGCTACGCGGCCGAAGACCCCGCGTTCTGGAAGCCATCGCCGCTGCTCGTGCAGCTAGCCGAATCCGGCCGCACCTTTGGCAGCCTGAACGCCGCCTGATCCAAACACCTTTTAGGAACCCCGAATGCGCGAAGCCGTCATCGTTTCCACTGCCCGCACCCCCATCACCAAGGCGGGGCGCGGCGAATTCAACCTGATCGCCGGCCCCACGCTGGCCGCGCACGCCGTGCGCGCCGCCGTGGACCGCGCCGGAATCGCCCCCGCCCTGATCGAAGACGCGTTCATCGGCTGCGGCTATCCCGAAGGCGCCACCGGGCGCAACATCGGCAGACAGGCCGTCATCCGTGCCGAGCTGCCCGTCAGCGTCGGCGGCGCCACGATCAACCGCTATTGCGCGTCCGGCCTGCAGGCGATCGCCTCGGCCGCGAGCCGCATCGTGATGGATGGCGCACCCGCCGTGATCGCCGGCGGCGTGGAACTCGTATCGCAGATCCGCACGCGCGACGACGGCGTCAGCGGCATGGATCCGTGGATCGTGGCCAACAAGCCCGAGCTGTACCTGCCCATGATCGAAACCGCCGACATCGTGGCCGCGCGCTACGGCATCAGCCGCGAGGCGCAAGACCGGTTTGCGGCGCAAAGCCAGGCGCGCACCGAGGCCGCGCAGGCCGCCGGCCGCTATCGCGAGGAGATCGTTCCGGTCACGACCACCATGTCCGTCACCGACCGCGCGACAGGCGCCGTCACCGAACGCCAAGTGACGGTGGACAAGGACACCTGCAACCGCCCCGGCACCACCTACGAGGCGCTGGCCGGCCTGGCCCCCGTCCGCGGCGAGGGCCAGTTCGTCACGGCGGGCAATGCCTCGCAGCTGTCGGACGGCGCGGCGGCCTGCGTGCTGATGGAAGCAGCCGAAGCGCAGCGCGCCGGCATCCGGCCGCTGGGCGCGTTCCGCGGCCTGGCCATCGCCGGCTGCGAGCCCGACGAAATGGGCATCGGCCCGGTGTACGCGGTGCCCAAGCTGCTGGCCCGCCACGGCCTGAAGGTGCAGGACATCGACCTGTGGGAACTGAATGAGGCGTTCGCGTCGCAAGCGCTGTATTGCCAGGAAAAGCTCGGAATCCCCATGGATCGCCTGAATGTGGACGGCGGCTCCATCGCCCTGGGCCATCCCTTCGGCGTCACGGGCGCGCGGCTGGCTGGCCACGTACTGATCGAAGGCCGCCGCCGCGGCGCCCGCTACGCCGTCGTCACGATGTGCATCGGCGGCGGCATGGGCGCGGCCGGCCTGTTTGAAATCTACTGAGAGACCTGCATGGATCTGGAATTCACCCCCGAAGAAATTGCCTTCCGCGACGAGGTGCGCGCCTTCCTGGACGCCAAGCTGCCGAGGCGGCTGTCGGACAAGGTCAGCGAAGGCAAGCTGCTGACACGCGATGACATGACCGAGTGGCATGCCATCCTGAACGCGCAAGGCTGGCTGGCCACGCATTGGCCCGTGGAATACGGCGGCACGGGCTGGAGCGCGTCGCAGAAGTACATCTTCGACAACGAATGCGCGATGGCCAATGCGCCGCGCATCGTGCCCTTCGGCCTGAGCATGCTGGGACCCGTGCTGATCAAGTACGGCACCGAGGCGCAGCGCCGTTACTGGCTGCCCCGCATTTTGGATGGGTCGGACTGGTGGTGCCAGGGCTACTCGGAACCCGGCGCGGGCTCGGATCTGGCGTCGCTCAAGACCACGGCCGTGCGCGACGGCGACAGCTATGTCGTCAACGGCCAGAAGACGTGGACCACGCTGGGCCAGTACGCCAACATGATCTTCTGCCTGGTGCGCACCTCGCAGGAAGGCCGGCGACAGGAAGGCATCAGTTTCCTCTTGATCGACATGAACAGCCCGGGCATCGAAGTGCGCCCGATCATCACGCTGGACGGCGAGCACGAGGTCAACGAGGTGTTCTTCTCGGACGTGCGGGTTCCTGCCGAAAACCTGGTGGGCGAGGAAAACCGCGGCTGGACCTGCGCCAAGTACCTGCTGACCTATGAACGCACCAACATCGCGGGCGTCGGCCAATCCACGGCCGCGCTGGAACGCCTGAAGGCCGTGGCCGCGCGCCAGAAGCGGCACGGCCGCCCGCTGGCCGAAGACCCGGATTTTGCCGCGCGCCTGGCGCGCGTGGAGATCGAGCTGGCCAACATGCGCACGACCAACCTGCGGGTGGTCGCGGCGGTGGCCGGCGGCGGTGCGCCCGGCGCGGAGAGCTCGATGCTGAAGATCCGCGGCACGCAGATCCGCCAGGAGATCAGCGCCTTGAACCGCCGCGCCATGGGGCCGTACGCGCGCCCCTTCGTGCCCGAGGCGTTGCACGACGGTTACGACGCGCCCCCCATCGGCCCGGACGGCGCAAACAGCGCCGCGGCGCAGTACTTCAACAACCGCAAGCTGTCGATCTTCGGCGGCTCCAATGAAATCCAGAAGAACATCATCTCCAAGATGATCCTGGGACTGTAAGGGCTGGCCATGAATTTCGAACACACCGAAGACCGGCGCATGCTCTCGGACATGCTGCGCCGCTTTGTCGCCGAGCAATACGACTTCACCACGCGCATGCGCCACGCCGAATCGCGCGAGGGCTACAGCCCCGAGTTCTGGCGCCGCTACGCCGAGCTGGGCGCCATCGGCGCACTGTTCACCGAGGCCGATGGCGGCCTGGGCGGCGCGGGCTTCGATATCTCCGTCGTCTTCGAAGCCCTGGGGCGGGGCCTGGTGGTCGAGCCCTTCCTGGACGCCGTGATGGTCGGCAGCGCCATCGCCGCGGCGGGCTCGCCGGCGCAGCGCGAGGCGCTGGACGGCCTGATCGCCGGCAGCCTGACCGCCGCATTGGCCCACGCCGAACCGGCGTCGGGCTACGACCTGAATCAGGTGGCCACGCGCGCCGAACCCAGCCCCGACGGCTGGGTGCTGAACGGCGCCAAGGCCGTCGTCTACGCCGGCGAGCATGCCGACCTGTTCCTGGTATCGGCGCGCACGGCGGGCAATGTTGACGACGAATCGGGCATTGGCCTGTTCCTGGTGACCCGAGGCACGCCGGGCCTGGCGCTGCGGGGCTACGGACTGATCGATGGCGGCCGCGCCGCGGAACTGGTGCTGGACAACGTCAAGCTCGCCCCCGACGCCCTGCTGGGCGACGCGCAGGCCGGTCACGCGCTGCTGGAACGCGCCGTCGGCCGCGGCATCCTGGCGTTGTGCGCGGAAGCCGTGGGCGCCATGGACTGCGCGCGCGACGCCACGCTGGAATACCTGCGCACGCGCCGCCAGTTCGGCGCGCCGCTCGGCAGCTTCCAGGCCTTGCAACACCGCATGGCCGACGTGCTGCTGGAAATCGAGCAGGCGCGCTCGGCCGTCATCAACGCGGCGGCCGCCGTCGACCATCCGGATCGCGCCACGCGCGAACGCGCGCTGTCCGCGGCCAAGGTCACCATCGGCCGCATCGGCACGCTGGTGGCCGAGGAATGCATCCAGTTGCATGGCGGCATCGGCATGACGTGGGAACTGCCGCTGGCGCACTACGCCAAGCGCCTGGTCATGATCGATCACCAGCTGGGCGACGAAGACCACCACCTGCGGCGCTACATCGCGCTGGGGCAGGCATGAGCGCGCAGGCACGGCCATGATCGACTCCCCTACCTCGACCCGCGCCCGCCCCATTGCCGCACCCTTTGCCGCGCCGTTTCCCGTACGCACGGCGCAAGACGTCCAGCGGCTGCAGGCCCGGCCGCTGGCGGACACGCTGACGGTGCAAAGCACCTACGAGATCTTCTGCAACTCCGCGGCTGCATTCGGCGACAGGCGGGCGCTGACCTTCCTGCGCAGCGCCGACCCAGCTGACGATGCCATCAGCTGGACCTACCGTGAACTGCTGGCCGGCATCCACCAGACCGCCAACCTCTTGCACAGCCTGGGCATCCGCGAAGGCGACGCCGTGGGCGTGCTGCTGCCCGGCTGCCTGGAATACCACCTGGCGCTGTGGGGCGGCGAGGCCGCGGGAATCGTGCAGCCACTCAATCCCCTTCTGACCGACGACAAGCTGGCGTCCTTGATGACGACGGCGGGCGCCAAGGCGCTGATCGCCTATGGGTCCGACGTGGAATGCGGCTCGTGGTCCAAGGCGCTGCGCCTGATGGAACGCGTGCCGACCCTGAAAACGCTGCTCCGCGTGGCGCCGTGGCACGAACCCGAAGCCGACCGCCCCGCGCTGCCGGACTTCGCGCGCGACTTCAACGCGGCCCGCGCGGCCCAGCCCGCCGACCGCCTTGTCAGCGAACGCGTCATCCGCGCCAGCGATGTGGCGGCCTACTTCCATACGGGCGGCACCACGGGCGCGCCCAAGCTGGCGATCCACACGCACGCCAACCAGGTGTTTTCCGCGTGGGCGGCCGTGCAGCTGCAAAACGCGGGGCCGGGCGACGTGGTCATCAACGGCTATCCGCTCTTTCACGTGGCGGGCGTCCTGCCGGCGTCGCTGGCGGCGCTGTCGGCTGGCGTCGAAACCGTCATCCCCACCACCCTGCTGCTGCGTAACCGCGACGTGCTGCGCAACTACTGGCGTCTGGTCGAAAAGCACCGCGCCACCTCGCTGCAAGGCGTGCCGACCATCCTGGCCGCGCTGGCCGAGGTGCCGCTGGACGGCGCCGACATCTCATCGCTGCGCTACTGCCGCACGGGCGCGGCGCCCCTGCCCGCCGAGCTGGCCGCGCGCTTCAAGCGCCTGTTTGGCCTGCATGTCAGCGAAAGCCTGGGCATGACCGAGATGGCCGGCATCACGTCGATCTCGCCGCCAGGCTGCGAATTTCCAGTCAATTGCGTGGGGTTTCCGCTGCCCTACGTAGAGGTGCGCATCGTGGGGCTGGACATGCCCGCGGGCCAGCCCGCGAGCGACCTGCCGGCCGGCACGCCGGGCATGGTGCTCATCAAGGCGCCCAACGTCATCCCGGGCTTTCTGGATCCCGCAGACACCGCGCACGCCTTCACCGAGGACGGCTGGCTGATCAGCGGCGACGTCGGCTTCATGGACGCCGAGGGCCGCCTGCATCTGCAAGGGCGCGCCAAGGACCTGATTATTCGCGGCGGCCACAACATCGATCCCAAGACCATCGAAGACGCCCTGGCCACGCATCCGGCCGTGCAGCTGTGCGCGGCGGTCGGCGCCCCCGATGCCTACGCGGGCGAATTGCCGATCGCGTTCGTCACGCTGGCCGAAGGCCGCGAGGCGACCGAAGCCGAGCTGGTGGCCTACGCCGCCGCGCACGTGGACGAAGGGCCGGCACGGCCCAAGCGCGTGGTGATTCTGGACAGCATGCCCATGACCAACGTGGGCAAGATCTACAAACCCGATTTGCGCCGCCTGGCGACCGCCGTGTCGGTCGAGGCCGTGGTGGCGCGCACCCTGCAAGCGGCTGGCCGCGCCCAAGACGATCCCGTCTTTCGCGTGCTGGCCGATGCGCAACCGGATGTCGCCGTAGAAGCCGGCGCCGGTGCGCCCGCGCCGCTGATCGCCAGCCTGCGCGAGGCGCTATCCCGGCTGCCCGTCAAAGTCGACGTGCGCGATTGACTGGCATCCCATAACAACACCCACCAGGAGACAACACCCATGGCCCGACTGCCCCTGCGACGCGCTTGCCTCGCCGCCCTTACTCTCACCCTGGCAAGCGCCGCCTTGCCTTTTTCCGCCAGTGCGCAGACCGACTTTCCCACCAAACCCATCACGCTGATCGTGCCCTTCCCGGCCGGCGGCTCGACCGACCGGCATCTGCGCATCGTGGCGCAGGATGCCTCGAAGCATCTGGGCCAGCCCGTCATCGTGGAGAATCGCCCCGGCGCGGGCGGCACGCTGGGCACCGCCACCATGGCCAAGACGGCCAAGCCGGACGGCTACACGATCGCCCTGTACACGCTGGCAATGCTGCGCATGCCCTACATGCAGAAAAGCAGCTGGGATCCGATCAACGACTTCACTTTCATCCTGGGCCTGTCGGGCTACACCTTCGGCTTCACCGTCCGCTCGGATTCGCCCTACAAGACGTTCAACGAGTACATCGAGGCCGCGCGCAAGGCGCCCGGCAAGATCGACTACGGCTCAACCGGCATCGGCTCTTCGCCGCATCTGATCATCGAAGAGATCGCCATCAATGCGAACGTCAAGCTGAACCATGTGCCGTTCAAGGGCAACGCCGACATGCAGCAGGCCCTGCTGGGCGGCCACGTCATGGCGCAGAGCGACGCCACGGGCTGGGACCAGTTCGTCGATTCCGGCAAAATGCGCCTGCTGGTCACCTTTGGCGACAAGCGCACGACCCGCTGGCCCGACGTGCCCACCGCGCAGGAGCTGGGCTACAAGGTCGTGTCCACTTCCCCCTACGGTCTGGCCGGTCCCAAGGGCATGGACCCGGCGGTCGTGAAGATCCTGCATGACGCGTTCAAGAAGGCCCTCTTCGATCAGGCCAGCATGGACGTCATGAAGCAGCTCAATCAGGAGCCGGCCTATCGCAGCAGCGAGGACTACAAGGCGTGGGCGCAGGCGACCTTCGTCAAGGAAAAGGACCTGATCGAGCATTTGGGGCTGATGGCCAAATAACAGTGGGCGGACCGGGCGCCGGGGTTGGCGCCCGTTTGGGCCCGGCAGCCGGCGCGGCGTGCGGACAGATTTTGCATGCAAGAAATGTCCACCGCCGCGCCTGCCTTTTGTTAGACTGGCTGCCCGACGATTTTCCACACCGGCAGCCCCTGCCGCGCCTCATGATCCAGGACGTCCAGCCAGACCCCAGCGCCGACGACATCGCAAGGGAAGTGTCCGCCGCCATCGTGGCGCACAAGCTTCCGCCCGGCACCCGGTTGCGCGAAGAGGCCCTGGCCCGGGTCTACAAGGTCAGCCGCACCAAGATCCGCGCCGCGCTTCTGATGCTGTCCAAGGACAAGCTCATCAACATCGTGCCGGACAAGGGCGCCTTCGTCAGCAAGCCGGATGCGAACGAGGCGCGCGAGGTCTATGCGGTGCGCCGCATCCTGGAGGCCGCGCTGGCCCGCGAGTTCGTGGCGCGCGCCGGACCTGAGGATTACAAACGCATCGACGACCACCTGGCCGAGGAACGCCGCGCGCTCGACAGCGGCGACGTGCAGACGCGCAACCGCCTGCTCAGCCATTTCCACATCCTGCTTGCCGAAGCCGTCGGCAATTCCGTACTGACCGGCATGCTGCGCGAACTGTCGGCGCGCAGCGCGGTGATCACCGTGCTGTATCAGACCTCGCACGACGCCCACTGCTCGTCGCGCGAGCATCACGCCTTCATCGAGGCGGCGCGTGCCGGCGACGCCGAGCGGGCCTGCGCCCTGATGGACGAACACCTGGAGCACGTGCTGACCGCGCTGGACTTCAGCGGGGACAAGCAGGCCGGCAGCGACCTCGTCGCCGCGCTGCTGAGCTGAAGCCCTTTACGTCCCGCTATCCGGCGCGCAGCAATTGCTCCATGCGGTGCTGCAGCCAGCGCTCGGTCTCGTTGAGCACCGCCCCCTGCATCCATAGCGTGCGCACCGACAGCATGGGCAACGCCAGTTCCGCGCAGGGCACCGGCCTGAGCGTCGTGCGAAAACTCTCGTACTCCGCAATGTTCAGGGGCAGGATCGCAAAACCCAGCCCGTCGGCCACCATGCCCGCAATGCTGTAGAAGCTGTCGGTGCGCCAGACCGTCGGGCTCAGCACCATGTCCTCCACGCCTTCCATCTGCATGACCAGCTGGCGGTGACGCGCCAGATCCTCGCGCGACACCTGCGGCAGGCCGGCCAGTGGATGGCCGGACGCCACGAAGATCCCTTGCGCCACGTTGCCCAGGGATTGGTGCGCGAAGTCACTGCCGGGATCGCCCCGGTCGAAGTGGAACGCGATGCTTGCCCGGCCCTGGCGTACGTAATCGGCGACCTCGGTCGCGGTGCCGTTCAGTTGCGTCAGTTCCAGCGCGGGAAACCGTTCGGCCAGTTCCACGACCAGCGCGCCCAGCACCAGATAAGGCAAGGCTTCATCCAGCGCAATGGACAGGCGCGCCTCTTGTCCGCCAGCAAACGCCAGCGCCCGCTGCGACAACCCGCCGGCCTGGCGCAGCAGTTCCTTGGCCTCCAGCAGCATCACCTCGCCGGCCGGCGTCAGCACCGCGTTGCGGCCCGACCGATCGAACAGTCCCACCCCAAGATCCGCCTCCAGCAGCCCCACCGCCGTGCTGACCGCCGACTGCGCGCGCCCGATGCGCCGCCCCGCCGCCGAAAACGAACCCGCTTCCGCGGACGCCACGAATTGCCGTAATTGATCCAACGTCCACTGCATGGGCTGCTCCTGTTTAGCCATCTATTTTATCGATGGAATCCAACTTTTTATGGCCAATATCTAGATGGATAATGCGATCCGTGATCCCGAGCGCGCCCGCCGCGCCGGGATCATGGTTTTCAATAAGGAGTAGAACCATGCAGCGGATTCATTCGAACGCTGTCGCCGCGGCCGCCCCCGGCCGCTGGCTCGTGCTGGCCATCGTGTCCAGCGCCTTGCTGCTGATCGTCGTGGACATGACGGTCCTGTACACCGCCCTGCCCCGGCTCACCCACGAACTGGGCGTCACGGCCTCCGCCAAGCTGTGGATCGTGAACGTCTACGCGCTTGTCGTGTCGGGCCTGCTGCTGGGCATGGGCACTCTGGGCGACCGGCTTGGGCACAAGCGCCTTTTCATGATGGGGCTGGCCGTGTTCGGCGCGGCATCCCTGGCGGCCGCCTACTCGCCCGGCGCAATCGTCCTGATTGCCGCGCGCGCGTTGCTGGGCGTGGGTGCGGCGATGATGATGCCCGCCACGCTGTCCATCCTTCGGCTTGCGTTTGCCGACGAGCGCGAGCGCGCCGTCGCGATCGGCGTCTGGGCGTCGGTCGCCTCGGGCGGCGCGGCGCTGGGGCCCGTCGTGGGAGGCCTGCTGCTGGAGCATTTCTGGTGGGGTTCCGTGTTTCTCATCAATGTGCCCATCGTGCTGCTGGCGCTGCCGCTGGCGTGGCGCTTCATTCCCGCCAGCCGACCGGACGCGTCGCGCCCCTGGGATCTGGCCGGCTCGCTGCAAGTGATGGCGGGCATGGTCCTGTGCGCCTACGCGCTCAAGGAGCTGGGCCGCGCGTCGCCGTCCTGGCTGCACGCCATGCTGGCTTGCGCGGCAGGCGCCACCATGCTCGCCATCTTTGTGCGGCGGCAGCGGCGTCGTCCCTACCCGCTGATCGACTTCGCGATCTTCCGCAATGCATCCTTCAGCTCTGCCGTCGCGGCGGCGCTGTTTGCCGCAGCGGCACTATTGGGCATGGAACTCGTGTTCAGCCAGCGGCTGCAACTGGTGCTGGGCATGTCGCCCATCCAGTCCGCGCTCTTCATCCTGCCGCTGCCGCTGGCCGCGTTTGTGGCCGGGCCGCTGGCCGGCCTGCTGCTAGGCCGCATCGGCAGCCGGCGCCTGCTGTTCCTGGCGCTGCTGGTGTCGGGCCTGGGCATGGGCGGCTATCTGCTGACCTACGACGGGGCCGTGATGCCGCAGATGATCAGCCTGTGCGTGCTGGGCCTTGGCATCGGCGCCACCATGACGGCTGCCTCCAGCACCATCATGCAAAGCGCCACCCCCGAGCGCGCCGGCATGGCCGCGTCGATCGAGGAAGTGTCTTACGAGCTGGGCGGCGCGCTGGGCGTGACCTTGATGGGCTCGATCCTGTCTGGCGTCTACGCGCAGTCGCTTTCCGTGCCCGCGGGCGTGACGGCCACCGGCGCGGCGCGCGACAGCCTGGACGAAGCGCTCATCGTGGCCGACAGCCTGCCCGCGGACTTGGCGGCGACGCTGACCTCGCTGGCCCGAAGCGCCTTCGAGACCGGCTACGCCGCGGTGATCGCCACCGCCACGATCATGCTGCTGGGCACGGCCGCGTTCGTGCTGCTGAACCGCGCCCGGCGGACAGCGCAACCGGGCTGAAAGTGCGCCGGCCCGGCCGCAACGTCTGCACACCGCCCGGCCCGCACCGCTCAGCTGTTGCGGAACGCGTGATCCAGGTCAGCGATCAGGTCTTCCTCGTGTTCCAGGCCGATCGACACCCGGATCAGCCCTTCGGACACCCCCGCCGCATCGCGCTCCTCGGCGGGCACGCCGGAATGCGTCGTCGATGCGGGGTGGCACACCAGCGTTTCCGTGCCGCCCAGGCTCACGGCCGAGCGGAACAGATGCAGGGCATTGATGAACCGGAACGCGCGCTCGCGGCCGCCTTCCAGCACGAAGGCGAAGGTCGAACCCGGTCCGGTGCACTGGCGCTTGTAGACCTCCTGATAGGCGCGATCCGCAATCAGTTCAGGGTGGAACACCTGCACCTTTTCGTACGGATTTTCCGCCAGCCACTGCGCGACGCGCGTCGCCGTGCGCGCCGCCTGCTTCATGCGGAGCACCACCGTTTCCATCGACCGCGTGATCATCCAGCACGAATGCGGGTCCAGTTGCGAGCCGAAGGCGCTGCGGATGGCGCGCACCTTCTTGATGAGCGCCTTGCTGCCGGTGACCGCCCCCGCCACCAGATCGCTGTGGCCGCCGACATACTTGGTCAGTGAGTACACCGACAGGTCCACCCCGTGTTCCGCCGGCTTCTGAAAGATGGGCCCCAGCAGCGTGTTGTCGCATACCGATATCGGCCGGTAACCATGCCGCGTTTCGAACGCATCCAGCTCGTTCTTCATTGCCTCGAAGTCGAACAGCGCATTGGTCGGATTGGCGGGCGTCTCGACATAAAAAAGCTTGACCGGACCCTTCTCGGCAGCCGCTTCCAGCGCCATGCGCATGCTGCGCGGCGACAACCCGTCCGCGACCGGATGCGAACCAATGCCCCACTCCGGAAAGATCTTGCCGATCAGCGTCTCGGTGCCGCCATAGAGCGGCACCGACTGCACCAACTGGTCGCCAGGCCGCAGAAAGGCCATCAACACCGCGCTGATCGCGGACATGCCGCTGGACGTGACCGCCGCGTCCTGCGAGCCGTCCAGCAGCGACAGCCGGTCCTCCACGATCTCCAGGTTCGGGTGATTGAACCGGCTATACACCAGCCCCGCTGTCTCGCCCTGCGGCAAGGGCTTGCGGCCCGACACCAGGTCAAAGAACGCCGCGCCGTCCTCGGCCGTGCGGAACGCAAACGTGGACGTCAGAAACACCGGCGGCTTGACCGCCCCCTCGGACAGATAGGGATCGTAGCCATAGGACATCATCTGGGTTTCGGCATGCAGGGGACGGCCGAAGATGTCCTTCTTGTGGTAGCTCGAGTACGTCATGGTGTGCCTCTTTCTGGTGTTCCAGCCAAGCGGGCAGGCGCGTCACGCATCTTCAGACGATAACGCCGGGCCGCGAGCGAAACATTGCAGGTTGTGACCCGCACCAGATCAGAGGAGCCCCGGCGCCGCGAGCGGCGCCGAGGTGGCATTCAACCAAGCGCCCGCAGTCAGAACGGCTGCAGGCCAAGCGCGGCTCGAAACCGGTTCTTCACGTGCACGCCGTCGCGGGGCGGTAGCGCGCGGGGCGGCTCGTCGGGGCTGATGAACGCCTGCACGAACGTAACGCCGCGCCGCGCCCGCACGCGCTCGGCGACTTCCCCCGCCTGGCCGGTTTCGCGGACGCTGAACGCCTCCCGGATGCCGAACCCGCGCGCCACCGCCACGAGGTCCGTGCCCAGGCTGGTGTGGCTGCGCTGCATGCCGGTCTCGCCAAAATGCCCGTTATCCAGCACCAGGATGGTCAGGTTTGGGGGCTGCTTGGCACCGATGGTGCCCAAGGTGCCCACGCCCATCAACTGTTCGCCGTCGCCGGTGATGACGAGCACCGCGCGCTCGGGTTGCGCCAGCGCCAATCCGAGCCCCAGGGCCGCCGCTCCGCCCATCGCGCCCCATAGATAGAAGTTATGGTCGCGGTCGCCCGCGGCGAACACGTCGTAGGACGGCGATCCCAGCCCCGAGATGACGAGCGCATCGGGCGTGGCGGCGATCAGTTGCGACACGAAGGCGCGACGCTCGACGGCGCCTTGTGGATTCAGGTTCGTCGACATCAGTTGCGCTCCCACTTCTTACGTCCGATCAAGGTCTGCGACAGCAGCACGGCCACCTGTTCGCCCGCGAGAAACGCCGAATCCAGCGCTGCGCCAACGATCTCTCCCACCTCGTCGGGGTCGGATGCCCGCAGCACCGTGATGCCCATCAATTCCAGCGCCTGCTGCGTGGTCCGGCCCATCGGCCCTTGCCACGGATTGAACTCGGCGTATTCGCCGCGCATCGTCACCAGCGTCAGGAACGGGAAGTTGCAACTGCGCAGCAGCGAGAACATGTTCACGCAGTTGCCCACCCCGCTGCTCTGCATCAGTAGCGCGGCGCGCTGGCCGCCCAGCCAGGCGCCGCTGACGACCGCGACTCCCTCTTCTTCCGTGGTCAGGACCACGTCGTTGATGTCCGGATCCTGCTGCGCCTGCCGGATCGCGTAGGCATGGCCCGCGTCGGGGACGTAGGCGATCTGGCGGATGCCGCCGGCTTTCAGCGCGTCGAACACGGCTTGTTGCCAGGCGGGCGCCTCGGTGGTCGTTGAAGTCATGGTGGGTTTCCCTGTGGCTGAAGTGCTGCGATCCATCTTATATCGCTATAGAATTGCCAACTAAATAGAATTTGCTGATGGATTTAATCACTCATCCGCATACCCGGAGCGCCAATGGACCTGAAGCAACTCAAGGCATTCGTGACCGTGGCCGAAACGGGCAGCGTGACCAGCGCCGCCCGCCTGCTGAACATCGTGCAGCCGGCGGTTTCACGGCAATTGAAGCTGCTGGAAGACGATATCGGCACGCCGCTCTTCACCCGCGGCCGCCTCGGCATGGAACTGACCGACGCCGGCAAGACGCTGGAGGACTACGCGCGGCGCGCCTTGAACGAGCTGGACCGCGCTCGCGCCGAGATCCGGCCGTCCAGCGGCACGGTGGGCGGCATCGTCACCGTGGGCCTCTTGCCCAGCACGGCCGACATGCTGTCCAGCGCGCTGCTGTCTGCCGGGGCGGCCCACTATCCCGGCATCCGCTTGCGGTTTACGGCGGGGTACGCCGGGCACCTGCAGTCGTGGCTGGAAACCGGCGACGTGGACATCGCGCTGCTGTACGACTCCAAGCCGAATCCCGCACTGAAATTCCGCACCTTGCTGGAAGAGAGCCTGTGGTTCGTGGGCCCGCCGGACAGCGGACTCGACACCCGCACGCCTGTCCGCATGGCCGACATCATCGGGCGGCCCCTGGTGTTGCCGGGCGCGCCGCATGGGCTGCGATCGCTAGTCGAGCAGGCCGCGCGCACGCAAGAGACCGAGCTTCACATCGTGGCCGAGACAAATGCGATGAGCGTGCAGAAGCGCCTGGTGCTGGACGGCCACGGCTACACCATCCTGCCCTCGATCGCCGTGGCCGACGACGTGGATCGCGCAATCCTGGCCGCTGCCCCGGTCGTGGATCCGTTGCTGGTGCGGCGCATCGTGCTGGCGCAACCCGCCACCCGTCCCATCGCCAATTCCGTGCATTGCGTCATGAACGAGCTGATCCAATGCGCGCGCGAAGCGGTGCGCAATGCACGCTGGCCGTCCGCCCGCTGGTTGGCCAAGTAGCCCCCGCGCGCCGACCGCGTCATCTCCCGCCGTGATGAATTCCATCACGAAATTCTATTTATTCGGCTTTTTCATAACGGATTAATCTGGGGCACCTGACAGCGCTTTCTGGCCGACATGCCCCACCTGTTTGATACCAAACTCCCCGCCGGCGCAAGTACGGAAACACGGCTGATCCCCGGTCCGGCCGGTCCGTTGGAGTTGCTGATCGACCGCCCCGCCACGCCGCACATTGGGGTGGCCATCGTCACCCATCCGCAACCGCTGTTGGGCGGCACGCCTCGCCACAAGATCCCGCACAGACTGGCGCACGGCGTCCGGGATGCGGGATGGATCGCGATACGGCCTAGTTTTCGGGGCGTGGGCGCCAGCGCCGGCGTGTATGACCATGGCCTGGGCGAATCCGAAGACATTCTCGCCGTCGTGCATGCCGTGCGTGCCGAGGCCCCCAATACGCCGCTGGCGCTGATTGGCTTTTCATTTGGCGCGTATGCCCTGGCCCTCGCGATTCGCGCGCTAACCGACCAGGACGCCGCGCCTGAAGCCGCCATCCTGGCCGGGCTGCCGGTTGGCGCCGTCGAGGGCGACCGGGTCTACGACACGCCTTCCTTGCCCGCCGGCGTAGTGCTGATCCATGGCGAATCGGACACGCAGGCGCCCTTGCAGCCGCTGCTGGCGTGGACGCGGCCGACCTCCCATCCGATCATCGTCGTCCCCGGCGCGGATCACTTTTTCAACCATTCGCAGGACCTGCTGCTTTCCCTCGTCCTTGCGCATCTTCCCAAGGAGGCCGCCAAGGCTCGTACAGATTGATCGCGGCGCCTTTTCACACCTCCCCGAAACGCCGTCGAGCAAGAGGGAGGGTTCAACAAGGAGACAGACATGCGCTTTCCAATCAAGCGTTGGGCGTGCGGCGCCCTCGCATTTGCGTTCAGCGCGGCCGTCATGGCGGCCGCGCCGTATCCGGATAAACCGATACGCCTCATCGTGCCCTGGCCCGCGGGCGGCTCGGCGGACACGATCGGCCGCTCGCTGGGCGATGCCTTGGGCAGGCGTCTGAATGCGACGGTCGTGGTCGAAAACGTGGCGGGCGCTTCCGGCACCATCGCGACCACCCAATTCGCCCGCGCCGCGCCGGACGGCTACACCCTACTGCTGGCCAGCAGCTCGGCCAACGTCTCGGCGCCCAATCTATACGCCAAGGTGCATTTCGACCCGATCAAGGACTTCACGCCGATCGGTGAAGTCGCGCTGGTGCCCAGCGTGCTCATCGTCTCCGAGAACTCGCCGTTCAAGCGTCCGACCGACATCATCGCCGCGGCACGCAAGCAGCCCGGCAAACTGACCTACGGCTCTGGCGGCACCGGCAACTCGGGGCATCTGTCCGGCCAACTCTTCCGCACGATCAACAAGATCGAGGTCACGCATGTGCCCTACAAGGGCAACAACCCTGCCTTGACGGACCTGATGGGCGGGCGGCTCGACTACATGTTCGACAACGGCGCGATCGGGCACATCCAGAGCCAGCGCGTCCGCGCGTTGGCCGTTGCCGCCGACGCCCGGCTCAAGGCCATTCCCGACGTGCCGACGTTCGAGGAACTGGGCATGGCGGGCATGCAACTGACGACGTGGTTCGGCCTGGCGGCGCCGGCCGGCACGCCCGCGCCCATTGTGGACAAGCTGAGCAGCGCTTTGAACGCCGTGATGACCGATCCCGCCTATTCGCAACGGCTGATCGCAATGGGTGCCGAATTGCACCAAAGCACGCCTGCGGCATTCACGGCCTTCTGGGCAGAGGAACTGGACCGCTACCGCCAGCTCATCCAGTCCGCAGGCATCCAGGTCAATTGACGCGCAAAAGCGCACGACAGCCCATCAAGGAGACAGGCATGAAGGCAACTGCATTTCAACGGATTCTCGTGGCCGGGGCGCTGGCCCTGGCGGCCAGCGTGGCGCATGCCGCGTGGCCCGACGATCGTCCGATCGAACTGGTGGTGGGATTCGCGCCCGGCGGCGGCACGGACGTCATGGCGCGGCTGGTGGCCCAGCACATGGAGAAGCGCCTGGGCGACAAGGCGCGGATCATCGTCATCAACAAGCCGGGCGCGGGCGGAGAAATTGCGGTGCGCTACGTTGCCGCCGCCAAGCCGGACGGCTACACGCTGGGCATGATCAACGCCCCTGGCTTCGTGTATCTGCCGGTCAGCAAGGGCGCGAAGTACAAGCCCGAGGACATCCGGCTCATCGCCCGTCTGGTCGACGACCCGCTGCTCTTCATCAAGCGGCGCGGCTCGAAAGCCCCGGACGACCTGCCGGCACTCGTCGCAAAGCTGAAGCAGTCGCCCGAATCGCTGTCCTTCGGGCACAGCGGCGACGGCACGACCGGACATCTGGCCCTGATGGACATGGAGCGCAGCCAGAACGTGCGGGGCACGAGCGTGCCGTTCAAGGGCGGCGGCGATATCCGTCTGGGGATCCTGGGCGATCACATCGACTACGGCTTGATCACCGTGAGCGAAGTGCCGGAACTGGTTGACCCTAAAGGCCCCTTCGAGGCCATCGCCATCGCCAGCGACAAGCGCCACAACACCATTCCCACCGCGACGGAATTCGGGGTGACGCTGCGATATTCGTCCGAGCGCGGCATGGGCGGCCCGGCGACCTTGCCGGACGCCATCCGCGACCAGCTGGAGCAGGCGCTTCAAGACACGCTGAAGGATCCTGCCTTTCTGGCGGCATCGGGACGCGATGCCGCCGTGCTGGCCTTTCAGCCGGGCGAGGAATGGAGGGCAAGCCTGGCCCGGCAGACACGCGCCTTTCAGGAAGAAGCGGGCACGAAAAAGTAGGCGCCTGATGCCGGGCAGCGCTTGCGCCGCTGCCCGGCATCAACCTTCCGGACGCCGCTTGTGATGCGTCTTTTAGCTCTTATTGTTTTTTTTATGTACTTTAATTAAACAAAACCTAGGGCAAACCCACCCTTTCTATGCGAAAGCAGCCGGTCTATAAACACATATTGTTTTTTTTATGTGTTTTCCAAGATGAAAATTGCACTCATTGGATGCGGCGAAGTCGGACATTGCTACGCCCGCGCCTGGACGGCCGCCGGACATCGCATCGTCGGCATCTGCGACCTGCGTTCGGACGCCGACATGGCGGACCGCGCAAAGGCCGCCGCGGCAGCCTTGCATGCCGAACCGGGCGCGTGGCTCGCGGAAGCCGACGTCGTTGTTTCCGCCGTGTACGGCTACAACGCCGCCGAGGTCGCGGCCCAGGCGCTACCGCATATGCGCGCCGATGCGGTTTACGCTGACTTCACCACCGCCAGCGCTCCCGACATGCAGAAAGCCGCCGCCGCGGCTGCCGCGCACGGCATTGCTTTCATGGACGTCGCCATCATGGGCGCCATCGCCCTGCTTGGCGAAAAGACGCCGCTGCTGTGCGCCGGCGATGGCGCGGCGGTTGTAACGGAGCTGGGCGAAAGCGCGGGCGCGACGGTCCGGATCATCGAAGGAAAGCCCGGCGATGCGGTGCGCCTGAAGCTCCTGCGCAGCATCATGACCAAGGGCATGGAAAGCCTGGCGGTCGAATGCCTGGTGGCGGCCGAACGCATGGGCCTGCGCGACTCGCTGTACGAAGTGCTGGCCGACATCGACCGCACGCCGCTGACGGCGTTCATGGATTCGTTCGTGCGCTCGCACGTGCTGCATGCGCCGCGCCGCCTGGCCGAGGTGCGCGAAGCGCGCGACCAGTTGCATGAAGCGGGCCTGGAGCCGTTGGCGCTCAATGGCGTGGAGGCGCTCTTTGCCCGGTCCGCCCGCGGCATCGAGGCCGCGCGCGCGAACGGTGAGCCCCCGGCCGCCGACACGGTCCAGGCGCGCCTTGCCTGGCTGACCACGCTGGCCCGCCAGTCCTGACACCCCACCGCGCCCCAGAGCGCGGACCGAATCCGCAATAACACTTAGTGAGGAAGACAATGAAACTGTTCAAGAAACTGCTGGCCGCATCCCTGGTGCTGGGCTGCGCCGCGGCGCAGGCCGCCGACCTGGGCTCGGCGCCGATCACCCTGATCTCGCCCTTCCCGCCCGGCGGCGGCACCGACACGCTGACGCGCATGATCGGCAGCGCGATCAGCCAGGACGCCGGCTGGAACATCGTGGTCGAGAACAAGCCCGGCGCCGGCGGCAACCTGGCGCTGGACGCCACGGCCCGCGCCCGCCCGGACGGCCACACGCTCGTCATGGTGCAGACCGACAACATCGTGCTGAACCCGTGGCTCTACAGCAAGCTCAGCTACGACACCTTCAAGGACTTCAAGCCGGTGGGCCCCGTGGCCTCTTCGCCCAGCGTCTTCGTCGTGCTGCCCGACTCGCCCTTCAAGTCGCTCGGCGACGTCGTGAAGGCCGCCCAGGCCAAGCCCAACCTGGTTTCGCTGGGTATCCCCGGCATCGGCGGCACCGGTGACCTGACCGGCTATCTGTGGCGCAAGGCGGCCAAGATGGAACTGATGCACGTGCCCTACCGTGGCTGGAGCCAGGCCTTCCCCGATCTGGCCAGCGGCCGGATCGACATGTACGTCGGCTCGGTGGCGTCGCTGCTGCCGCAGATCCGCGGCGGCAAGGTGCGCGCGCTGGGCGTGGTCGCCAATGAGCGTTCGCCCGCCCTGCCGGACGTGCCCACCTTCCCGGAAAGCGGCTTTCCGACCATCAACCAATCGATCTGGTGGGGCCTGATGGCGCCGGGCAAGACGCCCGACGACGTCGTCGCCGCGCTGAACACCGAAATGCAGAAGGTGCAATCCAACCCCGAATTGATCAAGAAGCTTGAAGAGGCCGGCTACAGCGTCCTGAAGGGCTCGCCCGAGGACCTGGCGCGCCGCCACCGCGCCGATCACGACGCCTTCGGCAAGGTCGTGCAAGAAGCCGGCATTCCGAAGCAGTAAGCCCCACACGTATCCATCCAGCGATCAGGAGCAGAGATGACAGGTTTTGAAATCCACGCCCGCCAGCGCGCGGTCAGCAAAGAACTCGTCGAGAAATTCCGGCAGGTGCCGGTGGCCAACGTCAGCGACTGCATGTCGCGCATGACGGCCGGCGGCGCTCGCCTGCGTCCCATGCACGACGGCACTCCGCTGGCCGGCCCCGCCCTTACGGTGCGCACACGTCCCGGCGACAACCTGCTGGTGCACAAGGCGCTCAGCCTGGCGCAGCCGGGCGACGTCATCGTGGTCGATGCCGGCGGCGACCTGACCAACGCGATCATCGGCGAGATCATGACCACCTATGCCGAGTCGCGCGGCATCGCGGGCATCATCATCAATGGCGCCATCCGCGACTGCGGCACCATCCGCCGCAGCGCCTTCCCCGTCTATGCGGCGGGCGTCACCCACCGCGGGCCGTACAAGGACGGACCGGGCGAGATCAACTGCGTTGTCGCGCTGGACGGCATGACCATCGCGCCGGGCGACCTGATCCTGGGTGACGACGACGGACTGCTCGCGGTGCCGTACGAACAGGCCGAAGCCATCTATCAAGCGGCAGCGGCAAAGCACGACGTGGAAACCAAGATGCTGGCCGATATTGCCGCGGGCACGCTCGACACGTCGTGGATCGACGCCCGCCTGCGCTCGCTGGGTTGCACGGGAGTCTAGCCATGCGCGATGCGGCAGTCAGCACGCCCGATCTGCGCGTCGTGCGCCTGGATCTGTGGATCGATCCCGCATTTGACGAGGCGATCGCGCGGGACGCCACGCTGGACCTGCGCGTGCTGCCGGCGCAAGGTGACGCGGTGACCGCGGCCGGCTTGGCCGGCGCCCACGCCTACCACGTCAGCGCGGCCAAGGACGAAGTCCCCGCGCGGTGGCAGGTGTCCGCCGACCTTTTGGCCCAGTGCCCCCAGCTGCTGTGCGTATCGTCCGGCGGCGCCGGTTACGACACGGTCGACGTGGCCGCCTGCACCCGCGCGGGCGTGGCCGTGGTGAACCAGGCCGGCGCCAACGCCGCGTCGGTGGCCGAGATGACCTTCGCCCTGCTGTTGTCGCTGGTCAAGCGGTTGGGCGAGTCGGAAGCCGCGCTCAGGGCGGGCACCGCTGTCAGCCGCGAGGCGCTGATGGGCCGCGAGATCGAAGGCCGCGCGATCGGCATTGTCGGCATCGGCGAGATCGGGCGCCGCGTCGCCCGTATCGCGGCGGGATTCGGGTTGAAGGTCATTGCCTACGATCCGCTGCTGGCCGACGCGCAGATCGCCGAACGCGGCGCCGCGCCTGTCAGCTTTGATGCGCTGCTGGAACAGGCCGACATCGTCAGCCTGCACTGCCCGCTGAACGCCGTTACGCGCGGAATGTTCGGCGCGGCCGCGCTGCGCCGGATGAAACGCGGCGCGCTGTTCGTCTCCACCGCGCGCGGCGGCATTCATGACGAGGACGCGCTGCTTGCCGCGCTTGAGTCCGGCCATCTTGCCGGCGCGGGCCTGGACGTCTGGCAGGTGGAGCCGCCCCCGCCGCGCAGCGGCCTTTTGCAACGCCGCGACGTGGCCGCCGCGTTTCACACGGGCGGCGTCACGCACGAAGGCCGCCGCAAGGTGGCGCAGGGCTCGGCCACGCAGATCATCGACATGCTGGCCGGACGCAAGCCCGCTCGCCTGCTAAACCCCGAGGTCTGGCCGCGCTTTCTGGCGCGTCTGGCCGAGCACGGGGTGAAGGTGTAGCGTCCGCCGTTGGTATAGTCGCAGCTTTGAAAACCGGGAAGAGCCAGCCTCCTCATGTCGAGCGCCAGTGATTACGTCTACGGCGAATTGCGCCGCCGCCTGATGGCCGGATCGTTCCTGCCCGGCGAGCCGCTGCGCGAGGAACACATCGCCACCCAGCTCTCGGTCAGCCGAACGCCCGTGCGCAACGCGATCGAACGCCTGATCGCGGACGGCCTGGTCACCCGCGAAGGCCGGCGCGGCGCGGTCGTGCTGGGCTGGCAGGACCGCGACATCGACGAAGCCTTCGAGCTGCGCATGCTGCTCGAACCCTACGCCGCCAAGACCGCCGCCGAGCGCGCCACGCCCGAGCAGATCGCCGAGCTGGAACGCATCAACCAGTGCATGCTCGACGCGGTCAACTCCGGCGCGCCCGACCACGTCGCCCAGGTCCAGCACTACAACAACCTGTTCCACCACGCCCTGCTCGAGGCCGCGCAGTCCGCACGCGTGCGCTCCCTGGTCGAGAACCTGCTGGACATGCCGATCATCATCGGCTCGTTCTATTTCTACGGCCGCGAAGACATGCTGCGCAGCGTGGAACACCACCGCCAGATCATCGCCGCGATCCGCGCGCGCGACCCCGAATGCGCGCAGATCGCGGTGCGCTTTCACCTGGCGTCAACGCATCTTCTGTTCCGCTCGCACCGGAAGGACAGGAAGACGGGCGGGTAGGCCCTCCCCCCTTTTTGGGGCCTATCCATCCCGCACCGCAGCGCGGCGCTCACGTCGCGTATCGCTATCACAGAATTCGTGATTCCGTATTGGACGCGCGCAGGGCGCGGCCCCAGACTTTGCGCATGGCACGTAGCGGCAAGCCCCGGCAGGGCCGCCTCCGCTGCACAACAACAATCCGCCATGCCAACTGGAGACCGCGCCCATGCAGCGTTATGGCTTGTTCATCAATGGTCAGAGCGTCCCGCCCGCGCAGGGACGCATGATCGCCGCCCACAACCCGTATACCGGCCAAGCGTGGGCCGAAATCCCCGATGCGTGTGCCCAGGACGTCGACCGCGCCGTCAAGGCCGCCGAGCACGCCTTCGAGACAACCTGGCGTCACACGCCCGGCATCAAACGCGCGCAGTGCATGCTGCGCCTTGCCGAACTGATCGAACAGAACGCCGACCGGATGGCGCGCATCGAATCCACCGACAACGGCAAGATCATCCGCGAGACCCGGCCCCAGATGGTGTGGGTGGGGCGGCAGCTACGCTACTACGCCGGCTATGCCGACAAGCTTTATGGCCAGCAGATTCCGCTGGACCAGCCCGACACGCTGGACTACCTGAGCCTGGAACCCTACGGCGTGGCGGCGTTGATCACTGCCTGGAATTCGCCCCTGGCCCTGCTGGCCAACAAGCTGGCGCCCGCGCTGGCCGCCGGCAACTGCGTGGTGGTCAAGCCCAGCGAACACGCGTCGGCCTCAACGCTGGAGTTTGCCAGCCTGGTGCAGGCGGCCGGGTTCCCAGATGGCGTCTTCAACGTGGTCACCGGCGGCGCCGAAACCGGCCGTGCGTTGGTGGACCACCCCGGCGTCGCGCTCATCAGCTTTACCGGCAGCCCGGGCGTGGGCGCCGAGATCGCCTCGATGGCCGGCCGCCGCCTGACGCCGGTCAAGCTGGAATTGGGCGGCAAATCGCCGAACATCATCTTCGAGGACGCCGACCTGGACAAGGCCATCGTGGGCGCACTCGCTGGCATCTTCGGCGCGACGGGCCAGACCTGCGTGGCCGGCTCGCGGCTGCTGGTGCAGCGCAGCGTGATGGACCGCGTCCTGCCGCCACTGGTCGAACGGGCGCGCAAGATCAGATTGGGCAATCCGCTGGATACGGCCACCGAAATGGGCACCGTCGCCAACCGGCCGCAATTTGAACGCATCCTGGCCACCATCGATCGCGCGCAAGGCTCCGGCGCCAAGCTGGCATGCGGCGGCAGGCGAGCCGAGGGGCCGGGCCTTGAACGCGGCTATTTCATCGAGCCGACCATTTTCTCGGGTGTGGACAACAGCAGCGAACTGGCGCAGGAGGAAATCTTCGGGCCGGTGCTGGCCGTCATTGCCTTCGATACCGAGCAAGAGGCCATCGAGATCGCCAACGGCACGCGATATGGCCTGGCAGCCGGCCTCTGGACGCGCGACCTGAACCGCGCGATGCGGGTGTCGCGGGCGATGCGCGCGGGTTCGGTGTGGATCAACACCTACCGCGCCATCGCCGCCCAGGCGCCGTTCGGCGGCTTCAAGCAGTCGGGCATTGGCCGCGAGCGCGGTGAAGCCGGTCTGCGCGAGTTCCTGGTCACGCGCAACGTCATGATCGATTTTTCCGAAGCGGTCCGAGACCCCTTCGCCATTCGGACCTGAGCCGCTCGAGCCAGGCCAACCTGCCAAAGGAAGAGACATGAACGAACGAAAACTGGCGCCTCGGCCAGCGAGGCGGCGCGTCCTGCGCACCGCGCTGGCCGCGATGGCCGCAGCAGCGGTCCTGCCGATGTGGCCCACCGCGCAGGCGGCGTCCGCATGGCCCACGCAGCCGATCCGCATGGTGGTGCCGTTTCCGCCCGGCGGATCGGTGGATACGGTCGCACGCACGCTGGGCCAGGCGCTGCAGGACGCGCTGGGCCAGCCCGTCATCATCGAGAACAAGCCGGGCGCCAGCAGCGTGCTGGGCGCCCGCTACGTCAAGCAGGCCGAGCCGGACGGCTACACGCTGCTGTTGAACGCGTCGTTGCAGGTGGCCAACCCCCTGCTGCTGGATACCGTCACCTACGACGCGCTCAAAGACTTCGCCCCCATCACCGAGATCGGCGCCCAGCCCCAGCTCGTGCTGGTGCGCAAGGACAGTCCGTATCAGACCCTCAAGGATCTGGTGGCCGGCGCCAAGGCCAATCCGGGCGAACTGACATGGGCCATCGCGGCCTACGGCGCGGCCGGCCATCTGGCCTGCGAACTGGTCAACGAACAGGCCGGCGTGAAGATGGAAGTGATTCCCTACCGCGGCGGCGGCCCGGCGCTCGTCGATCTGATGGGCGGCCAGGTCACGGCCATGACTGAGCCCATGGCCTCGGCCTACCCGCACGTCAAGGACGGCAAGCTGCGCGCGTTGGCCGTGACCAGCAGCCAGCGCGTCGCGGCGATTCCCGATATTCCCACCGTGGCCGAGGCGGGCTACGCCGGCTTCGACATGCCCAGCTGGTACGGCATATGGGCGCCCGCGGGCACGCCGCAGGCAGTCATCGACAAGGTTTACGCCGCCACGCAGCAGGCGCTGCAGAACCCGGCCGTCAAGGCAAAGCTCGAGGCGCTGTCCTTCATCCCGGTGGGCTCCAGCCCGCAGGAATTCGCCGCGTTCCAGGCCAACGAATACAAGACCTACGAAAAAGTCATCAAGGCCATCAAGGCCCGGGGCGCCAACGCCGCGCCGCGCACCTGACACTCAAGGAGACATTGCATGAACCAGAACGCATCGGAAACCCTCGGATTCATCGGGCTGGGCGTCATGGGCGGACCCATGTGCGCCAACCTGCATAAGCGCGGCGGCCGCCGGGTCGTCGCGTACGACGCCGTGCAGGCCGCGGCCGACGAGGCTGCCGCGCAGGGTATTGAGTTGGCCGGCGACGTGGCGGGGGTGGCCGGCGCCGCGGACATCGTGTTCCTGTCGCTGCCGTCCATCGACCAGGTCGAATCGGTCTGCGATGCCATCCTGGCAGCGCCCCGCCGGCCCTCACTGATCGTGGACATGAGCACCAGCAATGTGTCGCGCACGCGTGCGCTGGCCAAACGCCTGAAGACTGAAGGCATCACATTCCTGGACGCGCCCGTCGCGCGGACCAAGCAGGCCGCCGTGGACGGCAAGCTGTTCATCAGCGTGGGCGGCGCCGCGCCGGACTTCGCCCGCGTGTCCCCGTACCTCAATTGCATGGGCAGCGATGTGCTGCATTGTGGCGAGGTGGGCACCGGACAGATCGTCAAGATCCTGAACAACTACATGGTATTCATGACTGTCAACGCGCTGTCCGAAGCCATCACCATCGGCCGTCATGCCGGCATGGAAGCCGAGAAGCTGCTGTCGATGCTGTCTCAAGGATCGGCCGACAGTTTCGTGTTGCGCAACCACGGCATGAAGTCGTTGGCCAAGGATGACTTTCCGGAGAAGACCTTTCCGATGACCTATGCCATTAAGGATTGCTCGCTGGCGCTGGATCTGGCCAAGGAAGGCGGGTTCAGTCCGCGTATTGGGGCTTATACGCACGACATGATGTGCCGGACGCGAGATGCGGGGTTTGCGCAGAACTACCACCCTGCTGTCATTCAGTTGATCGATGGACGTGTGAAGGCTGAATTGCCTGAGCGGGTTTAAGGCGGGGAAGGAGACGCATCCAGCGCCATGCGCTTTGCCACATGGCCCACGACACGCCGCGTCAAATCCGTGGCGTGCTTCTCGCTCCAGATGATTTCCATGCAGACCTGTCCCGCGCTTTGCGGCAGTTCGCGGAACACCACGCCCGCAAATCCCGTGGTGGCGTAGGACGCGGGCGCGATCGACACGCCCAAGCCAAGCCTGACCATCTGGAAGATCGTGAGCGGACTGCGCGCCATGTGGCGGATGTCGGGGCTGAAGCCGGCCTCGTGGCAGCAGGCGACGATGGCGTCGTAGATCGCGGGCCCATGTTCGCGATGCAGCGCGACCATGGGTTCGTCCGACAGCATGGATAGCTGGAAGCCATCCTTCTGCGCCAAGGGATGCCGGCTGGGCAGTACGGCGACCAACGGCTCGCGATGGATGAGCTGGCGCCGCACCTCGGTGCGCTCCGGGCGCGCATGCACGATACCTGCGTCCAGCAGGCCCAGCGATACCGCCCTGACCTGCTCGGCCGATACCATGTCCACCAGCGACAGCGTCACGCCCGGGAATTCCGCGGCCACCTGACGCTGGATGACCGAGACCAGGTGAAACAGCGCGGAGGTCGCCACGCCCACGCGCAGCACGCCCGAATCGTCGTTGCCAGCACGCACGGCGGCGTTGACGGCGGTGCGCATCTGGTCGAGCAGGATGCGGGTCTCTCGCAGAAAGGCCTGCCCTGCCGGCGTCAGCCGGACCTCGCGGCGGTTGCGCTGCAAGAGCTGTACGCCCATTTCCTCTTCAAGCGATTTGACGTGCTGCGAGAGCGGCGGCTGCGAGATGTTCAGCTTTTCGGCCGCTCGCCGGAAGCTGAGTTCTTCGGCAACCGTCACAAAGTAGCGCAGTTGTCGCATGTCCATGGCGTGACATCTTCATGTTGGGGCCAGCGTTGCGAATCGCCGGCGGGCGTGGCGCCTCCTGCGGAGGCCGCCATCGGACGGCTGGCTAGCATACTGCGGCCAGCCGTCCTTGCCCATCCCGCCGATGTCTCAGGCGCGGCGCTCAGGCCAGGAGCTTGGTCAAGTCACGAACCGGGGTGGACGGCTCTGCGGACAGGAAGGCGTCAAGGATCAGCGTAGTGCGCACTTCCGGCAGCGTGAGGCCGGCATTGGCGCGGAACTTGTCGACGATGTCGGCCTGGCGCAGCGCGCGATCGCCGCTGCCCAGATTGATGGGCACGGCTTCGCGCAGTTGCGTGCCGTCGTGCAGCGTGACCGTTACCGCGCCCGAAAAGTACTTCGGGAACGCCGTGACTTCCTGGGCGCGGCAGGTGGTGCGTCCCGCCAGCGATAACAGCTCGGGATCCGCCAACCGGGCGGGCGCCAATTCATGAAGCGTGAAGCGGCCCAGCGCCAGGCAGGCGGCCACGACGAATTGCACGCTGAACTTGGCGTCGTAGTCGCTGCGGGGCCGGGTCTTGATGTGTGCGGGCTCGGCCACGATGGGCAGCGTGGGCGCAGGCAGCTCGCAGGCGACCGAGCGGATGCGGCCGGCATCCTGGATGGAGGCCTGGAGCCGCAACGCCGCTTCGGCGCAGCCGTGGATGAAATGGCATACCGGATAGGGCTTGATCGACGTCTCGAGCAGCGTCCATTCATGGCCCAGCGCGCTGATGACCGAGTCGGCATCCACTTGGTCTGCGCGGGCCTGCATGTGGGTCTCGTACAGGCCGAACTGTCCCTCGTAAGGCCGGCGCGGCCCGAAGAAGCCGGCCTGCGCCATCTGCGCGGCGGTAATGCCGGCAAAGGCACCCCAACCAGGGTGCAGCCGCTTGGTCCAGGCGCCGTCCTCCAGGAAAACCTGCACGCCCGAGGCGGTGCTTGCCGCGATGCCCTGCGCCGCCACAAGCTGGTCTTCCGTCAGGCCCAGAAGCTTGCCCGCCACCAGCGCCGAGCTGAAGTGCGACACCACGCCCGTCGCGTGGTAGCCGCCGTGGTGAAAGCCGCCCTTGACGGATCGCCCCAGCCGGATGGCAGTCTCCATACCGATGGCATACGCGGTCAGCAGTTCGCCCCAGCGCATGCCGCGGGTCTCGGCGAGCGCCAATGCCGCCGGCAGGCAGGCCACCGACGGGTGCACGATGGCGCCGGGATGCGTGTCGTCGAAATCCAGCCCGTGCATCAGGTAGCCGTTGGCCATGGCCGCGTCGCGCGGGGAAAGCGCCGGGCCGCCGCCGATCACGGTGGCGTCGCCCGTCGCGCCGGCCGCGCGAATGCCGGCCAGCCCCGGCCCGGAGAAGTCGAATTGATGCGCGGCGATGCCCAGCCCGATGGCATCGATGATGTGGAGCAGCGATTTTTCGCGCACCGCAGCTGGAAGCGATTCGAGCGTGAGGCCGCGCGCAAAGCGGGCGAGTCCGAGCGCAAGGCTGGAAGACGGCGCCCGAAGATTGGAAGGTGCATGCATGGTGGCAAGGGGTCCCAAAGAGATAGGTGGGCACGCCGCGCGGGCGCGCCATGCGTGAATTCAGTCCGAAGGATTCTCGTGCAGAACGGCGACCGGCAGAGGCAGATCGCCGGACAACCGGGGATAGCGCTTGAGCACCAGCGGATCATGTCCCGGCACGAAATGGCTGACCGAACCGGCCAGCTTCAGCAGGCGCTTATGCCCGGCCAGCATCTGTTCCACGTCCACCACCACCGGAAACGGCAGCTTCAGCGTCGCGTTGTCGTAATAATGCGCCGCGTCGGAAGCCAGCACCACCCAGCCACGCGCCGTGTGCACCCGCACCGCCTGCAGCCCCTTGGTATGGCCGCCGATGTGCAGGAGCTCGATGCCGGGCTGCAACTCGTCGTCGCCGTCGTGGAATTCCACCCGATCCTCGTACAGCCGCCGCACGAACTCGCACACGTCTTCGACCGCGAAGGCGCGGCGCAGCACCGGCTGGCACATGCAGGGGCCCGTCGCGAACGCCGCTTCGGCCTCCTGCAGGTGGAATCGCGCGTTGGGCAGCTTGTCCAGGTTGCCCGAATGATCCCAATGCAGGTGCGTCAGGATGACGTCCTGGATCTGTTCGGGCCGCACGCCAAGATGGCGCAGCGCCTCGATTGGGCATCCGTCCAGCGGCCGGCCGCGCTGCAACGCGCCGCGCTCGCCGAAGCCGGTGTCCACCAGAATCGCGGTGTCGCCCAGCTTGATCAGCCACACGTAGAAATCCATGTCCACCGTGCCATCGTGCGCATCATGCAGGATGAAGTTGTGCGAGGCCGGACGGGTCATGCGCGCGTAACGCAGCGCGTAGACCTCATAGCAGGGTAAGTTGTTGGTCATGGCCGGGCGCCTCCTACGCCCTTATACGCCAAGATAGGCTTGTCTCACGAAATCGTCTTCGAGAAGTTCCTGGCCCGTTCCGGTGCGCACGATTTCACCGCGTTCCAGCACATAGGCCCGGTGCGACAGCCGCATGGCCAGCCGGGCGTTCTGCTCCACCAGCACGATCGACAGCCCGGATTCCCGGTTCAGGTGCTCGACCGCGTGCGCGATCTCCGCGACCACCTTCGGCGCGAGCCCGAGCGAAGGCTCGTCCAGCAACAGCAGTTTCGGTTGGGCCATGAGCGCCCGTCCGATCGCCACCATCTGCTGTTCGCCGCCCGACAGCGATCCGGCCATTTGCGCGCGCCGCTCCTGCACACGGGGGAACAATCCGTAGATCATGTCCAGCGTGCGCCGGCGCGTGGCCGCGCAGCGCGTGGTGTAGGCGCCCAGCTCCAGATTGTCCATGACCGACATCCGCGGGAACAGCCGCCGCCCCTCGGGCGAGAGCGCGATGCCCCGCGCAACGCGGCCGGCGGCCGGCATGGCGGCAATCGACTGGCCGTCCCAGCGCAAGTCGCCGCGCGCCAGCGTCTTCAGCCCCATCATCGCCTTGAGCGTCGTGGACTTGCCGGCGCCGTTGGACCCCACCAGCGCCACGATCTCGCCGTCGCCGACATGCAGCGACACGTCGTGCACGGCCTCGAGCTGGCCATAGCGCACGGCAATGGATTGCGCTTCAAGCATGGGCATAGTCGGGCGCTCCCAGATAGGCTTCGATGACGGCGGGATTGGATTGGATCTCCTGCGGCGTGCCTTCGGCGATCTTGCGTCCCTGGACCAGCACGTAGATGCGATGGCAAAGCTCCATCACGACTGCCATGTGATGCTCCACGAACAGCACAGAGATGCCGCGATGCGTGCGCAACCGCTGCAGCAGCCGGCCCAGCTCGGCGCACTCCTCGCCGTTCAGCCCCGCAGCCGGCTCATCCAGCAGCAGGATCTTGGGATTGGTTGCGAAGCCGATCGCCACGCCCAGCAGCTTCTGATCCCCGTAGGCCAGCCCGCCGGCCGCAACGTCCCGGTACGGACCGAGCCCGGACAGTTCGAGGATCTCGTCCACGTCCCGCGCCACCCGCTGCAACGCGGCCTTGCGCGCCCGGGTGCTGAACACATGGGTCCACACCGAACCGGGCAGCGTCGACAGCGCGCCGCGCAGCAGGTTCTGCGCCACCGTCGCGCCCTGGTAGACCGAGGTGGATTGGAAGGTGCGGGCAAGCCCCCGCCGCACGACTGCGCTGGGCGCCTTGCCCGTGATGTCCGCCCCCTCCAGGATCACCTGCCCTGACGAGGGAATCAGCGTGCCGCTGATGAGGTTGAACGCGGTGCTCTTGCCGGCGCCGTTCGGGCCGATCAATCCGACCACCTCCTCACGCGCCACATGCAGGTCGAGGCCGCTTACCGCCTGCAGGCCGCCGAACCGCTTGGACAGGCCCCTGACTTCAAGCAGCGGCCGCGTATTTGTCGCCGTCGTCATGCCTGCTTCCTCCCTTTTCCTGGCAGGCGCATGCCGGCCAGCCCCTGCGGCAAGAACCGCAACATGAGTATCAACGCCACGCCGTACAGGATGTCCTGCGACTCCACGGCGCCGCGAAAGAGCTCGGGCAGCGGCGTCATCACCAGCGCGCCCACCAGCCCGCCCAGCAGGTACCTGCGCCCGCCGACCACCATCATGATGATGAGCGCGACCGACAGGTTCATGTTGAACGACTCCGGCGAGATGTACCCGACGTAATGAGCCAGCAGCGCGCCGCCCAGGCCGGCAAAGACACTTGCCAGCGTGAACGCGAACAGCTGCGTACGGCGCACACCGATGCCGCTGGACTCGGCCAGCGCCGGGTTCTCGCCCACCGCGTCCACCGCCTCGCCCGCCGGGGAGGCATAGAACCACTTGAAGAACGCCAGCACCGCGATGGCGATCGCCGCCGCCAGCGCGTAGAACGCGGGCTTTTCCAGGAACACGTAGCCGGCAATTGACGCGGCCGGAATGTTGGTGATGCCGTTGGCGCCGCCGGTGACGTCGCCGAACTCGAGCAGCACCAGGCGCAGCAGCTCCCCGAATGCGAAGGTCACCAGCACGAAGTACACCCCCTGCAATCGCAGCACGATGCGCCCGAGCAGGTAGGCGACGCATCCTGCCGCCACCATCGCAGCCACGACTCCCATGGCGAAGGGCAGCCCCAGCCCCTTGACGCAGAACACCGACGCATATGCCCCGACACCGGCCAAGGCGCCATGGCATAGCGACACCTGCCCCGCTCTTGCCAGCACCGACAACGACGTCACCACGATGGTGTTGATGCAGATGAAGATGGCCAGGTGATAGGTGAACGCCTGGTTCAGAAAAAACGGTATGCAGGCCAGGACCGCCAGGCCCAGCAGGCCCGCCGCTCCCAGCGGCTGGGGCGCGGCGGCCCCGCGGATCGTCCCTTGCGCCGTGGCTGGCGGCATCTGCGGCAATACGGCTTTGCTCATATCCATCTCACGCCTCCGCCTTGCCCAGCAGCCCGGCGGGCCGCAGCACCAGAATACCCATCACCAGCGCGAAGATCAGGATTTCCGCGAGGCTGTTGCTCATGAACGAACTGGCCAGGCTTTCCGACACCCCCAGCAGCAGGCTCGCTGCCGCCGCGCCGGGCACGCTGCCCAATCCACCCAGGATCACCACGATGAAGGCCTTGAGCAGCGGCGTGCTGCCGATGAAGGGCGACACGGAGAACAGCGGCGCCATCAACGCCCCCGCAATTGCCGCAAGGCCCACGCCGATGCTGAAGCCCAGCGGGTACATCAGTTTGGCCCGCACGCCCTGCGCCGTCGCGATCTCCATGTCCTGCACCGCTGCCCGCAACGCCTTGCCCTGACGCGTATGGATAAGGAAGACGTACAGCACCGCCAGCACGATCACCGAGCAGACCGCCACGTACAGCCGCGACGCCGGGATGATCACCGTGCCGAGATGAAACACGCCTTCGGCCACCTGCGGCATGATCTGCGAGTCCGGGCCAAACACCACCAGCGCCACCGACTGCAGGATCATGGCCACGCCGATGGTCGCGATCATGCCGTTCAGCTCGTCGTGCCGGAATGGCTTGAGCACCGCCCACTCCACCAGCCAGCCCAACGCCGCCGTCACGACAAAGGCGCCCAGCAAGGCCAGCAGGAAAGGCGCCTGCCAGTGACTCATCAGCACATAGGTCGCAAAGGCCCCGACCATGTAGAACTGGCCATGCGCGAAGTTCACGACCCGCATCACGCCGAACACCAGCGTGAAGCCCACTGCCATCAGCAAGTAAAGCAGGCCAATGATGACGCCGTTTACCAGCGCCTGGGATAACAAGTTGGACATGGAATCGCCTCCGTCCGCTCATTTCTGGATATCGACGCACTTGTCGATATCGCACCGCGCCACCGTCACTTCCTGGCCATTGCGGACCTCGGAGATGAAGAACGGCGACGCCACCTGATGGTCGATGCCGTAGCGAGCCTTGCCGCTCCAGTTGACGACGCCCTGGATGCCCTTGTAGTCCTTCAGCTTGGCAAGCTCGTCGCGCACCTTGGTGCTGTCCGCGACAGTGCCTGCGTTCTGCATGGCCTTGAACAGCATGTGTGTGCCGTCGTAGAACGCCGGGCTGAACCCGTTCATGTTCTTCTTGTACTTGTCCTGATAGCGCTGGGCGTAATTCGCGACTTCCTTGTTGTCCGGGTCCTGCAGCGAGGTGACCATCATGCCCTCGGTCGCCGCCTTGCCCGCCACCGCCACGATCTCGGGCGTCGCGGGACCGCCATTGCGCACAATGGGCCCCTTGAAGCCCAGCTCGCGCGCCTGCCGCACGATCATGCCCGCCGTCGCGGGCGAGTTTCCGTCCAGCTCGATGGCGTCGATCCCCGAGCTGATCATCCGCGTCAAAAGCGGCACCATGTCCACCCGCTGGCGCTCGAAGAACTCCTTGCTGGAAAGCGCCGCGCCCGCCTTCTCGTATGCCTTGGCCAGGTCGTTTGAAATCTGCTGGCCCGATTCGTCGTTCGGAAACAGCCCGCCGACCTTTTTCAGGGAAAAGCGCTTGACCAGCCACGCGATGATGGGCGGGGCGGTCTCCTCGGTCGTCAGGTTGGGCCGGAACGAATACGGCTTTTCCGGGCTGAGCGCCTTGTTGGTGAAGCCCAGCGTCATGATGATGACCTTCTCGCGCTCCGTGACCGGCTGGACGGCGAGCGCGGGCGCGGAACCCATGGGGCCGATGATGTACTTGACCTTGTCGTCGCTGACCAGGCGGTTGGCGGCCGTGACGGCCTCGGCGGACTGGTACTTGTCGTCATAGGGGATGACGCTGATCTTGTACTTCTTGCCGCCCACCTCCAGGCCACCCTGCGCATTGACGTCGTCGGCGGCCAGCTCGGCGCCGTACAGCAGCGCCTGGCCCCACGCGGCGCCCGCGCCCGACAGCGTCACCAGCGCGCCGATCTTGAGCGTGTCTTGCGCCATCGCCGCGGCGGGCAAAGCAAGCGTTAGGGGCAGCATCACCTTGAAAACTCGATTCATGTCTCTCTCCTGTATTTTTGTGTAGTGAATGCGGGAACAACAGGCGCTGTGCGCGTGGGACGGCCGTGGATGTCCGCCAGCGTCACAGCGGTATTTCGATATCCAGCAACGGCGCATGCTGCTGCGCGCCGTACACATCCACGTCTCCCACCGCGCCCGAGGCCACCGGCCGCGGCAGGGTCGCCTTCCACGCCAGGGCGGGCGGATATTCGGTGAAGAGCACGTCCGCTTCGCGCACGCCATACAGCCGCGCGATCAACGCCGCGCTCACGACGCCCGTGGCGCGCACGCGTTCGAACAGCGCCGCGTCGTCGAACATGATGTCCAGCGTGATGGAAAAAGGCCCGGCGTTCTTGCTCTTGCAGGCCTTGGCGATGTCTTTCAGTCTGACCATGTCGGCTGCCCTCGTCATCAGACGGTTTCGTATTCAATGGGAAACAAGCTGAGCGGATCCGCCACTTCGATCACGTGCTGCATGAAGAACTCGTAGATCGGGCCGCGCTCGATATCTGAAGGCGAGAACGGAAAGGCCATGTTTCCCTCTCGGCACATGCGCCCCGGAAAGTCCGAATGCAAGAGCGTCACGCGCGCCAGCGACAGCGCGGCGTTGGCAATCTCCTGCGTCTTGCCCACGACCTCCGCGACAATGGCAAGCTCCTGCGGCCTGAAATCCGGGTTGGGCTCCCACGCCCCCATCACCCCATCCGCGCCGTACACCCTGAGAACGAGCTGCCAGTCCTCGGGCGCCAACCCCAGCGCGGCGACCTTTGTGGCGGTGGAAGCGCGGACAAAGTCCAGGAAGGTGGCGGCCTGACCGATCAGCCCCGGATCCCGCGTGGCGGCAAAGGCCACCGCGCTGAAGCCCGCCCGCTTCACGCCTTCGAGCTTGATGGTGTAGCGCTCGGGTTCCCACTTCATGCCGGTGATCCGGACGCGGCGGTCCGACACCGCGCGGATCTCGCAATCGCGCGTGTCGACGCAACCGCCCGGCTCATACCGCAACACCGGACTCGCATTCTCGTGCAAAGCCTGCACCGCCACCGACAACGGCGTGCAGCGCAGCTCCGGATTGAGCGGCTCGGCCTCCACGTAGTCCTCGCCCACCGTGACCATCAGGCAATCGTGCTTCTTCGGAATCGCCGCATTGCACGCGCATTCCAGCATCTTGCCGGCGTACCAGGCTGGCGCCGCCGGCAGCCCGTGATGCATGGCCAGCGCCACCCACGGCGCCGGATCCGTGCCGCGTCCTCCCAGGATCACCTGCGCGCCTTCGGCCAGGGCCTTGCGATAGGGTTCCGGCCCCATCATGCCGACGATGCGCACGGCTTCATCGACATCCTCCGCGGTCAAGGGACCCGCCGTGCCGAGCGCGCGGATGCGGTCCTCGAACAGCGCCTGCCTGATCTCCGCCGGGTCCTGCTCGGCATGAATCAGCGCCATCTTGAAATGCAGGTCATGCTCGCGGGCGATCTCCCGCACGATGTCGGCGCAGGCCTGCAGGTGGGGCTCGCCCCCGGCGCCGCCGCAGGTGCCCACCATCATCGGAATGCCGTTGGCGATGGCCGCGCGCAGCAGCAGCGACAGATCGCGCTTCATGGCCATGCGCGAGTTCAAGGTCTTGCCGGACCCCAGGTAATGCGGCCCGGGGTCGCTGGAGCCGCCATCCACGCCGACCATATGGGGCTTGAGTTCCATGGCGGCCTTGATCGAGGCTTCCGGAAACCCGTAGCCCAGGATGCCGCTGGCCGACATCATGCGTACGCTAGTCTGGGTCATGTCGGTGGTCCTCAGCGGCTGCCGGCCTTCCAGTCCCCGGCGCGCGGCCGGCGCAATCCCAAGTTGCCGCGCAGCGTGCCCCCGCCGTACTCTTTGCGCACCAGGCCGCGTTTTTGCAGATGCGGAATGACCAGGCGCACGATCTCCTCGTAAGTGCCCGGCACGGCAGTGGCCGACAGCACGAACCCGTCGCACCCCTTGCTGAACCACTCCTCCATCATGTCGGCCACCTGCTCGCCAGTCCCGCAGAACACGGGGCCGTCATTCAGCGTGCCGCGGCCCGAAGCCTCGACAAAATCGCGGACGGACGGGTTCTTCTTGCCGCTCACCTGCACCACCTTGTCGCGCAGGCTTTGCCAGGACATCGCGGCCAGCTCCTCGTCCGTAAAAGGCTGGTCATAGGGCCGGCCGGAGAAATCGATGTTGGCCGTCTCGCCAATCATCGTCAGGCCGTCGATCGGCCGCGACAGGCCGGCGATCATTTCGCGCTTTTCCTTGGCCAGGCTCTCGGTCTCGGCGGCGATGATCTTGACCTCGGCCGCCACTTTCAGATCATCGGGATCGCGGCCCGCCTTGGCCACGCCTTCCTTGAGCGCCTGGTATTGCTTGATGCCGCCCTCCAAAGTGGGGTACTTGGCAAACACCACTTCCGCCCAGCGCGCCGCAAAGGCCAGCCCGCGCCCGCTCTGGCCAGCCTGCAGGATCACCGGATTGCCCTGCGGCGAACGTGGCACGGTCAGCGGACCGCGCGAACGAAAGAAGCGTCCTGCGTGATCCAGCCGGCGCACCTTGTCCGGATCGGCAAAAAATCCTTCAGCCTTGTCGGCGACGATGATGTCGTCCTCCCAGGTATCCCAGTGGCCCATCACCACTTCCATGAATTCATCGGCGCGGTCATAACGCAGGTCGTGCTCCAGATGCTCGGTGTGTCCAAAGTTGGCGGCCTCGGAATCGTTCATCGACGTGACCACGTTCCAGGCCACGCGGCCCTTCGTCATCAGGTCCAGGGTCGCAAACAGGCGCGCCACATGGAACGGTTCGTAGTAGGTCGTGGAGTACGTGGCGCCCAGCCCAAGATGGCGCGTGGCCATCGCCATCGCCATCAGCACCGCCGTGGGTTCAAGCTTCACGGCACGCACGCCGTGACGCACAGTTTCGTGGTGATTGCCGTTGTAGATGTCCGGCATCGCCAGGCGGTCATCGAAGAACGCCATGTCGAAACGGCCGTCTTCCAGCGTGCGGGCAATTCGCTGGTAGTACTCCGGCGTCAGATAGTCGGTCATGCTCGACGGATTTCTCCACGAGCCGACGTAGTTGGAACAATTCTGGGCTTGCAGGAAGGCCACCAGGGCCATTTGACGGGCGTTTGTGCTCATTGCTTTTCCGGTTTCCGGTGGGGTCTGAAGAGAACGAAGTGGCGTCAGTATTGGTGTCGACTCGGATATGCACAATTTCCGCGGCGTGATACATCTATAACGACCATGAATCAATCGACCGACCCCTCCGCCCTCACGCGGCTCGAACTTTCCGAGCTGGAAACCTTTCTATGGGTCGTGCGGGAAGGCAGCTTCAGCGAGGCCGCCCGCAAGCTGCATCTGTCCCAGCCCGCCGTCACCAACCGCGTCAAGCGCCTTGAGGACAAGCTGCGCATCAAGCTGCTGCAACGGACCACGCGCCAGGTCACCCCCACGCCAGAAGGCCTGCGCCTGCGAGACGCGGCCGAGGCCGCGCTCGCGGGCCTGCGCGACGTCATGCGACAGTTTCAGAAAAGCGCCGAGACCGGCCGCAACCGCATCGTGGTCGCCTGCACGCCGATGCTGGCGGCGACGGTGCTGCCACGTCTCATCCACGATTACCAGCAGCGCTACCCGGACATCCAGGTCGTGCTGCGCGATCTGCCTTATGCGCAGGTGGTCCAGGCCATCACGCAGGACGCGGCGGATTTCGCGGTGGCGGCGCTGGACACCAAGCAGCGCGGCCTGCAATTCCAGTCGCTGGCCGAGGAAAAGGTCCTGCTCGTCGTGCCCGCCGGCCATCCGCTCGCCGCCCATGCCAGCGTCACGCTGTCGATGATCGCGCCGTACCGGATCATGTTCCTGGACCGCTACCTGTCGCTGCGCAAGCACCTGACAGAGGAATTCGCCAAGCAGGGATTGACGTTCGAGCACACCACCGCGTCGACGCTGCCGACGCTGCTGGGCATGATCGACGCTGGCAACTGCGTCACGTTCCTGCCGCGCACGATGGTGCAGCGCAATGCGCAGTCATCGCGCGTGCTAATCGAAATCAAGGATCTGGACGCCACCCGCCACTGGGGTTGCATCCTGTCGCGCCGGGCCGAACTGTCCGCCGCCGCACAGGCTTTCCGCGACTACCTGCGCAAACACTTTCGCGAACAGCTCGCGGAGCCGGTCTGAAGCCCGCGCATTTATAACGGTACGTAATAGACGCATACCGGAACACAATTTGTGGGCGAATCGCCGCCGCTCCTAGACTTGGCGCCATGCCAGGCGGTAAGCGGCGGCGCCTGTTCAAAGCCATTGCCGCGGGCCTGGCGCCCACGAAACAGGATGCGAGCATGACACCCTTCGACAGCAAGGAATTCCGCCGCGCGCTCGGCGCGTTTCCCACCGGCGTTACCGTGATCACGACCTGCGATGACGCAGGCAAACCTTACGGCGTCACCGCCAACTCGTTCAGCTCGGTTTCGCTGGATCCGCCGCTGATCCTGTGGAGCCAGTCCACCACGTCCAGCAGTTACCCGGCGTTTCGCGACTGTCCCCGCTTCGTCGTCAACATCCTTGGCGATCACCAGGTGCACGTGTCAAACCAATTTGCGAAGTCGGGCGCCGACAAGTTTCGCGAGGTGCCGGTCAAGGCCGGCCTGGGCGGCGTGCCCATCATCGACGACTGCGCGGCCCATCTGGAATGCGTGAAGGTGGCCGCCTACCCTGGCGGCGATCACGTCGTGTACCTCGGTCAGGTGGAAAAGATCTTTCGAAGCGGGCGCCATTCGCTCGCCTTTGGCGACGGCCGATACCTGCGGACCTTCGCGCACGATCTTGGCGAGGTCGGCAGCCAGACCGGCGCGGCAGGCCTGGGCAGCCTGAAGGCCCAGCGCATCGCGCTGGCTGCGTTGCCGGCGATCAGCGAGCGCATCGGGCAACGCACCGTGGGCATCGCGGTGTGGGGCAACCAGGGCGCCACCATCATCGGCTGGGAGCCGTCCGCCCATCCCGTCAGCCCGTTCCTGCAGGCGGGCGTCGTCGTGAGCCTGACGCAGTCGGCCACCGGCGTCGCCTTCGCCGCGTTCATGCCGCCCGAGCAGACGCAGTCGCTTGCCGATGAGGAACTGCAGGCGCGCTCGCGCAGCGGTCAGCCGGACAACGGGCAGTTCGCGCAGCGCGTGGCCGAGGCGCGGCACCATGGCTTGGCGCGCGCCGTGGGCACCGCGGCCTCGCCCCGTCACCATGTCACGGTCAACGCGTTCAGTGCGCCGGTGTACGACGCGCAAGGCAACATGGTGATGGCGATCTCCACGACCTGCGAGGCAGAGCGGCTGTCCGAGGATTGGGACGGCGAAGTCCCGACAGAATTGCTTGCCGCCGCGCGGGAGCTGTCGCAGCGATTGGGGCATGCGGACGCGTAGCGGCATCGGCCGCCGTCACACCCGCCAAGACGCATGGCGGCGGCCAGACGCCTTAAAGCTGTCCCGGCACCACCCGGTTGCGGCCCTGCCGCTTTGCTTCATACAGGCCCCGGTCGGCCGCCTGGATCAGCTCCGTGCACGGTTGCCCATCCAGCGGCACGGTGGTCGCCAGGCCGATGCTCACCGTCAGCCACGGCCCGAAGCCCGCGTCGCGCTGGGGAATCTGCATGGCTTCCACCGCGCGGCGCAGTTTTTCGGCTGCCAGGCGCGCGCTGCCGCCGGGCGTGCCCGGCAGCACCAGCGCAAATTCCTCGCCGCCAAAACGCGCAGCCAGGTCGGTGGACCGGTCGCAACTGGCGAAGATGGTGTTGGCGACGCGCTTGAGGGCCTCATCCCCCGCAATGTGGCCGTAGGTGTCGTTGTAGGACTTGAAGTGATCCACGTCGATCATCAGCATGCTGATCTCTCGGCTGTCCCGGCCCGCGCGCTGCCACTCGGCATTCAGGTACTCATCGAAATAGCGCCGGTTGCCCAGCCCGGTCAGGCCGTCCGAATTGGTGAGCCGGCGCAGTTCCATGTTGCTTTCCAGCAGTTGCTGCTGGCTTTGGCGCAACGCCTGATAGGCTTCGTCGCGCTGGACCAGCGCCATGTAGGAACGCGAGTGATAGCGGATGCGCGCAATCAGCTCGATCGAATCCGGCAGTTTCACCAGGTAGTCGTTGGCCCCCGCCGCAAAGGCCGCGCTCTTGATGGCGGGATCTTCCTTGGTGGACAGGACGATGATCGGGATGTCGCGCGTCACGGGATGGCCGCGATATTCGCGCACCAGTGACAGGCCGTCCACGCCCGGCAGCACAAGATCCTGCAGGATGACCGTGGGCCGCGTCTGGATCGCCACGCTCAGCGCCTTGTAGGGATCCGAGCAATAGTGGAAATCGATGTTGGCTTCGGGCACCAGCGCGCGCCGGATGGCTTCTCCCACCATGACCTGGTCATCGACGAGCAACACCATTGCCCCGTGCGAATTGAGATCCGCGGAAACCGTGTCTTCAGGGGATGGCAGCATAGTGGGTCCTTGATGTCCTACGTTGTGCCGCGCCTCAGGCAAACGCCCGGATGACGCGAGACGCAATTTGATCGAGCGGCCGAATCTCGACCGCGGCCTTAATGGCGGCAGCCGCTTTCGGCATGCCATAGACCGCGCTGGTGGCCTGGTCCTGCGCGATGGTGAGGCATCCGCGTTCGCGCAGCGCCTTCAGGCCGCGCGCCCCGTCCTGGCCCATGCCGGTCAGCAGCACGCCGACCGCAATGCCGCGCCAGTGCTGCGCCACGCTATGGAAGAAAACATCGATCGAAGGCCGATACAGGCTTTCGCGGGGGCAGTCGGTGTACCGCAGGGTACCATCCTCGCAGAGCGCCAGATGATCATCCGTGCCCGCGAGCAGCACCTGGCCGGGCAGCGGCGATTCGCCTTCGCGCGCCAGCCTTACCGGCAGCGGCACCTGGTCATTGAGCCAGTCGGCCATGCCGGCCGCGAACGAGGCGTCCACATGCTGCACCAGCACGATGCCGGCCGGAAAATCCAGGGGAAGATCGCGCAGCAGCTGCGCCAGCGTCGCCGGGCCGCCTGCCGAGGCGCCGATGGCAAGGAGGCGCCGGGCGCCGGCGGACGCGGCGGGCTTACTGACCGGGCTGAGCGCCGGCCGGTTGCCGTAGCGGCCGATCAGCCAGCCGATGTTGCGAATCTTGCGCAACAACGGCGCCGCCGCCGTGCGCATGTCCGTCGCGCCCACCATGGGCGTGTCCACGGCATCCAGTGCGCCGTGCCCCATGGCATCGAAGACGCGCGATGTGTGGCCCGCCACGTCGGAGGTCACCACGACGATGGCGCACGGCGTTTCCGCCATGATGCGGCGCGTGGCCTCGACGCCGTCCATGACGGGCATGATGAGGTCCATCAGCACGACATCGGGACGGTCGCGCGCGCATTGCTGCACGGCCTCCAGGCCGTCGGACGCCGTCCAGGCAATCTCCAGCCCCGGTTCCAGCGCGATGACGCGCCGCAGGACTTCGACGGCGAGCGGCATATCGTTGACGATCCCGATTCTCACGTCCGAGCCTTCCCGATGAGGTCTTCCACGGCGTCGAGCAGCGCATCATCGTGAAAGCTGCCCTTGGCCAGATAATAGTCGGCGCCGGCGTCCAGCCCGCGCTGCCGGTCCTCTTCCCGGTCCTTGTACGACACCACCATGACGGGCAGCGATTGAAGCCTTGGGTCGGCCTTGATGCGCGACACCAGTTCGATGCCGTCCATCCGCGGCATGTCGACATCCGTCACGATGAGGTCGAAGTCCTCGTTGCGCAACATGTTCCAGCCGTCCATGCCGTCCACGGCGACCGCCACATCGAACCCGCGGTTCAGCAGCAGCTTGCGCTCAAGCTCGCGAACCGTCAATGAATCGTCCACCACCAGCACGCGCTTGCGGCGGCGCGCGGCCGCCGCGCCCGCCCCGCTGTCGACCCGCGACAGGCGCCCGCCCTCGATGAGCTTCTGGACGGACACCAGCATGTCCTCGACGTCCAGGATCAGGAGCGGCGTGCCGTCATCCATCAGCGAGCCGGCCATGACGTCCTGCACCTTGCCCAGCCGGGGGTCCAGCGGCTGCACGACCAGCGTGCGCTCGCCCACGTACCGGTCGACGGCGATGCCGTAGAGGCGGTCGTGATCGCCCACCACCACCACGGACAAGGTATCGGCGGCCGGGGCGGCCTCGCCGGCGCGCAGGATCTGCCGCGCCGACACCAGGCCGATCTGCCTCCCCTGGAAGCGGAAGTGCTGCTGGCCTTCCAGCTGCTCGATGTCGGTGGCGTCCACCTGCAACGCGTGGCTGACGTAGGCAAGCGGAAATGCGTAGATCTCGTTCTGCACCTCGACCAGCAGGCTGCGCACCACCGACAGCGACAGCGGCATCTCCAGCACGAAACGCGTGCCCCGGCCCTGCTGCTGGTGGACCCGCACTGCGCCGCGCAGCTGGCGCACCATCGTCTGCACCACGTCCAGCCCCACGCCGCGCCCGGAGATTTCAGTCACCTCGTCGCGCGTGCTGAAGCCAGAGAGGAACAGGAATTCCAGCAGTTCGGCTTCGCTCAGGCGTGCGGCGGTCTCGGCATTGGTCAGCTTGCGTTCGACCACTTCCTCGCGCAGGTGATCCAGCGATATGCCGGAGCCGTCGTCGGCCAGTTCGACCAGCAGCATGCCTGCCGAATGGCGCGCCGACAGCGTGATCAAGCCCTCGGCCGGCTTGCCCGTCCGTTCGCGCTGCGCGGGCGATTCGATGCCGTGGTCAACGGCGTTGCGCAACAGGTGCATGAGCGGCGCATCCAGTTTTTCCAGGATGTCCCGGTCCACCTGCGTGTCTTCGCCCTCGATCTCCAGGCGGACCTGCTTTCCCAGCGAGCGGCCCAGGTCGCGCACCATCCGCGCCATGCCGCCCACGCCGTCGCCAAAGGGCCGCATGCGGCACGCAAGCGCGGTGTCGTACAGCCGACGCGTCAGGTGGTTCATGCGCCAGCCGAATTCGTCGACTTCACTGGCGCGCAGCGTCAGTTCCCGCTGGCATTGTTCGAGGATGCGGTGGGCATCGTCCAGCGCCGCCTGGCCGCGCGCATCGAGCTGCTGTTCGGCCAGCACGGCGCGCACCCCGTCCAGCGCGTGCGCCGCGCCCGCCTGCAGCCGCCGCAGCCGCAGCATGGCGGCGCTGAATGGGCCGACCCATTGCGACTCGACCAGCGTTTCGCTGGACAGGCCCAGCAGCTTGTTCAGCGTATCGGCCGTGACCCGCAGTACCCGCTCGCCCTCGCCCGCGCCGCGGTCCGAACTGCGACGCGCGGGCGGGACCGCGGGGGCCGCGTCCACCACCTGGGGCTTGTCCGAGGGCGCCGGGGCTGCCGGGACGGGCGCATCTTCCGTCAGGCGTATCGGCGGCAGATGGCCGGTCGGCCGGGAAGGACGCGCCGCCGCGGCCGGCGGCGTGGCAGGCAGATTGGGCGCGCTGCTCAGCCGCGCCACCAGGTCGCCGATCTCGGCATCCAGCTCCACGCCGGGCGTTGCCACGCGTTGCAGCAAGTCCGTGCCCAGCAGCAAGGCGTCGATGTCGCCGGCCTGCAGACGCAGACGGCCCTCCTGGGCGGCCACAAGGCAATCTTCCATGGCGTGCGCGATACGCACGGCCGGATGCAGGTCCACGATGCGCGCGGCGCCCTTGAGCGAGTGGGCGGCACGCATGCAGGCCTCAAGCTGCGGCGCGGACGTGGGATTTTTCTCCAGGGCGAGCAGCCCGTCGTTGAGCACCTGCACCTGGGTGCGGGTCTCCATCTGGAACAGTTCGAGCAGCGAGGCATCGCGCATCTGATCGGGATTCACGCGAGGCTCCGTTCCAATGCCTGCATCAGCAGGGTTTCATCCAGCACGCCCACCGCACGGCCGCCGCAGCGCGCCACGCCGCGCGAGTACTTCAGGCTGGCGCCCTGCACCGTCGAGGGCAGCGGCTCAAGCGCGTCCAGGTCCACCTCGTGCATGCCCTCCACTTCGTCCACCGGCAGCACCACGGCACGGCCCGCGCCGCCGAATATCAGCATGCGCGCGGTGGCGGGCCGCTCGCGGGCCTGCGGCGCCGCGGCGTCCAGTCCCAACAGGCGCGTCAGCGATACGCAGACGGTCAGCGTGCCGCGCACGTTGGTCATGCCAAGCACGGCGGGATCACGCCGGTGCGGCAGGCTGATGATGCCTCGCGTGCCGGCAACCTCGTCCAGCGATCGCGTCGGCAGGCCCATCCATTCACGATGCAGCCTGAACACCAGCAGCGACGACAGGTTGGCCGCGTGCTGCGGCGGCGCGGCTTCCTCGTCTTCCTGCATGGCGGGCGGCAGACGGTCAAGGATGCGCTTGGCCGCCGCGGCATACACCGGGCAGTTGCGGCAATGCACGTGTTCGGCCAGCTGCCCGCAGCTTTTGTCGCCACGGATGCCGATGCGGTTCCAGCAGTCGTCCACGCCAGAAAGCGATGCCATTGCGTCAGTCACGTCGCGCCTCCCCGCGCGCCGCGCGCGCCTGCAGGCGGCGGGCGCCCTCTTGATCCCCGTCCGACGCCACCAGCGCGGCCAGATGCAGCAACGCCTCGCGGTGGTTCGGATCCAGGTAGAGCGCCTTGCGGTAGGCGGCCTGCGCCTGCCGCGACTGACCTTGCGCATCCAGCAGCAAGCCCTGCAGATGCAGGGCCTCGGCGCTGGCGCCATGAATGTCCAGATGCGCCTGGCACTGCGCCATCGCGTCGCGCACCCTGCCCAGGTCGGCCAGCGCGGCGATCTCGCGCAGCGACGCCTGGGCCGCCTGCCCCGCGCCTTGCGCGGACGGCGCGTCGGCTATCGCGGCATGCGGCACGGGCAGCCGGGGCGCGGG
>NZ_CADIJP010000010.1 GCF_902859725.1 Achromobacter mucicolens | reverse complement strand
GGCCGCGGCGGCAACAAGGCTGAAGGCGCACGCGCCGGCGGCAACAACAAGGGTCCCGGCGCGGGCGGCAAGCCGCGCACGCCGCGTGCGGGCGGCGCCCGCAGCGAAGGCGGTCAGCGGGGCGACGATTGGCAGCCGCGCAGTGCGTCGGCGCACGAATCCCGCTTGGGTGTCGTCGGTGGCGGCCGGGGACGCCAGGGCCGCTGATCCCCGCAGGGCGGCCCGCTGAACGCGCTGCCGCCCCGCATCCGTCCCATATAAACGTAAGCCCGTGACGAATCAGGCGATTTTCCCGTTTATCTGGTAAAATCAATGGTTTTCATGGCTTCGCGTCATGGCTTTTTGCTGGAAGCACTGGTTTCTCAAGTGCGCTTTACCGCAAAAAGCACGTCGGCTGCATGTGTGCCGACCGGGCGCTCGGCTTTGTGCTGGCGTGTTGGCGTGCCCAGGGGCGCTGCTTGCAGCAGTCTCGTTGGAGCGAGCCGCTATCTGCGGACGGCGCACAGGCGCCACGGCATTGATCCCAACCCCGGTCAGACCGGGGCGGGCAGTCAGGACGGCGCAAGCCAAAAATTAGGTCGCAATATAGGGCACTGCCCAGCATTGCTCCTTACGTGCAGTAGGGAAGCGGCTGGGCTCTGTGCAATATCGGTGGGCTGGGCGTGCAGCCCATTTTTTTTGAGTATATGGCTGATTTATTCGCATTGACCGAAGAGGCTCTGGCCGGCATGGACGTCGAACTCGTCGACGTGGAACGTGCCGCCCTGGGTCTTTTGCGCGTCACGATCGATCGGGTCGGCGGTGTGCGCATCGAAGACTGCGAGCAGGTGTCCCGTCAATTGTCGCGGGTCTATGAGGTCGAGAACATCGACTACAAGCGCCTCGAGGTCGGGTCGCCGGGCGTGGATCGCCCGCTGCGCACCGAGGCCGAGTTCCGCCGGTTCGCAGGCGAGCGCATCGAAATCAAGCTGCGCGAAGCATTGGACGGCCGCAAGGTCTTCTCGGGCACGTTGACCGTGCCGGAAGACGACGCCACTGCTTCCGACGCGGCTGCTGGCATGCACAAGACCGTGTTCGGTCTCGAATTTGAGGCAAAAAAGAACGAAGTCCAGGTGTTGAATTTCACGGTCGAAGACATCGAGCGTGCAAAACTGGATCCCGTTCTGGATTTCAAGGGCAAAAAGCGATGAGTCGCGAAATTCTTCTGTTGGTCGATGCCTTGGCGCGTGAAAAGAACGTCACGCGTGACGTCGTGTTCGGCGCTCTCGAAAGTGCGCTGGCCTCGGCCATGAAAAAGCGCTTCAAGGATGATGCGGACATTCGTGTTTCCATCGATAGGGAAACGGGAGACCACGAAGGCTTCCGCCGTTGGCTGGTCGTGCCCGACGAGGCCGGCCTGCAAGAACCCGACAAGCAGGAAATGCTGTCGGACGCGGAGGAAATCGTCCCCGGCATCAAGGAAGGCGAGTACATCGAAGAGCCCCTGGAGCCCATCGAATTCGGCCGTATCGGCGCCCAGGCTGCCAAGCAGGCGATCCTGCAAAAGATCCGCGACGCCGAGCGCGAACAGGTGCTGAACGACTTCCTGGACCGTGGTGAAACCATCGTTTCCGGCACGATCAAGCGCATGGACAAGGGCGACGCCATCGTTGAAACCGGCAAGATCGAAGCGCGCCTGCCGCGCTCCGAAATGATCCCCAAGGAAAACCTGCGGGTTGCCGATCGCGTGCGCGCCTTCGTGTTGCGTGTGGACCACGCCGCGCGTGGCCAGCAGGTCATCCTGTCGCGCACGTCGCCCGAGTTCATCCGCCAGCTGTTCGAGAACGAAGTGCCCGAGATCGAGCAGGGTCTGCTCGAGATCAAGGCCGCGGCCCGCGATGCCGGCGTGCGTGCGAAGATCGCCGTCGTGGCATACGATAAGCGTATCGATCCCATCGGGACGTGCGTGGGCATGCGCGGTTCGCGCGTGACCGCCGTGCGCAACGAACTCGGCGGCGAGCAGGTCGACATCGTGCTGTGGTCGGAAGACCCCGCGCAGTTCGTCATCGGCGCGCTGGCGCCGGCCAACGTCGAATCCATCGTCGTCGATGAAGACAAGCATGCGATGGACGTCGTGGTGGACGAGGAAAACCTGCCGAAGGCCATCGGCGCCAAGGGCCAGAACGTGCGCCTGGCATCCGAACTGACCGGCTGGCAGATCAACATCATGACGCCGGAAGAAAGCCTGAACCGCCAGGAAGTCGAGCGTTCGGGTCTGCGCACCACGTTCATGAGCAAGCTGGACGTCGACGAGGAAGTCGCTGACATCCTGATCGACGAAGGATTTACCGGTATCGAGGAAATCGCTTACGTGCCCATGCAGGAACTGCTGGAAATCGAGGCGTTTGACGAAGACACCATCAATGAGTTGCGCGCCCGTGCCCGCAATGCGCTGCTGACCGAGGCAATTGCCCAGGAAGAGCGCCTTGAGACCGCACAGGATCTGCTAGAACTCGAAGGCATGACGCCGGAACTGGCCGCCAAGCTGGCCGAGCGTCAAGTGCATACGCGTGATGATCTGGCCCAATTGGCCACGGACGAACTGGCGGAAATCGCCGGTCTGACCGAACAGGAAGCCAGCGATCTCATCATGCGTGCCCGTGCCCATTGGTTCGACGAAGAATAACCATAAGGACACGGGTCTGCGGTGGAGGATGCTTCCGCTTCGTCCATCGCAAGTTCACGTTGTTTGTAATAGCTGCCTATAGGGAAGAGAGAGCCTAATGTCGAGTAATACCGTCGCCCAGTTCGCTACCGAGCTGAAAATGCCTGCCAACGTGCTGCTGGATCAGCTGCGTTCGGCTGGCGTTGACCTCAAATCGGTTGACGATTCCGTCACCGACAGCGACAAGGCGAAATTGCTCGAATCGCTGCGTCGCGCACACGGCGCAACCGAAGGCAAGAAGATCACGCTGACGCGCCGCCAGACTTCCGAGATCCGGCAAGCCGACGCCACGGGCCGTTCGCGCACGATCCAGGTCGAAGTGCGCAAGAAGCGCGTCTTCGTCAAGCGCGACCCGTCCGAACTCGCCCTGGAGCAGGCCGCCTCGGCTCGTCCCGAAGAGGAAGCTGCCGAGCAAGCCGCTCCGCAGGTTTCCGCACCGGCTGTGCCCGCAGTGCCCGAGGCGCCCGCCGCCGCCGAACCTCGCGAAACGGCGCCTGTAGAGGCCGAAGCTCCCGCCCCGGCCGAAGCGCCGCAGCAGGAGCCCGCCGCTGTCGAAGCCGCCGCCCCGGCCGAAGCGCCCGCGGCAACCGAATCCGTCGCGGCCGAAGCGCCCGCCCCCGTCGAGGCCAAAGCGCCCGAAGTTCAGGCCCAGCCTGAACCCGAACCGACGCCGGCGCCTGCTCCTGCCGAGCCCGTGGCCGAAGAGGCCAAGCCCGAAATCAAGACTGAAACCACCGAGCCCAAGGCTGAAGAAGCCAAGCCGGAACCTGCTGTGCTAGCCAATAAGTCCGAAACATCCTCCTCCCAGGCCGCCGCGCCTGTCGCCCAGGCGCAGCCTGCCGCGAAATCCGAATCCGTGAAGCCCGCCGCCAAGCCCGAGGCCGCTGCGCCCGCCGCTGCGCCCAAGGCAGCCTCGCGCGCCGACAATCGCCGTGCCGGGCCGCCGCTGGCCGCTTCCGCCACGACCGCTGGCCGCGACGAAGCCCGCCGCGCCGCCGAGGCCGAGGCCGCCGCGCTGCGTGAAATGCTGAACCGTCCCCGCAAGGTGCTGCGCGCGCCGGAACCGGAAGCGCCCGCTGCCGCGCCGATCTCCGGCACGCTGCACAAGCCGGCCGGCAAGCCCGGCGCTGCGCCCGCGGCCAAGAAGGACGCCAAGCCGGCCGCGCCTGGCGCCAAGAAGACCATCAAGACTGCCGAAGTGTCGTCGACCTGGTCGGACGATTCGTCGCGCAAGAAGCCCGCCGACAAGCCGGCAGCCCCGGCCAGCCGCGATGGCTGGCGTGCAGGCGGCAAGGGCGGTGGCAAGTCGGGCGGCCGTGGTGGCCGCAACCAGCAGAACGACCGCCGCAACGAGCCGGCGCCGCAGGAATTCATCGCACGTGAAGTCCACGTGCCGGAAACCATCAGCGTCGCCGACCTGGCCCACAAGATGTCCGTCAAGGCCGCCGAAGTCATCAAGCAATTGATGAAGCTCGGCCAGATGGTCACCATCAACCAGGTCCTGGACCAGGAAACGGCCATGATCGTGGTCGAAGAGCTGGGCCACGTCGCGATCGCCGCCAAGCTGGACGATCCGGAAGCCTTCCTGGACGAATCCGCCACCCAATCCGAAGCCGAGCAGCTGCCGCGCGCGCCGGTCGTGACCGTCATGGGCCACGTCGACCACGGCAAGACCTCGCTGCTGGACTACATCCGCCGCGCCAAGGTTGCCGCGGGTGAAGCCGGCGGCATCACGCAGCACATCGGCGCCTATCACGTGCGCACCGAGCGCGGCATGGTGACCTTCCTGGACACCCCGGGCCACGAGGCGTTCACCGCCATGCGTGCCCGCGGCGCCAAGGCGACCGACATCGTGATTCTGGTGGTTGCCGCCGACGACGGCGTGATGCCCCAGACGCGTGAAGCCATCCACCATGCCAAGGCTGCTGGCGTGCCCATCGTCGTGGCCGTCACCAAGATCGACAAGCCCGCCGCCAACCCGGACCGCGTCAAGCAGGAACTGGTTGCCGAAGAGGTCGTGCCGGAAGAATACGGCGGCGACGTGCCGTTCGTGGGCGTGTCCGCCAAGACTGGCCAAGGCATCGACGATCTGCTCGAAAACGTGCTGCTGCAAGCCGAAGTGCTGGAACTGAAGGCGCCGGAAGACGCGCCCGCCAAGGGCCTGGTCATCGAAGCCCGTCTGGACAAGGGCCGCGGCCCGGTCGCGACGATCCTGGTGCAGAGCGGCACGCTCAAGCGCGGCGACGTGGTGCTGGCCGGCGCAAGCTTTGGCCGCGTGCGCGCCATGCTCGACGAAAACGGCAAGCCGATCCAGTCGGCCGGACCGTCGATTCCCGTCGAGATCCAGGGCCTGACCGAAGTGCCGGCCGCCGGCGACGAGCTGATGGCGCTTTCCGACGAGCGCAAGGCGCGCGAAATCGCGCTGTTCCGCCAGGGCAAGTTCCGCGACGTCAAGCTGGCCCGCCAACAGGCCGCCAAGCTGGAATCGATGTTCGACAACCTCGGCGAAGGCACGCAAACGCTCACCCTTATCGTCAAGACCGACGTGCAGGGTTCGCAGGAAGCGCTGGTGCAATCGCTGGTCAAGCTGTCCACCGACGAAGTGCGCGTTCAGGTCGTGCACGCCGCCGTGGGCGGCATCTCGGAAACCGACATCAACCTGGCCATCGCCTCGCACGCCGTCGTCATCGGCTTCAATGTGCGCGCCGACGCCAGCGCCAAGAAGCTTGCCGAGAACAACGGCATCGACGTGCGCTACTACAACATCATTTACGACGCCGTGGATGAAGTTAAGGCCGCCATGTCGGGCATGCTGGCGCCCGAGAAGAAGGAAGAAATCATCGGCCTGGTCGAGATCCGCGAGGTGTACAGCATCTCCCGCCTCGGCAACATCGCCGGTTGTATGGTGCTCGATGGCATCGTGCGCCGCGATTCCCAGGTCCGCCTGCTGCGCAACAACGTGGTTCACTGGACGGGGCACCTCGAATCGCTGCGCCGCTTCAAGGACGACGTCAAGGAAGTCAAGTCGGGCTTCGATTGCGGCCTGACGCTGCGCGGCAACAACGACATCCAGGTGGGCGACCAGCTGGAAGTCTTTGAAATCAAGGAAATTGCGCGCACGCTGTAAAGCAGGCGCCAGGCATTGTTAATGAGCCGTCACAAGTCCAAAGCCATTCCCGGCCGCAATCTGCGGCTGGCCGACCAGATCCAGAAGGATCTGGCCGGGATCATCCAGCGCGAGATCGACACCAAACGCGCTGGATTGATCACGATTTCGGGTGTGGAACTGTCGACCGACTACGCGCATGCCAAGGTGTGGTTCACGGTTTTGGGCGCCGAGCCCGAAGCCGCCGCCACCTTGCTGAACGAGAAGGCCGGCTGGCTGCATTCGCAGCTCTACAAGCTTTTGCACATCCATACCGTCCCCACTTTGCGCTTCTTCCACGACGAGCAAGTCGCTCGTGGCATCGAGATGTCGATCCTCATCGACCGCGCAAACCGCCCCGGCCCGCACTCGGGCGTACCCGACGAGCCAGAAGACCAGTCCTGATCGGGCTGTCGTCACTGCTTCATTTTTTTTCCGGATTCCGACGATGGCTAAACGACGCGGGCTTGCGCTCGACGGTGTGCTGTTGCTTGATAAACCCGTGGGTTTGTCGAGCAATCACGCCTTGCAGCGCGCCAAACGCGCCATGGATGCGGCCAAGGCCGGCCATACCGGCACGCTGGACCCCTTTGCCACCGGCTTGCTGGTGTGCTGCATGGGTCGCGCCACCAAAATTTCCGGCGCGATGCTTGACGCCGACAAGGCATATCGCGCTACGCTGCAATTTGGATCGGAAACCGATTCCGGCGACCTGACGGGCAACGTCACGGCGACCGCCGAACCCGGTTTTACCGTCGAGGAACAGGCCCTGCGCGACGCGCTGTCACGTTTCTCGGGCACCATCGAGCAGATTCCGCCGATGTACTCCGCGCTCAAGCGCGACGGCAAGCCGCTGTACGAGTACGCCCGCGCGGGCATCGAACTGGAGCGGCCGCCGCGCCAGATCACGATATACCGCATCGAGCTGTTGTCCCTCACCGGGACGCAGGCAGAGATCGATGTGGCTTGCAGTAAAGGCACATACATCCGAACACTGGCCCAGGACATCGGGCGCGTGCTGGGCTGTTTCGCCCACCTGACGGCGCTGCGGCGCACGCACGTCGGGCCCTTCTCTCTGGAACGCGCCGTTGAACTGGAAGCCTTGCAGGCCATGCCAGACCCGAAGCAGGCATTGCTTGCACTGAACGAATTGCCGGAGGGCTTGCTGCCCTCCACCCTGACCTTAAAGGACTCGCTATGACTCGCGCCTTGCGCAACGTCGCCATCATCGCCCACGTGGACCACGGTAAAACCACCCTGGTCGACCAGCTGCTGCGCCAATCCGGCACCTTCCGCGAAAACCAGGCGCTGACCGAACGGGTCATGGACTCGAACGATCTGGAAAAGGAACGCGGCATCACGATTCTGGCCAAGAACTGTGCCGTGGAATATGAAGGCACCCACATCAACATCGTCGACACCCCGGGACACGCGGACTTCGGCGGTGAAGTCGAGCGCGTGCTGTCCATGGTCGACGGCGTGCTGCTGCTGGTGGACGCGGTCGAAGGCCCGATGCCCCAGACCATTTTCGTGACCCGCAAGGCGCTGGCCCTGGGCTTGAAGCCGATCGTCGTGGTCAACAAGGTTGACCGGCCGGGCGCCCGTACGGATTTCGTCATCAACGCCACGTTCGATCTGTTCGACAAGCTGGGCGCCACCGACGAGCAGCTGGACTTCCCGGTCGTGTACGCGTCGGGCCTGTCCGGCTACGCCGGCCTCACGCCGGATGTGCGCGAAGGCGACATGCGTCCGCTGTTCGAAGCCATCCTGCAGCACGTGCCGCAGCGCGAGGACGATCCCAACGGTCCGCTGCAGATGCAGATCATCTCGCTGGACTACAACAGCTACGTCGGCAAGATCGGCGTGGGCCGCATCAACCGTGGCCGTATGCGCCCGGGCATGGAAGTGGCCTACAAGTTCGGTCCCGACGGCCAGGGCGGCCGCGGCCGCATCAACCAGGTGCTGAAGTTCCATGGCCTGGAGCGCATCGTGGTGGACGAGGCCGAAGCCGGCGACATCGTGCTGATCAACGGCATTGAAGACCTGGGCATCGGTTGCACGGTGATGGATCCGGCCAACCAGGAACCGCTGCCGATGCTGCGCATCGACGAGCCGACGCTGACCATGAACTTCATGGTGAACACGTCGCCGCTGGCGGGCCGCGAAGGCAAGTTCGTGACCAGCCGCCAAGTGCGCGACCGCCTGGACCGGGAGCTGAAGTCCAACGTGGCGCTGCGTGTGCGCGACACGGGCGACGACACCGTGTTTGAAGTGTCGGGCCGTGGCGAACTGCACCTGACCATTCTGCTGGAAACGATGCGCCGTGAAGGCTACGAGCTGGCCGTGTCGCGTCCGCGCGTGGTGTTCAAGGAAATCGACGGCGTGAAGTGCGAGCCGTTCGAATCGCTGACCGTTGACGTCGAAGACGCCCACCAGGGCGGCGTCATGGAAGAGCTGGGCCGCCGCAAGGGCGACCTGCAGGACATGCAGCCGGACGGCCGTGGCCGTACGCGCCTGGAATACCTGATCCCGGCCCGCGGCCTGATCGGCTTCCAGAACGAGTTCCTGACGCTGACGCGCGGCACGGGCCTGATGAGCCACATCTTCCACGAATACGCGCCCATCAAGGAAGGCTCCATCGGCGAGCGCCGCAATGGCGTGCTGATCAGCCAGGACAACGGCGACGCCGTGGCCTACGCACTGTGGAAGCTGCAGGATCGCGGCCGCATGTTCGTGAACCCGGGCGATGCGCTGTACGAAGGCATGATCATCGGCATCCACAGCCGCGACAACGACCTGGTCGTGAACCCGATCAAGGGCAAGCAGCTGACCAACGTGCGCGCCTCGGGCACCGACGAAGCCGTGCGCCTGGTTCCGCCGATCCAGATGTCGCTGGAATACGCCGTGGAATTCATCGACGACGACGAACTGGTCGAAATCACCCCGAAGTCGATCCGTCTGCGCAAGCGCTACCTGCTCGAAAACGAGCGCAAGCGCGCCGCGCGCGAGTCCGCGGTCTAAGCTTGCAGGCGGCAGCCCGCCGCCGACAAGCCTGGCCAATGAAAAGCCGCGCACCTTTGGGTGCGCGGCTTTTTGCATGTTGGGCAGGAGCCAGACATCGCAGGGCGTGGCGCCGCCCGCTTAAGAGGCGCTGTGCTGGTGCCGGTACTCCTGCGTGCGTCCGCCATATCCGTAGGCGGCCGCGCGGGCGTCGATGACGTGCACATAGGAGCATTCGTGCAACTCGCCCAGGATGTCCGCGAAAGCCGCGTAGATCTCCTTGATGAAGCGCGCTTTCTCGGCCTTGGTGTTGGTCTCGTCCGTCACGCTGATATCCAGATGGAATGCGTTCTTGCCCAGTTCCGACAAGGGACGCCCGCCGATGAACCAGAGGTCGTGCGCAATGTGCTGCAGCGTGATGGCGATGACGGGCAGCTTTTTTCCGAGGACGGACTGGGTCAGCCTGGCGACGGATTCGACGATGCGGTGGTCGGTGGCGGCATCGGGCGTGCCGGAACGATGGATGACGATGTGGGGCATGAGGGCTCTCCGGGTGGGGTAGGTACGGCGCCAGTGTAGAAAGCGCATTGACATCGGAAAAGCGGGAATTTACGATTTCATCCATCGTATTTGCCGTTGGATAGGCCATGAGCGGATTTGACCTGGACCAGCTGCGCACCCTGGTTGCCGTGCTGGACGCGGGCAGCCTGACGGCAGCTGCGCCCAAGGTGTTCCTGTCGCAGTCTTCGGTCAGTGAACAGATGCGCAAGCTGGAGGACAGGGCAGGCCAGCCTCTGCTGGTGCGCGGCAAGACGGGCGTGCGCGCAACGCCCGCCGGCCAGCGCCTGCTGGCGCATGCGCGCACCATCCTGGCCCTGAGCGACGAGGCCTACCGCGACCTGCGCGGCGTGGCGCTGCGCGGCGAACTGCGCCTGTGCATCACGGATTACTTCCGCCCCGGCGACGTCGCCCGCCTGCTGCGGCGGCTGAACGAGCAATACCCGCAGGTGCGGCTGCACGTCACCATCATGAAGAGCGGGGCGATCGAGGCCGCTTACGAGCGCGGCGAGATCGACGTCGGCATCTCCATGGTCATCCAGGAGCGGGGCGCGGCGCGCGGCCGGGCCGATGGCGCGCTACTGCGGCGCGAACCGCTGCTGTGGATGGCAGCCGAGGGCGCGACGCCGCCGCTGGCCGACCCGTTGCCCTTGCTGGCCCTGCCGGAAACGTGCGCGTTGCGCCAATACGTTGAGCGGCTGTTGTCACGCCGCAGCCTCCCTTATGTCGTGTCGCACGAGGCGTCCGGCGTGGCGGGATTACAGCTGGCGGTGGCGGCGGGGCTGGGTGTGGCGTGCCTGAACGAATCGGCGCTTGGCGCCGGCATGGCGCGGCTGCAGGCGCCTGGCCTGCCGGCGTTGCCGTCGGTGGAATTCCGGCTGCTCGCGGCCCGCCCCGGCGAAAGCGAGTTCGTGGGGCTGGCGCGCGAGGCCATCGTCAAGGCGATGACCTGAGGCATTGCCTTGACGCAGGCCGGCTGCGCCCACGGGGCATGCGGCCCCGGACGGGCGTGCGGGATCAGGCGGGAAGGGAAGGGGCGTACTGCTCGTCGGACATCACGCGTTCGTGGAACTCGACTACCTTGCGCACGACCTTCACGGGATCGTCTTCGATGATGAAAAGATCCAGGTCATGCGCGCCGATCATGCCATTGCCGAGCACCTGATCGCCAAGCCATTCGGCAAGGCCCGACCAGTACTCGCTGCCGACCAGGACGATGGGCGCCGGCGGGACCTTGCCGGTCTGGATGAGCGTCAACGCTTCGAAGAGTTCGTCCAGGGTGCCAAAGCCGCCCGGCATCGCCACGTAGGCGAAGCTGTGCATGAAGAATGCCGCCTTGCGAGGGAAAAAGTACTCGAAGGACAGGCTGATGGTCTGGTATTCGTTGTTGTGCGCTTCGTGCGGCAGGCTGATGTTCAAGCCGACGCTCGTGCCTCCTGATTCGAATGCACCTTTATTGGCGGCTTCCATGATGCCGGGGCCGCCACCCGCGATGACGGCAAAGCCTGCTTCGGCCAGGGCCGCGGAAATCGCGATGGTGGTTTCATAGTACGGGGAATTACGGCTGACTCGTGCGCTACCGAAAACGCTGACTGCGGGCCCGATGTGTGCGAGCTTGTCTGCCGCCGTCCTTATCTCTGACATAATCAGCGGAATTTGTTTGCCGGCGGGTGTATCCATATCTGCCTTTGTAACCATGAAAAAAACCTTATTACTGGTCGACGGTTCAAGTTACTTGTACCGCGCTTTCCACGCTATGCCTGATTTGCGCAACGCGCAAGGCGAACCTACGGGTGCGCTTTACGGCGTGGTCAATATGCTGCGCAAGCTTGTATCGGACTATAAGGCAGAGTATGCCGCATGTATTTTCGATGCTCGCGGCAAGACTTTTCGGGACGACCTGTATCCGGAGTACAAGTCGCACCGTCCGCCCATGCCCGAAGACCTTGCAGCACAAATCGATCCCATCCATCGCGCGGTGCGCGCGCTGGGCTGGCCGGTGCTGGCAATCGAGGGTGTCGAGGCTGACGACGTCATTGGCACGTTGGCACATCGTGCCGCGCAGCACGACGTGCACACCATCGTCTCTACGGGCGACAAGGACCTGGCGCAACTGGTGAACAGCCACGTCACCCTGGTCAACACGATGAGCGGCGAGGTCCTGGACGAAGCCGGCGTCGTGAATAAATTCGGCGTGCCGCCCGACCGCATCGTGGATTACCTGATGCTGGTGGGAGACACGGTCGACAATGTGCCGGGCGTCACCAAGGTGGGCCCCAAGACGGCCGCCAAATGGATTACGGAGTTTGGCTCCATCGACAAACTGGTCGAAGGCGCCGAGGGCATCAAGGGGGTGGCCGGCAACAACCTGCGCGAGGCCATTCCCAATTTCCCGCTGACGCGCCAGCTTCTGACGGTCAAGTGCGATTGCGATCTGACCGGGCACGTCGACGGCGTCGATGACCTGACGCCGCGTGCGCGCGACGACGCGACGCTGACCGAACTGTACGAACGCTACGGGTTCCGCACCTGGCTGCGCGACCTGACCGGTGACGCCGAACGCGTGCCCGCGGGCGACGCCCGCATCGCGCACGAGGCGCCGGCCGCGCCCGAGACCACCGACTACCGCATCATTTCCGACTGGGCGGCGTTCGACGCCTGGATGGAACGGGTGCAACAGACTGCGCTGGTTGCGCTGGATACCGAAACGACGTCGCTGGACGAAATGCAGGCCCGGCTGGTGGGCTTGTCGATGTCGGTTGCACCCGGCGTGGCCTGCTACATCCCCGTCGCGCATCGGGGGCCGGATGGCGCGGTTCAGTTGCCCAAGGACGAGGTGCTGGCACGGCTCAAGCCGTGGCTGCAAGACCCGGCGCGCGCCAAGCTGCTGCACCACGCCAAGTACGACACGCACGTGTTCGCCAACGAAGGCATCCGCCTGGCGGGCGCCGCCGAAGACACCATGCTTCAGGCCTACGTGCTGGAGTCGCATCGCGGCGTGGGGCTTAATGACCTGGCGCAGCGCTTTTTGGGCCGCAGCGGCGTGTCGTACGAGGATCTGTGCGGCAAGGGCGCCAAGCAGATCGGCTTTGACGAGGTGGCGGTCGACAAGGCCGGGCATTACGCGGCCGAGGACGCCGACTTCACGCTGCAGCTGCATCAGGTGCTGCGCCCGATGGTCGCCGCCGACGAGGGGCTGGAACGCATCTATCGCCTGGAAATGCAGGTGTCGGCCGTGCTGACCACGATCGAGCGCAACGGCGTGAAGGTCGACGCCGCGGAACTGGGCCGCCAGAGCAACAAGCTGGGGCAAGAGATGCTGCAGCTCGAGCAGAAGGCCTACGAACTGGCGGGCCAGCCGTTCAATCTGAATTCTCCCAAGCAGCTGGGCGAGATCCTGTTCGGCCGCATGCAGCTTCCGGTGGTGCGCAAGACCGCGAGCGGCGCGCCGTCCACGGACGAGGAAGTGCTGAGCAAGCTGGCGCTGGACTACCCGCTGCCGCAGGTGCTGCTGGAGTACCGCGGGCTGTCCAAGCTGAAGTCGACGTACACCGACAAGCTGCCGCGCATGATCAATCCGGCGACCGGCAGGGTGCATACGCATTATTCCCAGGCCGCCGTCATCACCGGGCGCCTTGCGTCATCCGACCCCAACCTGCAGAACATTCCGGTGCGCACCGAGGCCGGCCGGCGCGTTCGCGAGGCATTCATCGCCGAGCAGGGCATGTTGCTGTCCGCGGACTATTCGCAGATCGAGCTGCGCATCATGGCGCACGTCTCGGACGATGCCAACCTGCAAAGCGCCTTCGCGGCGGGCGAGGACATCCACCGCGCCACCGCCTCAGAAGTGTTCGGCGTGCCGCTGGAGGGTGTGACGACCGATCAGCGCCGTGCCGCCAAGGCCATCAACTTCGGTCTCATCTACGGCATGGGCGTGTTCGGCCTGGCATCCAACCTGGGCATCACGCGCGACGCCGCGCAGGCCTACATCGACCGCTACTTTGCGCGCTATCCGGGCGTGGCGATGTACATGGAGAACACGCGGCGCCTGGCGCGCGAGCAGGGCTACGTGGAAACCGTCTTCGGACGCCGGCTGCAGTTGCCGGAAATCCGGGGGGCGTCGGGTCCGCGCCGGCAGGGCGCCGAGCGCGCGGCGATCAACGCGCCCATGCAGGGCACGGCGGCCGATCTCATCAAGATGGCGATGGTGGCGGTGCAGGACTGGCTGGACGCCGAAAACCTGAAAACGCGCATGATCATGCAGGTGCACGATGAACTGGTGCTGGAAGCGCCCGACGACGAGCTGGATGTGGTCAAGGAAGCGCTGCCGCGCCTGATGTGCAACGTGGCGACGCTGCGCGTGCCGCTGGTGGCGGAAGTGGGCGTCGGCAAGAACTGGGAGCAGGCGCACTAGGCTTTGACGGCGCTGGGCCGTCTTCGGACGGCCCATTTCCGATTTTCGGTTTGAAACAATATAATGTTGCGCTTCCCCCCGCCTTAATTCTCCCCCCTCATGTTGCTGCTCTGGGTTCTGCTCGCCACCATCACTGGCGGCCTGATTGCCGTCCTAATCGCGAGCTGGCTCGCGTACAAGGTCTTTGCCAAATACCTGCATCACATGGTGAGCCTGTCGGTCGGCGTGCTGCTGTCCGTGGCGCTCCTGCATCTGCTGCCCGAGGCATTCGAGACCGGGGTCGGCAACGCCCACGTGCTTTTCGGACTGATGCTGGCGTCGCTGATCGGCTTTTTCGTGCTGGAGAAGATTGCGCTGCTGCGCCACAGCCATCACCACGAGGGCGACGGCCACCACCATCACAAAGGCCACGACCGCCACGAGGCAGGGCGCGGCGGGATGCTGATCCTGATCGGCAGTTCGCTGCACAACCTGTGCGACGGCGTGCTGATCGCCGCGGCGTTCCTGACCGATCCGCTGCTGGGCGTGCTGACGGCCGCGTCGATCATCATCCACGAAGTGCCGCACAAGCTGGGCGACTTCGTGGTGCTGCTCAACGCCGGCCTGCGCCGCCGCCGCGCCTTTGCGCTGATTCTGTTCACCAGCTTGTGTTCAGCGGTCGGCGGCATAATAGGGTACTTCGTGCTGCAGCAGGCGCAGGAGTGGACGCCGTACATCCTGGTGATTGCCGCCAGCAGCTTCCTGTACATCTCGGTGGCCGACCTGATGCCGCAGATGCACGAGCGGGTATCCCTGTCCGATGCCGTCCCGCAATTGCTGCTGGTCGGTGTGGGCGTGGCGCTGATCTACAGCGTCACGACGCTGATGCACCACGGGCACGACCATGACGCACACGCGGATCAAGGCGTGTCCCAGGCGGAGCACGGCCACCGGCACTAGCGCAGGTGGCGCGGCGGGGATGGCCGGCTTTCGTCGACCCAACCAAGGAGTTCTCCATGAGTTTTTCCACCGCCGCCGGCAATGTTGCCCCCACCGTGATCCACACGGACACGCAGGGCCTGGTCCACGGGGATTTCAAGCTTCCCGTGACGGACGGTTCGATCGACGCGTATTACGCCGCGCCCGAAGGCCAGCGTGACCTGCCGGTCGTGCTGGTGATCCAGGAAATCTTCGGCGTGCACGAACACATCAAGGACATCTGCCGCCGGGTGGCCAAGGCCGGTTACCTGGCCGTCGCCGCCAACCTCTACCAACGCCAGGGCGACGCGTCGGTCTATACCGATATTCCCAAGCTCATTTCGGAAATCGTCAGCAAGGTGCCTGACGAACAGGTGTACGCCGATCTGGACGCCAGCGTGGCGTGGGCCGCCGCCAATGGCGGTGACGCGCGCCGCGTGGCGGTGACGGGTTTCTGCTGGGGTGGCCGCCTGACCTGGATGTACGCGGCGCACAATCCCGACGTGAAGGCTGGCGTGGCATGGTACGGCAAGCTCAGCGTGGGCCACGGCCCGCTCATCAAGCGCGTCGCGCTGGACGTGACCCACGAGCTGCATGGCCCCGTCCTGGGCCTTTACGGCGGCCGTGACGCCAGTATTCCGCTGTCGGACGTGGAAACCATGAAGGCGAAACTGGCCGCCGGCAACGCCGCCGCCAAGCAGTCCGAGATCGTGGTCTACCCCGAAGCCGACCACGCGTTCCTGGCGGACTACCGGGCCAGCTACCACCCCGAGGCCGCGAAGGATGGCTGGAAGCGGATGCTGGAGTGGTTCAAGCGGTATCTGTAAGGCGGGGAGGGTGAGCCACCAGGTTGGCCCACCGGATGTGCCCGATGCAAAAGAAAGCCGACCTGTGGGTCGGCTTTCTTTTGCATCAGCGTGCTTGGGACGGTATCAGACACCCGGCGGAGATAGCCGTCGACTTGGGGCTGGCGTCTCGATGGGTGTCTGACACCTGGGACTTGCTCGCCTGGGGCCTTACCTATTCACCATTCAATTGCCCGCCTCGCGCAGGCGGCTGGGCAGGAGCTCGCCGTGGCGGGCCAGCAAGGGGTACGCCGCCGCGCCCACCAGGTGCGAGTTGATGCCCTTCATGTCCCGCAGGATGTCCAGGTACAGCGCGCCCACTTCCGCGGCGTCGACCTGACCGGACTTGATCTTCTGCAGGTGGGTGTCGGCCGCCTGGGTTTCGATCGTGCGAAAGCGCGCCTTTTCGCCGGCCAGCGAGCGCGCCTGGCGCAGGTCGTCGTTCACGAAGAGCGCGGCGGCCGTGCGTTGGTTGGCGATGAGCTGGCCCAGGGTGTCATCCAGGCTGGCGCGTTGCTCGGGCGAGAACGTCCAGCCCTGCTTGCGCAGCTTGGCCACGTGGCTCAGCAGGCCGTGATGGGCGATATCGCCCGCATGGCCGATGTTGCTGGTGAACGCCAGAATGTCGTCCAGCCGCTGGAGGTCCTCGCGCGTCATGTTTTCCTGGTCCAGCGTCGCCAGGTAGGTGGTGATGGCGTTTTCCAGCTTGTCCAGCGCGCCGTCCAGCTGGCGCGCCTGCACCATGCGGTGGCGGTTGTCGCGCTTGAAACCGGCCCGCGCGTAGAGCAGCAGCGTCTGCAACATGTCGGCCATGCGCAGCGCCTCGCGCGCGGCATTGCCCAGCGCAACGGCGGGCACGTCGTGGGCCCATTCGTCCAGGTATTGGGGGCGGGACGGGTCGTTCGGGTCGGCGCGCTTGGGCAGCCAGCGGGTCAGCAGCGCGGCGTACGGCGTCAGGATCGGCAGGAAGGCCAGGGCGATGACGGCATTGAACAGGGTGTGGAAGTTGGCGACGGCGCGGGCGGGGTCGCTCGCCAGATCGCTCATCCAGGGCTCCAGGAAAGGCAGCAGCAGCAGCCCGGCCAGCACGCCCAGCACCCGCGTCAACAGATTGCCCAGCGGCAGGCGGCGGGCGGCGGGGTCGTCGCCGGTCACGCCTTCGATCATGGGATTGATCGCCGTGCCCAGGTTGGCGCCCAGCACCAGCGCAAACGCCACGTGCGGCGCGACCATGTTGTGGCTGGCCAGCGACATCACCAGCACCACGACGGCCACGCTGGAGTGCGCGGCCCACGTGAATGCGGCAGACAGCAAGACCGCGGCGACCGGCTGGGTCGACAGGGCGGCAAGGATCATCCCCAGCATGGGCGCGGTCTGAAACGGCGCGAAGAGTTCGACGAGCTGGTGCAGCGACAGCAAGAGCAGGCCCAGGCCGATGAAGACCCGGCCCAGGTCGCGGGTGCGGCCGGGCGGGTAGCGCCGGAACATCCAGACGCCGGCCAGGATCAGGATCGGGGCGAGCTCGGTCAGGTCGAAAGACAGCAGCTGGACGATCAGCGTGGTGCCCACGTTGGCGCCCAGCATCGCCGCCAGCGCCGGCACCAGACCGACCACGCCGCCCGCGGCAAATCCGGTGATCATCAGGCCGGTGGCGGTGCTGCTTTGCAGCGCGGCCGTGATGCCCAGGCCCGCAAAAAAGGCCCGCAACCGCGTGCCCAGGGCGCGTCCCAAGGCCGCGCCCAGCGCCGCCCCGAACGCGCGCTGCACGCCGGTTTGGACCATATGCACGCCCCAAAGCAGCAGCGCGACGTAGCCGGCGAAGTCAAGCAGGGTAATGAGTCCAGACATGCAGGCGTTTTTCCGTTCTTTTTATGACAAGTAATAATTCTGTAATGATCGCATGCCGGGGCAGGCTTTGACACCCGGCGCGAAGATACAGGATACGCCGGGCGGGGCTTTGCTGCGTGCGACCGGGCTCGCGCGTATCATTGCCTGATCGTTGGTGGATGTATTGGAGTTTGGCGTGGCCGTTTCCGTTTTCGATCTGTTCAAGATAGGCATTGGCCCGTCGAGCTCTCATACCGTGGGCCCGATGCGGGCGGCGCTGCTATTTGCGCAAGGGCTGGAGCGCGACGGCCTTGTTCCGCGCGTGGCCAGCGTGCGGGCCGAACTGTACGGATCGCTGGGCGCCACCGGCAAGGGGCACGGCACCGACAAGGGGGTGCTGCTGGGCCTGATGGGCGAGGCGCCGGATACGGTCGACCCCGCGGCCATCGCCGGCATGATTGCCTCGGTGCGCGCCAGCCGGCAGCTGCCGTTGCTGGGCAAGTATCCGCTGCCCTTCGTGGAAAAGGAACACATGATGTTCTACCGCCGCGAAGCCATGGCCGAACACCCCAACGGCATGAAATTCCACGCATTCGACGCCGACGGCCAGACCCTGCGCGAGGCCCGCTACCTGTCGGTGGGCGGTGGGTTCGTCGTCACCGCCGGCGCCTCCAACAGCCAGGTCATCGCGGCGCACGACCAGTTGCCGTACCCGTTTCGCATGGGTCGGGAACTGCTGGCCATGTGCCAGGACAACGGATTGACGGTGGCGCAGGTCATGATGCAGAACGAGCTGACCTGGCGCGAAACCTCGGAGGTCAATGCCGGCCTGGACCGCATCTGGCAGGTCATGCAGGACTGCGTGGCGCGCGGCTGCGGCATCAACTATCCGGAGGCGGACGGCGAGTTGCCCGGCCCGTTGCGCGTGCGCCGGCGCGCCCCCGAGCTGTACCGCAATCTCACCCAGCGGGCCGAGCGCACGTTGTCCGACCCGCTTTCCGTCATGGATTGGGTGAACCTGTACGCGATGGCCGTCAACGAAGAGAACGCCGCGGGCGGCCGGGTGGTTACTGCGCCGACCAATGGCGCGGCGGGCATCATTCCGGCCGTGCTGCACTATTACGACCGCTTCGTGCCGGGCGCCAACCGTGAGGGCGTGCGCGAATTCCTGCTGACCGCGGCGGCGATCGGGCTGCTCTACAAGTACAACGCGTCGCTGTCCGGCGCGGAGGTGGGCTGCCAGGGCGAAGTCGGCGTGGCCTGTTCGATGGCGGCCGGCGGACTGGCGGCGGCGCTGGGCGGGTCAGTGGAGCAGGTGGAAAACGCGGCCGAGATCGGCATGGAGCACAACCTGGGCCTGACCTGCGATCCCGTCGGCGGACTGGTGCAGATTCCCTGTATCGAGCGCAACGCCATGGCCTCGGTCAAGGCCGTGAACGCCGCCCGCATGGCGCTGCGCGGCGACGGTCAGCACTACGTGTCGCTGGATTCGGTCATCAAGACCATGCGCGAAACCGGCGCCGACATGAAGACCAAGTACAAGGAAACGGCGCGGGGCGGTTTGGCGGTGAATATCGTCGAATGCTGAGGTGCACGCACAAAAAAGCCCGCCGAAGCGGGCTTTTTTGTGGCCGCGGACCGGTCAGATCACGCGAGCATTCTGCAGCGCGGCGATGCGGGCCGGGATCGGCGGGTGCGAGGCGAACATGGCCGCCAGGCCGCCCTTGCCGGTGATGCCGGACGCTTCGAAGGACTTGGGCAGTTCGCCCGGTTCCAGGCCGCCCAGGCGGGCGAGCGCGCGGATCATCGGTTCACGGGCGCCCATCAGGTGGGCCGAGCCGGCGTCGGCGCGGTACTCGCGCTGGCGCGAGAACCAGGCCACGATGATCGAGGCCAGCACGCCGAAGATGATTTCACAGACCAGCACGGTGACGAAGTACCCGGGGCCGATGCCGCGTTCGTTCTTGAACACGACGCGGTCGATGAAGTAGCCAACCACGCGCGCCAGGAAGATGACGAAGGTGTTCACCACGCCCTGGATCAGGGTCAGGGTGACCATGTCGCCGTTGGCGATGTGCGCGACTTCGTGCGCCAGCACGGCCGCGACTTCCTCTTCGGTCATGCTTTCGAGCAGGCCCGTGGACACGGCGACCAGCGAGTCGTTCTTGAATGCGCCCGTGGCAAATGCGTTGGGGGCGCCTTCGTAGATGGCGACTTCGGGGCGGCCGATGCCGGCGCGGTCGGCCAGTTGGTGGACGGTGTCGACCAGCCAGGCCTCGCGCTGGTTGCGGGGCGAGTTGGGATCCAGCACCTGCGCGCCGGTGCTCCATTTGGCCATTGGCTTGCTCATGAGGAGCGAGATGATGGCGCCGGTGAAGCCGACCACGACCGAGAAGATCAGGAGCGCGTTGAAGTTGATCCCGTTGGCCGTGATGACACGGTCCACGCCCAGGATGCGAAGCGTGGCCGACAGCACGAGCATGACGGCCAGGTTGGTAATGACGAACAGAACAATGCGTTTCATGTTTTTTATATTCCTCTGCGAGGGGCAAATACCCGGACTTCGACATGGCGGAGCCTTGCCAGTTCCCCGACTCGCCGGCTCCTCGCCCGGTGACGGAGAGTATAGTATCGCTTTCCCTTATTCCTTCCCCCTTTTCCCTTAGCGTAGACCCGCATGCAAGCACTTTGGATGTTGGTGGCGTCCGCCATGTTCGCCATCATGGGGTCGTTCGTGAAGCTCGGCACCGAACACGGCGCATCGCTGCCGCAGGTCGTGCTCTTTCGCGGGCTGCCCTCGGTGATCCTGCTGCTGATCTGGGCGCGCGCCGGCCGCCAGTCCATCATTCCCACGAGTTGGAAGCTGCACATCTGGCGCAACCTGTCCGGCGTCACTTCGATGTGGCTGGGTTTTTTTGCCATCTCCCATCTGCCGCTCGCCACCGCCACCAGCCTGAACTACACGGCGCCACTGTTCATCGCCTGCTGGATGCTGGGATGGGGCGGGGCGCAGCGCGACCCGGTGCGGATCCTGGCCGTGGCGCTGGGCTTTCTGGGCGTGATCGCCGTGCTGCGGCCCAGCATCAACGACGACCAGTGGCTTGCCGCCTTGCTCGGCATGGGGGCGGGGGCCATGTCCGCCATTGCGATGATGCAGATCCGCCAATTGGGCCGCATTGGCGAACCCGAATGGCGCACCGTGCTGTTCTTTTCGGTGGCCGTGTGCGCCTCCAGCGCCGCCGGCCTGGCGTTCGAGGGCTGGGGCTACGCGGACTGGACCGGTTACCTGTCGCTCCTGGGTGTGGGCGTCGCGGGACTGTTCGGGCAGTTGGCCATGACCCGGGCGTTCGGCATGGGGTCGGCACTGCTGACCGCCGCCCTGCAATACAGCACCATCATCTTCGCGGCACTGATCGGCATGGGCTTCTGGGGCGACCATCTGGACGTCGTGGCCTGGGCCGGCATGGGCCTCATCATTTTCGCGGGCCTGCTGTCGGTGTGGCGCACCATGCGCGACCCCAAGCCGGGCTGATCCCGGCGCCCGCCGCTTTTCACACAGGAGCCCCATCGCATGACGACGACTCTGATCACCGCCGCCGATCTCTCTGCCCGTCTGGACTCGCCCGACGTGCGCGTGTTCGACGTGCGCCATGACCTGACCAATCATTCGGCGGGCCGCCAGGCCTACGACGCAGGCCACATCCCCGGGGCCCGCTTCCTGGATCACGAAACCGAACTGGCCGCCGCCCGCACGGGCAAGAACGGACGGCATCCGCTGCCCGACCGGGCGCAGTTTGGCGCCCTGATGGCCGCGCATGGCGTGACGCCCGGCACGCTGGTGGTGGCCTACGACGCCAGCGGCGGCATGTACGCGGCGCATCTGTGGTGGATGCTGCGCTGGCTGGGCCATGACCGGGTCGCCGTGCTGGATGGCGGGTGGCAAGCCTGGACGGCTGCTGGGCTGCCCGTCAGCCATGATCCGGCGCCGGCGGTGCAACCGGGCACGCCTGTCGAGCCGGGCAAGTCTCTGGCGGGCACGGTCGATGCCCAGGCGGTGCTGGCCAATATCGCCCAGCCGTCGTTCACGGTCGTCGACGCGCGCGCCGCCAACCGGTATCGCGGCGAAGTCGAACCCATGGACCCGGTGGCCGGCCATATTCCCGGCGCGCTGAACCGCCCGAACGGCGAAAACCTGCAGCCGGATGGCCGTTTCAAGACGGCCGAGCAATTGCGCGCGGAGTTCGGCAGCTTGCTGGCCGGGCGCGACCCTGCCTCCGTCGTCCACCAGTGCGGCTCGGGCATCACGGCCTGCCACAACCTGCTGTCGATGGAGATTGCCGGCCTGACGGGCTCGCGCCTCTATCCGGGGTCGTGGAGCGAATGGTGCAGCGATCCCGCCCGGCCGGTGGCCAAGGGCGCGTGAACGAACAAAAAGCCAGGGCAATGCACCCTGGCTTTTTTCATGGGCGGCGCGCGGCCTTTACCAGACGGCGGCCAGCTTGACGCGGCCGGACACGCTTTCGGCGATCTCCAGGAAGTGGTCGAGCGGCGGGGTCGCCAGCCCCGGCACCTTGGCCATGTCGTCCCAGCGCCGCAGACGTATCGCGTCCGGCGCGCCGGGCATGCTGGCAAAGTCGACCGCCTGGCCCGCGTCGAAACTGCCGCCCTGCAGCGCCAGGCTGCGGCGGGAATCGTCCGACAGCTTCGCTTCGTACTGCGGTTCCACATAGCAGAGGTAGCGCTTGGCTTCGACGTGCAGCCGAATGGGGTCCAGCACGGCGGAACTGAACAAGCCGCGCAGGAAGGGCAGCACGAAATACTGATGCTTGTCGTCGATGCCGCGCAGCGTGGGCGTGCCCGGCCGGTCGGCGATCAGATGGCCCAGGTCATGCAGCAGGCAGGCCGTGATGAGATGGGCTTTGGCGCCGTGCTGTTCGGCCAGGGCGGCCGTTTGCAGCGCATGGCGCAGATGGCTGACGGATTCGCCGTCATAGGACCGGTGTCCGCGTTCAAGGAAAAGCTGTTCGATGTCCTGCAGGGTCAAGGCCATGGTTGTCTCCTGAGTGGCCGCAAGGGGAAGAGGCGGGACAGTGACCGCGACGGTCAGCCGGCTGCCGGCGCCATCTCCAGAAAGCGCGCGATGAGTTGCACCGGTTGGCGCTCGCGCAAGCAGTACAGGTATTCGTTCATCACGATGCCGGCGTCCTGGATGTCCAGGGCCGCCAGATCGGGATGGGACGGAATTTCTCGCGACGGGATGAGGCTGATGCCCAGTTCGCACAGGATGGCCTGGCGGATCGACTCGCGGCTGCCGATCTCCAGCGTGCGGCGCACGGTGACGCCGGCCGCCCGCAGCGCGTCTTCGGTCAGTTGGCGCGTCATGGAGCCGGGTTCGCGCAGCAGCAGCGCATGCTCGGCCAGATCGGCCAGCCGCACCTGGCCACGCCGGGCCAGCGGATGATCGCGATGTGCCACCACGCGGATCGGGTCCGCGGCGATCTTGCGGCGGTACAGGTGCTTGTCATCCATCAGAAAGGAAGACGTGGCAATCTCGATGCGGTAATCCTGCAGCGCCTGCAGCATCGACTGCGAATTGCCGATCGTGACCGTCAGGTCGATGCCGGGATAGCGCTGGTTGTAGCGCCGCACGGTATCCATGATGTAGTAGGGGCCGGTCGCGCCAATGCGCAGGTTGCCCTCGCGCAGGTCGCTCGCGTCGCGCAGCCGGAAGTCGATCTCGGTCTCCTGCTGCACCAGCTTCTCGACCATCGGCATCAGGTTTTGCCCGGCGTCCGACAGCCGCATGCCGCGCCCCTGCCGATGAAACAGCTCGATGCCGTAGCGCGATTCAAGCTGGCGCAACTGCCCCGTCACCGTGGGCTGGCTGACGCCCAGCTGGGCGGCGGCCTTGGTGACGGTTCCGCAGCGGGCCACGGCATAGAAGGATTTGAGTTCGGCGACGAGCACGGTCGGGGTGGCGAAGGTTGGACGCAATGCGCAAGACCGCCAGTACACCAAAATAATTTGATGTTTTTATTACTGCATTTGCGCGAAGTGTCATAAACGCTCAATACGCGGCTCCCATACTGCCTTCGTTCCCAGACCGGAGGCCCCATGCCCCAACGCGATACCGCCTTTCTCTCCGTGCAGAATCTCGTGAAGCGATTCGGCAGCCACACGGCGCTGGCCGACGTTTCGCTGGATATCCGCGCCGGTGAGCTGGTGTGCCTGTTGGGGCCGTCGGGTTGCGGCAAGACGACGCTGCTGCGCGCGATCGCCGGCCTGGAGCGCCAGGACAGCGGAACCATCGTGCTGTCCGGCCGTGATATTTCCCATGCCGAGCCGCAGGCGCGCGACTACGGCATCCTGTTCCAGTCCTATGCGCTGTTCCCGAACCTGACCGTGGCCCAGAACGTGGCCTATGGCCTGAGCGGCAAGCGCGCCCATCGCAACCACGTCGCCAGCCGCGTCGAGGAAATGCTGACGCTGGTCGGCCTGGCCGGCGCGGCGCAGAAGTATCCCGGCCAGATTTCGGGCGGCCAGCAGCAGCGCGTGGCGCTGGCGCGCGCGCTGGCCCCGTCGCCATCGCTGCTGTTGCTGGACGAACCCATGTCGGCGCTGGATGCGCGGGTGCGTGAACACCTGCGAATCGAACTGCGCGCGCTGCAAAAGCGCCTGTCCATCACCACGCTGATGGTGACGCATGACCAGGAAGAGGCCATGGTGATGGCCGACCGCATCGCCGTGATGAATGGCGGGGTGATCGAGCAGTACGGCACGCCGCGCGAACTCTATCGGCAGCCGGGATCGGCCTTCATCGCCGACTTCGTGGGCGAAGCCAACTGGCTGCCGTTCGAACGCATCGATACGCATCGCGCCCGGGTGGGGCGGCAGGAGCTGGCGGTCGACGCGGCGCTGGACGCCCGTTCGGGCAAGCTCTTCGTGCGGCCCGAGGCCGTGCGCGTCAGCATGGCCAAGCCCGAAGAGCCCAACGCCATGCTGGCCGACGTGCTGGACGGCGTGTTCCTGGGGCGCAGCTACCGCCTTGCCCTGCGCCTGGAAGGCGTGCCCGGCGCCACCGTGCATTCCATCGTGTCCCCCGAAACCGGAGATGCCCTCTTGGGCCCTCACGCTGCCAGCCGTTGCTGGGTGGAGCTGCCGCGCCATGCGATACGCGCCTACGCTTGATCCGGCCATGAACGATTCGCGCGCCGTGGGTCAGACCGTGCCCCATTCCCCGGCTCCCGCCGCTTTCGCGCCGCTGCCCGCATTGGGGCGCCGTCCGCTGCCCGCCTGGATCGGCGCGCTGGGCCTGGCGCTGGGGCAGGGCGGTCTGGCGCTCTGCCTGCTGGTTTTCCTGGCGCTGCCCCTGGCGGCGATCCTCGTCAAATCGGTGATGGACGCCGATGGCGGCTGGGCCGGCCTGTCTGTCATCGCGGGCATCATCGGCGCCGATGGTTTCCTGGACATGGTGGGGCGCAGCCTTGCCGTGGGAATCGTGACGACGTTGCTGGTCGTGCCCTGCGCCTACGGCTTTGCCTATGGCCTCACGCGAACCCGTCTGCCGGGCAAGGGCATCCTGCGCACGATCGCGCTGTTGCCGCTGCTTGCGCCGTCGCTGCTGCCCGGCATCGCGCTGGTCTATCTGCTGGGCAATCAGGGACTGCTCAAGGGCCTGAGCGGCGGCGTCACTATTTACGGATTCTGGGGCATCGTGGTGGGCGAGGCGTTCTACACGTTTCCGCATGCGCTCATGATTTTGCTGACGGGCCTGGCGCTGGCCGACGGCCGCCTCTATGACGCGGCGCGCGCCATGGGCGCGGGCACGTGGCGCACCTTCATGACGGTCACGCTGCCCGGCACGCGTTACGCGGTGTTCTCGGCCTGCTGCGTGGTCTTCACGCTGACCGTCACCGACTTTGGCGTGCCCAAGGTGGTGGGCGGCGACTACAACGTACTCGCCATGGAGGCCTACAAGGCGGTGGTCGGGCAGCAGAATTTCCCCAAAGGCGCGGCCATCGGCATCCTGTTGCTGCTGCCGGCGCTGCTGACCTTCGTGCTGGACCGCCGGCTGCGGGCCCGTCAGGGCGCCCAGATGAGCGGCCGCGCGCAGCCTTACGCGGCCGGCGTGAACGGCCGCCGCGACGCGGCATTCCTGGCCCTGTCCGGCGTGATGGCTGCCTTTCTGCTGCTCATCATCGGTGTGGCGGTGTGGGCGTCGTTCGTGAAGATGTGGCCGTACAACCTGTCGATGTCGCTGCGTTCTTACGACTTCGACAACATGGACGGCGGCGGCTGGCTCGCCTGGCGCAACAGCCTGCAGCTCGCGTTCTTCACGGCGCTCGCGGGCACCCTGGTGGTCTTCGTGGGCGCGTGGATGATGGAGAAGGTGCCCGCGCGCGGCGCGATGGCGCGCGGCCTGCGCGGCATGGCCGGCATGCTGGCGCTGATGCCGATGGCGGTGCCGGGGCTGGTGCTGGGCCTGGGCTACATCTTCTTTTTCAATAGCCTGGCAAACCCCCTGAACGTGCTGTACGGGACGATGCCGCTGCTGGTGCTGTGCACGGTCGTGCACTTCTACACCAGCGCCCACCTGACAGCCGCCACGGCGCTCAATGCGCTTGACCCGGAGTTCGAGGCCGCCTCCGCGTCGCTGAAGGTGTCGCGCCTGACGACCTTCCTGCGCGTGACGCTGCCGATGTGCCTGCCCGCGGCGCTGGATGTTGCCCGCTACCTTTTCGTATCCGCCATGACGACGGTGTCGGCCGTGGTGTTTCTCTACAGCCCGTCGACGGTGCTGGCCGCCGTGGCCGTGCTTAACATGGACGACGCCGGCTTCATCGGTCCGGCCGCCGCCATGTGCACGGTCATCATGGCCAGCTCCGCCGCCGCCGCCCTGGTCCTGCACCTGGCCAGCCGCGCCCTGGTGGCGCGCACGCAGGCCTGGCGGCGCCCGGCGACCCGTTGATCGACCAATTTTTCAGGATGACTTCCATGACAGTTCAACCCTTGCCCGTCCGCCTCGAGGCGGTGATCTTCGACTGGGCCGGCACGCTGGTCGACTTCGGCTCCTTTGCGCCCACCAAGGTGTTCGTGGACGCGTTCGCGCAGTTCGGCATGGACGTGTCGCTGAAGCAGGCGCGCGGCCCGATGGGCATGGGCAAGTGGGACCACATTCGCACCCTGTGCGACCAGCCCGCCATCGCCGCCCAGTATCAGGCCCGCTTCGGCCGCGCGCCTGGCGACGACGACGTCACCGCCATCTACGAGCGCTTCCTGCCGATGCAGTTGGAGAAGGTGGCGCAGTATTCGGCCGCCATTCCCGGCGCGGCCGACGTGATGCGCGCCTTGCGCGGGCGCGGCCTGAAGATCGGGTCGTGCTCCGGCTATCCCGCCAGTGTGATGCGCCGCGTCGTCGAGCGCGCGGCCGCCGATAACCTGACGCCCGATTGCATCGTCGCCAGCGACGAGGTCCCGCGCGCGCGTCCGGCGCCCGCGATGGCCCTGAAGAACGTGGTCGAGCTGGGCCTGTCCGACGTGGCCGCGTGCATCAAGGTCGACGACACCGCGCCGGGCATCGAAGAAGGCCGCCGCGCCGGCATGTGGACCGTGGGTCTCCTGCTGTCGGGCAACGCCGCGGGCCTGACGCTGGACGAATACCTTGGCCTTGCCGGCCCCGCCCGTGACGCAGCACGCGCCGCCGCGCGCGCGGAGCTGGGACCGGCCGGTCCGCATTACGTGATCGACACGGTGGCTGACCTGCCGGCCGTGGTCGACGACATCGAAGCCCGACTGTCGCGAGGCGAACGCCCCTGATCTAAACCTGCCGCCCGGCGCCCCGGGCCACCCCGAAACCTTTGACTCACCGCGATCCGCAGCCGGCAGCCGCCGGCCGCGGGGACCTCGTTCATCCTGTTTTTCGCTCACGCACGGAGTTGTTCATGAATCGCTACAAGCTGCTTGCACTGGCCGCCGCCCTGACGGGCGTGATGGGCGCCGCCTCGGCCGAGACCACGCTGACCGTCTATACGGCGCTGGAAGCCGACCAGATCAAGGCCTACCAGGCCGCCTTCGAAAAGGCCAATCCCGACATCAAGATCCAGTGGGTGCGCGACTCCACCGGCATCATCGCCGCCAAGCTGTTGGCCGAGAAGAACAACCCCAAGGCCGACGTGATCTGGGGCCTGGCCGGCACGGCGCTGGGCCTGATGGACAAGGAAGGGATGCTGCAGCCGTACGCCCCCAAGGGCCTGGACCAGATCGCCGCCAACATGCGCGACGCCAAGGCCGAACCCGCCTGGGTCGGCATGGACGGCTACGCCGCCGCCATCTGCTTCAACACGATCGAAGCCGAAAAGCAGAAGCTGCCCAAGCCCACGTCGTGGCAGGACCTGACCAAGCCGGTGTATGCCGGCAAGATCGTCATGCCCAACCCGGCGTCGTCCGGCACGGGCTTTCTGGACGTGAGCGCCTGGCTGCAGATGTTTGGCGAAGAAAAGGGCTGGGCCTACATGGACGCCCTGCATAAGAACATCGGCTCGTACACGCACTCGGGCTCCAAGCCGTGCAACATGGCTGCCGCCGGCGAATTCCCGATCGGCATCTCGTTCGACTACCGCGCGGCCAAGCTGAAGGCTGATGGGGCGCCGGTCGAGGCCGTGTTCCCCTCGGAAGGCCTGGGCTGGGAAGTGGAAGCCACCGCCATCATGAAGGGCACCAAGAACCTGGAAGCCGCCCGCAAGCTGGCTGACTTCTCGGCCAGCCGCGAGGCCAATGAGCTGTACAAGGCCAACTTCGCGGTGCTGGCGATTCCGTCGATCGCCACGGCCAACCCGAACCTGCCCGCGGACCTGACCTCGCGCATGATCAAGAACGACTTCACGTGGGCCGCCACGAACCGCGACCGCATCATTGCGGAGTGGACCCGCCGCTACGACGGCAAGTCCGAGCCCAAGAAGAAGTAAGGCGGCGTCCCGGCGATGAAGACTTACGACGTAATCGTGGTGGGCGCGGGCATGCTCGGCATCGCGCATGCCTGGGCGGCCGCCAAGCGCGGCCTGTCCGTGGCCGTCATCGAGCGCAGCCGCCAGGCCCACGGCGCCACCATCCGCAACTTCGGACAGGTCATCGTGACGGGGCAGGCCCCCGGCACGATGCTGTCGCACGCGCAGCAGTCCCGCGAGCTGTGGCTCGACCTGGCGGACAAGGCGGGCTTTCATGTGCGCGCCAACGGGGCGCTGGTGCTGGCCCGCAACGTCGACGAGGCCGACGTGCTGCAGGAGTTCGCGGACACGCGCCTGCGGCAGGAAGGGTATCGCGCGGATCTGCTTTCCGCGCGGGAAGTGGCCGGCCTTTATGGCGGCCAGCTTGCGCATCACTGCCTGGCGCTGCGCGGCCACGACGATCTGCAGATCTATTCGCGCGAGGCGCTGCCGGCCATCACGCACTACCTGCAGTCTTCGCTGGGCGTGGACTTCATCACCGGAACGCTCGCGCGCGCCGTGGAAAAGGGCGAAGTCAGCACATCGGCGGGCGACTTCACGGGCACGCACGTGTTCGTGTGCCCGGGCCACGATTACCTGACCCTGCTGCCGGAACTGTTCGCGCCGCTGGATCTGGAAGTCACGCGCCTGCAGATGCTGCGCGCGGAGTTCGACACGCATCCCATCGCGCTGGACCGGCCGCTGCTGACCGGGCTGTCGTGCGTGCATTACGGCGCGTTCTCGGACCTGCCCACGGCGCAGGCGCTGCGCGGCGTGATCCAGGCGCGCACGCCCATGCTGCTGGAAAACGGCATCCACCTGCTGATCAGCCCCACGCCCTACGGCGAACTGATCATCGGCGATTCGCACCGCTATGGGCAGGACGCACCGCCGTTCAATGACGAGGCCGTCGACAACGCGATGCTGGACCTGGCGTCGCAGGCATTGGGCGCGCGGCTGCGGGTGGTGGAGCGCTGGCAGGGCGTCTACGGCGCGCACGGGCCGGCGCCGTTCTCGGTCATGCCGGTGGATCCGGCGACCACGGTGGCGGTCATGCACTCCGGCGTCGGCATGACGGTGGGGCTGGCGATCGGCGAAAGGACGGTCGGGGGTGTCATCGGACGCTGACGCACGCCGACGCATCCAGACGAAAAAAGGGCCTCGCGAATCGGAACCGATTTCGCGAGGCCCTTTGTCTTGCAAGCCGGGGCTGGGGAACTACACCGCTTGCATGATGCGGCGGTACCACTCATGAAAGTGCTGCATGCCGTCTTCCATGGGCGACTGGTAGGGACCGGTCTCGTTCACGCCGCGCAGCATCAATGCCTTGCGGCCAGCGTCCATGCGTTCGGCGATCTCGTCGTCCTCGATGGCCGTTTCCATGTAGGCCGCACGCTGCGCCTCGACGAATTCGCGCTCGAAGGCGGCGATTTCCTCGGGGTAGTAGAACTCGACCACGTTCACCGTTTCCTGCGGGCTCTTCGGGTATAGCGTGGACAGCACCAGCACATGCGGATAGAGCTCGATCATGTGCGTCGGGAAGTACGTGACCCACACGGCGCCGAAGTCGGGGGCGTCGCCTTCGCGGAACGACAGCAGGCGGTCGTGCCACTGCTTGTAGACGTCCGAGCCGGGCTGCGCCAGCGCATTGTGCACGCCCACCTTCTGCAGGCTGTACCAGTCGTTGAACTCCCAGGTCAGGTCGTCGCAGGTGACGAAACGCCCCAGTCCGGGATGGAACGGGCCGACGTGGTAGTCCTCGAGGTAGACCTCGATGAAGGTCTTCCAGTTGTAGTTGCACTGATGCACTTCAACGTGGTCCAGCACGTAGTCGCCGAAGTCGAACTCGGGACGCGCAAACAGCGGCGCCATGTCGGCGGCCGGATCGCGCGGGCCTTCGAAGAGCAGCCCGTGGCAATCGCGCAGGCGGAACTTCTGCAGGTTCATGCAGGGCGTGGTCTCGAACTGCGGCGCGCCCAACAACTCACCCTGGTTGTTGTACGTCCAGCGATGCAGCGGGCAGACAATGTTGCCGCCCGTGGCCTTCAGGTTGCCGTGCGTGTTGCAGTTGCCGGCCACGTTGCCGGCCTGGCCGCCAAGCATCAGTGCCTGACGGTGGCGGCAGACATTTGAGATGAGTTCGACGCCGTGCTGGTTGCGAACCAGCGAGCGCCCTCCGTTTTCCTGGACCAACGTACGCCAATCCCCGATTTCGGGCACCAATTTCTGGTGGCCGACATAAAGCGAGGATTGCTTGAAAATGAGTTCTTGCTCGCGGGCAAAGAGGGCTTCGTCAAAATATGCGCTGACGGGTAGCTGGGTGCGAGCTGGCACGACATGTGCCATCCGACCGATGTCGGTCATGATTCCCTCCGCTCGGATAAAAAAGCCAGGACGGTTTGAGCCTTGCCAGGTGCTTTTGTTCAAGTCCAGGATCCCGGCGACGGTTCCGGCGGGTCTTGTTCGTGAATTCGAGCCTGGTTGAATCCGTTCTGGCGCGAAGAAAAATCGGTGTCTGGCCGATCAAGTAAGCCGTGAATTGTACCCCAAGGGCCTGTGCGACGCCCGGGGCAATCCCCCCGGCTTATCGAGGCAATCCGCGGGTGGCGTTGACCCGGCGCAAAGCGCGATTAACCCTTTAATCCGTAGGTCTTTCAGACGAGGCGGCGCGTGGCCGGATGACGGCGCAGCAGCCAGCTGCTGGCGGCTGATAACGCAAACACCATCATCGTCAGCAAGGGCACCACCCACACGTCGCGGTCCTCGCCGGAAAAGGCGCCGGCGCGGCGCGCGACATCCAGGAAGACCGGATGGATGAGATAGACGCCAAAGGTCAGCGGAGCCAGCGCGGCAAGCCGGGGCAGCCGCGGCGAGGACACGATCCATTGGAACGCGGCCAGCGACATGAATGGGACCGTCAGGCTGAAGTAGTCGTAGAAATAGGTGTCCAGCACGTGGCCGTTGGACATGATCGTCACGCCCATCGCCGTCGCGGCCACGGTGGCGGCAAGCATCAGGCCCGGGCGCGGCACGCGCATTTCGCCGTCAAAGATCAGGCGGCCGGCGACGAAGTAGCCCAGATAGGGCAGGAACCACGTCAGGAAAAAACCATGCGGCGCGCCCAGCGCGCGGCGATACAGGGCGTCAAGGATCGCCACCCCCAGGATGCCCACGACCCACAACGCGCGCGCCTTCGGCGTGCTGCGCGCATACAGCACCCGCACCAACGGCGCGAACAGGTACAGGCCGACGATCATGTACAGGTACCACAGGTGGTAGTAAGGCTCGCCCTGCGCGACCTTGCGCGGCCAGAACGAAAAGTCCACGCGTCCGTCGTCCCACCAATCCAGGCCGGTGCGCCACGCCAGGTAGAAGAGCGTCCAGAACAGCAGCGGCGCGCAGATCCGCGCCATGCGTTTGCTGTAGAAGCGCCGCGCATCGTGCGGCTTGTCGGGATCGAGCAGCAGGGCGCCGCTCACCATCACGAAGACGGGCACGCACCAGCGCGCGGCCGAGTCATACAGGTTGGCGGCCAGCCATGCGCCGCGGCCATGCGCGGCGGGATCGCTGACGATGAGTGCGGCGCTGTGCAGCAGAACGACGGCCAGCGCAGCCAGCCATCGGGCTGAGTCAAGGCGGGCGTATCGGTCTTCGGAGTGAGGCATCGGGCTCCCGGATGGTTCGGCTTCTTCTCGCCTTACCTTATCAGCGGCACCACGCCGATTTCTGTATCCAGGGGTTAAGCCGCGCGTAAAAAACCGACAGGGCCGGGAGGGCGCTGTCGGGGGGGAAGGGGCCTGCCCGCAGCTGAGCCGCGGGCAGGCCGATCGCGGGCCGGCGGTCCGCGAACGTTTTGTCACGAAACCGGCGGGTAGAGGCTTACTGCAGGACGATGTTGGCCTGCTTGATGAGCTGCGACACGATGGGCTGTTCGGTCTTGATCTGCTTGTCCAGTTCGGCGGCGGTGCCCGAACGCGGGTCGATGCCCATGTCCAGCAGGCGCTTTTTCACGGCTTCGTCCTGCAGCGTTTCGGTCAACGCGGCCTGCAGGCGTTCGACCACGGGCGCCGGCGTGCCCTTGGGCGCAACGAAGCTGAACCAGGCGGTCATGTCGAACGACGGGTAGCCCTGTTCAGCCAGCGTGCCCAGGTTGGGCTGCGTCGCCAGGCGTTTGGGGCTGGTGATCGCGAATACCTTGACCTTGCCGGCGTCGGCCTGCGGCATGCCGGTGGCCACCATGTCGAAGAACAGGTCCACGTCGCCGCTGACCAGGGCGGGCAGGGCCTGCGTGGCGCCCTTGAACGGCACGTGCAGGATGTCGATGCCGGCGCGTTCCTTGAACAGTTCACCGGCCAGGTGCGACGAGGTGCCCGGACCGAACGTGGCAAACGTCAGCTTGCCCGGATTCTGCTTGGCGTAGGCCACCACGTCCTGGGTGTTGTTGAACGGGCGCTTCGGCGTGGACAGCAGGACCAGCGGACCGACGCCGACCATGCCGATCTTGGCGAAGCTGTCCGGGTCGTAGGGCAGTTCCTTATAGAGATAGCGGTTGGTCACCAGCGTGGAGTTCGTGGCCATCAGGATGGTGTAGCCGTCCGGCGCTTCGCGCGAGACGTAGGCGGCGCCGATGGACGTGCCCGCGCCGGCCTTGTTCTCCACGATCATCGACTGGCCCAGGTTCTTGGCCATCCGCTCGGCCAGCACGCGCGTCAGCACGTCGGTGGCGCCGCCAGCCGGGAAGGGCGAAATCACCTTGATCGGCCGCGCCGGATACGTGTCGGCCTGCGCGCCCAGCGCGGCAGCGCTGAGCATCAGGGTGGCGAGCAGTTTGAAGCTGTTGCGAATCATGTTTTCCCCTTGAAATCGCGTGGTCAGAGTGGATCGCCGGGCCTGGCTTGGCTGACTTGATACGCACGCCGGATGCGAACATCGGGCCGCTTGCCAGGTCTCCTTGGATGCTTTAAATTCCGTTATATGGAATTTAATTTTGTCATTCGAAATAAACTATAAAAACGAAGCGTATAGAAATGCAATCATTTTCTGGCGGCAAGCGCGCCGCCCTCCCGCCGTCCAAGCCGGACCAGAAGCTTGAACTGAGCCTGCCCGCGCGCCGCAAGCGCGCCGCCAGCGCAGGAGAAGGCGCCCATTCGCCCGACTTCATCACCGCGCTGGCGCGGGGCCTGGACGTGCTGCGGTGCTTTCGGCACGGCGTGGCCGCGCTGGGCAACCTGGACCTGGCTCGCCTGACGGGCCTGCCCAAGCCCACCATCAGCCGCATCACCTACACGCTCACTGAACTGGGTTACCTGCGCTACCACCCCGACACCGGCAAGTACTCGCCCGGCTATGGCGTGCTGGCGCTGGGATTCGGCCTGCTTGCGGGACTAGAGGTGCGCGAGCTTGCCAAGGCCTCGATGACCGACCTGGCGCGCGAGACCGGTGGCGCCGTGGCCCTGGGCGCCTTCGACGGCGATGCCATGACCTACGTCGAAGCCATCCACGGCTCGTCGGCGCTGTACTTGCGCTTGCCCGTGGGTTACCGCGCCACGTTGGACAGCGCCATGGGGCGCGCCTATCTCGCCAGCCTGCCCGCCGACGAGTGCGACGCCGTCCTCGCGCGTCTTGACCAGGGCGCCCCAGCCGCCGAGACCATTGCGCGGGCGCGCGCCGAACTCGCGCAAACCGGCTGCTGCTTTGCCATCGGCGAATGGCAGTCCGGCATCAACGCCGTCGCGGTGCCGTTCACGTCGATCACGGGCGAGGGCGTCTTCGTCATGAGCTGCGGCGGACCGGCCAGCCTGCTTGAGGCCTCGCACCTTCGCGACCGTGTGGCCCCGGCGCTCCTGGCTGCTGTGGCAGGCCTGGCGGGGGCGCCGGCCTAGCGCGCGGGGCGCTTGCGGGCCGCGCTTGGCTATCTCGTACAATTCACGGATTAATCCACCCCCTAGTGCCCCGGAGGCCCGTTTGGCCAAACCCACTCAAGCTGATCCGCAGAACGACGATCGTCCCTTGCCCCAGGATTTCGAAACGGCGCTGGCCGAACTGGAATCGCTGGTCGCGGCCATGGAAGACGGATCGTTGCCGCTCGAGCAGTCGCTGGCTGCCTATCGGCGCGGTGTGGCGCTCACACGGGTTTGCCAGGAACGACTGGCCCAGGCTGAGCAGCAGGTCAAGGTTCTCGAGGGCGGCCTGCTCCGGCCGCTGGATCCCGCGGCGCTGGACGACGAATAAGAAGCCGATGAAGCAAATTCAACTCGCTTTTCCCGAGTGGTTGCAAGGCCGTGCGCTGCATGTCGAAGACGTGCTCGACGACCTGCTGCCGCCGGCGGACATGGCGCCTGCCCGTTTGCACGAAGCCATGCGCTACGCCGTGCTTGGCGGCGGCAAGCGCGTGCGCGCCGCCTTGGTCTATGCCGCCGGCCAGGCCTGCCCCGTCAGTGGCAGTGTGCTGGCCATCGAGGCTTCGCTGGACCGCGCGGCGGCGGCCGTCGAACTGATCCACGCCTACTCGCTGATCCATGACGATCTGCCCTGCATGGACGACGACACGCTGCGCCGCGGCCGGCCCACCACGCACGTGCAGTTCGACGAAGCCACCGCCATGCTGGCGGGCGACGCGTTGCAGCCGCTGGCGTTCGAGCTGGTCGCCTCCATGCCGATCGCCCCGGCGCTGATCGTCCAGGCCACCCAGTCGCTGGCGCGCGCCGCCGGCAGCCGTGGCATGGCGGGCGGGCAGGCTATCGATCTGTTCAGCGTCGGCCGCGCGCTGTCGCGCGATGAACTCCAGACGATGCACGGCATGAAGACCGGCGCGATGCTGGCGTGCAGCGTGGCGTTGGGCGGCATCGTCGCGGGCGCCAGCTCGGCCTCGCGCCAGGCGCTGGATGCCTACGCGCAGGCCATGGGCCTGGCGTTCCAGGTGGTCGACGACATTCTCGACGTCACCGCGGACAGCGCCAGCCTGGGCAAGACGCCCGGCAAGGACGCCGCCGAAAACAAGCCCACCTATGTTTCCCTGCTGGGCCTTGAAGAAGCGCGGGCCTTCGCCGAGGAACTGCGCGTGGCGGCACTGGCCGCCCTGGCGCCGCTGGGCGACGCCGGCGGGCGCCTGGCCCAGCTTGCCGACTTCATCGTTCTTCGAGACCGCTGATCCGAGATCAGCCCGGCCTTCCTGGTAGGCCGGGCCAACGAACCCCATAAAAGCATGACGACAGATTTACTGGACCGCATTCAATCGCCGGCTGACCTCAAGCGCCTGGATCGTCGCGAACTGAAAAAGCTCGCAGACGAACTGCGCGGCTTCGTGCTGGAGTCGGTATCCAAAACGGGCGGGCACCTGTCGTCCAACCTGGGCACCGTCGAACTCACGCTGGCGCTGCATCAGGTGTTCGACACGCCGCATGACCGCATCGTCTGGGACGTCGGCCATCAGTCCTATCCGCACAAGATCCTGACTGGGCGCCGGGCCGGCATGGCCAAGCTGCGCCAGCAGGGCGGCATCTCCGGTTTCCCCAAGCGCAGCGAATCCGAGTACGACGCCTTCGGCACCGCGCACTCGTCCACGTCGATCTCGGCGGCACTGGGCATGGCGGTCGCCTCGCGCAATGCGGGCGTGCAGCGCCAGCACATCGCGGTGATCGGCGATGGCGCCATGTCGGCCGGCATGGCGTTCGAGGCCATGAACAACGCGGGCGTCACGCCCGACATCAATCTGCTGGTGATCCTGAACGACAACGACATGTCGATCTCGCCGCCGGTGGGGGCGCTGAACCGGTATCTGGCGCGCCTGATGTCCGGACGCTTTTACGCCACGGCCAAGAATGTGGGCCGGGCGGTGCTGCAGCATGTGCCGCCGGTGCTGGAGCTGGCGCGCCGCTTCGAGGAACACGCCAAGGGCATGGTCACGCCCGCCACGCTGTTCGAGGAATTCGGCTTCAACTACGTCGGCCCCATCGATGGCCACGATCTGGATGCGCTCGTTCCCACGCTGCAGAACCTGAAGGCCCTGGAAGGCCTGCAATTCCTGCACGTCGTCACGCGCAAGGGCCAGGGCTACAAGCTGGCCGAAGCCGATCCGGTGCTGTATCACGGCCCCGGCAAGTTCGATCCGGCCGTCGGCATCCTGCAGTCCAAGGCGCCCGGCAAGCGCACCTTCACGCAGGTGTTCGGCAAGTGGCTGTGCGACACGGCCCAAGAGGACGCGCGTCTGGTGGCCGTCACGCCGGCCATGCGCGAAGGCAGTGGCCTGGTCGAATTTGAACAACGCTTTCCGCAGCGGTATTTCGACGTGGGCATCGCCGAACAGCATGCCGTCACGTTCGCGGCCGGCGTGGCGTGCGAGGGCCAGAAGCCCGTGGTCGCCATCTACTCCACCTTCATGCAGCGCGGCTATGACCAGTTCATCCATGACGTCGCCCTGCAAAACCTGGACGTGACCTTCGCCCTGGACCGCGCCGGCATCGTGGGCGCGGACGGCGCCACGCACGCGGGCAACTATGACATCGCGTTCCTGCGCTGCGTGCCCAACATGGTGGTGGCCACGCCCTCCGACGAAAACGAAACCCGTCTGCTCCTGTCCACCTGTTATCAGTACCCGGGTCCGGCGTCGGTGCGCTATCCGCGCGGCGCGGGCTGCGGCGCGGCGGAAGCCGAGGCCCTGGATACCGTTGAGCTGGGCAAGGGCATCGTGCGGCGCGAAGGCAAGAAGATCGCCATCCTGGGTTTTGGCACGCTGGTGCAGGCAGCGCTGGGCGCCGCTGGCAAGCTCGATGCCACCGTGGCCGACATGCGTTTCGTCAAGCCGATTGACCGCGACCTGATCCTGGATCTCGCGAGCCGCCACGACGCGCTTGTCACCGTGGAAGACGCCTGCATCATGGGCGGCGCGGGCAGCGCGGTGCTGGAAGTGCTGAGCGCGGCCGGCGTGCTGATCCCGGTGTTGCAACTGGGCCTGCCGGACGAATTCATCGACCACGGCGAACAATCGGCCCTGCTGGCCGGCCTGGGCCTGGATGCTGTCGGCATCGAGCAGTCGATCCGCGCGCGTTACGCCAGCCTGCTGGCCTGAGCCGGCTTCATGCTTGCGGCCGAGGGCGCGCGCCTTCAGCCGCAAGGATGAAACACACTGTTCCGGCCCCTCGGGCATGCGGGCCACAGGGTTACCGCTCCTGATCGCCTGCGGGTGGGCGATAATTAGCCCCTTTCAAGACAACTGGGCGGGTCGCTCCACGGCGCACCGGGCCCGGACAGGTAAGCCGAAATGAATTCTCCGATCGACCCCGCCATCGTGATGCCCGACGTCCAGAGCGCCACGGATACACGGCATATCCCGATCCAGCGCGTCGGCATCCGCGGCGTGCGTCACCCCATGCTGGTCCAAAGCGGCGACGGCTCGGCGCAAGGCACGGTGGCCAACTGGACGCTGACGGTGGCCCTGCCGCCCGAAGAAAAGGGCACGCACATGTCCCGCTTCGTGGCCTTGCTCGAAAAATACCGCAGCACGCCCATGACGCCGGCGCTGTTCCGCACCATGGCGGCCGACATGCTGCCGCTCTTGCATGCCGAGCGCGGCGACATCACGGCTTCGTTCCCGTACTTCATCAACAAGTCCGCGCCGATCTCCGGCGTGCAGAGCCTGCTCGACTACGAGGTTCAGTGGATCGCGCGCGCACAGGCCGACCGGGTCGAATTCGAGCTCGTGGTGCAGGTGCCCGTCACCAGCCTGTGCCCGTGTTCCAAGGCCATCTCCGAGTACGGTGCGCACAACCAGCGTTCGCACGTCACGGTTTCGGTCATCCTGAACGAAGACATCTCGATGGACGGCGTGATCCGCCTGATCGAAGACGAAGGCTCGTGCGAGCTGTGGGGCCTGCTCAAGCGGCCCGACGAAAAGTTCGTCACCGAGCGCGCCTACGACAACCCCAAGTTCGTCGAAGACCTGGTGCGCGACGTGGCCGCCCGCCTGAACGCCCACCCCGGCATCGCGCGCTATCGCGTCGAGGCCGAGAACTTCGAGTCCATCCACAACCACTCGGCATACGCCGTCGTCGAAGGCTGAGCGCCGATGCGCCACCCGGCGGCCAGCGACTGGCCGCTCATTGCCGACCTGCAGCAATGGGAAGCGCGGCTGGCCAGCAATCTGGCCAGCCGCGGCCGCCTTGGCGTGGCACTGTACGAGTTCTTCCGCTTTGGCGTGAAACAGGCGTGGGCCTGCCTTTTTGGCGGCCTGATGTGCGCGCTGCTGCTGGGCACGCACTGGTGGTATCCCAAGGATGCCGCCCTGGCGCGCTACGACTTCCTGACGCTGGCGGCGCTGGGCATCCAGGCCGCGTTGCTCGCGCTGCGCATGGAAACCTGGAGCGAGGCCCGCGTGATCCTGATGTTCCATGTGGTCGGCACCTGCATGGAATTCTTCAAGACCGCCGCCGGCTCGTGGATCTATCCCGAGGCGAGCGTGCTGCGCATTGGCGGCGTGCCGCTCTTCACGGGCTTCATGTATGCCGCGGTGGGCAGCTATCTTGCCCGTGTGTGGCGCCTCTTCGACTTTCGCTTTCGGGCGCATCCGCCGCTGGCCGCGACGGTGGCGCTGTCGGTGCTGATCTACCTGAATTTCTTCGCGCACCATTATGTCTGGGACTTCCGGTGGGTGCTGTTCGCGATGACGGCCATGCTGTTCGCGCGCACGTGGGTGTATTTCCGCATCTGGCAGGTCTACCGGCGCATGCCGCTCCTCCTGGGCTTCGTGCTGGTGGCGCTGTTCATCTGGTTCGCCGAGAACATCGGCACCTTCGCCAATGCGTGGCGCTATCCCAACCAGTCGCACGTGTGGCAGGTGGTGTCCATCGCCAAGCTGGGCTCCTGGTTCCTGCTGATGATCATCAGCTACGTCATGGTCAGCGCCGTGAACCGGCCGCGGCCCATTGGCCAGGCCGATCTGCCCGCCGCCGCCGGGCAGGCGCCTGCCGGTAACGCGTCCCTTATTTCCTGAGCTTTCAGCGGCTTGCACGGGATCGCTCAATCGGTGATAATCGAGAGCTTTCTTGCTCGACCGCCCATGGTTTTTGGGTAGCGGGCTGCCCCTTGCGGCGATCGTCGATGATCCTTGATCCACCCATGATGGAAAGCGCGGGTGCAAGACGAACTGCCAGCAAGACATCCTCAAGGAGTTTTACCCATGCGTCACTACGAAGTAGTGTTTATCGTTCACCCCGACCAAAGCGAGCAAGTGCCCGCCATGGTCGAGCGTTACCAAGCACTGGTCACGGGCCAAGGCGGCTCGATCCATCGCCTGGAAGACTGGGGCCGCCGTCAACTGGCCTACCCGATCCAGAAGCTCGTCAAGGCTCACTACGTCTGCCTGAACATCGAGTGCGGCCAAGCCACGCTGGATGAGCTGGAACACTCGTTCCGCTACAACGACGCCGTGCTGCGCCACCTGGTCATCAAGACCAAGAAGGCCCAGACCACCCCGTCGATCATGATGAAGTCGGTCGAGCGCGAAGAAGCCCGCAAGGCTTCGGCGGAAGCTGCCCCGGCTCAGGCCGAGTAAGCAGGCTCACGCAGAGCTCATCGCATCAAGTCCCCTCGGCGCCTGGCAGGATGAACAAGCTGGAACTCAGCGCACGCGTTCTCGAATGCGAGCCTTTGCGCCACACGCCCGCCGGTCTGCCAGCACTCGAAATGCTGCTGGCGCACGAGTCGGAGGTCATCGAAGCCGGCCACCCGCGCCGTGTCGAGCTGACGATCGCCGCCGTGGCACTGGGAGATCTGGCGCTGCTGTTGAAGGACACCGCGTTAGGGTCCGAATTGCTGGTGCAGGGGTTTTTGGCTCCCACCCGCAAGGACTCGGTGAAGATCAAGCTGCATCTGCAGCAGGCACGCAAGATCAAGGCAAGCGCCGGACGCGATCCGCAGGTGGCTTGAAGCGAATGAGACCCAGGGTGCGAGAGCGCCTTCTGAATACGGATAGGTTATGGGGAAGTGGGCAATGACCCAGTCCCCTCAAACATAAAGGCACATATCATGGCTTTCTTCGGAAAACGCAAAGAAAAACGCAAATTCACGCAGCAGAACCCGCTCTTCAAGCGTCGTAAGTTCTGCCGCTTCACCGCAGCCGGCGTCGAAGAGATCGACTACAAGGATCTGGACACCCTGCGCGACTTCGTGCAAGAAAACGGCAAGATCATCCCGGCTCGCCTGACCGGCACCAAGGCAATCTACCAGCGCCAGCTGGACACCGCCATCAAGCGCGCGCGCTTCCTGGCTCTGTTGCCTTACACCGACAACCACAACTAATCCGGGGCACTGAAATGCAAGTTATTCTGCTCGAAAAAGTCGTCAACCTGGGCAACCTGGGTGAAGTCGTGCGCGTGCGTGATGGCTACGCCCGCAACTTCCTGATTCCCCAGAAGAAGGCCCGTCGCGCAACCGACGCCGCCCTGAAGGAATTCGAAGCCCGCCGCGCCGAACTGGAAAAGGCCCAGGCTGAAAAGCTGGCCGCTTCCCAAGCGCTGGGCGAGCGCATGAACGGCTACCAGCTCAAGATCGTTCAGAAGGCCGGCGTCGACGGCCGTCTGTTCGGTTCGGTCACCAACGCCGACATCGCCGAAGGTCTGAAGAAGGCTTCGTTCGAAGCCGTTGAAAAGGCTCAGGTCCGTCTGCCCAATGGTCAGCTCAAGGCCATCGGCGAGTACCCGGTCCAGGTCGCCCTGCACGCCGACGTCGTGGTCGATATCACGGTGCTGGTCGAAGGCGAACTGTCCTGATCCGGCAGTCGCGGTAAAAAGAAGCCGGCCCGCGTGCCGGCTTTTTTTCTTTTCGCGGCAATGGGCCCATTTTCTGCTGAAGGGTGCGTGGCCCCACACCCTTGCTGTACGCTGTCATTACCGAGGACCTCTTGACTCATCCGCCTGTCCACCACAACGCCCCGCCCGGATTGCGAGCCTGGCTCGACAGCGTGGATGCGTCGCGTGAACCTTCGGTGCGCGATGTGACGATAGATGGCGTGCGCTGCATCATCAAGCGGCGCCGGCCCGGCATCCTGCAGGGCGTGAGCTATGTGCTGCGCTACGTGCGCGCCTTGTTCCTCGCCGTGGGCTGCAAGGTGTTCCTGGGCGAGTTTCCGCGCCCCAGCGTGCTGCTGCGTAATGGCCTGGCCCACGAAGGGCAGCGTCTGGCGCAGTTGCTGCAAGCCGGGGCCCGTGTCCCCGAAGTCTGGTGGCGCGAGCAGAACCTGCTCGTGCTGGAGTTCGTGGGCGAAGACCTGGCCGATCTCATCCGCAACGAAGACTCCACCTCGCGCCTGTGGCTCACGCGCGCCGCCGCAGCCGACTTGGCCGCTTTCCATGTGCGCGGCATGTGGCATGGCGGGGCGCAGATCCGCAACGTGACGTTGCGCGACGGCGAGATCTGGCGCATCGACTTCGAGGAAAACATCGGCGCGACGCTGTCACGGCCGCTTGCGCAAGCGTATGACCTGTTCCAGATGCTGGCCTCGCTGGTCTCCTTGCGTAAACTCGAAGACGACGACGCCAGGTTGCTGGGCAAGCTGGCGCTGGACGTCTACCTGGAGAGCAATCCGGATCCCGAAGTGCGCGTCCGCTTGAAGCGCCTGGCGCGCGTGCTGTGCGGCATCGCCATGCCCCTGCGCCCGATCCTCGCCCGTTTTCCCTCGCGCGATATCCAAGGGTTTTTCCGCGTCGCGGACATCCTGCAGCCGTTACTATTGAAGCCATGAACACACCCGCCGATTCCCAGCTCGAGTACCTGCGCGTCCCCCCCCATTCCATCGAGGCCGAGCAGTCGGTCCTGGGCGGACTGCTGCTGGACAACGCAGCATGGGACCGCATCGCGGACGTGCTTCTCGAAGAAGACTTCTACCGGCACGACCACCGGCTGATCTGGCACCACATCGCTCGCCTGATCGGTCTGGCGCGCCCGGCCGACGTTATCACCGTGCACGAATCCCTCGTCAGCGCGGGCAAGGCCGAAGAGTCCGGCGGGCTGGCGTACCTGAACGCGTTGGCGCACAACACGCCGTCGGCCGCCAACATCCGCCGCTACGGCGAGATCGTGCGCGAGCGCGCCATGCTGCGCAAGCTGGTGTCCATCGCCGACGAAATCTCCTCGGCCGCCATGAACCCGCAGGGCAAGGAAGCGCGCCAACTGCTGGACGAGGCCGAGTCAAAGGTATTCAAGATCGCCCAGGAAGGCGCGCGCGGCGCCGCGGGCTTCCAGGAGATCCAGCCGCTCTTGACCCAGGTGGTCGAGCGCATCGACGAGCTCTATCACCGCGAGAGCACGTCCGACGTGACGGGCGTGCCCACGGGCTTTACCGACCTGGACAAGATGACGTCCGGCATGCAGGGCGGCGACCTCATCATCGTGGCGGGACGCCCGTCGATGGGCAAGACCTCGTTCTCCATGAACATCGGCGAACACGTCGCCATCGAAGAGGGCCTGCCCGTGGCGGTGTTCTCCATGGAAATGGGCGCGGTTCAGCTCGCCATGCGTATGCTGGGCTCCGTGGGGCTGCTGGACCAGCACCGCATGCGTACCGGCAAGCTGATCGCCGAAGACTGGCCGCGCGTCACCCACGCCGTGCAGCTCATGCAGGACGCGCAGGTCTACATCGACGAATCGCCCGCGCTCAGCCCGATGGAAGTGCGCGCCCGCGCACGCCGTCTGGCGCGCCAGTGCGGACAGCTCGGCCTCATCATCATCGACTACCTGCAGCTCATGTCGGGCAACGGCTCCGGTGAGAACCGGGCCACCGAAGTGTCGGAAATCAGCCGCTCGCTCAAGGGTCTGGCCAAGGAACTGAACTGCCCCCTGATCGCGCTGTCGCAGTTGAACCGAAGCCTGGAGCAGCGCCCCAACAAGCGTCCCGTGATGAGCGACCTGCGTGAATCGGGCGCTATCGAACAGGACGCGGACGTGATCCTGTTCATCTATCGCGACGAAGTCTACAACCCGGATTCGCCGGACAAGGGCACGGCCGAGATCATCATCGGCAAGCAGCGTAACGGTCCCATCGGCACGGTGCGCCTGACGTTCCAGGGCTCCAGCACGCGCTTCCTGAACTTCTCCGGCGCGCAGCCGCGGGACATGTACTGATCCTGGCAACCGCCGCCGCCCAATAAAAAACCGCGCTGTGCGCGGTTTTTTATTCTGGGCAGCGATCAGTGCTGCGCATCCGGCCGCTTGCCGTAGCGGGCCGCCAGCACGCCGCAGACCATCAGCTGGATCTGATGGAACAGCATCAACGGCAGCACCACCGCACCCACGGCGTGGCCGGCGAACAGCACCTGAGCCATCGGAATGCCGCTGGCCAGGCTCTTTTTCGAGCCGCAAAAGAGCAGCGTGATGCGGTCTTCGATGCTGAATCCAAAAATCCGGCCGGCCAGGGCCGACAGGCCCAGCGCCAGCGCCAGGATCACGCAGCAGCACACGACCAGGCCAACCAGCGCGGGGATGGGGGTGCTGCTCCACAGGCCTTCGTTGATGGCTTCGGAAAATGCCGTGTAGACCACCAGCAGGATCGAGCCCTGGTCCACGAACTTGAGCATGGCCTTGCGTTTGTGGACCCAGGCGCCGATCCAGCGCCGCGCGAACTGGCCCAGCACGAACGGCAGCAGCAGTTGCAGCATGATCTTGCCGACCGCATCGAAAGAGATCGGCGCGCTGCCGGCGTTGGCCACGACCGTGCCAACCAGCAGGGGCGTGAGAAAGATGCCAAGCAGGCTCGAAGCCGACGCGCTGCACACGGCGGCCGGGACGTTGCCGCGCGCCATGGACGTGAACGCGATGGCCGATTGCACGGTGGCCGGCAGGCAGCACAGGAACAGGATGCCCAGGTACAGCTCGGGCGTGACCAGCGGCTCGAGCACCGGCTGCAGCGCCAATCCCAGCAGCGGGAACATCAGGAACGTCGCCGAGAAGATGGTCAGGTGCAGCTTCCAGTGCGTCAGGCCCGCGATGATGGCCTCACGGGAAAGGCGCGCCCCGTGCAGGAAGAACAGCAGGCCCACGGCCACGTTGGTGATCCAGCCGAACACGACGACGCCTTGCCCGTGCGCGGGCAGGAAACTGGCGATGATGACGGTGCAGATCAGGTAGAGGGTGAAGCGGTCAGGCAGGAGTCGAACGAGGCGGGACATGGGAAGGGAGGGAAGAACGGAAAGCGGTGGCGCAGGGCGCCGGAAACGGGGCGTATTGTAGACCCGGCGCGCGGCCGGGCCGTGGCGCGGCCGCGCGAATCGTCCGCGCGCTGAGGCAGCTGGCGGCTTTTTACGCGCTCAGGGCGTCATCGCGAGCGCGAGGTCGAAGGCGGCGACCAGGGATGCATGGTCGGCCAGTCCCTTGCCCGCGATGTCGAACGCGGTGCCGTGGTCAACGCTGGTGCGCACGAAGGGCAGTCCGACGGTAACGTTCACGCCATGATCCAGGCCCAGGTACTTGACCGGGATAAGGCCTTGGTCATGGTATTGCGCCACGACGATGTCGAATTCGCCGCGGCGGGCGCGCATGAAAATGGTGTCGCCCGGCCAGGGGCCGCTGGCATCGATGCCTTCGGCGCGGGCCGCAGCGATGGCCGGTTCGATGATGTCCACGTCTTCGCGGCCGAACTTGCCGCCTTCGCCTGCGTGCGGATTCAGTCCCGCGACGGCGACGCGCGGCTGCGCGATTCCCATCTGGCGGCAGGCGTGGTGCGCCAGGCGCATGGCAGTCAGCTCGGCTTGCCGTGTGATGCGCGCCATGACATCGGCCAACGCGACGTGGATCGTCACCAGCAGCACGCGCAGCTCGTCGTTGGCCAGCATCATCGCGAAATTCTGCGTTCCGGAGCGGTCGGCCAGGATTTCGGTGTGGCCCGGAAAATCGATGCCGGCCTCGTGCATGGACTTCTTGTTCAGCGGCGCGGTGACGATGGCGCGGATGCGTCCGGCGAGCGCATCGTCGATGGCGGCGCAGACGTAATCGTAAGCCGCGCGGCCGGCCAGCGCGCTGACCCGTCCCAACGGCAGGTCTGCTGGCAGGGCGGGGCTGCAGGCCACCACCTGGATGCAGCCCGCATCGGGCCGAGCCTGGCCGATGCCGGAGATCTCGACGATGTCCAGGCGGGCGCCAAGCTGCGCGGCCGCCCGGCGCAGCGCACCCGCGTCGCCATACACGACACAGGGCGCGCCCAAGCCTTGCGCGCAGGCCTTGACGACGATTTCGGGACCGATGCCGGCGGCATCGCCCATGGTGATGCCCACGGGCAGGAGAGTGTTCACGATGCAGGCAGAGAGAGGGGGAATGCGGAAATGCTACACCCGAAGCCGGACGGCGCCGTGGGCATCTACTGGGCGGCGGGCTTGGGCGGATCGATCGGCGCGCATTCGAAGGTGACCGTGGCGCGCTTGGAGCCCAGCCCGGTGGCGTGGTTGGACGTCACGCTGGGCTTCACCAGCTTGCGGCCAAGCGACTGGCAGTACTCGTCCGCGCGCTCCAATGTCTTGATCTTGATCTCGACCCAGCTCAGCAGTTGCGTGCCGGAGCTATAGGTGACGCTGTATTGGTCTTTTTCGAGAGACTTGACCTCGCTCATGCTGGAACACGCGGTCAACAGGACGAGGAGGGCGGCGGCAGGGGCAAGGCGAGCAAGCATGAAAAATCCAGGATTCGCGACAGGCCCCCATTACACCACCATGTTGCGCCCGCCGGAAAGACGGGCCGGGCAAAGGCCGCCGGTCAGGGCGCGGCGACTGCGCTTCGCCGGTCGACCTTGCGGCTGAGAACGATCGAGGTCTGGGTCTGCTTGACGCCGTCGATGAGCCCGATGCGGTCCAGCAGCGCGTCCAGCTGCTCATGGGTCTCGCAGCGCAGGAAGATCAGGTAATCGTAGGGGCCGCTGACGGAAGACACCTCTTCAACCTCGGGCATCTTTTCCAGTTCGCGGATCACGGCCGCCGGCGTCTTGGGAAGCACGCTGATGAAGCAGTAGGCCCGCACCGCTGCCTCTTCCAGCAGCCGGCCCAGGCGCACGCCATAGCCCGCGACGATGCGCTCGCGCTCGAGCCGCGCGATGCGCGCCACCACGGTGGTTCGCGCCAGGCCAAGCTTGCGCGCGAGGATGGCGGCCGGTTCGCGCGCATTGGCCTGCAGCAGGCTCAGCAGTTGCCGGTCGATGGCGTCGAGTCGTTCGTTCATGCGGTGGGCGATGGCGTCGGGCGGAGGGCGAAGTGGCGACGGTACAGGCGCCGGCCTGCCCGCGTCAATGCGGCGGGCTAGCCGTCGGACTCGGGCGGAATGCCGCCGTGATAGATGCGGCCGTCGAACTCGAAGCGCGTGATCGTTTTCTGGGCTGCGTCGAAGATGCGGTCGCGGCTGGCGTCGTCCAGGCCGTCGTGGTCCGCGAAGCTGAAGCGGCACAGGTCGATGTCGCTGTCATAGAACGCGCTGTGCACGAAACGGCTGACATCGGCCTCATGGGCGAAATGCGCGAATTCACGCAGTTGCTCCATTTCGTGGAACGAACCGTTGCGGCTGACCAGCAGCATGCCGAACTTGCGCTCTTCGTCCGCCATGGGTTCGGGCGGCGGCGGCGCGTCGCCAGCGTGCGGATCCTGGCAATCGAAGTGCGCGCCGGCCTCGCGCATGGCGGCCAGCACGCGCTGCCATTCGGACTCCTGCAGCGTCAGGCGCGCCATCATGTAGAACAGCCGCTGCCGGCCCAGCGTGCGCGGCTCGGCGCCGCCGACATAACTGGGCCAGGGCGTCGATGCGTCCAACCCGGCCAGCTCGGCCATCTTGCCATCGCTGTAGCCCAGTCTGTCCTGCAGCCGTTGCAGCGACTGGGCGCTGGGCGGGACGTAATTCTGGATCGTTTTCATGAGCGCGCTCCGGTTGTGCCGGGCGTCTGAAGGCAGCGCCGGCGGCGTGCGCCGCGGTGCCCTTGCGGCTACGCTTCATGCTAGCGCCGACCCCCGTGCTTGCCTAGCCGCAGCAGGGGGTACGCCACTTGCGGCCCCGGCCCGACGCGCGCGGGCGCCATGCTAGGATTTGCGCCAAATTTCATTGCCAGGAGGCTTACATCATGGATATCCAGGAACAGATCGCCGTCGTCGTGCACACCATCTCGCATCAGGGCGGCCGCATCGATGCGCTCAATGCCACGCTGCTGTCGGTGCTGCAATTGGTGAAGAGTTCGCCGGGGCTGCGCGAGGCCATCGAGGCGCAGCTCGAACAGAACTATTCCAGCCTGCTTGCCCGCTCGGAGAACCCGCAATACGTCGCGGGTTTCGAAAGCGTGCGCGACATGGTCGTGACTGCCTTGAAGTGATGTGCGTGGCGGCAGTTACCCACAAGTTCTGTGGACAAGCCTTGGGATAGTGCGGGCATAGATGCCCAAATTCCTTTAATTACAACGGCTTGCGCGGAGCGGTCAAAAGCGGCTCCCTGGCGCATGCGCGGTGCGCAGCCCGACTGCCGCCACGACGGGCCAAGCCCGGGTAATATGCGGCCCCATGCGGAATCAGTATTCATTGGAAGGCCGGAGCCACGCCCTCGCGGCGCGCGTTTCGGAAGCGGCAAAGCTGGCGGCGTTCGACCCCGGCAAGCTTTCCCCCGAGGCGAGGGAAAGCTGGGAGCGCATGGGCCACGGCTTCAAGGCGTGGCATGACTTCGATCAGCGCCACCCGATCCTGCGCCGCCTTGCGCGGCTGCCGATCATCGGCGCCCTGTACCGCAAGGCGCGCCGCCGCCATGTGCAGCGGGCCAGCGGCAAGCTGGTCTTCTGAGCGCCGGCCGCTATCTGCGGCGGCGCGCATGGAGCCGGTAGGCCAGCCACACCAGCACGCCTAGTGCCGCCGCGACCGCCAGCTTGGTTTCCACGCCGTGCAGGCGGCCCAGCAGCGCCTCGATCGTCCGCCCGAAAACGAAGCCCAGCAAACTGAAGCAGACCGCCCAGATCATGGCCGCGATGGCGTTCAACACCAGGTAGCGCAGGGCCGGCACCTTGGATATGCCGAGCGCCACGGGGCCGACCGTGCGCAAGCCATACAGAAAGCGCAGCGCCAGGATGAAACCGTTGGGATACCGGTCGATGGCCGCCAGCGCCCTGTCGAACGCCGGCTTGGCGCGGATGCGCTGCACGTAGCGGTGGTCTCGGTAGCGGCGTCCCACGTAGAACAGGACCTGATCCGCCATGAACGAGCCAGCGAACGCGCAGAGCATGACATAGGGCAGGTGGAACAGTCCCTGGTGCGCCAGGAAGCCCGCAAACACCACCACGCTTTCGCCTTCCAGGAAGGTTCCGCCCACCACGGCCCACAGGCCGTAGTCCGCGATGAATTGATGCAGTGCCGCGTTCATCCTGTCCTTTCTTCAACGATGCGCGCGAGCGCCACCAGTGCGTGTGAGACTTCCGGGGTGATGCGTTGCCCGCAACTGATACGCAGGAAGTGGTCGTAGCGGGCGCCATTCGAAAACATGGCGCCGGGCGCCACGCGTATGCCTTGCCGCAATCCGGTCTCGAAGACGTCCATGCCGGACACGCCCGCGGGCATTTCCACCCAGAGCAGCATGCCGCCTTGCGGCACGCTCAGCCGCGTGCCGCGCGGGAAGTGCGCGGCGATGGCCTCGGCGGTCAGGTCGCGCTGTGTCTTTAACTCGCGGCGCAGCCGGGCCAGGTGGCGGTCGTAGGCGCGCGAGCCCATGAACTCCGCCACTGCGATCTGCGCCAGCGGTTCGTTGGGGCGGCTTTGCGCGAACTTGAGCATGGCGATCCGGGCTTTCCAGCGGCCGCCCAGCAGCCAGCCCAGCCGCATGCCCGGCGCCAGCGTCTTGTGCATCGAAGAGCAATAGATGACGTTGCCGGTGGCATCCCAGGATTTGGCGGCCGCCAGCGGCGTGTCGTCGTCGGTCAGGGCGCCGTAGGTGTCGTCCTCGATGAGCGGCACCTGTTGGCGCTCACACAGGGCCACCAGCCGCGCCTTGTGCGCGTCGGGCATCACGCAGCCCAACGGATTCTGGAAGTTCGGCACCACGACCACGGCGCGGATGTTGCCGTGGGTCTGGAAGGCCAGGTCCAAGGCTTCGATCGACAATCCATGCTGCGGGCTGGTGGGGATCTCGAGCGCGCGCATTCCCAGGCTTTCCAGGATCTGCAGCAAGCCAAAGTAGGCGGGCGACTCCACTGCGATGGTGTCCCCGGGCCGGGCGACGGCGCGCAGCGCCAGATTCAGGGCTTCGATGCAGCCATGCGTGACGATGACGTCGTCCGGCGTCGCGTTGATGCCATTGGCCAGCGCCCGGCGGGCCAGTACCCCGCGCAGGTCGGGATGCCCTTGGGGCGGCACCGGGCTGACCAGCACCTCGGGCGATTGCCTCAGCGCCCGTGTCATTGCCTGCTTGAGCGCCTCCATGGGATACGCCTGCGGCACGGCCGCAGCCAGGGCGAAGTTGGCGCTGACAGGATGGGCCTCGCACTTGGCGATGAAGTCCGAGACGCGATCGTGGATGCCGACATACTGCGCCGCGCCGAGCGTCTGGCGGATGTCCGGCTCGGACACGGGTGGAATGCTGTTGCGCCGGGGTTTGAGAACAAAGTAGCCGGAGCGGGGGCGAGCCTCGATCAGGCCATCGTCCTCGAGCTGGCGGCAGGCCTGCAGGGCCGTGGACAGGCTGACATGATGCGTGCGCACCAGCGTGCGGACGGACGGCATGCGCTGCGCGGGGGCAAGCACGCCGGTCTGGATGGCGCGCCGGTAGTGGTTAGCCAGGCGAAGGTACAGCGGTTGGGGTTCCATGCGCCGATCTTGCTCCCCTGCATTGGGCCGTGGGTAGGCACAGATGAAGGCAAAGTACACCATAACAGCGACAAAATCGAGCCTCTGCATCGGTACAGAAAGCCGATTTGTGTGGCTGTTGCGCAAAGCAGGGCGCGCGTAGCCTGTCATGGTGCTTCTGGAGACCATCATGACCCCGCAATCCACCCCCGACTTCCCGGGCCAGCGCCTGGATCTTCCCGCCGGCGCCAGCCGGATGTTCGTGCTGCGCGCAGGTGCCGCCGTCGTCTGCACTGAAGGTAGCGTGCGCGTCGAGGAGGGCGCAAACGGCCTGGAAGCCGCAAATGGTCTGCATCGCGTCGTTCCGGTTCGCCTGAACGCAGGGGAGGTTCACGGCGTGACGTACGGGGGCGCGGTGCGCGTGAGCGCGCTGGGCGGCGCACAGGTGATATGCCTGGATGCCGAAGGCCGTTTGCCTTCGGTCCTGCGCCGCGCAGCCGGCTTTTTCCACCGTTTCGTGTCGAGAAACGGAAACATTCGCCTGGGTGCGCTGCACAAGATTTCAAAATGATGTATGATTCACACATCAGACGCGGGGTGGAGCAGTCTGGCAGCTCGTCGGGCTCATAACCCGAAGGTCGTAGGTTCAAATCCTGCCCCCGCAACCAGTTTCAAGCAGTACCCGGTCTTGCAAGCGGCGCGTTTCACATGCCCCGGCAAGGCCACAGCAAAAAAGCCGCGACACCGTCGCGGCTTTTTTTCGTCTGCCGATTGCGCTGGGTCATGCCGCGTGTGCGTTCGGAGTTTCCCCGATAGCCGCGCCCGGACACGGCCGCCACCCTGCGCTACCATGGGTCACGCGCGCTACATTGCCGCACAAAAGGAGTGTCCATGGGAACCGCAAAATACGATCATCCCGGCTACGTTGCTGATACGGGCGCTGAGGGCAAGTACCACGTGGGCATCTGGTGCCCGCACGGGTATCCCGCCCACATCCATATCGGCCGTCCGGCCGACCGCGGCGATCCCCATGCCTTGCTGAGACTGCGCATTCCCGACGGCGTCTTCCAGTCGCTGCCGGACGACCCCGAAACCCTGTGCCGCCGCGCGTTGGGGCAGGCGCTGGATGCCGGGCTGCTGCGCACGGTCGCCGTCGATGGCGAGTACCAGGAACTGCGTTTCCAACTGGATGCCGAGCCCTGGTCCGGCCCGATGCAGGCGGCCGAGCGCGCCTGATTATTGTTTGAATCGCCGCGGCAGTTACCCACAGGGATTGTGGAAAACCCTTGGGATAGCTGTTGCGTATATGCAATTTCTCTAGCAAAAACATGGGCTTGGCGGCGGCGGTCAAGAAGTGGCCGCCGTTGCGCTTTCCGGGCAGTCCAAGCGGGCGATCCCGCTGCCAGCCGGCGCAGCCGTGAGACAATCTGCGTCCCCACGGCCCGACGTCCGAACGTCATCTTCGTCCCGGTTTTCTCCCGCATGCGTTCCGCTTTTCCCCTTCCGCGTCCTGTCACCAAGGCGACGGCGCCATGAGCCTGTCCGCCAAACGCGTTGCCATCATTGGGGGCGGCCCGGCCGGCCTGATGGCCGCCGAAAAGCTGAGCGAATCGGGGGCGCAGGTCGACGTGTTCGACGCCATGCCCTCGGTGGGACGCAAATTCCTGATGGCGGGACGGGGCGGCCTGAACTTGACGCACAGCGAGCCCGCCGAGCCCTTTCTTGCCCGCTACGGCGATCGCGCCCCTTTCGTGCAGCCGTGGCTGCAGAAGATGGACGCCGCCGCGCTGCGTGAGTGGGCTCACGCGTTGGGCATCCAGACCTTCGTGGGTTCATCGGGCCGGGTGTTTCCCCAGGAGATGAAGGCCGCGCCGCTCTTGCGCGCCTGGCTCGCCCGGCTGCGCGGACAGGGCGTGCGATTTCACATGCGGCACCGCTGGCTCGGCTGGCGCGGCGGCAAACCCGGCGTGGACGCGTTGCGCTTCGAGACGCCCGCCGGCCAGACGCAGCATGCGGCGGATGCCGTCGTGCTGGCGCTGGGCGGCGGCAGCTGGGCCAAGCTGGGATCCGATGGCGCCTGGGCGCCGGATCTCCAGTCGCACGGTGTGCCGGTTGCGGCATTGCGGCCCGCCAATTGCGGGTTCGACGTCGCGTGGTCCGATCATTTCCGCAGCCGCTTTGCCGGTCAGCCGGTCAAGTCGGTGTCCATGGCCTGCGGCGGACTCCGCCGCCAGGGCGAATTCGTCGTATCGGAAACCGGGGTCGAAGGCAGCCTCGTCTATGCCTTGTCGGCCCCCCTGCGGGACAGGATAGACATCGACGGCAGCGCCGTGGCCTTGTTGGACCTTGCGCCGGACTGGCCTCATGAGAAGGTGATGGCCGCAGTGACGCATCCGCGCGGCGCGCGCTCGATGTCGAGCCACTTGCAAAGCCGCCTGGGGCTGACGGGCGTCAAGGCGGGCTTGCTCAGAGAGTGCGCCAGTGCCGACGACTTCAAGGATCCGGAGCGTCTGGGCCAGCGAATCAAGGCCTTGCCCTTGACGCTTCTGCGGCCTCGTCCGATTGACGAAGCGATCAGCACCGCGGGCGGGGTGGCATTCGATGGGTTGACGGCCGGGCTGATGCTCAAAGCCGTGCCCGGCGTTTTCTGCGTGGGGGAAATGCTGGATTGGGAAGCGCCGACAGGCGGCTACCTGTTGACGGCCTGCATGGCCAGCGGCGTGGCCGGCGCGGCGGGCGTCATGGAATTCCTGAATCCGCAATCCTGACCCGGCAGTCCTCTACGGACTGCCTGGCAAGCGGCAATCAGGAGCCTGTCGTGTGCGGGGCCATGCCGACGGGCGCGCGAGGCGCCAGATCTCCGACCACGTGGCCAACCACGGGCGGCCCGCCCTCGGGCTGCGAGATGATGCCGATCACGCGGGTGATGGCGCTGGCGGGAATGGTCGTGCCGTGCGCGGGATCCTGCACCAGTTGCCAGATCGTGGCGTTGCCCATGCCGGTGTCGCCTTCGGTCAGGTCCAGGTTGTCCAGGCAGTTACGCGCAAAGGAAGACCAATCGGAAGCATTGCAGGGCAGGCCATGAGACGTGGCGAGCCGGGCCAGGGCCAGCGGCGCGTCGGCCTGGCTGGCGGCATGCTGAGCGGCGGTGCCCAGCGTCACGTCCAGGGAAAGCAGGCGGAGAAACTCAACAACGTTGTCCGTGCTCATCTTGTGGTCTCCTTCCTTTGGGGGCTGCTCTGTTCGATCGCCGGGGGCGCCAGTTTTCGGGGAGTCATCCCGGTCACTGTCCCAGCATCGACACCAGCGACTGCTTCAGACGCGGCGAAAAAATCGGCACCGTGTGCGATACGCCGCTGCGGTCGATGCCTTCCTTGAGTTGGACTGACTGCCCCTGGAATATATCCGGGGCAGCGGAAATTTCGTTGTACCGCGCCAGCAGCTCATTGACCTGGGCCTGCGCGTCTGCCAGCGTGCTGCTGTCAGCCAGCTTGCCCGCGGCATGCGCCTGCAAAATGCGATGCAGATCGTCGATGAACAGCGCCAATGCGGCCTGCCCACGGCATTGAGGCTGTTGCCAGCCCCAGCCTTGCGGACCGGCGCCAGCGGGTTGCGATGCTTGTGTCTTCGTCATGTGCGCATCCTAATCCATTGGCGGCAAATACGCGACAGCCGGGAATGCCCCGCAAATGTCACCGGCGCGTAAGGGTGGTGACGGTTTCTTGGCAGCGTTGTTACAGGTGGCGCGCTCGTGTCACGCAAAAAACGGGGCCTTTGAGGTATGCTGGGTTTCGTTTTTTCCATGCCCAGACAGGAGATGTCTTATGAAGAACAGAGTCTTTCTCGTCATGATGCTTTCGATTGCTGCGCTGACCGCGGGGTGCAACACCGTCGCCGGGGCCGGTAAAGATATCCAGCGAGGCGGGGAAAAGATCGAGGGGGCCGCGGAAAAGCGGTAGGGCGTCTGGCTCGCCGCCGTTCGGGCGGCGCAAGGCCACGCCAGAAGTGCCACGATATCGGCATTTCTGGCGTGGCCTTTTTGCTGCCGCTGGCATAATCGCGGAAGTCCGAATAGCAATGGCGGGAAGAATCATGCGCAAGTCTGTATGGGTGGGTGTCGCGTTGGCGGCTACGTTGGCCGGATGCGCCAGCACCGGCGTCTACGAGTCGGAAACCGCAAAGAAAGAGACCTTCAGCGTCGACACCAATTACCAGGCGGCCTTCCGCCGCGCCGGCGAATACGTGCGCACCTGCCACACGCAGGTCAGCCATCCGTACGGCGTCTCCTATGCTTGGCGCCACACGCTTGGCCAGAAAGGCGCGCCGGATGAGATCCAGCTCTACAAGGTCGGTCAGCCCGCGACGGTGCTGGAACTGATTTCCGCGGAACCCGCAGGGCCTGCCAACGCCAAGGTGACCGTGACGGTCCTGGGCGAAGGCCGGTGGGACGAAGCCGAAATTGCGGCGGCGCGCAAGTCTATCCAGAGCGCGACGCCGATCTGCCGTAGCGCCAGCGGCGGCTGATACATGGATCCCCGCGCCCAGCAGATCCGTGCCAACGGCCTGTCGTTCGCGCTGCTGGCAGGCGCGTTCCGGTTCCTGGGGTGGCTGAACGGCGTGGCCGCCCTCGTCCTGGTGGGTTTTTCGCTTGGCATCGTGGGCGGGGACATTGCCGCGCCCGATCTCCAGATTCCCCTCATCCTTTTTCTGGGCGGCCTCATGCTGGCTTGCCTGGGTGTGGCGTTTGCCTACCTTGCGCAGGTCAGCCTGTTGCGGCAAGGCTACAACGGCCATCTGACGCGCGGCCATTGGCCGGCGCAGTTGTTGGCGCTACTTTGCTATGTGGCTAGTGCGTTGGCATTCTGCGGCGCCTGCTGGTTTGCGGCGTCGCAGGCAGTGACGGACGCCCCAAAGGCGGCGGCTTACGCACAGCGTTAAAACGCGGGTAAACCCGTATGCGCAAAAATATTGGACTTGTGTAGACGTACGGAATAATATGCGCACTGCGTATATAACTCCTCTTCTTGGGGCCCGTCATGAGCATCTCCCAGCAAGCCTTTCTGCGCGACGCCATGCGCCGCCTAAATCTCACCCGCGACGTGTTCGCCACCCGCATCGGCGTGAAGCGCCGCGCGCTGGACACCTGGCTGCTTCCTGAAGGATCGCAGGAGTTCCGGGCCATGCCGGAAGTGGTGCAGCGGTTCGTCAGCGAAATCGTGCAAAACGGCGTGCTGCTCGAAAAATATACGCAAAGCGTACAAGACGGCCCCTTGCGTGACCGCATTGCCGTCGAAGGCAAGAATCAGCTCTTGTCGGTGGACCAATTCACCCGCGATTCCGTCGAAGACCTGTTCCGCGTCGCCGACATGATGCAGCCCATCGCGCGCCGCCAGAAGGTGTCGCGAGTGCTGGAAGGCGCCGTGCTGGGCAACCTGTTCTTCGAGGCCAGCACCCGCACCCGCGTGAGCTTTGGATCCGCGTTCTGCCGCCTTGGCGGGTCGGTGTGCGACACGACCGGCTTCACGTTTTCATCGATGGCCAAGGGCGAATCCATCTACGACACGAGCCGCGTCATGAGCGGCTACGTGGACGCGATGGTCATTCGCCATCCCGACCAGGGTTCGGTCGCGGAATTTGCGCGTGCGACGAACATTCCCGTGGTCAACGGCGGTGACGGCCCCGGCGAGCACCCCAGCCAGGCGCTGCTGGACCTGTACACGATCCTGACCGAGTTCTCGCGCCTGGGCAAACTGCTGGACGGCGCGCACATCGCCATGGTCGGCGACCTGAAGTATGGCCGCACCGTGCACTCGCTCATCAAGCTGATGGCGCTGTACAAGAACGTGAAGTTTTCGCTGATCTCGCCCAAGGGCCTGGAGATGCCGACCTACATCGTCGAGCAGGCCAGCCGCAACGGCAACATCATCGAGCAGAAGTCCTCGCTGGCCGAGGGCCTGGCGGGCGCCGACGTCATCTACGCGACGCGCGTGCAGAAAGAGCGTTTCGCCAACGAAGAAAACGAAGGCTATACGCCCGACTTCCAGGTCAACCGCGCCATCATCGACGCCTACTGCAGCCCCGAGACAATCGTGATGCACCCGCTGCCGCGCGACAGCCGTCCGGGCGCCAACGACCTGAGCGTGGATCTGAACCACGATCCGCGCCTGGCGATCTTCCGCCAGACCGACAACGGCATTCCCATCCGCATGGCGATCTTCGCGGTGTTGCTGGGCGTCGAAGGCCTGGTGCAGCATTCGCTGCGCGACGTGACGTGGCAGCATCCGTCGCACGTCGGTCCCGACGATTCGGTCTTCCACGGCCTGGATTGAGGCCAGGCGCCCGTGGCGGCGCCGCGAAAGCGGTCCCGCCACGGCGAATTCAAGCATAATCCGCGCTGGTTTTACGGGCGAGTGCCGCTATCAGGCGCGCACGCCGTTCTTGGGCGGATGATCTTATGTCTTCGAGCAGTTCCGATGTTCCTCCTGCCGCGGCCACCGCCGACGCAGCCAGCGGCCAGGCGTGCTACCTGAGCGCCTCCAATGCGCAGGCCTGGGAGGCGGTCTATCAATCGGTCGACGCCAATACGCGCGGCCAAGTTGCAGCGCTGGTGTCCGACCATGCCGCGCAGCTGGTCGATGCCTTCTATTCCACCTTGCTTGCCGATGCCGAAGCCGGCCCGCGGCTCTCTCACGAAATCGTCTCGACCCGCCTGCACCGCGGCATGACGCATTGGTTGAAAGGCCTGCTCTGCGTGCGCGAGCAAGGCGATATCGACGTGCTGATGGCCACGCAGAAGAAGGTCGGCGAGGTTCACGCGCGCGTCCATATCCCGATCCATCTGGTGATGGCCGGCGCCCGCATCCTGAAGAATGAAATCGCGCAGCGCTTGCGCGCCGGCGGCCTGGAAGGCCAGGCGGCGTCCGTGGCAACGCAGTACGTGTGCAATCTGTTCGACCTGGCCATCGAACAGATGAGCCGCGCGTTCATGCGCGACATCAATCGGGGCGCCCGCAACGACGAGGCCTATCGACTCTTTGCGTTGGGCCAGAACATTTCGACCGAACGCGAGCGGCAACGCGCCGCCTTGCTGGAATGGAGCCAGGCGGTGCTGATCGGCCTGCACTACCGCACGCCGGAGCAGGCGCTGCCGCGGCTGGCCGCCTCGGAGTTCGGACTTTGGCTCCAGCACAAGGGCGCGGTGCTGTTCGAAAGCGCGCCGGCGCTGCGGCAGATCATTGATGCCGTGGCGCGGCTGGATGACACGGTGCTGCCGGGGATGATGCAAAGCGCCAGTCAGGCGCCAGAATCTCTGCCCAATCAGGTGCGGGAACTGCAGGAGCTCGTGGCGCGCATCAAGCATCTGCTCAACGGCCTCTTTGACATGGTGGCCGAGATCGAAAGCGGCAGCGATCCGCTGACCAACGTGCTCAACCGCCGTTTCCTGCCGTCCGTCATCGGCCGCGAGATCTCGCTGGCGCAGCGTCAGCGGTCAAGCTTTTCGGTGCTGTTGCTGGACATCGATCACTTCAAGGCCATCAACGATGCGCACGGCCACGCGGGCGGGGACCAGATCCTGCGCCAGTTTGCCGAAGTCGTGCATCAGACCTGTCGATCCAGCGACTTCGTGTTCCGCTATGGCGGCGAGGAGTTTCTTGTCGTGCTGGTGGACACGGGCCCGGGCGCTGCGCTGGCCGCCGCCGAAAAGCTCAATGCCGAGATTCGCCGGCATCGCTTCGTGATCGCCGAGTCCGGTGCGCTGCATGTGACAGCCAGCATCGGCGTGGCGACCTTCGACGGCCATCCCGACTATGCCTACCTGATCGATCGCGCCGACAAGGCGCTGTACAAGGCCAAGCAGGCCGGCCGCGACCGCAGCGTCGAGGCATGAAAAAGGGCCGCTCGACAAGAGCGGCCCCTGGTGTTGCTGCCGGGTAAAGGCGGCTTAGATTTTCTTTTCGCCGCCCAGCGCTTCGACCAGTTCGGCCATCATCTTGGCCAGTTCGCCAGTCATCAGCATCATGTCGGAATCAAACTTTTCGTCGTCGTTCGCGGCCACGCCTTCGTTGCCTTCCTTCAGCACGTCCAGCGGCGCCACGCGCTTGACGTCCAGGCCTTCGGTCAGGACGAACGACACGCGGTCGGCCCACGTCATGGCCAGGCGGGTGCACTGCTTGCCCGACTGGATGTGACGGCGCACGTCGTCAGCGTCAATGGAGTGCTTTACGTAGCGGATCGCGGCGCCGCTTTCACCGGACGAGCGCAGTTCGGTGTCCTGGTCGATGGTGAAGTTGGTGGGCGCTTCGTCTTCGGCCAGCCAGCCGGTCATGGCGGAGGCCGGCGATTGGGCGACGTACAGGTTTTCCAGCGGGAAGGGATCGACGCACTTGGCGAGCAGGCCGATGACTTCGTCGGCCTTGGCCGAAGCGGCCGCGTCAATGACGAGCCAGTTGTTCTTCGGGTCGATCCACACGCGCGTGTCGCGATAGACGCTGAAGGCGCGCGGCAGGAGCTCGTCCGTGACGCGCTCCTTGATTTCCTTCATCTGCTTGCGGCCAGGCTTGTAGCCTTGCTGCTCTTCGATTTCCTGGGCGCGGGCCTTGGCGACCTGGTTGATGACCGTGCCCGGCAAGAGCTTCTTTTCAGCGCGCAGGCTGAGCAGGATCTGGCCGTTCACTTCGTGGGCCAGGCCGCCGTTCTCGCGCGGGGGCACCCAGCCCAGGCTTTGCATTTCGAGGTTGTTGCCCGTCTGGTAGGCATGGCGCGCCAGCGTTTCTTCAAGCTGCTCGCCGGTCAGGGTCCAGGGCGAGGAGAGGCGGTAAATCTTGAGATTCTTGAACCACATGAGCGTCGGCCAAAAGGGTTGATTCTATACGACGCGGCGGCTTTGCCGAAGGGGGCAGGCACGTCGGCAACCGGCGACACGTTCTGTCACTGACAGGGACCAGCCTATCCGGTAATGTCCCGCGCACCAACGTGAGATTGGAGTGAAAAGATGAAAATCATTGGCGCGATCCTCATTGTCCTGGGCGTGGTTGCCCTGGCCTATAAGGGCTTTAGCTACAAGTCCGAAGAAACGGTTCTGCAGATCGGATCTGTGAAGGCCACGGCGGAAACCGAGAAGTCGGTGCCCATCCCGACGTGGGCAGGCATTGCCGCGATCGTGGCGGGTGTGCTCGCCATCGGCGTGGGCATGCGTCGTTGATACGAGCCGGCCGCGAGGCCGGCCATGCAGCATGAAGAGGGCGGTTGCGCTGCGGCCGCCCTTTGTCTTTTGCGGGCTGCCGCAAAAAAAGCGGCCCGGCTCAATAAAGAGTCGGGCCGGTACGGGAGCACGCAATGCCGCGTCATAAAAGGCTCGCGGGGAACGCGGCATTGGTGTCAGATCAGCAGCCCTGCAATCGTCTGACAGGGGGATCAATCGTCAGGCAATCTTGCGCAAGGCCGTAATCTGAGCGCTCAGTCTACTGGCGCAGGTCTGACATGGTCCTGAAAGTGCCGAACAAAAAAAAAGCTCCGCGAGGAGCTTTTGAAAGGCCGGGCAGGCGCAGCAGTCCCGCCCGGCGGGGGATGGTTTGTCAGGCGTTGATGTCGTTGTCCTTGGATTCGCGCACGAAGAGCGTGCCGACCACCAGAGTCATGACGGCGATGATGATCGGATACCACAGGCCGTCGTAGATGTTGCCGGTGGCCGCGACCACGGCGAATGCGACCGGAGGCAGGAAGCCGCCGAACCAGCCGTTGCCGATGTGGTAGGGCAGGCTCATCGACGTGTAGCGGATGCGCGTCGGGAACATCTCCACCAGCATGGCGGCGATCGGACCGTAGACCATGGTCACGTACAGCACCAGGATCGTCAGCAGCACCACGACCATCACGTTGTTGGTCTGGGCCGGATCGGCCTTGGCCGGGTAGCCGTGGCTGCGGATCGAGGCGGTCAGCGTCTTGTCGAGTTCGGCGACCTTGGCCTTGAACTCGGCCGGCGCCAGCGAACGGCCGTCGAACGAGGCGAACTCTTCATTGCCGATCTTGACGCGGGCCACGGAACCGGCCGGAGCCGCTTCGTTGCGGTAGTTCACCGAGTTGCGGGCCATGAACGACTTGATCACGTCGCAAGAGCTGGTGAACGAGGCCGTGCCCACGGGGTTGAACTGGAACGAGCAGGTGCTCGGATCCGCGATCACCGTGACCGGGGCGGTGGCTTGCGCCTTTTCAAGCGCCGGGTTGGCGAAGTGGGTCAGGCCCTGGAAGATCGGGAAGTAGGTCGCCGCGGCGATCAGGCAGCCCGCCATGATGATGGGTTTGCGGCCGATCCTGTCCGACAGCGCGCCGAAGATCACGAAGAAGGGCGTGCCGATCAAGAGGGCGATGGCGATCAGGATGTTGGCGGTGTTGGCGTCGACCTTCAGCGTCTGCGTCAGGAAGAACAGCGCGTAGAACTGGCCCGTGTACCAGACCACGGCCTGGCCGGCGGTCAGGCCCAGCAGCGCCAGCAGCACGACCTTCAGGTTCTTCCATTGGCCGAACGATTCGGCGATCGGCGCCTTCGAACCCTTGCCTTCTTCCTTCATGCGCTTGAAGGTGGGGGATTCATTCAGCTGCAGCCGGATCCAGACCGAGATGCCCAGCAGCACCACCGAGATCAGGAACGGAATGCGCCAGCCCCAGGCCTTGAAGTCGTCTTCGCCCATGACCGTGCGGATGCCCAGGATGATCAGCAGCGACAGGAACAGGCCCAGCGTCGCGGTGGTTTGAATCCAGGACGTGTAGAAGCCGCGGCGGCCGTGCGGGGCGTGTTCGGCGACGTAGGTCGCCGCGCCGCCGTATTCACCGCCCAGCGCCAGGCCTTGCAAGAGCCGCAGGACGATCAGGATGGCGGGAGCGGCCAGGCCGATGCTGGCGTAGCTGGGCAGGATGCCGACCAGGAACGTCGACAGGCCCATGATCACGATCGTGACGAGGAAGGTGTATTTGCGTCCGACCAGGTCGCCCAGGCGGCCGAATACCAGCGCGCCGAACGGCCGCACCGCGAAACCGGCAGCGAAGGCCAGCAGCGCGAAGATGAAGCCCGCGGTCGGGTTCACGCCGGAAAAGAAGTGTTGGGCAATGATGGCTGCGAGCGAGCCATACAGGTAAAAGTCATACCACTCGAACACCGTGCCGAGCGAAGACGCGAAGATGACCTTGCGCTCCTCCTTGGTCATCGGACGCGGATCCGCGGATGGACCGCGGCCTGCCATGGTAGTTGTGCTCATGATGTCTCCTCGTTTTTTAGGCCGGCGTTTTTCCGCCGTGCTTGACCCTCCGCCGGCGCGACCGACATCGAGCTAAGCGTCACATTGGGGCGCGACGCTGACGAGGTTCTGACGGGACCCTTACTTGAATCTTAAAATTGAAACAAATGGTAATCGTGCCGGGGAGGGCTAGGGATAGTCCTTAGCTTTCGGCCGGCTCGGGCGGGGGCGTGTAGAGGGGAAAAACGACGCGGATGCGGGTGCCGGGCAGGTCGGAGTGTTCGGTGGGATGGTCGCTGATCACGACGCTGGCCTGATGCTTTTGCGTGATCTCGCGCACGATGGCCAGGCCCAGGCCGCTGCCGTCCGAGGACGTGCCCAGCACGCGGTAAAAGCGGTCGAACACGCGCTCGCGCTCTTCGGGCGCAATGCCCGGTCCCGAGTCCTCGACCTCCAGGAGCCCCTCGCCGTCCGCCTGCAGCACGCGCACGGTGATATGCCCGCCGCGAGGGGTGTAGCGCAGCGCGTTGTCCACCAGGTTGTTCAGCAGTTCAGCCAGCAGCAGCGGATTGCCGTTGATCTCGACGGGCGTGTCCGACCCCTCGAAACCGAGATCCGTGCTGAGCGACAGCGCCAGCGGCACCCAGTGCATGGTCTGCTCATAGGCGATGGCGTTGATGTCCGTGCGCGTCAGGCCGACGGCGCTGGGGTTTTCGGCGCGTGCCAGCAGCAGCAGCTGATTGACGAGCCGGGTCGCCCGTTCCGAGCCGGTGACCAGTTGCCGCAGGCTGGACTGCATTTCCTCGGGGCTGGCGTCGCGCAGCGCCAGTTCCGCCTGCGTGCGCAGTCCCGCCAGCGGGGTCTTCAATTGATGCGCGGCGTCGGCCACGAAGCGGCGCTGCGCCTGCACGTTGGCGGACAGCCGGTCCAGCAGGTCGTTCATGGCCGCGACCAGCGGCGCGATCTCGGAGGGCGCGGCGCGCTCGTCGATGGGCGAAAGATCGTCGGGGCGGCGGGCGCGCAGGCGCTGCTGCAGCGCATTCAACGGCGCCACGCCGCGCGACAGCCCGAACCAGACGAGCAGCACGGCGATCGGCAGCACCACGAATTGCGGGATGATGACGCCCTTGATGATGTCGTTGGCCAATTGCGTGCGTTTCTCGACGGTCTCGGCCACGATGAGAAGCGCCGGCTGCGTGCCCGGCAGATGCAGGTCTACCCAGGTGAACGCCAGCCGGATACCGAAGCCGCGTAGCGTGTCGTCCTCGTACTGCACCTCGCCGGGGCGGGGCTGTCCCACGGTGGTTGGCAGCGGCAGCGCGCGGTCGCCGCCCAGGTATTCTCCCCGGCTGCCCAGCGCCAGCCAGAACACGCTGTCCGTCTCGTCGGCGCGCAGCACGTCGCGCGCGGCGTCGGTCATCTTCAGCACCGCGCGGCCATCCTGCGCGTGGACCTGGCGCGTCAGCACGTGCAGGTTGTTGGCCAGCGCGCGGTCGTATGGCACGTTGGCGATGTTCTGCGCGACCACGTAGGTGATCGCGACACTCATGGGCCACAGCAGGAATAGCGGCGCCAGCATCCAGTCCAGGATTTCGCCCAGCAGCGAACGTTGGGGCGGCGCAAAGCTCGGGCCCTTGGACCCGGCTTGCATGATATCCAGGGCTTCCTGGTTGAGCGGCTCTGGGGAGGGCTCAGCTTGCGAGGTACGCCGCACCCTGGTCCCGCTCAAGACAGTAGCCCAGGCCGCGCACGGTGACGATCTTCACGCCGCTGGGCTCGAGCTTTTTGCGCAGGCGGTGCACGTAGACCTCGATGGCGTTGGTGCTGACCTCTTCGCCCCATTCGCACAGATGGTCGACCAGTTGGGTCTTGCTGACCATGCGTCCGCTGCGCGTCAGCAGGATTTCGAGCAGGCTGACTTCGCGGGCCGACAGATCCAGCGTCTGGTCGTCCACGATGGCGACGCGGCCGGTCTGGTCAAAGAGCAGCTTGCCGTGCTTGAGCATCGTGCCGCCGCCGCCCGCGCCACGCCGCGTCAGCGCGCGCACGCGGGCTTCGAGTTCGGACAGCGCGAAGGGCTTGGCCATGTAGTCGTCCGCGCCCAGGTCCAGGCCCTTGACGCGCTGCTCGATGCTGTCGGCGGCGGTCAGGATGAGGACGGGCAGGGCGGAGTTGCGGGCACGCAGGCGGCGCAGCACTTCCAGGCCGGCCAGTTGCGGCAGCCCGAGGTCGAGGATGAGCAGGTCGAAGGCCTGGGCGGCCAGTGCGGAATCGGCGGCAAGCCCGTCGCGCACGGCATCCACTGCATAGCCGTTGTGGCGCAACGAGCGGGACAGGCCATCGGCCAGGATGCTGTCGTCTTCGGCGATCAGGATACGCATGGGCTGCTGCTAGGAAGATACACGCCGGCCCGGAGGGCGGAGAAAGGCGAAAATACCGGGATCGCTCCGGATTCTGTCACACGGCGCCGGGCTTGCCACTCAGGGTATACGTGCAAAAGACTGGCACACTGGTTTTTTGTACAGTATAATCCGATGCCATAATCTGATCCGTAGCTCAAGGCTCCACGTCAGGCCTTAGGTCAGGCAAGCTCAGACCGGCCAGCTCAGACCCGCAGTTTTTCCGACTTCCAGATACGTTACAGACAGGACTCCTCATGGACGACAAAACCACCAAGGCCGCCGCTTCGGAAAAGGCCAAGGCGCTCGCCGCAGCGCTTTCGCAGATCGAAAAGCAGTTCGGCAAGGGCTCGATCATGCGCTACGGCGACAACGAGGTCTCGCATGACATCCAGGTGGTTTCCACGGGTTCGCTCGGTCTGGATATCGCGCTGGGCGTCGGCGGCTTGCCGCGCGGCCGTGTCGTCGAAATCTACGGTCCGGAATCGTCGGGCAAGACCACCCTCACGCTGCAGGTCGTCGCCGAAATGCAAAAGCTGGGCGGCACCTGCGCCTTCGTCGACGCGGAACACGCTCTGGATGTCCAATACGCGTCCAAGCTGGGCGTCAACCTGGCCGACCTCTTGATCTCGCAGCCGGACACGGGCGAGCAGGCGCTGGAAATCACCGACGCGCTGGTGCGCTCGGGTTCGGTCGACCTGATCGTCGTCGACTCGGTGGCCGCGCTGGTGCCCAAGGCCGAAATCGAAGGCGAAATGGGTGATTCGCTGCCCGGCCTGCAGGCCCGCCTGATGAGCCAGGCGCTGCGCAAGCTGACCGCCACCATCAAGAAGACCAACTGCATGGTCATCTTCATCAACCAGATCCGGATGAAGATCGGCGTCATGTTCGGCAACCCCGAAACCACCACCGGCGGCAACGCGCTCAAGTTCTATGCGTCCGTGCGCCTGGATATCCGCCGCATCGGCTCCATCAAGAAGGGCGACGAGGTCGTCGGCAACGAAACCCGCGTCAAGGTCGTCAAGAACAAGGTCGCGCCGCCGTTCAAGCAGGCTGAGTTCGACATCATGTATGGCGCCGGCATCTCGCGCGAAGGCGAAATCATCGACCTGGGCGTGGCCGCCAACGTCGTCGACAAGTCGGGCGCCTGGTACAGCTACAACGGCAACCGCATCGGCCAGGGCAAGGACAACGTGCGCGAATACCTGAAAGAGCACAGGGAACTCGCCATCGAAATCGAAAACCGCGTCCGCGAAAACCAGGGCATCGTCAGCCGCGCCGCTGAATTCGTGCCCACGGCGGAAGACACCGCCGAATAATCCCGGGCATTCGACAGGGCTCGCCGCGGTTCAGGCAAGTCTCATCGCCGGCCCGGCTGGGCTGGGAAACTGCGGCAGGCGCCAAGATGGGCCTGCCGTTTTGTTTAGCAAGCAGGAAAGCGCATGAGCTGGAAATCGACTCCCGCGTCCGCCGAGCGCCAACGCGCCAGGTTGGACGACGAATTCGAAACGGTCGCCAAGCCGCAAGGCTTGCGGCGCACGTCCGATGCGCGGGTGGTCCGCGAAACCGCAGCGTCTGAGGATTCGGCCGATCGCGCCGAATCCTCCGGCCTGTGGCAGCGCAGTTCCGAGCAGCGAAGTTCCGATCGCCGCGGCGGCGCGCGCGGCCGGCGTGCCGATCCTGCCGCCAGCGCCGACGAGGCGTCAACGTCCGACGGCAAGCAGGCTCGCAAGGGGCCGTCGCTGAAGATGCGGGCAGTGGGGTATCTATCGCGGCGCGAGCACGCACGCGAAGAACTGGCGCGCAAGCTGTCTGCTTATGCCGAAGATGCGGCCGAGGTCGAATCTGTACTGGACGCGCTTGAGAAGGAGGGCTGGCTGTCCACCGAACGCTTCGCCCAAAGCCTGGTTCATCGGCGCGCCTCGCGGCAGGGGGCGGCGCGCATCGTGCAGGAATTGCGCCAGCATGGCGTGGACGACAGCCAGGTCGCGGAACTGCGTGAACAGCTTCGCGCCACCGAATACGACCGGGCGCTTGAGGTCTGGAAAAAGCGCTTCAGCGCCAAGCCCGAAGATCGCGCGGCCTATGCAAAGCAGGCGCGCTTTCTGGCCAGCCGGGGTTTTGCGCACGACGTCATCCGGCGCATCCTCGGCGAGGGCGACGAAGACTGACGCCCGGCCAGCCGGCGTGGTTCCCCGTGGGCGTCTACCCAGCCGGCGTCGCTGCGGCCGTCGTTGTTCCTTACGTTTTCACTTCGGTCGTCACTTCGGTCGTCATTTCGCCGACTTGATGCCCGACAGCGTTTTGAAGCAGACGTCGCGGGTAATGGTCAGAAACTCGTCGATATACGAGGCGTCCGTGTCCTCGCTGCGCACGGTCGCATACAGCGTGCGCCACACCCCTTGGGGCCCCAGGCGGCAAAGCCGCAGCCATCCCTGATTCATGTATTCCGTCAGCGCCCAGTTTGGCAGGGCCGCCACGCCGCGGTTGCTGGCCACGAGCTGCGCGATGATCGGCGTGAGTTCCGCCTTGCGGACCGCGGCGGGCTCCACGTCGGCAGGGTCCAGAAAGGCGGTGAAGACATCCAGCCGCTGCTTGTCCACGGGGTAGGTGATCAGGGTCTGGTCCGCCAACTGCTCCGGCAGGATGAATTTACTGCCCGCCAACGGGTTGGATTCGGACACAGCCAGCACCAGCTCATATTTGAATAGCGGCAGGTACTCCACCGCATCCAGCGGCTGCGGGTCTGACGTGATGACCAGGTCCAGATCGCCGCGCACCAGCGCGGGCAGGGGGGCGAACGAGAACGCCGCGGACAGGTCCAGCGCCACATCCGGCCATTGCGCGCGGAAGGCGTCCAGCGCCGGCATCAGCCACTGAAAGCAGGAATGACAGTCGATCGCCAGGTGCAGCCGGCCCGTGCGCCCGGCCGCCAGCCGCTGCAGGTCGCGTTCCGTGGCGCGGATGCGCGGCAGGACTTCATCGGCCAGCGCCAGTACCCGCAGCCCTGCCGTTGTCAGCCGGGCCGGCCGCGTGCGCCGATTCAGCAGAGGCGTGCCCAGGCGGGTTTCGAGATCCCGCAGTTGATGCGACAGCGCGGATTGCGTCAGGTGCAGGCGTTCTGCTGCTTCCTGAAGGCTGCCGCCGTCCCGGATGGCGGTCAGTGTTTCGAGGTGACGGATTTCTAGCATTGAGGGCGGCTGAGAGGGTCGGGATCCGGGGCGGGATCCAGGCGCCAAACCCCGGCGGGTCGGCATGACTGCCTATTCTATGAGGTTTCCTCATCTTATGAATGCATACATTGATTTTGATTCATTTTGATTTGGCCTCAGAATGATCGTCACTTGAACAAATTTTGTGGATGGCGGCTATAACATGACTACGATTCATAATTTGGGTTTCCCCCGCATTGGGGCCCAGCGTGAACTCAAGCGGGCGGTCGAGGCCTATTGGGCCGGCAAGCAGACCGCCGACGCCCTGGAAGACACGGGCCGTGAACTGCGCGCCCGCCACTGGCGCCTTCAGGCCGCGGCCGGCCTGAAGTTCGTGCCGGTGGGCGACTTCGCCTGGTACGACCAGATCCTGGAATGGACAACGCTGCTGGGCGCGGTGCCGGCGCGCTTCGGCCAGAAGGACAGCGAGCCGGTCTCGCTGGACACGCTCTTTCGCATGGGACGCGGCCGCGCGCCGTCGGGCAAGCCCGCAGCCGCCTGCGAAATGACCAAGTGGTTCGATACCAACTATCACTACATCGTCCCGGAACTGGTGCCCGGCCAGACCTTCCGTATTGCCCGCGAAAGCCTGTTCGACCAGGTCAGGGAAGCCCAGGCGCTGGGTCTTGAGGTCAAGCCGGTCATTCCCGGCCCGCTGACGTGGCTGTTCCTGGGCAAGGGAGACGCTTTTGCCGGCGGCGCCGCCGATGCCGGGAAACTCCAGCTTCTGGCAGCGCTGCTGCCGGTCTATGAAGAGGTGCTGGCGCGGTTTGCCAAGCTGGGCGTCGAGTGGGTGCAGATCGATGAGCCGATCCTGGCGCTCGACCTGCCGCAAGTCTGGCGCGATGCCTTCAAGCAGGCTTATGCCACGTTGTCCGCCAGCGCGGTCAAAGTGCTGGTCGCAACCTACTTCGACGGTCTGAAGGACAACCTCTCGACGGCGCAGGCGCTGCCCGTGGCCGGCCTGCACGTGGACCTGGTGCGTGCCCCCGAACAATTGGCCGACGTGGTGGCGGGCCTGAACGACGGGCAGGTGCTGTCCGCCGGCATCATCAACGGCCGCAACATCTGGCGCACCGATCTCGATGCCGCCATTGCCACGCTCGCCCCGCTTGCGCGCCAGCTTGGCGACCGTCTATGGCTGGCGCCGTCGTGCTCGCTGCTGCACGTGCCCGTCGACCTGGAAAACGAAACCGAACTGGACGCCGAACTCAAGAGCTGGCTTTCCTTTGCCGCCCAGAAGCTCGACGAGCTGAGCCTGCTGGGCCGCGCGCTGGACAGCGCCACGGACCCCACGGTGCAGCAGGGGCTGGCCAGCCAACGCGCGGCGCTGGCCGCGCGCCGCGCCTCGGTGCGCATCCACAACCCGGCCGTGGCCGAGCGCATGGCCGCCTCCAAGGGCATGTCGCGCGACCGGGCGCCGTTTGCAGGCCGCATCGCGCGCCAGCAGGAACAGCTGGGGCTGCCCGCCTATCCCACCACGACGATCGGCTCGTTCCCGCAGACGGCCGAAATCCGCGCGCTGCGCCGCGACTGGAAGGCGGGCGCCCTGACCGACTCCGCGTATGAAGCCGCCATCCGCAAGGAGATCGAGGAAGTCATCCGCTTCCAGGAAAAGGTGGGCCTGGACGTTCTGGTGCACGGTGAGCCCGAGCGCAACGACATGGTGGAGTACTTCGGGGAGCTGCTGGCCGGTTTTGCCTTCACGAAAAACGGCTGGGTGCAGAGCTACGGTTCGCGTTGCGTGAAGCCGCCGATCATTTTCGGCGACGTGGCCCGTCCCGCGCCCATGACGGTGGGCTGGTCGTCCTACGCACAGTCGCTGACCGACAAGCCGGTCAAGGGCATGCTGACCGGTCCGGTCACCATCCTGCAGTGGTCGTTCGTGCGCGACGACCAGCCGCGCGAAGCCACCTGCCGCCAGCTGGCGCTGGCGCTGCGCGACGAAGTGGTGGACCTGGAAGCGGCCGGCATCAACGTCATCCAGATCGATGAGCCGGCCATCCGCGAAGGCCTGCCGCTGCGCCGCGCCGATTGGCAGGCTTACCTGGACTGGGCCGTGGACTGCTTCCGCCTGTCGACCGCCGGGGTGCGCGAGGAGGCGCAGATCCACACGCATATGTGCTATTCGGAATTCAACGACATCATCGAATCCATTGCCGCCATGGACGCGGATGTGATCACGATCGAAACGTCGCGTTCCAATATGGAGCTGCTCAAGGCATTCGAGGACTTCCGGTACCCGAACGACATCGGCCCCGGCGTGTACGACATCCACTCGCCCAACGTGCCCGAGGTCGGCTGGATGGTTGACCTGATGAACAAGGCCGCCGCCCGCCTGCCCAAGGAACGCTTGTGGGTCAATCCCGACTGCGGCCTGAAGACGCGGGCCTGGCCGGAAACGGAGGCCGCGCTGATTGGCATGGTCCAGGCGGCGCGAGCGCTGCGCGAGGCGGCCTGACGGCCGATGGCGTCCCTGGCGCGTGAGCGCCGGGCCTCCTGCATTTCCAACCCGGCTGCGCCCGACGCGCACGCCGGCTTTTTACCTACCGCAGACGCGATTTCCGGCCCTATGCCGAGCCGGACGGCGAAACCGGCAGGGGCTGCGTGGAAGGAGGGGAGTAACGGCGCCGCGGTCAGCGGACTGGACAGCGGGGCATCCGCCGGCCAATTAATACGATTGCGCGAATGCCGCCTGCGCTATACTTTGAAGGTTTTGTTGCCGCGCACCATACGCGCAGGCCATCTTTGCCCCGCAGGCCCCCCTCGCATGCCCTTGCCACCGCCGGATTGTCCTCGCCAACCGCTGCATACGCGTTCCATACGTGTGCAGTCGTACGCGCGCGATGACGGCAACTGGGACCTGGAAGCCGAGCTGATCGACGTGAAAGCGTACGATTTTCCGAAGCGCGACGGCGAGATGTTCAAGGCCGGGCAGCCCATCCACCATATGCACCTGCGCATCACCATCGACGAGGAATTCTCGATCGTGGCGGCTCAGGCCGTCTATGATGCGGCGCCTTATGGCGAGCATTGCAAGGCCATTGAGCCGGCGTACACTGACCTGATCGGCATGAACCTGCTCAAGGGGTTCCGCCGCCAGGTCAAAGAGCGGTTCGGGCATGTGGAGGGCTGTACGCACATGACCGAACTGTCGCAGGTGCTTCCCACCGCGGCGGTCCAGACCATGGCCAACCGCCGGCGGCAGGAACCCAACCCGAACCGGCGTCCATTCCAACTGGACGGCTGCCATGCGCTCAGCACTGGCGGCCCTGTGGTGGCTGAGCATTATCCCGAGTGGTACACCGGGGGTAGCGCTGAGGCATCGGCCGAGTCGTCCTCCGATTCACCTTCTTTTTCTCATACGTCCTGACAGGTAACACATGAAAATCCACGAGTATCAAGGCAAGGAACTGCTGAAGCAATTTGGCGTCCCCGTGCCGCGCGGGATCCCCGCTCTTTCCGTCGACGAGGCCGTGGCTGCCGCTGAAAAGCTGGGTGGACCGGTTTGGGTCGTCAAGGCACAAATCCACGCGGGTGGCCGCGGCAAGGGCGGCGGCGTCAAGCTGGCCCGCTCGCTGGACGACGTCCGCAAGCTGGCATCCGAAATCCTGGGCATGCAGCTGATCACGCATCAGACCGGCCCCGAAGGCCAGAAGGTCCGCCGCCTGTACATCGAAGACGGCGCCGACATCCAGAAGGAATACTACGTTTCGCTGGTCACCGACCGCGCCACGCAGAATGTCGCTTTCATCGCTTCCAGCGAAGGCGGCATGGACATCGAGGAAGTGGCTCACTCCACGCCCGAAAAGATCATCACCGAATACATCGACCCGCTGGTTGGCCTTTCCGCCGAGCAAGCCACCAAGATCGCCAACGCGATCGGCCTGCCCGCCGACTCGACCGCCCAGGCCGTTGACGTGTTCCAGAAGCTCTACAAGTGCTACATGGACACCGACGCCTCCCTGGTCGAAATCAACCCCCTGAACCGCGACAGCAAGGGCAACATCATCGCCCTGGACGCCAAGTTCAACTTCGACTCCAACGCCCTGTTCCGTCATCCGGAAATCGTCGCCTACCGCGACCTGGACGAAGAAGATCCCGCTGAAATCGAAGCCAGCAAGTTCGACCTCGCGTACATCCAGCTCGACGGCAACATCGGCTGCCTGGTGAACGGCGCCGGTCTGGCCATGGCCACGATGGACACCATCAAGCTGTTCGGCGGCGAGCCGGCCAACTTCCTGGACGTCGGCGGCGGCGCCACGGCCGAGAAGGTCACGGAAGCCTTCAAGATCATGCTGGCCAACAAGAGCGTCAAGGCCATCCTGGTCAACATCTTCGGCGGCATCATGCGCTGCGACGTGATCGCCGAAGGCGTCATCACCGCTTGCAAGGCCGTCAACCTGAACGTGCCGCTGGTCGTGCGCATGAAGGGCACCAACGAAGAACTCGGCAAGAAGATGCTGGCCGACTCCGGCCTGCCGATCATCAGCGCCGACACGATGGCCGAAGCTGCCACCCGCGTCGTAGCCGCCGTCAAGTAAAGCAAAAATCAAGGATTCACAATGTCGATTCTGATCAACAAGGACACCAAGGTCATCACCCAGGGCATCACGGGCAAGACGGGCCAGTTCCACACCCGCATGTGCCGTGAGTACGCCAATGGCAAGGCCGCCTTCGTGGCCGGCGTGAACCCCAAGAAGGCGGGTGAAGATTTCGAAGGCGTGCCGATCTTCGCGTCGGTCAAGGACGCCAAGGCCGACACCGGCGCCACCGTCTCGGTCATCTACGTGCCGCCCGCCGGCGCCGCTGCCGCCATCTGGGAAGCCGTCGAAGCCGAGCTGGATCTGGTGATCTGCATTACCGAAGGCATCCCGGTCCGCGACATGCTCGAAGTCAAGAACCGCATGAAGGCCAAGGGCAGCAAGACGCTGCTGCTGGGCCCGAACTGCCCCGGCCTGATCACCCCGGACGAAATCAAGATCGGCATCATGCCCGGTCACATCCACCGCAAGGGCCGCATCGGCATCGTCAGCCGTTCGGGCACCCTGACGTACGAAGCCGTGGCGCAAGTCACCGAACTGGGCCTGGGCCAATCCAGCGCTGTCGGTATCGGCGGCGACCCCATCAACGGCCTGAAGCACGTCGACGTGCTCAAGCTGTTCAATGACGATCCCGACACCGACGCCGTCATCATGATCGGCGAAATCGGCGGCCCGGACGAAGTCAACGCCGCGCAGTGGGCCAAGGACAACATGAAGAAGCCGGTCGTCGGCTTCATCGCTGGCGTCACCGCCCCTCCCGGAAAGCGCATGGGCCACGCCGGCGCGCTGATCTCCGGCGGCGCCGACACCGCCGATGCCAAGCTGGAAGTCATGGAAGCCTGCGGCATCCGCACCACGCGCAACCCCTCCGAAATGGGCAAGCTGCTCAAGTCGGTGCTGTAAGTTCCAGCAACGCGCGATAAAAAGCCCGCTTCGGCGGGCTTTTTTTTGGCCGGGTTTTTTGAGGCTTTCTTAGGGAAATCCCGCGTCCAGGAAGCGGCCGGGTGAATCATACGGAAAGCTGAACGAAACTATAATGAAAGAAATTTTGCGCGTACCAGCAAGAATGCCGTCGGGCTCGCACCAAGACGGTCAGTACGTTTTTGCGTTCAATTCATCCATTAATTTGGTTTTGTCCTAGGGGGATCACACCTAGGAAAGAGAGGCATGGAACTCAGTTCAGCGGCATTCTGGATCGCGTTGCTCCAGATCATTTGGGTCAACATTCTGCTATCGGGCGACAACGCCGTGGTTATTGCGCTGGCAGCGCGCTCGTTGCCTCCGGCACAACAGAAAAAAGCGATCGTGGTCGGTTCCGCCGCTGCGATCATCATGCGTATCGTACTGACGCTCGTTGCGGCCAAGCTGTTGTTGCTGCCGTGGCTCAAGCTGATCGGCGCGCTGCTCCTGGTCTACATCGGCGTCACCTTGCTGCTGCCCGAAGGCGAAGAAGACGGTGCCGGCAAGTCGCATGGCAACCTGTTGACCGCCATTCGCACCATCATGATCGCCGACCTGGTCATGAGCCTGGACAACGTGGTGGCCGTCGCCGCCGCTGCGATGGGCGACACGACACTGCTGGTGCTCGGCCTGGCCATCAGTATTCCGCTGGTCATCTTTGGCAGCACGCTGCTCTTGAAGGTCATCGAACGCTTCCCGCTCATCGTCTGGGTTGGGGCGGCGCTGTTGGGTTTCATCGCAGGCGAGTTGCTGGTGGGCGACCCGGCGTTGCAAGAGCCGGTGGCGCGTATCGATGCCGCATTGGGCGTTACTCAGCACAGCTTTGCACTGATGTCGGGCGCGATGGGCGCGGTGCTGGTGCTGCTGATTGGTAAAGTTTTGCTTGCGCGTCGGAAAGCTGACTGAAAGCTGAACTACAATAATATGTTTTTCTAAATAAACCTGCCGCGCGAAGGCGCGCGGCAGGGCGGCCGGGCCGGGACCGGCCATTCTTTTCATAAATGCCTTCGGGGGTTCAAAGTGCTTGAGTTTTTTCAGACGCTGAGTTGGGCAGCGGTATTTCAGATCATCCTTATCGACATCCTGCTCGGCGGCGACAACGCTGTCGTGATCGCGCTGGCGTGTCGCAACCTGGCGCCCAAGCAACGAATGCAAGGCATTTTGTGGGGCACCGCGGGCGCAATCATTCTGCGCGTCGTGCTGATCGCCTTCGCAATGCAGCTTCTGAACATCCCGTTCCTGAAGGTCGTGGGCGCGCTGCTGCTCGTCTGGATCGGCGTCAAGCTCCTGGTTCCCGAAGACGATGCGCATGGCGACATCAAGGGCGGCACATCCATCGTCGCCGCGATCAAGACCATCATCATTGCTGACTTCGTGATGAGCCTGGACAACGTGATCGCGATCGCCGGCGCCGCGCAGAATGCGCATGCCGACCATCAGCTGGGTCTGGTCATTTTTGGCCTGGTCGTCAGTGTGCCGATCATCATCTGGGGCAGCACGCTGGTGCTCAAGCTCATCGACCGCTATCCGCTGGTCGTCACTTTCGGCGCGGGCCTGCTGGGCTGGATCGCTGGCGGTATGCTGGTCACCGACGTTATTGTCGAGCGTCAATTTGGCGTTCAGCCGACTACGGTTAAAATCGCCGCTGAAATCATTGGCGCCTTGCTCGTTGTTGTCCTTGGACGGTGGCTTGCAAGCCGCAAGAACGCTTCCAAGGAATCAGCACATGAGTCTGCGTAGATCCACCGATCCCCAGCAATCCGAATCGGGCCTGAGCCTTCTTCAGGGTCTGTTCGTGCTGGCCATCCTCGGGGTAGTCGCGACGATCATCGTCTCCAACTTCGTTTGATGGCGTCACGTGTCTCTACCGCAACGTCTGGTCATTGCGACCCGCGCCAGCCGGCTTGCCCTGTGGCAAGCCGAGCATGTGCGCGATCGGCTGCGCACGCTGTACCCAGCGTGCGCAGTTGAACTTCTTACCCTGACAACCCGAGGCGACCAGATCCTCGACCGCACGCTGTCCAAGGTGGGCGGCAAGGGTCTGTTCGTCAAGGAACTCGAAAACGCGCTGCTCGACGGCCGTGCCGATCTCGCCGTCCACTCCCTCAAGGACGTGCCGGTGGATCTGCAGGCGCCGTTTGAGCTTTGCGCCGTCCTCGATCGCGCGGATCCGCGCGATGCCTTCGTGTCCAACAGATATGCCTCGCTGGCGGACCTGCCCGCGGGCGCCGTGGTCGGCACGTCCAGCCTGCGCCGCGAGTCCCAGATCCGTTCCCGGTTTCCCGCCCTGGTGGTCAAGCCCCTGCGCGGCAATCTGGATACGCGCCTCTCCAAGCTCGACAAGGGCGACTACGACGCCATCGTGCTGGCTGCCGCCGGCCTGGACCGTCTTGGCATGGGCGAGCGCATCCGCAGCCTGCTCGATCCCGCCGACAGCCTGCCGGCGGCCGGGCAGGGCGCCCTCGGCATCGAAATCCGTAACGACCGCGACGACATGCGCGCGTGGCTTGCACCGCTGGTCAGTGCAGACACGACCGCCTGCGTGCTCGCCGAGCGCGCGGTGTCGCGCAAGCTGGGCGGCTCCTGTCAGGTGCCCCTGGCCGCCTTTGCCCAGCTTGCCGGCGACACGCTGTCGCTGCGCGCGCTGGTGGCCTCGCCCGACGGCACCCGTGTCGTTCATGCCACGCACAGCGGTCCCATGACCGAAGCCGAAGCCATCGGCGAAGCCGCCGCCTCCGAACTCCTGGAGGCGGGTGCGGAGACGATTCTTCGCGAACTGCTGCAAAACCCCGGGTCCGTCTGATGGACCCGGCGTTTGCAGCCGCCGACGGGCCGCGCATCGCCATCCTGACGCGGCCCGCAGGGCGCAACGAAGCGCTGGCCGGCCGTCTGCAGGGCGCTGGTTGGCAACCGTGCATCCTGCCCGCACTTGAAATCCACCCCCTTGCTGTCGCCGCCGAAGACCTGCCCCGGCCGTCGGCCTACGACCTCGTCGTGTTCGTCAGCGGCAATGCCGCGCGCCAATACCTGGATCAGCTCGCGCGCGCCGATGGCGCCGCGGACTGGCCTGCGGGCGTCGCGGTCGCCACGGTCGGGCCCGCCAGTGCCCAGGCGCTGCGCGAGACCGGCCGTTTTGGCGTGAATACAACAGTTCTGCATCCGGACGAATCGGCTCCCAGCCACGATTCCGAGGCGCTTTGGCGCGTGCTTGCTGCCCAGTCTCAGTTGCCCGCGCGCGTGCTGGTGGTGCGGGGCACGCAGGGGCGGGACTGGCTCGGCGATACGCTCGAGGCGCATGGTGCCCACGTGACGCGCCACGCGGCCTACCGCCGGCAACCGGCTGGCTGGACCGCCGAACAGCTTGCCACCCTGCGGCGATGGGCCGATGCGGGCGTCACCGCCTCCTGGCTGATCACCAGCGGAGAGGGCGTCGACGCCATTTATGGTCAGCTCAGCGCCGCGGGTCTGACCGGGTGGTGGCAGCGCTGCCGCTTCGTGGCCACGCACCCCTCGTTGATTGGCCGCCTGCCGCAGCCGCGTATTGGCGCGTCCGAGCCGGCGATGGTAAAAATCTGCGTGCCCAACGACGAGTCGATATTCCAGGCTTTTGTTGCTGCTTGATTCGTTGGTTCGGACTGACACCGAATACAATCGCGTCATGACAGATAAGACTCCCGCTACCGATCCGGCCGTTCATCCGGCCGCCCCGGACGCAAGCGCGTCCGCATCGGCCCCGGCCGACTCCGTCAAGGCCCGTCCGGCCAAGCGCGGCAGTGGTCCCTTGGCCACCGCGCTGATAATCGTCATCCTGTTGGCCGTGGGCCTGGGATATGCGTTGTGGAAGCAACGCACCCAGTTCGTCTCCGCGGGCCGCGAAGTGGCAACGCGCCTGGATACGCTCAGCGTCGACGTGGCGCAAGCCCGCAAGGACACCCGCGAAGCCCTTGCCCTCGCGCAGGCGCAGGCCGGCCGCGTCGCCGAACTCGAAGACACGCTGCGCGAAACGCAAAGCCAATACAACGCCCTGCAACAGGCGTGGCAGAACTTCAACGACAGCGCCAGCGATGAACTGCTGGCCAATGACGTCGAACGCCTGCTGACCATCGCCAATCAGCAATTGCGCCTGGCCGGCAACGTCTCCAACGCCATCGTCGCCCTGGAAACCGCGCAATCGCGCCTGGCGCGTGCCGACCGCCCGCGGTTCTCCAGCCTGCAGCAATCCATCAATGGCGACCTGGACCGCCTGCGCGCCGTGTCCACCGTCGACATCCCCGCGCAATCGGGCCGCATCGAACGCCTGGTCGCGCTGATCGGCAAGGCGCCGCTGCTGGTGCCGGACACCGTGTCGCCGGGCGTGTCCCCGGTCGGTCAAGCCCAGCCGCCCGCGCCGGCCCCCACGATCGATCCGCAGGCCGGCCTGCCCGCCGATGCGCCCTGGTGGCAGCGCTGGCGCGCCGAAGTGGCCTCGTGGCCTGGCCGCGCGGGCTCCGCGCTGGCTCATGAACTTGGCGGTCTCATCACCATCCAGCGCGTGGACGAACCGGCCGCGCTGCTGTTGTCGCCCGAACAGGCCGACCAGGTGCGCGGCACGCTGCGCCAGCGCCTGTTGACGGCGCAGCTCGCGATGCTGATGCGCCAGCCCTCGGTCTGGAAGAGCGAGCTCGACAACGTCGGCTCGACGCTTTCCAAGTACTTCGATGGCCGCTCGCCTGACACCGTCGCCGCGCAGACGCTTGCGCGTGAACTGGCCCAGACCGACATCGCCGTGCGCATGCCGGATGTGGCGGACAGCCTGAACGCCGTGGCGGCCCTGCGCGCCGCCGGCTTCAAGACCAGCGACCAGGACTGAACTCATGCGTACCTGGTTCTGGACCCTGCTGCTCGCCGTCGTCGCCGTCGCCCTGGCGGTGGTCCTGCGCTCGCACGCGGGCAACGTGCTGCTTCTGGTGTGGCCGTGGCGCATCGAGATGTCGCTGACGCTCGCCGTCCTGCTCATCGTCGCCACCTTCATCATCCTGTACGTGGGCCTGCGGCTTCTGGCCTGGCTGCTCGCCATTCCCGATCGCGTCCGGGCCTGGCGCGGCAAGCGCGCGCAGGCGCGCGACCACGAATTGCTCGAACGCGGCTGGATTGGCCTTCTTGAAGGCCGCTACGCCCACGCCGAAAAAGACCTGACCAAGCTTCTGGACCAGACCAAGGTCCGCACGCGGCGCGTGCTGGCAGCCCTGTCGGCTGCACGTGCCGCGCATGGCCTGGGCGAATTCGACCGGCGCGACCGTCTGCTGGCCAACGCGCAAGAGCAGGCCGGCACCGAGCCCGGCCTCATTGAAGCCACCGCCACCGTGTCGGCCGACATGCTGCTCGATCAGGGCCGTGCTGAACGCGCACTGACCGTGCTGGGTCCGCTGGCCGACGGCGGCGCCCGTCATTTGCACACCATGCGTCTGCTGCTGCGGGCGCACACGGCCCTGAATCATCAGGAACAGGTTTTCGCGCTGGCGCGCGGACTGTCGCGCCGCAATGCGCTGGGCCGACCCGAAGCCGACGTCCTGATCGATGCCGCGGGCGCCGCGCGCTTGCGTGCCGCCGCGGCCAACGATGCCTGGCGTCCCATCTGGAAAGACCTCAAGGCCGAAGAGCGCCTGCTCCCGGAAATCGCCCTGGCGGGCGCCGCGGCATTCGAAGCCGCCGGCGAGCCCAACGAAGCGGCGCGCGTCCTGGAATCGGCCATCGCGGTCAAGTTCAATCCCGCCCTGGTGGCGGCCTATGCGCGCTGCGAAGCCGACCAGGTGTCGCGGCGCCTGGCCAAGGCCGAGACCTGGCTGCATCAACGCCCGACCGATCCCGACCTCCTGACCGCCCTGGGCATGCTGTGCCTGAATGGTCAGCTCTGGGGGCAGGCCGAACGCTACCTCTTGCGCAGCCTGGCGCGCCGCAGCGATGCGCAGACGCACGCGCTGCTGGGCAGTCTGTACGATCGTCTGGACCGGCCGGTCGATGCCGTGCGCCACTGGCGCCTGGCCACGGCCGCCAGCATGGCGTTGCCGGTGCTGGCCTCGGATGCGGCGCTTCCCGCCGCGGACACCGGCTCGGACCCGTATCGCGTGGATGCCGAAGGCGGCTATGCCGTCGGCCTGTCGGACACGGACAGCGATGCGGACACCGGTGGCGATTACCCGGCCTTGCCGCCGGCTGCCGCATCGGCGTCGGACTACGTACTGGATCCGGATGCCCGCGCCAGCAAGGCCCAGCAAGACCGCGCCCTGGCGCCCGAAGACGCGCCGCTGGCTCGCGGAACGTCCGACATCGACGAATACTTCGACAGCGCGCCCATTCCTGCTGCGGCGTTCGACGAGCCCGTGCCCACGTATGCGCCGGCCCCCGCCGCGCCGGCCCCCAAGCCTGTGCCGCCCGCGGCGCCCGTGCCCACCACCAAGCCGCCGTTCAAGGACGACGGCTCGATTTGAATATCCTTTCAGACAAACAAGGTTGAACCATGAGTCTTGATCGCGTCTCCCCTGGCAAGAAGCTGCCGGAAGACTTCAACGTCATCATCGAAATCCCCATGAACGCCGACCCGGTGAAGTATGAGGTCGACAAGGATTCCGGTGCAATCTTCGTTGACCGCTTCATGCTGACGGCCATGCACTATCCGTGCAACTACGGCTACATCCCCCAGACCCTGTCCGAAGACGGCGACCCCGCCGACGTCCTGGTCCTGACCCCGTTCCCCATCCAGATCGGCGCCGTCGTGCGCTGCCGCGCCATCGGCGTGCTGGAAATGGACGACGAGTCGGGCGGCGACGCCAAGCTGCTGGCCGTGCCGATCGAAAAGCTGTACCCCCCGTACCGCAACATCAAGTCCTACGAGGATCTGCCCGCGGAAGACATCTCCCGCATCCAGCATTTCTTCGAGCACTACAAGGACCTGGAAAAGGGCAAGTGGGTCAAGGTCAAGGGCTGGAAGGGCGTGGACGCCGCTCACGAGGAAATCGTGCGCAGCGCCGAGCGCTACACCAAGGGCTGATCGGGCCACACGCCAGCCGGCATCTTGCCGGCCGGCGCCTACCGGCGGCGCGGCCGCGACGGCCCGTGGCCTGTCGCAGCCGCGCCGTTGTCTTGCAGGCGCCCGTTCCGTGCGGTCCTCGCATTGGCCGCAGAAAGGGCTACACTCGCGAGTGCTTTTTCAAACGCCCGGCCGCCCAACAACAACAACGCCCCATCGCGGGGGCACAGGGCATGCCAAGCGCGCGCGGCGTCGGGGTAACATTTTTCCCGGATATTCCGGTCACGTATTTGTCATAGGTTGATAGCTCATGGACTACGTTTTGCCTCCCCAGCCGCCCGTCGCGGTCCCCGTTGCCGGCAGCGCCGCGCTGTTCCCCGTGCGCCGCGTCTATTGCGTCGGCCGCAATTACGCCGAACATGCCAAGGAAATGGGTTTCACGGGCCGTGAAGATCCGTTCTTCTTCTGCAAGCCCGCTGACGCGGTGCTGTTCGTGGCCGACGGCGAAACCGGCAAGATGCCTTATCCGCCCAAGACTTCCAATCTGCACTACGAGATGGAGCTGGTCGTGGTGCTGGGCAAGGGCGGCCGCGACATCCCCGTCGACCAGGCCAACGAATGCGTGTGGGGCTATGCGCTGGGTCTGGACATGACCCGCCGCGACCTGCAAGGCGAAATGAAGAAGCAGGGCCGCCCCTGGGAAATCGGCAAGGCCTTCGACCAGTCGGCGCCGCTGGGCCCCATCCACCCGCGCAGCGTGGTCGGCACGCTCGACAAGGGCGCCATCTGGCTGGACGTCAACGGCGAGCGCAAGCAATCCAGCGACATTTCGCAGATGCTGTGGAATATTCCGGAAAGCATTTCGTATCTGTCGGGCCTGTTTGAACTGCAGCCCGGCGACATCATCTTCACCGGCACGCCCGAGGGCGTGGGCGCCGTGCGCCAAGGTGACGTGATCACTGGCGGCGTCGAAGGCCTGGGCGAACTGCGCGTGCAGATCGCCTGAGCGCAGGCGCTTTCATTTTTTTATTTTGGAGTCACAGCATGCGCGGCAAGATTGTGCTGACTGCCTTTGTCGTGTTCGGCTTCGTGCTGGCCGGTTGCAATACCGTCGCCGGCATGGGCAAGGACATGTCCCGGGCGGGCAATGCCATCACCAACGCAGCCGACAAATAATCGGCGCGCGGTAGTGAAAAAAAGCCCCTTGAGCGATCAAGGGGCTTTTTGTTTGCCGGTGCGAGAACAAGCCTAGAGCACGTCGCCCGCGTAGTCGGCCAGGCGGGAGCGCTCGCCACGTTGCAGCGTGACGTGGCCCGAGTGCGGCCAGCCCTTGAAGCGGTCGACCACAAAGGTCAGGCCTGAACTGCCTTCTGTCAGGTAGGGCGTGTCGATCTGCGCGATATTGCCCAGGCAGATCACCTTGGTGCCAGGGCCCGCACGGGTCACCAGCGTCTTCATCTGCTTGGGCGTCAGGTTTTGCGCCTCGTCGATGATGAGGTACTTGTTCAGGAAGGTGCGGCCGCGCATGAAGTTCAGGGATTTGACCTTGATGCGCGAGCGGATGAGGTCCATGGTGGCCGCGCGGCCCCAGTCCCCGTTGCCTTCGCCTTCGCCCATGTTCAGCACGTCGAGGTTGTCTTCCAGCGCGCCCATCCAGGGCAGCATCTTTTCCTCTTCGGTGCCGGGCAGGAAACCAATGTCTTCACCGACGGGCACCGTGACGCGCGTCATGATGATCTCGGTGTAGCGCTTGGTTTCCAGCACCTGCGTGATGCCCGCCGCCAGCGCCAGCAGCGTCTTGCCCGTGCCGGCCTGGCCCAGCAGCGACACGAAATCGCATTCCGGGTTCATCAGCAGGTTCATGGCGAAATTCTGCTCGCGATTGCGCGCGGTGATGCCCCAGACGTTGTTCTTGCCGTGGGTGTAGTCGCGCAGGGTGGCCAGCACCGCCATCTTGCCGCTGACTTCGCGCACTTGCGCGTACAGCGGCATCTGGCCTTCGAAGTAGACGAACTGATTGACCACGAATTGCGAGCACAGCGGGCCGTGGATGCGGTAGAAGGTAGTGCCGCCCTGTTGCCAGGATTCGACGTCCTTGCCGTGCTTGTTCCAGAAGTCTTCGGGCAACTGCATCACGCCCGAGTACATCAGGTCAGAGTCTTCGAGGACATGGTCGTTGAAGTAGTCTTCGGCGGCCATGCCCAGCGCGCGCGCCTTCAGGCGCATGTTGATGTCCTTGGACACCAGCACGACCTCGCGCTGCGGGTATTTTTCCTGCAGGGCGCGCACCACGCCCAGGATCTGGTTGTCGGCCTTGCCCATCGGCAAGTCCGAGGGCAGGGTGCTGTGGATGGCCGTGGTCTGGAACATCAGGCGGCCCGTGGCATCCTTGTTGCCCAGCTTGGCCAGCTCAAGACCTTCGTCCAGGTGCGTGGCGTCCTGCACCAGCGAATCGAGCGACCGGCTGACCTGGCGCGCGTTGCGCGCGACTTCCGACATGCCCTTTTTCTGGTGGTCCAGTTCTTCCAGCGTCATCATCGGCAGGAAGATGTCGTGCTCTTCGAAGCGGAAGAGCGAACTGGGATCGTGCAGCAGCACATTCGTGTCCAGCACGAACAGCTTGCGAGGTTCGTTCTGGGCGCGCGCCTTGCCGCGCTTGGCGGGGGCGGGCGCGGCCTTGGCCTGCTGGCGCGCGGGGGCGCGTGCGGCGGGCGCTGCGGGGGGAGGCGCCTGGTGAGCGGGAGACGGCGTGTGGGCCTTGCGTGCCGGCGCCGCCATGCCTTCAAGTTCTGGCTGTACCAGCAGTTCGTCCTCGTCTTCGGCGAGGGCTGCCTGGGTGTTGGACCGCGCAGCGGCAGTCTTGGTGGTGCGGGCCTGCGCCCGGGCGGATTCGCCCGAGGGGAAGGTCAGGATGGCTGCGGGGCGGGTAGGCAACTTCGGAAGCGGCATATGCGTCACTCTCCTGTTTGGGCCGGCTATAGCGCCTGACGGGTTTCCTGTGCGGCTAACCGATGCTTTTGGCGGCTTGCAGGACTTCCTTGGCGTGGCCCGGGACCTTCACCCCGCGCCACTCCTGCACCAGCACGCCATAGGCGTCGATCAAGAAGGTGCTGCGTTCGATGCCGCGCACCTGCTTTCCATACATATTCTTCTGCTTGATGACGCCGAACAGATTGCAGACGGTTTCGTCGGCGTCGGAGATGAGAGGGAAAGGAAGCTCGTACTTGGCCTTGAAATTCTCGTGCGACTTCAGCGAGTCGCGCGAGATGCCGATCACGATTGCGCTGGCCGACAGGAAGTCGGCGTGCAGATCGCGGAAATCCTGGCTTTCGGTGGTGCAGCCGGGCGTGTTGTCCTTGGGGTAGAAATACAGGATCACGGCCCGCCCCTGGCACTGCTCGAGGCTGATGGGGCCGATCGTGCTTTCGGCGGTGAACAACGGGGCGGGTTTGCCTATGCTCGGCGTCATTAATTCGTGGCTCCGTGGGGAGGGATGAGGGCGACGACCACGCGCCGGCCTTCAGCCATCAGGATGTTGTAGGTGCGCGAGGCAGCGTGGGTGTCCATGGTTTCAACGCCGATGCCGATCGCCAAAAGGGGACGCAGCACGTCGGGGCGCAGGAACTGTTGCTTGCCGCCGGTGCCCACCAGCAGGACTTCAGGGGCGTTAGCCGGGCGGGTGGGCGCGGCTTCCGGGGCATCCAGAAAATCCAGGGGATTGCGGGCGGGCTCGGACAATCCGGCTGCCAGGAGCAAGAGGGAGGAGGTAATGTCGGCCGTCGACTCAACAGGCCAGATGGTCACTTCGCCTTCGGGGCCGAAAGCGACCGAAGAGGAAAAACGTACCTGGTTGACCTCGATGTAGCCATCGCCGTAGGCGGTGACAGTGTTTAGAGCGGCCGTCGCAGGATCGGTATGCAGCTTCAATAAAAACTCCGGCTTTACGTGCTTGATAATAGCGCATCGGACACGCTGCATGTTGCAACGTATCCACGGGGAAAAAGGGGCTTTTTTGCCCCATTTGCCGCCAAGGCGTCGTTGCGCTAGATTACAGGGTTTTGCTGCGCTGCAATCGTGAGCTGGCGCGGCTCAGAGCCCCTTTCCCCTTCGCGCGACCGCGCCCTGGTCTTTTTGCCTTTTCGCCCCTAAGGATTCCCATCATGAGGAAGTTCTCTCGCATCGAGCGTTTGCCCCCGTACGTTTTCAACATTACCGGCGAGCTCAAGATGGCGGCGCGTCGGCGTGGCGAAGACATCATCGACATGTCGATGGGCAATCCGGATGGGGCGACGCCCAAGCACATCGTCGACAAGATGGTGGAGGCGACCACGCGTCCCACCACCCACGGCTATTCGGTGTCCAAGGGCATCCCGCGCCTGCGCAAGGCGATCTGCGACTGGTACCAGCGCCGCTACGCGGTCGAGTTCGATCCGGACTCCGAGGCCATCGTCACCATCGGCTCCAAGGAAGGCCTGGCGCACCTGATGCTGGCCACGCTGGATCGCGGCGACACCGTGCTGGTGCCCAATCCCAGCTACCCGATCCACATCTACGGCGCCGTCATCGCGGGCGCCAACATCCGTTCCGTGCGCATGACGCCGGGCGTGGACTTCTTCGAGGAACTGGAACGCGCCGTGCGCGAATCCATCCCGAAACCCAAGATGATGGTGCTGGGCTTTCCCAGCAACCCGACCGCGCAGTGCGTGGACCTGTCGTTCTTCGAACGCGTGGTGGCGCTTGCCAAGGAACACGACATTCTCGTCGTGCATGACCTGGCGTATGCCGACATCACGTTCGACGGTTATGTGGCGCCGTCCATCATGCAGGTGCCCGGCGCGCGCGACGTTGCCGTCGAGTTCTTCACGATGAGCAAGAGCTACAACATGGCCGGCTGGCGCATCGGCTACATGGTCGGCAACCGCGAGCTGGTCAACGCGCTGGCTCGCATCAAGAGTTATCACGACTACGGCACGTTCACGCCGATCCAGGTGGCGTCCATCGCCGCGCTGGACGGTCCGCAGGACTGCGTGAACGAAATCGTGGCGCAATACCAGAGCCGCCGCGACGTGCTCGTGCGCGGCCTGCATGAAGCAGGTTGGAATGTGGAGATTCCCAAGGCGTCCATGTACATCTGGGCGCAGATCCCCGAACCCTACCGGGCGATGGGCTCTTTGGAATTTGCCAAGCGTGTCCTGTCGGATGCGAAAGTGGCCGTGTCCCCCGGGATCGGCTTCGGCGAGTATGGCGACGAATACGTGCGCTTCGCGCTTATCGAAAACGAGCAGCGCACGCGTCAAGCGGTGCGCGGCATCAAAGATATGTTCCGCAAGGACGGATTGCTGAAGTGATGGGTGCCCACCCCCGCAGCGCTGCGCGCTTCCCCCTCTGAGGGGGCATGCCTGCGGACCGGCGGAGCCGGATCCGCGGCATCCCGATAAGGGGCGACCGCTTTCTTGCGTCGGGGGTGCTGCGCAACAGCACAAAGCATTATGGAGAACTGAAATGAATTCCCCTCAACGCCCGCCCGCAGAGGGCGGCGCGATGAAACCCATGAAGGTGGGTCTGCTTGGTCTTGGCGTGGTTGGCGGCGGCACGTGGACCGTGCTGTCTCGCAACGCCGAGGAAATCGCCCGCCGCGCCGGCCGCCGCATTGAAGTCACCCGCGCCGCCGTGCGCGATGTGGAAAAGGCGCGTGCCCGCGTGGGCGACTCCATTCTGGTCGACACCGATGTGCACGCGCTGGTGCGCGATCCCGACATCGACATCGTCGTGGAACTGATCGGCGGCGACACGCTGGCGCGCGAGCTGGTGCTCGAAGCCATCGCCAACGGCAAGCATGTGGTCACGGCCAACAAGGCCTTGCTGGCCAAGCATGGCAACGAGATCTTCGCCGCCGCGTCCGAACGCGGCGTGATGGTGAACTTCGAGGCCGCCGTCGCGGGCGGCATCCCCATCATCAAGGCGATCCGCGAAGGCCTGACCGCCAACCGCATCCAGTGGGTGGCCGGCATCATCAACGGCACCACCAATTTCATCCTGTCCGAAATGCGCTCGCGCGGGCTGCCGTTTGCCGACGTGCTGGCGGAAGCGCAGCGCCTGGGCTACGCCGAAGCCGACCCCACGTTCGACGTGGAAGGCGTGGACGCGGCCCACAAGCTGACGCTGCTGGCCTCGCTGGCATTCGGGGTGCCGGTGCAATTCGACCGCGCCCACATCGAAGGCATTTCGCAACTGGCCGCCGAAGACATCGAACACGCCGAGCGCCTGGGCTATCGCATCAAGCTGCTGGGCATCACCAAGCGCCGCCCCGACGGCATCGAGCTGCGCGTGCATCCGGCGCTGGTGCCGTCCGAGCGCCTGCTGGCCAATGTCGAAGGCGCGATGAACGCGGTGCTGGTCAAGGGCGACGCCGTCGGCCCGACGCTGTACTACGGTCAGGGCGCGGGCGAAGAGCCCACCGCCTCGGCCGTCGTGGCCGACCTGGTCGACGTGACGCGCCTGCACACTGCCGATCCGGGCAACCGCGTGCCGCACCTGGCCTTCCAGCCGGACGCCATGTCGGACACCCCGATCCTGCCGATCGAACAGGTCAGCACGTCGTACTACCTGCGTCTGCGCGTGGACGATCAGCCCGGCGTGCTGGCGGATATCGCCCGCATCCTGGCCGACCGCGGCATTTCCATCGGTTCGATGATCCAGCAGCCGTCGCACATCGGCGGCGCCGACATCATCTTCCTCACGCACGAGGCCGTCGAAGGCAACGTCAATCAGGCCATCGAGCGCATCGAGTCGCTGCCGTTCGTGCGGTCCAAGGTGACGCGCCTGCGCGTGGAGAACCTGACGTGATCGGGGGCGCCCGGTGCATCGTGGAGCAATTGACATGAAATACATCTCTACGCGCGGCGGCATGGCCCCGCTGGAATTCTCCGACATCCTGCTCGAAGGCCTGGCGCCCGACGGCGGGCTGGCGGTGCCGCAGACGCTGCCGCAGGTTTCCGCGGAAACGCTGGAATCGTGGCGCGGCCTGTCGTATGCCGACCTGGCCTTCGAAGTGCTGTCGTTGTTTGCCACGGACATCCCATCGGACGACCTGCGCCGTCTGACCCGTGCCGCCTACACGCCGCAGATCTTCAACAGCGAGGACATCGTTCCGCTGCGTCCGCTCGATGGCGGGCTGTCGCTGCTGGGCCTGTCCGAAGGTCCGACGCTGGCGTTCAAGGACATGGCCATGCAGTTCCTGGGCCAGGTCTTTGAGTACGTGCTCTCCAAGCGCGGCACCACGCTGAACATCGTGGGCGCCACCTCCGGCGACACGGGTTCAGCCGCTGAATACGCGCTGCGCGGCAAAAAGGGCGTGGCGGTGTTCATGCTGTCGCCCCACGGCCGCATGAGCGCCTTCCAGCGCGCGCAGATGTACTCGCTGCAAGACGAGAACATCCACAACATCGCCGTGCGCGGGGTCTTTGACGAAGCCCAGGACATCGTCAAGGCGCTGGCCGGCGATCTGGCCTTCAAGACGAAGTACCGTCTGGGCGCCGTCAATTCGATCAACTGGGCCCGTATTGCCGCCCAGGTCGTCTACTACTTCCATGGCTGGCTGCGCGCCACCGAGCGCGCGGGACAAGAAGTGTCGTTCGCCGTGCCGTCGGGCAATTTTGGCAACATCCTGTCGGGCCACATCGCCCGCAGCATGGGTTTGCCCATCCGCCGCCTCGTGCTTGCCACGAACGAGAACAACGTGCTGGAGGAGTTCTTCCGCACTGGCGTGTACCGTCCTCGCGCGGCCGCGCAGACGTACGCCACGTCCAGCCCCTCGATGGACATTTCGCGCGCGTCGAACTTCGAGCGCTTCGTGTTCGACCTGACGGGCCGCGATACCGACCGCGTGAAGGAATTGTGGACGACGATGGCGCGCGACGGCGCGTTCGACCTGTCGGACATGAAGGACCAGTTCGAGTCGCGTTATGGCTTCGTGTCGGGCGCCAGCTCGCATACGGATCGCCTGGCCACGATTCGCTCCGTCTACGACGCCACCGGCGTGCTGGTCGACCCGCATACTGCCGACGGCGTGAAGGTCGCGCGCGAATTCGTCGAGCCGGGCGTTCCCATGCTCGTGCTGGAAACCGCGCTGCCGGCCAAGTTCTCCGAGACCATCGAGGAAGCGCTTGGCCGTCCGGCCACGCCGCCGGGCAACCTCGCAGACCTGGAATCGCTGCCGCAGCGCGTCGAGGTCATGGACTGCAGCGAGGCCGCCGTACGCCGTTTCATCGAGACACACGCCAAGGTGTAAGCGCGATTGCCGCTTGTGTACGGTTGCAACCCCTCCCAGGCGCGTCCTGCGAGGGGTTTTTCATTATTGGGGTCGGGGACGATTACGTTCTTATGCATTTTGCCGACAACCCGACACGATTTCGGGGGGCGATTCGGATAGAGTGAAATCACCTATTCAACACTCGGAGAACACAACCATGAAGCTGAAGACCATGACGTTGGCCCTGGTGATGACCGGCGTTGGTGTGCTGGCCGGATGCTCGTCGCCCTCGGTTATTCACCAACGCGACGGATCTTCGACCGTAGCGCCCGACGAGCCCGAATACGACAAGAAGTCGGGCATGTATGAATACGAACAGAACGGCAAGAAGATGCAGATCAACAAGGACGACGTGAAGTCCATCGAAGAGGTCAAGTAACGCAACCCCTGCTTGCCTGTACCCTTGAAAAAAAGCCCCCGGCCATGATGGCCGGGGGCTTTTGCATTGGCGCGCCGAAAGCGCGGCGGGAGTCTTACTTGCCCGCGTCCTCGGCGTGATAGCGGCCCACGCGTTCGACTTCGTTCTTCGAGCCCAGGATGACGCTGACGCGCTGGTGCAGCGTGTCAGGCTGGATGTCCATGATGCGCTCGACGCCGTTGATGGCGGCACCGCCTGCCTGTTCGATCAGGAAGCTCATGGGATTGGCTTCGTACATCAGGCGCAGCTTGCCGGCCTTGCCCGGCTCGCGCGCATCCCACGGGTACATGAAGATGCCGCCGCGGGTCAGGATGCGATGCACGTCGGCCACCATCGAGGCGATCCAGCGCATGTTGAAGTCCTTGCCAAGCGGGCCGGTAGAGCCGGCCAGGCAGTCATCGATGTAGCGCTTGACCGGGGCAGCCCAGTGGCGCTTGTTCGACATGTTGATGGCGAATTCCTTGGTGTCTTCCGGCACGCGGATGTTCTCGTGCGTGAGCACCCACGAGCCCATTTCGCGATCCAGCGTGAAACCCACGACGCCGTTGCCGATGGTCAGCACAAGCATCGTCTGCGGACCGTACACCGCGTAACCGGCCACCACCTGCTTGTTGCCCGGTTGCAGGAAGTCGGCTTCGCAGACGGGCGCGCCCGACACGTCGTGCGGCGCGTGTAGCACCGAGAAGATGGTGCCGATGGAGACGTTCACGTCGATGTTCGACGAACCATCGAGCGGATCGAACAGCAGCAGGTATTCGCCCTTGGGATAGCGGTTCGGGATCAGATGGATGGTTTCCATCTCTTCCGACGCCATGGCCGCCAGGTGGCCGCCCCATTCATTGGCTTCCAGCAGGATCTCGTTGGACAGCACGTCGAGCTTCTTCTGGACTTCGCCCTGGACATTCTCGCTTTCCAGGCTGCCCAGAACGCCGCCCAGCGCGCCCTTGCTGACCGCGTGGCTGATGGCCTTGCAGGCGCGCGCCACCACTTCGATGAGCAGGCGCACTTCCGGCGCCAGGGCTTGGGCGGAGCGTTGCTGCTCTACCAGGTATTGAGTGAGTGTTTTACGTTTCAAAAGGATCTCCCTATGCAGCGAATTCTAAAGCCTTGGATACGATTTCCTGGACGTTGCGCGACAGGCCGTCGTGCTGGCGCACCTTTTCAAGCGCGGCCTGCATGGGGGCACGCAGCGCCGGGACGAAACGAGACCAGTTGTCGAGCGCACGCGCCAGCCGCGCGGCGATCTCCGGATTGAGCGCGTCCAATGCCAGCACCTGCTCCGCCCAGAACGTGTAGCCCGAGCCGTCCGGCTGGTGCATGCCGCGGGCATTGTTGAGGCAGAACTGGAAGATCAGCGCGCGGGCGCGGTTCGGGTTGCGCAGCGTGAATGCCGGATGCTTCATCAGCTCGCGGGCGGTCTGCACCGTGGTCGAGCGGGCGGTGGCCTGCAGCGCGAACCACTTGTCCACCACCAGCGGATTGGCGCTCCATTTGGTGTAGAAAGCGGCCAGCGCCTCTTTCGGGTAGTCGCCTTGCCCGAAGTTGATCAAGGCGGCCAGCGCGGCCATGCTGTCGGTCATGTTGCCGGCGGTGGCGTACTGCGCTTCGGCAAGGCGCCGGGCTTCGGGTTCGCCAGCGGCCATCAGGTGGCTGAGCGCCAGGTTCTTCAATGCGCGCATGCCGGCGGGAATCGGCGCGGGGCTATATTCGCCCGGCGTCTGGTTCTCGTCGAAGGCGCGGCGGAATTCGGCATGGAGCTGACGGCCGAGTTCGGCGCGAAGGAAATCGCGCGCCACGGCCAGGGCAGGCGGATCGACCCGCTGCATGCGCTCGGCCAGCGTTTTTTCCGAAGGCAGCGCCAATGCGCGCGCACGGTACGCGGCGTCCAGGGCGGGATCGGTCAGCAACGCGCGCCAGGCTTCGAGGAAGGCGGCATCGGCCTGCAGCGGGCGGCCCGCCTGGCTTGCGTCGGCCAATGCAAGAATCTGGCGGGTGGCCAGTTCCTGGCCGGCTTCCCAGCGTGCGAACGGATTGCCATCGTGCGCGGACAGCAGCGCCAGTTCCTCGTTGGACCAGTCGTAGTCCACGATGACCGGCGCCGAGAAGTCGCGCAGCAGCGAGGGTACGGGGCGGTCGGCGATATCTTCGAACACCCATTGCTGGCTTTGCGTGGTCAGTTCCAGCAGGGCGGTGTCCACGACCGCGCCGTCCTGACGCAGCGGCAGCGCGTTGCCCTCACGGTCCAGCAAGCCGATCGCAAACGGAATGTGGAAGGGCGCCTTCACGTAGTCGGGGCCGGCCTTCTTTTCCACGCCGACCGGCGGGCAGGCCTGGGTAAGCGTCACGGTGCAGCGGCGGGTGGCCGTGTCGTGGTCGAGCCTGACCGTGACGCGCGGCGTGCCGGCCTGCCGGTACCAGCGGCGGAACACGGACAGGTCGCGACCCGGGTGCTGCTTGACGTAGACGGATTCCATCGCGGCAACGAAGTCGTCGCACGTGACGGCCTGGCCGTCGTGGCGGCGGAAGTATTCGTCCATGCCTTCGCGGAACCCGGCCTCGCCAAGCAGCGTGTGCTGCATGCGGATGACCTCGGCGCCTTTCTCGTACACGGTGGCCGTGTAGAAGTTGCCGATCTCCTGGTAGCTCTCGGGGCGGATCGGATGCGCCATGGGGCCGGCGTCTTCCGGGAACTGCGCGGCGCGCAGCGCCACGACGTCGTCGATGCGCTTGACCGCGCGGGCGCTGGCCGCCGCGGCCGCGTCCATGTCGCGGGCCATCATGTCGGCGCTGAATTCCTGATCGCGAAAGACCGTGAGACCTTCCTTCAGGCTCAGTTGGAACCAGTCGCGGCAGGTGACGCGGTTGCCGGTCCAATTGTGGAAATATTCATGCCCGATGACCGACTCGATGCCTTCGTAGTTGGCGTCGGTGGCGGTTTCGGCGTCGGCCAGCACGTAGGCCGCATTGAAGATGTTCAGGCCTTTGTTTTCCATGGCTCCCATATTGAAGTCATGGACGGCCACGATCATGAAGCGGTCCAGATCCAGTTCGAGACCAAAGCGGCTCTCGTCCCAGCGCAAGGAACGCACCAGGGAATCCAGTGCCCATTCGGTTTTGGTTTCGGAGCCCGGGTCGCTGTAGACCTGCAGCAGCACGTCCCGGCCGCTGACCGTCTTGACCGTGGTTTCGCGATGCGTCAGGTTGCCCGCGACCAGCGCGAATAAGTAGCAGGGTTTGGGGAACGGATCTTCCCACTCGACTTCATTGCGGCCGTCGGGCAATTGGCGCGAGGCGATCAGGTTGCCGTTGGACAGCAGCACGGGATACTCGGGCTGCGCGCGCAGCGTCACGCGGTAGCGCGACATCACGTCGGGACGATCGGCAAACCAGGTAATGCGCCGGAAGCCCTCGGCCTCGCATTGCGTGAAGAAATTGCCGCCCGACACATACAGGCCCATCAGCGTGGAATTGGCGGAAGGCTTGCAGCGGCTGACGATTTCAACGGTCGCGTCGGCGGGCAGGCCGCGCAGCGTTAGCGTGTGTTCGGTCAACTGGTAGCTGGCCGCGGGCAGCGGCTCGCCATTCACGCCTACCGACACGAGTTCCAGCTCTTCTCCATCCAGGATCAGGGCGGCGTCAGCGCTGGCTTCTTGCCTGCGCTGCACGTGCATCGTGCAACGCACTTCGGTCGCGTCGGGCGCGAGATCGAAGGCGAGGGCGACTTCAGGAATTTCGTAGGGGTAGGGCTGGTAATCCTTGCGGTATACGGTAACGGGCGTGTCGGTGCGCATGGGATTTGCAGTCCTGTATGAACAAGGAGGCTATTGTAGTGGCTGGCGGTTGAGCGGTACCTTGGGCGTACGGGCTAGCCTGAAAACTTTTGGCAAGCGCTTATGTCAAAGCTCGGTATGATGGCGCCGTCGCGCGAACAGGAGTCTCAAATGTCCAGGATGTCTTGGATCAGCAGTCTGGGCCGATGGGCCGGTATTTTGTCGGTGCTGGCAGCCATGATGCTCACGGGCTGCGCCGCGCCCACCGTCTCCGCCCGCGTGACGTCGTTTCAGCAATGGCCAACCGGTGTCGAGGGCCAGACCTACCAGTTTGTTCCTGCCGACCCATCCCAAATCAATAATCTGGAATATCAGTCATTTCAGGATATGGTGCGCGCGGGGATCGGGGCCACGGGACTGGTCGAGGCGCGCCCTGGCTTGAAAGGGCGGTTCGAGGTGTCGTTCCGCTATGGCACAAGCCAGACGCAAGTGATGGTGCGCCGTCCGTACGACCCGTATTTCTACGGCGGCTACGGCGGCTTCTATGGGCCCGGACCCTGGGGCATGGGCGCGGGATTCTGGGGCCCTGACTGGGTGGATGTGCCCATGGTCGTCCAGCGCAATTCCCTCTCGCTCTTCATTCGTGATACCCAGAACGGCGGGGCGGAAGTTTACCGCTCGACGGCGTTCATATTGAGCGAGCGTGACGATTTGATTCGCACCATGCCCTATCTGGTGCGTGCAATATTCGACAATTTCCCAGGCAATAATGGCGCTGAGCGCGAGATTCAATTCCCGGCACGTTGACGAAAGCAGGCGCCTCGCGGCGCCTGCTTAAAATAAAAAAGCGGCGCACCATCATGGTGCGCCGCTTTTTTCTTACTGAAGAATAGGTTTTATTCCTTGATAAGAAAACTCTCGCGGGTGGCGCCGCCGGCTTCTTCGGCGGCGAGCCAGCGCGGCGCCTTGCCGCGGCCGCTCCAGGTTTCTCCGGTTTGCGGATGGCGGTACTTGGGCGCCACGGCGCGCTTGGCGGCGCCGGCTGCGCGGGCGGGGCCGCTGGCCTTGCGGCGGCCACTCGTGGCGGCGCGCGCGGGCTTGCCTGCGCCGTAGGCGGCGATGATCTCGTCAGGCGTAATGTCGTACTCGCGCATCGACGTGATGATGGAGGTGATGACCGGCTTGCGGCGCTTCGTCTGAAGGATTTCCGCCTTCTTCTGGAGCTTGTTGATTTCCTTTTCGATCTTTGCTTGCAGAGCTGCGTAGGTTTCTCGGGCCATGTTTATTCCTGATTATGGAACTGCTTTAATCGCCGGCGAAGTTATGTTTAATTGTTGTGCCTCGCATAATACAGAATTTACGAGGTGGTATCTCAATTGTCGGACTAATTACTTTGTATCAAAAGCGCCACCGGCTCTCCGCTTGCGGCTGGCTGCAATTTCCATCAGTTAGGAAGGAAAATCTCAAATTTGGGACAAACTGAAACATGCGCTTGCTTGGTTTACGGGCGGGCGGTGCGAGCCGCCAATTGTCGGACAACCTTGCAAAGGCGCGCCTGGCGTGTGATCGGCCGGCTTTGCATGCCCGCTCATCCTGGACGACGGCGCGTGCAATGCGCGTCAAATGCCGCAATTTTCTTCGGGCGGAAAATCGTCGCGAAAGCAGGTGCCATACATTATGGCTTTGCATCCCACCTCGGGTGATATACACCGGGCCCATAGTGTTCCGTCCCCGAGTTTTCATTTAGCCGTCAGGTCATACGACAAGACGAAAAGTGCCAGTCTTGCGATTCGGTCTGAGCACAATTGCTTAACTTGATACGTAATTGGGTACTTAACTTGATACCCAGTATGCCGTCTCCATCTATGTCGGCAAGATAATGCGAGACCATTTTGTCCCGCATTTGCCGCTGCGGTAAGCCGCGACTTTTGGCGTTTGCCGGGACGCCGGGCCCGTGTCGGCGGTACGATACGGTCTTGAGCGCCACGACGCGCATGCACGGCCCCGGTGCCGTTCCTGAACTGAGCCTATGAAAATCATCGATCCCGCCATTGCTTCCCTGGCCACCGCCAAATCCCTTCTTCTCGACCCCTGGGGTCTGACCGAAGCGGACATGGCGCGGGCGCTGGGTGAAATCTTCACCCACAAGGTCGATTACGCCGACCTGTACTTCCAGTACACGCGCAGTGAAGGCTGGAGCCTGGAAGAAGGGATCGTGAAAACGGGCAGTTTCTCGATCAGCCAAGGCGTGGGCGTGCGCGCGGTCAGCGGTGAAAAGACCGCGTTCGCGTATTCGGATTCGCTGTCGCCCGAGGCGCTGCTGTCGTCGGCGCATGCCGTGCGCGGTATTGCCCGCCGCGGTGCAGGCAAGGTCAAGGTGGCCGCCCAGGTCGAGGCCGAGATCGGCCGCAGCCTCTATGCCGATATTGATCCCGTCGCCAGCCTCAGCGCACCCGAAAAGGTCGCGCTGCTCGAACGCGTCGAACGCATGGCGCGGGCGCGTGATCCCCATGTGATCCAGGTCATGGCGGGCCTGGGCGCGGAATATGACGTGGTGCTGGTTGCGGGCAGCGATGGCCGTCTGGCCGCCGACGTGCGCCCGCTGGTGCGCCTGTCGCTGACCGTGATTGCCGAACGCAATGGCCGCCGTGAAATGGGCCACGCCGGCGGCGGCGGCCGCCTGGGTCTGGCTTACTTCACCGACGAGATGCTGCAGGGCTATGTCGAGCGCGCGGTGCACGAGGCGCTGGTCAACCTGGAGGCGCGCCCGGCGCCTGCTGGCGAAATGACGGTGGTCCTGGGGTCGGGCTGGCCAGGCATCCTGCTGCACGAAGCCGTCGGTCATGGCCTGGAAGGCGACTTCAACCGCAAGGGGTCCAGCGTGTTTTCCGGACGCATCGGCGAGCGCGTGGCGTCCAAGGGCGTCACCGTGGTCGACGACGGCACCATTCCGGATCGCCGCGGATCGCTCAACATCGACGACGAGGGCAATGCCACCCAGCGCAACGTGCTGATCGAAGACGGCATCCTGCGCGGCTACATGCAGGACACGCTCAATGCCCGCCTGATGAAGACCGCCGCCACCGGCAACGGCCGCCGCGAGTCCTTCGCGCACCTGCCCATGCCGCGCATGACCAACACGTACATGCTGGCCGGCGACAAGCCTGCCGATGAAATCGTGGCCTCGGTCAAGCGGGGCCTGTATGCCGTCAATTTCGGCGGCGGCCAGGTCGACATCACCAACGGCAAGTTCGTGTTTTCGGCGTCCGAAGCCTACATGATCGAGGACGGCAAGGTGACCTACCCGGTCAAGGGCGCAACCCTCATCGGCAACGGCCCCGACGCCATGAACCGCGTGACCATGATCGGCAACGATCTGCAGCTGGATTCCGGCGTCGGCACCTGCGGCAAGGACGGCCAGAGCGTGCCGGTCGGGGTGGGCATGCCGACGGTCCGCATGGAAGGCCTGACGGTCGGCGGCACGGCTTGATGCGTTAAATGGGGGCGGCACGCCGAAAAAATCTGGCGTGACGCTCTCAAAAAACTGTGCTAGAGTCAGTCCCCATGAAATTCTCGTCCCCCGCCTTTTATTTTTATTTTTTTGGTTTTCTGAAGCCGCTGGCGGAGGAAGGGACGCGCTCAATCTGAAGTTTGGAAAGAATCCCCCCAAAAAAGCCGCCAGCGAATCTGGCGGCTTTTTTTATGCCGCCGTGGCGGGCAACCCAGGAGCAGTACCGTGTCGCACAACACCGATGACCTTCGTATTCGAGAAATCAAGGAACTGAATCCGCCCTCGCACGTGATGCGCGAGTTCGCCTGCACCAAGGAGGCGTCCGAGACCGTCTTCTCCGCGCGGCAAGGCATGCACCGCATCCTGCACGGCATGGACGACCGCATGATCGTCGTGATCGGTCCGTGCTCGATTCACGACACGCGTGCCGCCATCGAATACGCCAAGCGCCTGAAGCCCGTGCGCGACCGCCTGAGCGCGGACCTGGAAATCGTGATGCGCGTCTATTTCGAGAAGCCGCGCACGACGGTGGGCTGGAAAGGGCTCATCAACGATCCCGACCTCGATGGCAGCTTCGACATCAACAAGGGGGTGCGCGTGGCCCGTCAACTGCTGCTGGACATCAACAGCATGGGGCTGCCGGCGGGATGCGAGTTCCTGGACATGATTACGCCGCAGTACATCGCGGATCTGGTCTCCTGGGGGGCGATCGGCGCGCGCACGACAGAGAGCCAGGTGCATCGCGAACTGGCGTCCGGCCTGTCGTGTCCGGTGGGATTCAAGAACGGCACGGATGGCAACGTCAAGATCGCCGTCGACGCCATCAAGGCGGCCTCGCAGCCGCACCATTTTCTGTCGGTGACCAAGGGGGGCCATTCGGCCATCGTGTCCACCGCCGGCAACGAGGACTGCCACGTGATCCTGCGTGGCGGCAAGACGCCGAACTACGACGCCGCCAGCGTTGACGCCGCCTGCCAGGACGTCTCCAAGGCCGGTCTTGCGCAACGCATCATGGTCGATGCCAGCCACGCCAACAGCAGCAAGAACCCCGAGAACCAGCCGCTCGTCGTCGAGGACGTCGCGCGCCAGATGGAAGCCGGCGATGCCCGCCTGGTCGGTGTCATGGTCGAAAGCCACCTCTTGGGCGGCCGCCAGGACATGGTGCCGGGCCAGCCCCTGGTGTATGGCCAAAGCATCACCGACGGCTGCATCGACTGGGACGCCTCGGTGGCTGTGCTGGAGCGCCTGGCGCAGGCCGTTCGTGAACGCCGCCGCGTCGCGCTGACCTCCGGCAAGTGAAGAGGATGCGCGCCGCGCGCCCTGCGCTTGGCGGGGTGTGCGGCGCAGCACGCGGGGCGGCGTAGAATATTCGGATTATCGAACCCGGGAAACCACGAGATCATGAACGCTCCCCTGCACGCCGAATCGTTGCGCCGCGCGGTGCCGGCCGCCTGCCTGGATGCGCTGCGCGCGCACTTTGGCGACCGCCTGTCGGAATCGGCCGCCGTTCGCGAGCATCACGGCCGCGACGAATCGCCTTATCCGGCCATGCTGCCTGACGCCGTGGTGTTCGCGCAGTCCACCGAAGACGTGGCGTACGTCGCCAAGGTGTGCAACGAGCATCGCGTTCCCCTGATTCCGTACGGCGCCGGTTCTTCGCTCGAAGGCCACATTCTCGCCATCCAGGGCGGCATCAGCCTGGACCTTTCGCAGATGAACAAGGTCCTGGCCATCAACGCCGAAGACCTGACCGCCACGGTGCAGGCCGGCGTGCTGCGCAAGCAGCTCAACGAAGAAATCCGCAGCACGGGCTTGTTCTTCCCGATCGATCCGGGCGCCGACGCCAGCCTGGGCGGCATGGCCGCCACCCGCGCCTCGGGCACCAACGCCGTGCGCTACGGCACGATGCGCGAGAACGTGATGTCGCTGACCGTCGTCACCGCTGACGGCCGCATCATCCGCACGGCCGGCCGCGCCCGCAAGTCGTCGGCCGGCTACGACCTCACGCGCATTTTCGTGGGCAGCGAAGGCACGCTGGGCATCATCACGGAAGTCACGGTGCGGCTGTATCCGCAGCCCGAAGCCGTGTCCGCCGCGGTCTGCAATTTCCCCACGCTGGACGCTGCGGTGCAGAGCGTGATCGAAATCATCCAGATGGGCGTGCCCATCGCGCGCGTCGAGTTCATGGACGCCGCGAGCGTTCGCGCCGTCAACCTGCACAGCAAGCTGACGCTGCGCGAAACGCCGCTGCTGGTGTTTGAATTCCACGGCAGTCCGGCCGGTGTGCAAGAGCAAGCGGAAACCGTGCAGGCCATCACGGCCGAGCACGGCGGCATGGACTTCGAATGGGCCGAGCGTCCCGAAGACCGCAGCCGTCTCTGGACCGCGCGCCACAACGCGTACTTCGCGGGCCTGCAATTGCGTCCCGGCTGCCGCGCCAGCACCACCGACGTCTGCGTGCCGATCTCGCGCCTGGCCGATTGCGTGCGCGACACCGTCGAGGAACTGGACCGCGCAAGCTTTCCGTACACGATCGTCGGCCACGTGGGCGACGGCAACTTCCATGTGCTGATGCTGCTGGATGCCGATAGCCCGCAGGAGTGGCAGGAATCGGAAGCCATCAACCACAACCTCGTGCGCCGGGCCATCGCTGCCGACGGCACTTGCACGGGCGAACACGGCGTCGGCCTGCACAAGATGCAGTTCATGGCCGAAGAGCATGGCGACGACGCGCTCGACCTGATGCGCAGCCTCAAGCACGCCTTCGACCCGAACAACATCCTGAATCCGGGCAAGATCGTTTCCTGGTAAACGGCGGGCGGGACGGCACGCGCCGCCTCGCTTGGGTCCACGCCTGCTGCATTTAAGCGACAGGCGCCTGCCCGGTTTACGGTCGGTTACGTATGAATCGGCCGCAAAGCCCCGTAAATACGTCAGGTGCGGGTAAATCCCGGCCTGATTAACCGGGGCACTCGCGCTATTGTTGCGCTCATGAATTCACTGGTCGAAACTGGCCTGGCACAAGTGCAGGCGCCTTATTCGCAGCAACAGCTCATCGAGGCGTTGTCGGCCGTGCTGCCCGCGCACTGTGTGCTGTATCGCGAAGAGGACACACGTCCTTACGAGTGCGACGGCCTATCCCTTTACCGCTCCATACCCGCGGTGGTTGCCCTGCCCGAAACCGAAGCGCAGGTGCAGGCCATCATGCGCGTGTGCAAGCGTCTGAATGCGCCGATCGTGGCGCGGGGCGCCGGAACCGGCTTGTCGGGCGGCGCCATGCCGCACAGCCGGGGCGTGCTGCTCGGGTTGTCCAAGTTCAACCGCATCAAGCATATCGACCTGGGCAGTGCGACTGCCATCGTCGAACCCGGCGTGCGCAACCTTGCCATCTCCGAAGCGGTGTCGCCGTACGGGCTGTACTACGCGCCGGATCCATCCAGCCAGATTGCGTGCTCCATCGGCGGCAACGTGGCGGAAAACTCCGGCGGCGTGCATTGCCTGAAGTACGGTCTCACGGTGCACAACGTGTTGCGCGTGCGCGTGGTCACGATAGACGGCGATGTGGTCGAGCTGGGATCGCACGCGCCCGATGCGCCAGGGCTGGACCTGCTGTCGGTGTTCATCGGATCCGAGGGGATGCTGGGCGTGGTCACCGAAGTGACCGTCAAGCTCATCCCCAAGCCGGCGTGCCAGCAGGTGGTCATGGCCAGTTTTTCCAGCGTCGAGGCTGCAGGCAATGCGGTCACGCAGGTGATCGCGGCGGGCATGATTCCCGCCGGCCTGGAAATGATGGACCGCCGCGCGACGCATATGGTGGAACCGTTTGTCCGCGCGGGCTACGACATGGATGCGCAGGCCATCCTGCTGTGCGAATCGGACGGCACGCCCGAAGAGGTGGCGCACGAGATCGCGCGCATGGAGTCGGTGTTCCGGCAGGCCGGCGCCACGCGCTGCCAGGTGTCGGCATCGGAAGCGGAACGGTTGAAATTCTGGGCGGGACGCAAGAACGCGTTTCCCGCCGCGGGGCGCGTGTCGCCCGATTACTACTGCATGGACGGCACGATTCCGCGTCGTCATCTGGCGCGCGTGCTGGGCGCCATCGAACAGATGGAAGACGAGTTCGGCCTGCGATGCGCCAACGTCTTTCATGCCGGCGACGGCAATCTGCATCCGCTGATCCTGTTCGATTCGAATAAGCCGGACGAGGTGGAACGCGCCGAAAAATTCGGTGCGGCCATTCTTGAGCTGTGCGTGCAGGTGGGAGGAACCGTGACTGGAGAGCACGGTGTGGGAATGGAGAAAATAAATCAAATGTGCGTGCAATTCTCTCGCGAAGAACTCGACGCGTTCCTGGCAGTCAAGCGGGCCTTCGATCCGCCGTGCCTGCTCAATCCTGAAAAGGTCATCCCCACGCTGGCTCGCTGCGCCGAATACGGCAAGATGCACGTCCATGCGGGAGAATTGCGCTTCCCCGATCTCGCCCGTTTCTAGGACGTATCCCTTATGGATTTTGTCCTGTCGGAATTGTGCGACCAGGTCATGACGGCGCGTGCCGGTCACAAACCCCTGTTCGTGATGGGCGGCGGCAGCAAGCGGTTCTACGGCAACTATCGTCCGGTCAGGCCGCAGGATGGCCATTGCCTGCTGGATATGACGCCTTACCGCGGCATCGTCAGCTATCACCCCTCCGAACTCGTGGTGACCGTGCGCGCCGGCACGCCGCTGGCCGAACTGGAAGCCGCGCTTGCAGAGCACGGCCAGATGCTGGCCTTCGAGCCGCCGCATTTCGCGCCCACCGCGACCGTGGGCGGCTGCGTGGCTGCCGGCCTGTCGGGCCCGCGCCGCATGAGTGCCGGCGCCTTGAAGGATTTTGTGTTGGGAGCGCAACTGCTGGATTCCGAAGGGCGCATCCTGTCCTTTGGCGGCGAGGTCATGAAGAACGTGGCGGGTTATGACGTGTCGCGCCTCCTGGCCGGCTCGCATGGCATCTTTGGCGCCATCCTGGAGGTGTCGCTCAAGGTCGTGCCCAAGCCGATGGAAGAGATGACGCTGACGCTGCCCGCCACGCAGGCGCAGGCGCTGGCGAACTTTGCCTTCTGGCGCGGCAAGCCATTGCCGATCTCCGCATCGAGCTGGACAAGCGAAAGCGGTGGGGCCGACGGAATGACGATGGTGCGCCTGTCGGGCGCGCCGCCCGCGCTCGCCAGCGCCCGAGGGCTGATCGGCGGCGACCTGATGGCGCCCGAGGCCGCGGCGGCGTGGTGGCAGTCGCTGCGCGAGCAGACCCACGCGTTCTTTTCGCCCGGGCAGCCCTTGTGGCGTCTTGCCTTGCCGCCCACCACGGCCGACCTCGAACTGGGGCCGACGTTGATCGAGTGGGGCGGGGGGCAGCGGTGGCTGAGCGGCCCGCACGATGCGGCCCAATTGCGCGACGTGGCGGCCCAGCATGGCGGCCATGCCACGCTGTTCCGGCCTGCGGACACGCCGCCGCCGGCCGATGGCGTGTTTCACCCGCTTGCGCCGGGCATTGGCGCGATCACCCGCCGGCTGAAGCAGGAACTGGATCCCGCCGGCCTGTTCAACCCCGGCCGCCTGGTCCTGGAGCTGTAGGACATCATGCAAACCAATCTGGCATCCTGGGCTAGCGGCACCGATCTGGGCAACGAGGCGGACGCCATCCTGCGCCGCTGCGTGCATTGCGGATTCTGCACGGCAACCTGTCCGACCTACCAGGTCCTGGGCGACGAGCTGGACAGCCCGCGTGGCCGCATCTATCTCATCAAGCAGGTCCTTGAAGGCAAGGAACCGACGCAGTCCACGCAGCAGCATCTGGACCGCTGCCTGACCTGCCGCAACTGCGAGACCACCTGCCCGTCGGGGGTCGAATACGGCCATCTCGTCGATATCGGTCGCAAGATCGTGGACGAGCGCGTGGAGCGGTCATGGGGCGATAGAACCCGGCGCACTTTGCTGCGCAAGGCGATGCTGTCGCCGATGTTCGCGCCCGCCATGCGGCTGGGCCAGAGCCTGCGCGGGCTGCTGCCGCAGGCGCTCAGGCGCAAGGTGCCGGAGCGCCGCGACGCGGGGGCGCTGCCGCAGGTGGGGCATCATGCGCGTCAGGTACTGATGCTGGCTGGCTGCGTGCAGCCGGCGATGATGCCCACCATCGATGCCGCCACCATTCGCGTGCTGGATGCCGTCGGCATCGGCGCGCGCATTGCGCCGGGCGCCGGCTGCTGCGGCGCGGTCAGTTTTCATCTGGATGCGCAGGACGAAGCCGTGGCGCAGATGCGCGCCAACGTCGACGCGTGGTGGCCGCTGGTGCAGGATGGCAAGGTCGAAGCCATCGTGATGAACGCGTCGGGTTGCGGCGCCATGGTCAAGGAATACGCGCACCACCTGCGCCACGACCCGGTCTATGCGCAAAAGGCCGCGGACATCGTGGCGCTGGTCAAGGACGTGGCCGAGATCGTCGCGCCGCATGCAGAATTGCTACGCGCGCGGCTGCCGGCGGGCATGCGGGCGGCCTTTCATCCGCCATGCACCTTGCAGCACTGGCAGGGCTTGCGGCCGTTGTCCGAGCAATTGCTGGCCGACCTGGGCTTCGAGCTGCAGCCGTTTGCCGACAAGCATCTATGCTGCGGGTCGGCGGGTGCGTACTCCGTATTGAATCCGGACATCGCGCTGGAGCTGCGCGACCGTAAGCTGGGCGCCATCGCCGCGGCAAGTCCCGATGTGATCCTGTCGGCCAACATCGGGTGCATCGGCCATCTGCAAAGCGGCACCGACACGCCGGTGCGGCATTGGGTCGAAGTGGTGGACGAGCAGTTGCGCCGCGCCGCGCAGGGCTAGGCCCGCGCGGCGGCTGGCGCGCCGCCTATTCGACGGCCTTGACCATGTCTTCGAGCACCTTCTTGGCGTCGCCAAAGACCATCATCGTGCGGTCCATGTAGAAGAGCTCGTTGTCCAGGCCGGCATAGCCCGAGGCCATGGAGCGCTTGTTCACGATGACCGTGCGCGCCTTGTAGGCCTCCAGAATGGGCATGCCGGCGATGGGCGACTTTGGATCGTTCTTGGCGGCGGGATTGACCACGTCGTTCGCGCCCAGCACCAGCACCACGTCGGTCTGCCCGAACTCGCTGTTGATGTCTTCCATTTCGAAGACCTGGTCGTACGGCACTTCGGCCTCGGCCAGCAGCACGTTCATGTGGCCGGGCATGCGGCCCGCAACCGGGTGGATCGCGTACTTGACGGTCACGCCGCGCTCGGTGAGCTTTTCGGCAAGCTCCTTGAGCGCGTGCTGCGCGCGCGCCACGGCCAGGCCGTAGCCCGGCACGATGGTCACGCTTTCGGCGTTGGTCATCAGGAACGCCGCGTCATCCGGGCTGCCCGACTTGACGCTGCGTTGCGGCGTGTCGCCAGCGGCCGCCGCGCCGCCCGCCTGGCCGCCGAAGCCGCCCAGGATCACGTTGAAGAACGAGCGGTTCATCGCCTTGCACATGATGTAGGACAGGATGGCGCCCGACGAGCCTACCAGCGATCCGGCAATGATCAGCATGGGGTTGTTCAGCGAGAAACCGATGCCCGCCGCCGCCCAGCCGGAATAGCTGTTCAGCATCGACACCACCACGGGCATGTCCGCGCCGCCGATCGGGATGATGATCAGCACGCCCAGCACGAAGGCGATGAGCGTCATGATGATGAAGGGCGTCCATTCCTGCGTGAGCATGAACCAGACGCCGCAGCCCAGCATCGCCAGCGCCAGCGCCAGGTTCAGCATGTGCTGGCCGGCGAACACCACCGGCGCGCCCTGGAACAGCCGGAACTTGTACTTGCCGGACAGCTTGCCGAAGGCGATGACTGAGCCGGAGAACGTGATGGCGCCCACGAACGTGCCGATGAACAGTTCAAAGCGGTTGCCGGTGGGGATGGCCATGCCGGGCGGCGCGATGCCGAAGGCGTGCGGCTCGGCCACGACGGCCACCGCGATCGCCACTGCCGCCAGGCCGATCATGCTATGCATGAAGGCGACAAGTTCGGGCATCTTGGTCATCTCGACGCGCTTGGCCATCAGCGTGCCGATGGAGCCGCCGACCAGCAGCCCCAGCACCACCCAGCCCAGCCCGATCGTGGCCGAGCCGCTGCGCGCCAGCCCCACGATGAGCGCCGCGGTGGTCACCACGGCGATCGCCATGCCGGCCATGCCGAAGGCGTTGCCCAGGCGCGAGGTGGTGGGATGGGACAGGCCCTTGAGCGCCTGAATGAAGCAGACCGAGGCAATCAGGTAAAGCAGCGTGACGAGGTTCAGCGAGATCATTTCGCTTCCTCCTTGCTCGGCTTGCGGTCCTTTTTCTTGAACATCTCGAGCATGCGCCGCGTCACGAGAAATCCGCCAAAGACATTCACGGCGGCCAGCGCCACGGCAAAGACGCCCATGCCGCGCGCCAGTCCGCCTTCGGTCAGCGCGGCGGCCAGCATCGCGCCGACGATGATGATGGCCGAAATGGCGTTGGTGACCGCCATGAGCGGCGTGTGCAGGGCGGGGGTGACGTTCCAGACGACGTGGTAGCCGACATAGATGGCCAGCACGAAGATGATGAGATTCATCAGGGTGGGATTGATCGCTTCCATGGTTACGTCCTCCGCGTCACATTGCCGCCTTCGCACACCAGGCAGGCCGCCACGATTTCATCGTCGCGCTGGATCGCCAGCGCGCCGTCCGCATTGATGATGAGCTTCAGGAAATCCAGGATGTTGCGCGCGTAGAGCGCCGAGGCGTCGGTGGCGACCAGGCCGGGCAGGTTGGTCAGCCCGATGATCGTGACATCGTGCTTTTCGACGATGCGGCCTTTCTCGGAAAGCGGGCAGTTGCCGCCGCGTTCGACGGCAAGGTCCACCAGCACGGAACCGGGCTTCATGGCCGCCACCGTTTCCGCCGAAACCAGCATCGGGGCGGGCCTGCCGGGAATCAGCGCCGTGGTGATCACGATGTCGGCCTGCTTGCAGCGTTCGGACACCAGCGCCGCCTGGCGGGCCATCCAGGCCGGGGGCATGGGGCGCGCGTAGCCGCCCTTGCCCTGTGCGATCTCGCGTTCTTCGTCGGTTTCGAAGGGCACGTCGATGAACTTGGCGCCCAGCGATTCGACCTGTTCGCGGGCCGCGGGGCGCACGTCCGACGCCTCGACCACGGCGCCCAGCCGCTTGGCCGTGGCGATGGCCTGAAGGCCTGCGACGCCAGTGCCCAGGATGACCGCGCGCGCGGCCTTCAGCGTGCCGGCGGCCGTCATCATCATCGGAATCAGCCGTCCGTAGTGATGGGCGGCGAGCAGCACGGCCTTGTAGCCGGCCAGGTTGGCCTGCGAGGACAGCACGTCCAGGCTTTGGGCGCGGGTGATGCGCGGCGCGGCTTCCAGCGCAAAGCCGGTCAGGCCGGCAGCGGCCAGTTGCGCCAGGCCTTCGGCGTCGAAGGGATCGAGCATGCCGATGACCACCGTGCCCGGTTTCATGTGCGGCAATTCTTCGGGGGCGGGCGCGCGAACCTTCATGACCAGATCGGCGCCCAGGGCATCCTGAGCGGAACCTAGCGTGGCGCCCGCGGCAACGTAGGCATCGTCGGGATAGCGGGCCGCGGCGCCCGCGCCACGCTCCACGACGACGGTGTGCTTGCCGCCCACGTACTTCTTGACGGTCTCCGGTGTTGCTGCGACACGGGTTTCCCCGTCTCGGGTTTCTTTTGGTATCCCGATGTGCATCGACGCCTCTCCTCAGAAGGTTCGCCGTAGTTATACACGGAATGTGCGTTCTGAAGCTTGCCCCGCTTGTCAGCATCTCGCGCGGGCAAAAAAAACCCCATGGCGAACCATGGGGCAGGGGTCTTGCAACCCGAATGCGCCGGCCGGTATGAACACGTCGCTGGCCGGCGCCGGCGCGTAGACGTCCGGCGTCAAGCCGTCTGCGCGCGCGTCCAGTTGATCAGCGCGCCGGTGAGGTCGCGCAGATCGGCCTTCAGGCGGCCATAGTTTTCGGTGGGACGAAGCGACACTTCGTCCATGTAGAGCTTGCGGTTGATTTCGATCTGCAGGCTGTGGCGGCCTTCTTGCGGGCGGCCGAAAGCGCGCACCAGTTCCACGCCCTTGTAGGGATCGTTCACGGTGACGTCGTAGCCGCGCTCGCGCAGCCAGGCTGCGATGAATTCGCGGAAGGCGGGGTCGCTGGTGCTGCCGTCGCGATCGCCCAGCACGAAATCGGGGTGGACGAGGCCGGGGCGGTCGGTGGCGAATTCGCCAGCGACGCTGGGCATGGAATGGCAATTGATGTGCCAGACCTTGCCGAACTTGCGATGCGCGTTGTCCAGCACCTGGCCAAGCGCGGCGTGATAGGGCTCCCAGCAGGCGTCGATGCGGTGGCGCACTTCCTCGACCGTCAGCTTGCGGTCGTACAGCGGCGTGCCGTCATCGAGCATGCGCCAGATCAGGCCCTTGCCAAGCTTGACCTTGGGCGAAGGATTCAGCGCGTCCGGCCAGGCCTGGTCCAGCAGCAGTTCGTCGATTTCGTCGCGGGCGCGGTTGGCGTCGATGTAGGCGCGCGGGAAGGCCGCGGCAATCATCGGCACGCCCATCTCGATGGCGTCGCCCCACAGATCGTCAACCCAGGTGTCCTCGGCCGTGCGCAATGCGCCAAAGTCGACTGCGGCGGCGAAGTCCGGGGGGTAGGCCGTGCCGCTGTGCGGGGAGTCCAGCACAAGAGGGGCCGAAATTTCCGAATCGGGATATTGCTGCGGGAGGTCGAGGCGGTAGGACAGGGGCTGGGTAAGTCGCATAAGGGGGTACTGCGTTCGTGAATCGGAGGTCCTCGCGCGCCACGGGCACGCGAGGACCGAAGACCGCTTAGTCGATCTTCACGTTGGCTTCTTTGGCGATGCGCTTGTTCTTGGCGATTTCAGCCGAGATCTGCGCGCCGAATTCGGCCGAGGTGTTGGCCGCGGGCGAGGCGCCCAGGGCGGCGAGGCGGCTCTTGACGTCTTCTTCGGCGCTGACCTTCTGGACGGCGGCGTTCAGCTTGGCCAGCACGGGGGCGGGCAGCTTGGCCGGGGCGACCAGGCCGAACCACGACGCGTCGTTCACGGCGGGCAGGCCGGCTTCGGCGAAGGTGGGCACGTCGGGCAGCGCGGCAACGCGCTGCGGGGCGGCGACAGCCATGGCGATCAGGCGGCCGGACTGCACGTGCGGCAGCGTGGAGGGCAGGTTGTCATACATGACGTCGACCTGACCGGCCAGCGCGTCGTTCAGCGCGGGGCCAACGCCACGGTACGGCACGTGCATCAGGTCGGTGCCCGACGCCATTTTGAACAGTTCGCCCATCATGTGCGAGACCGAACCGTTGCCGGCCGACGCGTACGTCAGCTTGCCGGGCTGGCTCTTGGCCAGCGTGATGAACTCGGCGATGTTCTTGGCCTGGACCTTCGGGTTGATGGTCATGATGTTCGGCACGGCGGCCAGGTTCGAGACGGGCGTGAAGTCCTTCTCGCCATCGAACGGCAGGTTCGGATAGATGGCCGGGTTGATGCCGTGCGTGCTGACGGTGGCGATGCCCAGGACGTAGCCATCCGGCGCGCTGCTGGCGACGAACGCGCTGCCGATCGAGCCGCCGGCGCCGCCTCGGTTTTCCACGACGACGGTCTGGCCCAGTTCCTTGCCGAGCTTGTCGGCGAACAGGCGGCCGACGATGTCGGTGGTGCCGCCGGGCGGGAAGGGAACGATCAGGCGGATGGGCTTGCTGGGATACGCGTCTTCAGCGTGCGCGATACCCGAGGTCAGCGGCGTGGCCAGGGTCGCGGCGGCGACACACAGGCCCAGAACTACATTACGGCGTTGCATGAATTCCCCTACTAATAAATGGAAAGCAACTGCATGAAAGCAGTCGCAAACCCGACGATTCTTTCCTGGCGGGCGTGTTTGCGCAAACGAAAGATTCTCCGTAAGCTATGACTTTTTTTCATACCTCTTTCTCGGCAGGTCTTCGCCGCAGTTACTTTTATGTAACATTTGCCGTGCATCCTGTGCCGACGTCACGCCCGCGAGGGCAAGGGAGCCCCACGACGGGTGGGGGCTGCAAATGAGGCGTTTCTGTCCCTCTTTAACCGATCTTCAGGCCTTTGAGGTCGCCGCCAGGCACAGCAGTTTCACGCGCGCCGCGCAGGAATTGTGCGTGACGCAGGGCGCGGTGAGTAAACAGGTGAAACATCTGGAGGAGTTCGTCGGCGTCGAACTATTCCTGCGAATCAGGCAAGGCCTGGTGCTGACCGAAGCGGGCCGCAGTTACCTGGCCAAGATCCAGGCCGGTCTCGGCCAAATCGAAGCGGCCACTGTCGAGCTGATCGCGCATCAAGGGCGGGGCGGCACGCTGAACCTGACCTGCATGCCCACGTTCGGCGCGCGCTGGCTGATTCCGCGCCTGACCGCCTTCATGCGCTTGCGTCCCGACATCCACGTCGAATTCCTGCCCCACCGCCAGGGCTACGACTTCTCCACGCCGGAGCTGGACGCCGCCGTGCGCTTCGGCGAGGGCCTGTGGCCCGGCAGCGGCGCCGACTACATCGTCGGTCGCGAGATTCTGCCTGTCTGCAGTCCCCGCCTGATCCCGGGCGGGTGCACGTCGCCCGAAGCGCTCTTGGCCTATCCGCTGCTGCACCATACCTCGGCCCTGGAGGGCTGGCGCGACTGGTTCGAGCAGGCAGGCTGCGACACGCGCCGCAGCCTGGAAGGCGCGCGTTTCGACCAATACGCGTTGCTCTCGCAGGCCGCCGCCGCGGGCTTTGGCGTGGCGCTGATCCCGCGCTGCCTGATCGAGGACGAGCTGCGCGACGGCAAGCTTGCCATCGCCATCCAACTGCCGATCCGGGCGCGCATGGGCTACTACCTGTGCTATCCCGAGCAAAAGGCCAATCTGCCCACCTTGCAGGCCTTCCGGGCCTGGCTGATGGAAGTGTCGCGCGCCGCCGAGCCTCCGCCGCGGGAAGACGCCGTGTCCGATCTAAAATAGCCGCATCATGAGTCAAACATCCACCAAGAAAGGCCGCGTTGTCGTCGGCATGTCCGGCGGGGTCGATTCTTCGGTCACCGCCTGGCTGCTCAAGCAGCAAGGCTACGAGGTCGTCGGCCTGTTCATGAAGAACTGGGAAGACGACGACGATTCCGAATACTGTTCCACCCGTCAGGATCTCCTGGACGCCGCCAGCGTGGCCGATCTGGTTGGCGTGGAATTCGAATTCGTCAACTTCGCCGCCGAATACAAGGACCGCGTGTTCGCGGAGTTCCTGCGCGAGTACTCCGCGGGCCGCACGCCCAATCCCGACGTGCTGTGCAATGCCGAAATCAAGTTCAAGGCATTTCTGGACCACGCCATGGCGCTGGGCGCCGAGCACATTGCAACCGGCCACTACGCGCGCGTGCGCGAAGTGCCGGCCGAGGGCGGCGGCACGCAGTTCCAGCTGCTCAAGGCGCTGGACGCTTCCAAGGACCAAAGCTACTTCCTGCATCGGCTGAACCAGGCGCAGTTGTCGCGCACGCTGTTTCCGCTGGGCGAGATCCACAAGACCGAAGTGCGCCGCATCGCGCACGAGATCGGCCTGCACAATGCCGCCAAGAAGGATTCCACCGGCATCTGCTTCATCGGCGAGCGCCCGTTCCGGGAGTTTTTGAATCGCTACCTGCCGACCGAACCGGGCCCCATCCTGACACCCGAAGGGCAGAAAGTCGGCCGCCACGAAGGCTTGTCGTTCTACACGCTGGGCCAGCGCAAGGGGCTGGGCGTGGGCGGCGTGAAGGGCCGGCAACGCGAGGACGGCACGGCCGAGGCCTGGTACGTGGCCCGCAAGGACCTCGAGCGCAACGTGCTGTACGTCGTGCAGGGGCACGACCATCCCTGGCTGCTGTCCGGCAACCTGAAGGCGCAGGACGCGAGCTGGGTGGCGGGCCACCCGCCGGCCGCGGGCGTCTACGGCGCCAAGACGCGTTACCGGCAGGCCGATGCGGCGTGCCGCCTGGCCGATGCGGCGCAAGAGACTTTTTCACTGGAATTTACCGACCCTCAGTGGGCGGTGACGCCCGGCCAGTCGGCCGTGCTATACGATGGCGAGGTTTGCCTGGGCGGCGGGATCATTCTTTAGAAATGTCCTGCCGCACGTAACCAAGGCCCCCGGGAGCAATACCCGTGGGGCCTTGTTCATGACTATAAAAGCGAGGAGAGGGTTGTGGATGTGACGATGGTGATCTGCCTGTTGGTCCTGGGCGGTGTGGTGGGCTTTGCGGCGGGCCTGCTGGGCATTGGCGGCGGGATGCTGCTGGTGCCGTTCCTGACGATGCTGTTCACCTGGCAGAAAATGCCGGCCGATCTGGTCGTGCATGCGGCGATCGCCACGTCCATGACGTCGATCCTCTTCACGTCCATCTCCAGCGTCCGGGCCCACCAGCAGCGAGGCACCATCAAGTGGCGCATCGTCGCGGCGATGGCGCCGGGTATCATCGTCGGCGGGCTGCTCTCCGGCGGCGCGGTGTTCGCGGCGCTGAGCACGTTGTGGCTGTCGCTGTTCTTTGCCCTGTTCGTGGGGTATTCCGGCTGGAGCATGCTGCGCAACAAGAAGCCCAAGCCCTCGCGGCAGATGCCGGGCGTTGTCGGCACCAGCGCGGCCGGCGCGGGCATCGGCTTTCTGTCGGGCCTGGTAGGCGCCGGGGGCGGGTTCCTGTCGGTCCCGTTCATGGTCTGGTGCAACGTGGCCCTGCACAACGCGGTGTCGACGTCGGCGGCGCTGGGCTTTCCGATTGCGCTGGCCAACAGCGTGGGCTACGTCGTCTCGGGCCTGAACGAGGCCCAGACCTATCCGGGGATGCTCGGCTTCATCTATTGGCCGGCGCTGCTGGCGCTGGTCTGCACCAGTGTCCTGACCGCGCCGCTGGGGGCGCGCATGGCGCATCGCCTGCCGGTGCAGACGCTCAAGCGCGTGTTCGCCGCGCTGCTGTTTGCGCTGGCGGCCTACATGCTGTTCAAGGCCTGGCAGACCTGGACGGTTTGATCGCGGAAATGAAAACCGGCCGCGGAAAGCGGCCGGTAAACGCGCGCGCCCGGCCATGCCGGGCGATTTTTTTGGGGTCTCAGGCCGTCTTGGGCACCGTGTCGAGGAACGACTGGCGTTGGGACAGCTTGTCGTACAAGCGGGCCAGGTTGGGCTGGCCAGTGCGCCAGTCCAGCGAGGGGAAGCGCAGGTCCAGATAACCCAGGGCACAGCCCACGGCGATGTCCGCGAGGCTGTAGTTGATGCCCATGCAATGCGCGTTGTCGCCCAGGCTTTTGTTCATGGCGTCCAGGCTGGCGTGGATCTTGCCGTACTGGCGCTCGATCCATTCGGGGCTGCGCTGGGCTTCGGGGCGCTGGTTTTCCTTGACGATGGTCACGCACGCGTCCAGGAGGCCATCGGCGATGGCTTCCCAGCACTTGACGGCTGCGCGGTCGCGTCCGGGCTGCGGAATCAGCCGGGCGACGGGAGACAGGGTGTCCAGGTATTCGACGATGACGCGCGAGTCGAACAGGGCGCCGCCGTCTTCCATGACCAGGCAAGGGACTTTGCCCAGCGGGTTGTACGTTTGGATCTGCGTGTCGGCGGACCAGACGTTTTCGAGTTCAAGCCGGTAGTCCAGCTTTTTCTCGGCCATGACGATACGCACTTTGCGCACGTAGGGACTGGTAAGCGAGCCGATCAGTTTCATGGAGTCACAAGCGGAGTCGGAAAGCGGCCGAAGTATAGCAGGCTGCATGACGGCCGGAATTGTCCGCAGGGCGGAATCTTCGTCAGTTTGCCACAATGTCGGGCCGCCCCGGATGATAAAATCGCCGGGTTTTCCCATCCGTCGCTTTTTCTCTACCAGACCATGCAAATCGCCGATCAGCTGAGCCAACTTAATGCCCTTTCGCCACTGGATGGCCGCTACGCTTCCCGGGGCGACGCGCTGCGCGGTCTGCTGTCCGAAGCCGGTTTCATGGCGCACCGCGTCGAAGTCGAGGTCGCCTGGCTGATCGCGCTGTCGGACGCCGGCCTGCCCGAGCTGCCGGCTTTTTCCGAGGGCGCCCGCGCGCGCCTGGCCCAGCTGGTCGCCAATTTCTCCGAGGCCGACGCCGGCCGCATCAAGGAGATCGAACGCGTCACCAACCACGACGTGAAGGCCGTTGAATACTGGCTGAAGGAAAAGGTCGCCGATGACGCCGAACTGGCCCGTGCGGCCGAGTTCATCCACTTCGCGTGCACGTCCGAAGACATCAACAACACTTCGCATGCGCTGATGCTGTCGCGCGCCCGTGACCAGGTCGTGGTGCCGCGCCTGCGCGAGGTGGCTGCCAAGCTGAATGAAATGGCCATCGCCAACGCCGACCAGCCGCTGCTGTCGCGCACGCATGGCCAGCCCGCCAGCCCAACCACGCTGGGCAAGGAATTCGCCAACGTGGCCGCGCGTCTGAACCGCGCCATCGCCGCCGTCGAGGCCGTCGAGCCCCTGGCCAAGCTGAACGGCGCCACGGGCAACTACAACGCCCACCTGTCCGCCTATCCGGAAATCAACTGGCCCGAATTCAGCAAGCGCGTGCTGTCCGGGCTGGGCCTGACCCAGAATCGCCACACCATCCAGATCGAGCCGCACGACTGGATGTCCGCGCTGTTCGATGCGATCACCCGCGCCAACATCATCATCCTGGACCTGGATCGCGACATCTGGGGTTATGTGGCGCTGGGCTACTTCAAGCAGCGCCTGAAGGAAGGCGAGGTCGGTTCGTCGACCATGCCGCACAAGGTCAACCCGATCGACTTCGAGAACTCCGAAGGCAACCTGGGTCTGGCCAACGCCGTCTTGCGCCATCTGGCCGACAAGCTGCCCATCTCCCGTTGGCAGCGCGACCTGACCGATTCCACCGTCCTGCGCAACCTGGGCGTTGGCCTGGGCTACTGCCTGGTGGCATGGGATGCCTGCATGCGTGGTCTGGGCAAGCTGGAAGTCAACACGGCCGCCATCGACGCCGATATCGACGCGTGCTGGGAAGTGCTGGCCGAGCCGGTGCAGACCGTCATGCGCCGCTACGGTCTGCCGCAACCCTACGAACAGCTCAAGGCCTTGACGCGCGGCAAGGGCATCACCGAAGAGGCTCTGCGAGAATTCATCCAGGGCCTGGCGCTTCCTGAAGAGCCCAAGGCCCGCCTGCTGGCGATGACCCCGCGCTCCTACATCGGCCTGGCGGCCGAGCTGGCCCGGGCGGTATAGTCGCCGTGCCGCGCGCGTCATGCGTGCGGCTTTCACGTTGTACCTACGGGAGATCGCAATGAAGAAGTTGTCCACGCTCGCAGCGCTGGCCTGTATGACGGTGGGTCCGCTGCTGGCGACGTCCGCCTCCGCGCAATTCGCCAAGCCCGAAGACGCGGTCAAGTACCGCCAGTCGGCGCTCTCGCTGATTGGCTCGCACTTTGGCCGCATGGCGCCGGTGGTCAAGGGCCAGGCGCCCTACGACGCCGCGCAGATCAAGGCCAACGTTGACGTGCTGAAGACGCTGTCGGCATTGCCTTGGGCGGGCTTCGGCCCGGGTACGGAAGGCGGAGACGCCCGTCCGGAAATCTGGAGCGATGCCGCGGGCTTCAAGCAGAAGCAGCAGGCGTTTCAAGACAACATCGTGAAGCTGTCGGCGGCTGCCGACGCGGGCGATCTGGACAAGTTGCGCGCCGCGTTCGGCGACGTGGGTGCCAGCTGCAAGGCCTGCCACGACGCGTACCGCAAGAAGAAGTAAGGTGCTGGGCCGGCCGTGCCGGCCCGCCGCCCAACAAGCAAAAAGCCCCGTCAAGGGGCTTTTTTCATGGGTGCGCGATCAGGAGAAGGACATGTCGGACACGATTTCGAGCGATCGTATCCACAGTACCAGTCCCGTCACGCAGGCGCCCAGCAGCAGGGCGCGCAGCCAGACCGCCAGCCCATCCTGTGCGGGCGGCGTGCCGGCCGGCACATCCTTGGCGTCGACGTTGCCGGTGATGATGGCGCGCACCAGGCGCTTGCGGCGCACGACCGAATACCAGGTGACGGCCAAAAGGTGCAACGCGACCAGGCCGATGATGACCCACTCGTTGAGCTTGTGCCAGGACGTCATCGCGCTGGCGGTGGCCTCCGAGACGTGCCCGAACAACGGGCCCTGCGTCATGATGTCGTCGGTGGTGAACAGGCCGCTGACCGCCTGAAAGCCGACGACCAGCAGCAAGGCCATGACCGACAGCGCGCCCAGCGGATTGTGGCCGGCGGGCGCGGCGGCGCCCTTCAGGTAGCGGACCACGGCGCCCGGGCCGCGCACGAAATGCGTGAACCGGGCATAGCGCGGTCCGGCAAAGCCCCAGAGCAGGCGAAACAGGATCAGGCCCAGCGCCGTACAGCCGAAACGCACATGCCAGTCCATGTACAGGCCGCCCAACTTGACGCTGACGAACGCGCCGACGATGCAGACGACGAGGGCCCAGTGAAAGAGTCGTGTGGGGAGGTCCCAGATACGGACCGCGAGACGATTGTTCTGCATGTTGAGATCGGCGGACTGGAGTTGCCCGGACTTTATCACGCACAAAGCAAACCGCCGCACTAGGCGGGCGGCGGTTTTGATTCAGATCAGCGCGCGTTGCGGCGCACCGGTTCGATGCGATGCACGTGCTCGTGGCGGAACCGGATGCGTTGGCCTGGCGCCTTCTGAACGGCCGATCCGCAGGGCACGACTTCGGTGGTGTAGGTCGTCGTGCCGTTGATCGGCGCATTGAAGATGACCGTGGCGCGAATCTCGGGGCCGTCGGCCGGTTGCAGATAGACGATGTCGCCGATGTGGATGGGCATGTCGTCGAGCTGCGTATGGGCCGGGCGTCGGATCAGGTCGGAGGTGGTGAAACGAGTATTCATGTTGTGTTCTCTTTAGGTTCTAGTTATAGGAAAAGCTGCGTCTTGCCATGGTGAACGCACTGGACGGGAAAGTTGCCGCCGGGAATGTGCGTGATGCGCTGCGTCCGCCGGATGTAATTGGACACGCGTTTCATGACACTAACGCATTGCTGCTGCCGTCCTTTTGCGCATTCTCATGTTTTTTGCGCGCCGGGTCCGGCGAAAGTGATGCCTTCGTCCAGTCTTGGAGGGCATCGATTCGGGCTGCGCGGCGAAAGACAAGATTGCCGGCCCGTTGACGTACGCCCGCGTGGATGCGGGTGAAGTCATCATTTGGGTTGGGTTTGCTTCATGCCGGTCCGGACTGGCGGACGGGTGAAGGCGTTCCCGATGCTGCGCTGGGTTTGCGTTTTTTGCGTTGTACTTCGCTAAGACGGCAGCGCTGTCGGGCGGATCTTGGCAGGGGGTGGCCACAGGCGTTTAGCTTGGCCGGGCTGACCCTCGGGGTCTGCTCTTTCAGATCCAATCGTCGATATTATCGACATTTGAGCGATTATGCAAGCCTTTTCGAAAAGGAGGGCGCGGGACGTGCGCCCTTGCATATTAGTGCGTTGCGGGCCGGGCCTGTCGCTGGGCCTCGATGATCAGCCCTTCCAGGCGTGGCGACATGCGCAGCGCCACCTGGGCGCCAGTCGTGCCATCGGGCTGCTGCTGGGTTTCCAGGGCGAGTTCGATACGTTCGTTGTCAAAGGCCTCCGGGGCCGCCTGGATTTCCACATAACGCTCGAGTAACGCATTGACCGCCTTTTGCGCATCCGCCAGCGCTTCCTCCGACAACTTGCCGTGGCCCAGGTATTGATTGACCACGCGCGCCAGGTCATTCATGAAATGAAGCAGGGCGTTTGCGCCGCGGCAGTCCGGCAGGGTGAAGCCCCAGGGAAGGGGGGAAGCGTTCTGAGTCATGTCGTCAGCCAAGGCAATGAGAGGAGGCGGCAACGGGCCGCCAAATGCTCGATTTTAGAGGAAGCGTAAAGGCTGCGACGCGGGCGCGCGGCGCGGCGCTCACTGTGTCAACTCGCTTCGATGGCAACAAATTCCGCCCCTTCTGGCCCCATTGGCGGCGCTACCGGATAATCTGCCGAAATGGCCCGCCCGGGGGCGGCCGTAATCTGCGGAATCGGAGTGCTAACAGGATGCGCATGGTTTGGGTTCGCGCGTGGGTGACAGGCATGGCGGTCGTCTCGATGTTGCTGGCGGCGTGCGTCAACAAGGAACCGCAGGAACGCGCCGCATTCATACAGTTGCTGCAGGGTCGGATGAACAACGTGACGCTCGTGCCGATCGGCATGCTGGGCAAGTCGGAAAAGGAAGCCATTGGCGGCTACGACGACGCGTACGAGGTCATGACGGATTTCCAGGAGGCCTTGGCCAAGGCCGCGCGGCCCCTGCGCGAGGTGCTGTCGGTGGAGACAATCCAGTCGGTTGGAGAGATCGTGGCGCGCCGGGGCAGCCTGGAGGCCGCACGCAAGACGCTGGCCGGCAGTGCTGCCCAGGTCCAGGCGGCGCGCGGCAAGGCAGACAAGGCGCGCGCGGATCTTGCCTTGCCCGCCGACCTGGCGCCCGTTTATGACGGCGTCTATGACGAGGCGGTGACGGCGCCGGCCGAGGAATTGATCGACGCGGCATCCAGGATGGATGCGATTGCCCGCGATGCGCTGGCCATTGCGGACTTCGTGGCGGCCAATGCCGCGGACATTCAATTCGAAGATGGGCAAACAAAGGTGGCCAAGCCGACCTTGCAACAGGAGCTGAACCAGCGGTTGCAAGCATTGAACGCGCAGTCGGGTGGGCTGGAAGCCGCGCGCGCAACACTGCTGCAGGCTGCCAGCGCGGGCTCGGCCGCGCCCTAGCCATGCGCCAGCCTTGGCGGGATCCGAGCGGCGCCCGGCCGCGCTTTGTACAATGCGGCTCTTGCGGCGAATGCCGCGCCTTGGACTGACTATGAGCGATTCTTCAGGCGTGCATTACAGGACCTTCGTGCTCCTGCTCGTGGTGGTCACCATCGCGTTCGGCTGGCTGTTGTGGCCGTTCTATGGCGCCGTCTTCTGGGGCACCATTCTTGCCATCCTTTTCGCGCCGTTGCAGCGCCGTCTGGTGGCGCGCATTGGCGGGCGGCGCAATCTGGCCGCGCTCATCACGCTGCTGCTCGTGCTGCTGCTGGTGATTCTTCCGCTGGTCGTGATCAGCGGGTCGCTCGTGAACGAAGGGGCAAATTTCTACCAAAGCATCAAGTCCGGGCAAATCAACTTTGGCGCGTACTTCCAGCAGGCGATGGACGCACTGCCGCCGTCCGTGCACGCATTGCTGGCGCGCTTTGACCTGGCCGATATTGCCAGCCTGCAGGACAAGCTGACGGCCGGTGCAATGCAGGCCAGCCAGTTCCTGGCTACCCAGGCCTTGAACATCGGGCAGGACACGTTCCAGTTCGTGGTCAGCTTCGGCATCATGCTGTATCTGCTGTTCTTCCTGCTGCGCGACGGTCCGCTACTGTCGGCGCGACTGCGCCGTGCCGTGCCGCTGAGCGACATGCACAAGCAGCACCTGTTCCGCAAGTTCACGACCGTGGTGCGCGCCACCGTCAAGGGCAACGTCGCGGTCGCAGCGGCGCAGGGCGCGCTGGGCGGCATCATCTTTTCCATCCTCTCGATCCAGGGTGCGCTGCTGTGGGGCGTCATCATGGCCTTCCTGTCGCTGCTGCCCGCGATCGGGGCGGGGCTGATCTGGGCGCCGGTGGCCGTGTACTTCCTGCTGACGGGCGCCGTGGTCAAGGGCGCGGTGCTCATTGCGTTCGGCGTGCTGGTCATCGGCATGGTCGACAACGTGCTGCGGCCCATTCTGGTGGGCAAGGACACGAAGATGCCGGACTACGTGATCCTGATCTCCACGTTGGGGGGCATGGCGCTGTTCGGGCTGAACGGATTCGTGATCGGTCCGCTCATCGCAGCGTTGTTCATGGCAAGCTGGGATCTGTTTTCGCCCGCGGCAGGCGACCCGGGGGGTGTGCACGCCGTTGGCGCGCCGCTGCCGGGCAACCCCGTGGCCGGTTCGCCGCCGGCGTCCGGGGGCGCCGGCGCGCGTGCGCAGGCAGCGCTTGCCAAGGATCGCCAGTCCCGCGACGAATGATCGCGCCGGGCGCCCGCGTGCGCCCGGCCCGGTGTAAGGTGTAGCAGCGCCGGCCGAACCGCGGCCGGCCTTTCGTGTCAACTTCGCCAAACAGGAGCGCGCCGGATATGGAATGGAAACTGCATCGGTCGGGCTGGATCGAGGAACGCAACTTCGACATTGAGTTCGCCGAAACGCCCGAGGGATACCACACACGCGTGCGCGTCTTCGGCTTTCCGGTTCTTGAAGACACCAAGCACGTGTTCCCCAACGAAGCGCTGGCCGAAAAAGGTGCGCTGACGCTGCTCAAGAGCCAGTTTTCAGGCACTCCCGACCTGCAAGAGAGATAGAGCAGGGCGATGGGCAGACCGAGGGGCAGGCCGCGCGATGGCTGACGGCGAAACGGTTGCTGGCGTGCGCCGCCGCCGGACGCGCCGCTATTCCATGCGGACGGGTCTGCTTGCCCTCGTCTTTGCCTGTATTACCCCGGCGCTCATCGTGGCGACGGTCGCCGTCTACGAAAGCTACGTCATCCAGAAAGAGCGGATCTTCCGCGACACGATCTTCCTGGCGCGCAATCTCACGGCGATCCTGGATCGCGAGCTCACCGGGGTCGAAGCCGGTTTGCAGATGCTGGCGTCCTCGCCGGATCTGGTCGAGGGCGATCTCGCCGGCTTCCATCGGCGCGCGCGCGAGTCCGTGCGCTTCCAGATCGCCGACGCTTACGTGCTGACGAACAAGGAAGGCCGGCAGATCATCAACACGCAGGTGCCCTACGGCACGCCCTTGCCGACCGGCAGCGCGCCCGATGAACTGGGCCGCGTCTTCCAGACGCGCATGCCGGTGCTGACAAGCCTGTTCACCGGCGGTCTGACCAAGGACCCCACCATCGCGCTCGGCGTGCCGGTCGTGCGGGGCGCAGAGGTGGTGTACAGCCTGAACGTGGGACTGTCGCCCGAGCGCATCGGCAACGTCCTGGGCCGCCGCGCCTTGCCCGAGGGCTGGGTGGCCGCCGTGCTGGATGGTTCAGGAACCATCATCGCCCGCACCCGCGACACCTCCAAGTTCGTGGGCCAGAAAGCGGTCCCGGCGCTGGCCCGCGCCGTGCAGCAGGAAGGCGAAGGCTCGTTGGAAACGATCACCAAGGAGGGCACGCCCGTCTATACCGCGTTCAGCCGGTCGACGCTGTCGGGCTGGACAGTCGCCGCCGGCGCGCCCATGCAGTTGCTGACCACGGACCTGTACCGTTCCATCGCGTGGATTGGCCTGGGCACGTTGTTCGCGTTCGGCCTGGGGTTGTGGCTGGCGCTCAGGCTTGCAAGCCGGCTCACGTCGGCCGTGCAGGGGCTGGTCGCGCCGGCGCTCGCGCTGGGCGAAGGCCGGACCGTGGAACTGCCCGCCACGCGCATCAAGGAAGCCCAGGAAGTGGGCGCCGCCATGCTGCAGGCGTCGCGCAAGCTGGCACGCGCCCAGCACCTGGCGCACTACGATCCGCTCACCGGCCTGTGCAACCGGGTGCTCTTCGGCGAACTGGTGCTGCGTGAATTGGCGGTCGCGCAGCGCAGCGGCGATTCGTTCTCGATCCTGGCGATCGACCTGGACGGCTTCAAGGCGGTCAACGACATGCACGGCCACGCGGCCGGCGACACGGTCCTTAAAGAGGCGGCCGATCGCATGGCCAGCGCCATCCGGGTCTCGGACGTGGCGGCAAGGCTGGGCGGCGACGAATTCGCGGTGCTGCTGCTGGGCGCCAACCAGGAGAACGCGCGGCCGGTGGCCGAGGCCCTGGTCGAGAGCCTGTCCTTGCCGTATCCCAACGTGCGCGTCGCGGTGTCGGCAAGCATCGGCATCGCGGTGTATCCGCAATCGGGCGCCACCATGCTGCAGTTGCTCGAGCGCGCGGATGTGGCGTTGTACCGCGCCAAAGGCCTGGGCAAGCGCCGGGTGGCGCAGGACCAGTAGGTCCGCCGCCCGTCGCCATGCGCGTCACGTATCCTGTCGCTGCGACAGCGCGGTCAGGACCTCGCCGGATTTCAAGCGATAGCGCCTGTCGTCCAGCGCGACGACAGGGTCGCCTTCGGATGTTCTGAGTATGTAGCGCGATGCGGCAAGCGGCATGGGACTGGCGCCCGCCTCGTCCGCGCGCAAAAACACTTCAATGCGGTAAAGGCGGCCCGAATCCGTGCTTGCCAGCACGTCGCTCATCCTGCGTGTGGAAATGGCCATGCCGCTATTTCTCCGTTGGGTTTTCGCTAAACTTGCCGCCTTGGCGCCGGTCCGGTCTGATTGCCGGGCATGCACGGCGCGCAATCGGAAACGGTAATGCAATTGAATCCTGGCCGGAACGCGGCCACCACCCTGGGGCTGCTGGCTATCCTGCTGTGGGGCACGGTCGTCGGCCTGATCCGGGGCGTCAGTGAAAACTTCGGGCCCATTGGCGGCGCCGCGCTGATCTATACGGGAGGGTCCATCTTCCTGGTGCTGTTGCTGGGATTGCCCAAGCTGCGCACGTTTCCCCGGTCGTATCTCATCGTGGGCAGCCTGCTGTTCGTGGCCTATGAGATATGCCTGTCGCTGTCGCTGGGGTTCGCGGCCGATCGTGCGCAAGCCATCGAGCTGGGCATCGTCAATTACCTGTGGCCGTGCCTGACGGTGGTGTTCGCCATGCTCATCAATGGGCAGCGGGCGAGCTGGTGGGTGGCGCCGGGCATCTTGTTGTCGGTGTGCGGCATCGTCTGGGTCGTGGGCGGAACGGGCGGGCTGTCAATTGAACGCACCGCCGCGAATGTGTCGAGCAATCCTCTGAGTTATGGGCTGGCCTTCAGCGGCGCCATCATCTGGGCCATTTACTGCAATGTGACCAAGCGCTTTGCGGACGGCAAGAATGGCGTCGCGCTGTTTTTCATGCTCACGGCAGCGGTCTTGTGGATCAAGTACCTGTTCAGCGCGGAACCCGCCTTGGTGTTTGCCGCGCCAGCCACGGTCGAACTGTGCGTGGCCGCGGGCGCCATGGCAAGCGGCTATGCACTGTGGAACGTGGGAATACTGCGGGGCAACCTGACCTTGCTGGCTACCGCGTCGTACTTCACGCCGGTCTTCTCCACCTTCTTTGCCGCGCTGTGGCTATCCACGCCGCTCACCCTGTCGTTCTGGCAGGGCGTGGCAATGGTCACCGCCGGTTCATTGTTGTGCTGGGCAGCGACGCGCGGCAGACCGGCCCGCAACGGATAGTCCGGGCCGTGTCCTGAGAGGGGGAGATTTACTCGACGAGCATCGTCAGGGCGACTGCGAACCCCAAGGGAACCAGCAGCAGCGATGCAAAAGTGGAACTGACAATCGCCGCCGATATCTTCAGCAAGGGCTCGGGCCCTGCGCTTCGTATCGTTTGAATCACCAACGCGACGATACCCATAACCATCAAACAGCTCATGAAAACTGCTACGTAAGTCATGTTGTCTCCGTCCTCGCCTGATTTAGGGGATGCGGCGCCGCTGTGCGGTCTTGATGTTTGTGTCGATTGTGCGCCTGTATTGCGAGACTGCACCCTAGGGTTTTCCTTGCTGGCGGGCGGCTTTGTGGCGTATTTGCCGCGCAGTGTGCAGCATGAAAATCGTGTGCGGACGCAGCAATTTCTGACGTCGGAACAGGCTTCGGCAACCCGGCGCGATTGCGCTACGATGGCGTGATCAAAACACCGGAGAGGCCGCCAGATGCCGCAAAAACTACGCCCTGGCACGCGCGCCACCTTGCAGGTCCGCCAGCTTTCGCCCGGCGAATTTGCGTGGATCATTACCCTGCTCGATCCCGAATCCGGCAATGTGCGCAGCACCAATTACTCGGACAGGCGATATCCCAGCCAGGATGAAGCGTCGACGGCCGGCAAGGCCGCCGTCCTTGCATTTCTCGCGGATGGCACGCCTGAACGCGCGCCGGCCGCAAACGGCGGCAAACGCAAGGACTGACGCCGCGCGTCGCCCCTCCATGGCGCCCCACCGCCGACCGGTCTTGGGCACGCCATTTGCTGATGCTCATGCAAGGCGCATCTTGCGCTGCTTGAGGAGAGGCAATCATGTCCCAGATCCCGCATCGAGAGCCCGGTCAGCCGGACGATCTCACGCCTGACGATCCGGCGCTGCCGGGAAATCCGCCTGCGGACGATCCGCGTCCGGACCCGGGCCGTCCCACGGACAACCCCGACGTCATCGACCCCACGCCGCCCGCGCCGGATCCCCGCGCGCCCGGCACCATCGACCTGGCCTGATTGCGGCCAGCATTACTTCAATTCCGATCCCTTCATCGAAGCAAGGAGGTTTCCATGCGCTCAATCCTGTTGTGGCTGCTCGGCGTGCCCATTCCCATCATCATCCTGCTGGCTCTGTTCTGGCACTGAAGGCCGGTGCGTCATTTCCGCTTTGGCACCCGCCTGTGCGCGGCTGCGTAAGTCTCTGGACAAGGATCGATCATGCAAAATACGTCTTCATTGAGCCAACCTTATGCCGATGGTGTGCCTCCACGTGAGTCATCCATTTCGGCCGTGTCGTGGGCGGCAGTATTCGCCGGCGCGGTGATCGCCGCGGCGCTGTCGCTGGCATTGTTTGCCGGCGGCACCGGCCTCGGTTTTCTGTCCGTTTCGCCCTGGGGCGAGGAGGGCATGTCGGCCCCCGCCGTCGGCATTGGCATCATTGTCTGGATGCTGCTCACGCAGATCATTTCGTACGGCATTGGCGGCTATGTCGCCGGGCGCCTGCGGACGAAATGGGTCGACGTGCATTCCGATGAGGTCTACTTTCGCGACACCGCGCACGGCTTTCTGGTCTGGGCGCTGAGCGCCGTGGTCAGCGCCGCGCTGCTGGGCTCCGCGCTCGCGTCGATGGCTTCCGGCGTTGCCAAGGCAGGCGCTTCGGTGGCGGCCACGGCCGGTACGGCGGTAACCGCAGCGGCGACGGCCGGCGCTGCCGGTGCGAGCAGTGGCGGTGGCATGGAGCGCGCGACCGACTATCTCACCGACACCCTGATGCGCTCGGAACGTCCCGAGGCCAACACCGATCCTGAAGCGGCGCGTGCCGAAGTTGGTCGCATCGTCGCCATGAGCATCACCCGCGGCGACATGACGTCGGCCGATCGCGACTACGTGGTGAAGGTCGTGGCCGCGCAGGCCGGTGTGGAGCCCGCCGTGGCGCAGCGCCGCGTCGACGAGGCGATCCAGAACGCCAAGAAGACCGCGGAAGAAGCCAAGGTGAAGGCCAAGGAAGCCGCGGACGCAGCCCGCAAGGCTGCCGCGGCGTTCGCGCTGTGGGGCTTTGCATCGATGCTGATCGGCGCGTTCGTGGCGAGCCTGGCTGCCACCTGGGGCGGCCGCCGCCGCGATGCGGTCTATCGGGTTTAATGTGGTGTTCCGGGTGTAAATAACCAGCCCGAATGCAAAAGGGCCCGCACAGTGTGCGGGCCCTTTTTAATTCCTTGGTGGCGCATCCCTGATTCGAACAGGGGACCTGCGGATTATGATTCCATGCCAAATGCCAATTAAATCAACGCTGTAGTTCCAATTTCCGCTCCGCAACTGGTCATCAAATGCGCAGCTAGAAGCCGCATGTTTGCTTGTGTTGCCCTCCGATTGCGGAGCAGGTTTCAGCGGGTCGGACCGACCTTATCGCCCTTGCGTTCTCTCACGTAATGCTCGGTCATTTGAATGGATTTGTGCCCCAGTTGTCGTTGTGCCTGACGGATATCGCCGGACGACTCAGCCGTGTCGGTCCCTGCCTTTGCCCGGAGGTCTCGGAACTGGAAACCTTCCTTCGGCACTCCTGCATCTTCCCGTGCAGCATAGAACCGCTGGCGCAGTGCGTCATACCCTAGACGCTGCCCGGACTCGTTCACGACGAGCGCGGTAGACGTCACCTTGCATCCGGCCTTGCGGGCACGGATGCGGGCGATCACCTTTGCCAATTCCCCTTCGACGCTGATCCGCAGCTTCTTCCCAGTCTTGTTCTGGCCTAGGTGAAGCATTCCATCCCGGATATCCCGCTCGTCGAACTTCAAGGTGTCGGCCGGGCGCTGGCCGGTGAGATAGGCCAGATCCATGGCGTCTCTGGTAGGCCCGTCTGCCTTCGCCCAAACGCGCTTAAACACATCGTCCTCTACGTATACGTCCCGTCCGGTCTCCCGGTTCTTGCGGACGCCTGCGCAAGGGTTCGGTGCGTTGGTAATGCCAACTTCCCTGGCAAAGTTGAACACGTGGCTGAATAGGGCAATTTCCCGGTTGGCTCGGACGTGGCCCGGGTTCGGCGGGACTTCTCGCTTGTTCTCCACGTACCACTGCCGGGCCAAGTCACTGCGCCACGTCATGTACTGCTTGATGAGCTGGGGCTTGATGGCGTCCAAAGGGGCGGGCGGATCATCGAAGAACTTGTAGAGGACCGCGAATTCCTTTAGGTTGTCCGATTGGGTCCTGGGCGCTTTGGTGACCAGCACATCTCGGATATAACGCTCTGCCGCATATCGGAAGGTGGCCACCGGGGCAGACGACGGGGCGTTATCTCGCTCCAGGTCCGCCCACTTCCTGACGGCTTCCACCAGATCCGGCCCCAGCGGTATTTCCACCCGGGGTCGTCCGCCCATGTCGTAGTAGTAGTACACCGTCCCGCTCTTCTGCTTGCGGGCACGCATCCGAGGCGGGAGATTGGTGTTCTTGTAAGGTTTTCGGCCCATATCAGGCTGCTCTCAAAACTCGGGGCTGCCAGGCAGGCTTAGGTTGCTCTGCGCTTGGCCTACCCATGATATTGGCTCGGACGACCACCGGGCGCCCGCGGGCGTTGAGGTAGAACGGGATTCCCATCGTGCGCAGGCACTCGGCCTGCAACTGCTCGCGGTGAACGGTCTTGCCCTTGATGCGCTTACCGGTCTTGATGCCGGTTAGTTCTGCCATCTCTTCGGCGCTCAAAAACGTATCCATATCGCCTCCAAAACAAAGCCCGCGCTAGGCGGGCATCCAATACTTGCGGGTTACTTCCAGCACGCGCTGGATTTGGTCAGTCACAGGCCGATATCCTTGGCAGTAAGCGGCTCATCACCATCACCAACGCAAAGCTTGAGCTCGGCCACCAGATCGCGGATGACAGACAGGGTGAAGTCAAAATCGGCCATCTGTCGGTCGATGGCCTTGATCATCTGAAACGCCTGTTCGTGAGTTTCAAACTCAAGCCCGTCAACGAAATCGTCTTGGGATAGTTCTAGAATTATCTTCACCCTCCCTCCTTCGCCGGGTTAGCTGCTACCCAGGCTCGCGCCCAACGTTCCATAAGTACGCTTGTATGCGCCCAGTTTTCGCCATGACGCCAGATCAGATGCCATGCAATGCCGGGGTAAGTGTTGGCCCAGTCCTGGGATTCGCCTTCGTCCACAGCGTCTAACTGGTCAAAGGCAAGTCTCGCCAGCGCCACCAGCTCGTCGCGCTCTCCAATACTGAGCGTCACCGAAGCGCCATAGGGCTTGCAGTGCGCCTCGCGGGTGGCTATGGCGTCCAAGTCTTGCTTGTTCATCATTTCTCCTTCAATTCATCCAGCAGCTTGACCGAATCGGCATAGGCCCGCATGGCGCGCTGCTCGTCGATCTGGTCGGCCCCGAGGGTTTCGGCGCACTCGCGGAGCTGGGACAGGGCGCGTGCCAGCTTGGCATCCAGGTTGTCGGTGTATTCCAGGTAATAGCGCGCCAGACTTCGAAGCGCCGCTATTTCCTGAGCCGCTTCCATTTCTCCGTTCCCGCGCAGGCGTTCGATTAGGTCATCCATACACAGCGCCTCCGTCCTTGTGGTCGGGGTGGGCCTGGAACAGATCGGGCCTGCTGGCCTTCACCATTTGCTCGACGATGCCGGGGAAAGCGAGCAGCACCGCTTCGTCGTATGTCGGGCAGTGAATTAGCGCCCCGACGTACAGCGGCCGGAACGTGGCATCTACCAGATTTCCGAAGTTGTATTTCGGCTGGACCCAGCACCAGCCCTTGTAGACCTCGATTTGTGCCGGACATCCGGGCTGAGGCGTTGCATACAGGCCATGCACCAGCGCGCTGTCCTTGTACCCTTCCAGGGCGTAATGCTCCGGCGTCATATAGCAGGGGTCGCCCGGCTTCCATTCCAGCCGATACCCTAGGATTTCGTCAGGCATCGCTGCCTCCGTTCATCTGCGCGCCCGGTTGCGCGGACAGGGCGGCGCTCAGTTCATCGTATGCCTGTCGAATCCGCACGACTTCGTCCATGACTGGCTCCCGATAGATCAGTTCCGGATCATCTTCCTTCCGCGTGTCCGGCCCATCAGCCTTAGCTATGGCGGCGAGTGCTTTGAAGACCTTCGATCCGCACGTTTTGATTGCATCGCGCTCAGCCTGCCATTCCCGGTACCGCTCCAAGCTGCCCTTTGCGCTGGGCTTCGGTGCCGTGACGCCCTGATGCTCGTCGAGCCAGGCTTGCACCTCGCCGCCCGACCACATCTTGCGCAGATGCGTGGGGAACAGGATGCGCACCGCCTCGCTGGCCTGGGGCGCGGCATCGAGTTTCGCCTTTTCTTCGCAGCTCCAATACTGGACGGGAACATGCCAGGGTAGTTGCGCCTCCCCGGCTACAGGGGCGCTTGCCAGGGCGGCGCGGGCCATGTCAACGAAGGTAGACCAGTAGCTGGTCGGATTCAGCGTTACGCTATGGTCCGGCTCGGCTTTGGCCCAGGCCGTTTGCAGGACGCGCGCGAGGGTGTCCACGTTCGCCCGCTCATCGGCTACAGGGGCGCGCAGCTTGGACAGCAGGGCCTGCGCGCCGGCCAGCACGTATTCGCCCGGCTGGGTGGCGTCAGACGGGCCGCTCATGTTGTGGGCGTGCTTGACGGCTGCGCGGATTTCGTCGCCCGTGAGCGGGGCGGGGGTGTTGGGGTGGGTGTTCAAATGAGCGCTCCTTGTTGCGGCGGCAGAACGTCGGGGACATCAAAGGACCATCGTGCCGGCGCGTTGTTGGATTCGATTCTCTGGCGCATGACCGCTGCCCGCGCCTCCTTGGTGGGCGGCGTGTACGTCCCACGCCATGCTTGGTCGATGCCGATGTTGCGTCCGATGTTGGTGCTATCCGCGCTGGCGAAGGGCAGTCGCCCGAATATCTCCGGGTCAAGCATCCGGAGGCCGTGAAGCTTGCACATGGGTCGCCCGTCGTCATCGCAGACAACGCGCATGGCGCGGGCCATCTGGCCCCACCAGGTCGCCGTCCCTATGGTTGCGAACTCGCCCGAGCTTCCGATGCACACACGGGGCCATGCGCTGGCCAGTCGCTCAAGGCGGGTCAGGGATTCGTGCATGTGCCACACCGGCGCTCCAAACCAACGTGGCAACGGCCATTCAGCGAGCAAGGAATCATTCGCTGCCTCGTCGCCGTCAATCACGTCAGGGATGACCGCAAAGTCGCATGCGGGAATGCGCTGGCCAGCGGCGGCCCATTCGTAAAACGGTGCCCAGTCTCGGACAGGTTCTCCACGCTTCCATGCGCTGAATGCGCCGTTGTCTAGTGCGAACGACTGGCAGACCTTCGCAGCGACGCCAAGTTGCCCGGCGTGCGCGAATGACACAAAGGCATGACCTCCTGCCACAGCCGCCACTGCGGCCGTGTCCGGCGTAATCGGCAGTCCGTGGTAATGGATCATGTCTACCCCCCCTGCTGCTGAGAGGCTGCAATCCCATCCAGCAGATCGCTCGCTTGGCTGATATTCGACGCGCACTGTCCGCAACTGCTCCAGTAGTCCGGCTTCTCGGGCTTTTGCTGCGCAACCTCGCGCACGAATTCCAGCATCCGCGCATCGCCGGCAGCGGGAGCGGCAACGGAGGCGCGGGCCTGCCATGCTTCCCACATCAGATTGGCGAACTGTCTCGCGAACGGGTAGCCTGCGCGCGTGCGTTCCCACGCTTCATACATCGATCGCTCATTCGTCGGCGCGTTGTTGCGAGCGCCAAGAATCATGCTTTCAGCTATGGCCCATTGATCCTCGTCCAGCACACGAGAAAGGTACTCGCCCAGCCTTCGGAGAGGCTCGGTGGCGTGGTCGACAGCGGCCTGAATGAACTTCTCGTCCTTCGCATCGTCCTGTGCGCTGGAGGGAGGGGTGCCAGGAGCGGCGGGGAGCGGCATCCAGTGCGTGGGCTGACGGACTTTGTAGTCCTCATTAGTTTCCCACCATGCGCCGCGATGGAACTTCACCGCGCGAAAGTTGCAGTCGTGAAGTCTGCCATCATTCCAGTAGCCGAGAATGCCGGTGCCGTCCTTCGGCGCTGATTCAATCGGCTTCCATTGTTGTGTCATTTGTTCACGCTCCAGGGTAGAAGAAGGACAGGGCGTATCGCCACAGGTAGAAGATGCCGACGTTCAGCATCACGAGGCCAGCGATCACGCCTAGGAGGCCCCATCGGATCAGCCAGCGTTCGAGAATGGCTTCATCAGGATCAGGAATTTCGTAGCTATCCATCACATCCCCCTCAGGAGCGCACGCTCCTTGGCTTGCATAATCAGGTCGTCGTAATCCAGAGCCCGCGCCACAATCTCGGCACGGCGCTCCATGTACTGCTTGTCGGTCGTGATGCCGTCAACGCGGTCGGCGTCGGCTTGCTCGAGTTGTTGCGCTAGGTCCATATCTGCTCCGTTAGGCGGGGACGTACTTGCGGATGCGGGTCTTGATCCTGTCGTAGGCAGTCTTTTGGAGGTAACGAGCCTTGGCGCGGGTTTCTCCGGTATCTATGAATTCCCATCCAGTGACGGCCTTCACCTCAATTACCCATAGGTGCGTTGTCATTTGCATACCTCCAAGGAATAGGGTGGCAGCCCCCAGCGGATGCTGCGGGTTCCAGGTGGGTTGTGCTGGGAGCTGCCGGGGATCAGAAGGGGATTTCCGAATCGTCGTCGCTGGTGCTGGGTGCTGCTTGGCGCGCTGCGGGCTTAGATGCCGGGCGCTGCTCAGATTCGTCGTTCTTGCCGCCGAGCATCTGAAGCTGGTCCGCAACGATTTCAGTGCTGTAGCGATCCTGGCCGCTGTCCTTGTCAGTCCATTTGCGCGTCGTCATGCGCCCGGAAACATAGACCTGCTTTCCCTTGGTCAGGTAGTCCGCGCAAATCTGCCCGAGCTTGCCAAAGGCGACTACGCGGACCCATTCGGTGCCTTCCTTGCCGGAAGTCTTCCAACCGACCGCCAAAGAGAAGTTGCAGATTGCCCCACCATCAGGGGCATACCGCACGTCAGGATCTTTGCCCAGCCTTCCGATGAATTCGCACCGGTTCAGGTCATTGCTCATTTCTTCTCCTTGGCAGCCGCAACTTGCTTCTTGATCGAAGCGCGGCATTTGCTATCCAGCTTGTCCCAGACAGCGATTTTGAATGTCTGATCGTCCGGGCATTCTTCCCAAATAACGAAGGCTTCCCATTCGTCCTCAGCGTCGAACTTCGCCTGGATCACTGCAGCCGTATCCAGCGCCTTGGCCTGGTCGTCTTCGCTCAGGCTTTCCAGCGCACCAGCAGTGGGCTTGGAGACGCGCGTCTTTTTCTCCCCTGCACCAGACGCCGCGTTGCCATCATCGTCGTCTTGGTAGACGCCGGTGATTGCCGCCAGAGCGTAACGACGGGCATAGGTCATCGCTGATCCATATCCTTGCGGGTCTTGCTTTGGAAGCGGCATAACCAGCGTGTCCGAGATCCATTCGCCTGACTCGTGCATCAGCATCGTCGTCAGGTGCAGGCGGTTGTCGTCGGACGGGCTGGCGGTCTGTATGTACACGATGCCCGCGGCGTTCAGAGCCGGTTTGACCGCCTCAATGACAGCGGGCAGGTCAGCGTACTTGTTCTTGAAATGCGGGTTCGTAGCGTCCTTCTTGGCGAACTCCGTAGCCTTCTGGGCAGCCAAGAGCGCCGGGGCGATGGCCTTCACTGACTCGCTGTGTTTCATGATCTTGTTCCTGTTCGTCTAGTTGTTGCTGGTAGGCCAGCGCGGCGGCTTCGTCATCACGGCGCATAGCTTTCACCTGCCGCGTATTTGGTCCCACCTTCCTTCGCAATCCGGTCCTCTTCGTACTTGTCGAGCGTGGGACGCAGAATGCAGGTGGCAGTAATAAAAACGGCCCCGAAAAGAATCGTGAGGCCGTGGATTTTGAGGAAGGTCAGTAGGCGTTTCATGTCTCACCTCGGGCTTTGGCAACAGCAAGACGAGCAGCGCTTTCGGCTTCTTGGACTTTGGGCCCTCGCTGATAGGAGATATCCATATCCAACAGTGCTTCAAGAGCCTGAAGAAGGTCAGGCGCGGCGGCCATAAGGCGGGCGGTATGTTCGTCATTCTCCGGAGACCACCCGCTGAGCTTTGCTAGCTCATGGGAAATGCAACCTTGAGGCCCAGGCGCTCGGATCGACCAATAGTCCTTCTCAAGTTCGCCATATCCGGGGTCAAGATTCGGGGCTTCAGCAGTCCACGGCCCAGGCTTGTATGAGGCGGTCATTCTTTCTCCCATTCCGGCCAGAAGCCGCGAACAAAGTTCTTTGTTTGGTAGTCGGCAAGCTGGCCTATCGCCAGCTTCACCATGTCTTGGGCTGCTTGCCCCATGATCCCGTCATGGGCCTGTCTGAGAATCACCTCGGGCTTGTCTGCCTCCGATGCGAAGTGGTAAAGCTCGCAGGCGTCCGGGTTGTGGTTCTCCTGCCCGAGTTCTTCGACGATCTGGTGCCGCCACTTGAACAGATCCGCCTCGATGGCCTTGGCGACTTCTGCGTACTTCTCGTCGTAGATGTGCTGGGGCGGGTCGAAGGTGAATCTTGATCCCATCTCTATCTCCTACCACCCCACTACGCACGCGAGCGGGATAATTAGGGTTGCGTAGTACCAGCGCATGGCCCAGGCGTTGTGCAGCATGTGTTTGAGGGCGGCTAGCATGGCGGGTCCTTTTCGGCGCTATGTCCAGAGCTTGTGTCCATAGGCGCGGGCTTATGTCCAGAGCCAGGAATGACGACGCGTATGCTCTGTATGGCTTGGTGATAGGCCATGTGGGTCGGCCATTTCAACCCCGGTCGTTCAAACTCTTCTTGGGACATGCGCTCTATGGTCTGCACGACATGTTCCAGAGCTTCGCGTACTGCTTGCTCGGCGTAGCCAGCGGCATAGTCGTGGATGGCTTCAGCACTAACGCAATCGTTAGCTATGCCTCCGAGCACATTCCACGGGATCGGAGGAAGCGGCGGGAGTTTCACAGGGGAGGTCATGGCAAGCTCCACGGTCGGGTTTCGATTTCTAGCGGGCCTACATACAGCCGGAAGTACCCCGGCTTGCCCGGCGGCCTCACTGCATAGAAATGCCACCGCCAACGCAGCGCTAATAGGACGCGGCCAAAGGCGACGAACACGCCATCGCCTCGCCTCTCATCAACGAAGGTGCCGAATCGCATTTCAGTCTTCCTTGGATGCGGGATGAGATTTGAGGGCTTCTTCTAATATGCTGATCGCAAACTGGCGGTCCCGGCTACGGAAACCCTGTGCCTCGTCTGCCTTGAAAGTTTTCAGAATGAACTGAACGGCTTCGAGCAACACGTCGTCCCTTCGGACTGTCCTACTCAAAACAACAACTTTGTCAGGCTGGGAGCGCATCGCTTTGGAAAGGCTAAGCGGTTGCTGAGCGTGCGGCCCAGTTGTTTGTAGCTTTGATAACAGAGCCGCTACATCACTTTCTCGGTACAAGCGTTCGGCATTGTGCGGACCCGTAGACCAATGGTCGGCGTAGCAGCGGACGGCATTATCTCTAGGTACTTGGTCAGGGCTGAAAGCGTCCTCTTCCCAAGTCCAACCAGCTACTCGCATGCCAAGCCACGTAGCGCCGTTGCAGTCGATTTGCACGTGGTCTTCCATACGATCTCCAATCAGGTAAGCCCCCGCTCTCCCCCGGCATACCCTGCACGGGAGAATTAGGGGGAATAGTGGGGGCTTGAGGGGTGAGGGTGCCGGGTGCGAATCCGGCTTGATAGCTTTCGGCTGCATCGACATAACCAGACATTCGCCGGGCCAGCCTTCGTCCCGCTCTGGCTACGACATCGCTATCTGACGCCTTAGCCCATCGCCTGGGCGTACTGCATACCCTCAAGGGACGCGGCTACGTTCGGTCAGCGTCTGTCGTCCGGACCGATGAACCGCATCAGTGAGCGCAACCACGTCGCTTGAGAGTGCCGGGCTACCCTCCCGACTTGCGCCATATGTACGTGGCGTCGTCACTGCTCAACGGACTCGCACCGCATTGACACCGTTTTCGTACGGGCTACGGCCGACTGTTGCACGGCGCCAGGGAGATTGACTTGCTTACGTATGGCTAGGGGATTCGCCCCTAAGCCCGGCCGGCGCCGAAGAATCAGATCAGTTCGATATAGGACTCAAGTTTTGATCGGCAACTTCGCATTTGATCTTCCTTTTCTTTGATTGACCTGTCTTCAAGCGGGCAGGTATTCGCTTTCAAGGGAGATTTGGGTGGGGGTGACCGGAGCTGATCCCGGCATAGCAATGCCAGCGAACTTACTTTCCTAGCGCCGTGTGCCGGCATTCGGAGTTTTCGGGAACGCTGGTTACGCATCAGCCTGCGCATTCACCCCCAAGGATGCGGAGCCACCGGTACTGCTGTGGGACTCATGCGCTTTTTCGCGGAACGAATGAATAAAAGGCTCCGCATCCTTGGAGGTTCAGGGCTTGCGCGGCCCTGAGCGCGTATTCAAGCTGCCTGCCGGTTTTCCTGCTCGGCCATCTCACGGTAGTTCTGGAATTCAGCGTTGAACGCCAGTTCCAGCCGCATCCGCTTGTCCGAGTCCAGCGCAAGCCAGCACGCCGCCAGCTTCTGCATTCCGTTGCCGCCGTACTTCTGCATCGCAGCTACGGCTTGTTGGGTAGTGATCTGCATATCTTCTCCTTTGCCATTCGGGCTGCTATTAGGGAGGGGTTAGACGAACATGGCCAAAGATTGAATGTCTGTGTCAAATCTCACGCCGCAGCGCACAAGCGAGAGAACGTCGTCCTCAGTGGCAACTCGCGCAAGTTCCTCGATGTCAACGTCAAGCCAGATTTCGTCGTGCTCGGCAGAGCAAACCATGTCCCGGCTTTTCTCGCTGGGAACAAGGCGGTCAAGCATGATGAACGCGCACACATCTGGCCGAGAGTGCGCCGGGTTCTCGATCCTCTCAAAGAGGATGTACTCGTCGTCGAACTTTTCAAACACTGCTTCCAGATCGATCATCTCGTTCTCCTTGTTAATCGGTATGAATCCTGAAAGAAGCGGGATTAGGCAGCCGAGCGCTCAGGCCGGGAATTCAACTCTTCGTGGACCTCTCGCATTTCCTCAAGGATGGCTTCGCGCTCTTCGCGGCTGTCGACCATGTAGAAGGAATGCACAACTCCGATCCGGATGGTTCCTTGGATTTCCATCTTCGTGCGGGCGTTGCGAACCGTGGCCTTGAACGGGGCCGGGGGAGTGCGGGTTGCCATGTAGGCTCCTTAGTTGTTGTTCACGTGTCTGCGTCCTGTCACGGCGCAGGCAGATGAATCTGGTCTGCATCGCCCCTGACGGTTCCAGTTCGCAATACAGACACGCGGCTTAGAATCAGCTACCGAACAACGGAGGCGGCTATGTCCGTAGACGATCTGATCCAAAAGTTTGTAGAAACTGGCGAACTGACGCGGGACGAAAGTCAGTACCTGCGAAAAAACCTGACGAAGGCGCGCCTAGAGCACCTGGCTACTCGGCCTGAGGCCCGGAACAAGCTCGCCAAGCGTCTGTTCAAGCTGTCCAACGACTTGTTCGCCAATCCTGCGCACACCAATGACAAGACGTCGGCGCAACCCGTGAACACCGCTACGACCGTGGTGCGGTCTTCAATTGCGAAGGCAAGCGGTCACGTTGTCTCCGGCGGCGGAATCAATGGCACGGGTAAGTCCCGTTGACCTTCACACATGAATCGCAGCGCTGGCCACCAGCGGCGATTCAAATGTGGCCTCGATAGAGGCTCATTTGCGTCCCTTGCTCGCAGCGTCTAGGACTCCCAAGGGGCACTCGTCCTAGCGATCCGGTCCACCAGGTTGCAGCCCTGGCTAGGCAATTCCCGCGTGGTTCACCACCACTCTTACGGTCTGGGCATCCGGGCTTTCTCTCTCGGCGGGGCCACCGCCTGGCATGCCGCGGCTCCAAAACCGTTACTTGCTGCCCTTAGGGCTACGCGTTCTTCGGAATCGGTGCAGCGTTGGAATCAATTAAACCATTGCTTTATCTTAAAAGCAAGCAATGATTTAAGTCGAGAAGCAAAAAAACCGCCCGGAGGCGGCTGTAGCTAGGTGAGGAGGCCTTAGTAGACTTGGATCCAGATGACGGCGGCGATGACGACTATCACGCCTGCAACGTAGAGAACCTTCCAGGCGCCCAGGTCCTTCAGTTCGGACGCCAACGATGGATCACGGTCGAGGAGCAGGGAGGTGTCCGCGACAACCAGTTTGCAGCCACAATATCGGCACACGCGAGCGTCCTTGAGGATCAACTCTCTGCAGTCCGGACATTTGACGTGTGTGTCGGGGGTAGGGCGCTGCGCCTGGCTACGCAGGTTGGCGCTGACGAGCAGGAAAATTCCAGCCAATAGGGGGCTGATAAGGCACGCCAGGATGAACCAACCGAAGCCGCTACGACCGCGGCTGGAGGCGATCATGCCCACGACGATGGCGAACAACAACCAAAAGAAGATGATTGCGATCATGAGGCGATTCTAGCGTCCGCATAGCGCAACGGGAAGATTACTGAATTCCCATGTCGCATTTAGCGCTAAACACTGCGCCGCTACCGCCTTGATGAAGGGAACTGATCATGTGGCGGGAGGCGACCATCACCTTAGAGGATGGGAACAGCGTGTAGACCCAAAGGCCTGATTCATAAAAGACGAAGAACGATATCGACTCCAGGCCGTCACTAAACCTTACCGATGCGTCGGCACCCCGGGTGCCACTACCGGCACTTTGAGAGTCCTGAGTAACAACTCGGCCCACACCCGGAGTCGCTGTGCTCCACTGGAAAGACCAAGCGGCGTTCTTAAAACCATCCTTCACCCGTTCCGGATTGCCATCCTTGCTCTGGTAGCTGATCAAATGCCCTTCCGGCTGCTTACAGATCGCCGATAGAGTCATCACCTTGTCTTGTCCAAAGGCGATGTGATGAGCCGAGAGCAGCAGCGACAGGCCAGCCAACAATCTGAAAAATCGCATTCTGTGCCTCATTCTGAGTGCTTTGTATCGCCCGCCGCTTCGCGTTAATCGCAATCCGCCGGTGCCTTGATAGCCTTGAAGATGTTTTCGATGTGGCCTTTCCACGTCGAGTAGTAGCTGTAGCCCTTCGCCCGAGTGGCGGTTCCCTCTTGCCGCAGGTCGATCAGCACGGCGACGCTTGCTTTGGAGCGCCCCGGCATCTCTATGGTGATCAAGCCTTCGTTAGGGTTGGAGGGGTTTTGAACCACGCGGCCAACGTCGCGACATTGCGCTTGGTGTTCGTACAGAGCTTGGCTGATCTGCGCGATAGAAAGCGGAAACGTTTGTTCCGCTCTCAGGTGTTCGCTGTTCCGAATGTCGGTAGCTGAAATGTTCTGAAGGTTTCCGCATCCGGCCAGCACCAACGCCGCAGCACAAACGCCAATCTTTCTCATCTCGTCATATCCTCGAATATTGCGGCCGCGCTAGTAGCGGACCCACTGTCCCGCCTCGTCATCCCGCAGCCGAGCGCCAGCCCAGACGACCTGGCCGAGAACGCGCACCGGATGCCCGTTCTCAAGTGGGATATCCGCATAGGTCGGATTGAAGGACCGAGCGACCCAACGCTGCGTCAGCTTGTCCCGCGCCACCGTTTTGACGATCATCTTGCCGTCATAGTTGATGGCGTAGACACCGCCCGCGGCCAAGTCACGGATGGTTAGGTTTTCGTTCGGCACCACGAGCAGGGCGGCGCCGTCGCGAATGACGGGTTCCATGCTGTCGCCCTTGGCGTACACCACGCGTGCCTTACCGCCGTCAGCGCCAACTTCCTTTAGGAACGAGCGCCGGAACTGGATCATTCCAGTCTGTTCTTCGCTGTGTGCCTCAATCCCTTCACCAGCCGCCAGGCGCACATCAGCCAATTCTTGAACCATCTCGAATGCGTCGTTCGCAGCGTGCGCCTCAGCAGGGCCGACGTTGGCAATGACTCCCGTCTGGGTGCTGATTCGGAGCGGTGCAGTCACTACTTCTTTGGCACGCATTGGGAACAGATCTGCAGCTGCGTCCATATCAACTACTGACCCACGAGCGCTATCGGTTAGCGAGGCACGGGGTTCCGGCACATGGATAGTTGAAGTCCCTTCTGCATAGCCCTGCAAGGCGAAGAGCATCACGCCTTCGAGATGCTTCAGGCGCTCAGCCGGTAGGGCTTCGATCCTTTCCCTCTCAATTGAGGCAAATGGCCAGGGCGCCGGGACAGTCGTTTCGTCTTCCAAATCGTCACCCGGCAACCACCACGAAACAGGCAGGCCCGTCAGGCGAGCCAGCGTCTTGATGTGCTGTTTTCCAACGCGCCCGTTCGTCTTCCAGCCATTGATGGCTTGCACCGTAACCCCACACGCCTCCGCCACATCTTTAGCGGGAACAAGCCCACGCCCGATGGTCGCGGCAACTTTGCCAGCGAGATCCGCGGGAGGCGAGGAGAGGAGTTCTTGAATTAAGGCAGAGGAAAGCATTGCTTGATTGTGCTTGGGCGCAACGCGTGCAAGCAATGATTGCTTTTGATAAAGCATTAGTTTAGTATGGAGGCAAGTGATGCTTTAGGACCGGATATGGACCGAAATGTCGGCCTCGAAAAGGCCATCTCGATTGTGGGTAGTCAGAAAGCTCTGGCCGCAATCCTCGGCGTTACCCCGCAGTCGGTTAGCCAGTGGGTCAACGGCTCGCGGCCGCTCCCTTCGGAGCACTGCCCGGTCATCGAAGAGGCTACCGGCAAGCGGGTCATCTGTGAAGAGCTTGTGCCGAGTTTCCGTTGGGACGTGCTGCGCAAGCCGCGCCGGATCCGCAAGGCGAAAGCGGTAACTGCCGAAGCTGCGCTGTAGAGAGAGTTGAGTTGTTCCATGCGGTGAATCTTAGTAAAGCCGCACTAGTACCGAAACGCTGAAATCATCAGGAATCCAACGTAATGACTTGCCCCACCACCATTACCTACTGGCGTGACGCTCTCTACAACGCCGTGCGCGCTGCTGACGGCGGTGTCGAGGCTGCCGCCCAGTTCCTGACGCTTCGACGCGATACGTCCATTCACCCGGAATCGCTCCGTCGCAAGCTGCGTGGTGGCGACCAACTGGACGTCGACGTTGCCGTTCTTCTGGCTGAGTTTGTTCGGAACGATGCAGGCGCCCAGCACAAGTCGAATGACTGGCTTCTGTCGCTGAACGCTCAAGAGGGCGTTTTTGTCGACGATGTTCCGGCTGCGCCTGTTGGCGGTTGGGAAAACGAGGCGAAGGCGCTGCAGGACAAGTTCCTCGCTTTGGCCACCGAAATGGGCAAGATCGCCGCGGTAACGGCTCAGACCACGGCAGATAGCCAGATTGACCAAGCTGAGGCGGACCAACTGGTCCCTCTGCTGCGTGCGACGCGTGTCTTGTTGCATCGCATGGAGCGCAACGTCCTGCGCGCTGCGAGCAAGTAATGGCAAACCAGGTCTTCATCCTGTCTAGCCCTCTGGTCCGCCGTAACGCGGCCTATGCCTGCGCACACGCGCCGGATGGCTACAAGGTGGAGATCAAGGCCAAGACTCGCTCGAAATCTCAGAACGCCTTTTCCCACGCCTGGTACGAGGAAATCTCGCTAGCTCTGCCGGAAGACGACGCGCTGGGCTGGAAGTGCTACTGCAAGCTGCATCACGGCGTTCCGATCCTGCGCGCTGAAGACGAAGAGTTCCGCGAAGCCTACGACGGCGCCATCAAAGGCCTTTCGTACGAGCAAAAGCTGCTCGTGATGCGCGTCTTCCCCGTCACTTCCCGCATGACCACCAAGCAACTGACCAAGTTCGCTGAAGCCGTCCGTGACGACTTTGCGAGCCGCGGCGTTCATCTGGAAGTGGAGGCAGCATGACCTGGAATTCCACCCTCAAGCGCAGCACGCCTCTCCGGGCTAAGTCGGATCGCGGCCAAGGCCTCGGGCAGAAGGTTGCAGCTCAGCTTGGTTTCCTGCGTCCGCTGGGCATGAAGGCCAGCACGGTAATGCGTTCAGAGAAGCACCGCCGCAATGTGGCCAGCTTGGATTGCGTCGTGTGCGGTCGGTTCGGGCCTTCTCAATGTGCCCACGCCAACTTTGGTAAGGGGCTTGGCCTGAAGGCATGCGATTCCCAAACCTTCCCCGCTTGCCCGGACTGTCATCGATTGCACGACAGCGGCGGGATAAGCAAAGAAGCGCGTCGCAAGCTAGAGGTCGTTTACGTCGACCGTACCAGGGCCGAACTTATTGCACGTGGTTTGTGGCCTGCCGATGTTGAGGAGGCCTACAAGACCGCCTATGAGCCGATGAAGAGGGCTGCAGCATGAACTTCTACAAGCACTACATCGGCGACTTCCAGCGCGATACCGGACACTTGTCCCTGACGGAGCGCGGTGCCTACCTAGCGCTCATGCACCACTACTACGCCACCGAGGTCCCGTTGCCTAACGACCACGGTGCTCTGTGCCGCATCGCTGGCGCCTTCACCAAGGCAGAAAAGGACGCTGTGAAGGCTGTGACGCGATTCTTCACGGTGGTTGAGTCTGGCTTGATGCACAGCCGTATCGAGGCGGAGCTTGAAAAAGCTGGCAAGCAGGCTGACACGAATCGTCGCATCGCTCAGGAACGTGAGGCTAAACGTAAAGAGGCAAGATCGTCGAACGAAACGAGCACGAATCGTGCGACGAATCGTGAAACGAACGATCAACCTAACCAGACACCAGACACCAATAAAGAAAAACATTCGTCGGCTCACGCCGACCATGCCGACCGGTTTCAGGAGTTCTGGGACACCTGGCCGGTAACGCAGCGGAGAGCGGCGAAGGCTGAGTGTGCGAAGAAGTGGCGGTTGCGAAAACTTGACTCTGTTGCAGACCAAATCATTTCCCACGTGGCGGCGATGAAGGGCACGAAGCAGTGGCAGGACGGTTTTGAGCCGGCGCCCTTGACCTACCTGAACCAGAAGCGCTGGGAGGACGGTGTGGTGGCTGATGGCGGGTCGCTTGAGCAACCGTGGGAGGGCGCGCTGTGATCGGCCACGAAACCCTGCTGTCGCTTCGGATGCGCGGTTATCGACCGGCTGCCGTTTTTGTCTGCCTGACCGAAGCCCGCGACTACTCGGTTTTCAGCCACCCGGACATGGTCATGTCGCTGGGTGGATTTCCCGAAATAGACGTTTTCCCCGATGACACCCTCAAGACTGTTGACCTGCGGGTTCTTGCTGGGCTGAGCGTCCATCTTTCCGGTCCAGAAGGGCGCCACGTGAAAGCCCTGTTCAAGCGGATCCTCGACTTTTCCCCGGCTGACGTGACGGCTTGTGCCCTGGATTCAACCGGAATTCTTCGATACGAGAACGGCGAAACCCGCCGCCTGGAGGTTGCATGAACAACGTAGTCCAAATGATTACGCCTGACACGTTCGACTTCAAAGCCTACATGGCCGAGTCGGAGCCGCAGGCCAAGGTGATCAGCGCAGACACATGGACCGATGATCTGGTCGATTCAATCCGGAATGGAAATGTCGTGACTGGAGCGACGTTGCCGTGGGCCAAGACGCATGACCACCTGCGGTTTCGTCCGGGCGAGGTGACGGTGTGGCAGGGCATGAATGGCCACGGCAAGAGCCAACTCTTAGGGATGGCGTGTCTTGGTTTTGCCGCGTCTGGCGAGAAGCTGTGTATTGCGAGCTTTGAAATGAAGCCATTGTCGACGCTGAAGCGGATGCTGCGCCAGGGGGCCATGAACGACCGCCCTAGTGAGGCAATGGCGCGCAAGTTCGGAGAATGGTTGAAGGGCAAGGTGTGGCTGTACGACCAGCAGGGGACGGTCAAGCCGGAGATGGTCTACGCAGTCATCCGGTACTGCGCTTCAAAGCTTGGAATCAAGCACATCGTGATCGATAGCCTGATGAAGTGTGTGCGTGGCGAGGACGATTACAACGCGCAGAAGGACTTCGTAGACATGCTGACCTCCCTGGCACGTGACCACCAAGTCCATGTCCACCTTGTGCATCACGTGCGCAAAGGCGAAAGCGAAGAAAAACCCCCTGGAAAGTTGGACGCCAAAGGCAGCGGCTCGATTTCTGACCAGGTAGACCAGTTCCTGACTGTGTGGCGGAACAAGGCGAAGGAGAAGGCGCTGGACCAATGCGCCCGGACCGGCACACCGCTGCCGGACAAGTTCGCCAATGCCCCTGACGCAATGCTGATTTGCGACAAGAACCGGCACGGCGAGTGGGAGGGAAGTATCGCGCTTTGGTTTCACCCCCAATCGCTGCAGTACGTGGCCGATAGCCGCTGCCAGCCAATCAACCTCATTGGAGCGTGAAGATGCCTCCTAGAAACTACACCTACCCCTCGATCTTGGAGGCCCTCGAAGAGCGCGGCGATATGACCCACCGCGAGCTTGTGGAGGACCTGAAGTGCAGCCCGGTGACGGTTCACGACAACCTGCGCAAGCTGCGTGACGACGGGAAGATCCATATCTGCGACTGGCTGCCGCCCAAAGGGAAGGGTCCGCGGACGCCCGTCTATCGCTACGGATACGGTCGAGACGCCAATCGGGTTGTTCAAAGTAACGAAGAAAGGAACAGGAAGAAGCTCGCCTGGGTAAAAACGAGATCCATGAAGGACAAGCTGGCGCATTGCCCCCGCGATCCTTTCGCATCTTTGATCGCCCAGGTGACGGCATGAACGTCTTGGAACTCCCCTTTCCGCCTAGCGTGAACACCTATTGGCGCCACCCAAACAAGGGCAAGTTGGCAGGGAGACACCTAATCTCTGAAAAGGGCCGTGAGTATCGCCAAGCAGTGATCGATGAGGCAGGCCGCTACCAATTGCCGCGGCTTACTGGGGGGCTGTCTGTGCATATCCAGGCATTCCCGCCGGATAGGCACCGTCGTGATCTGGACAACCTGTTGAAAGGGTTGTTGGACGGTCTGGTGCATGCCCAATTGATCGAAGACGACAGTCACATTGACCAATTGTCGATTGAACGAGGTGTGGTTTGTAAAGGCGGCTTAGTCCGCGTGTTCATTAGCAAAAGCGAGGAGAACGGATATGGCGCTGCCTAGAAGCATTGAAGACTCGAATAAACAGATGCGCACCGCCGCCATCGAGCGTTTGCGTGCGGAACATGGGGTAGTACTGGATAAGAAGCGCCGCGGAGCGGAAGGCATTGCCGACGCTATCCGGGCTGTCGAGCCGTCGTTGCAGTCAGACGATGCGATGGTCTTGATCCGGGCGTGGGTTGCGCTCAAGCCGTCCGAGGTCGTCCCTGGTCGGCTCGCTTATGGGAGTGGGCAGCCCTACACCCTAGACAGCACGATGAGGAACGCCGCGTCGAGGCTGCAGGCCATGCGTATGCCGACCCCTGTGAGCATGAGCAGCAGGGTCCAGTACAGCCCGGAGTTTGCGTAATGGGCGCGCTCCTGCCGAAGTGGGCGATGGGCGACCCAGCATTAGTGTGCGAACGCCTGGAGGAATATCGCCGTCGACCACAGAAGCCCCGGCTAAGTCGGCAGGAGATTGCAAGACAAGGATTGGAGCAGCTATTCAGCGAGGATCACATGACGAAAGACGAAAGCGAACAACTGGAAGAACTGCTCATGACCTGGTACCACTGGGAGAAAGCCCAGCGGGACAACTTGGGCTACAGGAGCGTTGCCCCCGGTTTCCAAGGCGTGTCGAACTTGGACGGTTACGGCGATACCGACGAGACCGACGCCAAAATCAACCGCTACATCGGTCAGCAGGTGAATCTGTGTATCGACCTGCTGGATATCGAGCTGCGCGCCGCCGTCCGTCTGACCCTGCGTAACAGGGACGTTCCAAACAAAGTATTCATCAATCCGCGGTGCAGCCGGGAAGAACAGCACCGCCGATATCAAGAGGCGAAGGACAAGCTGCTTCCGATGCTGCGTCGGCGGGATCTCATCAAGCAACCGGTTGGGGCGTAGCCATGGCAACCCTTGTCCACGGCATGAGCCGAGAGCAGATGGCCAAGATTCGGGAGCAGATTAAATCCCAAGGGTTGCCCGACCCTTATCGTGCATATGCCGTTCAGGCAAACAGTGCGCGAGTGCGAGGGATCTCGTGGGAAATGACCTTCGCACAATGGTGGGAGATTTGGCAGCCTTACTACCATATGCGCGGGCCGGGGAAGAATGGCCTTTGCATGGCGAGAGAGCGGGACGACGGGCCATACGAAGTAGGCAATGTGTACCTGACCACTAATCTAGGCAACGCGCTTGACTATCACCAACGCTGCTCGCGAGCCATCGAGGCAAGACAGAAGTTGAAAGAGAAGAAGGAGATTGCCTATGCCAGGCGAGGCAGCACAGCAGGTGCGGCCCATGATGGGAAGGTGTCGCAGCGGACGTGGGAAGCGAACAACACGTCTAAATCTACTTGCAATTACAAGGACGATGACATATCCTATGAAGTATCGACGCCCTAATTGCGTCCGCAGTAAACACAAGCCTCGGCACACGCCGGGGCTTTTTGCTTTGGAGCTGCCGTGTTCAGTGGACAAGACCGTGAAGACTCGCAGTTCTACCCTAAGCGCAAGCAGGGTTTGGGACCAAGCGCATGAGAGGCGAGGGCTATCAGCCACTATGCACTGGCGTGATGCCTCGTCCCCCTGGGTCGACCATCGCCCAAGAGCCACAGCTTGACCGCATAGAAGCCAAGCTCGACGCGCTTCTGGATGCGCTGGCAGATGAAGGCGAAGAGATGGAACAGCCCGAGCTAACGCTTGATGGCGAGGCAGTAGGCGGCGAGCGGGACGATTCCCAGCCGCTATGAGCTACGGGCAGGGAAGAGGCGGCAGACCATGGCGCCGCCTTCGAGATCAGATCATGGCTCGTGATGGGTACATGTGCCAGTGCGAAAACTGCAAGGGCGTGAGGCTAATCGCACATGAGGTCGATCACATTAGCAACGCGAGGGATGCAGCCGGCAATCTGAACGATGACCCGAGCAACCTGAGAGCGATGAGCCGTGACTGCCACGCCGAGAAGACCAAGCGCGAGGCGAACCAGGGCTACACGCCCAGGTCCGCAGTAGGGTTGGACGGGTGGCCGCAGGGGCATAGGGTGGGTCTGAAGTCTGGCCCCTTTTAGCTGGACACCGGCCGCTGAGCTCTTTTTTCATAAACGTCCAGAAAAAACGGGACACAGTAAGGATTGAAATGGGCGCTCGGGGCCGTAAGTCGACGTCGGAAATGACCGTCGCGGCCCAAGTTGCGCCCGTGTTCAGCACGGACCGCCTGCAAGCGCCGGTGCATATGACGGATGCAGAAAGGTCAGTGTGGCTGGAGGTGGTCAACGATCAGCCAGCCAACGCTTTCACCCCGACGCATTCGCCACTACTGGAGCAGTACTGCCGTCACGTGGTGCAGGCTCGTTTGATCGCCGACGAGATCATGAGCTTTGACCGCGCTTGGTTGGCAGATGACGACGGGCTGAAGCGCTACAACCTTCTGTTGACGATGCAGGAGCGAGAAGGCCGGGCGGCGTCGTCCCTGGCCACGCGCTTGCGTATCACGCGGCAGGCTACGGCTGACCCCAAGACAGTCGGCCGGGCAAACAGCAGGCAAGGTAAGGCAAGGAAGCCGTGGGAACTAGTCGAAGACTGACCCGCGGCGAGCGCAACATAGCCTGGATCGAAGCGACTTGCCGGATTCCAGAAGGCAGGTTCGTGGGCAAGGCGGTCACGCTGACCAAGGCGCAGAAGGGCTGGATTCGCGCGATTTACGACACGCCGACGCGGATGTTCATCTTGTCGATGGCGCGCAAGAACGCGAAGACGGCTACCGCGGCGTTCCTCCTGCTACTGCATACGTGTGGTCCTGAGGCACGGCCCAATAGCCAGTTGTACAGCGCGGCTCAGTCGAGGGAGCAGGCGGCCATCCTGTTTGCCTTGGCCGCGAAGGTGGTCCGCATGTCTCCTCAGCTGAGCGAGTATGTGGTGATCAGGGATACGGCGAAGCAGTTGTTTTGTCCCGAACTGGGGACACTCTACCGGGCGCTATCGGCGGAAGCCAGTACAGCATACGGGCTGTCTCCGGTGTTCACGGTACATGACGAGCTGGGCCAGGTTAAAGGGCCGCGCTCTGAGCTGTACGAAGCGCTGGAAACGGCCTCGGCTGCTCAGGAGGCCCCGCTGTCGATCATTATCAGCACCCAGGCGCCGACGGATGCGGACCTGTTGAGCTTGCTGATCGACGATGCCCGGACCGGGGCCGATCCTAGGAACAAGGTGGTCCTACATAGTGCGCCGCTCGATTCGGATCCTTTCAGCGAGGACACGATACGGTTAGCGAACCCGCACTACGACGAGTTCATGAACAAGGAAGAAGTGCGGCGGCAGGCGGCGGATGCCAAGCGCATGCCAAGCCGAGAGGCTTCATACCGCAACCTTATTCTGAACCAGCGTGTGGAGGCGAGCAACCCGTTTATCTCCCGTACGGTCTGGGAGGAGAACGGCGCGCCGCCCGAGAGTTTGGAGGGCAAGACGGTCTACGGCGGTCTGGACCTGTCCAGCGTGTCGGACCTGACTGCCCTGGTCCTTGTATCGGATGATGGCGACGTCGAGTCGACGTTCTGGCTGCCTAGCGAAGGGCTCGCCGAGAAAGCCCGGAACGACAGGGTGCCGTACGACGTCTGGGAAGACGAAGGTCTGTTGCAGACTACGCCCGGCAGGGCAATTGAATACGAGTACATCGCGCATTACCTGCGGGATGTCTTTGACAGGTATGAGATAAGGGCGCTTGCCTTTGACCGCTACAACATGCGGTTTCTCAAGCCGTGGCTGGAACGCGCAGGATTCACCGAAGAAGAGTTAGAAAGATTCGTGGAGTTTGGCCAGGGCTTCGTATCGATGAGCCCGGCAATTCGCGAACTGGAAGCCCGGCTGCTGGCAAAGAAGCTGAAGCACGGAAAGCACCCGGTTTTGACGATGTGCGCGGCAAACGCGGTGGCGGTCTCCGACCCTGCCGGCAACCGAAAATTCACCAAATCGAAAACGTCCGGCCGGATCGACGGCATGGTGGCGCTCGCCATGGCGGTGGGGGTTATGCCGAATGAGACGGAGGACGACGGCGATTTTGCCGACTTTATCAGGGACCCGATCATCGTATGAAAACCAAGGCAAAGCCCGGTCGAGTCAAGGCCGCGCTCTTGAACTGGCTCGGGGTCCCCATCAGCTTGACCGATGAGGCGTTCTGGTCGCAGTTCGGAGTGACTACGGCAGGGCAGCAAGTCAACGAAAGGACCATTCTGCAGTTGTCGGCAGTCTGGGCATGCGCCCGGTTGGTTGCCGAAACGATTTCGACGTTACCCCTGGGCGTGTACGAGCGCACACCTAGCGGTCGTGTGCCGGCCGAACGGCATCCGCTTTACAGCCTGATTCATTCCCGTCCCAGCGCGGATACGACCGCGACGGTGTATTGGGAGGCGAAAATTGTTTCCATGCTGCTGCGTGGTAATGGATTTTCGGAGAAGAAGTACATCGGTAGCCGTCTGGTAGCGCTGGAGTTCCTGATCCCGTCTCGGCTGGCCATCTCGAGCGATTCGAACGGCAATCCTCGTTACCGCTACACAGAGAAGAACGGTAAGCAGAGAGAGATTCCTGCAAGTCGGATTTTCCGGATCCCGGGCTTCACGCTTGATGGGGATTGGGGGCTGAGCGCGATTGAGTATGGCGCCGGCGTATTCGGTTCCGCGTTGGCCGCATCTACTGCGGCAAATAGCACCTTCGAGAAGGGCTTGGCGCCGACAGTGGCGTTCACAGTCGACCGAGTACTGAAGAAGGAGCAGCGCGAAGAGTTCCGAGAGACCGTCAAGAAAATTAGCGGAGCGCTTAACGCCGGCGAATCTCCAGTACTTGAAGCGGGCATGGATGCCAAAACTATCGGCATCAATCCGACTGATGCTCAATTGCTAGAGTCGCGAAACTTCAGCGTGGAGGAGATTTGCCGTTGGTTCCGCGTTCCGCCGCACATGGTCGGCCACACAGCCAATTCGACGAGCTGGGGAACAGGTATCGAGCAGCAGATGATCGGGTTCCTGACGTTCACGCTTCGGCCCTGGCTGACCCGTATCGAGCAGGCGATCAACAAGGACCTCCTGTCCCCTGCCGACCAACCTCGTTACTACGCGGAATTCAGCGTCGAGGGCCTGCTGAGGGCGGATTCCGCTGGTCGCGCTGAGTACGAATCGAAGATGGTCAACAACGGAATTATGACCCGAGACGAGGTGCGCCGCCTTGAGAACCTGCCTCCGATGGGCGGGAATGCAGATGTGCTTACGGTACAGACCGCCCTTGTTCCGATAGATCAACTGGGCAGCGCCCAAACCGTCACCCAGGAGTAGACCTCATGCCCCGAAATCACCTTCCGGCAGCGCCGGAGGGGCGCCCCTGCGCGGGCGTCCGATATGACCTGTCGCCCAAGGCTCTGGACCGCTGGAACCCCGGCATCAAGGCCGCTTCAGACGAAGAAAACACGATCAGCGTCTTTGACGTTATCGGGCAGGATTACTGGACGGGTGAGGGCGTCACGGCAAAGCGGATCGCCGCCGCCCTGCGCTCGATGGATGGCAAGGACGTCACGGTCAACGTGAATTCGCCCGGGGGTGACATGTTCGAAGGCCTGGCGATTTACAACCTCCTTCGCCAGCACAAGGGCGACGTGACCGTGCGAGTGCTCGGTGTAGCGGCGTCGGCTGCGTCGATCATCGCCATGGCAGGTGACCGCGTTGAAGTCGCTCGCGCTGGCTTTCTGATGATTCACAACTGCTGGGTAATGGCGGTCGGGAACCGGCATGACTTCCGGGAAGTGGCTGACACGATGGAGCCGTTCGACCAAGCCATGGCCGACATCTACGCGGCTCGGACGGGCGACACGCTGGAGTCCATCCAGTCGTTGATGGACGCGGAAACGTGGATTGGTGGCGCAGATGCCGTTTCCCAAGGCTTTGCGGATTCCCTGCTCTCGTCGGACGAGGTCGCACAAACAGAACAAACAGCCAGCGCCGCAGCCGTGCGGCGTATGGAAGCCGCTCTGCGTTCCTCGGGCATGCCCCGAAGCGAAGCTATGCGGCTTATCAGCGAATTCAAGACCAGCCTGCGTGACGCGGCTGGCGGCGGTGGGCGCGATGCCACCGAACGCGGCCTGAGCGAGTCAGCCGCTTCTGAAGCAGCCGCACTCGCGGCATCCCTCATCAAATCCGTGTAAGGAAACACCATGAGTCTCGAAAAAGACATTGAAACCATCACCGCCAGTCTGAAGCAGGTCAACGATCAACTGAAGACCAACGCGGAAGCCGCCCAGAAGGAGATCAAGGCTCACGCCCAGATGTCCGAAGAAACCAAAGCGAAGGTCGACCAGCTGCTCGTCGCGCAAGGTGAGCTGCAAGCGCGTCTGCAAGCAGCGGAACAACTGGTCGTCAAGCTGCAAGACGGCGGCAGCGCCGGCCACCCTGCCTCGATGGGCGAAGAGTTCATCAAGGCGGACGGCTTCGAAGCGTTCGCGATGAAGGCCGCCGGCGGCATGAAGGGCAGCTTCTCCGTCCCCGTGAAGGCGGCCATCACGAGCCTGGACACGTCCGCTGGTGAACTTATCCAACCCACCCGCGTCGGTCTGATTCAGCCTGTTCAGCAGCGCCTGTTCCTGCGCGACCTGCTGTCGTGGGGCCGTACCAGCTCGAACAGCATCGAGTACGTGCGCGAAACGGGCTTCACCAACAATGCCAACGTGGTTTCGGAGAATCCCACCAATCCCAAGCCAGAATCGGACATCACGTTTGAACTGGACACGGATCCGGTCGCGACCATCGCTCACTGGGTGCGTGCCTCCCGCCAAGTCCTGTCCGACGCGGCTATGCTCGCCAGCTACATCGACGGGCGCCTGCGCTACGGCCTGAAGCTGAAGGAAGAAGCGCAGCTGCTCAAGGGGTCCGGTGTTGGCCTGAACCTGAACGGCATTTATACCCAGGCCACGAACTACGTGAATCCGGGCGTGACGGTCCAAGCGGAAACTGCTATCGACCGTCTGCGCCTGGCGTTGCTGCAGGTGACTCTGGCCGAATTCGACGCTGACGGCATCGTCCTCAGCCCCATCGATTGGGCCGCTATCGAACTGACCAAGACGACGGACAACGCATACCTGTTCGCCACCCCCCGCGGCTTGGCCACCCCCGGCCTTTGGGGCCGTCCGGTCGTAGCGACCCAGGCCATGACCGCCAGTGATTTCCTGGTCGGCGCTTTCCAACAAGGCGCCCAGGGCTGGGATCGCGAGGACGTTTCGGTGACGGTTTCGACCGAAGACCGCGACAACTTCGTGAAGAACATGGTCACGATCCTGTGCGAAGAGCGCGTGGGCCTGTCGGTCTACCGTCCGGAATCGTTCGTCAAGGGCGACTTCGACGGGCTGCCGGCCTCGGCCTAAGGCGGCGGGGGCTCCGGCCCCCGTCTTTCTGGAGAACACGATGGTTACGGTTACTGCGCGGCAGTCCTTCGATCACGATGGCAAACGGATGCCGGGTGATCAATTTGAGGTCAGCGACCACCATGCCAAGCAATTGGCCGGCAAAGGGCTGATCTATTCACCGAATGGCGATACCACTGACCCTCAAGAGGCCGCTGGCGAACCGTCGTCTGCATCGCAAGCGGCCCAAGCCTCACGGCAGACGACTGCGAAGCGGTCCGGGCGTGGAGGTCGGGCTCGAAAGACCGCGGAGTAATCGTCACCAACACCACTTTTCAGATGGCTCCATGGGCTGATGTCCTGTACGCCATGGACCGCGTTTGGTGGAAAGAGTACGGGGAAGAGGCCCAAAACAGTTTTTCCGGTGAGCTTTGGGCGCCATTGACCGGAATCCGGGGCGTTCGGAAAGCGTCTTTTGACTACGGTAAGAATTCCGGCCTGGGCGCCATTTCGTTGGCTGCGCATTGGGGTGCGCAGCGGATCATCTTGATTGGCTACGACTGTCAGAAGACCGATGGAAAGGCGCACTGGCATGCGGACCATCCTAATGGGCTCGGCAACGCCGGTGCCGTTGATAAGTGGCCACAGCAGTTCGCGGATCTGGCCAAGCGTCTCAGCGCTGAGGTGGTGAATGCATCGAAGGTGACGGCGTTGGAATGTTTCCCCAGGGTGAGCTTGTCTGATGCCTTGAAGCAGCAGACGAAAGCGCCCCTCTTCATACAGGGGATGCATGGTCTGGGTGACAACTTGCACCAAAGGTCTGTAGTGCGGCAGTTGAGCCTGGATCATGAGATCTGGCTGGAGACGCCTTGGCCCTGTCTCTACCACGACATGCCGGGAGTGAGTTTGGTCGGGAAAGGTTCGAAGTTGCGGACCCAGGCCAAGAATGCAGCGCGCGAGCGCGATCGGTTTACAGCAAGGCCGGTACCGAGAAGCGCAAAGCGGCTGGAAGTGAAGTATCCGCCGGAGGCTGTGCGTCGGCATGGATCGGTGCTGGCCGCCATGTCAAACCAGTGCGGCGTGGAGCCGGGAGAGTTTCGGCTTCCCATACCCGAGGCGTGGCGTGCCAGGGCGTATGAGTTGGTACGCCGGTGGAGCCCGGATCGGCCGCTGATGATTTACCGTCCGCTGGTTGAGCGGACCGAATGGGGGGGCTGCCGGAATCGCAACCCGGATCATGCGGCATATGCCGACCTGTTTCGGAGTGTGCGAGATCACTTCTTCGTGGTGAGTCTCGCGGACGTGGCGCCCGGGAAGGAGTGGATCGTTGGAGAAAAGATAGACGCCGAGGTGGAACTGCACGCCGGTGAGTTGGACATTGAGGTCCTTGCCGCGCTGGTTGCGCAGTCGGCCCTCGTATACACCGCGCCAGGGTTCGCAGTCATCCTGGCGCAAGCGGTGGGGGTGCCATCGGTGGCGGTGTTCGGTGGTTATGAGAACTCGCAGTCGTTCTCAGCCGGTGCATCGCAGGCGCCGTACCTGGGAATTGATCCCATAAAGCCGTGCAACTGTTTCAGCCATACACACAGGTGCGAGAAGCGCATCGACATGGTGAGCGCCAAGCGCCGCCTTTTGGAGTTTGTGAATGCGCATAGTCCGCAACAGGGAGTCCTTCAGACTCTCGCCGCGTAGCTACGAGGCCAATGGTTTGCCCACTGAGTATTTCAACCCGGGCGAGCTGGACGTTCTTCTGAGCCTGATGGAATCCGTAAACGCCGAGGTGGTCATCGAGTTCGGCGTGAACAGCGGGCGCAACCCCGCGGCGGTATTCCGGAACCTGGCATCGGTGCGCCGCTACGTCGGCGTCGATGTGGCGCCGGGCTACCAAACGGTCATGCCGGTCCAGCGCCGGGAAGTGCTGCGCAACCCGGGGCACTTGGTCAAGCACGATCCGCGGTTTGAGTTGATTGTCCGACCGAACGGCAGTTTCGATCTGCGCCCGAGCGACCTGCCGCAGGCTGATGCAATCTTTATCGACGCGGACCATTCTCGCGCCGGAGTGCTGAATGACTACGCTCTAGCTCTGAAAGTGATTCGCCCTGGTGGAATCATCATCTTCCACGATGACAACTGTAGGCCGGTTGTAGAAGTGACGCAGACGCTCAACGAGCTTTGCGACAACGGTGCCGATATCAAGCACGTGGAAGGAACCTGGATCTCCTATGAGCGTCATTGACCTTGATACCGCCAAGCAGTTTTTGGACGTCATCCATAGCTCGGATGACGCCAAGCTGCAGATGCTGCTTGATGGCGCCGAGCGGGAGGCGCTGGACTTCATGAACCGAAGCGAGTTCCGGGCGGAGGAATGCAGTAGCGAGTCTTCGAGTGAACCAGAGGTGATGCCTGACAGTGTTCGCCTTGGCGTTCTTCTTCTGCTCCAGGCTGCCTACCAGGCCACGCCGGACGACGCGGCGAAGCTGCGTGCCGCGGCTGAGGTCAAGCTGATGCCGTACCGCTGTTACATGGGGGTGTGATGCTGGCCGCACGACTACGCCACCGCGTCACCTTTCAGGAGCAGGTAAACAGCCAAGATCCGGTAACGGGCGCTGTGTCGCTTACGTGGGAGAACGTCTGGCTCGATTCCACCACAGAACTGAAGGACGTCCCCGCTGAGGTTCTGACCGGTCCCGGGCGGGAATGGGTGGGAGCCGGCACGATCAACGCCGAGCTTTCGGCCCGTATCAACCTGCGCTGGTTCCCAGGTTTGCGCCAATCCTGGCGCATCCTCTGGGACGGCCGGGTCTACAACATCGAGTCCATGGAAACTGACGCAACTGCACGGCGGGAATGGCGGCTGCGCTGTGTCGACGGGCCGAGCGAGGGGCTATGAAGGTCGAAGTCAATCTGCGTGGTGTCGACGGCGTGATTGCAACGCTCAAGAGCCTGCCGCCTGAGATTGTCTCGAAGCGCGGTGGCCCGGTGAAGCTTGCCCTGGCAAAGGGCGCCCGCCTGATCCGTGATGAAGCGAAGAAGAATTTGCGAAGAGCGATCGCTATGAACGGCGACGAATCGACTGGGTTGCTGGAAAAGAACGTAATTTCTAGCCGCGGCAAGCCTCCTAGCACGGGTAAGGGCGAACGGTACTTGGTTCGTGTGCGCCGCAAGACTTACCCGGGCAAGAATGGAAAGCCTGTTACGACACGGGCCACCGCGAGCTTTATGGAGTATGGGACGGAAGACCAGCCCGCTACACCCTGGCTGCGTCCTGCGGTTCGCCAACACGGTGAAGCGGCGATCAACGTCATTACGCAAGACCTGAACAAACGCATTGAAAAGGTGGTGTCCGAGATGGGTGCCAAGAACCGGAACAAGTGATGCTGCCAGCCGTATTCCAGACCCTTCAGACGCCCTCGGTATTGGCGATTGTCGGCGGTACGCCCGTCCGGATATTCCGGCACGGCGCCGCGCCCCAGGACACAGAGAAGCCGTATGTCACCTGGTTCGAGGTGGCCGGGCAGCCGTATGACCAACTGAGCGGCACGCCTTGTGGCGACTTTGACAGCGTGCAGATCGATTGCTGGTCCAAGTCGGATCTGCAGGTCGAACAGCTTGCCGAGGCGGTGCGTGATGCCGTCGACTTAGCCGGAATAGCTAATCGGGTGGTCGTGAACCTGCGAGATCCCGACACGAAGCTTTTCCGGATAGGCCTTGAGGCTGATTTCATCAACTCCCGATAGACCCATTCCCCTAGTTTTGCCTTGCCCGCCTCGAGCGGGCTTTTTCTTTTGGAGCCCGCAATGACCGCTGGAATCGTAAAAACCCAAGGTACCGAGCTGTACTTCAAAACCGTTGACTCGGCCCCGCAACTGGTCAAGATGGCCTGCCCGACTGGCATTACCGGCCTGGGTGGCGCTGCTGACCAGCTCGAGACGACCTGCTTGGATACGCAGGACGATAAGGAATACACGGGCGGCCTGGGCAACCCCGGCCAGGTGTCCGTACCGTTCAACTTCATCCCGACCAACGCGTCCCAGCAAGACCTGTTCGACATGAAGGCCCGCCGGGACGTGCTGGACTGGATCGTCCTGCTGTCGGACGGTACCGCTGCCCCCGTGCTGGATTCGAACGATGCTATCGACCCGCCGGCTGGCCGCTCGAGCATCATGTTCCAGGGCTACATCGCCGACCTGAACCTGGATATCGCTACCAATGAAATCGTGCGCGGCACGCTGACTATTCAGCGCTCCGGCCCAGTGATCCTGACTCCGAAGGCCTAAGCATGCTCGACAAGTCCTTTTTCGCATCTGAAGCGGTATTGGCCAAGGAAGTGCCGTTGGGTGACGGCGAGCTGCACACACTGCACTTTCGTGCGTACAGCGGTGCCGCGTTCAACGCGTATGCGCATGCCATGAAGTCGGAAGACCCCATGATGAAGGGGAAAGGCATGGCGATTCTCATCGCCGACTGCCTTTGCGACAAGGAAGGCGTTCGCCAACTGACCGTCGAACAGGCTTCGAAGCTGAATCCAGTTCCGATGCAAGCCATCTTTAAAGCGGTGCTGGAGGCGAACGGGCTCGGTGCTGACAAGTCAGAGAGCCAGGACGAGCCGGGAAACACGTAAAGGCTGGCAGCGACGACTGGCTGTGGGCCGTCCTGGCGCTTCGTCTGGGCGGCCGCACTATCCAGGAATTGCGGCTGGCCATGACCCAGCGTGAATTCGAGTTCTGGAAAGCGTTCTACGAGCGCCATCCGTTTGATGACCTGCATATGTTCCACCGCCCAGCAGCTTTGATAGCACAAAGCATGGCAGGCGGCGATATGGCCCAGAAGATCCAGTGGCTTTCTAGCCCAATCGTTCGTGACCTCTCTGATGCTGACCTTCGCACTCTGAAGGCGTTCGGACTCAAACCCCAAGGATAGCTAGATGGCAACCGCAGGAAGCATAGTTGTAGATTTGCTCATGCGCACGGGATCGTTTGAGACGGATGCCCAACGTGCGTCGAAGACGGCGGAGAAGCGCTTCAAGGAGATCGAGAAGCAGGCCAAGGACGCGGCGACGAATGTAAGTAGTGCCTTCGCCGGTCTACTTAGCGGTGCGTTGCTGGGGGTGGGCTTCGGTACGGCCTTTGGCAAGTTCATCGAAGAGACTAAGAACGCGCAAAGCGAACAAGCTCAACTTGCCGCCGTTCTCAAGTCAACGGGTAACGCAGCGGGGTTCACTGCGGCTGAACTGAACAAGATGGCCAGCGGTATGGCCGGGTTTGTCAGTGAGGGCGACATTAACCGCGCTCAGACCCGCCTGCTGTCCTATACCGGGGTGGTTGGCGATGAGTTCCCCCGGGCGCTTCAGGCCGCTATCGACATGTCGGTGCGCCTGGGAATGACGGTCGAGCAATCTGCCGAAACGGTCGGCAAGGCGTTGGACATTCCCAGCAAAGGACTTACCGCTCTGTCGAAGCAGGGGTTCCGCTTCACGGAGGACCAGAAGAAGCTGGTGGAGTCGCTGGAGTCCACGGGCCGTGTGGCCGAGGCGCAGGATGTCGTTTTGAAGGCGCTCGAGGCGTCCTATGGTGGTGCGGCAGAGGCCGCCCGCAATACGCTGCCCGGTGCTCTTCAGGCTTTGCAGAATCAGATTGACGACCTGATGACGGGCGATGACGGCAGCGTTAATGGCCTGACGGAAGCAGTCAATGACTTTACCGATTTGCTAGGATCGTCAGAGACCAAGGCCACCTTCGCGACCTTCACGCAGTTCTTGGCGGAGATCGCGACAGGCCTGGTAACTGTCATCAACGAGTTTACAAATGCGGCAAGGGCGGCTGATAGCTGGCTTGAGGCTATCAACGTCAAGGTGGCGGACACCATATTTGGTAATTCGGATGCCGCGAAAGAAGTTGAGACTATCACGCAGCGCCTGAACGAGAACCGGGAAGCCGTAGAGAAGCTGCGCGCTGCGCAGGCGGCGAACCCCTCGGGGAAGTCGACGAACATGTTCGGCTTCGAGCAAAACGAGAACTATCAACAGCGCATCAATGCCATTCAAGCCGCGATCAAGGCCGGTGAGGCTCGTCTCGTTTTTGCCCAAGGACGATTGAAGAGTCAAGACAAGGCGCTTCTGGAGGGGCTAACCGGAATCGATGAAACCGGCGGGCCTACTCAGACACTTGAGCCAATCCGCACCTCCGCGTCTTCGCCGGTCGAGAAGAAGACGAAAGAGAAGGTCGATCAGGGGCAAAAGCTGATCGACCAGATGAACCAGCGTATCGCTCTGATCGGAAAGGAAACGGAATACGAGAAGCTGCTCGAGCAGGTCAGAATCGGATCTGTAACCTTCAAGACTCAGGCTCAGCAGGACGAAGCGCTGGCATCTGCGCAAACGCTCGACTTTATCAATGAGCAGACCAAGGCTTACGAGGAATCGCAGAAGCAAGCCGCCGCTCTGTCCAAGGTTCTGGACGAGCTATACCCGGACCAAGCTGCGACGAACGATTACCTATCTAAGTTGGCACTGCTGACTGAAGGACTGAACAACGGTACGTTGTCCGCCGAACAGTACTACGAGGCCGTCGACAAGCTCGAAGAGAAGTTCAATGAAACCACGGACGGGATGACGGAGTTCGCTGTCCAGGCCGCTCGAAACATCCAGGACGCCTTGGGCGACACGCTGGAAGACCTGCTGAGTGGGAATTTCGACAACATCGGTTCCAAGTTCGCCGACATGATTCTTAAGATGGCGGCCAATGCCGCAGCCGCCAACCTTGCGACTGCGCTCTTTGGCGACTTTGGTAAGTCCGGGAATATTGGCGGGCTGATCGGGACCGCAATTGCGGGCTTCATCGGCGTTCCTGGCGGCGGATCTGGCCCCGCGCCTACCGCGGCCCAAGTCGGCGCTGCGGGTGATGGTCTTATGTTTTTCGACGGAGGCGGATACACGGGTTCTGGCGGGAAACTTGACCCGGCTGGAATCGTTCACAAGGGGGAGTACGTGTTTGATGCGGACTCCACTCGCCGTCTGGGCGTCGGGTTTCTGTCCCGCCTCCGGGGTTATGCAGATGGTGGCTATGTGGGCGCAAGTGGAATGCCGAGCGCAGACGGTGGATCCACCCGCGTCGAGATCATCAATAACGGCACGCCGCAACAGGTGAGTGGTGCTAGCCGATCCTTTGACGCTCAAGGGGAGGTCATCCGGATTGTGGTCCAGGATATCCGTCGCAATGGTGATACCGCCAAGGCAATCAAGGGGATGCCGGCATGAGCAGCTTCCCGGATTACGCGAAGGTGCTGCTATCAGGGTTCACGGAGGCCGATGACTATGGCGTCCTGCGCACAGATATGGATAGTGGCATAGCCAAACAACGTCCCACTCGCTCCCTCCCTATCGTGACGCGCGACGTCATCATTCACGTGGAAACTCTGGCAGACAAGAATGCCTTTGACGCGTGGCGAAAGACCGCGCTGAACGGAAGCGTTGCCTGGTTCGATTGGCTAGATCCGCTAGACGGCGTTGTGAAGCAGGCTCGCTTCGTGGGTGGGAAGCTGCAATGGACGAGTCCGGGAAAGGTTTGGCGGGCGTCCGGACAGATGGAGACAGTGGGCTGACATGCCGCGCACATATTCCGCTGAAGCTCGGCAGAACCTTCTCTCCACTAGCGCTGATGAGCCGTTTCTCGTTGCTATCGAAATTACTCATCCCGATCTCTCGGTACCCGCGCGCTTTGTCAACGATAGCCAGAACATTGTCCTCTTCGGAGCGGAGTTCTTTGCAACCGCTTTCCGGGTGGCGCTACCTGATGACAAAGAGCAGCAAGTCCCTCAAGCCCGACTTGAGGTCGACAACGTGGGTAGGGAGCTTACCCAGTGGTTGGAATACAGCCGCGGCGGCAAGGGCGCTCGCTGCCGGATTATCCAGGTTCTCCGGAGTGATCCCAGCGTTATCGAATTTGACATGACCTTGGATCTAACTGGGCTTGTGATCGACAACATGACGGTGAGTGGCGTGCTGGGCTTTCAGTCGACACTCGGCCAGGCAGCGGTGACGGTCCGCTTTGATCCTCTTTCCTCACCTGGTCTCTGGTAATGCACTGGTCTGATAAGTATGTGGGTCTTCCCTATGTCGCGGAGACTGGGGACTGCGCCGCCCTCGCGGCGAAGGTGGCGATTCAAGAGTTCGGGCTGAATCCGCAGATTCCAAGTTCGCATGCGGTGACGCTGCGGGATCAGACGAGCCAGATCCTGGAGCACCGCGACGAACTCGCCGAACGGATAGCTGACCCGTTTGATGGTTGTCCGGCCTTGTTCATTGGTCGCGGGCGGCTTTGCCATATCGGCGTGATGTGTTGGATCGCGCACGAATGGTGGGTGCTCCACGCGGATCAGTCTTCGGGCGCAGTGATCAGGCAAAGACTTCGGGACATGACCAGAATTCATTTCAAGTTGGAGGGCTACTACAAATGGAAGTAGTGGACTCGCGGCCATCTCTCGTCCATCTGCCCAATCCCATTAGCCCTGCGGGCAAGGACGTTAGTTTCGCGGCCTTCCTGCCAGGGGAGACCCTGGGCGCGTATCTCGCGCGAGCGGGTGTGCGTGTTGCTGATGCGCCCATGCACGTTTGGCAAAACGGTAGACCCGTCCCGCCCCAGTTATGGAAGCGTCTGATTCCTCGGACCGGAGATCAGATCGTTATCCGGGCGAAGATGGAAGGCGGCGGCGGCGGGAACAAAATTCTGCGTACCGTGGCCATGATTGCGGTGGTCGTCGCGTCGATCTTCGCTCCGTACCTGGCGCCGGCCGGATGGGGGGCAATCGGCGCAACGGGTGCTCTGACTACGACGGGAGCGTTGATTTCGGCTGGTGTGATGCTCGCAGGGACGTTGATGATCAACGCGTTCCTCCCGATGCCGCTGCCTACTGCGGCCAAACTGTCGGCTGGATCTAAGTACGAAAGCAGTCCTACGTACTCCATTCAAGGCGGTCGGAACCGTCCGCGCCCGTGGGAACCCATGATGCTTGTGATGGGGCGCCATCGGGTGGTTCCGGATTCGGGCGCTACACCTTGGACGAACCAAGTTGGCGACGATCAGTTCCTGAATCAGATTTTCCATTTCGGTCTGCAAGGGATGGATCTGATTCTTCGAAACTTTCGGATTGGTAGTACGCCGATTGATTCGTACGACGGAGTTCAGTTGCAGAGGTCCGGCCCGGACGGACTGGTAACGATGTTCGCTGGGAACGTAGACACCTTGCAAGGGTTCGCCCTATCGTCAAATGATGGCTGGGTGTCAAGAACGACGCCTCCTAACGTGGGCACGATAACGGTCGAGATTGCTTCCCGATTGTTCCGAGTAGCTGACGATGGAAGTATTGATAGTCGACGGGTCGAGTTTCGGATTCAGTACCGAGAAGTTGGTGCTCCTGATTGGTTGGAGCTGGGCTTCATCAATGCGACATATGCAACGCATTATTGGTCTGCCCGGCTTTTTCCGGGAGGGCAAACTCAGGTCCGGATGGGGTCGACCAATTACGGCGATCATGAGGAAGGTGAATCTTGGTTCGAAATCGACTCGGCGACCGGTACGATTTACAGCGGGCAATGGTGGTGGGTTCCTCATCCATTCCAGATGGGCCAACCCTGGCAAGGGATAGCCCCGGACCCCTTAGTCTTGCCGGGAGGCCCGGGCTACCGGCTATGGGGTAATCGACAAGAGCCCACTCGCGCCCAAATTTCCTGGGATGTCACAGGGGGGCAATATGAAGTTCGAGTGATGAAGGTGACGCCCGACGTCAACGACACCCGGGAGTCCAACGAGACAGCAGTAAGCCAGATCCTGGCGTACCAGTACGACACAACCGACTATTCGGAGCAGGTGCGAGTTGCCCTTCGGATCAAAGCCACTGGCCAGTTGAACGGGGCGGTTGACGAGTTGAGTGCCATCGCTAGCGCGACGTGCCCCGTCTGGAATGGTGTTGGCTGGGTAGTTGCTGAAACATCAAACCCGGCATGGTGGTTCCTGTGGTTCGCGCGTGGGCGAAAAGGCGCGGATGGGAAGCGTCGATTTGGGCTGGGGCTGGCTGACTCAGGCATCGACATTGAAGGTCTGAAAGCATGGGCTGCGTGGTGTGACAGCAAGAATCTGACCTTCAACTATGTCTTGGACAGAAAGGCGTCGGCGGCTGAAGTCCTTAACCTAATCGCTCGGGCCGGCCGGGCGGCGGTCTCCCAGCAGACGGGGAAGCTGGGCGTCATTTGGGATGCGGCAGACCTGCCGGAAGTTGCCACCTTCGGGCCATTCAACATTCGTGCTGGGTCTTTCCAGATCGCTTACCTGAACGAGGGGTCAGTTGACGAAATTATCGTCAACTTCGTGAATGCCGAGCGCAACTGGACCATGGACGAGGTTCGGGTCGCCGTCCCCGGTGGAGCAGCAAACAATCCGCTGCAGCTAGATCTGGATGGATGTACGAACGCCGACATGGCAGGTCGCGAGGCGAATCTCATCGCGGCCTCGCAGGTGTGGCATCGCCGCAGGGTCACGTTTGAATCCGATATTGAAGGCTACGTGGCCACGAAGGGTGATGTGGTCCGACTTACCCATGATCTGACCGTTTGGGGATATTCCGGACGGATGATGCCTGGAAGCCGGGGAGCTGACGGTTCCTCGCTTCCGAAGATCGTCCTGGACAGCGCAGTCCCTTCTGGCGGCGATGGAATCGCGTTGCTTAGAGATCCTGCGGGCGTGATGAAAGTTGTATCGGTGACGTCGGACGTGGGGGACGTGACTGAGTTGACCATTGTCACTGACCTGACCGGCTTCAGCATGCCGGGTGACGCGCCGTTTGAGGACGTCAACTCACTGGATTGGGTCTGGCAGTTTAGTCCGCTTGATATGCCCGGTCGGCGGTTCAAAATAACGAGCGTGGAACCCTCTGGCGATGGGGTGAAATTCACGGCGATTGACGACGATCCTGGTTACTACGCGAGCGAGTACGACCCGTACGCGTACACGCCGCCGCGGGATGGTGCGTTGCTCGGAGGTGTAATTTTCTCTCTGCGATTCACCGAGGCGATTCGAAGCGTTCAGAACGACACTATTGATGTTCAGCTGGACTGGTCCATTTCGATGTCCAGCCGCGTGCAGATCAACTATTCGATAAACGGGATAGCGCAGCAGCCAATCACTACTGAAGCTCGCCAAGCCACTGTGCAGGCCAAGACCGGTGATGTGATTGTCGCCACAATTCGTCCGGTTAATTCGATAGGGACAGGTCAACCGTTTACCGGCACCTATACGGTGCAAGGTCTACTTTCTCCATTGCCCGCTGTTACGGGCCTAACGAGCGTATTCCGCGACGGCCTGACGACGTTGGTTTGGAACCCGGTGGTGGACATTCGACAGCCGGATTATGAGGTGCGCCTGGGCAGCTCATGGTCTAACTCGAGAACTGTTGGTACCACCCGAAATCTAGAAATGCTGGCGGTTGGCAACGGGACGTACTTCGTTGCCGCGCGGTTTCAGACACGTGGCGTGACGATCTACGGCCCGGCAGACAGCATTCAAATCTCCGGTGCGGTTCTGGTGCGAAATGTTTTAGTCACCGTGCAAGAGGATCCGACATGGACGGGAACCCTTGGTGGTGGAGCATTCGTCCATGACGGGGAACTGACGCTGGTGGGTGTGGGCGACATTTTGTCGGCACCGGACGTTCTTGGACTAGAAGATGTTCTGTGGTTCGGAGGTGTTGAAGGCAGCGGAACGTACACGACCGATGCCAGCAACATCGTTGATCTGGGGTATGTGGCTCCGGTGCGCGTCGACTTCGCGATTGACGAGTATGCACTGAACTTCGGTGAAGACTTTCTGGCACTGCCTGATGTCTTGAGCGAAGTAGATGTACTCAATGACTCCAACCGCCAGCACTATCGAGTCCGCCCGCAGATCCAGTCGGCGTTGGACGATGGCGTATTCGGAGAGTGGCAGGATTACATCCCCGGAACTATCAACGCTCGCTACTTCAATGTGCGCCTCGTTCTTGAAACGGATCAGCCGCTGATCGTTCCGTTTGTGCGTCATTTTTCCTGGACTATCGATGTACCAGATCTAGTTCAGTCCGGTACAGGCGTGACTGTCCCTTCTGGTGGCCTACGGGTCAATTTTCCCAAGCACTTTCACATGAAGCCGAATCTTCAGGTCACGACGATTGACGCCGTGGACGGGGACCGCGCGGTCGTTCTTCAGGATGTCGATCCGGAAGAGGGTTTCAACATTCAGATGTTCAATAATGCGACTCCGGTGGAGCGCGTCGTCAACTGGCTAGCACAAGGGTATTGATATGCAAGAACCTATCGCGATTTCGGAAACTCCACCGCTCCCTGGGCTGCAGATGGTCCAGCAGGCAAACGCAGCCCTGGCGACAATTGCAACGGACTTCGCCGGGACGTCGGATCCGGCTGCTCTCGCTGCTCCGTTCATGACCTGGGCGAACACGGCTACGGGTGTAGTCTCGCGCCGTAACGCAGCAGGAACTGCCTGGGTGGAGGTAGGCCGGGTGTTTGAGCGACCGTTCTACCAGAGCGATGCTGCGAGCGGGCTGATACCCACGGGCGGCTTCAAGAACCTGCTGATCAATGCCAAGTTCAACATCAACCAGCGCGCGGTTTCCGGAACAGTCACGCTCGCCGCTGGTGCCTATGGGCATGATCGCTGGAAGGCGGGTAGCGGCGGCTGCACCTACACGTTCGCGACTACGGCCGGCGTTACCACGATCACGATTACGGCGGGTACGCTCGTGCAAGTTGTTGAGGGGAACAACCTGCGGACGGGTGACCATGTTCTTTCCTGGACCGGAACCGCCACAGGCCGAATTGCCGCGGGCGGCTTCGCGTCCAGCCCGGTAACTGGCGCGGTGACGGGTGGAACGAATACAAGCATCGAGTTCGGTACGGGGACTCTGACGTTGCCGCAGCTTGAGGCGGGTCTCAACCCCACATCGTTTGAGAATCGTCCTCTGAAAGCAGAGATGGATCTGTGTCTATGGTACGCAGAAGTAAAGACGACTGTGGCATCAGTACGTATTTTTGGCATGTGCCAGGTGGTGAGCACTACCATCGCAGAAGGGTTACTTGAATACACCAAGAAACGAGTACCGCCGTCGATAACCAACAGTGGCGCAATAGCTGTTACGTCGGCTAGCGGCAGCGCTGTTGGTTTGTCTTCGCTTATCTTCAATGCCATCAGCGATTCTTCTGCAGGCATCGCTGCCACGGCGAATGCTGCAGCTTTAGTTCAAGGCCAATCTTCGAAGCTTATTGGCAACGCCGTGAACGCAACCATCGTCATTTCTTCGGAGCTTTGAATATGTATCGCATTATCGACAGTACGACGATCTACCGGGTCACTGATTCAACGTCCATCCCCGTGCATCCCGATAACTCTGCCTATCAGGAGTATCTGGAATGGGTGGCGTCGGGGAACACTCCTGAATCAGACGCGAGCGCGCATGGGTTTGGTGAACAGCCTGATAGCGAAACTGCTGAAGGCACGCCCGGCTGACACAGAAAAAGTTTCTACGGGCGATAATGCGGCGGCGATGACTAATGCGGTAAAAGTGGAAGCTGCAGCCACGGCTATCGCGCCCATTGGACTCACCTCTCCGCCATCACCGAGCAGCAGATACAGCCACGAACCTACGGTGTAGATGGAAAACAGATGGGTGAGGTAGAGCGGGAAGGACAGACGCCCGAGCCACTGCGATATCGGAAGGTCCAGGAACCTGCGCGCAGCAGGGGACAAGATGCACGCCGCCAGTATCAGGGCGGAAAAGATGGACAAAACCCGGATGCCGTCACCTGGGTAGCGCAAGGCCGAGACCGTCAGGACGGATCCCAGGGTGATCGCCGCGACAACTCGGAGGGAGCCGCGGAACACGGTGGCGCGCGAGAGTGCGACAGCCATCCCAAGTGCAAACGGTAGAAAGTAGGAATTGGCCCACCACGCCGCGATGCAGAACGCACCCACGATTAAGGCTTGGCTGGGCCTGGATGCGCCCGCGATAAGCAGGCAGGCGAAGATAAGGAAGGAGCCGACCAGCTCAAAAGGCATCGTCCACAGGACGGCGTTGTAGTAGATGCCGTCATGCGGAGTGAAGCTGTACACGTTGAAAAGGGCGAACTGCGCAGCTTCTAGTAGGTCCAGCGGCTTGCTGAACCCAAGCGCAAGCCAAGGGCTACCCGCTGCTTCGCCTGCGGCCTGGTTCTGAGCGAGCCCGGACCTCGCCACGAGAACGGCGAGCAGGACGGACGCGGCAATCGGTATGGTCAGACGCAGGTATCTGCGCAGCGCGAGCGATACGACGCCCACGCGGACCCCGGTCTGGAAGAAGCCGATGGACAAGACATAGCCCGACAGTACGAAAAAGACGAAGACGGCCAGCCGGGCGTCGATGAAGAAAGGTAGGGGTGGAAACGTGCGGTCCACCAGCAGGAATACCGGCCCTAGATGGCCGAAGACGACAAAAAGGGCGGCCCAGCCGCGCAACCCGTCTAGATATGTCTCGCGCATTATGTCACCGGTTTTTTGGGTGATTGTATGCGCGATCTTGGTGCCCGCTTCGACGGGCCTTTTTTTCGCCTGAGGGCCACGGAGAGACAGGGTGACACAGAACATCCCGGGCATCAGCCCAGACGCGAAGGCGATTCTGTCGGCGCTGCACGAGCAGCAAGAGGCGGCGAGGCGGGATTCCGACGCCAAGCATGACGCCCTGCAAAAGGAAATGCTGGCTCTATCGGCAGCGGTTAAGACGGCGTTCCCCGGCGGTGACTTTGACGGTCATCGGCGCTATCACGAGCTTCTGATATCTCGGGAGGAGCAGCGTCAGCAAATTCGGCGGGAAGTAATCACCCACCTCATCAAGGTCAGCACATGGGGCGCCTTAACGGGCCTTGCGTACATGTTGCTTCGTCAACTCAAGGACTTCCTGCAATCGTGAACCTGATCCAAAACTGGCGGCAGAAATGGCCGCGATTGTGGAGCGTGCGCCTGGCGTTGGTCGCTGCGCTGCTCTCCGCAGTAGAAGTGGCCATGAACGTATGGCTGACCGGCAAGCCCCCATTGATTGTGATTGGTGCGGGGCTTTTCTCATTGTGCGCGGCGATTGCCCGCGTGGTTTCACAGCCGAGGCTGAACGATGAAGACAGGAACTAAGCGAACACTGCAGGGAACGGTAGGAGCGGGGGCCGCGGCAATTCTGCTTTCCATAGTCCCTCAGTTCGAGGGTATGGTATTGCGCGGCTACAAGGACCCCATCGGGATCGTCACTGCGTGTGCGGGCCACACCAAGACCGCCGTCCTAGGGAGGCCGTACACGCGGGAGGAGTGCCTAACGCTACTTGATCGGGATCTGGTTGACCACGCCCAGGGAGTGCTGGCATGCACCCCCGTCCTTTCCGGGCATCCGAATCAGACGGCAGCAGCAGTGAGCTTTGCGTACAACATAGGGGTAGGGGCGTATTGCGGATCGGCGGCAGCGCGGCGATTCAACGCGGGGGACTGGGCTGCTGCGTGTCGGTCTATGAACCAGGCCGATAACGGAAAGCCACAATGGGTGTGGGCTGGAGGCAAGATCCTGCCTGGGCTGGTGACGCGCAGGGCGGCTGAGCGCGCCTTGTGTGAAACGGATCTGCCCAAATGAATCCGGCGCTGCGTTGGCTGCTTCCGTATGTGATTGGCGCTGCCGTCCTGGCTGCAGCGTTAACAGCCGTGCGCTGGTACGGACTTAGCCAGTATCGGGATGGTGTAACGCAGACCCAACTGGAAGCCGCTGCCAATGCGCGCCAGATCGAGGCGCAGTACCGGCGCCAGGAACAGGAGATGGTGGCCGATTACACGAGCCGCCTGGAGAAAGCCAATGAAGACGTCCGCCTTTCGAATGCTGAGCGCGATCTTGCTAACGATGCTGCAGGCAGCCTGCGCGACGTCATCGCCGCCCAGCGTGCCCGAGCCGCCCAAGCAGCCGCCCGCGCCGGAATCTCTGAGCAAGCCGCTACCCGAGCCTGGGACGTTCTCAAAGCGTGCACGGACGAATATGCAGCTTTGGCAAGAGACGCTGACACAGCCATCGACGGATTGAGGGAGACCGACGCTTGGGCAAAGGCGGCAGCGAAGATCCGACCCTAGTCAGGCTAGACGCAAGGCTGCGCGACTGGCCCGGGATGGACGACTAATCCCATTCTTCCATATCTGCTATAGCCTCGGATTGGCGAGCTAGCGCTTTTTTCAATTCGTCTGAGAAAGTGTGCCACATACCTCGAACTTCCTCGGTAACGTAGTTCTTCCATTCATGCGCTTTCCCGCAATTACCCCAATCCGGGGACTGATAATCGTCGGGCGTTGTGTAGGTTTCTAGCATACTTATTCGATCTCCTTGGGCCCGCGATCCTTGGATAGATTGATCTCATCGTCTGCCCCAATCTCCCTCACCCAAGACCCGCAGCCCTCGTCTGGATACGCTGGGGCAATCTTGTAGGCTGGCTCACGGCGGCAGTACGGCCTGCGTCCCTGGTCGGTCGTCTCGCCGTGCCAGTGTGTGCAGGTCCAGCAGCCGCCGGGGCGCTGGGATAGGGGGATGAAGTAGGACATAGCCTGGATGCTGTGAATGCATCCAGTATATGACCTATTTTGCGGAGCGGATGGATAATTGCGGAGCAAAGCAAAAGGCCCGCAACAGTGTGCGGGCCTTGGTATTCTTGGTGGCGCATCCCTGATTCGAACAGGGGACCTGCGGATTATGATTCCGTCGCTCTAACCGGCTGAGCTAATGCGCCATCCTTTTTTCGCCGCTCGGTTTGCGTTGCAAGTGCCGATCAACGAAGAACGAAATTCTAGCACGAAGTTTTTTTGGAGTGCAAGTGGGCCCCGGCCAAATTTTTTCGGCCGGTCTGAACGCCTTGTTCAGCCAGTGCTGATACGGTCGCGCGCTGCCCTTCAAGCATCCCGCGCCAGGCGGATGCCCGAGAACTGCCAGCGCGCCTCGGGCGGAAAGAAGTTGCGGTAGCTGGGCCGGATGTGGTCGCGCGGCGTCGCGCACGAGCCGCCCCGCAGCACGTATTGGTTGCACATGAACTTGCCGTTGTATTCGCCGACGGCGCCCGCGTTAGGCTGAAACCCGGGATAGGCGTCATAGCCGCTTGAGGTCCATTCCCACGCGTCGCCGAACAATTGCACGGGACCGCCCTGGCTGTGGCGCGCCGGGGCAGGGCGCGTGTCCAGGTGACCGTTTTCCAGCATGTTCGCGCGGGCCGAATAGGTGTCTTCCGACAACTGGCGCGCGGCGTGTTCCCATTCCGCTTCGCGCGGCAGGCGCGCGCCGGCCCAGCGGGCGTAGGCGTCGGCCTCGAAGTAGCTGACATGCGTGACCGGGGCGTGCAGCTCCAGGTCCTGCATGCCGCGCAGCGTGAAGACGCGCCACGCATCTTCCGAGCTTTCCCAATACAGCGGGGCGCGCCACCCTTGTGCGCTCACCATGTCCCACCCCATCGAGAGCCACAGCTCGGGCCGCTGGTACCCGCCGTCTTGCATGAAGGCCAGGTATTCGCCCTGTGTCACGAGGCGATCGGAAAGGGAGAAGGGCGTCAGCAGGACGTCGTGGGCTGGCCCTTCGTTGTCGAAGGCGAAGCCGCGTCCGTCGTGGCCGATGCGTGTGATGCCGCCGTCGTACCGGGTCCAGCCCGGTGTCGTTGCGGGCGGCTGCGCGGGCTGGCCCGGCGCGACGTAAGCAGGCCTGAGCGGGTTGGCCGACAGCATGTGCTTCAGATCGGTCAGGATGAGTTCCTGATGCTGTTGCTCATGATTGAGGCCAAGCTCGAGCAGCGCGTCGAATTCGGAATCGTTGCCGCCCAGGCGCGAGATCAGCGCGTGCATCGCTTCGTCGACGTGTTGCCGGTATTGCAGCACTTCCGACAGCGGCGGGCGCGACAACAGGCCGCGTTGGGGGCGCGGATGTTTTGCGCCGACTGCGTTGTAGTAGGAGTTGAAAAGCATCCGGTATTGCGGATGGAAGGGCGGACTGGACGCGTCATAGCGCGCCAGCAGGAAGGTCTCGAAGAACCAGGTGGTGTGCGCCAGATGCCATTTGACCGGACTGCAATCGGGCATGGATTGCACCTGGCAATCCTCCGGGCTCAAGGGCGCGGCCAAGGCGGCGGTGGTAGAGCGCACGGCGTCGTACCGGTCGTGCTGTCCGGCTTGTCCGCTGGCATAAGGCCCGATGGCGGGATGAGTCAGCAGGCATGCGGGGTCCATGGGGATATCTCCAGAATCGTGGGCGCCCTGCGTCAGGCGCGGGCGCTGAAAACAGAAAACCAGTCGCGGGCGTCCGACCAGTGCGCAACGTCGTGAAAGCCTGCGCGATGTAGCAGGTCGCTGAAGGCCTGCGGCGTGAACTTGTAGGAGTTCTCGGTGTGGATGCGTTCGCCGGCCTTGAACTCGCGATGGCCGCCGGGCCACGCGACGCGCACCGCGCGCTGCGCCTCCAGGTGCATCTCGACGCGCGAACGTTCGCTGTTGAAGAGCGCTACGTGGCGCCAGTCATCCACATTGAAATCGCTGCCGAGCACGGTGTTCACGTGGCGCAGCAGATTCAGGTTGAACGCGGCCGTCAGGTGCAGGGCGTCGTCATACGCCGGTTCCAGCACGCTCTTCGATTTGACCCGATCGACGCCGACCACGAGTCCGCCGCCGGGACAGGCTTCGCGGATGCGCCGCAGCATGGCATACGCGGCATCGGGGCCTAGATTGCCGATGCTGGAGCCGGGATAGAAGAACAGGCGTTGCTGCGCCGGAACGCCTTCGGGCATCGCCAGTTCATGCGAGAAATCCTGGCCGACCGCCGTGATCCGCATGTCCGGATACGAAAGCTTCAGGCGCCGCACGGCTGCCTTCAGATAGTCGGCTGAGATATCGACGGGCACATAGTGGCTGGGCCGCAGGCTGGCGAACAGCCGCTCGGCCTTGACGCAATCGCCGGCGCCCAGGTCGATCATGGCCTGCACGGGGCCGACATGGCGCGCGATATCTTTGCCGTGGCGCTGAAAGATCTCGTCTTCGCAACGCGTTGGATAGTATTCGGGCAGTTGCGTGATGGCCGTGAACAGCGACGAGCCGAGCGCGTCGTACAGGAACTTGGGATCGATATGGGCGGCACTGTCGAGCAGCCCTTCGTGCAATTCGATCTGCTCGGCGCTGGGGTGCTGCGGCTCCTGCGCGATGAATTCGGGGGCGACGGCGGCAAGGAGTGCGGAAGGAGAAACCATGCGTTCAGTTCCTTTTTGGGGCGGTTGAAGCGCATTGCAAAGACTCATTGTGGCGGCTGAGGGGGTTTGCGTGTCAAGCGCCAGGCCTCTGAATGCAATGGACTTTTACGAAATCGAAACCGCGTTTGGCGGAATACGGGAAGGGGGCTGCGAGGTCACGCGCAGGCGTTCCGCCTGCGCCATCAGCAAGTTTCGGGCCGCTGAAATATCGGTTTACTGCTGGTTGCGAAAGCTCGGGCAGTTTGGGGCCGTTGCTGTGGACAATGAGGCTTCGGCCAAGCGGAACGGTATTTCCGCACCCCCGGTCATGTTGCATTGCGACAGTCGCCGGAGGCGGTCCAAAAAAATCAAGGAGCTACCATGAATCGAAAGCACCAGCGCGCTGAAATGGCCCTGCATCGTGAACGCGTGAATGACAGCTTGCACGAGCTGCTCGCCGGCACGGAAGACCTTTTGCGTTCGACCGCGTCGTATACGGGCTCCGAAATCGAAGCGGCGCGCGCGCGCTTGAAGCGCCAGCTCGCCGATGCGCGTGAATCCGCTGGCGGCTGGGAAGGCGCCGCACGCGAACGAGCCCGCCGGGCCACTGCCTACGCGGACGAATACGTGCATGAGAATGCATGGAAGTCGGTCGGCGTGGCGGCGATAGTGGGCGCCGTGCTGGGCTGCATTTTTGTGGCGGGTAATCGACGCTAGAGACGCATCATGAGCCCATTACCGGCATTGAGCCGGGGTGGGCCGCGCAATGCCCTGCAGGAATTGACGACCGACGCGCGCCGGTGGGCGCGCGCCGTGCTGTTTGTGTGCGCCGCATCCGTGCTCGCCGCCTGCGCCAGCGTCCCCGACGCGCAGGAGCGGCACGCGCGCGCCGCACAAGCAGGCCTGTCCGCGGATGCGGCACAGGACAGCTATCGTCGCGGGCAAGGCATTGCAGCGGACCCTCAAACCCCCAAGGATGATTTTCTTGCACGGCACCTGGCGGTGGAGCAGGCGGTCAGCGGCGCGCCGCTGGTCAAGGGCAATCGTGTGCGTCTGCTTGCCGACGGGCCCAGCACGTACAAGGCGATGCTCCAATCCATCGCCCAGGCGCGCCGCTACGTGCACATGGAAACCTACATTTTCGACGATGATGCGGAAGGCAATCGCTTTGCAGACGCGCTGATCGCGGCGCGCAACCGCGGCGCCGAGGTGTCGCTGATGGTGGACGCGGTCGGCACGATCAAGACGCCCGATGACCTCTTCCAGCGCATGCGAGACGCGGGCGTGCAGGTGGCGGTCTTCAATCCCGTCAATCCGGTCAACGCCCGCGCCGGCTGGTCGCCGAATCAGCGCAACCACCGCAAGGTGCTGGTCGTCGACGGCAAGGTGGGCTACCTGGGCGGCATCAACGTCAGCAGCGTGTATGAGTCGTCTTCTTTCTCGGGCGGAAGCGGCTCCGGGTCGACGGGATCCGGCGGCGGCTTGGGCGCCAAGGCGGGCGAGCCCGCCAAGGATGCCGACTCCGCGCCCTGGCGCGACACGCACCTGCGCATCGAAGGGCCGGCGGTGGCGCAGCTGGAACAGGTGTTGCAGGCCGGCTGGGCATCGCAGGCCAAGGAGCCCATCAAGGGCGGCGATTCGCACGTTGCGCCGGCGGTCGGCGACACCGCCGTCCGCATCCTTGCGAACCAGCCCGATCGCAGCGACGGCTACACGGTCTATCTGACGTTGATGTCGGCGTTCGAAAGCGCGCAGAAATCCATCCACATCACGATGGCGTACTTCGTGCCGGATCCGGCGTTCATCGAGGCGCTGCAATCCGCGGCGAGGCGCGGGGTGGACGTGGTGCTGGTGCTGCCGGGCTTCAGCGACTCGTCGCTGGTGTTTCATGCCGGGCGTTCGCACTACACCGATCTGCTGCGCTCGGGCGTGAAGATCTACGAACGTCGTGACGCCTTGCTCCACGCGAAGACGGCGGTGGTCGATGGCGTCTGGTCGACCGTGGGGTCCAGCAACATGGATTGGCGCAGCTTTGCGCTGAACTACGAGATCAACGCCGTGGTGCTGGGTCCCGAGTTCGCGGGCGAGATGGAGGCGCTGTTCCAGCGCGACGTGGCCGATGCTGTGCAGGTGACGCCCGAGGCCTGGAAGGAGCGTGGCCTGGACGACCGCTTCATGGAGTCGTTCTCACGCATGTTCGAGCGCTGGTTGTAGCGGGTGCGCGGGCGGCTCGGATCCAGTCCTCGCTGCCCGTCAGCGCCGTTCAGGAGTTGCCGGCCGCGGCGGCCTGTGCGGCGTGCTCGCGCGCCAGGGCAGTGGTGATGTCGTGGGTGGGCTGAAACGACTGCGCCTGCGCCATCGCCCAGCCTGCACGGAAGACCTGGTGCCGGAACTCGCCGCGCAGCAGCTCGCCAGGCGCCAGTTCCGGAAACAGCGCGGACAAGAGGCGGATTTCGCTGGGCGAGATGCGGCGCGCGATATGGTGCGGGCGCAACTGGCCTGGGTGGGTCAGGCCGGCCGCGGCCAGCAGTTCGGCAAGTGCGTGCAGCGTGTTCTTGTGAAAATTGGCGACGCGCTGCGCCTTGTCCGGCACCACCAGCGCGCGTTGCCGTAGCGGATCCTGCGTGGTGACGCCGGTGGGGCATTTGCCGGTGTGGCAGGCCTGGGCCTGGATGCAACCGATGGCAAACATGAAGCCGCGCGCGGCGTTGCACCAGTCGGCGCCCATCGCCATCACCCGGGCCATGTCGAACGCAGTGATGATCTTGCCGGACGCGCCCAGCTTGATGCGGTCGCGCAGGTTCACGCCGATGAGCGTGTTGTGCACGAGCCGCAGCGCTTCGCGCAGCGGCGTGCCCACGTGATCCACGAATTCCACGGGCGCCGCGCCCGTGCCGCCTTCCGCGCCATCCACCACGATGAAGTCCGGGGTGATGCCGGTTTCAAGCATCGCCTTGACGATGGCGAACCACTCCCATGGATGCCCCACACAGAACTTGAAGCCGACGGGCTTGCCGCCGGAGAGTTCGCGCAGGCGCGCCACGAATTTCATCAGGCCGATCGGACTGTCGAACGCGGAATGGCTGGCGGGCGAATTGCAGTCCTGCCAGGGCGCCACGCCCCGCGCCTCGGCGATTTCGATCGTCACCTTGCCCGCCGGCAGGATGCCGCCGTGGCCCGGCTTGGCGCCTTGCGAGAGCTTGATCTCGATCATCTTGACCTGTGGCGTACAGGCGTTGCGCACAAACGCTTCTTCCGAAAACGCGCCGTGCTCGTCGCGGCACCCGAAATAGCCCGAGCCGATGTTCCAGACGAGGCTGCCGCCCGGCTGGCGATGGTAGCGGCTGATGCCGCCTTCGCCGGTGTCATGCGCAAAGTCGCCTTGCCGCGCGCCTTCGTTCAAGGCCAGCACCGCGTTGGCCGACAGCGCGCCAAAGCTCATGGCCGAGACGTTGAACACCGACATGGAATAGGGCTGCGTGCAGTCAGGCCCGCCCACGGTGACGCGAAAGTCCGTGTCGTTGATATGCGAGGGCGACATGGAATGGTTGATCCACTCGTAGCGGTCGCCGTAGACGTCTTCCTGCGTGCCGAAGGGGCGCTTGTCGATTTCGCGCTTGGCGCGCTGGTAGACGATGGAACGCTGCGCGCGTGAAAAGGGCGAGGCCTGCGTGTCGTCCTCCAGGAAGTACTGGCGGATCTCGGGGCGGATAAATTCGAACAGGAATCGCAGGTTGCCGATGACCGGATAATTGCGGCGGATGGCGTGCCGCGGCTGGATCAGGTCGTACACGCCCAGCGCGCCCAGCAGCGCCAGCGGCACGGCTGCCGCTAGCCACCACAAGGACGCGGTGGCGGCCAGGACCGCGGTGATCGCCGCGCCTGCAAGGGTCAATAGAAAGGCCGTGAATCGGCCGGCTATCCAGTTCATGTCCGTCTCCGTTTTTCGGAATGAAGCAACCATACACCAGGGCCGCTGGCTGCCGGATGAATGTCGGGCCGCGCGCGTGTGCGCCGGCGCGTGCCTTGCGCAGCCGTGGGATGAGCTGAAAGGCGCATGTACTCTGGCTCGGCGGCCGGGCAAAAAAATGGCCTCCTGCATCAGGAGGCCATTGCTGGAACACTGTTTCTCAGCAGCTGGACGCCGGCGGCGTCTTTTCGACGGCCAGGCCGAACAGCGGACGCAGGTGCACGCCCAGTGCACTGCCGGCGAACGCGGCTGGCAGCCACAGCCAGGCATGCAGGCTGCCCGACAGAATGCCGCTGAAGTAAGCGCCGATGTTGCAGCCGAAGGCCAGGCGCGAGCCATAGCCGAGCAGCAGGCCGCCGATCACGGCGCCCGCGAGCGAGCGCGCCGGCACCTTCCAGACGGGAGCGAACTTGCCGGCCGCGCTGGCGGCGGCCAGCGCGCCCAGCATGAGGCCGATGTCCATGACGGTGGTGACATCCTGGCGCAGCGGCGCGGCCAGCGACGGCTGCTTGGCCCAGTAGGCCCAGGTCGCGACGTCGCCGCCCAGGGCATCCAGCGTCTTGGCGCCCCACAAGGCGAAGGCAGACGTAATGCCCCAGGGGCGTCCGGCCAGCGCCAGCGTTGCGAAGTTCAGCACGACGAGCGCCACGCCGCCCCACACGAGGGGCCACGGACCCTGCAGCAGCGAAACGGGGCGAGCCGTGCGCGAGGCGAAGGAAATCACGTGTCCATGACGGCGCTTTTCCAGCGTGGTGGCGATCCAGGCGATCAGCGCAAAGACGGCCAGATTGATGAGGATGGCGGGCGCCAGGCCCCAGGTCTTGATGAGCGACGTGGGCGCCAGCGCCGGCAGGCTGGACCACCAGCCGAAGTTGGCCGTGGCGATGACCGAGCCCACGATGAAGAACAGCAGTGTCACCACCATGCGGGTGTTGCCGCCGCCCACCGCGAAGAGCGTGCCCGATGCGCATCCGCCGCCAAGCTGCATGCCGACGCCGAACAGGAATGCGCCCAGCACGACCGAGACGCCCGGGGGCGACACGAAGCCGTTGACCGGCTGACCGAACAGCGTGCCGGCGGCCAGAAAGGGGAAGAACAGCAGCACGCCCACGGCGAGCATCAGCATCTGCGCGCGCAGGCCGGCCCCGCGGCGGTCCGACACGAACACGCGCCAGGCTTGCGTGAAACCGAACGACGCGTGGTACAGCGTGACGCCAAGCAGTGCGCCGACCACCCACAGCGCGCCCTGACGCCAGCTGACGGTCTGGTTGAGGTACAGGGCGCCGGCCAGCACCAGCAGCACCGCAATCCAGAGCGGCTTGCGATTGATGTGGATGGGTGGCAGGGCCGAGGGCAGCGGCAGGGAGGAGGCGTTGGCGCTCATGAAAATCCCGAGGATCAAGTCGTAAATGCAAACGGGTGCGAAAGGCGCACCCGTGGGAATGGACGTCAGTCTAGTCCTGTCGGTAAATATCTCAAACCAAGGATTTGTGCTTTAGCAATAACTTCAAGTTATATAGAACTGCTTGTGAGTTCACGAGACGGGGTGCGCGCTGATCCACGCGACGAGCAGGCTGACCGTCACCACCGACGCCACGGTGCTGACGAGGATGGCGCGCGACGTCACGCGGGCGTCGCGTCCATACATCTTGGCCAGCATGAACGGTCCGGTGCCGATGGGCAGCGCGCTCATCAGCACGGCCGTCCAGGCCCACAGCGGCGGCATCGAGAACACGTAGAACGCCAGCACTGCGGTCGCGGCCGGTTGCAGGAGCAGCTTGCCCAGCACCAGGCGCATCACGCCCGGTCCGGAGGCCGCGGTTTCCGTCTGCGCCAGAAAAAGGCCGATGGTCACCAGCGCGCACGGGCTGGCGGACGCACCCAGCAAGGCCACATAGCGGTCGACGCCTTCGGGCAGCGCGACGCCGGTTGCAGCCCAGGCAAGGCCAAGGACCGGGGCGGCCAGCAGCGGATTGCGGATCAGGGCGCGGCCTACTTTCAGCAGCGTCGCGGGCAGGTTGGGCGTCTGCTGCCGATCGAACTCGATGAGCGCGATGGCAAATCCGAAGAGCACGCTTGCGGTGAGCAGCGTGGTGAAGGTGGCGGGCGCCAGGCTGTCGGCGCCAAGCAGCGCCAGGCACAGCGGAATGCCCATGTATCCGGCGTTGGCGTAGGACGCCGCCAGGCCTTCGATGCTGCGGTCGGTGAGCGTCTGCGCGCGGCGCCCGCGCGCCAGGAACGAAGCCACGAACGTGATGGCGATGCCGCCCGCAAATGCGCCGACAAAGCCCCAGTGCGCCATCTGAGCCAGGTCCACCTGCGTCATGGCGCGGAACAGCAGCGCGGGCAAGGACAGGTACACCACGTAGCGATTCAGCGCGTCGGTCGCGTGGGTGCCCAGGATGCGCCAGCGGGCGGCCAGCCAGCCGGTCAGTATCAGCGCAAAGACCGGCAGGGCGGCGGTGACGACGGCGTTCATGGGCGAGGTCGCGAGGGCGGAAAGGCGGTCATTCTACTTGGCGTCGCTGGCGGGCTTGCGGGTCACCAGCAGGATGCCCAGCGCGGCCAGCACCATGCCGGGCCAGGCCAGCGGGGGAATGGGTTCGCGCAGGATCAGCAGCGCAATGATCGCCGTGCAGGGCGGCACCAGGAAGAACAGCGCGGACACGCGCGAGGCCTCGCCGTGGCGGATCATGGCCAGCAGCAGGGTGATGGCGACCAGGGAGTTGCCGACGACCAGATAGGCGAGCGAGCCGAGCAAGGGGCCGGTCCATTCGATGCGCATGGGTTCCAGCCAGAACGCCAACGGCGCGGACACGGCAAGGCCCACGCCATACTGGACGAAGTTGGAGGCGACGGGATGGATCTGCGTGCCGAAGCGCTTTTCGTAGAGCGTGCCGCCCGTGAGGCAGAGCAGCGCGCCGACCGCGAACGCCAGCCCCAGCGGCGCCAGCACGTCGATCGATGCCTTGGCCACGATCACGAGCGCGGCGCCCGCCACGCCCAGCGCCAGGCCGGCCCACCGCCGGGCGTCGACGCGTTCATGCGCGAGCGCGGGCGCCAGCAGGCCGATGAGGATGGGTTGAAGCGAGGTGATGAGGGCCACGCCGCCCGCCGACATTCCCTGCTTGAGCGAGAGGTAGGTGAAGCAGAAGTAGCCGGCCTGCAGCAGCAGGCCCACCATCGCAAGGTGACCCCATGCGCTGACCCGCGTGGGCAGCGGCGGCCGCAGCGCCAGCAGCAGCGGCGCAAGAATCAAGACAACGCATGCGTAGCGCAACGCCAGGAACGTCAGCGGATCGGCATAGGCCAGCCCCACCTTGAGCACGACAAAGCCGCTGGACCACAGCACGAGAAAGAGCGCGGGTGCGGCTTTCAACCAGGCAGGGGGCGCGGCAGGCGTCATGGCGGACCAAGGGCGGCAAGGGCAAGCCGCGATCGTACCCCTTTTCGCGTCTTCTTCATCCTTGCGAAAATGCGGCGTAGGATTCAGTTAATTCATTTGCTGCAACGTAGGGGTAGGACATGTCGGCCAACAAAGAAGCAACGGTGCGTATTGCGCTGGGAACCTGGGATCGCTTGCGCGACGACGCTTATTCGGTGCGCCACGCGGTTTTCGTGGTCGAGCAGAACGTGCCGCCGGAAATCGAGATGGATGACGACGACGCGGTGTCGGTCCATGCCGTGGCGTATGGGCCCGATGGCACGCCGATGGGCACGGGGCGCCTATTGCCAGACGGTCACATCGGCCGCATGGCGGTTCACAAGCGCGCGCGCGGGATGGGCGTGGGCGGGCAGTTGCTCGATGCGCTGATCGGGCAGGGGCACGGCGGCGGCCACCGCATGCTGGTGCTGCATGCCCAGACGCACGCCGCTGGCTTTTACGAAGCGCATGGCTTCAAGGCCGAAGGCGAAGAGTTCGTCGAGGCCGGTATGCCGCACGTGGTGATGACGCGCACGTTGAAGTAGCACGCCGCGGGGCTTCGCGCCCCATGCAATCTGCTGGCGCCGATTCGCTGCAGCAGATTCGCTGTGGCGCCCGCCCGGCGCGCCGCAGTTTGGCGAGCACAAAGCAAAAACCCCGAACGCTTTCGCATTCGGGGTTTTTCTTTTGGCGCATCACGACAGGTACCTCGTGATGTAGTAATTGGTGCCCAGGAGAGGACTCGAACCTCCACACCTTGCGGCACATGGACCTGAACCATGCGCGTCTACCAATTCCGCCACCTGGGCGCTGTTGCTTTACATGTTACGTCGCTTTCGCTTCCGTTTCGTGTTCAGCAGCAGAGGAACGAGATTATGCACACTTTTTTTGAAGTGTGCAAGTTCGTCTGCATTTTTTTCACTTTTTTTGTGCGGTCCGCTTTCGATATAGTGTCGGCCATGTCTCGATCCCTCTGTACGCGCTGCCTGCGTCCGCTGTCGCATTGCCTTTGCGCCCTGATCCCGTCATTGTCCTGCCGCACCAGCGTGGTGGTCCTGCAGCATCCCAGCGAAGCGCGCCACGCACTGAACACGGCGCGCCTGGCAGTGCTGGGAATCGCGGGCGCGCGCCGTGTCGTCGGTGAATATTTTTCCGAGGCGGATTGGGCGGCGCCGGGGTACGCGCCGCGCCTGCTATTTCCGGGAGAGGGTGCCGACGTACTGACGCCGGGTTATGGCCAGGACGTGGGCACGCCCATCCGGCTGATCGTGCCCGACGGCACTTGGGGGCATGCGCGCAAGCTGCTGCACATCAACCCGGCGCTTGCCGCGCTGCCCCGCGTCATGCTGCCGCCAGGCCTGTCGACGCGCTACCGTGTGCGCCATGCCGATGTGCCGGGCGCGCTGTCCACCATCGAGGCCGTGACGCACGCGCTCAATGCCATCGAGGCGCCGCGCAACTTCGACGCGCTGCTGGCGCCATTCGAGGCGTTGATCGATGGACAGATCGACGGCATGGGCGCAGACCTTTACGCGCGTCATCATTTGAATCGCAAGGTGCCCTGGCGCTGACCGGGGAAAGTAAAACGCGTGGGGCAACGTAAATCCCCCGGGCAAAGCAAAAGCCCCGCAGAAAGCAAAAGCCCCGGGAATCTTTCGATTTCCGGGGCTCTTAGCCTTTTGAACAAGTCAGTTTGAAACTGCCTTGATTAGAATTCCGTGGTGCCCAGGAGAGGACTCGAACCTCCACACCTTGCGGCACATGGACCTGAACCATGCGCGTCTACCAATTCCGCCACCTGGGCACTGAAAGATACTGTCAGAACTATGTGCTACGCTGCGTTCCAGTCGCGTGACTTGATTCAAGTTCTAAACCTTGAACTAATCCATGCGTCCGAATGCAGTTGGTTTTACAATGGGTTTTTTTCAACCCGAGTTATCAGCTTTTTATTTCGGCTTCTAACTCTTCTGACCATTTCTGCTTCAGTGTTCAGCCTTGGGCGAACCACAGAAGCTGCGCATTATATACGGAAAATTTAGCTTTGGCAAAACGATCGAATAACGAATCGAATAACAACAGATCAACACCCTTGCCCGAAGCGCCGCCGGACTTCGACCCTGATGTTCCGTCCCGTGAAGCCATCCTGACAGCGCTGCGCGCCGCGGGTTCGCCGTTGTCGCCAGCCGAGCTGGCCGAACGCATGGGCGTCGAGCGCGAGGCGACGATGGTGGGCTTTGAGCGCCGCCTCGGTGCGATGGAGCGCGATGGGCAGTTGCTGCCCAATCGCAAGGGTGTGCTGCTGCTGGCGACCAAGCTCGACTTCGTGGCGGGCAAGGTGCTGGGGCATCGCGACGGCTTCGGATTCCTGCTGCGCGATGACGGCGGGCCGGATCTGTTCCTGTCGCCTCGCGAAATGCTCAAGGTGCTGCACGGCGACCGCGTGCTGGTCAAGCCGTCGGGCGAATACCGGGGCAAGCCGGAAGGCACCATCGTCGAAGTCATCGAGCGCCGCACCAACAAGCTGGTGGGCCGCTTCCTGCATGAGCACGGCCTGTCCATCGTCGTGCCCGAAGACCAGCGCATCAAGCACGACATCCTGATTCCGCCCAGTGATACCAACGGCGCCCAGCACGGGCAGGTGGTCGCGGTGGAAATCATGGCGCAGCCCACGCGCCACACGCAGCCGCTCGGCCGCGTGGCCGAGGTGTTGGGCGAGATCGACGATCCCGGCATGGAAATCGAAATCGCCGTGCGCAAGTTCGACGTGCCGGTCGACTTCACCGAAGGCGCCTTGAAGCAGGCCGCCCGCCTGCCCGACACGGTCCGCAAATCCGACCTGAAAGACCGCGTCGACCTGCGCGACGTGCCGCTCATCACCATCGACGGCGAGGACGCGCGCGACTTCGACGACGCGGTGTACTGCGAGCCCGTCGAGCTGGGCACGGGCCAGCGCAAGCGTCCGGGCTGGCGCCTGCTGGTCGCCATTGCCGACGTCAGCCATTACGTGCGTCCGGGCGATGCGCTGGACGACGATGCGATGGAGCGCGGCACCAGCGTTTACTTCCCGCGCCGGGTCATTCCCATGTTGCCCGAGTCGCTGTCCAACGGCCTGTGCTCGCTCAATCCTGACGTCGACCGTCTGGTGCTAGTGTGCGACATGGTCATCCCGGCCAGCGGCGCCAAGGCCGGCACGGTCACGGCGTACCAGTTCTACAACGCGGTCATGCACTCGCACGCCCGCACCACCTACACCAATATCTGGGCGGCGCTGCAGCAGCCGGGCGGTCCGGCCGCGCATGCGATGCGCAGCGTGATGCCGCAGGTCCAGCACCTGTACGAGCTTTTCCAATTGCTGTCGCAAGGCCGCAAGAAGCGCGGCGCCATCGATTTCGACACGGTCGAAACCAAGATCGTCTGCAACGAGCTCGGCCGCATCGAACAGATCGTGCCGTCCGTGCGCAACGACGCGCACAAGCTGATCGAAGAGTGCATGCTGGCCGCGAACACCTGCGCGGCCGACTTCATGACGCGCAGCAAGCATCCGGGCCTGTACCGCATCCACGAGGGTCCCACGCCCGAGCGCCTGCAGTCGCTGCGCGAATTCCTGCGCACCATGGGGCTGTCGCTGGGTGGGGGCGAAATGCCCACGGCCAAGGACTACGGCGATTTCCTGGATTCCGTGCGCGGGCGTCCCGACTACCAGCTGCTGCAGACCATGTGCCTGCGCTCGATGCAGCAGGCGGTCTACAGCCCCGACAACATGGGCCACTTCGGCCTGTCCTATCCGGGCTACAGCCACTTCACCTCGCCGATCCGCCGGTATCCCGACCTGCTCACGCACCGGGTCATCAAAGCGTTGCTCGTGGGGCAGCGCTACGTGCCCAGCCTGGACGATCACGCGGTCGTCATCGGCCGCAGCCAGCGCGAACACGAGCAGGCCATCTGGGAAAAGATGGGCTTGGTGCTGTCGGCCAGCGAGCGCCGCGCCGACGAGGCGTCGCGCGATGTCGAGGCATGGCTCAAGTGCTGGTTCGTCAAGGAGCGCGTGGGCGAAGACTTCAGCGGCACGGTCACCGGGGTGGCAAGCTTCGGCATCTTCGTCACCCTGGACACGTTGCACGTCGAGGGCCTGGTGCACGTGTCGGAGCTGGGCGGCGAATATTTCCAGTTCAACGACGCCCTGCACGAACTGCGGGGCGAGCGTACCGGCATGCGTTACCGCCTGACTGACAAGGTGCAGGTGCAGGTCGCGCGCGTGGACCTGGAAGCGCGCCGCATCGAGTTCCGCCTGGTGCAGGGCACAAGCTTTGACGCGCTGCGCAAGGCCGCGGCGCGCGGGCCCGATGAACCCGTGCGCCGGGTCAAGAAGGCAGCCTCTCCCAAGCCCGCCAGCCTGAAGGGCCAGACCGCCAAGGAACGGCGCGCCTCAGCCAAGAAGGCCGGCAAGCCGCCCAAGGCCACCCAGCGGGCTGCGCCCGCCAAGCAGGCCACCCGCAAGCGCCACTGACCGGCGGCGCGGAACCTTATGGCCATGCCGTCGTTTGGCGGCGTGGCCTAAGGGGGTAACATTGCGGTTAGTGCCGGCGCTGTCCGGTGGCCCGCCCCCCTCTGGGGCGGGTATTCGTTTATCTAAAGGTATTGTTTTATGGCGTCGACCCAAGTCCTGGCCGGGTTTCACGCGGTTGTCGCGCGGCTGCGGCATGCGCCCGAGTCGATCAAGGAAATTTACGTCGAGGCCTCGCGCCGCGACAAGCGCATGCAGACATTCATCGAGCAGGCCGAGCGCGCCGGCTGCCGGCTTCACCCGGTGCCGATGGAACGCCTGGACGGCCTGGCGCGCGGCACGCGTCACCAGGGCGTCGTGGCGCTGGCCGACGAGCGCCAGCTGGCGGTGGATGTCGACGAAGTGCTCGACGTGATCGAAGGGCCGCCGCTGCTGCTTATCCTTGACGGCGTGACCGATCCGCACAATCTGGGCGCTTGCCTGCGCACCGCCGACGCGGCGGGCGTGCATGCGGTGATCGCGCCGCGCGATCGGGCGGTGGGGCTGAACGCCACCGTGCAGCGTGTCGCATGCGGCGCGGCGGATACGGTGCCGTATCTGATGGTGACCAATCTGGCGCGCACCATGCGCAGCCTGAAGGACCGGGGCGTGTGGCTCGTCGGGACGGACGATCAGGCCACCGACAGCATGCACAAGGTCGATGCGCGCCAGCCGATGGCATGGGTCATGGGCGCGGAAGGCGAGGGCATGCGCCGCCTGACGCGCGAGACCTGCGACCAGCTCGTGAACATCCCGATGCTGGGTTCGGTGGAAAGCCTGAACGTCAGCGTCGCCAGCGCCGTCTGCCTGTACGAGACCGTGCGCCAGCGCCAATCTTGATCCGTCACACTCTGTAGATTTCCTTCTTCAATTGCGTCAGCCCATCATGCACCAGAACGGCTTTACCACCACGATTCTCCATTCCGACCGCAATCAATCCGTCGAGCACGGAGCGGTGCACAAGCCGATGCACCCGTCGTCCGAGTTCGCTTACGATGACGCGCGCGAGCTGGCTGCCGTATTCCAGGGCAAGGCGGGCTTCACGTATGCGCGCCAGGGTACGCCGACCACGACGGCGCTGGAGGCCAAGATCAGCCAGATGGAAGGCGGCAAGGGCACGGTCAGCTTTTCAACGGGCATGGCCGCGCTGGCCGCCATTTTCACCACGCTGCTGCGCCGGGGCGATCACCTGGTGTCCAGCCAGTACGTGTTCGGCAACACCAACAGCCTGTTCGGCACGCTGCAGGAACTGGGCGTGGAGATCACCTTCGTCGACGCGACGGATTCGGCGCAGGTGCGCGCCGCCATCCAGCCCAATACGCGGATGGTCTTTACCGAGACCATCGCCAATCCGGGCACGCAGGTGGCCGACCTGGCCGTGATCGGCGAGATCTGCCGCGAGAAGGGGCTGGTCTATGTCGTGGACAACACGCTGACGTCGCCGTGGATGTTCCGGCCGGCCTCGGTCGGCGCGTCGCTGGTGATGAATTCGCTGTCCAAGTACATCGGCGGGCACGGCAATGCGCTGGGCGGCGCCGTGACCGACACCGGCCTGTATGACTGGGCCGGCAACGACAACATCTACGAAGCCTATCGCAAGGGCGCGTCCACCGGCTGGGGGCTTACGCAAATCAAGAAGAAGGGTCTGCGCGACATGGGCGGCACGCTGGCCGCCGAGCCCGCGCACCGCATCGCGGTGGGCGCCGAGACGCTGGCGCTGCGCATGGCAAAACATTGTTCCAACGCGCTGGCGCTGGCGCGTTTGCTGCAAGCGCATCCGGGCGTGGCGAAGGTGCATTATCCGGGCCTGGCCAGCCACCCGCAGCATGAGCGGGCGGCGGCATTGTTCGGATCGCGGTTCGGCGGTCTGCTGGGCGTCGAGCTGGCGGACGGCGTCGATTGCTTCGATTTCCTGAACCGCCTGCGCGTGGTGCTGATGGCGACGCACCTGGGCGATACGCGCAGCCTGGCGCTGCCGGCGGCGCACACGATCTATTACGAGATGGGCGCGGAGCGCCGCAAGCAGATGGGCATCGCGGACAGCCTGATCCGCGTGTCGGTCGGCATCGAGGACGAGGCCGATTTGCTGTTTGATTTCGATCAGGCGCTCAATGGTTGCCTGAAGGGATAATTCGGCAGGCGCGGCGCCCCGGGCAAGGGCGCCAGCAACGCAATCGGGCAGGAACCCATGCTTATTCAGATCGCAGAAGTCTTTACGCCGCAAGAGGCTGCCGACATCCGCCAGCGGCTGGATGCCGCGGACTGGGTGGACGGCAAGGTGACCGCGGGCCATCAGTCGGCCCAGGTCAAGCGCAACCGGCAATTGTCCGAGCAGCATCCGCTGGCGCAAGAGCTCGGCACGCTGATCCTGCAACGCCTGTCGGCAAACAACCTTTTCATGTCGGCGGCGCTTCCGCGCAAGATCTTCCCGCCGCTCTTTAACCGCTACGAAGGCGGCGAGGCGTTCGGCTATCACGTGGACAATGCCGTGCGCGGCATCGCCGGCTCGGCCGATCGTGTGCGCACCGACTTGTCCGCGACGCTATTCTTCTCGGACCCCGACAGCTACGACGGCGGCGAACTCGTCATCGACGACACCTATGGCCCGCGTGCCGTGAAGCTGCCGGCCGGACACATGGTGCTGTATCCGGGGACGAGCCTGCATAAAGTCAATCCCGTGACGCGCGGCGCGCGCGTCAGTTCATTTTTCTGGATGCAGAGCCTGGTGCGCGAAGACAGCCAGCGTGCGCTGCTGCTGGATATGGACGTCGCTATCCAACGCTTGAATCAAGATGTGGCGGGACATGCCTCAATTGTTCAGCTCACCGGCATTTATCACAATCTGCTTCGCCGCTGGGCCGACGTTTGATGAAGCTTAAAGTGTTTTTTGCGGGTGTCGCGCAAACCCCAAAATGAGCGTTTTTGTTTATTGCGGAATCGGCTAAAAGCTAGTATTGACGCGGGTTGCCGTGAGGTTTTCGCTTGACAGCCGCTCTACGCCAAGGCCTAATACACGTCTGCGTCGCTGACGGTTTGCAGGCATTAAGCCAGCAAATCCTAGGCGGCGCAGCAGTTTAAAAGTTGTGCTTTGCAGCGCAAGAAAAAAGTTTATCCACTGTCTGTTCGTCGTTTGCCTGGTCTCGCGTCCATTTGTGGCATTCCTTCCTGACGGCCATGAACTGCCGCCCCGGGCAGACTCCACACCTTGTGAGGGGTACACCTGCATGAACAAAACCGAACTCATCGATCACATCGCCAGCAAGGCCGATATCTCCAAGGCTGCAGCCGGCCGTTCGCTCGACGCCCTGATCGGTGCCGTGAAGACCACGCTGAAGAAGGGCGGTACGGTCACGCTGGTCGGTTTCGGCACGTTTGCCGTGTCGGCTCGCGCCGCGCGCACCGGCCGCAACCCGCGCACTGGCGAAACCATCAAGATCAAGAAGGCCAAGGTGCCGAAGTTCCGTCCGGGCAAGGCCCTGAAGGACGCTGTCAACTGATAGGACGGCAGCCGATCGCATGGCGCACGGCGCTGCGATTTGCCCACAAGTACGCGGTCCGGTATACTCCGGCCCGCGTATTGCTTTTGAGTACCCCAAATTGGCAATGTCCCCGCGCAAATGCGCCGGGCGATTGCACCGAAATGGGTGCTTAGCTCAGTTGGTAGAGCGGCGCCTTTACACGGCGTAGGTCACAGGTTCGACCCCTGTAGCACCCACCAGAAGCCCTCGCAGTTCACATCGAACCCGCACACATCCCGCCTCCGGCGACGTGGCGGGTTTTTTGTTTTCCGGCCCTGATTGCGACGGCGCGCATCGTCGAATCCAACGGTTGGCTCGCATGGGGCTGACCCGCGTGGCTAACGCGCCGTCACGGGCATGCCTCATGCTGCCCGCCTTTTCATAAGCGTTTTATTGATGCTGCCTTGATTCCGATCAGCAGTGTTACGCTGTTCCATTCGAAATACAACGTGCGAATCATTCGCATTTAAGATACTATGACGGGCTTGTACCGGTCAGCCGGCGCCGCGGTTTTGTGCGCGTCAACTTCCTGGCAGGCCGGAAAAGTCAATGCACCCTGGCTGATTCATGCCTAGTCTTCAACCCGGTTGGAATTCTTCTTCGCGGTCTTCTTTTGGTATTCGCGCAGGCGCTGGCCTGGCGGTCGTTGCGCTTCATGCAGCGGTGATCGGCGCAATTTTCATGGCGCCGGAGAGTCGTCCTGAATTGGAGGAACCCGAGGCGATCATGGTGAGCGTAGTGGATGCGCCCGTTCCCCAGATCGCCAAAGCCGAACCTACGCCCGAAGTGCCGCAGCCGGTCACCGAGACGCCCCCCGAGCCGGAGCCCGAGATCGAGCCCGAACCCGAGCCCGAACCGGAATTGAAACCGGAACCCGAGCCGGAGCCCGAACCCGAGCCGGTAGTCGAAAAGCCGCCCATGCCGGCGCCCAAGCCGCCTCCGCCCAAACCCAAGCCGAAGCCCAAGCCCAAGCCTCAGCCCAAGCAGGAGGTCAAGCCCGAGCCCAAGCCCGAGACGCCGCCGCAGCAGACGCCGCCCAGCGGCGCGCCAGAAGGCACGCAGGCGCCGCAAGGCCCGACGCAGGGCCCGCCGCCCGATCAGCCCGTGCTGGTCTCGAGCATTGAATTCCAGGGTGCGCGGCCGATGCCCAACTATCCGATGGCATCGCGCCGCATGCGGGAAGAGGGGCGTGTCGTGGTGCTGGTGGAGATCAACACCCAGGGCCTGGTCGAGCGCGCGACCATCGACGCTTCGTCGGGGTTTCCGCGTCTGGACGAATCGGCGCTGGCAGCCGCCCGCAAAGGCCGTTTCAAGCCGTATACCCGCAATGGCGTGGCCTATCCCGCCAAAGCAAAAATTCCGTTCGATTTCGTAATGAGGAACTGAGATGTCCAACGCACTGCATAGCGCCACCCTGGTGGCGCAGGCGACCACCAGCCCGGCAGCAGCGCCGGCTGCCGCCGCCGCGCCCGCAGCCCAGCAGGCCGCCACGACGGGCGGCGAGGTCGCCCAGCAAGCCGCCGGCGCCGTCCAGCAGGCCGCTGGCGCCGTTCAGCAGTCGGCCGACGCGCTGCACAGCGCCGCGGCGTCGCTGCCGGCCACGCCCGCGCCGACGCCCGACATGGGCTTCCTGCACTTCGTCGCGCAGAGCGACTTCGTGGGCAAGAGCCTGTTCGTCATCCTGATCCTCATGTCGCTGGTGACCTGGTATCTCATCCTGGTCAAGGCCGCCAGCAATGTCAGCATGCGCAAGCGTTCCGCCGACTTCCTGAACAAGTTCTGGAACGCCAGCTCGCTGGAACAGGTCGAGCACGAAATCAACACGCACGGCGCGCGCGATCCTTTCTCGCACCTGGCCAGCCACGCCATGCACGCGCAGGCGCACCACAACAAGTTCGGCGCGACCAAGCTGGAAGAGTCGGGCAGCAATTCGGATTTCGTCACGCGCACCATGCGCAAGGTCATCGACGAAGAAACCGCCAAGCTGGAGAACGGCCTGACCGTGCTGGCCTCGGTGGGTTCGACGGCGCCTTTCGTCGGCCTGTTCGGTACGGTGTGGGGCGTGTATCACGCACTGGTGGGTATCGGCCTGTCCGACGGCGTGACCATCAACCGCATCGCCGGTCCGGTGGGCGAGGCCCTCATCATGACGGGCCTGGGCCTGGCAGTGGCAATTCCGGCCGTCCTGGCGTACAACACGTTCGTGCGCAACAACCGCGTGTTCCTGTCGCGCCTGGATGCCTTTGCGCATGATCTGTTTGCGTTCCTGACCACCGGCCAGCAGGTTGCGCTGTCCGACGGCAAGGTGCGCGCGCTGCGTCGCCAGAACGGCCACGCGGTCCAACGCGGGAGCGAATGATGGCCTTTGGCAGCTTTGAGGGTAAAGGGTCCGGAAGCCATGCGGTGTCCGAGATCAACATGGTGCCCCTGATCGACGTCATGCTGGTGCTGCTGGTGATCTTCATCATCACGGCGCCGCTCTTGGCGCACTCGATCAAGATCAACATGCCCCAGGTGGCCGCCGAGCAGATCGAGGAAGAGCCCAAGACCGTGGACCTGGCCATCGATGCCAGCGGCGCGCTGTTCTGGGACGAGAAGCCGGTCAATATCGACGACCTGCCCAATCGCTTCAAGTCGATCGCCGGCACCAAGCCGCAGCCCGAGATCCGCATCCGCGCGGATCAGAACACCCGTTACGAAACGCTGGCCAAGGTTATGGCCTCGGCGCGTCGTTCGGGCATGACCCGGATCGGTTTCGTCACGACGCCGCCCTCTGGCGGCGCCCCGGCGGCCGGTGCGCCGGCAGGGGCGGCGGCGCCCGCCGCGGCACCGTCCGGCCGGTGAACGAATCCAGAAAGGGGGCGCATTTCGCGCCCCTTTTTTTTTGGATCGCGCTAGAATCGCGGCATGCGAGTTCTGGTAATCGAAGACGACACCACCCTGGGCCATGCGCTCCAGGAATTCCTGGCCGACCAGGGGTATGCGGTCGACTGGCTGACCGACGGCGACCGGGTTCTGGGCGCGCTGGCAGGCCAGCCATATGACCTGATGCTGCTCGACCTCAACCTTCCCGGCATGAGCGGCCTGGACGTGCTGCGCCAACTGCGCCAGGACGGCAATCAGGTCCCCGTGCTCATCCTCACCGCCCGCGATGGCATCGAAGACCGCGTCGCCGGTCTGGACGCCGGGGCGGACGACTACGTCACCAAGCCTTTTGAACTGCCCGAGCTGGCTGCGCGCGTGCGCGCCTTCGGCCGGCGGCGCGCGGGCCAGGCCCAGCCGCTCATCGAAGTCGGTCCGCTGGTGTTCGACACCGTTGGCCGCGAAGTGCGCGCCAACGGCCAGCGACTGTCGCTGTCGGTGCGCGAGCTTTCCGTTCTCGAAATGCTGATGGCCCGCGTGGGCCGCGTCGTGACCAAGCGCCAGATCGTCAATTCCCTGTCCGCCTGGGATGCGGATTTCAGCGAGAATGCGGTCGAAGTCTATGTGTACCGCTTGCGCAAGCGCCTGGAAGGCACGGGCGCCAGCATCCAGACGGTACGCGGCTTTGGCTACATGCTGGATGTGGAAGCGGCCTGACGGGCCAGCCGCGGCCGGCGACCGCCAGCCGCGCGCATTCATCCGCCTCATCGAGGGCTTCGCGCCATGACGCAGGAACGCACCCAACAACCGTCTCCGGCTGCGCGTCCCCCCATGCTTCCCTCCCGTTCGCTGGCCCGGCATCTGGTCATCCGCCTGATGCCGCCCATCCTGCTGCTCGTCCTGCTGGACCTGGCGGCCACCTGGGTCATCACCCACAAGATCGACATGTCGTTGTGGATGCTGGAAGACTTCTTCTGGCTGATGGTCGTGGGGCAGGTGGCGCTGATTGCGCTGTTCGCGTGGGTGGTGATGCAGGGCGTGCGCTCCGGGTTGCGGTCGGTGAATCACCTGTCCGAAGAAATCCGGCAACGCTCCATCGACGACATGCAGCCGCTCGAGGTCGCCGGCGTGCCGGTGGAGATCGAGCCGCTCGTCACCCACACCAATGACCTGTTGCTGCGGCTGGATGCGTCGCTGGCCGCGCAGCGTCGCTTCATCGGCCATGCCGCGCACCAGCTGCGCACGCCGTTGTCGGGCCTGCGGCTGGAATCCGAACTCATGCTGGCGCGTCCCTTGCCCGACGATGTCCGGGCCCGCGCCGAGCGCATCAAGGCCGTCAGCGACCGCATGATCCGGCTGGGGCAGCAGCTTCTGGTGCTGGCCCGCGCCGATCCGAACGCCCGGCCCCAGGACAGTTTCGTGCGCATTGACCTGTGCGAATGGGTGCGCGTGCATGGCGCGGAATGGTTTCCGCGCGTGCGCGAGGCGCACTACGAACTGGACCTGGCCGCGCCCGAAACGCCCATCTGGATCGACGCGGATCCCTTGCTGCTGGCCGAACTGCTGGGCAACCTGATCGACAACGCGCTGCGCTATGGCAACCCCACCGGCCGCATCACGCTGATCGTCGGCGCCAATCCCCCCTCGCTGACCGTTGAAGACGACGGCCCCGGCATCCCGCCCGAAGAGCGCGACCGCGTGTTCGAGGCGTTCTACCGGTCGCCCACGGCTACGGCCGGCGGGTCGGGTTTGGGACTGGCCATCGTGCGCGAGATCGCGCATGCGCACGGCGCGTGGTGGAAGCTCACAAGCCGGCCCGATTTTTCCGGAACGCGGCTGTCGGTCGTGTTCCCCGGCCCCCGCAAGGGGGCTCAACTCACTCGCCAAGAACCTGCATCATGAGCCAAGGCACGGTCAGCTCTGCTTCTTTGCCCCCCGGTCACCCCGGCAGCGCGCACGCGCCTTCGTCGCGCGCCGCCCTGATCCTGGGCGCGCTGGGCGTGGTGTACGGCGATATCGGCACCAGCCCGCTGTACACGCTGCGCGCCTGCCTGACCGGCCTGAGCGTGCATACCGATCTGGAACCGGCCCACCTGCTGGGCGTGCTGTCCATCCTGTTCTGGATGCTGATGGTGGTGGTGTCCCTGAAATACGTCATGCTGGTGCTGCGCGCGGACAACCGCGGCGAGGGCGGCACGCTGGCGCTGCTGGAGCTGGCGGTGCGGGCCCGCGAGGGCAAGCTGCGCTGGATCCTGATCGTGCTGGGCATCTTCGGCGCGGCGCTGTTCTACGGCGACAGCATGATCACCCCGGCAATATCCGTCCTGTCGGCCCTGGAAGGCATCGGCATTGTGTCGCACACGCTGGACCGTTGGGTGGTGCCGATCGCCTTGGTGGTCCTCATCGCGCTGTTTGCGATCCAGTCGCGCGGCACGGCGACGATGGGCAAGCTGTTTGGCCCCGTGATGTTCCTGTGGTTCGCCACGCTGGCCGCGCTGGGCGGTTGGCAGATCTGGCAGACGCCCGAGATTCTGGCCGCGCTGAATCCGATATGGGGGCTGCGCTTCATCGTCGAAGCCCCGTGGGTGAGCTTTGTGCTGCTGGGCGCGGTGGTGCTGGCGCTGACCGGCGCCGAGGCGCTGTATGCCGACATGGGCCATTTTGGCCGCCCGGCGATCCGCCGCGCCTGGTTCAGCATGGTGCTGCCGGCGCTGACGCTGTGTTACTTCGGCCAGGGAGCGCTGCTGCTGCGCGATCCCACCGCGATCCGCAATCCCTTTTTCCTGATGGCTCCGGAATGGGGGCTTGCCCCGCTGGTGGCGCTGGCCACCGTCGCCACCATCGTCGCGTCGCAGGCGGTGATCTCGGGCGCCTATTCGGTGACGCGCCAGGCGGTGCAGCTGGGCTTCTGGCCGCGCATGCAGATCCTGCACACGTCCGCCGTCGAAAAGGGCCAGATCTACCTGCCGCAGGTCAACGCGTTGCTGCTGTGCGCGGTTCTGGTGCTGGTGCTGTGGTTCCGCAACTCCGACAACCTGGCAGCCGCCTATGGTTTCGCCGTGACGGGCACGATGCTCACGACGTCGGTGCTGGCGTTCGCGGTGCTGCCGCGCGGCACCACGGGCGTCAAGCGCATGATGTGGTTTCTGGTGCTGGGCCTGTTGCTGCTGCTGGACGTGCTGCTGTTTTCGGCCAACGTCTTCAAGATTCACGAGGGCGGCTGGCTGCCGCTGGTGGTGGCGATCGTGGTGTTCACGCTGATGATGACGTGGCGCCGCGGCCGGCACCTGCTGTCCGACATGCAGCAGCGCGACCGCCAGCCGCTCAAGGAATTCATGGAGCAGCTCGAGCAATACCCGCCGTCGCGGGTGCCGGGCACCGCGATTTTCATGACGATGAATTCGGGCAACGTCCCGTCGGCGCTGCTGCACAACCTGAAGCACAACAAGGTGCTGCACGACCAGGTGCTGTTCCTGACGATCCTGTCGGCCGACGTGCCGTATATTGCGCCGGAAGAGCGATTCGAGGTGAACCGGCTCAGCGCGTCGAGCTGGTCCGCGACGATCAACTACGGTTTCAAGGAAGATCCGGACGTGCCGGAGGCGCTGCGCCTGATCGCAGAGGGCTACCCCGAACTGGATCTGGAACCGATGCGCACGTCGTTCTTCCTGTCGCGCCAGACCGTGGTGGCGGCCAAGAAGCCTGCCTTGTCGCGCTGGCGGCGCGCGATATTCTCGTTCATGGCGCGCAATTCCACCCGCAGCACCAAGTTCTTCAAGATCCCCGCGAACCGGGTAGTGGAGATGGGCATGCAGGTCGAACTCTAGGCGCGCCGCGCAGCGGTCAGGCGAAAAAAAACCCTCGGTGTGAAAACCGAGGGTTTTTTGTTGGGCCTTGAAGCATTACTTCTTCGAGGTCGCGTCCTTCAGTTGGGGCAGCGACGTGCCGCTGGAGGCGAGCAGGCCGGTCTTGACGTACGTGAACAGCTTTTCGCGCGTGTCGACGATGTCGAGGTTGCGCATGGTGAGCTGGCCGATGCGGTCCGCCGGCGTGAAGGGGGCGTTTTCCACCTTCTCCATGGACAGGCGCTCGGGCGCGTACGTGAGGTTGGGCGACACGGTGTTGAGCAGCGAGTAGTCGTTGCCGCGGCGCAGTTCGATGGTGACTTCGCCGGTGATGGCGCGGGCAACCCAGCGCTGGGCGGTTTCGCGCAGCATGATGGCTTGCGGATCGAACCAGCGGCCCTGGTACAGCAGGCGGCCCAGCTTGCGGCCGTTTTCGCGGTATTGCTCGATGGTGTCTTCGTTGTGGATGCCGGTGACCAGGCGCTCGTAGGCGATGAAGAGCAGGGCCAGACCCGGGGCTTCGTAGATGCCGCGGCTCTTGGCTTCGATGATGCGGTTTTCGATCTGGTCGCTCATGCCCAGACCGTGACGGCCGCCAATGCGGTTGGCTTCGAGCATCAGTTCGACGGGGTCGGCGTATTCGACGCCGTTCAGGGCGACGGGCTGGCCTTCTTCGAAGCGCACCGTGACTTCCTCGGCCTTGACGGCGACGTCGTCGCGCCAGAACGCCACGCCCATGATGGGCTTGACGATGCGGATGCCGGAGTTCAGGTGCTCCAGGTCCTTGGCTTCGTGCGTGGCGCCGAGCAGGTTGGAGTCGGTGGAGTAGGCCTTTTCAGCCGACATCTTGTAGTCGAAACCGGCTTGGCGCATGTATTCGGACATTTCCGAACGGCCGCCGAGTTCGTCGATGAAGCGCTGGTCCAGCCAGGGCTTGTAGATCTTGAGTTCCGGGTTGGTAAGCAGACCGTAGCGGTAGAACCGCTCGATGTCGTTGCCCTTGAACGTGCTGCCGTCGCCCCAGATGTTGACGTTGTCTTCCTTCATGGCGGCGACCAGCATCGTGCCCGTGACGGCGCGGCCGATGGGCGTCGTGTTGAAGTACGTGATGCCGGCGGTCGAGATGTGGAAGGCGCCCGATTGCAGGGCGGCGATGCCTTCGGCCACGAGCTGCGCGCGGCAGTCGATCAGGCGGGCATTTTCGGCGCCGTAGGCCATGGCCTTGCGGGGAATCTCGTCGTAGTCGGATTCGTCGGGCTGGCCCAGGTTGGCGGTGTAGGCGTAGGGAATGGCGCCGTTGTTGCGCATCCAGAGGAGCGCCGCGCTGGTGTCCAGGCCGCCGGAAAAGGCGATGCCGACTTTCTGGCCGGTGGGCAGGTTCGGGAGGATAGTGGTCATTGTTTGAGGTGAGACGCCAACAGGACTTTGACAGCAACGAGCCGCCAAACAAGAAAAGTAGCCCGCCATTTTAACTCTTTTGAGGGGGGCTGGCCTCGGGGGCGAACAGATCGGCAAGCCGCAGTTCGCGAATGAGCTGGCCCGTGGCGGCGGCCAGCCGGGTGGCCGGGCGATGGCGCGGGCTGGCCAGCACCAGGTTGTTGGTGATCGTGGGCGAACCGATGGCGCACAGGGACAGTTCATGCTCGGCGGCCGGGCCGCGCGCGGCCGAGCGCGGCAGGATGGCGTAGGCGTCGCCCTGCGCCGCCAGTTCGACGATGGTCTGCACGGCGTCGACCTCGGCCGCCACCTTGAGCCGCACGCCCTGCGCGCGGCAGACGCTTTCCACGAGGGTGCGGATGGCGTTGGGCAGGCTGGGCAGCACCAGGGGATAGTCGCCCAGCCGCGCAACCGGCACGCGATCGGGCAGGGGCGGCTGATGGCCCGCGGCGGCCGCCAGGACGAGATCTTCGCGAAACAGCGATTCGTACGCGAGCTGCGGGGACGGGGCCGGATCATAGAGCAGGGCCAGGTCCACCCGGCCGGCGAGCAGCCATTCGCGCACCTGGGCGCTCAGCCCCTCGGCCACTGCGATGGAGGCATCGGGAAAGTCCTGGCGGAACGCCTGCACAAGCGGGGGCGTGAGCACGCGCGCGATCCGTGGCGGCAGGCCGATCATGACCTTGCCCGTGGGCGTTTCGCGCAGCGTCTGCAGATCTTCCTTGGCGCGTTCGGCCAGCGTCAGCAGGGCGCGGGCGTGCTCCAAAAAGCGCAGGCCGGCCTCCGTGGGTTCGGCGCCGCGGCCGTTGCGGTAGAGCAGATGCTGGCCCAGTTCAACTTCCAGCAGCCTCACCTGGCGGCTGAGCGTGGGCTGTGCGACGTCCAGCATCTCTGCGGCGCGCGAGAAGCTGCGGCGCTCAGCCACCCGCACGAAGTATTCGATCTGCTTGAGATCCATCGGATATTAGCTTTTTCGATATCAGAAATATCAGGTATAGCATTGTTTGCCGGGCCACATTCCGCGACGATGGCGTTTTGCAATGAGGAAGTCCCCCGTGCCCGATTGCCGTCCGCCGCTCGCCTCGCCGTCCCGTCCCCGCCATGCGCTGCCGCCGGGCGCGTGCGACGCGCATTGCCACATCTTCGGGCCGGACGACGTGTTTCCGTACGCGCAGGGCCGTTCCTATACGCCGCCGGATGCGCCGTTCGCCAGCATGGCGGCGCTGCATGCCCATCTGGGCATCGAGCGGGCCGTCGTCGTGCAGGCCAATTGCCATGGGTCGGATCACCGCGCGCTGCTGGACGCGCTGGCGCGCAGCGCCGGGCGGTATCGCGGCGTGGCGTTGCTGGGCGCCGACGCCACGGCGGCCAGCGTCAAGGCCCTGCATGAGGGTGGCGTGCGGGCCGCGCGCTTCAATTTCGTGCCGCATCTGGGCGGCGCGCCCGATCCGGCCGTGTTCGACCATGTGGTCGCGCTGATTGCGCCGCTGGGCTGGCACCTGTGCCTGCATGTGGACGGCGCGATGCTGCCGGAATTGCTGCCGCGCCTGCTCGCGTTGCCGGTGCCGTTCGTCGTGGACCACATGGGGCGGCTGAAGGCGTCGGACGGGCTCGATTCGCCGGCAATGCGGGCGCTGCTCAGCCTGGCCGACGTCGACGCGGCCTGGGTCAAGGTGTCCGGCATCGACCGGATTGCCGCCGGCCGGCGGCCGTTCGCCGAAGGCATCCCTTTCGTGCACGCGCTTGTTCAGGCCATGCCGGACCGCACGCTGTGGGGCACCGACTGGCCGCATCCGAATGTGGCGGGCGACATGCCGGACGACGGCGAGCTCGTCGACACGTTCTTCGAAGCGTGCCCGGACGCCGGGCTGCGCCAGCGCGTGCTGGTGGACAACCCCGCGCGGCTTTACGGATTTCAGTAGTACCGAGACCGCGGAACGAGGGCCACGATGCCCGAGCCGCAAGCACACCCCCATCAACGAGGAGACACCATGTTCAAGAAAATCATCTCGGCCGCCGTGCTGAGCCTGGCCGCCGCGGGTGCGGCCCATGCCGACGGTCCCGTGCGCCTCATCATTGCGTTCCCGCCGGGCGGTCCGGTGGACCTGGTGGGCCGCGTGCTGGCCGAGCAGCTGGGCAAGGAGCTCAAGCAGAACGTCATCGTCGAGAACAAGGCGGGGGCCAATGGCAACATCGCGGCCGCCTACGTGGCCAAGGCGCCCGCCGACGGCTCGGTGCTGTTCCTGACCAGCGTCGGCGCGGTGGCGATCAGCCCGGCGCTGTACAAGGACCTGCCGTACGATCCGGCGCGCGATTTCGCGCCGGTGTCGCGGGTGGTGAACAACGCCACGGTGTTCGTGGTGAACCCGTCCAATCCGGCCACCGATGCCGCCGACTTCGTGAAGAAGTCGCAAGCCGCGTCGCAGTCGGTCGCCATCGGCTCGTCGGGCATCGGCAGCATTCCGCACCTGACGCTGGAAATGTTCGCCGATTCCAGCAAGGCCAAGGTGCTGCACGTGCCTTACAAGGGCGCGGCCCCCGTCATCAACGACGTGATGGGCAATCAGGTGTCCGGATTCTTCGGCGACGTGCCGGGGCTCATCGGCCACATTCAGGGCGGCAAGCTCAAGCCCCTGGGCCTGGCGGCGCCGACCCGCCATCCGCTGCTGCCCGATGTGAAGACGCTGGCCGAGCAAGGCATTCCTGGCGTCGAATCCAACAACTGGTATGGCCTTGTCGCGCCGGCGGGCACGCCTGCCGCCACCGTGGACAAGCTGAACCAGGCCGTGCGCGCCGCGCTGGGCAACGAAACCGTGCGTGCCCGCCTGGAGAAGTTCGGCGCCGAGGCCGCGCCCAGCACGCCGCAGGAATTGGGCGCGCTGATCGCCGCCGACCGCGAGAAGTGGACCGCGCTGATCCAGCGCAAGAACATCCGTCCGGAGTAAGCATGAGCGCCCGCCGAATCGAACCCGTCGTGCCGGGCACGCGCCCGGAACTAGCCGTGCTGGAGGCGCGCATCGCCGCCGCGCGCGGCCGCATTTCGCCGCTGTATCAGGTGCTGCTGAACAGTCCGGCCGTGGTCGAAGGCTGGGAAGCCATGCTGACCGCGATCCGGCAGAAGACGTCGCTGGCGCCGCGGCTGCGCGAGCTGATCATCCTGCGCGTGGCGACCTTGAACAACGCGCCGTACGAGTTCGAGGCGCATGTGCCGCACGCGCTGGCGGGCGGCATGCCGCAGGCGGTCATCGACGTGCTGCGCGGCAATCCCGCTCCGGATCAGGTACAGGGCCTGGAACCTGGCGAGGCCGAGGTGCTGGCGCTGACCGACGCCATGACCCGCGATATCGAGGTGCCGGACGCGGTGTTCGCGCCGCTGCGCGCGCGCTACGACGACGCGCAACTGGTGGAACTGACCGCGACGGTGGGCGCCTACAACATGGTGTCGCGCTTCCTGGTCGCCTTGCGCGTCGGACATTGAGAGGAGAGGGCTGTGCAAGAAACGATGTTGCTGGTGTCGCTGGGCGAACGGTTTGACGAGGCGCGCATTCAGGGGCTGGCCGGGCGTCTCTCGGACGGGCTGGAGGATGTGAAGATCAGCGCCTTTGCTGCGCTGGAAGCCGAAGACACCTACGTATACGTGCGCGGGGCCCGTGCATTGCCGCAGATCCAGGCCCGCCTGAATGAACTGGCGCCCGGCGCGCACGCGCGGGTGCTGCATCTGACGCTGGATTTGCCGGGCGCGTCGGCGGGGCAGGAGGCGCCGTGGCATTACATCGTCGAAACCGACGTGCTGCCCGAGGCCGAGGCCGACCTGAACGCCTGGTACGACCAGGAGCACCTGCCGGGCCTGGCGTCGGTGCCCGGCACGGTGCGCGCGCAGCGCTGGGAATGCCGCGATGAGTCGCCGCGGTATCTGGCCAGCTACGACCTGCACACGCAGGAAACCTTCGGCAGCCCGCCGTGGCTGGCCGTGCGCGCGACCGACTGGAGCAGCCGCGTGCGGCCGTCCTTTCGCAACACGCGGCGCACGATGTTCAGGAAGATCCTGTAGCGCCGTTGCGCCACAAAAGTGAAGGGGCCCGGACATCGCGCGATGTCCGGGCCCCTTTTTCCTTGAAGGACGGGATCAGTCGACCTGACCCAGCAGCAGGAATTCCATCAGCGCCTTCTGCACGTGCAGGCGGTTCTCGGCCTCGTCCCAGACCACGCTCTGCGGGCCGTCGATGACTTCGCCGGTCACTTCCTCGCCGCGATGGGCGGGCAGGCAGTGCATGAAGACGGCCTGCGGGTCGGCGGCGGCCATCATTTCGGCATCCACGCACCAGTCGGCAAACGCGGCGCGGCGCTCTTCGTTTTCGGCTTCGTAGCCCATGCTGGTCCAGACGTCGGTCGTGACCAGGTGCGCGCCCTTGCACGCCTCCATGGGATCCTTGAACTGGCGCAGCACCTTGTCGGGCGGCGTGCCGATGCGGGCGGCTTCAAGTTCGTAGCCGGCCGGCGTGGACACGTGCAGCGTGAAGCCCAGCATTTCGGCCGCCTGCAGCCACGTGTAGGCCATGTTGTTGGCGTCGCCCACCCAGGCTACCGTCTTGCCGGCAATGGGGCCGCGGTGCTCGATGTAGGTGAAGATGTCGGCCAGGATCTGGCAGGGGTGGAATTCGTTGGTCAGGCCGTTGATCACGGGCACGCGCGAATGCGACGCGAAGCGCTCGATGCGGGTCTGCTCGAACGTGCGGATCATGACGATGTCGACCATGCGCGAGATCACGCGCGCGGTGTCTTCGATGGGCTCGGAGCGGCCGAGCTGAGAGTCGTTGGACGTCAGGTTGATGACCGAGCCGCCCATCTGGTACATGCCGGCCTCGAACGACACGCGGGTGCGCGTGCTGGCCTTTTCGAACACCATTGCCAGCGTGCGGTCGTGCAGCGGCATGTGGGGCTCATAGCGTTTGAACTTTTCCTTGATCAGGCGCGCGCGGTCCAGCACGTAGGCGATCTCGGCGGACGAGAAGTCCTTGAACTGCAGGAAGTGCCGCAGCGGGCCGTTTTGAGTCGTGGGAGGAGTCATGTTGATGTCGCAGGTCATTGGGCCCGGCCAGGCTCGTGGCCCGGCAGGGACGTTGATTATGGTTTTTCGGCCAGGAACTGTTGGATGAGCGGCACCAGGAGGGCGACGATCTGGTCGGCCTCTTCCCGGGTCAGGATCAGCGGCGGCAGCATGCGGATGACGCGGTCGCGCGTGACGTTGATGAGCAGGCCCGCTTCCAGGGCGCGCAGCGCCAGGACGCCGCAGGGGCGGGCCAGTTCGATGCCCAGCATGAGGCCGCGGCCGCGGATGTCGGCCACGCCGGGCGTGCCGGCCAGCGCGCCGGCCAGGCGGTCTTTCAGGTATTCGCCCACGGCATGGGCGTTTTCAAGCAGGTTTTCGGATTCCAGCGCATCGAGCACCGCCAGGCCCGCGGCGCACACCAGCGGCCCGCCGCCGAACGTGGTGCCGTGGCTGCCCGGCGTGAAGACGCCCGCGGCGGGCCCTGCCGCCAGCATCGCGCCGATGGGCACGCCGCCCGCCAGCCCCTTGGCCAGCGTCATGACGTCGGGACGGATATCGGCCCATTGGTGCGCGAACCACTTGCCGGTGCGTCCGATGCCAGACTGCACTTCGTCGATCATCAGCAGCCAGCCGCGCTCGGTGCACAACTGGCGCAGTGCTTGCAGGTAGGCAATGTCGGACGGGCGGATGCCGCCTTCGCCCTGCAGGACTTCCAGCAGCACCGCGGTGGTGCGGGGCTCGGCGTCGCCCGCGGCGCGCACCGCTTCCAGGTTGTTGTACGGCACCTGGATGAAGCCGCTGGGCAGGGGTTCGAAGCCCTTGCGCGCCTTGTCGCTGCCGGTGGCCGCCAGCGTGGCGAGCGTGCGGCCATGCCAGGACGAATCCATCGTGATGATGTGGGCGTGCTTGTTGCCGCGCTGGTACGCGTAGTAGCGGGCGAGCTTGATGGCCGCTTCGTTGGCTTCGGAGCCGCTGTTGTTGAACGCGACTTCCTGCATGCCGGACAGCGCCGTCAGCCGGGCGGCCAGCGCGGTCTGCTGGGGGATTTCGTAGATGTTGGAGGTATGGATGACCCGGGCGGCCTGCTCGGTGATGGCGGCGACCAGCTTGGGATGGGCATGGCCCAGGCACGAGACGCCGATGCCGGCCAGGGCATCCAGGTACTTTCGGCCGTCGGCGTCCCACAGCCAGACACCCTGGCCGTGCGTGAACGACACCGGCAGCCGGGCATAGATATTGGCCAGAGGCGAGCTCATCGCGGATCCTCCTGGGGGAATGGCATCGACAGCGTGCCCGCTTCCAAGGGGCGAATCGGGGCGAATCGCAGTTTGAAAGAGGGCAAAGGATCAATCATATACAATTCGCGGCGCGGCACGCATGTTTGATCACGCCGAAGATCCGGCTTTCGTGAAAGGCGTCCCGCAGTGAAGAACACATGGCAACTCGCGTCAGACAATTCGTAATTCATGGCGTTACCGAAAGCGGTAGCCGCTTCCGCCCCAGCGATTGGGCGGAACGGCTCGCCGGCGTAATGGCACAGTTCCGGCCGGCCGGCTGTGCTGGTAACCACCTCACTTATTCGCCTTATGTGCTGCCCGTCGTGATCGATGGCGTGCGCGGGATCGTGGTCGACCTGCGCCTGCGCGACCTGGAGCCGCTGGCCTACAAGTTCGTGGTGGACTTCGCCCGCGACAACAACCTCAAGACGGAAGAACGCGAAATCTAGGCCCCCAGAACGAAAAAGCGCCCCAACCGGGCGCTTTTCTCATTCTGCGGCCCTGCACGCCCATCGGGCGGGCCGGGCGCTACCCGCCGCGCGGGCGCTGGCCCGCACGGCGGCAGGCGGATCACTTGGCGTAGACCAGGTCGCGCAGACCCAGCGACAGCCCGGGCCAATAGGTGATGACCATCAGGCACAGGATCACGACGCCGACGAAGGGCACCAGCGGCTTGACGATACGCTCGAGCGGCAGCTTGGCCACCGCGCAGGCCGCGAACAGGTTCACGCCGAACGGCGGGGTGATCATGCCCAGCGCCAGGTTGACCACCATGATGATGCCAAAGTGCACCGGGTCCACGCCGAACTGCAGCGCCACCGGCAGCAGCAGCGGGGCCAGCACGACGATCGACGCCGAAGTCTCGATGAACATGCCGATGACGAACAGCGCGGCGTTCACGCCCATCAGGAAGCCGAACTTTGTGTCGAAAACCTGGGCGAGCCACGTGCCCAGCGCGTCCGGAATGCCGGCGCGGTTGAGCAGGAAGCTGAACAGGCCGGCGTTGGCGATCACGAACATGATGACCGCGGTCGACACGACCGACTTGTGCAGCGTGGCGGACAACTGGCGGAACGTGAGGCGGCGGTAGATGACCTTGCCCACGAAGACGGCGTACATCACGGCCACGACCGAGGCCTCGGTCGGCGTGAAGATGCCGCCATAGATGCCGCCCAGGATGATGACCGGCATCAGCAGCGCAAGCCACGCGCGCTTGAACGACGGCCACAGCGGCAGGCGGCCTTCGCCGTCGCGCTTGCCCAGGTTGTTGCGCTTGGCGTAGATCCAGACGTAGAACATCAGCGCCACCCCGATCAGGATGCCGGGCATGACGCCGGCGATGAACAGCTCGCCGGTGGACGTGTCGGTGGACACGGCAAACAGGATCATCGGGATCGACGGCGGAATGATGACGCCGAGTTCCGCCGCGCTGGCCTGCAATGACGCCGCAAAGGGGGCGGGATAGCCGTGCCGGATCATCGCGGGGATCAGGATCGCGCCGACCGCGAAGGTGGTGGCCACGCTGGAGCCGGCGACCGCCGCGAAGATCATGCAGGTCAGCACGCAGGTGCAGGCCAGGCCGCCCTGGATGCCGCCCACCACGCTCTTGGCGAATTCCACCATGCGTTCGGAGATGCCGCCGGCTTCCATCAGGTTGCCGGCCAGGATGAAGAAGGGGATGGCCACGAGCGGGTATTTGTCCAGCGCGGCAAACAACTGCTGCGCGACGACCAGCCAGGGCAGGCCCGCGGCGCCGACGCCCGCCAGGCTGGCCAGCCCGATCGACACGGCGACCGGCACGGACAGCCCGAAGAAAATCAGCATCGAGACAATCATTAATTGGGACATGGCGATTTCTGCTGCTCAGGTTCGATAAGGGGCGGCTCAGCCTTGCGCGTCGTTGCGCACGGGCACGTCTTCTTCGTCGCCGGCGCACCAGCGGGCCAGCACGGCGATGGCCGCCAGCGTGGCGCCCACGGGGATCGCCAGGTAGATCCAGGAAATCGAGATGTCCAGGCTCGGCACGTTCTGGAACCGCACGCGGTAGGTCATGTTGCCGCCGATCCAGGCCAGAAAGCCGAGAAAACCGGCGCAGATGAGGCCGATGATGGCTTCCAGTACCCGGCGTCGCTTGCCGCCCAGCATGTTGCGCAGCAGTTCCACGCTGATCATGGCGCCGTGGCGAAAGGCCAGGGCCACGCCCAGCAGCACGGTCCAGATGAGAAGCGCGCGGGTGAGGACCTCGCTCCAGTCGGCGGGCGAATGCAGCACGAACCGGGCGATGACCTGATAGAACGCGGCCGCTGCGGCGGCGACCAGGAGGAGTTGGGCGAATGCCGAGACCAGCTTGAACAGGCCGCGGTCGAAGGCGCAGAGCAAACGCATGGTGAATTCCGTTGGCGAAAGTCGCGAAAAAAATAGGGCGGGCGCGCGGCGAAAGCCGGCCCCGCCGCCAGGCGAGCGGCCCCGCCACGGGGGCCGCGCCGGCTTACTTGGTGTCGCGGATCGAGTCGATCAGCTTCTTGTCGAACTTCTTGTAGTACTCGGGGTAGGCGGGTTCCACGGCGGCGGCGAAGGCGGCGCGGTCCACTTCGGTGACTTGCATGCCTTCCTTCTTCAGCTGCTCGACGCCCGTCTTCTCGATGTTGTCGACGTAGGCGCGCATGGCCTGGGCCGATTCCTTGCCGGCCTTGTCGAAGTTGGCCTTGTCGGCGGCCGACAGGCCTTCATAGACGTTGGCCGACATCAGCACCAGGGCCGGGCCGTACACGTGGCCGGTCAGCGACAGGTACTTCTGCATCTGCGACAGCTTGGCCGACGTGATCACGGACAGCGGGTTTTCCTGGCCGTCGATGGTGCCCTGCTGAAGGGCGGTGGCCACTTCGGGCCAGGCCATCGGCGTGGGCAGGATGCCGATCTGGCGGAAGGCGGTGATGTGGATGGGGTTTTCCGTGGTGCGGATCTTCAGGCCCTTGGCATCGGCCGGGGTCTTGACCGGGCGGACGTTGTTGGTCAGGTGGCGAAAGCCCTGTTCGCCCCAGGCCAGCGCCACGATGCCGCGGCTGGGGAACTTGGCCAGCATGTCCTGGCCGATCTTGCTGTCGAGCACGGCACGGGCGTGCGGCAGGTCGCGCAAGAGGAAAGGAATATCGAAAACGCCGGTTTCGGGAACAAAATTGAGGGTTGCACCGGTCGAAACGATCGCGAGATCGATGGTGCCGATCTGCAGGCCCTCGATGACCTCGCGTTCACCGCCCAGGGCGCTGTTGGCGAATTGCTGGACCTTGAACTTGCCGTTGGAAGAGGCCTCGATGGACTTGGCCATCGCGTCGGCGCCGGCGCCGTAGTGCGACGAGGTCGACAGGGCGTAGGCCATCTTCAGGGTGGTCTGTGCCGCCGAGGGCAGGGATGTGGCGGCCGCGCAGGCGGCCAGAATCGTGGCCGCAAGCCAGGATTTACGCATTGTCTTCTCCGGAATTGGTTATCTTTAAGGGCGGCTTTGCCTCCCGCCCCGGGATGATATCGGGAATCAGATCGCTTTCTTACCGTTGGCTAACATAGTTGAATGATGGATTTCCCTGATATGTCACAGGCCAAGCGCCCCGGTTTCTGGTCCACCCTGCGCCTGGGCGCCCGGATGATGATGCGCGATGCGCGTGCCGGCGAACTGCGCTTGCTGGTGCTGGCCCTGGTCGTGGCGGTGGCGGCCGTCACCAGCGTGGGCTTTCTGGCGGACCGCGTCGGACGCGCGCTGGAACGCGATGCCGGCCAGATGCTGGGCGCCGATCTGGTGCTGGACGCCGACGAGCCCGTGCCGGCCGCCTTCAAGGATCAGGCGCGCGAGCGCGGCCTCACCGTGTCCAGCACGTGGCAGTTTCCGTCCATGGTCGGTGCCGGCGACGGCGCACAGTTGGCCGCCCTGAAGGCCGTGGAACCCGGCTACCCGCTTCGCGGGGCGCTGCGGGTGGCGGATGCGCCGTTTGCGCCCGACGCACCCACGCGCGACGTGCCGCCCGAAGGCGCGGTGTGGGTCGACGCCCAGCTGCTGGCACTGCTGAACCTGAAGGTGGGCGACACGCTCAATGTGGGCGACGCCCACCTGCGCATTGACCGCGTCATCACCTATGAGCCGGACAAGGGCATGCAGTTCGTCAACGTCGCGCCGCGCGTGCTGCTGCGCGCCAGCGACCTGCCGGCCACCGGACTGATCGCGCCGGGCAGCCGCATCGGCTATGCCATGCTGATCGCCGGCCAGCCCGACGCCGTGGCCGGGTACTCCGCCTGGCTGAACCAGAACCTCAAGCGCGGCCAGAAGATCGCCACGCTGGAGTCGGGCCGCCCCGAAGTGCGCCGCACGCTGGACCGCGCGCAGCGTTTCCTGTCGCTGGTTGCGCTGCTGGCGGTGCTGATCTCGGCCGTGGCCGTGGCGCTGGCGGCGGGGCGTTACATGACGCGGCACCGCGACGGCATCGCGGTCATGCGCTGCCTGGGCGCCGTGCAGTCGCAGGTCGCGCGGATGCTGACGCTGGAATTCACGCTGGTTGGCCTGTTTTCGTCCGCGGCCGGCTGCCTGCTGGGCTTTGGCGTGCACCAGGTGCTGGTGATGCTGCTGGGGTCGCTGATCGACACCACGCTGCCGGCGCCGTCGGCCATTCCGGCGCTTCAGGGCCTGTTGACCGGGCTGCTGCTGCTCTTGGGCTTTGCGCTGCCCGCGCTGGCGCAGCTTCGGCACGTGCCGCCCGCCCGCGTCCTGCGGCGCGACGCGGATACGATCAGCGCCCGCAGCGCCTTCGGTTACGTGCTGGGCGCGGTGGGGTTCGCGCTCCTGATCTGGTGGTTCGCGGGCGACGCGAAGCTGGGCGGTGTGGTGGCCGGCGGCTTTCTGGGCGCCTTCGGCGTGTTTGCCCTGGTGGCCTGGCTGTGCATCCTGGGGCTGGCGCGGGTGCGCCGCCTGGCGGCCGGGTTTCCCGCGCTGCGCTTTGCCCTGGCGGGCGTGGTGCGCCGCCGGGCGGCCACGATCACGCAGGTCTGCGCGCTGGCTGTCGGGTTGATGGCGCTGCTGCTGCTGACCATGACCCGCACCGATCTGATCCAGGGGTGGCAGCGCACCATGCCGCCGGACGCGCCCAACCGGTTCCTGATCAACGTGCAGCCAGACCAGCGCCAGGCCGTGACCGATGCGCTGACGCGCGAAGGGCTGGGCCGCATCACGTTGTCGCCGATGGTGCGTGGCCGGCTGATCGCGGTCAACGGCAAGCCGGTGGGACCGGACGACTACGAAGAACCGCGCGCCAAGCGCCTGGTGGACCGCGAATTCAACCTGTCCTATAGCGACGAGATGCCGTCTTCCAACCGCATCGAGCAGGGCCGCTGGCTGGCGCCGGGCTCGGCCGAGGTCTCGCTGGAAGCGGGACTGGCGCAGTCCCTGCGCATCGGCCTGGGCGACAAGATGACGTTCGACGTGGCCGGCCAGCAGGTGGAAGTGGCCGTGTCGAGCATCCGCCGGGTGGATTGGGATACGATGCGCGTCAATTTTTTCGCCATCCTGACCCCCGCCGCACTGGCCGACATGCCTCAGAGCTGGATCACGTCCTTTTACCTGCCGCCTGACAAGGCGGCGGTGCTGCCCGCGCTGGTGCGGGAGTTTCCGAACCTGACGGTGTTCGACGTGGGCGCCATCCTGCAGCAGTTGCAATCCGTGCTGAATGAAGTGGGCCGCGCGGTGCAGCTCCTGTTCCTGTTCACCCTGGCCGCCGGCGTGCTGGTGCTGTCCGCGGCGCTGACCGCGACGCGCGACGAGCGGATGCGCGAGGCGGCGGTGCTGCGCGCGCTCGGCGCCACGCGCCGTCAGCTTGCCCGTTCCCAGCGCATCGAGCTGTGGGCGGTGGGCGGGCTGGCCGGTCTTTTGGCGGCGGCTGGCGCCACGGCGATCGCTTGGGTTTTGTCAACGCAGGTGTTCGACTTCACCATTACCCTCAGCCTCTGGCCGTGGCTGGCCGGCATCGGCGCCGGCATGCTGGGAGCCTGGGCGGGCGGCGCGCTTGCCCTGCGCGGCGTGCGCAGCACGCCGCCGCTCGTCACCCTTCGAGAAACCTGATGACGTCCCGCGTCCTCACCATTACAGAACCCGTGGAAAATTCCCGCACCATGTTTGACCTTCTTGGCGGCGAAGCCGGCGTGCGCGCCCTCGTCGACCGTTTCTATGACCTGATGGACATGGAGCCCGACCTCAAGGAACTGCGCGCCGCCCACGGCCCCAGCCTGGACGAGGCGCGCGACAAGCTCTTCTGGTTCCTGTGCGGATACTTCGGCGGGCCGGACCACTACATCGAGCGCTTCGGCCATCCCCGCCTGCGGGCGCGCCACCTGCCGTTTTCCATCGGCGAAGTCGAGCGCGACCAGTGGGTGGCCTGCATCGGACGTGCGATGGAAGACGAGGGCATCGAGCCCGCCTTGATCGAGCGGCTGCTCGAATCGTTCTACGGCGTTGCCGACTGGATGCGCAATCGTGCAGGGTGACGATCGATCCGGCGCGCGGCGCACCGCCTGGGAGGGTCCGCTGGCCGGCGCCATGCTCAGCGACGCGCGGCGCCTTGCCGACGCGGGGCCGGAAGTCTTCAACCCTGCGCACTACGGCGACCGGGCGCGGCCCGTAGACGCCGGCGGACGCCAGGCGGCGTGGTTCGTCGAGGGGCAGGGCTGGCAGGGCGTGCTGCGGCGCTACCGCCGCGGCGGCATGATCGCCCGCATCAGCCGCGATGCCTATCTGTGGAACGGCGAGTCGCGCACCCGAAGCTTTCGCGAATACCGGCTGCTGGCCGCGCTGCGCGCGCAAGGGCTGCCGGTGCCCGCCCCGTTGGCGGCGGCGTACTGGCGCCAGGGCCCGATCTACCGCGCGGCCATCGTGGTCGAGCGCATCCCAGGCGTGCGGCCCTTGGCGCAGGCGCTGACCGAACCGTTATGGCAGCCGGTGGCCGACGCCATCGTCCGCATGCACCGGGCGGGCGTCTGGCACGCCGACCTGAACGCCTTCAACATCCTCATCGGCAACGACGGCCGGGTCTGGCTCATCGACTTCGACCGCGGCACGCAAGGCGCGCTGTCCGAGCGTCAGCGCCAGGCCAATCTGGACCGGCTGCGCCGGTCGCTGCGCAAGGTGGCCGGCGAGGCCGGCGACCGTTTCTGGATGCGCCTGCGCGACAGTTACTGGACGGCCTGGGGCATCGGCATCCAGCCCTGACCGCCGGCCCGCCGGCGCGCGGCCGCCACGGGGGCAATTGCGCCAATTACCCCCCAAAGTTGGGCAGGTCAGCGCTAAAAGGCTTTATCATTTCGCCTTTTGGTACTCCTGTCATAAACGGCATAGAGCAAGGGGGCTGGACATAATGGAACTGAAGGCGGGAATGCGCTGGGCGCTCGGCGCGGTGCTGGCTGCGGCAGCTACATCGGCGGCGGTTGCGCAGAACAAGGTCGTCAACGTCTACAACTGGGCCGAATACACGGCCCCGGACACGATCCCGGGTTTCGAGAAGGAAACCGGCATCAAGGTCCGCTATGACGTCTATGACAGCAACGACGCCTTGCAGGCCAAGCTGCTGGCCGGCAAGTCGGGTTACGACGTCGTTGTCCCGTCCACCCATTACGCCTCGCGCCAGATCGAAGCCGGCCTGTTCCAGAAGCTGGACAAGTCCAAGATCCCCAACTGGAAGTACCTGGATCCGGAAATCATGGCGCTGGTCGCCACGGTCGATCCCGGCAACGAACACGCCATTCCGTGGGGCTACGGCACCAACGGCCTGGGCTACAACGTCACCAAGGTCAAGCAGATCATGGGCGACGACGTGGACCTGGCCAGCTGGGACATGATCTTCAAGCCCGAGAACGCCGCCAAGCTCAAGGAGTGCGGCATCTCGATGCTGGACGAAGCCGCGCAGGTCTTCCCGGCCGTGCTCAAGTACCTTGGCAAGGACCCCAACAGCACCAACGCCGCCGACTACCAGGCCGCGATGGAAGTGCTGAAGAAGATCCGCCCGTACATCCGCCAGTTCAGTTCGTCGGGCTACATCGACGAGCTGGCCGTGGGCGACCTGTGCATGGTCTACGGCTTTTCCGGCGACGTCATGATCGCCCGCAAGCGCGCGCAGGACGCCAAGAAGCCCTATGAAGTGAACTACTTCATTCCCAAGGGTGGCGCGCCGGCGTGGTTCGACCTGATGGTCATCCCCAAGGATGCGCCGCATCCCGAAGAGGCGCTGGCCTTCATCAACTACATCGAAACGCCGAAGGTCCATGCGGCCATCACCAACACCATGTTCTATCCCAACGCCAACAAAGAGGCGCGGCAGTACGTGAACAAGGATGTGGCTGACAACCCCATGATCTACCCGCCCGCCGAGGTATCCAAGACCCTGTACGTGATCAAGGCGCTGCCCTTGAACATTGCACGTCTGCAGAACAAGTTGTGGTCCGAGCTGAAGTTGGGAAATTAGTCATCATGAACGATAGCCGTTACTCGGCGCAGCACGCGGCGGACCCGGACGAGTTCGTCCGGGTCTCCGACGTGGTAAAGATCTTTGGCGACGTGGTGGCCGTGCGCTCGGTCAACCTGTCCGTCAAACGCAATGAAATCTTCGCGCTGCTGGGCAGCTCGGGCAGCGGCAAGTCCACCTTGCTGCGCATGCTGGCGGGCTTCGAGGAAGCCACCTCGGGCCAGATCCTGCTGGACGGCGAGGACATCACCAGCGTGCCGCCGTACCGCCGGCCCGTGAACATGATGTTCCAGTCTTACGCGCTGTTCCCGCACATGACGGTCGAGGCCAACGTGGCCTTTGGCCTGAAGCAGGAAGGCGTGGACCGCGCGGAAATCCATGACCGCGTGTTCGAGGCCCTGGACCTGGTGCAGATGGCGGGTTATTCGCGCCGCAAGCCCAACCAGCTCTCGGGCGGGCAGCAGCAGCGCGTGGCGCTGGCGCGCAGCCTGGTCAAGCGTCCCAAGCTGCTGCTGCTGGACGAGCCCATGTCGGCGCTGGACAAGCAGATCCGCCAGAAGACGCAGATCGAACTCGTGAAGATCCTGGAGCAGGTCGGCGTGACCTGCATCATGGTCACCCACGACCAGGAAGAAGCCATGACCATGGCGCACCGCCTGGCCGTCATGACCGAAGGCCAGATCGTCCAGTGCGGCACGCCCCAGGACGTCTACGCGTTCCCGAACTCGCGCTTTGTGGCCAGCTTCATCGGGTCGACCAACATGTTCACCGGCACCATCGTGGTCGACGAGCCCGACCACGTGGCCATCGAATGCGCCGAGCTGACCCGTCCGCTTTACGTGAACCACGGTGTGAGCGAGCCGCTGGGCATGGAAGTGCACGTGTCCATCCGCCCCGAGCGCCTGCTGGTGTCGCGCGAGCAGCCCGATGGCGACTACAACTGGGCGCACGGCATGGTCAGCCACATGGCCTGGATGGGCAGCTACGCCCTCTATCAGATCCGCCTGGATTCCGGCAAGACGGTCGAGGCCAGCGTGCCCAGCCGGCTCCTTGCCCAGATGGATGCGCCGGGCATCGACGAAGAAATCTTCGTCAGCTGGGACGCCGACAGCGCGACGGTGCTTGCGTCATGATCCGTTTTTCGCCCCGCGACTGGCTCCCGTCGGGCCGGGCACTGGCGGTGGTGCCGCCGTTCGCCTGGCTGGTGCTGTTCCTGCTGGTGCCGTTCCTGCTGGTGCTGAAGATCAGCTTTGCCGAAATGAAGTTCGGCATTCCGCCGTACACGTCGCTGGCGCAGTTCCAGGACGAGGCGATCCAGTTCAGCCTGCACCTGCGCGGCTACATCCTGCTGTTCACGGAAAACCAGTACTTCCTCACGTACCTCAGCTCGGTCAAGATCGCCGGCATCACCACGCTGGTCTGTGTGCTGATCGGCTATCCCATCGCGTACTACATCGCCCGTTCGTCGGCGCGCGTGCGCAACCTGCTGCTGCTGGCGGTGATCCTGCCGTTCTGGACCTCGCTGCTGCTGCGCGTGTATGCCTGGGTGGGCATCCTGCGCAACGACGGGCTGCTCAACAACCTGCTGCAGAGCCTGGGCCTGATCTCCAGCCCGCTCGAGATCTACCGCACCGACCTGGCCGTGTACATCGGCATGGTCTACGCCTACCTGCCGTTCTTCATCCTGCCGTTGTACGCCACGCTGGTGAAGATGGACCTGCGCCTCCTGGAGGCCGCCTATGACCTGGGCGCGAAACCCTGGCAGGCGTTCTGGCAGATCACGGTCCCGATGTCGCGCCAGGGCGTGATCGCGGGCGCCATGCTCGTTTTCATCCCGGCCGTCGGCGAATACGTGATCCCGGAAATGCTGGGCGGGGCCAACACGCTGATGATCGGCCGCGTGATGTGGAATGAATTCTTCAACAACGCCGACTGGCCGATGGCGTCGGCCGTGACGTGCGTGATGGTGTTGCTGCTGCTCGTGCCGCTGGTGTACTTCCAGTACAGCCAGGTCAAGCAGCAGGGGGGAGGCCGCAAATGAACGGTCCGAACAAGACGCTGCGCGCCGTGGTGCTGGGGCTGGGCTACTTCTTTCTGTACGTGCCCATCATCAGCCTGATGGTGTTTTCGTTCAACGAGTCGCCGTCCGTCACGTCGTGGACGGGGTTCTCGCTGCGCTGGTATCACTCGCTGGCCAACGACGACGCGCTGTTGCGCGCCGCCTGGCTGTCGTTCCGCATTGCCGTGCTGACGGCCACCGCGGCGGTCGTCATCGGCACCTGGGCTGGCTACGTGCTGGGCCGCATGGGGCGCTTTCGCGGCTTTGCGCTCTACGTCGGCATGCTGAGCGCGCCGCTGGTGATCCCCGAGGTCGTGCTGGGCATCTCGCTGCTCCTGATGTTCGTCGAAGTGCGCGGCGCGCTGGGCTGGCCCGAGCAGAACGGCATGTTCACGATCTGGGTGGGGCATGTGACGCTGTGCATGGCGTTCGTGGCCGTCGTCATCCAGACCCGCATCCGCGACCTGGACCGCTCGCTGGAAGAAGCCGCGCTGGATCTGGGCGCCACCCCGATCACGGTGTTCTTCAAGATCACGCTGCCGCTCATCGCGCCCGCGCTGGCGTCGGCCTGGCTGCTCGCCTTCACGCTGTCGCTGGACGACGTTGTCATCGCGTCGTTCCTGTCCGGCCCCGGTTCCAGCACGCTGCCCATGGAGGTCTTCTCCCGGGTGCGGCTGGGTCTGAAGCCCGAGATCAACGCGCTGGCCACCCTGTTCATCCTGGCGGTGGGCACGTGCGTGATCCTCGCCAACCGCATGCAATGGCGTAAGGAGTCCGAATCCAAATGACGCAAACCACCCTGTATGGCCTGACCAAGTGCAGCACGTGCGTGAAGGCGCGCGACTGGCTCACCGAGCACGGTGTCGACCACGCCTTCGTGGACTATCGCGACAATCCGGTGGCGGCCGCGACGCTCAAATCCTGGGCCGAGCAGGTCGGCGGCTGGGAAAAGCTGGTCAACCGCGCCTCGATGACGTGGCGCAATTTGCCCGAAGACCGCAAGACCGCGCACACCGACGCCCAGTGGACCAAGCTGATCGCCGAATACCCGGCGCTGGTGCGCCGTCCGGTGACGGTCACGCCGGATGGCGAGGTGAGTGTTGGCTTCAGTGAAAAGCGCTACGGCGAACGTTTCGCCTGAGGCCAGGGGCGGGGCCGGCCTGGCCCTGCCGGACGCCTTCTTCGACCGCGACGCGGCTCAGTTGGCGCGCGAGTTGCCCGGCAAGGTGATCCGCCACCGGGTCGGCGGCCTGTGGCTGTCGGCCCGCATCATTGAAACCGAGGCCTACTATCTGGAAGAGCGTGGCAGCCATGCCTCGCTGGGTTACACGCACAAGCGCCGCGCCCTGTTCATGGACGGCGGCACCATATATATGTATTACGCCCGCGGGGGCGATTCGCTGAACTTCAGCGCGGGCGGCCCCGGCAACGCGGTGCTGATCAAGTCTGCCTATCCGTGGACCGATGCGCTGTCCGGCCCCGAAGCCCTGGACCGGATGCGCGAGCTCAATCCCGATGCGCAAGGACGGCCCCGGGCGCTGGGCGCGCTCTGCGCGGGGCAGACCCTGCTGTGCCGGTCGCTGGGCCTGAAAGTGCCCGAGTGGGATGCGCGCCGCTTCGATCCCGAGGCCCTGTACGTCGAAGATGTGGGCGAGTCCCCGCCATATCTGATCTGCACCACGCGCCTGGGCATCCCCACGGGGCGCGACGAGCACCTGAGCTACCGGTTCGTGGATCCGGCCTACGCGGCCTTCTGCACGCGCAATCCGCTGCGGCGCGGCCAGCGCGCGGGACAGGACTATGTGTGGGTGGACCGGCAGGGCATCGTGCTGCCCGAGGCGCCGGCCGGCGGTTAGACGCCGGCTTCGCGGACGCGCCGGGCAAGCGATTCGCGCAGTTCGGCGTACTTGCGCTGCAGGCGCCGGCGGTTCAGGCTTTTGCTCCACGCATACAGCGGAATCAGCGGCAGCACGCCGAAGCCGTCGATCAGGTACAGCCCCTTCTTGCCGTCGGCGTTCAGGCCCACTGCGATGTTGCTGCTGGACATGTCATGCACCACCACGTGCGCGTCGGCCAGGTCGTCGAAGAATTCGTCCAGCTGCGCCCGCAGGGCCTCGTCAAGCTGACCCTTCATGGCAAGTTCGGTCAACGTGGGCGCCATGTTGCCCGCCTCGTCCGTGATCTTTTCGACAACCAGGCCCAGCCCAAGCGAGGTCTGCGCCACACCGAAAATGCGCGCCATGGGCACCTGCCACACGCCGGAGGGGCGGGTCGTGGTGGTGACGTATTCCGAGATCTCGTTCAGGTAGACGCGGTAGGCGCTTTCGCGCTGATATTGCTTGTACCAGCGTTTGAATGGCCGGGCTTCCAGGTAGATCGCCCGCGCGCGCATGTCCATGACCTTGACGAGCAAGGACGGGGAATGCGGGTGCTGGAAAATGTGCCGGTCCCCGCCGGTCGCGAGCGGCGTGGCCGAATCCAGGTTCAGCGGTCCGAACACGGATTGGTATGACACGGGAGGCGTGCTGGCGGAGCGGTCGGCAGAGTTCAAAGAAGCGGCGCGATTCATTCGGATGGCCGCCAGTTTAATCCTGTTGCTCCCGCCGCGTCTTCGCGCCCGCCGCGCCCGCTGGAAACGGGGGCAGAATGCGACCTACAATTCGCGCTTTGGAGAGCCCTTTCTTGAACGACATTCTGCTTTGGGTCGCCGCGGGTGGCGCGGTGCTTGCCTTCGTGGCCGCGGTGCTGGCCTGGCTGCGTCCGTCCGCTTCGGACGCCCGCCTTGAGGCCTTGCTGGAAGGCCTGGAAAGAACCGAGCGCGCGCTGCGCGCCGACATCGCCGAAGGCCAGCGCGGCCTGCGCAGCGAGTTTTCAGAATCCACGCGCGGGCTGCGACAGGAGCTGTCGCAGTCGCATGGCGACCTGCGCGCGGGGCTGTCGCGCGATGCGCAGGCCGCCCGCGCCGAGTCCGCCGAATCGCTGGCGCGCTTTGCCGCGGGGTTCTCGGAGCAACTGCAGGGCCTCATCCAGATCAACGAGCGGCGCCTGATGGAAGTGCGCGCCACGGTCGATCAGCGGCTGCAATCGCTGCAATCGGACAACAGCGCCAAGCTCGATGAAATGCGCCGCACTGTCGACGAAAAGCTGCACGCCACCCTGGAGCAGCGCCTGGGCGAGTCCTTCAAGCTGGTGTCGGACCGCCTTGAAGCCGTGCACAAGGGGTTGGGCGAAATGCAGGCGCTGGCGGCCGGGGTCGGCGACCTCAAGCGAGTACTGACCAATGTGAAGTCGCGCGGCACGTGGGGCGAAGTGCAACTGGCTCGGCTGATCGAAGACAACATGACGCCGGATCAGTACGCCAGCAACGTCAAGCCCGTGCCTGGCAGCGATGCCGCCGTCGAATTCGCCATCCGGCTGCCGGGGCGCGGCGATGGCGGTGATCCCGTCTGGCTGCCGATCGACGCCAAGTTTCCCAAGGAAGAGTACGAGCGCCTGATGGATGCGCAGGAAGCGGCCGACGCCGAAGGCGTGAAGGCGGCCGGGGCCGCGCTGGGCCGCGCGGTCGAAGTGCAGGCGCGGCTGATTGCCGGCAAGTACATCGCGCCGCCGCACACGACCGATTTCGCCATCATGTTTCTGCCCACGGAAAGCCTGTATGCCGAGGTGCTGCGCCGCCCCGGCCTCCTGGACAAGCTGCACGACCTGCGGGTCAACGTGGCGGGGCCAAGCAATCTGGCCGCGCTGCTGAACAGCCTGCAGATGGGATTCCGCACGCTGGCGATCGAACAGCGCTCCTCCGAGGTCTGGCAGGTGCTGCGGGCCGTCAAGACAGAGTTCGGCAAGTTCGGCGAATCGCTGGCCAGCGTCAAGAAGACCCTGGACACCGCCAGCAACAAGATCGGCCAGACCGAAGTCCGCACGCGCGCCATGCTGCGCAACCTGAAGGGCGTGGAGGCCCTGCCCGAAGCCGATGCCCTGCGTCTGCTGGGCGCCAGCGCGGCCGATGCCGCCGATCCCGACGACGACGCCGACGACACCCGCGCGCCGTCCGCCAGCGGCGTCTGAGGCGGGAACACCGAAGTCCGGGGCCCAGTCCGCCCCGGCGCGCGCTTGTTGCCCGCCCGCGCAGCCGATATCCTCATGCATGCGGCACTTCGCCGTCGATACCTGGAGCATCGTCAGCATGAGCATCGCCGAACGCCAAGATTCCTCTTCTCTCGACGCGACGGCGCTGGGCGCCGATATCGCCCTGGGCGCCACCACGGCGCTGGCTGCCATGCAGCAGGCGGTGGACAGCGTCGCGGCCCGCAATCCTTCCATCAACGCCGCCTGCGGCGTGCAGGCCGAGGCCGGCTTGCGGCTGGCAGAGGCGATGGACGCCGAGCTTGCGTCGCTGACGTCCGAACAACGCCAGGCGCTGCTGCGCGACCGGCCATTTCTGGGCGTGCCCACCCTGCTCAAGGATCTGGCCACGGCCGCCATCGGCCTGCCCAGCGCGATGGGTTCCGTGCTGTACGGCAAGGTCCAATGGAACCTCGACGCCGACATCGTCAAGCGCTATCGCCGCGCCGGGCTGATTCCGTTTGGCCGCACGACCAGCGCCGAACTTGGCCTGAGTCCCACGACGGAATCGCCGGTGTATGGCCCGGCCACGCAGAACCCTTGGAAAAAGGGTCATAGCGCGGGCGGCTCCAGCGGCGGCGCCGGGGCGGCGCTGGCCAGCGGGATGGTGCGCATCGCTCATGGCAGCGATGGCGGTGGGTCGATCCGTATTCCCGCCTCGTGCTGCGGCGTGCTGGGGCTGAAGCCCTCGCGCGGCCTTATGCCGCTGGGTCCGCTGAAAGGAGAAGGGTGGGGCGGCCTGGCCACCGAACACATGATGACGCTGTCGGTGCGCGACTGCGCGGCGGCGCTGGACATCAGCGCGGGCGCGGACGTGGGTGCGCCTTATGCGGCACCCGTCCAGCCGGCGCAATCTTATCGTGGCGTGGTGGCCCGCGTTGCCGCCGATCCGCGCGCGGCGCCCCGCCGGCGCATCGCGTTCATCAACACCACCTACGAAGGCGGCGCGATCCATCCCGATGTTGCCGCCACGCTGGACGAGGCCGCCGCGTTCTTCGCTTCGCTCGGGCATGAACTGGTGCCCGCCGCGCCGCCCGTCGGCTCCGAGGAAGTCCTGTCGCCGATGCTGCCCCTGATCGCCAGCGCGGCCGCCAACGCCATCGACAGTTTTGTGGCCGCGCGCGGCCGCCGCCTGGCCGCCGATGAGCTGCAGCCCACCACGCTGGGCGCGCGCGAGTACGCCCGCGCGATCTCGGGTGCGCAGTACGTGGCGTGCGTCGACACCTGCCACGAAATCACCCGCCGCATCGGGCGCTTCCTGCATCGCGACGGCGCTCAGGGCTACGACCTGTTCCTCAGTCCGGTCCTGGCGCTGCCGCCCGCGCCCATCGGGCGCTACGCCATGGACAACGCCGACTATCTGGCCTACCGTCTGGGCAAGAAGGGCGTCATCGGCTATTCGCCATTCGCCCCGTTGGCCAACCTGACCGGCATGCCCGCCATTTCGATCCCCTTCGGCTTGTCCGCGGACGGGCTGCCCATTGGTATCCAGGTGATGGGTCCGCTCGGCGCCGAGGCGCAATTGCTGGAGCTGGCCGCTCAGGTCGAAACGCTGCGGCCCTGGCCCTTGACGGCGCCCATGGCCCGATAGCCGCCACCGGGCGCCGCCGCCCCGCGCCGGCCGGCCAAACCAGGGAGATCGCATGTCATCGTTCGCGACGCATACCGTGTTCAACCAGGTGCCGCCCCTGGAAGACTATTCCCTGTACGACACCGATCCGGCGCTGCGCGAGGCCGTGCGGCGCGAGGGCGCCGAGGCCTGGGCGGGCGATCTTGCCGCGCACGGCGCCTGGTTGGGCCGGGCGCAGACGCTGGCCGCCGGCGCCGAGGCCAACCGCTGTCCGCCCCGCCTGGTCAGCTACGACCGGGCCGGCCATCGCGTGGATCGCGTCGAATTCCACCCCGCCTGGAACGTGCTGATGAGCGGCATCATGGCGCGTGGCCTGCATAGCCGCGCGTGGATGCAGCCCGCGCCGGGCGCGCAGGTGGCGCGCGCGGCTGCCTATCTGATGCAGGGGCAGGTCGAGGCCGGCACGCTATGTCCCACCACCATGACCTTTGCCGCCGTTCCGCTGCTGCAACGCGAGCCCGCCGGCGTGGTGGACTTTGCCGGCCAGTGGCTGCCGGCCCTGTACGCGCGGGAGTTCGATGGCGGCGACGCGCCGCTTGCCGCCAAGCGCAGCGCGCTGATCGGCATGGGCATGACCGAAAAACAGGGCGGTTCGGACCTGCGCGCGGTCACCACGCGCGCCACGCCGCTGGGCGCGCCCGGCCGCGGATGCGCGTATCAGCTCGTGGGGCACAAATGGTTCTTTTCGGTGCCGCAGGCCGACGCCCACCTGGTGCTGGCGCAGACCGACGAGGGGCTGAGCTGCTTTTTCGTTCCGCGCTGGATACCGGATGGCCCGCGCAACGCGGTGCGCGTGCGGCGGTTGAAGGACAAGCTGGGCAACTGGAGCAACGCCAGTTCGGAAGTCGAATTCGAGGATGCCTGGGGCGTGATGGTCGGCGAGCCCGGCCGCGGCCTGTCGGTGCTGCTGGAGATGGCGGGCACCACGCGGCTGGACTGCGTGCTGGGCAGCGCGGCGCTGCTGCGCCAGGCGCTGGCGCAGTCGGCGCATCACGCGCTGCACCGCCAGGCCTTCGGCAAGCCGCTGGTCGAACAGCCGCTGATGCGCAATGTGCTGACCGACCTGGCGCTGGAAAGCGAAGCGGCCATGGTCCTGGCGCTGCGTCTGGCGCGTGCTGTGGACGAGCGCGCCGACGCGGGCGCGCGCGCGCTGGTGCGCGTGGGCACGCCGGCCGCCAAGCTTTGGGTCTGCAAGCGCGCGGTTGCCGCCGTGGCCGAGTGCATGGAGGTCTGGGGCGGCAACGGTTACGTCGAGGAAGGCCCGATGCCGCGCCTTTACCGCGAAACGCCCGTCAATTCGATCTGGGAAGGCTCGGGCAACGTCATGGCGCTGGACGTGCTGCGGGCGCTGCAACGCGAACCCGATGCGCTGCCGGCGCTGGAGGCCGAATTTGCGCGCGCCGCAGGGCAGCACCGGGATTTCGACGCGGCGCTGGCGCGTTGGCGCGCCATGTTGGCGGATGGCGAGCACGCGCAATTCCACGCGCGGCGCATCGCCGCCGGGCTGGCGCGCCTGTGGCAGGCCGCGCTGCTCATCGAGCACGCGCCCGCCGCCGTGTCGCAGGCCTTCGTCGCCAGCCGCCTGCGGGAGACGGGCGGCATGTTCGGCGAACTGGGCGCGGGGGACGACACGCCGGGCGTCGCCACGCCTGGCGTCGACACGCCGGCGATCCTGGCGCGCGCCTGGCCCGCCATCGGCGCATGCTAAATTTCCCGGCTCAAGCAACTTTTCCGCACTTCTACCGCCATGCTCTCCCAGCAAGAACTCAAGCAGCAAGCCGCCGACGCGGCCCTGGAATTCGTCGAACAGGTCGCCGGCCCGGACGTCATCATCGGTGTGGGCACCGGTTCCACCGCCGACCTGTTCATCGACGGCCTGGCGCGATTCAAGGGCCGCATCGGCGGAACGGTCGCCAGCTCCGAACGCAGCGCGGCGCGCCTTGCCGGCCACGGCCTCAAAGTGCTGGACCTGAACGACGTCTCGACCATGCCCATCTACGTGGACGGCGCCGACGAGATCAACGCCGACCTGCACATGATCAAGGGCGGCGGCGGGGCGCTTACGCGCGAGAAGATCGTGGCCTCGGTGGCCGAGCGCTTCATCTGCATCGCCGACGAATCCAAGCTGGTGCAGACGCTGGGCAAGTTTCCGCTGCCGCTCGAGGTCATCCCGATGGCGCGCGAGTCCGTGGCCCGCGCGCTGACCGCGCTGGGCGGCCAGCCCCGCCTGCGCGACGGCTTTGTCACCGACAACGGCAACATCATCCTGGACGTGTCGGGCCTCACCATCTCGGACGCGCCCGCGTTCGAAGCCATCGTCAACAACCTGCCGGGCGTCGTGACCTGCGGCCTGTTTGCGTTGTCCGGCGCCGACGTGGCCCTGCTGGCCACCCAGAACGGCATCCGCCGCCTGGACCGCCGCGCCTGATTCCGGCGGCGAAGGCCGGTCCCGCCGAACCGCCTTGCGGGGGGCGGGGCCGCCATTCATAATCCTGTCACACTTGGGTCATAACCTTGCCGGTTGTGCAGGCCCATCTCGTAACTTCTCTCAACTTCGGGGCAATGCAATGAGATCAACCACGCAGGGAGCCCGGATGACGGAGCATACAAACAAGCAGTTCGACGCCGATCTGGAAAGCGTCCGTTCGCAATTCTTGCAAATGGGCGGCGTGGTGGAAGCCATGATCCAGGAGGCGATCGACGCGCTGGCCAGCGGCGACATGACGCTGGTTGAAAAGGTGCGCGAGCGGGAAAAGGAAGTCAACCGCCACGAAGTCGAGATCGACGAAAGCATCAGCCGCATCCTGGCCCGGCATCAGCCCACCGCCATTGACCTGCGCATGCTGATGGCCGTGTCCAAGATGCTGACCGACATGGAACGCTCCGGCGATGAGGCCGAGAAGGTCGCCACCGTCGCCCGCCGCGTCCACGAAGGCGAACTGCGCCACATCCCCGTGATCGAACTGCGCCACATGGCCGCCAACGTGCGCAACATGCTGCACCAGGCGCTGGACGCGTTCGCCCGCCTCGACCCCATCCAGGCCGCCGCCGTCGTGCGCAGCGACAAGGAAGTCGACAAGGAATGGAAGGGCGCGCTGCGCCACCTGATCACGTACATGATCGAAGACCCGCGCACGATCTCGCGCGCCATTGACATGATCTTCATCGCGCGCGCGCTCGAACGCATTGGCGACCACGCCAAGAACATGTCCGAACGCGTGATCTACATGGTCAAGGGCGCCGACGTGCGTCACACCGGCGTGAAGAACACCGAGCGCCTGGCGCGCGGCGAAGAAGAATCCGAGGACACCTCGGACCAGTAAGCGGTAAGACCGGCTGCCGCTTCACAGCGGCAGCGCTGCTCCCTGGCACAGCCGGGGATCCGGCACACCCGGCTTGCCGCCGTCGATGCGGCCCGCCAGCCGGCGTCCAAAGACCGGCATGGCCGGTGCACTGACCTCCAGGTCGTACCAGCCCTCGCAACCCGCGTACTTGAGCTCGACCGCGCCGCCCGCGGGCACGTGCGCCATCGCGCGCCAGCCATCGTTCATCTGCGATTCCACCCGCACCGGTTGCGGCTCGTCGCCGTGGTTCACGAGCCGCAGGCGCAGGCCCGAGGTGACGGGCACCAGTTGCGCTTCCAGCGTGCCCGCATCGCGCGCATCGCCGCGGAACTGCCGGTGAAAGCCGTCCGGCCCCAATAGCCAGAGGTCGTACCGGCAGCCCGCGCCCAGCTTCCAGCCGTCGTCCAGGCGCGCGCCCGCACCGACCGTGTAGCGCCGGGGCGCGCGCGCCAGCGCGAGCCGATCGTACACGTGCAACACGGCGCCCGCGCTGCCCGGATTGCGCAGCGTCAGGCGGTAGTGTTCGCCGTCGGCCGCCATCTGGCCCACGGCCTCCAGCGTGTAGGGCAGGGGACAGGTGTGGCGGTTGCTGTCCGGGTGATGCGAATTCCGGTCGCCAGCGAAATCGAAGGCCGTCGTCAGGTCGCCGGCCACCGAGCGCCGCCAGGTGCTGATGTTGGGTTCGGCCACGCCGAACCGCATTTCAAGAAATCGGATGACGGAGGTGTGGTCGAACACCTGCGAATTGACCCACCCGCCGCGGCTCCAGGGCGACACGACCAGCATCGGCACGCGCGGCCCCATGCCGAAGGCGCGCCCGTGCATGCCGGCCGGATCATCGGTGGTGCACGCGCTGGGACCGTGCCGCGCGTCGTGGTATTCGCCGTCCAGCTCCACGGTCGACAGGCCGCCCGACTCGCCGTCCGGATGTCGCGCTGGCGGCGCGGGCGGGGGCATGTGGTCGAAGAAGCAATCGTTTTCGTCGTAGGTGACGAACAGCACGCACCGGCTCCAGGTGTCGGAACTGGCCGTCAGGATGTCCAGCACTCGCTCGGTATAGGCGCCGCCTCGCCGGGGCGAGGAGACTTCGGGATGCTCCGAGTCGGCCGTGGGCGCGATGATCCACGAGACGGCGGGCAGCGTGCCCTGCGCCACATCGCGCGCCAGGTCGTCCAGCGTGCGGGTGGCCAGCGCGCGGTCGCGCAGCGGCGCGTCCCCAGCGCTGCTCTCGTGTTGCCGCCGGTACTGCCGGAATCCCGCGAGCGGATTGTCGTTGTAGTTGTCCGCCATGTCCTGGTAGATGCGCCAGTCCACGCCTGCGTCCTGCAGACGCTCGGGGTACGTGGTCCAGGCGTAGCCTTCGCCCGCGGGCCCCAGCCGGTCAAAGGTGTTGACCAGCGCCGGTCCGCCGGCCGCGCCCAGCGGATCGTTCGTCCCGGTCCACAGGAACAGCCGGTTCGGATTGGTGCCCGCCTGGATCGAGCAGTGATAGGCATCGCACAGCGTGAAGGCGTTGGCCAGCGCGGTCTGAAACGGCACGTCGGCGCTGCGGTAGACGCCCAGGCCCAGCCGGCTCTTGGCGGACAGCCATTGGTCCATGCGGCCGTCGTTCCAGGCGCGCTGCGAATCGTCCCAGGTATGCGGCGTGATGTAGCCGACGGGCTTGTCGCTGGGGACCTCCGCCTGCAGATCGTAGGGGCGGCAGCGCGCCTGGCCATCGGTCTGCGTCATCACCGTGCCCGCGCGCGTGGGCGCGGGATGCGGATCCGCAAACCCGCGCACGCCGGGCAGCGTGCCGAAGTAATGGTCGAAGGACCGGTTTTCCTGCATCAGGATCACGACGTGGCGCACATCTTGCAGCGTGCCGGTCTTGCGGTCAGGTTCGATCTGCAAGGCACGCGCGATGACAGGGGACGGGTCGGGACTGATGGGCGGGCGCGATTCTTCTTTCATGACAGCTTTAATACGGTCGGCATTCTTTGAATCTTAAGGCCTTGGCGGGTGTGCGATTGACGCTCGGAAGACACTCGGGCAGGACGGATGCCGGCGTGCCGCAAAAACAAAGCCCCTCGCATGCGAGGGGCTTTGCCGAGCCGCGCGCCCGAGGGCGCGGCGGGGGGCGGGCCGGATCAGGCCGAGGGCGGAACGTAGCCGTCGGCTTCGACACTGCCGTCTTCGAACAGGTAGCGTTCCATCTGCTGCTGCAGGTACTTGCGTGCGCGAGCGTCGGCCAGGTTCAGGCGGTTCTCGTTCACCAGGCGGGTCTGCACGCCTTTCCAGTCTTCCCAGGCTTCCTTGGAAATGCTTTGCCAGATGCGGGTGCCGAGTTCACCGGGATAGGGCGGGTAGTCCAGTCCTTCGGCTTCACGCTTCAGTTTCACACAGTTGACGATACGGGCCATTGTTCGCTGCCGGAAAAATGAATAACGCGTCATTTTAGCGGGCTTGGCGTGCGTCGGGCGCCAAGCCCCTTCCGCTGGCGGCGGAATGGCCCCGCGGGCCGGTCTCAGAGCTTCTTGATGAAGACCAGGCTGTTGCGGGAACGGTTGTAGTTGGTCTGCTTCTCGCGGGGCAGGTCGGTGATGCCGCCCTGCACGAAACCGCGCTTGATGAACCAGTGCGAGGTGCGCGTGGTCAGCACGAACAGCCGCTTGGCCCCCAGCGCGCGGGCGCGCGACTCCATGTGGCGCAGCAGGATTTCGCCCTCGCCCGAGCCTTGCCATTCCGGGTGCACGATCAGGCAGGCCATTTCGGCCATCTGCTCCTCGTGAAAGTCGTGCAGCGCCGCGCAGCCGTAGATGACGCCGTCGTGCTCGAGCACGGTGAAGTTTTCGACGTCGCGCTCGACCACGCTGCGCGGGCGCGGCACCAGCGTGCCGTCGGCTTCCAGCGGCTCGATGAGGCTGAGGATGGCGCCCACGTCGTCGATGGTGGCCGGGCGCAGGTCGTCCAGCGTGTCCTCGACGACCATGGTACCCACGCCGTCGTGGGTGAAGATCTCGAGCAGCACGCTTCCGTCCAGTTCGAACGGCAGCAGGTGGGCGCGCGCCACGCCGCGCTTGACTGCGAGCGAGGCGTATTGCAGGAAGGAATGGGTCTCTTCGTCCAGCTCGCCGGCCGCCAGGAGGGCGTCGGCATCCACACGCGCCAGTTCGGTGTCCAGCGTGCCGTCGTCGTTCAGCACGCCTTGCGAGCTGGACAGGAAGATCAGCTTTTCGGCGCGCAGTCCCACGGCCACGCTGGTGGCCAGGTCTTCCATCGCCAGATTGAAGGCATCGCCCGTGGGCGAGAAACCCAGCGGCGACAGCAGCACGACCGACGAGCCTTTCTCGATGGCGAATTTCAGCGCTTCCACGTCGATCTTGCGCACCTGGCCGGTGTGCTTGTAGTCCACCCCGTCCAGCACGCCCGCCGGGCGCGCGGTCACGAAATTGCCGGAGATGACGCGGATGTGGGCGTGCGACATGGGCGTGTTGGGCAGCCCCTGGCTGAACGCGGCCTCGATGTCCAGGCGGATCTCGCCGGCGGCTTCCTTGGCGCACTCAAGCGCGGCGGCGTCGGTGGGGGACAGGCCCCGGTCGAACTGCTGCGTGTAGCCTTTCAGGCGCAGCTGCTCGTTGACCTGGGGCCGCGAGCCATGCACCAGCACCAGCCGGATGCCCAGCGACGAGAGCAGGGACAGATCCTGGACCAGGGCGTTCAGCGCGCCGGCCTGCACCAGTTCGCCGCCAAACGCCACCACGAAGGTCTTGCCTCGGAACGCATGCACGTAGGGGGCCACGTCTCGGAACCATCGCACAAATTGCGCGGCGGCGAATTCAGGGGCTTCAAGGGCGGAGACGGTGTCTGGTTCCAGGTCGGGCATGATGTGTGTTGCTTAAGATCCTATGGGTCGCGGGACGGCGCGGGCCGAGGGGCCATGCGCAGAGCACCGCCCCGGGGGCGGCGCTAGGCGGAATTATAGGGCTCGCGCCAGCCGCGCCCCTGGCGGGCGCGGCGTGCGTTGTTGCGGGCGCCCCACAGGCGGTCGCGCTTCGCGGTCCCGGCAGGCGAGCGGACCGCAAGGCGCGCGTCAATGCCGCGACAACTGGCGGTGTTCCAGCCGGCTGAGCAGCCGCACCACCGGCCACAGCAGCGCCAGGTAGAACAGGGCCGCCAGCACGATGGGCGACGGGTTGTAGACCAGCGACTGGGCGTCGCGGGCCACCCGAAGCAGCTCGGGCAGCGCCACGGCGCTGGCCAGGGTGGTCAGCTTGACCACTTCGAGCGTGTTGCTGATGAGGTCCGGCATGACATTGCGCGTGGCCTGCGGGATCTGAACGTGCCACATCGTTTGCCAGGCCGACAGTCCGGTGGACCGCGCCGCCTCGATCTGGCCGCGCGGCACGCTTTCCAGGCCGGCGCGGAAGACCTCACCGTAGTAGGACGAGTTGTTCAGCATGAAGCCCACGGCCACCGCCAGCAATTTGGGCAGGTCCAGCCCCAGGAACGGCGCGCCGAAGTAAATGAAGATCAGCAGCACCAACGGCGGCAGGGCGCGAAAGAAGTCGATGTAGATGGCCAGCAGCACGCGCGACCAGCGCGCCTTCAGCGTGACCGACAGCACCCCGATGAGCAGCCCCGAGGCCAGCCCCACGGGAATCACCATGGCCGACAGCATCAGCGTGCGGCCCAGTCCCTGCAAGAGGTACGGCGCGACGCTGACATAGATGTTCAGGTTGAAGAAATTCTGCAGGATTTCGTCCATGCGGTTCCCCTGGGGCCCGTTCGGGGCTCCCTTGTTGTGCCGGGCGGGTGTGATCAGCCTCGCTTCCCGCCCGATATGCATTCGTAAAGATGCGTTCGCTCAGTGCTTCCCGTCAGTGCTTCCATTTGAAGCGCGTTTCGGTCCAGCGCCCCAGAACGACCACGGGCAGGAAGATCAGCAGGCACGCCACCGCGGCCAAGGTCAGCGGCGTGGCGTTGCCCGCATTGCTGCTGGCCGATTGCGCGTTGTTGAGCACTTCGCTCAAGCCCACGACAGAGCCCAACGCGGTGCTTTTGGTGATGGCGATGACGCGGTTGGTCAGCGGCGCGACCGTCAGCCGCATGGCCTGCGGCATCACCACATACACCATGCTCTGCAGCCAGTTCAGCCCCGTCGAGCGCGCCGCCTCGGCCTGGCCTCGCGGCACCGACAGGATGCCCGCCCAGAAGATTTCCTCGGCAAAAGCGGCCAGCACCAGCGACAGCGACAGCCAGCACGCCATGAATGCCGACATCGACAGGTTGATGTACGGGAACGCGAAGAACAGCACCATGATCACCACCAGCGGCGGCAGCGCGCGCAGGATGTCGGCAAAGCAGATGATCAGGAAATTCACCGGCCGGATGCGCAGCGCGCGCACCACGGCCAGGACGAGGCCGAGCGCGACGCCTGTCGCGGCCACGGCCACGCCCAGTTGCAGCGTGACCCACATGCCGGCCAGGATGTCGGGCAGGTAGCGCCAGGCGACTTCCGCATTGAAAAACGAGAACAGCAGGGCATTCAGATCCATGGCGCACTCTTCGAACCGCCTTACGCGGCATGTTCCGCCATGCTGGCCAGGAAGGCCTGCGTGCGGGGTTGTCGGGGGGCGCCGAAGACGTCCTGCGGCGGGCCTTGTTCGACGATCACCCCGCCGTCCATGAACACGACCCGGTCGGCCGCCGCGCGGGCAAAACCCATTTCGTGGCTGACCACCATCATCGTCATGCCGTCGCGCTTGAGTTCACGCATCACGTTCAGCACGCTGCCCACCAGCTCCGGGTCCAGCGCGCTGGTCGGCTCGTCGAACAGCACGACCTTGGGCCGTAGCGCCAGCGACCGCGCGATTCCCACGCGCTGCTGCTGGCCGCCGGACAACTGGTCGGGATAAGCTTGTGCCTTGTCGGCCAGCCCCACGCGGTCCAGCGCCTCCATGCCGCGGCGGTCGGCTTCGGCTCGCGCCAGCTTCTGCACCTTGCGCAGCGCCAGCGTGATGTTCGACAGCACGGACATGTGGCGGTACAGGTTGAAGTGCTGGAACACCATGCCGATGTTCTGGCGGATGCGGTTCAGCTCGGCCGCGGGGGCCGTGATTTCCTCTCCGTCGACGTGGATGCTGCCGGCGGTCGGCTCCTCCAGCCGATTGCAGCAGCGCAACAGGCTGCTCTTGCCCGAGCCGGATGGGCCGATCATGAAGACCAGCTCGCCCTTGCCCACGTCCAGGTCGATCCCTTTCAGGACCGCGTTGTCGCCATAGGACTTGTGCAGCCCGGCGATTTTCAGGATCGGCGTTTCCATTGAAAGCTCCTCAAAGCGCGGGCAGGAGGCCGCGTGGCGGCTTCCCCCCCCTGTCGTTGGCGGTGCGTCGGAAAATCAGCTGCAGCGCAGCTCGACCGGCTTGGCGTCGTAGCCTGGCAGGTCCGGCACGCCCTGGCCCGGCGTCACCGTGACCGCCGCCGAGCCCGCGGCAGGCGTGAAGCCGAACCACTTCTGCACCAGCTTGGACACCGTGCCGTCCTGCTTCAGGCACTTGAGCGCCATCGACACGCGGTCGCGGCCCGCCTGGTCGTCCAGCCGGAACGCCAGCGCCCATACCAGTCCCGTCTTGATCGTGTAGCTGGTGCGCACCGCCGGGTTCTGCTTGGCCGCCCATGCCGCCACGGTGTTGCCCGCCAGGTTGGCGTCCGCGCGGCCGGACTGCACGGCCTGCACCGCATCGGCATTGGAGGCGTACACGTCATACGTGAAGCCGTACTTGGCGGCGTTATCGCGCGCCCAGTTCTCGTAGGCCGAGCCCTTGTTGACCGCCAGCTTGCGGCCCTTCAGGTCATCCAGCCCTTTGATTTCCTTGCCGTTCTTGCCGATCACGAAGGTGTAGTCCGTGTTCAGGTAGCCCTCGGAAAACAGCAGGGCGCGGGCGCGTTCCTCGGTGGCCGTGGTAGGCGCCAGCACGAAGTCGTACTTCTTGGCGTTCAGCCCAGGAATCAGCGCCGCGTATTCGGTGCCCTCGATCTTGATCGTCGTGCCCAACTGCTTGGCGATGGCTTGGCCGAGTTCGATGTTGAAGCCGTCCAGGCCGCCGCCCAGCTTGGGCATGGCGTGCGGGGCGAACGTGGCGTCCACGCCGGTGGTCAGCGGCTGGGCGGCAACCGCGGTCAGGCTGGCGCCGGCCAGGCACAACGTGAGGCCGCAGCGGCCGGCAAAAGTCAGGGTGCGGAGAAGGCGGGTCATGGCAGGTCCTTTAGGGAAGAGGCGTCTTGCCCAGGGCGGGTCCGGTTCCCACGCGCTCGAGGATCAAGCCGTAGTGTTCCGGACGCCGGTGGGCGGCGAAGTTGAAGATGTGCTGCTTGAAGGTGTCTCCCAGCGCCAGATCGGCCTGGCAGAAAATCACCTCGTCCTCCTCCCCCTGCGCCTGCGCCACGATCTCGCCCGTGGGCGCGACGATGGCCGATCCGGCGATCAGGTGGCTGCCGTCCTCATTGCCGGCCTTGCCTGCGGCGGCCACCCAGACCGCGTTCTGATACGCGGCCGCCTGCAGACTGAGCAGGTGGTGGAACATTCGCAAGTGGACCGGTTCGTTCCAGTGGATGTTCAATGACGGCGTGTTGTATCCCAGCGCCACGATCTCGGCGCCCTGCAGCGCGAGCACGCGCCAGGTTTCCGTCCAGCGGCGGTCGTTGCACAGGCACATGCCGATGCGCGTGCCCAGCGTTTCCCAGACATTGAAGCCGTCGTTGCCGACTTCGAAGAACTTCTTTTCCAGGTGCTGGAACGGCGCGTCGGGCTTGTGGTCGCTGTGGCCCGGCAGATGGATCTTGCGGTAGCGTCCGACGATGCGCGCGTTGGCGTCGACCAGGATGCTGGTGTTGTACCGACGGCCGTCCGAGGCGATTTCCGCATAACCCAGATAAAACCCGATGCCCAGTTCCCGGGCGGTGTCGAACAGCACGCGGGTCTCGGGGCCGGGCATCTCCTTTTCGAAGTAGCGCGCCATCGCCTCTTCTTCGGTCATCCAGTAGCGCGGAAAGAAGGTGGTCAGCGCCAGTTCCGGAAACACCACCATGCGCGCGCCGCGTCCGTGCGCCTCGCGCATCATCTCAAGCAGGCGGGCCACCGCCTGCCGCCGGGTCTCTTCGGGTTGCACCGGACCCATCTGCGCGACCGCCAGGCCGAAGGGACGTTTGCTCATGCCGTGATCCTTTACTCAGTGACTCAGGCGGCGCTGTCGGCCGAAAAGTATTTGCGCACCAGCGCATTGGGATTGCCGGTCAGGCGCTGACGCAGCACCGGTTCCGGCGTGCCGCGCTTGATGAAGCGGCCGCTGCCGCGCGTCACGTGCAACTGTCCGTCCTGGACGGCGATGCGGCCGCGGCTGATGACCACTTCGGGCCAGCCGCGCACCGTCCGGCCCTCGTAGGGCGTGTAGCCGACGTTGTCGTGCAGCATGGAAGCGGAGATCGTCACTTCGCGTTCCGGGTTCCAGATGGCGATGTCGGCGTCCGCGCCCACGGCGATCGTGCCTTTCTGCGGATACAGGCCGTAGGTGCGGGCGTGATTGGCCGCGGTCAGCGCGACGAAGCGTTCGATGGAAATGCGTCCGCCCAGCACGCCTTCGGAGAACAGCAGTGGCATGCGCACCTCCAGTCCCGGCACGCCATTGGCCACGTCCTTGAAGGTGGTGGCCTCGCCCTTGGGCAGCTTGCCGCTGGCATCGAAGCGGTAGGGCGCGTGGTCGGACGAATAGATCTGCAGCGTGCCGTCGGCCAGGCCCTGCCAGACGGCCTCTTGCGAGGCCGCATCGCGCGGGGGCGGGCTGCAGCAGAACTTGGCGCCTTCCAGCCCTGGCGCGTCGATGTCGTCGGCCGTCAGGAACAGGTATTGCGGGCAGCTTTCGGCGTGGATCGGCAGCCCCAGCGCCTGCGACGAATGCACCACGCGCACGGCTTCCAGTCCGGCCACGTGCACGATCAGGATCGGCACATCCATCATCCGGGCCAGCGTCACGGCGCGGTTCGTCGCCTCGCTTTCTGCCAGCGGCGTGTGGGCCACCGCGTGATACTTGGGCGCCGTCATGCCGCGCTCTGCCAGGCGGCGCGCCACCCAGCGGATCATGTCGTTGTTCTCGGCGTGCACCATGACCAGTGCGCCCTCGCGGTCGGCAACCTCCAGCACGTCCAGCAACTGATAGTCGTCCAGCTTCAGGCGGTCGTAGGTCATGAAGACCTTGAAAGACGTGATGCCGTTCTTGATGAGCTCGGGCAGGTCGTGCTTGAGCGCCTGTTCCGTGGGGTCGGACAGGATCAGGTGAAAGCCATAATCGATGACGGCCTTTTCCTCGGCGCGGCGGGCGTAGTCGGCCACGACTTCAGGCAGCGCGTTGCCGCGATGTTGTGCCGCGAACGGGATGATGGTGGTCGTGCCGCCGAACGCCGCGGACACGGTTGCGCTGTAGAAGTCGTCGGCGCACATGATGCCCATGCCCGACAACTGTTCGACGTGGCAGTGGCTGTCGATGCCGCCGGGCAGCACCCAGCGGCCCGCGGCGTCGATGTCGCGCGCGCCCGGCGGCAGGCCCTGGCCCAGCGCGACGATCACGCCGTCGCGCACGCCGATGTCGGCATGGAAGGTGTCGGTGGCCGTGCTGATGCGGCCGTTGCGGATCGTCAGGTCGAATGCTGCGGTGTCGGTCATGGATAGGGGTTCCGCGCGAAGGGGTGGTCAGAGCGTGCCGGGATAGATGCCGCCGTCCAGCACGAGGTTCTGCCCCGTCATGAAACCGGCGCGCGCGCCGCACAGGAAGGCGCAGGCGTCGCCGAACTCGGCGGGGTCGCCATAGCGGCCCGCGGGGATGCCCGCCAGCCGCGCGGCCAGCACGTCATCCACCGTCTTGCCGCTGTCGCGCGCGCCGCGCTCGGCCGTCTGGCGCAGGCGGTCCGTCAGGAACGGGCCTGGCAGCAGGTTGTTGATCGTGACGCCGTGGCGCACGGTCTGGCGCGCCAGCCCCGCGACGAATCCGGTCAGCCCGGCGCGTGCGCCGTTGGACAGGCCCAGGATGTCGATGGGCATCTTCACGGCGGCCGACGTGATGTTCACGATGCGGCCGAAGCGGCGCGCGATCATGCCGTCCACCGTGGCGCGGATCAGCGCGATCGGCGTCAGCATGTTGGCGTCCAGCGCCGCAATCCAGTCCTCGCGCGACCATTCGCGGAAGTCGCCGGGCTTGGGCCCGCCCGCGTTGGTGACCAGGATGTCGGGCTCGGGGCAGGCCGCAAGCAGCGCCTGCCTGCCGGCCTCGGTGGTGACGTCGGCGGCCACCGTGACGACCGAGGCGCCCGTTTCGCGGCGGATTGCGTCCGCCGCGGCGTCCAGCGTGGCCGCGGTGCGCGCGGCCATCACCAGATTCACGCCTTCGCGCGCCAACGATAGCGCGCAGGCGTAGCCCAGACCCTTGCTCGATGCGCACACCAGCGCGTGCTTTCCCTTGATGCCCAGATCCATGCGTGCGCTCCTTATTCAGCCTTGCACGGGTTGGCGGCCGGCGCAGGCCAGGGACAATCCGACGCGCGCGACCGTGGCTTCCAGTTCGGCCGCGGTCACCGGATCGATGCGCATCCCCGGTGCGCGCAACGCATGACTCTTGATGGCGCCGCGGCGCTGGTACACGTACTTGCGCAGCGCCAGTCCGATCTTGGGCTGGAACTCGTAGCGGATCAGCGGGCAGTAGCGGTCGAAGATCGCGGCGGCGCCGGCGTGGTCGCCGCTGGCGTAGCGTTCGTAGATGGCGACCAGGATCTCCGGAAACGCAAAGCCGGTCATGGTGCCGACCGCGCCGCGCTGCAGTTCCTCCAGGAAGTACACGCCGCCCAATCCGCCGAAGATCGCCATCTCCGCGTCCGGCACCAGTTCGCGGATGCGGCTGATCTTTTGACCCACCGGCGGCTCTTCCATCTTGATCATGTGCACGCCGCCTTCGCGGCCCAGGCGCGCCACGACCTCGGGCCGGATCTCGGTGCCGAAGGAATCCGGAAAGTCGTGGATCACGACCGGGATATTCACGGCGTCCGCCACCGCCTTGTAGTAGTCGAACAGCAGCGCATCGCTGGCGTTGTCCAGGGGCGCGGCGAACACCGCCGAGGCGCCCAGTTCCTGGGCTTCGAGGGCCTGCTCGATGGCGCCGGCAATGCCGTGGGCGCGCACGCCGACCCACACCGGCACGCGGCCATCCGTGTGCTTGACGAAGGTTTCCAGGACCAGCCTGCGCTCGGCGTTCGACAGCTTGTGAAGCTCGCCGAGAAACCCGAGGATGGCCAGGCCGGTGACGCCGGTTTCCAGCAGGAAGTCGACCAGCGTCCGGATACTGTCGGCATCGACGCGCAGGGCATCGTCAAAGGGCGTGGGGCAAATGGTGAAGACGCCTTTGGCGTCGATGGAGGCTGCCATCTTTTCTCCGTCAGGATGCGTGAAAACCGAAATCGGGAACGACGTTTCGATGTCATCCTAAAGCGGAACTTTTAGAACTCCACTTGCTTTTTTATTGCCTTGGTATAACAGCCGGTTAAGTCAAGGTTTACCCTTGGCAGGGTTTGCCTGGACCTGCGCCGAGAGCTCAAAACCCTGCTCTTGCAACGTGTGGCGCAGCACGTCCACGAAGGCTTGCGCAAGCTGCGACAGGGGCTCGAATCGCGACTGCACCAGGCTCGCCGTGAGGATCTTGGCCTGGTCGATCGGGCGCACCACGAAGTCGCCCTGCGTGCGGCTCTTGACCGAAAATTCATCGACGATCGCGATGCCCGCGCCAGCCTGCACCAGCGAGCACGCGTTCTGCGGCGAGCTCACCTCGACGGCAAGCCGGCGAGTCTGGCCGGCCTCGTGGTACATCTGCTCGACCAGCATCCCGAACGGCGTGTCGCCGCCGTAGGAAATCAGCGGGTAGGGCAGCAGGTCCCCGATCGACAGCAGCGAGCGATGGGCAAGCGGATGGTTGTAGGGGCAGATGCAGACCAGCCTGGCCTGCCCGATCGGCTGGGTCAGCAGGTTGGGGTGCTGGACGGGCAGGATCACGACGCCCAGTTCGGCGCGGTTGTCCAGCAGCATCTGCGTGAGGGGCTGCTGCGTAAGCGGCTGGAAGGTGATCTTGACGTCCGGATGCGTTTCGCGAAAGCGCGAGATCGTCAGCGGCACCAGCATGTGGCCGATGCTGGGGCTGGACACCAGGTGCAGGATGCCGCTGCGGCGTTCCGACAGTTCCGAGGCCAGCTCGCCCACGCGGCGCACGCCCGCATAGACGGTTTCCACTTCGCGAAAGAGTTGCCGGGATTCGGGCGTGGGGTAGAGCCTGCCCTTGATGCGTTCGAATAGCGCGAAGCCCAGGCGCTGTTCCGTGTGCGACAGCAGCCGGCTGACCGCGGGCTGCGAGACGAACAGCAGCTTGGCCGCCCCGCTGATCGAGCCCGTGGTCATCACCGCCCGGAAGACTTCGATTTGCCGCAGATTCAGTTGCATGGCGCGCCCGCTCCGAATTGACGCGACGAGCATAACAAAGGGTTAAGGGCAGCGCACAAATTGACAATACATGCTCAGGCCGTGCGCGGCTAGACTGGCGCCGTACCTTGCCCCGGCCCGCGCCCGCGCGTCGCCAACAACAGGACGGACGAATGGAACAGACCCTGTTTGTGATCAATCCCAACTCCACGCAGGCCGTGACGGACGCGTTCGACGCGGCGCTGGAACCGCTGCGCATGGCCGGCGGTCCGCGCATCCGGTGCCTGACGCTGGCCGAGGGGCCCGCGGGCGTGCAGACCCAGTTGGACGTCGAAAGCGTCACCCTGCCGCTGGCCGCCCTGGTGCGCAAGCTGGATGCCGACCACGGCGCCGCTGCCGCGGGCTACGTCATTGCCTGCTTCAGCGATCCCGGCCTGCATGCCGTGCGCGAAGCCACCCGCAAGCCGGTACTGGGCATCAGCGAATGCGGCATGCTGACCGCCCTGACGCTGGGCCAGCGCGTCGGCGTGATCGCCATTCTGCGCCAGTCGCTGCCGCGCCACGGACGAATGTTCGGCGCAATCGGCCTGGCCGGCCGCGTGGCGGCCGAGCTGCCGCTGGATCTGGGCGTGGTGGAACTGTCTGACGAAGCCCGTACGCGCGAGCGCCTGCTGCATGTCGGCGCGCGGCTGCGCGACGAGCATCAGGCCGACGTGCTGGTGCTGGGCTGCGCGGGCATGGCCGCCTATCGGGGCTGGTTGCAGGCCGAGCTGGGCCTGCCCGTGGTCGAGCCGACCCAGGCCGCCGCGGCGATGGCGATAGGCCGCATCCGCCTGAACTGGCACGGCGCCTGAGGCCACCATGCGCAACCATGAACTGATCGAGCGGCTGTCGCATCTGGTGGGCGATGGCGGACTGGTGCTGGATGCCGACGGCCAGGCTCCCTACGTGCGCGACTGGCTGGGCAAGTGGCAGGGCAGCACGCCCGTGGTGGTGCGGCCGCGCAACGCCACGGAGGTGTCCGCGGTCATGCGGCTGTGTCACCAGACCCGCACGCCGGTTGTGCCGCAGGGCGGCAATACCGGGATGAGCGGCGGCGCCACGCCGGATGGCAGCGGCGCGCAAGTGATCCTGAGCCTGAACCGGATGAAGCGCATCCGCGAGGTGGACGCCATCAACAATACGTTGTGCGCCGACGCCGGCGTGTTGCTGGCCGACGTGCAGGCGGCCGCGCGCGAGGTCGGCCGCTTCTTCCCGCTGAGCCTGGGCGCGGAAGGCAGTTGCACCATCGGCGGCAATCTGGCCACCAACGCCGGCGGCACCGCGGTGCTGCGCTATGGCAACACGCGCGACCTGACGCTGGGACTGGAGGTGGTGCTGCCGGACGGCCGGGTCTGGAACGGCCTGCGCGGGCTGCGCAAGGACAACACCGGCTACGACCTGAAAAGCCTGTTCATCGGCTCGGAGGGCACGCTGGGCATCATCACCGGCGCGGTGCTCAAGCTGTATCCCGCGCCGGCGGGCCGCGTGGCGGCCTGGGTGGGGGCGGAGACGCCCGCCCAGGTCGTGGGGTTGCTGAGCCGCCTGCAGGGCGTCTGCGGCGAACGGCTGACCGCGTTCGAGATGATGTCGGCGCGCTGCCTGGATCTGGTGGTGGCGCACGTCAGCGGCGCGGCCAGCCCGCTCGCCGGCCGTCACGCGTATTACGCCTTGGTGGAACTGTCCGACACGGAACCGGCCGGCCTGCCGGGTTTGCTGGAAGCCGCGTTGGGCGCGGCGCTGGAGGCCGGTGTCATCCAGGATTGCGTCGTCGCCATGAACGACACGCAGGTGCAGACTCTGTGGCGCCTGCGCGAGGGCATCTCGCAGGCGCAGGTGCGCGCCGGCAAGGCGGTCAAGCACGACATCGCGCTGCCGATCTCGCGGCTGGCGGCGTTTGTGGAGGAAGCGGATCTGGCGCTGGTCTCGGATTTTCCGGGGCTGCCCATCATCAACTTCGGCCACATCGGCGATGGCAACCTGCATTACAACGTGCTGCTGCCGCTGGACGTGGCGCCGGCCGAATATGCCCGGCTGACCGCCGCGCTGAACCGGCGCGTGCATGACCTGGTGGCGCAGCGCGGGGGCAGCATCAGCGCCGAGCACGGCGTGGGCCAGTTGCGGCGCGACGAGCTACGCCGCTACAAATCGCCCGTCGAAATGGATCTGATGCTGATGATCAAGCGGGCGCTCGATCCCAACCAGCTCATGAACCCGGGCAAGCTGCTGTAGGACATCCGAGGCGGGCCGGGCAGGGGCCGCGCGCGCGAAGTCCGCCGGAAATTTATAATGGCGGGCTAATCGGATAAATCCTACATGCCTGAATCCTCCAGCCCGCGGGCGCCGAAGCAACCGGCGCCGCGCGCCAGCGACGCGGAAACGCCCGGGGAACAAGCCCGGAAAGACACCCGGGCCCGGCCCGAAGGCCGCTTGGCCGCGCCTCGTCCCGAACGGCCCGTTCCGGCCGTCACCTATCCCGAAGACCTGCCCGTCAGCGCGCGGCGGCAGGAGATCGCGCGCGCCATCGCCGGCCATCAGGTCGTGATCGTCAGCGGCGAGACCGGCTCGGGCAAGACCACCCAGCTGCCCAAGATCTGCCTGGAACTGGGCCGCGGCCGTCAGAAGATGATCGGCCACACGCAGCCGCGCCGCCTGGCGGCGACGTCGGTGGCCAAGCGTATCGCCGAGGAGCTGAACACGCCCATGGGCGAGGTTGTCGGTTACCAGGTGCGGTTCAACGACCGCACCGGTCCCAACGCGTCCATCAAGCTGATGACGGACGGCATCCTGCTGGCCGAATCGCAGCGCGATCCGCTCCTGCGCCGCTACGACACGATCATCATCGACGAGGCACACGAGCGCAGCCTGAACATCGATTTTCTGCTGGGCTACCTGAAGCAGCTTTTGCCGCGGCGCCCGGACCTCAAGCTCATCATCACCTCGGCCACCATCGATGCCGAGCGCTTTGCCAAGCACTTTGCCGCTTCGGAAGACAAGCCCGCGCCGGTCATCGAAGTCTCCGGCCGCCTGTATCCCGTCGAAGTGCGCTACCGGCCCGTGCGCGAAGAGCCCGCCGCCGACGACAACGCGCCCGCGCCCAACAAGGCCGGCCGCGACCGCGAGCGCATGTCGGGCGACGAAGAGCGCGACCTGATCGACGCCATCGTCGATGCCGTCGACGAATGCGCGCGGCATGGCCCTGGCGATGTGCTGGTGTTCCTGCCCGGCGAACGCGAAATCCGCGAATCGGCCGAAGCGCTGCGCAAGCGCCATCCTGCTGGCACGGAAGTCCTGCCGCTCTTTGCGCGGCTGTCGCAGGCCGAGCAGGAACAAATCTTCCGCCCGCGCGGCAACGCGCGGCGCATCGTGCTGGCCACCAACGTGGCCGAAACCTCGCTGACCGTGCCCGGCATCCGTTTCGTGGTCGACAGCGGGCTTGCCCGCATCAAGCGCTATTCCTGGCGCAACAAGGTCGAGCAGCTGCGCATCGAGCCCATCAGCCGCGCCTCGGCCAACCAGCGCGCCGGCCGGTGCGGGCGGGTGGGGCCGGGCGTCTGCATCCGGCTCTACGACGAGCTGGACTTCAACAACCGGGCCGCCTTCACCGATCCCGAAGTGCTGCGTTCGTCGCTGGCCTCCGTGATCCTGCGGATGAAGTCGCTCAAGCTTGACGACATCGAGCAGTTTCCGTTTGTCGAGGCGCCGCCGGGACGCGCGGTGGCCGACGGCTACCACCTCTTGCAGGAACTGGGCGCCATCGAGCTGGCGTCGGCGTCCGACCCCGACACGGATGCGGGCCGCACGGGCGCCTCGTTCGTCCTGACCCGCACCGGCGTCGAGCTGGCCAAGCTGCCGGTCGACCCGCGCATCGGCCGGATGATCCTGGCCGCGCGCGAACACCAATGCCTGGCCGAAATGCTGATCATCGCCTCGGCGCTGTCCGTGCAGGATCCGCGCGACCGCCCCATGCAGGAGCGCGAGGCCGCCGAGGCCGCGCACGCCAAGTTCGGCGATGACAAGTCCGAGTTCGTCTCGTTCCTGAAGCTGTGGCGCTGGTATGGCGAGCAGGTGCAGCACAAGGCCTCGCAGCGCAAGCTGGTGGGCCTCTTGCGGCAGAACTTCCTGTCGCCGATCCGACTGCGCGAATGGCACGACGTGCACACGCAGCTTGCGGCGCTGGTGGGCGAGCAGGGCTGGCGCGTCAACCAGTCCGAAGCCACGTATGAACAGTTGCACATGGCGCTCCTGTCCGGCTTGCTGGGCAACATCGGGTTCAAGAGCGACGAGGGCGGCAGCTACCTGGGCGCGCGGGATATCCGCTTCCACATCCATCCGGGTTCGCGCCTGGCCAAGAAGGCCGGCCGCTGGATCATGGCGGCCGAACTGGTCGAGACCACCCGTCTGTATGCGCGCTGCGTGGCGCGCATCGATCCGGTGTGGCTGGAGAAGGTCGGCGCGCACCTGATCCGCAAGAACTGGTCCGACCCGCGCTGGGAAAAGAAGGCCGGGCAGGTGGTGGCCAACGAGCGCGCCACGCTGTATGGCCTGGCCATCTACACCGGCCGGCGCATTCACTACGGCCGCGTGAACCCCACGCATGCGCGCGAACTCTTCATCCGCCAGGCGCTGGTGCCGGGCGAAATCGACACGCGCCTGCCATTCGTCGCGCACAACCGCAAGCTCATCGCGGGCATCGAAAAGCTGGAACACCAGACTCGCCGGCCGGACATCCTGGTCGACGACGAACTCATCTACGCGTTTTACGACCGGCAACTGCCGGCCGACATTTCGCAGACCGCGTCGCTGGAAAAGTGGGTAAGCGGCCTGGACAAGGCGGCCGCCGCCAAGCTGATGCTGACGCGCGACGAGCTGATGCGCCACGAGGCCGCCGGCGTCACGACCGATGTCTTCCCCAAGAAGGTGGAGTGGCAGGGCGTGTCGATGGCGCTGGACTACCACTTTGAACCCGGCTCGCCGCGAGACGGCGTCACGCTGTCGGTGCCGCTCTTCGCGCTGAACCAGATCGATCCCGCGCGCTGCGAGTGGCTGGTGCCCGGGATGCTGAAGGAAAAGGTGCACCTGCTGCTCAAGTCGTTGCCGCAGAAGCTGCGCCGCCATTGCGTGCCGCTACCCGACTACGCCGCCGGCTTCTACGACCGCTGGTTTGACCGGCAGGCCGATCCGCAGCAGGGACTGGTGGACGCGATCATCGCCGACATGTGGGATCAGGTGCAGGTGCGTCCGGCCGTGGGCGACTTCAAGCTCGAGACCTTGCCCGCGCATCTGTTCATGAACTTCCGCGTCGTGGATGAGCACGGCCGCATGCTGGCCGCCGGACGCAACCTGGCGCAACTGCGGGCCGAATTCGGCAAGCAGGCCCAGGCCACCTTCCAGCAGCTGGCGGCCAGCGACACCCAGATCGCGCAGGCGCTGGCGCACGAAAACCTGACTTCCTGGTCGTTCGGCCCCTTGCCCGAGATCATGGAGATCAAGCGCCGGGGCCAGTCCGTCATCGGCTATCCGGCGCTGGTGGACCGCGGCGCGCATTGCGACCTGGACGTCTTCGACGATCCGGACGAGGCACGCAAGCACCATCGCGCGGGTCTGCTCAAGCTCTTCCGGCTGGGCCTGCGCGAACAGGTCAAGTTCCTGGAAAAGAACCTGACCGATCTCACCAAGATCAGCATGCTGTACATGACGCTGGGCACGCAGGAAGAACTGCGCGACCAGATCATCGATTGCGCGCTGGGGCAGGCCTGCCTGGCCGAGCCGTGGCCGGTGAACGAACAGCAGTTCGAAGCGCGCCGCGCCGAGGGCAAGGGCCGGCTGGGCCTCTTGGCCCAGGAAGTCGCGCGGCTGGCCGGTGCGGTGCTGACGGAATACGCGGCGCTGCAGCGCAAGCTGCCGCAAGCCAAGCCGCATGCGGCGGCCTACGCAGACCTGCAGCAGCAGCTTGGTGCGCTGATGCCCAAGTGGTTCATCCGCGACACCCCGTACGCGCAGTTGTCGCACTTTCCGCGATACCTGAAGGCGGCGGTGGCGCGCATCGACAAGCTGCGCGCCGATCCCGCGCGGGATGCAAAGCTGGTGGCGGAAATGGCACCGCTGGTCACGCAGTACCAGCGGGCGCGGGCCGCGCTCAAGGGCGCGCCCGATCCCCGGCTGGACGAGTTCCGCTGGCTGCTCGAGGAATTGCGCGTGGCGCTTTTTGCGCAGGAGCTGCGCACGCCGATGCCCGTGTCGGTGAAACGCCTGATGAAAAGCTGGGAGTCCTTGCAGCGCTAGCCTGGGTGTCTGACACCCTGGAGCCGGCGCCCCGCCTGCCAGGGGCCCGCCCGGGTGTCAGACACCGGTGAGCATGCGGGATTACAGCGCCAGAAACCCGACGACCACCAAAGCGATCAGCCCGTACTTCGTGGCCTTGTACGCCGTGCGGTTCCACTTCTTGAACGCCTTGCGCTTCTGGTCGATCACCCAGTGCGCGTGGGTCAGCTTGTTGATGGCGCCGGTCTGGTCGCCGCCGTCGTTGGGCGAGCTGGCCGCGGACATGACCTTGCGGCCGAACCAGCGGTTGAAGGCCTCGGCCCAGCGCCACTTCAGCGGGCGTTCGACGTCGCAGAACAGGATGATCCGGTTCTGGTCCGTCTTGTTGTAGGCCTCGTGCACGTAGGTTTCGTCGAACACCACGCTTTCGCCATCGCGCCAGCTGTAGTGTTCGCCGTCCACGATGATGTGGCAGCCGTCGTCGTTGGGCGTGGCCAGGCCCAGGTGATAGCGCAGCGAGCCGGCGAACGGGTCGCGGTGCGGATTCAGTTGGCCGCCCGGGGGCAGTTCGGCAAACATGGCAGCCTTGACCTTGGGCAGGCCTTTCAGGATGGCGACAGTTTTGGGGCAAAGTTCTTCGGCCGACGGGTGGCGGGCGTCGTACCACTTCAGGTAAAAGCGCTTCCAGCCGTACTTGAAGAACGAGTTGAAGCCGATGTCGTTATGGGTGTCGGCCGCCTTGATCCGGCGAAGCTCGGCCATCTGCATGGCTTCCTCGCGGATCGTTTCCCAGTTGTCGTCCAGCACCTTCAGTTCGGCGATTTCGCTGGTGGTCAGGTAGGGGGTGGTGGGCACCCGCGACGTCAGGACCATGAACGCGTTGATTGGCGCCAGCAGCACCGAGTGGTCCAGCAGCTGCCGGCCCAGCGGCAGCTTGACGCGGCCGCGGAAGTGCGCGAACAGGATGGCGGCAAGCCAGATCCCGGGTATTAACCATTTCATAGGTAGATCTCGTCGTGCTACGGGGTGGTGCGTTATAGGGCGGTATTGTCCCACAAGCGGGCGACCGCAATCAGCCAGCAGGGCGCGCGGCCTGCCGGATTCTGATTCAAAGGATTGCCCTCTGGAGGTCGGCCGCTGGGTACAATTCCGCCATGTCCGAAGCCGTAACGACCCCGACCCCATTTGTTCACCTGCGCGTCCACTCCGAGTTTTCGGTTGTGGACGGCACGGTGCGTATTCCCGACCTCATCAAGCGTGTGGCCAAGCTGGGCCAGCCCGCCGTTGCCCTGACCGATCTGTCGAACCTGTTCGGACTGATCAAGTTCTACAAGGGCGCGCGCGGCGCGGGGGTCAAGCCCATCGCCGGCTGCGACGTCTGGATCTCCAACGACGAAGACCCCGCCAAGCCATTTCGCCTGCTGTTGCTGGTGCGCAACCACCAGGGCTATCTGAATCTCTGCGAACTGCTGTCCAAGGCCTTCCTGACGAACCAGGGCAAGGGCCGCGCGGAAATCCGCCGCGAATGGCTGCAAGGGCAGGCGGGCCTCATCGCCTTGTCCGGCGGACGGGCCGGCGACGTCGGGCAGGCGCTGGAGGCCGGCAATGCCGTCTCGGCGCTGGCCTTGGCTCGCCAGTGGGCGCTGATGTTCCCCGGCAGCTACTACATCGAATTGCAGCGCGCCGGCATGGACGGCGACGAAGGCTACTGCCAGGCCGCCATGCGGCTGGCCGCCGAAGCCGGCCTGCCGGTGGTCGCCACCCATCCCGTGCAGTTCCTGGATGAATTCGAATTCCAGGCCCATGAGGCCCGTGTCTGCATCGCCGAAGGCGAGATCCTGGCCAACCCGCGCCGCGTGCGGCGGTTCTCCAAAGAGCAGTACCTGCTCAGCTCCGAGGAAATGGCGCGCCGGTTCGCCGACGTGCCATCGGCGCTGGCCAATACGGTCGAAATCGCCAAGCGCTGCAACCTGAGCCTGGTGCTGGGCAAGCCGCGCCTGCCCAATTTCCCCACTCCGGATGGCGTGACGCTCGACGATTACCTGGTCCAGCTCTCCGAGCAGGGCCTGGAAAAGCGCATGGAGTTCCTGTTTCCGGACCCCGCCGAGCGCGAGTCCAAGCGCGAGCAGTATTACGAGCGGCTGCGCTGGGAGTGCAAGACCATCATCCAGATGGGCTTTCCCGGCTACTTCCTGATCGTGCAGGACTTCATCAACTGGGGTAAGAACAACGGCGTGCCGGTTGGACCGGGCCGGGGGTCGGGCGCCGGTTCGCTGGTGGCCTACGCGCTGGGCATCACTGACCTCGATCCCATCCGCTATGACCTGCTGTTCGAGCGCTTCCTGAATCCCGAGCGGGTCTCCATGCCCGACTTCGATATCGACTTCTGCCAGGACAACCGCGAACGGGTCATCGACTACGTCAAGGAAAAATACGGCCGGGCCGCCGTCAGCCAGATCGCGACCTTCGGCACGCTGGGCGCCAAGGCCGTGGTGCGCGACGCGGGCCGCGTGCTGGACATGCCCTACATGTTCTGCGATGGCCTGTCCAAGCTGATCCCGTTCAACCCGATGGATCCCTGGACGCTGGAGCGCACACTCAAGGACGAGCCCGCCTTCAAGGACCGCTACGAGCAGGAAGAAGAAGTCCGCTCGCTGGTCGACCTGGCCAAGCCGCTCGAAGGCCTGACCCGCAACATCGGCATGCACGCGGGCGGGGTGCTGATTGCACCCGGCAAGCTCACCGACTTCTGCCCGCTGTACTGCCAGCCGGGGCAGGAGAACAGCGCGGTCTCGCAGTTCGACAAGGACGACGTCGAGGCCGCGGGCCTGGTGAAGTTCGACTTCCTGGGGCTGCGCAACCTGACCATTCTGGACTGGGCCGTGCGCTACGTGCGCCAGTTCAACGCCGAAAAGCGCGACTTCGACGTCATGGCGCTGGCCCTGGACGATCCGGCGGCCTACAAGATCCTGTGCGACGCCAATACCACCGCGGTGTTCCAGCTTGAATCGCGCGGCATGAAAGAGCTACTCAAGAAGCTGCGGCCCAACACGTTCGAAGACATCATCGCCATGCTGGCCCTGTATCGTCCGGGGCCGCTGGAATCGGGCATGGTGGACGACTTCGTGAACCGCAAGCACGGGCGCGCGGCCGTCGATTATTTCCACCCGGACCTGGAAGCCACCCTGAAGAGCACCTACGGGGTCATCGTCTACCAGGAACAGGTGATGCTGATCTCGCAGATCATCGGGGGCTACTCGCTGGGCGGCGCCGACCTGCTGCGCCGGGCCATGGGCAAGAAAAAGCCCGAGGAAATGGCCAAGCACCGCGAACTGTTCGAACAGGGCGCCAAGGAAAAGGGCCACGATCCCGACCTGGCGGTCAAGCTTTTCGACCTGATGGAGAAGTTCGCCGGCTACGGCTTCAACAAGTCGCACTCGGCCGCATACGCGCTGATCTCCTACCAGACCGCCTGGCTGAAGGCCTACCACCCGACCGAGTTCCTGGCCGCCACCATGTCCTCCGACATGGACGACACCGACAAGGTCCAGATCTTCTGCCGCGACGCCCAGGACAACGGCGTCGAGGTGCTGCCGCCCGACGTCAACCACTCGGGCTACCGGTTCGAGCCCGTCGCCGACAAGCACACCGAAAAAGGCAAGCCGCCGCGCACGATGCGTTACGGGCTGGGCGCCGTCAAGGGCACGGGGCAGGGCGCGGTCGAAGACATCCTGCGCGCGCGCAAGGAAGGCGGCCCGTTCCTGAACCTGTTCGACTTCTGCCGCCGCGTCAGCAAGCAGGCCGTCAACCGCCGCACCATCGAAGCGCTGATCAAGGCCGGCGCGTTCGACACCATCGAGCCCAACCGCGCCGCCATGCTGGCTTCGGTGCCCACCGCCATGGAAGCGGCCGAGCAGGCCGCGCGCAGCGCCAACCAGGCCTCGCTCTTTGGCGACGACAGCGGCGACGTGGTCGCCGGCGAACTGGCCAAGGTTGCGCCCTGGGACCTGCACAAGAAGCTGACCGAAGAAAAATCCGCGCTGGGCTATTACTACAGCGGCCACCTGTTCGATGCGTGGCGCGACGAAGTGCGCCGCATCGTGCCGATGCAGCTTGCGCGTGTGGAACCCCAGCGCGACCTGCAATGGATGTGCGGCGTGCTGGCCAGCGTGCGCGTCATGATGACCCGCCGCGGCAAGATGGTCTTTGCCGTGCTGGACGACGGCACGGCGCAGGTCGAGATCTCGGTCTTCAACGAACTTTACGAGAAGCACCGCAACCGGCTGCGCGAAGACCAGCTAGTCATCGTGCAGGGCAAGGTCAGCAACGACGACTATTCCGGCGGCATGCGCATCGTCGCCGAACAGCTCTACGACCTGCAACTGGCGCGCGAGGCGCGCGCCAAGTCCCTGCGCGTCAAGCTCAACGGCACTGCCGATGCGGCCCGCCTGCGTCAGATGCTCAATCCCTTCCGCGCGGAACCCGAGAATGGCATTCCGGGCGTGCCGGTCGATATCGTCTACACGAAGAACAATTTCCTGTGCACGGTCAGGCTCGGGGAGGAATGGCGCGTGCGCATGGCCGACACGCTGCTGGCCAACCTGAACGATTGGACCAAGCCAGATGGCGTGGAGGTCACCTACTAATGATGCCCAGCCTGCGTATCGTGCATTCGGAAGCCGCCACCAGTTTCGGCGGACAGGAAGGACGTATCTTCAAGGAAATGCACGCGATGCGTGCGCGTGGGCATCACCTCGAGGCGATCTGCCAGCCACGCGCGCAACTGACGGAACGGCTGCGCGATGCCGGTTTCACGGTGCATGCCGTGGACATGGCCGGGCCGGTGAACTACCTGAAGGGTGTGGCCGCGGTCCGCAAGATCCTGAAGGCCGGGCGCTTTGACGTGCTCAATACCCACAGCCGGCGCGACACGGTCATCGCGGCCCTGGCCGGGCGCATGGCCGGCACGCCGCTCATCGTGCGCACCCGTCACCTGTCCAATCCGGTCGGGTCGATGTGGTCGTACACCGTCCTGCCGCATCGCGTCACGGCCGTCAGCGACCACGTGCGCAAGTACCTCATCACCCGCGGCGTCCCGCCCGAGAAGATCGCGACGGTGTATTCGCCTATTGTGCTGCCCGCGCCGGTCGAACATTCCACACTGCGTGGAGAACTCGGCCTGGCCGACGACGACGTCGTGGTGGGCTGCGTGGCCGTCATGCGCGCCACCAAGGGCCACAAGGACCTGATCGACGCCATCGCGCCGCTGATGGCCACGCGTCCAAAACTGCACCTGGTGTTCGTCGGCGCCGGATCGCCGGTCTTCGAGCAGACCCAGGCGTATGTGGCCGAGCGCGGACTGCAGGACCGCATCCATCTCATGGGCACGCGGCGCGACGTGCCCAATCTGCTGGCGGGATTCGATCTCTTTGCCTTGGCCACGCAGCAGGAAGCGTCCGGCACGGTCTTTGTGGAAGCGCAGGCCAGCGGCCTGCCCGTGATCGGCACGAACGTGGGCGGCGTGTCCGAAATGTTCCGGGACGGCGTGACGGGCTTTCTGGTCCCGCCCAAGGACCCGGCCGCATTGACCGCTGCGCTGGCGCGCCTGATCGACGACCCGGCGCAGCGCCGCACGATGGGCGAGGCCGGCCGCAAGATGGTCTGGGAAGAGGGCGTGTTTTCGCCCGCACGCCTGGCGGAAACCACGGAAGCCATCTACCTGCGCTGGCTGGCGGAGCGCCGCCCATGAATGCGCCCAATGTGCCGGTGCTGATGTACCACCATGTCACGCCGGCCGGCGGCATGATTGCCGCGACGCCCGACGTCTTCGAGGCGCAGATCTCGCGCCTGGCCCGCGCCGGCTACCAGTCGCTCACCACTGCCCAGTTTGCCGCCTATCTGGCCGGCGGCCCCGTACCCGAACGCGCCGTGCTCATCACGTTCGACGACGGCTACCTGAACAACTGGGTGCACGCGCATCCCGTCCTCGCCCGTCATGGCATGCGCGCGGTGTTGTTCACCATCACCGGCTGGATCGGCGACGGTCCCGTGCGGCCCCATGCGGGGCAGGGCGGCCCGCTGCCGCCCACGCCCGACCACCAGGCCTGCAAGGAACTCGTGGCGTCGGGCCGCGCCGACGAGGCAATGCTGCGCTGGAGCGAGATCGAGGCCATGCAGGCGGCCGGCACCTTCGAATTCCATTCCCACACCCACACGCACACCCGATGGGACAAGGTCTGCGGCGCGGATGCGAACGCCAAGCGCGAACACATCGCGCAGGATCTGCACGATTCGCGTGAAACCCTGATCCGCAGGCTGGGCGGCGTGAGCGACCACCTCTGCTGGCCGCAGGGCTATTTCGATGCCGATTACGTGGCCGCCGCCGGGCAGGCCGGTTTCCGGCACTTGTACACTACCGACCCTTTCGGCCAGAACGTTCCCGGCACGGATCCCGGTCACATCTACCGCTTCGCGGTGCGCAATCAGGGCGGGTCCTGGTTGAACCGCCGGATCTGGCTGTCGCGGGACCCCTTCTGGGGCCCGCGCTATCACGCCTGGAAAGCCTGGAAGAAGCGTCTTAGGAATCGCGGATGAAGTTATCAGTCATCATCATCACCAAGAACGAAGCGGCCAACCTTGCCGCCTGCCTGAAGTCCGTGTCGTTTGCCGACGAGTTCATCGTTGTGGATTCGGGCAGCACCGACGGCACCGTGGAATTGGCGCGGGCGTTGGGCGCGCGGGTCGAAGTCACCCCTGACTGGCCCGGCTTCGGTCCGCAAAAGAACCGCGCGCTGGATCTGGCGACGGGCGACTGGGTCCTGTCGATCGATGCTGACGAGCGCGTCACGCCCGAGCTGGCGCAGGAAATCCAGGACGTGCTGCGCGCGCCCAAGGCCGACGCCTACGAAATCGCGCGCCTGTCCAACTTCTGCGGCCGCGACATCCGCCATAGCGGCTGGTGGCCCGACTACGTGCTGCGGCTTTTCAAGCGCGGCACGGCGCGCTTCACGGATGCCGCCGTGCACGAACGCGTGGTGCCCGCCAATGGCCGGCCCCTGCAGTTGCGCGGCTATTTCAACCACTATCCGTACGACAACCTGGATGCGCTGATCAACAAGGTCAACCGGTATTCGTCCGACGCGGCCGCCATGATGTACGCCAAGGGCAAGCGCACGTCGGTCTTCGGCGCGTTGGGCCACGGCTTCTGGACCTTCGTGCGCATCTACCTGATCCGCCGCGGCTTCCTGGACGGCCGTCACGGGCTCGTACTTGCCGTGACAGCGGCGGCGGGCAGCTTCTTCCGTTACTCGAAGCTGATGTTCCTGGCAGAAAACAAAAAGTGAAGATCCTCTACACGAACTTCCATGCGGGCAACGGCGGGGGGCACGTCACCTACATCATCAACCTGGCCAAGGCGCTCGCCCGCGACCACGAGATCACGGTGGCGGTGCCGGAGACCAGCCGGCTGTACCGCTACGCCAAGGCCATCCCAGGCGTGAACGTGGTGGACATGCGCTACACGACGCGCCCGTCGTCCTGGTTCAAGGACCGCGCCCGGCTGCATCGCCTGATTGTCGAGGGCCAGTTCGACATCATCCACGCCAACGGTTCGGCCGATCACAAGCAGGTCATGCTGGCCACGCTGGGCATGCGGCGCCGGCCGCGCATCGTGTTCACCAAGCACAACGATCACCCGCTGACCAGCTTCGGGCACAAGCTGCGGGTGGCGCTGGCCACCGATCACGGCATCGCCGTCAGCGACTACATCCGCGGCATGATGGAGCTGTCCCCGTACCGCAAACGCCCCATCACGACCATCCGGCACGGCATCGATACGAATTTCTTTGCCCCGCCGCCGCCCGAAAGCCTGGACAAGCTGCGCGAACTCTTCTTTGGCGCGGACTGGCAAGGCAAGCTGCTGCTGGGCAGCGCGGGCGGCACCGATTACGACAAGGGCTGGCTGGACCTGGTGGCGGCCGCGGCCGCGCTGCCGCCGGCCGACAAGGCACGCATCTTGCTGATGGTGGCGGGCGATCCGCCCTCCGAGGCCAAGCTGGCGCGTGTGCGCGAGCTTGGCATGATCGATCAGGTGAAGTTTCCCGGGCTGCTCGATGACGTGCGCGCGGCGCTGGCGTCCTGCCACGCGGGATTCGTGCTGTCGTACCGCGAGGCGTTGTCCTTTGCCTGCCGCGAGATCATGGCGCTGGGACTGCCGGCGCTTGTCAGTGACGCGGGCGGTCTGCCGGAAAACGTAACAGACGGCGTGGATGGCTGGATCGTGCCCGTGCGCGACATCCCGGCCATGACCGCCAAGTTGCGATTCATGCTGGACAACCCGGAGGCGGTGCGCCTGATGGGCCACAAAGCGCGCGAGACCAGTTTGCGCGACTTCAACCTCGAGCGTTTCGCGGCTGCCACGGTGGATGTATACCAACGCACGCTCGCGGGACGCTGAGTCATATAATGTCGAGCTATGTCTATTCCAATCCTTATGTATCACCAGATCGGCGAGCCCAACCCCAAGGGCACGCCGTTTCGCGGGCTGACGGTACACCCCGATAGCTTTGCCCGCCAGATGCGCTGGATGAGCCGGCTTGGCTATCGCGGATTGTCCATGCGCGATGTCATGCCCTATGTGCGCGGCGAGCGTCAGGGCAAGGTCTTCGGCATCACGTTCGACGACGGTTTCCGCAATGTGCATCACAACGCGATGCCGGTACTGAGCGAATTGGGATTCACCGCCACCAATTATTTCGTGGCCCGGCAGTTCGACGGCGGCAACGTGTGGGACCTCGAAAAGGGGATCCCGTTTGCGCCGCTGATGACCGTGCAGGAAATGCGGGAATGGGCGCAGGCCGGCAACGAGGTCGGCTCGCACACGCTGGATCACGTCCACCTGCCCGAGCTGCCTGCCGAAGAAGCGCGGCGCCAGATCGTCCAGTCCAAGGACGAACTTGAACAGGCGCTGGGCGCGCCCGTCACCGCGTTCTGTTATCCGTATGGCGACCACGGCCCCGAGCATCAGGCCATGGCGCGCGAGGCCGGTTACGAGAACGCCACGCTCACCAAGCGCGGCCTGGCGGCGGCATCCGACGATCCCTTCGGACTGCCACGCGTGACCGTGGCGCGCTCCACCAATATCTTCCGATTCCTCCAGAAGTGCCTCACCCGGTATGAAGACAGCCGCCGGCGCTCCTGAACGCCGGCTTCGCATCGCGCTGTTGGTTGATCGCTTCGGCAACCGTTTCGGGGGGGCGGAGGCCTATGGCGTGGAGTTGATGCGTGTACTCGGCAAGCGCCACGACGTCTCCGTGGTCGCCCGCGATTTCGACAGCGACCTGCCGTTCGATTACCTGCCCGTGCGGTTTCCCGGCTGGCTGCCCAGCTGGACGCGGGTGCTGTATTTCGCCTGGCGCGCCGACCGCCTCACCCGCGGCCGCTTCGACATCGTCCATTCGCACATGAACGGCTGGGCGGGTGAAATCCAGGTCATGCACGTGACGCCGGTTCGCTACAACCGCATCACCCGGGTCACGCCGCTGCAGCGCCTGACGGCCTGGCTCAGCCCGCGGCTGGCCACCTACCTGCTGCTGGAAAAGCTGCGCGTGCGCAAGACGCCCCAGCGCCGCGTGGTGGCGGTATCGGGCCTCATCATGGACCAGCTGCACCGCAGCTACGGCGAAGAACTTGCGGTCGACATCATTGCCCCGGGCGTCAAGCTGCCCGCGCCCGACCGTAACGGGGGCCGCCAGGCCACACGCGCGCGCCTCGGCTGGGACGCGGACACGATCGGCTGTCTGCTGGTGGCGCGCAATCCGCTGCGCAAGGGCCTGCCCGCCTTGCTGGACGCGCTGGCGCTCTTGCCGCCGCGCTACCGGCTGCTGGTGGTCGGCGCCGACGAGCCCACGCGCGAGCGCGTGCGCGCCGCCGGAGACGTCGCCCGCCGCGTCACGCTGGTCGATCCCACCCCGGACGTCGCCCAGTATTTCAATGCGGCCGACATCTACACGCACCCGACCCTGAACGACAGCTACGGCATGGCGCCGCTGGAAGCCATGTCGCACGGTCTGCCGGTCATCGTCAGCTCGCCGGTCTATTGCGGCTTTGCGCAATACCTCACGGCGGGAACGGATGCGCTCATCCTGCAGGACCCGCGCGATGGCGCCCAATTGGCGCAGGCGCTGGAAAGCCTGGGTTCGGATCCGCAGTTGCGCGCGGCGCTGACGTCACGCGGCCTGGAAATCGCCCGCGACCAAAGCTGGGAAACCGTGGCCTCGCGCTACGAGGCCCTGTACGAACAGGTGCTGCTGGAGCGCCATTGAAAAACGGGGCGTCGAGCCCCGTTTTTCAATGGCAGGGCGCCGTCGCCCTTTCCAGGTCGGCCAGCCAGCGGATGGCGTGTTCGCGGTCGGGACCGCACATCTCGTGCTGGGGCTGCAGCCCCCCACAGAAGTCCGGGCGGGAAGGATCACCAAAGATCGCGCACCGCATGTCCGGCAGCAACTGAACACAGGGCACGCCTGCGGGCTTGCCCTGCGGCATGCCCGGAATGGGCCGCGTGATCGACGGCGCGATGCAGCAGGCGCCGCATTCCGAGCGGCACGCTGGCGCCGCGCCGGTCAGGCTCATACCCATCCGCGCAACCAGTACACAAAGAGGCCCGCGTATTCCTTCACGATCGAACGGCTGGCGTCGAACGTGCGTTCATCGGGCAGCCACAAGGACAGCGACCCGTCGGCCGGCTCCACGATCTGCGGCGGCGCGGGGGCGGCAATCACTTCCACGCCCTGCTTGGAAAAGGCCGCCATGGCGCGGGGCATGTGCAAGGCGGACGTGACCAGCAGCACCTTGCCGATGCCGCGCGCCTTGAGCTGGTCTTCGGTGAGCGTGGCGTTCTCATAGGTGGTGCGGCTGGCGTTTTCCAGGATCAGGGCCGACTCCGGAACGCCCTGCTGGCGGATCGCATGCGCCATTCCGCGCGCTTCGCTGACATCGCCTTCCAGCGCGCCGCCCGACAGCAGCACCTTGGGCGCGCGGCCGGCCAGATACAGCTCGGCCGCCGCGTCCACGCGCACGATGGCCGTGTCCTTGTCATAGGGCAGGAACCAATTGGCGCGGCCGTTGGCGGTATTGCCGCCCAGCACCACGATCGCGTCGGCCGTCGGCATCTCGGCGGCGGGCTTGTGCGGATAGCGGTTCTCCAGCGCGCCGCCCGCCCACAGCGACGTCGCCGGCAACGACCAGGCCAGCGCCCAGAGCAAGCCTGCCGCGACGAGCGTGAGGCCCGTCTTGCGAAGCCGGAACAGTCCCAGCACCAGGCCAAGGACCACCAGGGTGATGCACAAATTCAAGGGAATGATCAGATTCGTGAGATAGCTGGAAAAGGTCATTTCGAGACTGTCCTGATTACTGCGTACCATCCAGCAGGCGCTCGGCCTGCTGTGTTGCTTCTTCCTGCGACGGCCAGGCCTGGTCGCTGCCCAGGCACACCGCGCGCGGCGACCACGGGCCGGTGCGTTGCGGCTGTGTCACGCCGAACAGCGTCAACTGCCGCGCCGACGCCGCCGCCGCGACGTGCGACACGCCGGAATCGTTACAAATCACCAGCGCGGCCCGCGCGGTCAGCGCCGCAAAGGCGCCCAATCCCAGCGGGGGCAACAACTGAGCGGTCGGCGCATTGCGCCGGGCTTCGTCGGTTTCGGCCGGAGGGGGGCACATTACCACGGTATGGCCGCGGGCCTGCAGGGCGCGCGTCAGTGTATCGAATCCCGGCCACACCTTGATCCTGCCCTTGTGCAGGCCCGTGGCGGTGGGCGCAATCAGGACGAAGGGCCGGTCTTGCAGGCCGGCCTGGGCCAGGGCCTCGCCCGCCGCGCGTTCATGCGCCGCCGTCAGCGGCAGGTCCAGCGTCGGGCCGGGCTGGGCGGGACCGCTGGGCAGATTCCAGCGGATCAGGGCCTCGCGGGTCAGGTGATGCCAGGATTCGACGGCGTGCATCGGCTGGTCGGGTTTGGCGAACGGCCAGCGCAGCAGAAAGCTGCGGCCGTCGTCGCGGTACCCCGCCGACGGCACGCCGGCCAGCCGGAACACCAGCGCGCTGGACAGGGAATCCGGCAGCAGTAGCCCACGGGCGCGGCGGCCTTGCGCGCCCAGCCCGCGCCGGTGCGCGCTGACCGCCGCTCGGTCCGGCCCGACCTTGCCGCGCATGGGGACGAAATCCAGTTTGTCCACGCCATCGAGCAGGTCGCGGGCCCAGGGGCGGGCGCAGAGGACGAGGGGAAGGCCGCTTGCCGCGAGGGCGCGCAGGCTGGGCAGGCTCATGCAGACATCGCCCACCCAGTTGGGCAGGCGGACATACAGGCAACTGATATCGGACATGGAAGGGCGCACGGGCGCGGATAGGGCTAAGGGGCGGGGACGGCGCGCAGACGCGCAGCCGGTACAATCCTGGGCACAATTGTATGAAAAGCGAGTGATCCCTTTGAATTCTGCCGCACGGAATGCGCCAGCGGGCTCCCAGCCCGTCAAATCCGAACTCTGGACCCGGATCTACAGCCGGGTCGGTTCCTACTGGAAGGGCTTGCTGGCGGCCGTCCTCCTGATGGCAGGCGCCGCGGCCACGCAGCCCGTGCTGGCGGTCATCATGAAGCCCCTGCTGGACGGCGGCTTTTCAGGCGCCAAGCCGTATTACGTCTGGGCGCTGCCGCTGGCGGTCGTGGGCCTGATCCTGGTGCGCGGCATCTGCAACTTCTTCAGCGACTACCTGCTGGCCTGGGTGGCCAACAACGTGCTGCTGGGCATGCGGCGCGACATGTTCGAGCGCCTCCTGGGCCTGCCCGACGCCGACTTCAAGCGCGGCGACACCGGGCGCCTCTTGAACCGCTTCACCATCGACGCCGGCAACGTCACCGGCTACGCCACCGACGTCATCACCGTGCTGGTGCGCGAAACCCTGGTGGTCATCGCGCTGATCTGCGTGCTGCTGTACATGTCGTGGGTGCTGACGCTGATCATCCTGGTCATGCTCCCGGTCTCGGTCCTGATATCGCGCTTTTTCATCAAGCGCCTGCGCCGTATCAACCGCGAAACCGTCAACATGAACGCCGAGCTGACTCGTGTGGTCGGCGAAGGCATCGACGGCCAGCGCGTCATCAAGCTGTTCGACGGCTACGAGGTCGAACGCGGCCGCTTCGATTTCGTCAGCCGCCGCCTGCGCCGCTTTGCCATGCGCACGGCCACGGCCGATGCGGCGCTGACGCCCTTGACCCAGGTCTGCATCTCGATTTCCGTGGGCGCGGTCATCGCCGTGGCGCTCAGCCAGGCCAACAGCGGCTCGCTCACCGTGGGCAGCTTCGCGTCGTTCATGGCCGCGCTGGCCCAGATCTTCGACCCCATCAAGCGCCTGACCAACGTGGCCGCCCGCCTGCAAAAGATGCTGGTCTCGGCTGAAAGCGTGTTCACCCTGATCGACCAGATCCCGGAAAACGACACCGGCACCAAGGAACTGCCCGAGCCCGTGCGCGGCAAGGTCGAGTTCCGCAGCGTGTCGCATCGCTTCCCCGACGCCGACCGCGACACGGTCAATGGCATTTCCTTCGTGGTCGAACCCGGTCAGACCGTCGCCCTCGTGGGCCGCTCGGGCAGCGGCAAGACCACACTGGTCAACATGCTGCCCCGTTTCGTGCTGGCCGACAGCGGCCAGATCCTCGTGGACGACGTGCCCATCGATGAACTCACGCTGCGCAGCCTGCGCTCGCACCTGTCGCTTGTCAGTCAGGACGTCGTGCTGTTCGACGACACGATCGCCGCCAACGTCGGCTACGGCGCATTGGGCAAGTCCAGCGAGCAAAAGGTGCGCGATGCGCTGGCCGCCGCCAACCTGCTCGACTTCGTCGAAGGCCTGCCGCAAGGCATCAACACGCCCGTCGGCGAGAACGCCGCCCGCCTGTCTGGCGGCCAGCGCCAGCGTCTGGCCATCGCGCGCGCGCTCATCAAGAACGCGCCCATCCTGATCCTGGACGAAGCGACTTCGGCGTTGGACAACGAGTCCGAACGCCAGGTGCAGGCCTCCCTGGAACGCCTGATGAAGGGGCGCACCACGCTGGTCATCGCGCACCGCCTGTCCACCGTCCAGAACGCCGACCGCATCATCGTCCTGGACGCCGGCAAGATCGTCGAACAGGGGCCGCACGCGGAACTGCTGGCGGCCGACGGCCTGTACGCATCCCTCTACAAGATGCAGTTCCGGGAAGACTGAGCCAAACCGTACACGTCTTTCCCCAGCAGCCGCCCCTCGGGGCGGCTTTTCATTGCCGAAGTTCCTGTATGCCAATCCCGCGGTTTGCCGGAAAATGGCCCCAGCCTGCGCATAGCGGGCTGGGCGGCGTCCCAGGCGCTTCGGCCCGCCATGCAACCAGGAGCGCTCCATGGCCCTGCCTTCCGAAGGCAATCAAGTCCTCAACGTCGTCGTTCTGCTTGGCGCAGCGGTGATTGCCGTCCCCTTGTTCAAGCGTCTCGGGCTGGGTTCGGTCCTGGGCTATCTGGCGGCCGGCCTGGCGATTGGCCCGTTCGGCATCGGGTTTTTCACCGATCCCAAGTCCATCCTGCACGTCGCCGAACTGGGCGTGGTGATGTTTCTTTTCATCATCGGGCTGGAGATGCAGCCGTCGCGCCTCTGGAAGCTGCGCGGCGAAATCTTCGGGCTGGGCGTCGCGCAGGTGCTGGTTTGCGGTGCGCTGCTTACCGGCGTCGGATTGCTGGCCGGCCTGTCAGGCGCTGCGGCCTTCATGGCGGCGATGGGTTTCGTGCTTTCGTCCACGGCCATCGTGATGCAGATCCTGGCCGAGCGCGACGAGACCACCAGCGCGCAGGGCCAACGCATCGTCTCCATTCTCCTTCTCGAAGATCTGGCGATCGTCCCGCTGCTGGCGCTGGCCGCTTTGCTGGCTCCGGCCAGCAGCGGCAGCGAGGCCAATCCCTGGTGGCAGGCCGCCATTGCGCTCGGCTGCATTCTGGCGCTGCTGGCCGCGGGCCGGTGGCTGCTAAACCCGCTGTTCCGTCTTCTGGCCGCGGCGCATGCCCGCGAAGTGATGACCGCGGCCGCATTGCTCGTCGTGCTGGGCGCCGCGTTGCTGATGGAACTGGGCGGCCTGTCCATGGCCATGGGCGCATTCCTGGCCGGCGTGCTGCTGTCCGAGTCCACATTCCGCCATCAGCTCGAAGCCGATATCGAGCCGTTTCGAGGCATCCTGCTCGGCCTGTTCTTCCTGGGCGTGGGCATGTCGCTGGATCTCCTGGCGGTGGCGCGTGAATGGCCGCTCATCCTGGCGGGTGTCGTCGCGTTCATGGCGGTCAAATCCGTGGGCGTCTATATCGTGGCGCGCCTGCTGCGCGCCACCCATGCCGAAGCGATCACCCGTTGCGCGTTGCTGGCGCAAGGTGGCGAGTTTGCCTTCGTGCTGTACAGCGCAGCCGCTGACAAGGGCATCTTCGACGCGCATACGGGCGCGGTGCTGACCGCGGTCGTCATCATTTCCATGGCGCTCACCCCGCTGTGCGTCCTGGCCTTGCGCTGGCTCCTGCCCAAACCCAAGCCGTCCATGGATGGCGTGGACGTGGCCCGCGACCTGGACGGCTGCGCGCTGATTGTGGGATTTGGCCGTTTCGGTCAGATCGTGACGCAGGCGATGCTGGCCCGCGGGGTCAAGGTCTCGATCCTGGACATCGACACCGACGCGATCCGCGCCGCGGCAAAGTGGGGCGTGAAGGTGTATTACGGGGACGGTACGCGCGCCGACATGCTGCGTTCGGCGGGCGCCGAAAACGCCTGCGCCATCCTGGTGTGCATCGACGACCCACGCGCCGCCACCCACATGGTGCATCTCATCAAGTCCGAATTCCCGCTGGTGCGCGTGGTGGTGCGGGCCTATGACCGCATCCATTCGCTGGCGCTGGCCCGCGAAGGGGTGGATTTCCAGGTCCGCGAAACCCTGGAATCGGCGCTGGTCTTCGGCGAAGCTGCGTTGCGCGCCATCGGCGTGCCGCCCGACGAGGCCGAGGAGGTCATTCAGGACGTACGGCAACGCGACACCGAACGCTTTGAGCTCGAGGTGGCGGGCGGGCTGTTCGCCGGCCGCTCGCTGCTTTACGGCAATATGACGGGCCAACCGGATGGCATCAATGACCGGCCGGACCGCGAAACCGGCGACGCTGCGCCCAGTCCATCCGCCTGACGGCTATTTTTCGGCGTGCATTTCCGGATCTTTGCATTACTTTACGCATCATTTCATGCGCAAAATCAAGCAGCTAGGGTAGATTAGTCCGCAATGACGCTTCACTCAGGAAGCGCTTTTGCCAGGGGGCTGCCATGCTGCAAACGGACCGTAATTCGACTACGTCGCACGCCATCGGAATCGAGCTTGCCCGGCGTCAGGCCATGACGCTTCGTTGCGGATTCTCTGGCGTGCTCACCCGCCAATTGATGGCGCAGGCCGGTGGGGCAGGGCCCGCCTGGGCCATCAACGCCCACCGCGAAACCGACAAGGCGCGCGGGGCCAAGGCCTTCCCGTTCCGCATCGCCGCCGCCGCGCTGTCCTGAAGGCCCCGCCTCGGGCGCGCTGCGCCCGGCTCCTGTCTTTCTGCGCATGCCCGGGCGTCTTCCCGGGCTTCAATTCCCGTCACTTGCGCTGATCGCCGCCCCTGACTTTGGCGTCCAGGGCGGCGATGCCTTGCGCCTGGCATCGGACATCGGCATCATCATGCACAGCTTGCAGCTGAACTACGCCACCCCGACCGCCACCGCGAAGGAGCGCCGTATTGAAATCACGCGGGATCGTGCACCTTACGCTGTACGCGCTGGCCGGCATCGTCGCCATCGGTATCTGTACGGCAGCAGTCGCTCTGTTGTGGATGGACCGCCGCGTGACGTGGGATGCGGCCTACGTATCGGCCCGCAATCTGGCCAGCGTACTCTCGGCGGACATCGGCCGCACGTTGCATGTCTACGACCTGTCACTGCAGGGCGTGGTCGAGCGCCTGCAAGAGCCAGGCATCGCCGACCTCGAACCGGAATCCCGGCATCGCTTCCTCTTTGACCGTGCCGCCACCGCGGCGTATCTCGGCGCCATCGTCGTGCTCGACGCCCAAGGCAACATTCGGTACGACTCGCATGCCGCCACCCCGCCTGACGTCAATTTCGCGGACCGCGACTACTTCAAGGTGCACCAGGCCACGGACGACGTCGGTCTCTACGTCAGCCGGCCGTACCACAGCCGCCTGCGAAGCGGCGATGAAAGCATTGCGATCAGCCGGCGGATCTCCAACGCCGACGGCAGTTTCGCCGGCGTCGTTGCCGGCTCCCTGCGCATGGCGTACTTTCGCGATCGCTTTGCCGAGGTGTCCATCGGTCCGCACGACGCGATCACGGTCTTTCGCAACGACGGCGTCGTCCTATTGCGCAATCCTTATGCACGCGCCGACTTCGACAGCGACATCGACATGCCGCTCGACTTCCAGCAATACCTGATTGGCCGCGAGGGCGCATTTGTCGGCGTGCTGTCGCCCGATGGCGTCAATCGTCTCTATGCGTTCGACGCCATCGAGCGCACGCCGCTGGTGATCGACGTGGCGTTGGCCGTCGACGATCTGCTCGAACCCTGGGTGCGCCGCGCCGCCCTGGTCGTGCCCGTGACCTTGGCGCTCTTTGCATCGGTGATGGCGCAGATCGTCCTCTTTCGACGCGAGATGCGCTGGCGGCAGGCGTTCGAGGCGCAATTGGCGCGTCAGGCCCAGACGGATGGACTCACCGGCATCGCCAACCGGCGCACCTTCGACGAGGTGCTGGACCGGGAATGGGCGGCGGCGCGTCGCGATCGCGCGCCGCTCTCGCTGCTATTCCTGGATGCCGACCGCTTCAAGCTTTACAACGATCGCTATGGCCACCAGGAAGGCGACGCGCTGCTCAAGATGGTGGCGCTTGCGCTTCAGAACAAGGCTCGCCGGCCTCGCGATCTGGCAGCCCGCTACGGCGGCGAAGAGTTCGTGGTGCTGCTGCCCGACACGCGCCGCGAAAAGGCCCTGGTCATCGCCGAAAGTGTCCGGCGCGCGGTCGAGGACCTGGCCATTCCGCACGAAGACAACGAAGGCGGTATCGTCACCGTCAGCGTCGGCGTGGCCACGGTCGTGCCGCTAGGCGACAACGTCTCGTCCGCCCTTGTGGAGGCTGCCGATGCGGCCGTGTACCAGGCCAAGGCCGCGGGCCGCAATCGCGTCGCGTCGGCGCCGGCCTGATGAACGACATGGCAAGAAAAACCCCGCCGCACCTTTCGGTGACGGCGGGGCGATGCGTGGCGCAACGTGCTTGAGCGGTGCTTAGCGGCCCATGATCACGGCCTGCAGGCGTGTCTGCGCCTGCTGCACATTCTTGGCCTGCGCGTTCATCTCTTGCAGCAGCTTGTTCAGCTCGGCTTGCACGGCCGGATCGGTCACCGTCACGCTGTTGCCCGAGATCTCAATCTTCGACTTGTTCGCTTCCACGTAGTCGGCGATCTTCAGGGTGACGTCGTAGGTGGCGTTGATCTGCGGCAGCACGTCGCCAAAGGTGTCGGCCGGCAGGGTGATGGTCTTCTCGTAGGCCTTGTCGTACACGGCCTTCAGGTCCTCAGGCTGCTTGAGCTGAGCGTGAGCCGCGTCGGCCTTGGCGCGGTGCTCCTTCAGCGCCGCGTTCATGTCGTTCAGGCCAGCACGCACGGACTTCAAGTCCTCGCGGCGCGTGACGATATCGTTCACCGAGCGCACCTGACCCTTCTGCAGGATCCCCGACAGCGGCTTGACCGACGCATCCATGCCGGCATTGAAGTCGGTGATGATGGCGTAGTGGGCTGCGTAGTCGCCGAAGGACTTCTTTTCTTCCTCTGTCAGCTTCGGCACACGCACGCCCGGCTTGTCCACGATGCGCGTCTGCAGGAACTGCGTGAACGCCGCGCGCTGCTCGGGCTCCTTGTCGCCGCAGGCTGCCAGCATCAGCGGCAGGGCCGCGACCAGTACCAGGAACGGACGGAATAGGGACTTCATTGCAATGACCTCCGAATGACTAAGGGAAAAGCGCCGAGGCGGTAACCGACCCGGCAAAGCGCCCGCAGCTTATCGATAACCCTTACTTGTCGCCATCCGTTTCAGAAATCATTTCAAACGAATTGTTAAGTCACAAAATCCACACATATCGAGTTGAAGCCTGTCCGCGATTCGGGTATGGCTCCTCGTCCTCGCACGCGCGCAGAATGCGGACCTGGCGAAGAGCGGCCGCCAGCGCGGTTCACAGCACCAACGAAGGCATCGACGGCCGCGCAGACATATCGCCATTTCGGCCGCCCGATGGCCCCCATCCTGTCGCGCCCAAATGAAAAAAGCCGCGCTTGCAGGCGCGGCTCTTCCGTCGGTCCGATGACTAGGCATTCTTCTTATGCCGTCAAACGAGGATGATGTCGTACTTCTCCTGCGAATACGCCGCTTCCACTTCCAGCGACACGCGCTTGCCCACAAAGTCGCCCAGCATCGCCAAATGCTGGCTTTCCTCTTCCAGAAAAAGGTCCACCACTTCCTGCGAGGCAAGGATGCGAAACTCCTTGGGATTGAACTGCCGGGCCTCGCGCAGAATCTCGCGCAGGATTTCATAACAGACCGTGCGCGGTGTACGCACATTGCCGCGCGACTCGCACATGGGGCAGGGCTCGCAAAGCTGGTGCGCCAAAGAATCGCGGGTGCGCTTGCGCGTCATTTCCACCAGCCCCAACTGCGTGAATCCATTGACGGTCATGCGGGTCCGATCGCGCGACAACGCCTTCTTCAGCTCCGCGAGCACGGTGTCGCGATGTTCCTGTTCCTCCATGTCGATGAAGTCCAGGATCACGATTCCCCCCAGGTTGCGCAGGCGCAGCTGCCGCGCAATTGCCTGTGCCGCCTCAAGGTTCGTCTTGAAAATCGTGTCGTCGAAATTGCGGCCCCCCACAAACCCGCCGGTGTTGACGTCCACCGTGGTCAACGCCTCCGTCTGGTCAATGATCAGATAGCCGCCCGACTTCAGGTCCACCCGGCGCGACAGCGCGCGCGCAATCTCGTCATCCACGTTGGCGGTGTCGAACAGGGGGCGCTCGCCGCTGTAATGCTTGATGCGGTCAACCACCGACGGCGTGTACACACGCGCCCATTCCAGCATCGCGGCAGTCGTCGTGCGCGAATCCACCAGGATCGATCCGGTTTCGGGGCCGACCATGTCGCGCAATACGCGCTGGGCAAGCGTCAGGTCCTGGTGCAACAACGCGGGGGCGGGCTGGGTCCGAGCCGCCGCCTGGACACTCGTCCACAGCTTGCGCAAATATTCCACGTCGGCAGTCAGTTCCGCGTCGTTGGCGCCCTCGGCCTGCGTGCGCACGATGAACCCGCCTTTCTCGTCCGAGGGCATCAGCGCTTGCAGACGTTCGCGCAACTGGATGCGTTCGGACTCGGAATCGATCTTCTGCGAAATGCCGATGTGCGGATCGTGCGGCAGATACACCAGCATCCGTCCGGCCATGCTGATCTGCGTCGACAGCCGCGCGCCTTTGGTGCCGAGCGGATCCTTCACGACCTGCACCATGAGGGTCTGTCCCTCAAATATCAGCTTTTCGATTGGCGTCGGCGTCAAACCCTGGCTTCGCTCAGTGCGATTCTCGCGCAGGTCCGCAATATGAATGAACGCCGCCCGCTCCAGCCCAATGTCGATGAACGCACTCTGCATGCCGGGCAGCACCCGCACGACCCGACCCAGATAGATATTGCCGACGTGGCCCCGTTGGATGCTACGTTCGACGTGCAATTCCTGAACCGACCCCTGTTCCACCAGCGCAACGCGGGTTTCAAACGGGGTGACGTTGATCAGGATGTCTTCGCTCAGGGCGATCGCAGGGGGCATGAGGTATCTGTCTCCAATCAGATGCGGCGTACAGGCGAATAGTAAACGTACATACTAGTCCCACAAGCAGGGGCTGCCGCTATCTATATATAGGCGCGGCCAGTCACGGCCCGTGCCTCCTTCGACGGAGCAGGGCGTCGGCGCCAGCCTGACTGCCTTTCCATCAACAAATTTGAGACACTGGCATGACAGCCCAAAATTCTGTGCTATAGTCTCGCTCCTTCGCAGCTCAGACAGTTTTGAGACGCGAAGCCAAGCAAGTGCAACAGGTGGCGGGGCAACCCAATTTCACCTGCCGCAGCGGCAATCAGTAATGAGCGCCAAGCGGTTATTGCAAAGATCGACGCAAATCAGGCAGAAGCCAGTTGCAAGATCTGCAAAAATTGTGCTATAGTCTTGGGCTTGGCAGTTACTGAAAAATTAGGGTTTACCCTGAAGTTTCGATAGGTGCTAGGGCAGGGCGAAAGTCCTGGCGAGACCTGAAGAGGTCGCCGCAAGTAAGTGACGCAACTGCGTAAAGCAGAAAGCGAAGCTGACTTGACAAGCGATAAAAACTTCTTCATAATCTCGTTTCTCTGCTGCAACGAAAGCGACGACGCAAAAGCGAAGTTCGCCGAAGTTAAAGGCAGAAACCAGTAGTACAGAATTTAGCAGTACCGCTCTTTAACAACTAAACAACCGATAAGTGTGGGCGCTTGATGCGGGTGCAGCGATTGGGTTTCGGCCTTATCGCAAGCACAAGAAATCAAGTGCTCACTAGAAGTGAAGTACCTTAGACGTCAAGTTTAAGAACATACCTCACTTCCTTTGAGTAGCGACGTATGACC
>NZ_CADIJP010000009.1 GCF_902859725.1 Achromobacter mucicolens | reverse complement strand
ACGCTGCGTTGCTTTGATCGCGGCGTGATCCACAACGCCCATGACTATGAGGACGCCGTCCTGCAGTGCATTGGCGGTCTGGTGCACGCGAAAGATGGAATACAGGTACTGAACGACCTGATCAATCTGCCCGTTGACATAAGCCCTTACTGGCTCGCACTGGCCAATGGCAGTGAACTGCTTCTTGCTCGTCTGAAGTCGAGCTCCGGCGAGATTGCCAAGAATCTTTTCAGCGTCTTGGACAGATTTCTGGAAGAGCACAAGCTAACGGCAGCCTCCAACGCGCTCATCGGGCTGCTGCAGGCTGTGCCGGAATCCAAAGTGGCGGATGCATTTGTGCCTCGTCTGCGGCACGTGATGGAGATCAGAGCCGGCATCACCATTGTGCGATATGACTTCGGAATTGCGGATTTGCAGCGTGCAGCTTACGAATTTCAAGGGTATCAAGCCCTAGGCGAAGAGAAATTTCGTGAGTGGAAGATGCCGCCACCGAAGATCAATCCCGCAGACTCCGCAAAAAGGGCGTCAGTCTTTGACTGGGTGCAGGTTGACGAAGCGACTTCCCGAACAACTGATCCGATCCGAGGCGATCGATCAGCACTCCCGGCACCACGTTCAATTCAGATGACTGGCAATCCGTTCATCAATATGTTGAACCGTGTGCGAGGGCCCCTAGGACATTTGTTTTCCGGTCTGGGTGGGCTCTTAGCTTTAAAAGGCTTGGCTAGTGCCTGGAAGAATCAGAAAGACAATAGCGCTCCGGTTGCCAACTATGTGGGTCTTTTTGGAGCCATGAGTACGGTCGTCGCTGCCAGCATAGAACTTGGCACATCCATGGTTTCCAGCACGACCACAGGACGTGCGAGCAAACTTGCCGAAAGGGGGATGAAAATCCTTTCAGCAAAATATGGAATGGCAGTTTTTGGAGCATTGGGATCCGGACTTTTGTCCGCATCTGACTCCATCAGATCGATCAGCGCTTTTAAAGACAGTAACCCTGCGCTTGGGGGAATGCTGATGGGTTCAGCGTTAGCAGGGGGCGTGCTGACCGCAGCCACGTGGGGAGGCGGCATGGCAGCAGCCGCGACTATCAGCAATGGCGGGGCAGCCGTTGCCGCCCTCGGGCTCACTCCGTTGGGCTGGACAATCGTCGCGGGCGTCGCAATTATTTTCATTGTGGGGTTTGCATTCGGTGCCGACCTGGCCAAACACGGTCCGGTCGAAATCTGGCTTAAACACAGTGCGTGGGGTGTTCACGAACGTCATTACTCCAACCATGAAGAACTCGACGCTGTCCACAGTTTGTACTACCGACCGCGATTGACACCCGCCTGGAATAATGCGCCTGATCATTCAGTGGGCAACCTCCGGATCAGTTGCCAAATCCCTGGAATATGCGACATGCCGGCAGAAAGATTCCAGACAAAGCTGGTCTTCTCCTTAAGCGGCATCAAGCTTTCTCCCGTGCATGGACCAATCATCCTCGCCCGCGGGTCGAGCGCGATCGACTACCGCCGAGAATGCCTCGTTACCTCATTAGGCAGCACTGGCAATGAGTGCGGCTGGGCGATTCAAATGCATAAGGACACAAAAGTAGAACTGCAATATCTCTACTTCCCCGACCCCGATGAACATCCTGATCTCACGCTGCGACAACCTGATGCGCCTGCGCCAATGGTATTCACTTCGAGTGGTTGGTTCCATAACTCAATCGATCTGGCAAAACTCGAACCCATAGGTGCGCCGAGATGACCGGCACAATAAAGCGCCTCCCAAAGAGCTTTCGCTTTGGAGGCACTCCTCTATCTGAAAGGGACGCCCTGTCTGCAAGTCCGGAACCGGATGGTGTACGAAGGGTCAACGCGAACTGCATTGAGCTCGATACCTATGCCAACTATGCACAACGCGGTGCCGCAGCATCAATCGGCATGTCCATAAACATCGCCATCGCAACATTTATCGTCGGCGTCCTTGCGGTTGGCCTCGAAAATATGACCCTGGAGCGGACCATGATGATGATTGCCCTGTCGCCTGCTCTGACCGTCATGGCGTTTATCTTTTATCTCGCCAGCGGCGCCCACAGAAGTCGTGGCGCGTTCGTACGCATCCATCGAGGCACTCGTAAACTGTATCTCGTCTATCCAAGCCGGAAGCTCCTTCACGTTCTCGACTGGGACGAACTTGAAGCGATGGCCGGCTACATCCCTATCGTCTCAGCGAGCGGCTATACCAGCCGACACCCGCTTTACCTGATCGGCGTCGACTATGCGATGGATCCGCCAGCTGAAATCTGTGCGGCGTGCGGCAACCTCGGCCTGTTGGACGGAGACCGATCCGCCAAGTCGCTGTGGTCTTATCTCCAAGCCTTTATGGCTCATGGACCCGAAGGTTTGCCCCAACCTGCGCCGTTACCCCCTCGACTTAGCCGCAAACAAGAAACCCTTCAACCTTACCGAGACTGGTATGCCGGATTGCGCGGCAGACTCGCTCGACCCTATGGCGTGTTGAAAGCGCCGATCACCATTCCGCTGTGGATCGGCTGGCTCTTGATCATTGTTTTCCCCGACAGCGTGGAGGCCTTCATTCAGTACAACGTGCCTTACGCTCGGTTTCCCAAGGAAATTGACCAGCTGTGCGGATTCGACGATATCCAGCCAGGGGCCATTGGCATCAACGGCGACCGCATTCCCCCGTAGAACAGGCTCAAGCGATGACGTCATAAGCCTGCGTCATCGTGAACCAGCGCGGGTCTACCGCCTAGAACGAAGCCTCCGAACGCCAACGTCCCTGGCTGCATCAAGTGTTTTCCGACACGGCCACCGCTTTGGAGACGCATCCCTTCACACGGGCGTTGCCGAGATGGCCTTGTTTTGTTCCGCCGCGGCGCCCAGCCGGGCGCCGCAACATGCCTCAATCCGCGTACACGCCCGCCTTGCGAATCACCCCGCCCCACTTGTCGACTTCAGACTTCAGCCACGTCTGCAGGCCCTCAGGCGTCTGCTTGGCTTCGGGCACGATTTCGGCGCCCAGCTCGGCCATCTTCTGCGTGAAAGCCGGGTCCTTCAGTGCGGCGCGAAGCGCGGCGTTGAACTTGTCGATGGCCTCGGGCGGCGTGCCCTTGGGCGCGTAGACGCCATGCCACACCTTGACCTCGAAATCCTTCAGGCCGCCTTCCTGCAGGGTGGGCGCGTCGGGCAGCGTCTTGATGCGTTCCTGGGTCGTGACGCCGTAAAGCTTGACGCGTTCGGCCTTGATCTGCGGGATGGTCTGCGTGGTCTGGTCGCACAGCACGTCCACCTGGCCGCCCAGCAGCGCGGTCATGGCGGGCGCGGTGCCCGCGTAAGGGACCGTTGTGAACTGCACGCCGAGCGACTCCTGCAGCAGCATGCCGCACAGCTGCGACACGGCGCCCAGGCCGGCATTGGCCAGGTTGATCTTGTTGCCGTTTTCCTTGGCGTACTTGATGAAGTTCGCCATGCCGTCGGCCGGCAGATCCTTGCGGCCCAGCAGGGTCATGGGCACGTCGGCGACCTGGCCGACATAGGCGAAGTCGGTCAGCGGATTGAACGACAGCTTGCGGTACAGCGCGGGCGCCGTGGCCATGCCGTTGTGGTGGATCAGAAAGGTGTAGCCGTCGGGCGCGGCGCGGGCCACGTGTTGCGAGGCCAGCGTGCCGCCCGCGCCGGTGCGGTTTTCGATGACGACGCTCTGGCCCAGTGTCTTGGCCATGGAGGCGCCCAGGCTGCGCGCCACGACGTCGGTGGGACCGCCCGCGGCAAACGGCACGACCAGTGAAATCGGGTGATTCGGGTAGGCCCCCTGCGCGACGGCGTTGCCAACAGCCAGGCAGGACAGGGCCAGCACGGGCCGGGCAGCGCGCTTGATCGCGCGCGCGTATCGGTGGGACATGTCTCGCTCCTTGTAGTGTCTTTGGCCCGCGATGCCGCGCATGGCGGGCAGGCATCGGCAGTGTGGCGCGACAAGGGCGAGGTTGGGAATTCGCGGTTTCGCAAGCCGGGCTTCGGCGCGCGGAAAGGAGGGTTTACGTGGACTTGCCTGCAGAAGCGACAAGAAGCGTACGTGTAGCGCCACGGATGGGCAGGGGGTCTCCTGGGCCCGGGCCGGTGCGAACTGCGCGCACGGGTTCCCGACTGCGCCCGCGCCGGGCCATCACGGCTCCGGGATGTTTTCCCGGAAGATCACCTGCAGCCGCGGCAGGTAGCTGGGTTCGGGCGCGCCCTTGACGGCCGCCACCAGCAGCTTGACGATCTCGCGCGCCTCGACGCGCGGGTTCTGGTCGATCACGGCGTCCATGGTGCGATCGAGCAGCAGGCGGCGCGTGGCCTCGGTGAGGTCGTGACCGACGAAGACGATGCGAGAGGCAGAGGACGCTTTGCTCGGCCGGGCCTCGTTCGGCCGCGCCGCGTTAGGCCGGGCCGCGTCAGGCCGGGCCGCGTCAGGCCCCGCGTCGGCCGCCCATGCCTCAGCCGGCCGCGCCTCCTTCAGCGCCCGCGCGATGCCTTGATTGCCGGCGCCGATGTTGTAGATCGCGTGCGGCGGGTCCTTGCGCAGCAGATCCTGCGTGACGGCAAAGGCGCGGTCGCGGTCGTCGCCGATCTCAAGGATGTGGGCGATGCGCAGGTGCGGAAACTCTTCGCTCAGCAGCGACCGAAAGCCCATCTCGCGTTCTTCGTGGCCGCGATAGGCCAATGACCCGACGAACACCGCAACCTTGCGTTCGGTGTGCTGCGGCAGAAACCGCCCCAGCAACAGCGCGGCCAGGCGGCCCGCGGCGCGGTTGTCGATGCCCACGTACCCCAGGCGCGCCGAGATCGGAATGTCCGACACCAGGGTGCTTACATGCACGCCGCTGTCGCGCAGGGCCATGATGGCGTCGCGCACCTGGGGATGGTCCAGTCCGACTAGGCCAACGGCCTGCGTCTGTTCGCGCAGCTCGTAGAGCTTTTTTGCGAGCTTGTTGGCATCGAACCCCTCGATCAGATGCAGGCGGGCCTGCACATCGGGGCGGGTGGCGGCTTCTTCGAGCAGGTGCCGGCCCAACGCGGTCATGAAGCTGTTGGTGCCGGCGGGCAAGACGAAATCGACCCGGACGTCCTGACTGGCGGCCTCGGCGCCCGGGACGAAGTAGCCCAGGCGATTGGCAATCGCCAGCACGCGGTCGCGGGTCTTGCCGCGCACGCCGTCGCGGTCGTTCAGTACCCGGTCCACGGTGGCGGTGGAAACGCCGGCTTCTCGGGCAATGAGGGAAATGGTGGGGCGCATGCGGGATCGGGCTCTCAAGACATCATCAGGACGATGGCGGCGCGGCCATCATAAGCCATCATTTGCAATCATTCGAGATCAGAAAGGTAACGTTGCCGCCCTATGGGCACCTTCCGCCTTTACCCCTGATTGTTTTGATGTGAATATCGCGGCTCAATACATCAAACACCGCACGGCAGGGTGCCAGGCAGTCGACAGAGCACACCAGGCCGGCAGGAGGAGACCATGTCGCACCCTACCTTGGTGCCCGACCCGCCCGTCCGGGAACGGCGCTTTCGCATCGGCTGCATCGGCGCCGGCATGATCATGGCCGAATGCCATCTGGCCGCCTACCAGCAGGCCGGCTTCACGGTGGCGGCGATTGCGTCGCGTACCCGCAGCAAAGCGGCCGCCGTCGCCGAACGCTACGGCATCCCGCGTGTGCACGAGGATCCCCTGGCCCTGATCGCCGATCCGCAGATCGAGATCGTGGACATCGCGTATCCGCCCGACTTGCAGCCCGCGCTGATTCGCGCCGCATTGGCCACCCCGCACGTGCGTGGCGTGCTGGCGCAAAAGCCCCTCGCCCTCTCGCTTGAGGAAGCCCGCGCCTTGCGCGACGAGGCACGCGCCGCCGGCAAGATCCTGTCGGTGAACCAGAACATGCGCTACGACCAGTCGATGCGCACGCTCAAGCAGCTGCTCGACCAGGGCGTGCTGGGCACGCCGGTGTTCGCGCAGATCGACATGCACGCGATCCCGCACTGGCAGGATTTCTTGCGCGGCTATGACCGGCTGACGCTCTCGAACATGAGTGTTCATCACCTCGATGCCCTGCGCTACCTGTTTGGCGAGCCCACCGAGATCACGAGCATCACCCGCCCCGACCCGCGCACCGAGTTCGCGCATCGGGATGGGCTGGTCAGCACCACGCTGCGCTTTGGCAACGGCCTGCTCGCGCTGTCGCTCGAAGACGTGTGGTCCGGCCCGCGGGCCGAGGGATACCCCGACGACCAGCACATTCGCTGGCGCGTGGAAGGCACCGAGGGCGTGGCGCGCGGCACCATCGGCTGGCCCACCGGCGAGCCGTCGACCCTGAGCTACGCCTCGCGCGCGGCCCAAGGCCATACCGACGGGCGATGGGTGACGCCCACGTGGGACACGATGTGGTTTCCGCATGCCTTCATCGGCGTGATGGAGCAGTTGCAGTACGCGCTGGCCAGCGGCACCGAGCCTGCGTTGAGCGTGACCGACAACGTACGCACGATGACGCTGGTCGAGGCCGCGTATACGTCCATCGCCGAAGGCCGCACGGTACGGCTGCCGGCTGTTGAATAACCAGACAGAAAAACAGACGGAGACAACCATCATGATCCAGACCGGAATCTTCTCGGGCTACTTTCCCTATGAGCTGGAGCGCACCGCCAAGGTGATCCGCTCGCACGGCTTCAACACCGTGCAGCTGGACCTGCATTTCAAGGACATGGAGCTCGGCCCGGGGCAGCTGACCGCGCAGAAATGCACGCAGATCCGCGACACGTTCCGCAACTATGACCTGCCGGTGTCCTGCATCTCGGCCTATACCAACATCGTTCATCCCGACCCCGCCGAGCGCCAGCGCCGTAACGGCTATCTCAAGGAGATCCTCACGCACGCGCGCCAGCTGGGTTCGCCTTACGTGATCTCGGAAACGGGCACGTTCGACACCGAAAGCGACTGGGTGCATCACCCCAAGAACAAGACCGAGGAAGGCTGGGACCAGTGCCGCGCGGTGATCGCCGAGCTGTCGCAACATGCCTATGACCATGGCGCGGTGTTCCTGCTGGAGACCTATGTGAACAACGTGGTGGGATCGGTCGAGGAAACGCTGCGCATGTTCGCCGAGGTGGATCACCCGGGCCTGGGCCTCCTGATGGATCCGACGAACTACTTCGAAGCGCACAACATCGACCAGATGGACCGCACGCTCAATCAGGTGTTCGACGCGCTCTCGGACAAGATCTGCATCGCGCATGCCAAGGACGTGAAGCGTTCGGGCGATGACAAGTCCGAAAAGCACAGCGATATCGGTGACGAGGGCGCGGCCGAAAGCCATACGTTCCGTGGGGTCGGCGAGATCGAGCTGCCCGCGCCGGGCCTGGGCGCGCTCAACTACGACCTGTACTTGCAGCGCCTGGCAAAGAAGCACCCCAACATCCCCATCATCATCGAACACCTGACCGAAGACGACGTGCCGCGCGCCAAGCAATTCCTCGACGAGCGGCTGCGCGCGAACGGTCTGTAGGCCGGCGCCGCGCGCAAACCAGGCGCACCGCGAAGCCATCCTCGAACAAGGCCCGCGGCGCGCCGCTCGAACACGATTCTGAACACCGACACCGGCAGACGCGCGCCCGCGCATCCGCCAGGGAGAACTCATGCCTGACATTTACGGGACCTGGATGACGCGCCGCGACGTAGAGGCGCGCACCGGACAGCTTGCGCAGTTTGCCGGCGTACGCCTGATGACGCTGGACGACGGGCTGGAGCGCGGTATCCGCATGCTGGAGTTCCGCAGCGGCACGGGCCTGCGTTTCACGGTGCTGGTGGATCGTGCGATGGACATCGCCGATTGCGAATACCGCGGTTTTGCCATGGGATGGCAATCGCCCTCGGGCTTTCGCCATCCCGGACTGCATGACTACGAAGGCGAGGGCGGGCTGGGCTGGATGCGCTCGTTTTCGGGACTTATGGTCACCTGCGGGCTGGATCACATTCTGTTCATGTACGACGCGCCGGCCGACAATTATGTGTATGGCCCCCGCAAGACGGCCAAGCAATCCATCCATGGCCGCGTCGGCACCATTCCCGCGCGGCTGACCGGCTACGGCGAACGCTGGGACGGCGATCGCTGCGTGCTGTGGGCCGAGGGCGTGGTAAGCCAGGGCACCGTGTTCGGCGAGCATCTGGAGCTGCACCGCCGTATCGAGATCGAGGTGGGCACCAACGACATCAAGCTGTCGGACCGTGTGGTGAATCGCGGCTTTTACCGCACGCCCCATATGCTCTGCTATCACATCAACCTGGGCTATCCGGTGCTGGACACCGGCTCGCGTTATCTGGCGCCGATCCGCGATGTGGTGTGGGCCGCGCACGAGCAGGACTACCGCAAGCAGGGTGTGGGTTACCGCCGCATGCCGGCGCCGCAGCTGGGCTTTCATGAGCAGGTGTGGCAGCACGAGATGGCGGCCGCGGAGGACGGCAGCGTGCCGGTCGCCCTGGTGAACGATGCGCTGGGCCTCGGGATGCAGGTCAGCACCTACAAGCATCAATTCCCCTGCCAGTATCAGTGGCAGAACCTGCAATCGGGCCAGTACGCGATGGGCATCGAGCCGTCCACCAACCATGTGCTGGGCCAGGGCGCGGCGCGCGAGCGCAACGAGCTCATCTGGCTGGAGCATGGCGAGGAGCGCTGCTACGACACGACGTTCAGCGTACTGGGCTCGGCCGCCGACATCGCGGCCTGCGAAGCGCGAATCCGCGCGATCGCGGAGCAGCCCGAGACCGACTATCCGCCATTGTCGGGTCGCTTTGCGCCCATCGCGGGGCGCTCATGAGCGCGCGCTTCTCATTGCAAGGCCGCCGTGTTCTGTACACAGGCGCGGCGGGCGGCTTTGGCGTGGACACCACGGTCGCGCTGCTGCAAGCGGGTGCCGACGTGATCGCGCTGGATAACCACGCCGGGCATATCGATCGCCTGCGCAGCACCGTGCCGGCGCAGCTTGCCGGGCAGCTTCAGATCCTGCAGGCCGACCTTGCCGACGCCAGCGCGCTGCAGGCGCACCTTGAGCGGCTGACCGGCGAGGGCACGATCGACGTGGTCATCAACAACGCGGCTATCTATCCCTCGCGCCCGTTCGAGGAATACAGCGATGCCGAGCTGGCGCGCGTGCACCGCGTGAACGTGGAGGCCGCCGTGCAGATCGTGCGCGCGGCGCTGCCGGGCATGCGCGAGCAGCAATGGGGCCGCGTGATCAACATCTCGTCGATCACGCTGTCGGGTGGATGGGAAAACCTGCTGCCCTACGTGCAGTCCAAAGGCGCGATGGTGGGCGTCACGCGCGCCTTCGCCCGCGAGTTTGGCAAGTGGGGCATCACGGTCAACGCCATTTCGCCGGGCGCGTTCCCGACCGACGCCGAGAAGATCCATCCCGATCCCGAGGGCTACAACCTCATGGTGCTCGAACGCCAGTCGGTCAAGCGCCGCGGGCACGCCGGCGACATCGCCGCGGCCATCGTGTTCCTTGCCTCGGACGAGGCGGGTTTCATTTCCGGACAGACGCTGGCGGTGGACGGCGGCTGGGTCATGCATTGAAAGGCGCATCGGCGCCACGCAGAGGGTAGAAGCAATGAGCATTCTTTCTGGCTACAAGGTTCTGGACTGCTCCATCGCCATGGCGGGGCCGTTCGCGGCGCAGCGCCTGGGCGACCTGGGCGCCGACGTGATCAAGATCGAGCCGCCCACCGGCGAATGGCAGCGGCACGCGCCCGCCGGCGGCATCACGGGCAACAAGATCAACGTGTCCTTTCTTTCGCTGAACCGCAACAAACGTTCGCTCGCGATCGATCTGAAGAGCGCCGGCGGCAAGGAGATCATCCAGAAGCTCGCGGCGCAGGCCGATGTGTTCATCCAGAACTACCGGCCGGGTGTCGCCGGCCGCCTGGGCGTGGACTACGAGACTTTGTCGGCCCTGAACCCGCGCCTGATTTATGTATCGATGTCGGGCTTCGGCGAGGACGGTCCCTATGCCACGCGCCCCGGACAGGATCTGCTGCTGCAGGCGATGTCGGGCGCGATGCTGTCGTCGGGCCGGGCCGGTGAAGCGCCACGCGCGGCGGGCCAGTATGTGGTCGACGCCGTCACCGCGTATTGCGCGTTCGAAGGCGTGCTGGCCGCGCTGCTGCACCGCGAGCGCACCGGCGAAGGGCAGAAGGTCGAGGTCAACATGCTGGATGCGATCACCACGATCCAGATGCAGGAGCTCTCGGTGTACACGGTGGGGCACAAGCCGCAGGTGCGCAGTGCCGAGCCGCATGCCCATGTGTACATCCGTGCGCCCTATGGCACCTTTGCGACCAGCGACGGCTATCTGGCGCTGGCCATGCCCGATATGAACGTGCTGGCGCGCGTGACCGAAGAGCCGCGCCTGGCGGACTACGCCGGCGAGCGCGACGGTTGGGAAAAGCGCGACGAGATCTACGCGCTGGTGCGCGATACGTTGGCCCGGGCCTCGACCGCCGACTGGTTCGCCAAACTCGATGCCGCCGGCATCTGGTGCAGCCCCGTGTATGGCTACGCCGATCTGGTCGACGATCCGCAGATCGCGCACAACGGCACGTTCGTCGAATACGAGCATCCGACCGAAGGCCGGATCAAGACGCCGGGCTTTCCGATCCGCTTTTCCAAGACCCCTAGCCAAGTGGTGCGCGGCGCGCCGCTTACCGGTCAGCACACCGACGAAGTGCTGCGCGATTTCGGCTTCAGTGCCGACGAGATCGCCGCACATGCGGCCTCGGGCGCGGTGCTGCGAGGGGCCTCGGAATGAGCGAGCGTGCGTTGCCCTATCGCGGCCTGACCTGGGATCACCCTCGCGGCTACAACGCCCTGCACGCGGCCACCGCCCACACGCCGCTGGTGCACTGGGACAAGCAATCGCTCGAGGGTTTCGAGTCGGCGCCCATTGCCGAACTCTGCGCCCGCTATGACCTGGTGGTGCTGGACCACCCCCATCTTGGCGAAGCCCTGGCGCACGATTGCCTGCAAGCGCTGGACACCGTGTTCGCGCCCGACGAGCTGGCGCGGATCGCGCGCGACAGCATCGGACTGTCGTACGACAGCTATCGCATGGCCGGTCGCCAATGGGCGCTGCCGCTGGACGCCGCCACACAGGTGATGGCCACGCGCGCTGACCAGTTGGATGGCCCCGCGCCGCGCACCTGGCAGGAGGTGCTGACGCTGTCGCAACGCAGCGGCTCGGTCGCGGTCAGCTGGGGCGGACCGCATCCGTTTCTGTCGCTGCTGTCGATCGCCGCCGCGCTCGCGCCCGATACGGACCTGCGGCCGCACGCCGCCTGGCACGACGAGGCGACGCTCGCCGACGCGTGCGACGTGCTTGCCGAATTGGCGCGGCGCACGCCCGCGCACGCCCTGGCTTACAACCCGATCGCCCTGCTGGGCCACATGAGCGCGCGCGACGACATCGCGCTATGCCCGCTGGTCTACGGCTACGTGAACTACGCCACTTCCGCGGTCGCCAAGCCGCTGACGTTCCGCGACGCGCCCCAGGCCGACGCTGGCCGGCCCGGATCGATCCTGGGCGGGACCGGCATTGCGATATCGCGGCGCTGCGTCGCGGGGCCTGAGTTGCGCGCGCACCTGTTGTGGTTGCTGGCCGCCGATACCCAAAGCCGCTTCATCCCGCAGCACGAGGGACAGCCCAGCCATCGCGGCAGCTGGGCCGATGCAAACGTGAATGCGGCGAGCGGCAACTTCTATGCCAACACGGCCCGCACGCTGGAAGCCGCGTCGATCCGGCCGCGGCACAACGGCTACATCGCCTTCCAGAGCGAGGCCTCGCAGTTCCTGCGCGACGGCGTCGCCGCCCGCGCATCGTCCCATGCATTGGCGCGCGGCCTGACCGAGCGTTTCGAGGCCAGCCTGGCCGCCACCCCAAGCACTCCGCAATAAGGATGTCGACGTGAGCGCACTCGTCAATCTCAGTATCGATGGCCATGTCGCCATCATCGAACTCAATCGTCCCGAGAAGCTGAACGCGATGACGCCCGAGATGGCCGACTTGCTGATCGCGGCGGTGGAGCAATGCAATACCGATGCGCAGGTGCGCGCGGTGATCCTGACCGGCGCGGGTCCCAAGGCCTTCTGCGCCGGCTCGGACATCACCGAGCTCGACCGCTACGCCACGCCCTGGGATTTTCGCAACCGGCTCGACTACTGCGACTGTGTGCGCATGTTGAAAAAGCCCACGGTGGCGGCGATCAACGGCTATACGTTCGGCGGCGGCCTGGAAATGGCATTGGCCTGCGATATCCGCATCGCCGCCGACAACGCGCGCCTGGGCGCGCCCGAGATCAAGCTGGGATGGATCGGCGGCGGCGGCATGACGGCGCAGCTCGTCCATGCGATCGGCCCGAGCAACGCCGCACTGATGGTGCTGACCGGCGACCCCATCCGCGCCGAGCAGGCGCTGGCCTGGGGGCTGGTGAGCGAGGTGGTGCCGCAGGAGCAGCTGCGCGAGCGCGCGCAGGCGCTTGCCGCCACCATCGCCTCGCGCGCGCCCATTGCGGCTGAAACGGCACGCGTCAATCTGCGCGCCGCGTTGTCGATGCCGCTAGAGAAGGCCGTGGAATACGAGCGCGATCTGCAGGCGATCTGCTTTGCCACCGCCGACGCCAAGGAAGGCCGCAAGGCATTCGAAGAAAAGCGCGCGCCGAAGTTCGAGCGGCGCTGACGCGGGGGGCGCCGTCCAGCGCGGCGCCGGAACCCACTCAGTTGGGCTGGTCCTTGCCCGGGTCTTCGGCCAGCACCTGCGGCGTCACATAAGCGCTGCGCGCCGCATCGGCCGGCTCCATGCGCAGGGGCTGGTGCACCCGCGACGGCGGCACCAGCGAGCCCGGCGCGTCCGGGTTGGTCCACAGCGGATCGGGGATCTCGGCAAAGACCTGGCGCAGGCGCTCGCCCCAGGTGCCGCGGATCATGCGGAAATACTCGTTGTGCTCGTCGATGCTGGCAAAGTGGGTGACGCGCAGCGAATTGGCGTCGTACACCAGCAGGTCCAGCGGCAGCCCCACCGAGATGTTCGAGCGCAGCGTGGAATCCATCGAGATCAGGGCGCACTTGGCTGCCTCGTCCAGCGAGGTGTCCGGTTGCAGCACGCGGTCCAGGATGGGCTTGCCGTACTTGGCCTCGCCGATCTGGAAGTACGGGCATTCCTGGCCTGCCTCGATGAAGTTGCCGGCCGAATACACCTGGAACAAACGGCATTGCTCCTTGCCGATCTGCCCGCCGAAGATCATGCTGACGTTGAAGTCGACACCCTGTTCGTGCAGGGCGGCCGCCTCGCTGTGATAGACCTCGCGCACCGCCGCGCCCACCAGGCGCGTGGCCGTGAACATGTCGGGCGCGTTCCAGAGGGTTTCGGCGGCTTCCTCGCGCTGGCGGGTCAGCACGTTCAGCACGGCCTGGCTGACCGCCAGGTTGCCGGAGGTCATCAGGACCATGACGCGCTCGCCCGGCCGCTCGAAGACGGTCATCTTGCGAAAGACACTGATCTGGTCGACCCCGGCATTGGTGCGGGAGTCGGAAAGAAACACCAGGCCGGCGTCCAGGCGGGCAGCTACACAGTAGGTCATGATCGGAAAGAGGGAAAAGCCACCCCGCATTGTATTGCGGCGGGGCGGGGCGGATGTTACGGCTTACTGCTGCGCGCCGGCCTGGACCTGGACGCTGATTTCCATGGACTCCTCGCCGCCGCCGGTGCGCACCCCCCGCACGGGCGACGCCGAGTCGTAATCCCGGCCCACGGCCAGCCGGCAATGGCACTCCGAGGCGAACTGGCTGTTGGTGATGTCCACGCTGGTCCAGCCCAGGTCGGGCAGCCAGACGTCGGCCCAGGCGTGGCTGGCCGCGTGCTCGGCCGTGGTGTACAGGTAGCCGCTGACGTAGCGCGCGGGCACGTTCAGGCCGCGTACGCATGCGAGGAACAGGTGCGCGTGGTCCTGGCATACGCCATGACCCAACGCCAGCACCTGGTTGGCGGCGGTGGTGACGTCCGTGGTGCCGGGCTCGTACGCCACGCGCCCGTGAATGGCGTCCGCCAGCGTCAGGACATCGTCCGACGTCGACAGCCCGTTTGGCAGCACCGCGCGCGCGAACGCAAGAACCGTCTCGTCTGCCTGCGTCAGCCGCGTCTGCACGCAATAGGCATGCACCGGCAGCCGGCTGTCCTCGCCGCCCAGCACGCCGCGCACCAGCGGCGCCACCAGCACCTGGCCGGAGACGCGCAGCTCGATGTCGCTGTGCGGCTGGTTCAACGTCAGCGTGTGCGTGATGTTGCCGTAGGCGTCGACCTGCTTGTCCAGCTCGCCCGGCGCCTCGATATTCCAGCGCAGGATGCGCTGGTGTTCGTCGTCGCGCGGCGTCAGGCGCAGCGTCTGGATGCTGTAGTTGACTGGTGCGGTGTAGCGGTAATGCGTGACGTGCGTGATGATCTGCTTCATGGCTGTCTCCGTGTTATGCCGACAGCGGCACCAGGAAGTCCTGGCTGATCCGGTTGCCCAGGTCGTTGATGCGGTCAAGGAACCGGTCCAGGTACCGGTGCAGGCCGCTCGCCAGGATGTCCTCGACGCGGCCGTACTGCAGTTCGGCGCACAACATGCCGGCGCGCCGCTCGGTCTCGGTCGAGCGCTGGTTCGCCACGCGCGCCAGGTCGTCGGCCACCGCCCGCATCGAGGCCAGCAGCGACCGCGGCATGTCGCCATGCAGGATCAGCAGTTCGGCCACGCGGTCGGGGGTAATGACGTCACGGTACACCTTGCGGTAGATCTCCAGGCCGGACACGGAGCTGAGCAGCGCCGACCAGCGGTAGAACTCGCTCTGCACGGCCGCGGCGCTGGCCGGTTCCGCGCGGCCCTCCTGCGCGCTCGCGCTGCTGCGTTCATGGAACTTCACGTCCAGCATGCGCGCGGTGTTGTCGGCGCGCTCCAGGTGCATGCCGATGCGCATGAAATACAGCGCCTCGTCTTCCAGCATGGTGCCGATCGTGACGCCGCGCGCCAGGTGCGAACGGAATTTGACCCACTCGAAGAATTCGCCCGGATTGCGTTCCAGCAGCCCCGTGTGCAGATGCTTGAGCAGTTCGAGCCACGTCGTGTTGTAGGTTTCCCAGACTTCCGTCGTGAGGCTGCCGCGCACGGCGCGCGCGTTTTCGCGGGCGGCGCGCATGCACGAATAGATCGACGAGGAATTCTCCGGGTCGCGCACCATGTATTCCAGCACGTCGTGCGGCGAGATGGAGGCGTACTTGCTTTGATACAGCCCCTGCAATTCGGAGATGCGCAGCACGCCCAGCCAAGAGCCCTCGCGCGTATGCGTGTCCTGCGGCAGCAGTGACATCTGCAGGTTCACGTCCAGCATGCGGGCGGTGTTTTCGGCGCGCTCGGTGTAGCGGCACATCCAGAACAGATTGTCGGCGGTTCGGCTCAGCATGGTCAGTCCTCCAGCACCCAGGTGTCCTTCGTGCCGCCGCCCTGGCTGCTGTTGACCACCAGCGAGCCCTCGGTCAGCGCCACGCGGCACAGGCCGCCCGGCACGGTGCGGATCTCCTTGCCGCACAGCACGTACGGCCGCAGATCCACGTGGCGCGGCGCGACGCCCGATTCCACGTACGTGGGCGTGGTCGACAGCGCCAACGTGGGCTGCGCGATGTAGTTGGCGGGATTGGCGCGCACGCGGTCCCGGAACGATTCCACCTCGGCGCGCGAGGCGGACGGCCCGACCAGCATCCCGTATCCGCCCGCGCCATGCACTTCCTTGACGACCAGGTCCTGCATGTTGGCCAGCACGTGCGACAGCTCGTCCGGCCGGCCGCAGCGCCAGGTCGGCACGTTCGACAGGATGGGCTCCTCGCCCAGATAGAAGCGGATCATGTCGGGCACGTAGAGATACGTGGACTTGTCGTCGGCGATGCCGGTGCCGATCGCGTTGGCGAGCGTGACGCGGCCGGCGCGATACACCGACAAGAGGCCCGGCACGCCCAGCGCGGAATCGGCGCGAAAGGACAGCGGATCGAGAAAATCGTCGTCCAGCCGGCGGTAGATCACGTCGACCTTGCGCGGCCCGCGCGTGGTGCGCATGTAGACGGTGTTCTGCTCGACGAACAGGTCCTGCCCCTCCACCAGTTCCACGCCCATCTGCTGGGCCAGGAAGGCGTGCTCGAAGTAGGCAGAGTTGTACATGCCCGGCGTCAGCACCACCACGGTGGGGTCGTCGCCGCCGTGCGGCGCGACCTCGCGCAGGTTGTCCAGCAGCAGGTCGGGGTAGTGCGCGACGGGTTCGACCTTGATGCGGCCGAAGGCGTCGGGCATGAGCCGCATCGACATCTTGCGGTTCTCCAGCATGTACGACACGCCCGACGGCACGCGCAGGTTGTCCTCCAGCACATAGAATTCACCCGCGCCCGCCCGCACGAGGTCCACGCCGGCGATGTGGCAGTAGATGTCCTCGGCAACGTCGACGTCCTGCATCTCCGGACGGTACTGCGCGTTCAGGAAGACCTGTTCGGCCGGCACGATGCCCGCGCGCACGATGTCGTGGCCGTGATAGATGTCGCGGATGAACAGGTTCAGTGCGCGCACGCGCTGTTTGAGGCCGGCTTCCAGGTGGCGCCATTCCTCGGCGGGAATGATGCGCGGGATGAGGTCGAAAGGAATCAGGCGCTCGGTGCCGGCGGCGTCGCCCGCGACCGAAAACGTGATGCCGACGCGGCGAAAGCTCAGGTCGGCCTCCAGCCGGCGCACGGACATGGCTTCGTCCGACTGCTCGTTGTGCCAGCGCTCGAACGCCTGGTAGTGGGAGCGGATGCGGTTCTCGCCATCGCGCATTTCGTCAAAGGCGGATGGACGGGCGGGTAGGTCCTTCATGGCTCCTCCGTGCAGATGCTTGCGGCCGCTTGCACGCGGCCGTCATCCGGCCGTGGCCGGCCGGTCAAGGTGTACAAGCAACCCGCATGCCAGCTTTGTCGGCAGACGGGGCGACACGGCATCAATATGCGCTGCGGGCGGGGGAAATGCCATCCCCGGGGCGGACGACGGCGTAATCCGGGGACGGGAGGCGGGCAGGGGGCGAGGGCGGCTGGAGAGCTGCCCGGGCGCGCGCACCAAGCTGGTGCGTCACGCCGGACGAATCTGGTGCGTCAGCGGGGACGCGTCAATTCATGCGATAGGAATGCAGCACCGATCCGCTCTTGCCGCCTTGCTCCAGCGGCGCGTGCGGCACCCAGCCGTCCTGCGTCAGCACCGCGTCCAGCCGGACATCGTGCGGGGCGGGGACATATCCCGGGACCAGCTCGCCGCAGCTCCAGGCGATGCCGATGGCGGTGAAGGGGTGGCCGCGGTCGCGCAAGGCGGCCAGGGTGCGGTCGTAATAGCCGCCGCCATAGCCCAGGCGGTCGCCGAGTTCGGTGTAACCCAGGGTGGGCACCAGTACCACGTCGGGCAAGAGTTCCGGACCGGCCACGGGCTCCTGGATGCCGTAGGGGCCGGCGCGCAGCTCGGCCTCGGGCGTCCAGGGCAGGAAGGCGAGCGGCGCGTTGCGCTCGCGCACGACCGGCAGCGCCACCGTCATGCCGGCCTCGCTCCATTGCGTCAGGAGCGGGCGCAGATCGGGCTCGTCGGCCATCGGCCAGAACGCGGCCACGGTGGTGGGCGCCGGATGGCCGGCCTGCACGGCCTGGTCGCGGGCCACATTCAGCCAGGTGAAAAGGCGTGCGCGCATGAGCAAAGCGCCCCGGCTGCGCTGGTCTTCAGGCATTTCGGTGCGCAATTTCCGCAATCGCGTGCGGTGGACTGCGGTATCCTCTGGAGTATTTTGCGTAGTCATGCGGTGGCTGTAACCGGGGGGTTGAATATGAAGGCAAACATGCTGAAGACGAACATGCGTATGCTCAGCATGCGGGTGCGTCGCGAGACAGGCGCCCGGCAGCCCCCACGGTATCAGAATTCGTCGTTGCAAGCCGCCGACGCCCGCGCCGGGCTGCGCCGCTTGCTGCCGCTGGTGGCGCTTTTCACGGCTGCCTGTGCGCCCGTCGATGCGCAGCAGCGCAGCGCCGCCGTCAATCCCCAGCCTCAGCCCGCCGTGCAGGCGGCCCAGCCGATGATCGCCGTGCCTCCCGTGGTGCTGGCGGGCCTGCCGCCGACCGCGGAAACGCCCGCGCTGGCCGCCGTGGTCGCCGCCCGCGAAGCCATGAACCGCAAGCAGTGGTCGGTGCTGGGCGCCCTGGTGCCGCAGGCCAAGGGCGACCCGCTGGGCATGTATCCGGAATACTGGCTGCTGCGCTATCAGCTCTGGACGCCGCCCGCCTCGGGCCGGCCCGTGGCGGCCCTGCAGCAGTTCATCAACAGCAATGGCGACGCCTACCTGGCCGACCGCCTGCGCGGCGACTGGCTGCTCGCCGCCGCCCGCAGCGGCGACTTCGAAACGGTGCGCAAGCTGGCGCCCGTCAAAAACAGCAACGCGCAGATCGAATGCGCCATCCTGGACGGCAAGCACATGACCGGCCAGCGCGCCACGGCCGCGCAGGCGATGGCCGTGTTTTCGCCCGGCAGCGCGTGCTGGGCGCTGTACGACCAACTCGTGGCCGACGGCATCCTGGGCTGGGAGCAGCTCGAGCCGCAGCTGCGCGATGCCATCGAGGCCAACAAGACCACCGATGCGCGCAAGTTCGTGCAGTACATGTTCGAGCCGCGCGACGTGAAGACCTACGACGTCATCATGAAAGACCCCATGAAGTGGCTGACGCGGCAGGACCGCATGCCCGTGGGTCGCAACGAAAAGGAACTGGTCACGATCGCGCTGGCCCGCCTGGCTCGCTCGGACGTCAGCGTCGCCGACTCCTACCTGCGCCGCGAATGGGCCAAGTCGATGTCCAAGTCGAACCTGGCGTGGGTGCGCGGCCAGTACGCGCTGACCGCCGCGCTGGGCCTGGACAGCCGGGCCAACGATTGGTACCGCGAGGCGGGCCATATCCGCATGACGGAATACAACGCCGCCTGGAAGGTGCGCGCCGCGTTGCGCCAGCCGAAAATCGACTGGAAGTGGGTCATCGAATCCATCGACGAAATGCCGCCTTCGCAACAGGCCGAGACGGTCTGGGTGTACTGGAAGGCCCGCGGCCAGGCCGCGACGGGCAACAAGGACAAGGCGCAGGCCGCCTACGCCAGCATCGCCGACCGCTTTGATTTCTACGGCCAACTGGCCGCGGAAGAGCTGGGCCGCCGCATCAATGTGCCGCCGCGCCCCGCGCCCATCAGCGACCGCGAGATCGCCGAGGCCCGCGCCAATCCGGGCCTGCAACGCGCCGTGCTGCTGTTCCGCCTGGGCTGGCGCGCCGAAGCCGTTCCCGAATGGAACTTCACGCTGCGCGGCATGAGCGACCGCCAGCTGTTGGCCGCCGCCGAGCTGGCCCGCGCCGAGAACATCTACGACCGCGTGGTCAACACGTCGGACCGCACCGAAAAGGAATTCGACTTCAGCCAGCGCTTCATCGCGCCGTTCGAGGGCCGCGTCACCGCCAAGGCCAACGCCATCGCGCTGGATCCGGCCTGGGTGTACGGGCTGATCCGCCAGGAATCGCGCTTCATCATGGATGCGCGCTCGCACGTGGGCGCTTCGGGGCTGATGCAGCTCATGCCCGCCACGGCCAAGTGGGTGGCCGGCAAGATCGGCATGAGCGACTTCACGCCGGCCAGCGTCAACGATTTCGACACCAATACCGTACTGGGCACGAACTACCTGAACATCGTGCTGCGCGATTTGAACGGCTCGCAGATGCTGGCCAGCGCCGGTTACAACGCGGGTCCCGGCCGGCCGCGCAATTGGCGTTCGACCTTCACGCATCCCGTCGAAGGCGCCATCTTTGCCGAAACCATTCCGTTCACCGAAACCCGCATCTACGTCAAGAACGTGATGTCCAACGCCACGTATTACGCGGCCATGTTCACCGGCCAGCCGCAATCGCTGAAGGAGCGCCTGGGCAACGTCGTGCCGGCAGGCACCGAAACCGCCGCCGCGCCATGACTCGCGATCCGGCGACCGAGGGCCTGCGCGCCTATATCGTTGGCGGCGCGGTGCGAGATGCGCTGCTCGGCCTGCCGCACGGCGATCACGATTGGGTCGTGGTGGGCGCCACGCCCGAAGACATGACCGGCCGCGGCTTCATCCCCGTCGGCGGCGATTTCCCCGTCTTCCTGCACCCCCGCACCAAAGAGGAATACGCCCTGGCGCGCACCGAACGCAAGTCGGGGCGCGGCTACAAGGGCTTCACCTTCTACACGGGCGCGGACGTCACGCTGGAGGACGACCTGCGCCGGCGCGACCTTACGGTAAATGCCATTGCCCAGGACGAAGACGGCCGGCTCGTCGACCCGCTGGGCGGCGCGGACGACCTGCGCGCCCGGGTCTTTCGTCATGTGGGCGATGCGTTCGAAGAGGATCCCGTACGCATCCTGCGCCTCGCCCGCTTTGCCGCGCGCTTTGGCGATTTCAGCATTGCGCCGGAAACGATGGCGCTGTGCCGCCGCATGGTCGAGGCCGGCGAGGCCGATGCGCTGGTGGCCGAACGCGTCTGGAAGGAATTGTCGCGCGGCCTGATGGCGCAGGCGCCTTCGCGCATGCTGGGCGTGCTGCAAGAATCCGGCGCGCTGGCGCGCGTGATGCCCGAATTGCAGGGCGTGGACGAAGTGGCTTCGCAGTTGGATCGCGCTGCGCGGCAGGGCTTGCCTCTGGCAAGCCGCTATGCGCTGATGTGCCGCTTGACGCCCCAGCGCGAAGCGCTGGGACGGCGGATGCGCGTGCCCACGGAATGCAACGACTACGCGCGCCTCTTGCCTGAAGTCCTCGACGCATTGGGTGCGCAGGATGGCATGCCGGATGGCCCGGACAGGGCCGATGCGCAGTTGGCGCTGATGGAGCGCGCCGATGCCTTGCGCAAGCCGGAACGCTTTTTTGAACTGTTGGATGCCGCGGCCGTGTTGCGCGCGGTTGACCTTCCCGCGTGGCAATCGCGGGTGGCGGCGGTGCGCGGCGTGGACGCGGGCGCCATCGCCAAGGCTTGCGCGGGCGAGCCGGCGCGCATCAAGGAAAGCGTGCGCCAGGCGCGCCTGGCGCGTCTGGCCGATTTGCAGGCAGTCTGAGCCGGGTTTCGCGCTACAGCTTGCCCAGCCGGTCGCCGCGCGAGAATCCGCTCAATGGCGCCGTCATGCCGCGGCCGACGGCCAGCACCTTGAACAACTCGCCCATCTCCGCCTCCGATAGCAGCTTCTGCACGGGCGCCACCGCCTGCGCGTAGGCCTGCGCATCGGACGGATCCAGGCCGGCCAGCAGGTCCATGAGGCCCGCGTTCATCAGGAAGCGCGCCTGCGACGTGTAGCCCAGCACCTGCATTCCCGCCGCCAGCGCGGCGTCCGCCATCGCGGTGAAATCCACGTGCGCCGTGATGTCCTGCAGGCCCGGTGCGGTGAAGGGGTCTCCGTGCGCGTGGTGCCGCAGGTGGCACATCAGCGTGCCCCCCGCGCGCTGCGGGTGGTAATACTCGCTGCGCGGAAAGCCATAGTCCACCAGCAGCGCCGCGCCGCGTTCCAGCCAGCTGCCCATCGCCGCGATCCACGCCTCGCCCTGCAGATTGATCTCCGACACGTAGCCCGGTAGCGCCGGCATGCGCGCCGCGACCGCGGCCGCCAGGGTGGCCGGGGCGGGGCGATCTTCCCAGGTGAAACCGCCGCCGGCATCTACCGCCACGCCGCGTTCAAGCACCTGGCCGGCTTCGCTCCAGACAAAAAGGGAAACCGGCATCGCGTCCAGCACTTCGTTGGCCAGCACGCATCCGGAAAACGCGTGGGGCAGGGCGTCCAGCCATTGCACCCGGTCACCGAATGGGGCCAGCCGTTCGGCCTGACGCGCGCGCAGGTCCGCCGACACTTCCAGAATCAGATAGCGCGTGTCGGACAGCCCCAACGCGTCCAGTTCGCGCAGCACGCCTTCGGCGAGCGCCCCGGTGCCGGCCCCGAACTCCAGCACGGCGCGCGTGTCCGTCTGGCGCAGCACCTCGGCCGCCTGGCGCGCCAGTGTGCGCGAGAACAGCGGCGTGAGCTGCGGCGCGGTCACGAAGTCGCCGGCGGGCGTCTTGCCGCCGTCGTCGGCATCGGCCAGCTTGACGTTGCCCGCCGCGTAATAGCCCAGTCCCGGCGCGTACAGGGCCTCGGCCATCCAGTGATCGAACGGCAGCCAGCCGCCGCTCGCCGTGATGGCGGCGCGCAGGTGGGCGGCCGCGGCGTCGCTGTGTTCACGTGCGGCGGGGGACAGGGGAGGCAGATTGGCGGGGGCGGGGCGTTGCATGGGCGGATGGTACCGGGGCAAACCGGCATTTTCCCAAAAAAAAGCCCCGCAGCATGGCCGCGGGGCTTTTTTCGGATCAGACGGACAGATTAGCCGCGGCGATCGGACGACTTGGTGAAACGCTTGGCGGGGCCGCCGGGGCGCTTGTCGAACGAGGGCTTGCCACGGAAGCCGCCTTCGGGACGGTCGCCGCCACGGAAGCCGCCTTCGCGCTGGGGACGGTCACCGAAGCTGGGACGGTCGCCAAAGCTGGGGCGCGCGTCGCGATCGCCACCGCGGAAACCGCCTTCACGCGGGCCGCGCTCGCTGAACGGACGGGCATCGCGCTGGGGACGATCGCCGAAGCTGGGACGGTCGCCGAAGCTGGGACGCGAATCGCGGTCGCCGCCACGGAAGCCGCCTTCACGCTGGGGACGGTCGCCGAAGGGGCGATTGCCCTGGTAGCCGCCTTCACGCTGCGGACGATCGCCGAAGCTGGGGCGGTCGCCAAACGAACGCTGCGGGCGGTCGCCGAACGGACGGTCTTCGAAGGAACGGTTGCCCTGGTAGCCGCCGTCGCGCGGCTTGAACTCGCCACGCGGGCCGCCGAAGGAACGGCCTTCACGCGGGGCGCCATCGCGGGCGCCGTCGCGGGCGCCGGCAAAGCCGCCCGACGCATGACGCGAACCGCCGAAGCCGCCGGGACGCTTGCCGAAAGGCTTGCCAAAGGGCTTGCCGCCGCCACCACCGGTGGACGGACGCGGGGTGCGCTTGGGTTCCAGACCGGCGATCACTTCAGGCGTGATCGACTGGCCAATGTAATGCTCGATGCGGCGGACCTTGTGGCGCTCGGAATGCGTGGCCAGCGTGAACGCCAGGCCGCTGCGGCCGGCGCGGCCCGTACGGCCGATGCGGTGCACGTAGTCTTCAGCCTGCATCGGCAGGTCGAAGTTGACGGCGTGGCTGATGCCTTGCACGTCGATGCCGCGGGCGGCCACGTCGGTGGCCACCAGGATGCGCAGCTGGCCGCGTTGCAGTTGCGACAGCGTGCGGGTGCGCTGGCGCTGGTTCATGTCGCCGTGCAGGGCGGCGGCGGCAAAGCCCTGGTCGGCCAGGCGATCGGCCAGGTCGTCCGCGCCGCGCTTGGTCGACGTGAAGACGATGGCCTGATCCAGCGAGGCGTCACGCAGCACGTGGTCCAGCAGCTGCATCTTGTGGCTGGCGTCGTCCGCGTACAGCAGGCTTTGCGTGATGTTGGTGTGCTTTTCCTTGGCGCCGGCGATCTCGATGCGCTGCGGCTCGCGCATCATGCGCGCGGCCAGCTTGGCAACGGTGCCGTCCAGGGTGGCCGAGAACAGCAGCGTCTGGCGCTCTTGCGGCAGGCGCTCGATGATGGTCTCGATGTCTTCGATGAAGCCCATGTCCAGCATGCGGTCGGCTTCGTCCAGCACCAGGGTGTGCACGGTGTTGAGCTTGACGCGGCCCGATTGCAGGTGATCGATCAGGCGGCCGGGGGTGGCGACCAGCACGTCGACGCGGCGCGACAGCGCCTTCAGTTGCGCGCCGTAGGGCATGCCGCCCACGACGGTTGCGGTGCGCAGGTCGGCCAGCTTGCGGCCATACGTGGCGGTGGCTTCCGTGACTTGCAGGGCGAGTTCGCGGGTCGGGGTCAGCACCAGCACTTGCACGCCGACGCCCTTGTTGGCGGGCATCTGGGCGATGCGGTGCAGGGCGGGCAGCATGAAGGCCGCGGTCTTGCCGCTGCCGGTCTGCGAGGACACCATCAGGTCATGGCCGGCCAGCGCTTGCGGAATGGCGGCGGCTTGAACGGTGGTGGGGGTGGTGAAGCCAGCTTCTTGAACGGCCGACAACAGGGCGGGCGCGAGACCCAGGGTTTCGAAAGACATTACTTTCCCTTGCCGCAATCAATGCGACGCAGTGCTTGGTCGGGCCAGGGGATTAGGCGGCCGGATCCAGGCGACGGTTGATGGAGCATCGTGCCGACCGGATCAACCATGCGCGTGGCGCGTTCTCTTGTACTGATGGAACGCAGGGCGAAAGGAAAGGGGTCAGGAATCGATGATAGTTCGGCATGAGGCCGGGGGTTGGTTTCCCGGCGGACTGCAAAAAATTCCGCTAAATCAAGGCGGTAAATGCCGAACTCGTTTTGTGCAGTGCGGCGATCATAACCTGAATTCACCCTGCAAGGGAATTATTTTTTTGTCCAGCCCCCAATCAATAGGGTTTTTCCCTTGGTCTTCCAGCCACGCGTTGGTGGCCCGGAAATGACCGCAGCCCAGGAACGGCACCGGGGGGCGCCGGGCGGACAGCGGGGAAGGGTGGTTGGACATCAGCACCAGATGGCCGCTGTCGGGCGGCAGCAACACCCGCTTGGCCTGTGCGTGGGCGCCCCACAGCATGAACACCTTGGGCGACGGATCGCGCGCGACGAGCTTGATGAGGGCGTCGGTCACCGTTTCCCAGCCGCGCTTGGCGTGCGAGGCGGGCTGGCCGTCTTCCACGGTGAGCGCCGTGTTCAGCAGCAGCACGCCCTGCTCGGCCCAGGCGGTGAGGTCATTGCCTGCCGGAACGCCCAGATCCGGATAGTCGCGCGCAATCTCGTTGAAGATGTTGCGCAGGCTGGGGGGGCGCTTGCAGTCGTCCGGCACCGAGAACGCCAGCCCCTGCGCCTGGCCGGGGCCGTGGTAGGGGTCCTGGCCCAGGATCACGACCCGTACGTCCGAGGGCGCCAGGCCTTGCAGGGCGCGAAAGGGCGTGGCGGGATACACCACGGCGCCCTGCGCCAGACGCGCTTCGACATGGCTGGTCGCGGCGGCGAGGGCCGCGGCTACGGCGGGGTCGGCGGACAGGGCGGCCTGCCAGGCGGCAGGCAGTTGCCCGGCCTGCTTGGCCAGGGCGTTGGGTGTAAGGCGGTTGTCGATCGGCATGGGCGCGATTTTGGCATATCCGCCCGGTCAGCCCGACCGGCGCCGCCCGCCCGTTCAGACCGGCCAGCCGGCCTGCCGGTGCGCCGAGTCCCAGAACATCCATTCCAGTTGAGCGGCGTGCGTGTAGGCCTGGTGCATCGCTTCCACGATCTGCGGAGAGGCGGTTTGGGCGGCCCGATCCACGGTGGCGATCACCGCGCGGACCAGCGCGTGGAAGTCATCGCCAGCGTAGGTGTCGATCCAGGCGGCGTACGGATTGGGCCGAACGGCGCGCGCGTGGATGTCGCGCCCGATCTCCGCGTAGATCCAGAAGCAGGGGAGCAGGGCAGCCAGGGCGACCGGATACGGTGCGCTCCAGGCGGTTGCGATGAGAAAGCTGGTGTAGTGATGGCTCGCCGGCGTCAGCGGCGTGGCCTCGAACGTGGCCGCGTCGATGCCGAACTGCTGCATGAATCCGGCATGCAGGCTGCGTTCGGCCACGACGGCGCCCTTGGCGGCTTCGGCAAACTGCACGACGCCGTCTGCGTCGTCGGCCTTGGCGGCGGCAATGGCCAGCGCGCGTCCAAACGCGACCAGATAGTGCGCGTCCTGGATCATGTAGTGCTTGAACGCGTCCTCGGCAAGCTTGCCGCTGGCCAGTTCGCGGTTGAACGGCATGTCGCGCGTCTTTTCATAGAGCGCGGCGTTGCGGGCCCAGGCGTCGGAGCTGAAAGACATGGAATTCCTCTTAGGCGTCGCCTCGCGCGCGCGTGGATGCGCGGCGCCGGCGGGGGCATAAGGGTAACAAGGCAGGAGTACCAATGCAGGGAGGGGGAAATTCAGGCCGCCCGCGCGGCCCGTCCGAGCGTCGTTTAACCGCGATGGAGAGATCCTGAATGGTAACTGAACGCATTTAACATGCACCTTTCTTCGCTGAATTTGAGGCCAATTTCAACGGAAATCACGTCTTCTGCGGGCTGCGTCCCCGCGTCGCGATGGACAGGCTTGTCTCGCTGCGGTGTTCTGGTTTACATTCGCTTAAATTCTATGTAACAGTTCCGTTGAAGGCCGACCCAGTCGGCCTTTTTTGAACCCACGCCCAAAGTCGTGGCTTGGCCAGGCTGCCTGGCGCCCCTCGCCGTCATGCCGCCACGCCATCATCCCGTCCTCCTTGCCTTGCCTGGCACCGCCGACACCCTTTGCCGGCATCTGCAGGCCCCTGCGCAAACCCCCTGCAGCAGCCCGCTGCGCCGCCCATGCTGAATTTCGACGATTTTCCCGCGAGCCACGCCAGGACGGGCGGCCCCTTGCGCATCCTGCATACGGAAGCCGCCACGGCCTTTGGCGGCCAGGAATTCTGTATCTATAAGGAGATGGTCGCCATGCGCGAGCGCGGCCATCACCTGGAAGCGGTCTGCCAGCCGCATGCCGAACTGGCGCAGCGGCTTCGCGACGCCGGGTTCACCGTGCACACCGTGAACATGGATGGCGCCGTCAATTTCGTGCGCAGCGTGGCGTTCGTGCGGCGCGTGGCGGCGCGCGGCCGTTTCGACGTGGTCAACACGCACAGCCGCAGCGACACGGTGCGCGCGGCAATGGGCGCGCGCCTTGCCCGCACCCCGCTCATCGTGCGCACCCGCCACCTGGCCAAGCCGATCAACTCGCTGTACGCCTACACGTGGCTGGCCCACCGCGTCATCGCCGTGAGCCGGCACGTGCATCGCCAATTGCTGGATGGCGGCGCAGCGCCCGAGGCCGTCGCCACCATCCATTCGCCGATTGTGTTGCCCGAAGGCGACGGCAAGGGCAGTCTGCGGCAGGAACTCGGCCTGCCGGGCGATGCGCTGGTCGTGGGCTGTGTGGCCGTCATGCGCACGGAAAAGGGCCATGCCGACCTGATCGACGCCTTCCAGCGGGTGCTGGCCGCGTTTCCGCAAGCCCACCTGGTGCTGGCCGGAGACGGCATGCCGGTGTTCGAGCGCCTGAAGGGTCAGGTTCAGGCGCTGGGCCTGGCGTCCCGCGTACACTTCCTGGGCCGGCGCAATGACATCGGCAACGTGCTGCAGGCGTTTGACGTGTTCGCCTTGCCGACCCATCGCGAAGCCTTCGGCACGGCATTTGTCGAAGCTGCCGCCATGGGCGTGCCCGTGATTGGCACGGACGTGGGGGGCGTTCCCGAAACCATGCAGGCGGGCGTGACCGGCCTGCTCGTGCCGCCGCGCGACCCGGCGGCGTTGGCCGCCGCGCTGGAAAGCCTGCTGGCCGATCCCGAACGCCGCCGCCGCATGGGCGAGGCGGGCCGGGAGCTCATCCGGGGGCAGGGGCTTTTCAGCGTCGACCGCGCGGCGCAACTGGTCGAAGCGGCTTACGCACGCTGGCTGGGAGAACGGCGGGGGCGGGCCCCCGCGGCGCCCAGCGGCTCGATGCCGTAGAACGCTCAGTGCGGTAGAACGGTCAGTGCGCTGGACCGCTCAATGCCACAGCAGCGCGTTCATGGCTTCGACCAGACGGTCGCGGTAGCGCGGCAGCAGGGCCGACACCGCTTCTTGCCGGCGCTTCCAGGAATCGGGCTCGGCGCCCGGCGCGATGCGCGGCGCCGCCCAGATCGGATCCGGAAAATGCCGGTCGCCGCGCCAGCGCGGGATCACGTGCCAATGCAGATGCGGCACCATGTTGCCGAGCGATGCCAGGTTGACCTTGTCGGGCGTCAGGATCGCCTGCTGCGTTTCCTCGACCACATACACCGCCCGCATGAGCAGGTCGCGCCCGTGCGTGGACAGGCTGGTCATCTCGGCCAGGTGAGCGTTCCAGATCACACGCGTAAACCCAGGATAGTCGGGGTCCTCGACCTCGATGATGCGCAGGTGCGGTCCCCGCCACAAGAGCGTGCCGCCGTCTTCCTGGCACAGCGGACAGTTGGGATCGCGCGCGCTCAAGCCATCACCTTGCGGTACTGAATGAAGCCGGACCGGTCGGCAATGCGGTCGTAGAGCTGCATGGCCGTCGCGTTGGTTTCGTGCGTCAGCCAATAGACGCGGGCACAGTTGGCCGCGGCGGCTTCGGCGTAGACGTGCTCGATCAGCTTGCGGCCGGCGCCCGTGCCACGCGCCTCCTGGTCCACGTACAGATCCTGCAAATAGCAGTAATCGCCCGCGGTCCAGGTGGAGCGGTGGAAGATCCAGTGCACCAAGCCCACCGCGCGGCCGCTTTCGTAGGCCAGCGCCGCGTGCATGGGTTCGGCCGGATCCAGAAAGCGCGCCCACGTGTTGCGCGTGACGGCGTCGTCGATGCTGACGCGGTAGAAGTCCTGGTAGCCCTTCCACAACGGCAGCCACGCGTCGAAGTCAGCGGCAACGATGGGACGGATATCTGCGGTACTCATGGGGCGGAGCCTCCTGGTGAAATTCAGAGTTGGTTTTCCATGGCTTCGACGATATGCCGCAGCACTTGCAGCCGAGCGTAACGCTTGTCGTTGGCCGACACCAGATGCCAGGGCGCGTGGGCCACGTCGGTCCGCATCAACATCTCGTTGGCCGCCGCCGAGTACTCGGGCCATTTTTCGCGGTTGCGCCAGTCCTCCGGCGTGATCTTGAAATTCTTGAACGGCGATTTTTCGCGTTCGCGAAAGCGGACAAGCTGTTCGTCGGGCGTGACCGCCAGCCAGAACTTGAGCACCAGCGCGCCGCTGGCCGCCAGCTGTTCTTCGAAGTCGTTGATCTCTGCGTAGGCCCGGCGCCACTTGGCGGGGGGAATCAGTTTCTCGACTCGCTCGACCAGCACCCGGCCATACCAGGAGCGGTCGAAGATCGCGATCCGGCCATGGCGGGGAATGCGGCGCCAGAACCGCCACAGGTAAGGGCGGGCCAATTCTTCCGAGCTGGGCGCGGACACGGGCGTGATGTCGAATTGCCGGGCGTCCAGCGCGTGCGTGACGCGGCGGATGGCGCCGCCCTTGCCGGCCGCATCCTGTCCCTCGAACACCAGGATCAGCGAGCGATCCTTGAACTTGTCGGAGCGGGCGGCGAGCGCCAGCCGGCCTTGCAGCAGGCCGAGTTCGGATTCGTAGTCTTCCTTCTCGACCTTGGCGTCATAGTCCAGCTTGCCCAGGCGGTCGACGATGCGCGTCGTGCTGGAATGCGCCACGAAAGCGGGCGGCAGGCGCGGCACGCCGCGCCGGCGCAGCGCCGTCAGCACCGCCTCGGCCGTGCGCGCGGTGCGCATGTTCTCGTCGGCGCTGGGGATCACCACCCAGGGCGCATGACCGCAGTCCGTGTGATTGAGCACGACGTGCGCGCCCGACCGGATGCGGTCGAAACGCTTGTTGACCTTCATGTCGACCGGGCTGACTTGCCACGCGGTCTCGGGACTGGCGAGCAGGCGCTGCGCCCGTTCCTTCTGCGCCTTGGCCGACAGGTGGAACCACAGCTTGACGATCTGCACGCCTTCCGAGGCCAGCATCGTTTCAAAGCGCATGATGGCGGCGGCATGTGCCTCGATGGCGTCTGCATTGGGCTTTTTGCGCACGGCTTCGATGACCAGCGGCGTGTACCAGGAGCCGAACACGATGCCGGTGCTGCCCTTGGGCGGCAGATCGCGCCAGTAGCGCCACAACGGTGGGCGATCCAGTTCGTCGCCCTCGCGCGGCCCATAAGCCAGCGTGCGGATGTGGCGCGGATCCATCCATTCGTTGAGCAGGTTGATCGTGGCGCCCTTGCCGGCCCCGTCGATGCCCGCCACGACGATCAGAAGCGTCTTGTCGGCCTGGCGCAGGCGTTCGTACTGCGCATTCAGCAGTCCGACCCGCAGCCGCGTTTCCAGCGCCTTGAATTCATCTTTGGAGAGGGTAGGGTCTGCTTCGGCTTCGGCGAACATGGATGCGTCGGATCGGTTTGCTGCGATCGGGCGATCTTGCGGGATATGGCCGTGCGGCGCAAGTGCGCCGCGGCCAGGTGTCAAAGCGCGTTGACGGGAATCTTCAGGTACCGCACGCCGTTGTCCTCGGCCGGCGGGAAATGTCCCGCGCGGATGTTCACCTGGATGGCGGGCAGGATCAGTGTGGGCATCGACAGTGTCGCGTCCCGCCGGGTGCGCATGGCGACGAATTCTTCTTCCGTGATGCCATCGCGCACGTGGATGTTGCCGCGGCGCTGGTCGGCCACGCTGGTCTGCCAGGCGGCGTCGCGGCCCTCGGGCGGATAGTCGTGACACATGAAAAGGCGCGTGTCGTCGGGCAGGCTCAAGAGGCGCCGGATCGACTGGTACAGCAGGTGCGCATCGCCGCCTGGGAAATCGCAGCGCGCCGTGCCGACATCGGGCATGAACAGCGTGTCGCCCACGAATGCCGCATCGCCGATCAGGTAGGCCATGTCGGCTGGCGTGTGTCCCGGCACGTGCACCGCCGTGGCGGTCAGCGCGCCGATCTGAAAGGTCTCGCCGTCGGCGAACAGATGGCCGAACTGCGATCCATCGAGCTGAAAGGCCGGCTCAAGGTTCAGGATCTTCTTGAACACGCCCTGCACGCTGCGGATGCTTTGGCCGATGGCGATGACGCCGCCCAGCTGCCGTTGCAGATAAGGCGCGGCGGACAGGTGATCGGCGTGGGCATGGGTTTCCAGCAGCCAGACCGTCCGCAGCCCGCGCGCGCGGACATACTCGGCCACACGGTCTGCATTGGCGGTGCTGGTGCGGCCCGACTTGGGGTCGAAGTCCAGCACCGAGTCGATGATGGCGCAGGCGCCGCCGGGCCCTGCCTCGTGAACGACGTAGGTGATGGTCGAGGTGACGGGGTCAAAGAAGGCCTGGATGTGCGGATTCATGGGGGCTTGGGAATGAAGGGCGGTCGCGTCGGAACAGTTTACGTAAAAAAATAATATTTGCGAATAGTTTATTCAGAAATATAATGACGGCGCCATTACCCCGCTTTTCCCTCTGCCAGCACCTCGCCATGAATGCTCCGCTTACCGAATGTGAAGTCGCCTCCCTGCGCGAATCGGCCTCCCAGGCCTGCACGCTGCTCAAAGCCCTGGCCAACGAAGACCGCTTGCTCCTCTTGTGCCAGCTGGTCCACCATGAACGCAACGTCGGCGAGCTTGAATCGCTGACCGGGATCCGCCAGCCCACGCTCTCGCAGCAGCTTGGCGTGTTGCGCGACGAAGGCCTCGTCGTCACGCGGCGCGAAGGCAAGTACGTCTACTACCAGATGGCCAGTTTCGAGGTCAGCCAGGTGATGAAAACCCTGTCCAGCCTGTACTGCGGACGCGCACTGGAATCGCTCAAATGAACGTGGACTGGTCTGCCTTTACGCCGCTCGCCGGTACGGCGGGGGGGCTCCTTATCGGCGCCGGCGCGGTCTTGTTGATGCTTGGCGCCGGGCGCATTGCCGGCATCAGCGGCATCGTGGGCGGTCTTTTCACCCCGACGCGCGGCGAGGGTTGGCGCGTGGCCTTTCTGCTGGGACTGTGCGCCGCGCCGTGGGTCTACCGGCTGTTCGCCACCTTGCCGTCCATCACGGTCGATGCCAGCACGCCCCGGCTGATCGTGGCCGGCCTGCTCGTCGGGATCGGCACGCGATACGGGTCCGGCTGCACTAGCGGCCACGGCGTCTGCGGACTGTCCCGCGGATCGCGCCGCTCGTTCGTCGCCACGGCGATCTTCATGGCGGCCGGATTTGTGACGGTCTACGTGTTGCGCCACGCGGTGGGAGGCTGACATGGCTGCGATCTACGCTTTTGCCGCCGGGCTCGTCTTCGGATTCGGCCTGTTGGTGTCGGGACTTGCCGACCCCGCGCGCGTGTTGGGTTTTCTGGACCTGGCCGGCTTGTGGAATCCCACCCTGGCGTTCGTGATGGGCGGCGCCGTCGTCGTGACCAGCATCGGATTTGCGCTCTTGCGTCGCCGACGCGCCAGCCTGTCGGGCGAACCCATGCGCTGGCCGCAGGCCTCGCAGCTGGACTGGCGTCTGGCCGGCGGCAGCCTGGCGTTTGGCGTGGGTTGGGGCGTGGCGGGATTCTGTCCCGGACCCGCCGTCGTCGCCGCGGCGGCCGGCATCGGCGAGGCCGGCATTTTTGTGGTCGCCATGCTTGCGGGGATGGCGATCCACGCCATCATCGAACGCGTCCGGCGCGGCGGCGCCTGACCCCGCGTCCGCCGCCTTACTCGTACGTGCGGATGTCGTCGATCACCTTGCCGTCGTTCGGCAGGCCGCCTTCGTCCACCCATTGCACATCGGCGCGCAGCTTGGTCACGTCGCGCGCCGAATCGGCGATGCGCTTGGCCAGGTCATCGTTCTGCTCGCGCGACTCCACCTTGAGCACCATGCGGTCCGAGCCGGTGCTGCCGCTGATGACCAGCCGCGCCCGCAGGATTTCCGGATGCCGCCGGACCACGTCGGCCACCTGCGAGGGGTGCACGAACATGCCGCGCACCTTGGTCGTCTGGTCGGCGCGCCCCATCCAGCCCTTGATGCGGGTGTTGGTGCGCCCGCACGGCGAAATGCCGGGCATCACCGCCGACAGGTCGCCGGTGCCGAACCGCACCAGCGGGTAATCGGGGTTCAGCGTGGTCACCACGACCTCGCCAACTTCGCCGTCGCGCACGGGCTCGCCAGTGCCCGGACGCACGATTTCGACGATGATGTCCTCGCCCACCACCAGCCCCTCGCGGGCAGGCGTCTCGAAAGCGATCATGCCCAGGTCGGCGCTGCCGTATGCCTGGTAGCCGTCGATGCCGCGCGCCGCCAGCCAGTCGCGCAGCGAGGGCGGAAAGGCCTCTCCGGAAACCAGCGCGCGGCGCAGCGAATCGAGCTTCACACCCAGTTCATCGGACTTTTCCAGGATGATCTTCAGGAAGCTGGGCGTGCCGGTGTAGCCGCTGGGCGACAGGTCCTGAATCGCGCGCACCTGCTGTTCGGTCTGTCCGGTGCCGCCAGGGAATACGGTGCAACCCACCGCATGGGCGGCGGTCTCCATCATCGAGCCGGCCGGCGTGAAGTGATAGGAAAAGCAGTTGTAGGCCAGTTCGCCGGCGCGAAAGCCCGCCGCGTACAGGGCGCGCGCAAAGCGCCAGTAATCCGATCGCGCGCTTTCCGGTTCGTAGATCGGGCCGGGCGAGGCAAACACCCGCATTGCTTCGCCCCAGCCGATCGCGGAAAAGCCGCCGAAGGCCTTGGCGGGCCCAGCGGGCCGGGCGGCGTCATCGCGGCTGTGCTGCTGGCGTTCAAGCAATTCATGCTTGCGCAGCACCGGCAGCCGGGCCAGCGCCTCGCGCGAGGTGACCGTGGCCGGGTCCACGCCGCGCAATTGCTCGGCGATGGCCGGCGCGCGCGCGATGGCCCGCGCAATCGCCCCAGGCAGGGCCGCCATCAGATCGCGCTCGCGTTGCTCGGGCGCTCGGGTTTCGAGGTCATCGAAAAACTCGGACATGGAATCGCACCTTCTCGTGTGCCGGTTTGCGGCGCCGTTGCCGGCGCCATGCGGCAAGCGCTGGCTTGCCCGCGTCGGAAATCAGGCCAGCCAGCGTTTGCGGCGGCGGTAGAACTTGTTGTCCCGGAAACTCTTGCGCTCGCCGCTGGAGATGCCCAGGTAGAACTCCTTCACGTCCTCGTTCTGCGCCAGATCGGCAGCGGCGCCGTCCATCATCACGCGCCCGTTCTCCAGGATGTAGCCGTAATCGGCGTAGCGCAGGGCGATGTTGGTGTTCTGCTCGGCCAACAGGAAGCTCACGCGCTCGCGCTGGTTCAGGTCGCGCACGATCTCGAAGATCTCTTCGACGATCTGCGGCGCCAGCCCCATCGACGGTTCATCCAGCAGGATCATGTTCGGGTTGGCCATCAATGCGCGGCCGATCGCGGTCATCTGCTGCTCGCCGCCCGAGGTGTATCCGGACTGGCTGGTGCGGCGCTGCTTCAAGCGCGGGAAATACTGGTAGACCCGTTCCAGCGCGGCCGTGGTGTCGCCGCGGCTCATGCTGCGCGTATAGGCGCCGGTCAGCAGGTTTTCCTCGATGGTGAGGTGGGCAAAGCAGTGCCGACCTTCCATCACCTGCACGACGCCGCGCTTGACCAGCTCGGCCGGCGTCAGCTTTTCGATGCGCTGGCCGCGGTACTGGATGTGGCCTTTGGTGACGTCGCCGCGCTCGCCCTTGAGCAGATTGGAGATCGCGCGCAGCGTGGTGGTCTTGCCCGCGCCGTTCGCGCCCAGCAGCGCCACGATCCTGCCTTCCGGCACCTGCAGGGACACACCCTTGAGCACCAGGATCACGTGGTTGTAGATCACCTCGATGCCGTTCACATCGAGCAGCACCGGTGGGGTGCCTGCGGCGGCAATATTGGCGTCGTTCATAAACATTCCTGCAGCGTGGCGGCGGCCGGCCGGAAAGCCGGCCGCCGGGTCATATCAACATGCATTGCGCACCCGCGGCGTGGGCGCCGCGGGCGCTCCAGGGGCATCACTCACACTTGCGGGGCGTAATGTTCTTTTCCTTGGCGTACTTGGCCGCCGATTCCTTGACCATCGGGTCCAGGATCGTCTTGTCGGCCTGATACCAGTCGGAAACGACCTTGAACTTGGAACCGTCCCACTGCACGATGCGGGCCCAGTCGTCGCCCTTGTGGTTGGCGCACGAGGTCTTGACCGGACGCATGATCTGGCCAAAGCCCAGCTTGTCGAGCTTTTCCTGCGTCAGGTCCAGGTTCTCGAAGCCCCAGCGCACCTGTTCCGGCGTCAGCGCCTTGCCCTTGCCGTACTTCTCCTGCGCGGCGCGGATCGCTTCGACCTGCAGCATCGAGATCATCATGCCGCGCGTATGGGCGATGGTGCCCAGCGTGGTCTTGCCGGTCTTGTCCGCGCCCTGGCCCTTGTCGTAGACGTACTTCTTCAGATCGTCATAGACCTTGTCGCTGTCGGCGCCGCTGTTGTGGATGGTGATGGCGTTGTAGCCCTTGGCGACATCGCCCAGGTCCTTGACGTCGCCTTCCGAGCCGGCCCACCAGATCGCGTACATCTTGTCGCGCGGATAGCCGCTGGCCTGCGCTTCGCGGATGGCGGTGGGCGTCATGATGCCCGCGCTCCACAGCAGCACGTAGTTCGGGCGCGCCTGGCGGATCTGCAGCCAGGTGGACTTCTGCTCCACGCCCGGCGCCGTCACCGGATACAGCAGCAATTCAAAGCCTTCCTTGGCCGCGCGCTTTTGCAGCAGCGGGATCGGTTCCTTGCCGTAAGGCGAGTCGTGATAGACCAGGGCGATCTTCTTGCCCTTGAGCTTGTCCATGCCGCCTTCTTTCTTGGCGATGTCCTGGATCATCACGTCGGCGGCGGTCCAGTACGTGCCCAAGAGCGGGAAGTTCCACTCGAACACGCTGCCGTCCACCGATTGCGACAGGCCGTAGCCCATCGTTTCCACGGGCACCTTGTCGACGATGGCCTTGTCGCTGACCGCGAAGGTGATGCCGGTGGACTGCGTGTCGAAGCCCGATGCGCCGGTGCCCTTGCCCTTCAGGCGCTCGTAGCATTCCACGCCGCGGTCCGTGGCGTAGGCGGTTTCGCATTCTTCATACGTGATCTTGACGCCGTTCACGCCGCCATCGCGCTCGTTCACGAGCTTCAGGTAATCCAGCTTGCCATCGGCCCAGGGAATGCCCAGCGGCGCGAACGATCCCGTGCGATACACCAGCAACGGAACGAACTGCTCTTCGGCCGCCATTGCCGGCGTGGCCACGGCGCCTGCGGCGCCGGCTGCGGCCATCAAGGCTGCCGCCAACTTCAGGTTAAGACGCTTCATCTCCATTTACCTCCTGCGTGGTGTTTGGGTCGGTCAACCCTGTGACACCGGGATTGGCCCGGTCTTGAGCCGGGTATTCGGGGCGGGGGTCCAGCGCGGTTGTGCTGCGATGGACCCACGGAAATCAAAACGAAACACGATCAGTGCGGGAACGGCCAGATCCTGAGCTTCTCCTTGCCGATGCTCCACAGCCGCGCCAGGCCGTGCGGCTCGGCGATCAGGAAGAACACGATCAGCGCGCCGAACACCATGTGCTCGATGTGGGCGGCGGTGTCCACCGACAGCGGCAGGCCAAGCATGTGCGGAATGTTGGACAGCGCCACGGGCACCAGCACGATGAACGCGGCGCCAAAGAAGCTGCCGATGATCGAACCCAGCCCGCCGATGATGACCATGAACAGCAGCTGGAACGAGCGGCCCAGGTCGAACGCCAGCGGCTCCCACGAACCCAGGTGGATGTAGCCCCACAAGGCGCCGGCCACGCCGACGATGAACGAACTGACCGCAAACGCCGTCAGCTTGGCGTACATGGGCCGGATGCCGATGACGGAAGCGGCGACGTCCATGTCGCGGATCGCCATCCATTGGCGGCCGATGGCGCCGCGCACCAGGTTCTTGGCCAGCAAGCTGAAGATGACGACCAGGATCAGCACGAACAGGTACTTCTCCATGGCGCTCTGCACCGGCAGCCCGAAGGCCGTGAGCGGCGGCACCGACACGCTTCCCGAGGACGAATAGTTGGTGAAGAAGGGGATGCGCAGGAACGCCCAGTCCACGAAGAACTGCGCGGCCAGTGTCGCCACCGCGAGGTACAGGCCACGGATGCGCAGGCTGGGGATGCCGAAGATCACGCCGACGAGGGTGGCAAAGCAGCCCCCCAGGAGAATCTGCACCACCAGCGGCATGCCGGGAAAGCGCACGCCGAAGTTCCACGCCGCATACGCGCCCACCGCCATGAAGGCGCCTGTTCCCAGCGAGATCTGGCCGCAGTAGCCGACCAGGATGTTCAGGCCCACGGCGGCCAGCGCCAGGATCAGGAACGGAATCAGGATGGCGCGCAGCAGATAGTCGCTGGCCATCGCCGGCACGGCGATGAACGCCACCGCCATCAGCAGCCAGATGAAGACGCGATCCTGGCGGATCGGGAAGATCTGCTGGTCAGCGCGATAGCTGGTCTTGAATTGGCCGTTTTCGCGATAGAACATGTTTTATCCTCGGTGACGCAGGCTTAGACGCGGTCGATGATCTTCTCGCCGAACAGCCCTTGCGGACGGAACAGCAGGAACACCAGCGCCAGCACATAGGCGAACCAGATTTCGATGCCGCCGCCCACCAGCGACCCCAGATACACCTCGGACAGCTTTTCCCCCACCCCGATGATGAGCCCGCCCAGAATGGCGCCCGGCACCGACGTCAAACCGCCCAGGATCACCACCGGCAACGCGCGCAGCGCGGCGGTGGACAACGTGAACTGCACGCCGAACTTCGATCCCCAGATGATCCCGGCCACCAGCGCCACCAGTCCCGCCACGCTCCACACGATCACCCAGATGCGGTTCAGCGGAATGCCGATCGACTGCGCGGCCTGATGGTCGTCGGCCACGGCGCGCAGCGCGCGGCCCGTCGAGGTGTACTGGAAGAAGAGCGCCAGCGCCGCCACCAGCAGCGCCGCAATGACCGCCGCGGTCAGGTCCTCCAGGTTGATGAGCAGCCCCCCCTCGAACACCGAGTCCAGGATCAACAGCGGATCCTTGGGCATGCCGACATTGATGGAGTACACCGAGCTGCCGAACGTGATCTGGCCCAGTCCGTCCAGGAAATAGCTGATGCCCAGCGTGGCCATCAGGAGCGTGGTGGCTTCCTGGTTGACCAGATGGCGCAGCACGAAGCGTTCGATCGCCACGGCCAGCAGGAACATCACGATGGCGCTGACAATGAACGCCAGCACGTTGGCCAGGATCATGTTGTCAAAGCCCAGCCAGCGCGGCAGCCATTCCGAAAAGCGCGCCATCGACAGCGCCGCCACCAGCACCATCGCGCCCTGCGCGAAGTTAAAGACGCCGGACGCCTTGAAGATCAGCACGAAGCCCAGGCCGATCAGCGCGTACAGCATGCCGCTCATCAGGCCGCCGAATAAGGTCTCTAGAAAAAATCCCATGTCTTTCCGCCTTGGTTGTCCGGCTTAGTGCGACACGCCGAGATAGGCGCGGATCACGTCTTCGTTGGCGCGGACCTCATCGGGCTTGCCGTCGCCGATCTTCTTGCCGTAGTCCAGCACGACCACGCGGTCCGAGATGTCCATGACCACGCCCATGTCGTGTTCGATCAGCACGATGGTCGTGCCGAACTCATCGTTCACATCCAGGATGAAGCGGCTCATGTCCTGCTTTTCCTCGATGTTCATCCCGGCCATCGGCTCGTCCAGCAGCAACAGGCGCGGCTCCATCGCCAGCGCCCGGCCCAGGTCGACGCGCTTCTGCAGCCCGTAGGGCAGGCGGCCGACCGGCGTCTTGCGGTAGGCCTGGATTTCCAGGAAGTCGATGATGTTCTCGACGAACTCGCGATGCTGGATCTCTTCGCGCTCGGCAGGCCCCAGGCGGAACGCCTGCGCCAGCAGGCCGCTCTTCATGCGCAGGTTGCGGCCCGTCATGATGTTGTCCAGCACGCTCATGCCCTTGAACAGCGCCAGGTTCTGGAACGTGCGCGCGATGCCCATCTCGGCGGCGCGGCGCGGGTTCATGCGCGAGAACCGCTGGTTGCGGAATTCAATGCCGCCTTGCTGCGGCGTGTACACGCCGTTGATGACGTTGAGCATGGAGCTCTTGCCCGCGCCGTTGGGCCCGATGATGGCGCGGATCTCGTGCTCGCGCACGTTGAAGGAAATATCGGTCAGCGCTTTGACGCCGCCGAAGGACAGGGAGATGTTCTGCATGTCCAGCATGACATCGCCGATACGCTGGTCGCGGTCGTTATGGCTCATGATCTCTACGCGGCTCGGGCGGTGATGGCGGGAAACGTCTTGACCGGGCAGATCCGCAGGTCCGCCGAAATCTTGCCGGTGCGTCCGTCTTCGAATTTCACTTCGGTCTCGATGAACTGCGACTGCTTGCCGCCAAAGAGCGCCTCGATCAGCACGCCATACTTCTGCGCGATGAAGGCGCGGCGCACCTTGCGCGTGCGGGTCAGCTCGTCGTCATCGGGGTCCAGTTCCTTGTGCAGGATCAGGAAGCGGCTGATCTGCGAGGCGGCCAGCTTGGGATCGGTCGCCAGGTCCGCATTGACCTGCTCCACGCATTCGGCAATGAGCTGATAGACCTCGTCCTTGCCCGCCAGGTCCGTGTAGCCGGCGTAGGCCAGGCCGCGGCGCTCGGCCCAGTTGCCCACGGCTTCCAGGTCGATGTTGATGAACGCGCACACATCCTCGCGGTTTGCGCCGAACGCCACCGCTTCCTTGATGTGCTGGAAGAACTTGAGCTTGTTCTCGATGTACTTGGGCGCGAAGAGGCTGCCGTTGGCCAGCTTGCCCACGTCCTTGGCGCGATCGATGATCTTGAGCTGTCCGTCGGTGTCCAGGTAACCGGCATCGCCTGTGTGGAACCAGCCGTCAGCGCTGCGCGCCTCGGCCGTGGCGTCCGGATTGCGGTAGTACTCCTTGAACAGGCCCGGGCTCTTGACCAGGATCTCGCCGTTGTCGGCCACGCGGATTTCCACGCCGGCCACGGGCGGTCCGACGGTGTCGTCGCGCACCTGACCGTCGGGCTGCACGCAGACGAACACCGAGGTCTCGGTGGACCCGTACAACTGCTTGAGGTTGATGCCGATGGAGCGGTAGAACACAAAGAGGTCGGGCCCGATGGCCTCGCCCGCCGTGTAGGCCACGCGCACGCGGCTCATGCCCAGGGCGTTGCGCAGCGGGCCATAGATCAGCACGTTGCCCAATGCATAGCGCATGCGGTCCCAGGCGTTCACGGACTCGCCGTCCAGAATCTTGGTGCCGACGCGGCGCGCCAGCTTCATGCAGGCGCCAAACAGCTTGCGCTTGAGATATCCCGCGTCTTCCATGCGGATCATCACGTGCGTCAGCAGGCCTTCCAGCACGCGCGGCGGCGCAAAGTAATAGGTGGGGCCGATGTCGCGCATGTCGATCGACACCGTATCGGGCGACTCGGGATGATTCACCGTGAAGCCCGTGACCAGCAGCTGCGTGTACGAGAACATGTTCTGGCCGATCCAGGCGGGCGGCAGGTAGGCCAGCACGTCTTCCTGGTCGGTCAGTTTTTCCATGTCGGACACGGCGCGCGCGCGGTCGATGAGCGCGTGGTGCGTCAGCACGACGCCCTTGGGCTTGCCCGTCGTGCCGGACGTGTAGAACATCGCCGCGGGGTCCTGCGGCTGCACGGCGGCCACGGCGCGCGCGTAAAAGTCGGGGTGCTTGGCCGCGTATTCGCCACCCAGCGCTTCCAGTTGCTCATAAGACAGCAGCATGGGATCGGCATAGTGGCGCAGGCCGCGCGGGTCGTCGAAGACGACGTGCTTGAGCGCGGGGCACTGCTCGCGCACCTCGATCATCTTGTCGACCTGTTCCTGGTCCTCGACGATCGCGACGCTGATCTCCGCATCCTGCAGCACGTAGACCATTTCCTGGGCCACGGCGTCCTGATAGAGCGGAACGGGAATCGCACCGATCGACTGCGCGGCCATCATGGCCATGTACAGGCGCGGGCGGTTCTCGCCGATGACGGCCACATGCATGCCGGGCTGGATGCCAAGCGACGCAAGACCCTGCGCGACGTGACGGACATGCTCCGCCACTTCGGACCAGGTCAGGGTTTGCCAGATCCCCAGGTCTTTCTCTCGTATCGCGGGCCGCGACCCACGAACGTTGGCATGCGCGAGCAGCAGCGCCGGAAAGGTGTCCGGCGCCGCCGGCATCTGTGCAGATGCGGGCGATGAATGTGCCACGTTGTCTCCTCCGGTTTGGGCGCATCGCGCGCGGTGCCTGCGTTGAAGCGGCTGCGGCGGCGTGCTTGACCAGTTGGTTTTAGATTTACGGCAGGAGTTAAGGTATAAGGTTGGGTTGCTACCAACTGTCACCATCGCGACATTCAAGGACCTTTTAGGGTATTCCCGATGCAGCTATCCGACTCCCTGCAACTCGCCGCCGCCTGGTTCCGCGTACTCGACGCCGAACAGCAAGCGCGCGTGGAGCGGGACCTTTCCGTGCAGCAGGTCGTTGCCGGATCGATCATAGAGCGCAAAGGCGAACTCGCCCAGGCATGGATCGGTGTGCTCGCGGGACTGGTGAAGGTGTCGGTGGGCAATTCGGAAGGCAAGGTCGCATCGCTGACGGGCGTGCCCGCCGGCGGCTGGATCGGCGAGGGCTCGCTCCTGAAGCGCGAGGTCCGCAAATATGACATCGTGGCGCTGCGCGACTCGGTGGTGGCGCGCCTGCCGGGCGCGACGTTCGACTGGTTGCTGGATACCAGTATTCCGTTCAACCGCTACCTGCTGCACCAATTGAACGAGCGCGTGGCGCAGTTCATCGGCAAGGCGGAGTACGACCGTCTGCTGGATCCCGACGCGCGCGTCGCCCGCTGTCTGGCCGAGCTCTTCAACCCTTTGCTGTATCCGGGCATGGGCATGCGCCTGACGATTACGCAGGAAGAAGTCGGCTATCTGGCCCGTGTCTCGCGCCAGCGCGCCAATCAGGCGTTGCGCAAGCTGGAGGAAGCGGGATTGCTGAACGTCGAATATGGCGCGGTGCGCGTGCTGGATCTGGACGGCCTGAAGCAATACGGGTCGGATCGGGGCACGTCGGAAACGGAGCAGGCGGCGTAAGCCGGGGGCAAGCTGACGCGCAAAAAAAAGTGTTGACGATAAATCGTGCGCTATTTAATATTGCGCAATGAAATCCAGAAACAAGACCAAAGGCGTTTTCAACCCGCTGCTGCTGGACAGCCAGTTGTGCTTCGCCCTGTACTCGACCTCGCTGGCGATGAACAAGGTGTACCGCAAGCTGTTGCGCGGGCTGGATCTGACCTATCCGCAATACCTGGTGATGCTGGTGCTGTGGGAAGGCGACGAGATTACGGTGACGGATATCGGCGACCGCCTGTTCCTGGATTCCGCAACGCTGACGCCGCTGCTCAAGCGCCTGGAAGCCGCCGGCCTGGTGACGCGCAAGCGCGCCGTGAACGACGAACGCCAAGTGATCGTGAGCCTGACCAAGCAGGGCCGCGACCTGCGCGAAAAGGCCGAAGCGGTGCCGCATGCGGTCGGTGCGGCGGCGCAGTGTTCGCTGGACGAAGCGCAGGGCATGACGAAGACGCTGCACGCGCTGCGGGAAAAGCTGGTCGAAAGTCTTTGAGGTTGCGGGTGATGACTGTCATCATCCGGTTTTATAAGTAGCGCACGATATTGTTGTTCACTATTTAAATTTTCAGGCAAGCCGCAAGTTCATCGTTGACCGCCAACACGGGAAGGGTCCCGCAAGGCAAGCAGTTCAAACTCTCATTCAAAGGAACCACACCATGTCTATCGAAAAAGTCCTCTACCGCGCCAACGCCACCGCCACCGGAGGCCGCGAAGGCCGTGGCGTCAGCGACGACGGCAACCTGGACGTCAAGCTGACCACCCCGCGCGAACTGGGCGGCGCCGGCGCCGCGGGCACGAACCCGGAACAACTGTTCGCCGTCGGCTACTCGGCCTGCTTCCTGGGCGCGATGAAGTTCGTCGCCAACCGCGACAAGATCGCGATCCCGGCAGACGTGTCCGTGAACGGCACCGTCGGCATCGGCGCGATCCCCACCGGTTTCGGCATCGAAGTCGAACTGAAGATCTCGCTGCCGGGACTGGACCGTGCCGAAGCCGAAAAGCTGGTCGCAGCCGCACACATCGTGTGCCCGTACTCGAACGCCACGCGCGGCAACATCGACGTGACGCTGACGATCGTTTGAGGTTGACGTTGCATTGAGGTTGATGTGACGGCGAAGTGGGCCTTGCAGGGGATGACTGATCTGGTCGGTTGCCTGCATAGGCCCATTTTTTATTGCGCTGCGGTTCGTGGATTGATGATCCTCGTGCTGTGATGTGAGTTCTTCAGGGCGACCGCACTCCGTGCCACTAGGGCCTTCGTAGGTTATATGTAGGTCTGCCACGAGGTTCTTCGTAGGTCGCCCGACGCCGCGGTCACCGTGGGCACGATCGCCCACGATCGCGGTCCGGAGCCTTCGCTCCGGACTCCCCCTTCGTCATCTTCGTCCGCCTTCGGCTCCCTTCAGATTCCCTCGGGCGCATCGACGGCGCTCGCACCCACGGTGACCGCGACGCCGTGCTGCCAGGGTCTTTGGTATGTGGCGCTGTAAGACCTGTGGTCAGGGAAGGGGATTTGCGGGGCCGCCGAATTGCTGCCGCCCGGGCGGCGGCAATCGGCATCGGAGACGTGGGTCGTCGGTGCGGGGTGCGCTTGCGCGCGTGCGCAGATTGGTTTTCGAATGACGCTCGTCAGAGGGGGGAGAGCGGTGATGGGCGGCGCGGCGACGGTCAGCTACAACTTGCCGACCCGTACGCGCCGCCCATCGGGCACTGGAGTTCAACTGATGACTATTGCCGTCACGGCCTGAATCTGCCCAGAGCGTCTGCCGCTGCCGGTGTCTGACACCCTTGGGAGATGCACTAGGTATGATGCGAATCTTACCCGGGTGTCAGACACCTAGAGCAGAAGCAGCCACACGCGAAGCGTCATCGCCCCGACGCAAGTCGCCGCGTAAGCCCCCGAAGGCCGCCCGCGCGGCCGCCGCGGGCGGGCCCCGCAAGATCTTTCTCTCTCCCCCCACCGTGGGCAAGAACCTAAAGAACCCCACTCGCCCCGCAGACCGCAAAGCTGAATCTACAAGAGCCCGTCGCAGCGGGGGCCGAGGCGCGCGGGGCGTGTAGATGCGCCCGAGGGAAACCGAAGGGAGCCGAAGGCGTACGAGGTTGACGAAGGGGTAGTCCGGAGCGAAGGCTCCGGACCGCAATCGTAGCCCCGCGCGCCTCGGCCCCCGCTGCGGCGGGCGTCTAAAGAACCACCCTCAACGCCAGCCTAAAAAAACCCCCAATAAACCTCAATGCGCCCCACCCAAATAAGCCGCCACCACAGCCGGATCATGCTTCAGTTTGTCCGCACTCCCATGCACGGAAATCCGCCCATTCTCCAGCACATATCCATAATCCGCGACATTCAACGCCGCCGCCGCGAACTGCTCCACCAGCAGCATCGTCACGCCTTCTTCCTTGAGCCGTGCAATGATCCGGAACACTTCCTCCACCAGAATCGGCGCCAGTCCCATCGACGGCTCGTCCAGTAGCACCAGTTCCGGGTTCAGCATCACCGCACGCGCCATCGCCAGCATCTGCTGTTCGCCGCCCGATAACGTGCCTGCCAGCTGATCGCGCCGTTCCTTCAAGCGCGGGAACAGGTCCATCGCCCGCCCCAGATCCGCCTGCACGTCACCCTTAGGACGGCTACCCGTCAGGCGGGGAAACGCGCCCAGCAGCAGGTTGTCCGTCACCGACAGCGTCGGAAACACCCGGCGTCCTTCCGGCGAATGCGCCAGTCCCAATCGGGCAATCCGATGCGACTCCATCCCGTCGATGCGCTTGCTGCCCAGCGTGATCTCCCCCGCCGTCGGCCGGATCATCCCCGACAATGCCCGCATCGTCGTCGTCTTGCCGGCCCCGTTCGAGCCGATCAGCGTGACCACCTTTGCCTTGGGCACCTCCATGCTGATGCCGTGCAGCACCTTCACCTTGCCGTAGCCTGCTTCCAGATTCTTGATCGATAGCATCTTGTTGTCCCCTTGGCGTCAGGCGGGCGCGCCGCCCAGATACGCCTCGATCACCTTGGCGTTGCTTTGCACTTCATTGGGCAGGCCCTCAGCGATCTTCTGGCCGAAGTCCAGCACCGACACGGTGTCGCACACCCCCATCACCACATCCATGTGGTGTTCGATGAGGATCAGCGTGATGCCGTGGTCGCGCACCTTGCGGATGATGGCCAGCAGCTCCACGATGTCGGGCGCTGTCAGGCCGGCCGCCGGCTCGTCCAGCAGCAGCAGTTGCGGATCCAGCGCCAGCGCGCGTGCGATCTCAAGCAGGCGCTGCTTGCCGTAGGGCAAGTTGCGCGCCTCTTCGTTGGCCAGCGACTCCAGCCCCACGAATTCCAGCAGCGCCATGGCCCGCGCCCGTGCGCCCTGTTCTTCGGTCTTCCACTTGGGCGTGCGCAGCGCGATGGCCGCCAGTCCCGTCGTGAAGGTGTGGTGCAGGCCCACCAGCACGTTCTCCAGCGCGGTCATCTCGCCAAAGAGCTGCACGTTCTGGAATGTGCGGGCGATGCCGGCCTCGGCGATATGAGCCGGGGGCAGGCCAACAAGCGACTTACCGGAAAACTCCACCGCACCGGCCGTGGGCACGTAGATGCCGGTCAGCACGTTCATCATGGTGCTCTTGCCGGAGCCGTTCGGTCCGATCAACCCGTGGATCGTGCCGCGCTTGACGGTCAGGTCCACTTCGTTCAGCGCCTTCAGGCCGCCAAACTGCATCAGCACGTTCTTGGCCGCCAGCAGGGTTTCGCCCTTGCCGGCCACCGCGTCGGGCACGGCGTCCTGTTCCTTCACCAGGTCCTTCTTCACCGTCAGCGCAGCGCGGCGCGTGGAGAAGAACAGGTTGCGCACGAAGCCCACGATGCCGTCGGGCAGGTAATACACGACGAACAGGATCATGGCGCCGAAGATGGTCAGACGCCAGTCGGTCACGGCCTCCAGCCAGTACGAGAAGATGGCCAGCACGATCGTCCCGATCACCGGCACCGCAACCTTGCGCGGCTCGGTGCGGCCCTTCGAGATGGCCACGGCGCTGCCTACCGTCACCAGGATCGCCACCGCCAGCGCGATCAGGCGGAATGTGCCGATGTCGTCCAGCATCTTGGGCAGCAGCACGATGATCGACGCGCCCAGCAAGGCGCCGGTTCGGCTCTTGCGTCCGCCCATGATGATGGCCAGCAGGAACAGGATCGTGAGCTCGAAGTTGTACGTGTTCGGCGAGATGTACTGTTCGGAATACGAATACAGCGCGCCCGCCAGCCCGGCGAAACCGGCACTGATGACGAAGGCGATCACCTTGTGGCGGTACACCGACACGCCCATGCAGTCCGAGGCGATCGGGCTGTCGCGCAGGGCTTCGAACGAGCGGCCCAGGTGCGACTTCAGGATCCGGTGCACCACGATCAGCGAGATCACCAGCAGCGCGGCGACCAGCCAGAAATACTCGGCCTTGGTCAGCACGTGCCCGGCGATGGACGGCTTGGAGATCTTGATTCCGAGCGGGCCTTCGGTCAGGAAGGTCATCTCGTTGATCAGGATCTGGATGATCGTGCCGAATGCCAGCGTCACCATCGCCAGATAGGGGCCCGTAACGCGCAGCGCCGGCAGGGCCAGCACCGCGCCGAAGGCGGCGGCAATGAGGATGGCGGCGGGTAGCGTCAGCCAGATCGGAATCTGCAGGTGAAAGACCAGCACGCCGGCCACATACGAGCCGATGCCGAACAGGCCCGCGTGGCCCAGCGACACCTGGCCGGTGTACCCCACCACGATATCGAGCCCGAACAGCAGGATCGAATAGATCATGATGGTTTCAATCAGGTGCAGGTAATACGTGTTGGTCACGCCCAGCGGCACGGCGGCCAGGCAGGCCACGGCCACGATGGATAGGAGAAGGTGCAGGGGTTTCATCGCTTACACCTTCTTGATCGCGGTCTTGCCGAACAGGCCGGCGGGCTTGAAGGTCAGAACGAGCAACAGCAATACCAATCCCGGCACGTCTTTGTATCCCGTTGATAGATAGAAACCGGTGGTCGTCTCGGCGATCCCCAGGATCAGCCCGCCCACCACGACGCCCATCCCGCTGGACAGGCCGCCAATGATCGCGACGGCAAACGCCTTCAGGCCGAGCACCGCGCCCATCGTGGCGCCGGTCAGCGTCAGCGGCGCGACCAGCACGCCGGCGAACGCCGCGGTCAGCGACGACAGCGCATACGAGAACGTGATGACCATGCCCGTGTTGATGCCCATCAGACCGGCCGCGTCGCGGTCGTTGGACGTGGCGACGAAGGCCTTGCCGTAGATCGACTTGCGGTTGAAGATCTCCACCAGGATCATCATGCCCAGCGCGCCGAACACCACCAGCAGCTCCATCGGCAAGACGTTCGCGCCCAGCACCTGGATGGGCGCCTCGGGCAACGGCGAAGGAAAGCGCAGGTCGTCGCGGCCCCAGATGTTCTCGGCCACGTTCTTGAAGATGATGCCCAGCGCAATGGTGGCCATGATCCAGCCGAATTCGGATCGCGTCTTGATGGCGGGCCGCACGCCCACGCGCTCGACCAGCGCGCCCTGCGCGAAGCCGAAGATGCAGACGATGGGAATCATGACCCAGTAGTTCACGCCCAGTCCGACAAGCGTCAGACCGACGAGCGCACCCAGCATCAGGGCTTCGCCCTGGCCGAAGTTCAAGGTGCCGGACGTGGCGAAGGTGAGCTGGTAGCCGAAGGCAATGACCGCGTAGATCATGCCTAGCGCGATACCGCTATAGATGAGCTGTAGAAGAATCATGGTGTGTGTCTTGAGGCGCTGTGTTCCGTCCCAACCCCCTTGGGCAGAACGCTGTTTTCAGGCGGCTGCATGCCCCGCGCCCTGAGCTTGGGGCGCGGGCGGCGGCGGCCGGGCAGCCGCCGCCTTCCTGCTTGTCGGGATTAGTTGGCCTTGACGACCCGGCCGCCCTTGACCTCGCCGATGACCACTTCCTTGGCGGTGATCGCGTCGTGGTTGTCGTGCGAGAAGGGCTTGTTGTAGGTCATCACCACGCCCTCGACCGGGGTCTGCAGGTTCTCAAGCGCTTCGCGCACCTTGGGACCGTCGGTGGAGTTTGCCTGCTTGATGGCGGCTGCCAGCAGGAAGATCGAGTCATAGCCCTGCGCGGCCGACACCGGTGAGTCGATGCGGTTGTTCTTGGGCTTGAACTTGGCCAGGTAGGCGTCGATGAACGCCTTGCGCTTGGGCGTGTCCGGGTCCTGGATGAAGGTCTGCGGCATGCGCGCGCCTTCGCCGTTGGCGCCGGAGTTGTCGATGTAGTTGGCCATCGACAGCGTCCAGCTGCCGATGATCGGCACCTTCCAGCCCAGCTTGGTCATGCCGTTGGCGATCTGCGCCAGTTCGGGGCCGATGCCGTAGGTCAGCACGGCTTCGGCGCCCGCGGCCTTGGCCTTGAGCAGCTGGGCCGTCATGTCGACGTCCTTGATGTTGAACTTTTCGACGGCCACGGGCTTGATGCCCTTGGCGTCCAGCGCTTTCTCCAGATCCTCGCGGCCAAGCTGACCGTAGTTGGTGGAGTCGGCCAGGATCGCCACTTTCTTGAAGCCGCGGCGCGTGATCGCTTCTTCGACGATCATCGGGGCCTGGATGCTGTCATGCGCCGCGTTGCGGAACACGTAGTTGTCGGGGTATTCCGGCGCCTTGAACTGATGCGTGATCACACTGCCGGTTGCCACGTTGTTGAACACCGGGATCTTGGCGTCCTGGTAGAAGCGCTGGGAGGCCAGCGCCACGCCAGTGTTGATGTAGCCGACGGTGGCCGTCACCTGTTCCTTGTTGATCAGTTCCTGCGCGATCTGCACACCGCGCTCGTTTTTGGCTTCGTCATCGCGTTCGACGGCGACGAGCTGGCGGCCCAGCACGCCGCCGTTCTTGTTGATCTCTTCGATGGCCAGGCGCACGCCGTCGCGCATGCTGACGCCCATGGAGGACGAACCGCCGGTGTAGGGGCCGGCCACGCCGATCTTGATGGGGTCGGCGGCGTAGGACGCGGCCGATACGGCAAATGCAAGGGTTCCTGCAAGCAGCTTCAAACGAAAATCCATGGATGTCTCCGTTGTAATTGGGTGAACTGCGTGGAAAGCCGTGTGCCGGCGCCAGTCGGCGTGGGATGTTTTGTTGGCGCGCTCCTTTGTTGCGTGTGGTGACTGTCTGCTTAATCGCTTACGCGAATCTGACCCGGCGGTGCTTTTCCGCGTAAATACCTAGTGCGGCTGCAAGGTTCCTTTCAGACTGCTGAACGTCTTTAGCCTGATGGCGGGCCCGCAGCCGCATCGGTGCACCGGGCGCGCGCAGACGTGCTGGCCGCATCCTAGCGATCAGGATGCGGCGTCGTGCGGAAAATCATTCCGCCATCGAGTGGAAATTTATTCCTGACTGGCCCCGGGCCCGCGTGGCCATTGGGCTGCGCGCTGGCAGACCTCGGTCAGCCATAGGGAAAACGCCTGGACTGCGCCGCCAGGTGCACGTGTGGTTTCGGTGCACAGGTAGTACTGCGACTCGCCGGGGATTTCCACGTCCAGCAGGCGCACCAGCTTGCCTTCGTCCAGCCACTCGGCGGCCAGCGACCGGCGCGTCAGCGCCACGCCCTGGCCCGCGCGTGCGGCGGCGAGCATCATGCCCAGGTCCACCAGCCACACGCCGCGCGACGGCTCGGGCCAGTCCAGGCCCGCTGCCGCCAGCCACGGACGCCAAGGCTCCATCGGGCAACGCAGCAGGTCGGCGCGGGCCAGGTCCGCCGGCCGCTGGAACGGGCCGCGCGCCGCCTGATAGCCGGGCGAGCACACCGCGAACACGGGATCGTGCGTCAGGGGGTGTGCATGCAGGCCGGGATACTTGCCGCTGCCGAAGCGGATCCACACATCGGCATTGGGCGGCATGATGTCCAGGTAGGGAATGGACAGCATGATCTCCAGTTCGACGTCGGGATGCGCGGCGGTGAAGCCGGGCAGGGCGGGGATCAGTACCTGCCGGGCAAACGTGGGCGTGGACACCACGCGCAGCGTTTCCAGCTTGGGTTCGTTGCGCTTGTGCAGCGATGCGTCCGACAGCAGGTCTAGCGCCGTGCGCACCTGTTCCAGATACTCGCGTCCCGCCGCGCTCAAGGTTGCGCCGCGGCTGCTGCGGATGAAGAGGGTGACGTCCAGCAGCGTCTCAAGCGAGGCAATGCGCTTGCCGATGGCGCTGGCGGTGACAAAGAGCTCTTCGCTGGCGCGCTCGAAAGAACCCAGCCGCGCCGCGGCTTCGAACGCCTGGATGGCGGCAAGCGGCGGCAGGCGCACATCTTTGGAAGGGGAAGGTCCGCGCATGGAGCGGTGGCGGGCCGGCCCTGCGCCCGACAGAAATTGGTGAGGCGACGATTATAAAAGTGCTGGCCTGCGAGCCTCAGACGCCCTTGACCGCCAGGCTGACCGCCAACCCGGCCATGACTGCGGCGATGACGCCGTCCAGGACCCGCCAAGCCGTCGCGCTGGCAAAGAACGGGGCGAAGAGGCGCGACCCGACGCCCAGCACGGCGAGCCACAGCAAGCTGGCCGTGAAGGCGCCGGCCGCGAAGGCCATGCGGGCGTCTTCGAAGCCGTGCGCCAGCGAGCCCACCACCACCATGTCCAGCCAGAAATGCGGATTGAGCAGCGAAAAGCCCAGCGCGCCCAGCATGGCGGCGCGGCGCGACGGCACCACGTCGCGGGCGGCGGCCAGGCCGCCCGTGGCCGTCCAGGCGCGGCGCGCGGACTGCGCCGCGTACCAGGTCAGAAAGGCCACGCCGAACCACAGCACGGCGGTGGTCAGCCAGGGGAACCACGCGGTCAGCGCCTGCAGGCCGGACACGCTCGCGAAGATGAACACCAGGTCGATCAACGCGCAGATGGCGACCACGCTGAGCAGGTGCGCGCGCATGAGGCCCTGGCGCAGGATGAACGCGCTTTGCGCGCCCACGACAGCGAACAGGCCGAGGCCCGTGGCCGTGCCGCTGGCCCAGGCGGTGAGGAAGGCGGGGGATGACAACGTGGCAAACATGGAAGGGATACCTGTGAAACCGGTGACTGCAACGCCTGTGGCGGCGCTTCGATGGGTTGCCGGGCGCGTGGAGCGGGCGGCATGGTGAGATTTTCCCTTGCCATGCATATGAAATACAGCTAATTTTCCTTCACTATATTAAGCACAGCTAATGTCATGAAAATCGATCACGGCAACCTGCGCGCTCTGGCCGCGGTGGTGCGCGAAGGCAGTTTCGAGCGCGCGGCGCTATCGCTCAGCGTCACGCCGTCGGCGGTGTCGCAACGGATCAAGGCCCTGGAAGACCGCATGGGCCGGTTGCTGGTCCAGCGCACCGTGCCCGCCGCTGCCACGGCCGATGGCCAGGTGCTGGTCCAATTGGCCGAGCAGACTGCCTTGCTCGAGCACGACGCGCTGAACCGGCTGGGCGTGGCCGATGACGACATCCCCCACGCCAGCATCCCGATCGCCGTCAATCACGACAGCCTGGAAACCTGGTTTGTCGACGCCGCCCTGCAGTTCGCCGCGCGCACCCGCGCCACGCTCGACATGCTGTCCGAAGACCAGGATCACACGGCCGCCCTGCTGCGCAACGGTTCCGTGCTGGGCGCCGTGACCACGCTGGCCGATCCCGTGCAGGGTTGCCGCATCCACGCGCTGGGCAGCATGCGCTACGTGGCCACCTGCACGCCCGATTTCCACAAGCGTTACTTCGCGTCGGGGGTCAATGCGCAGACGCTGGCTCAGGCGCCCGTGCTGGTGTTCAACCGCAAGGACGCCCTGCAGGCGCGCTTTGCGCACAAGATCGCCGACCCCGCGCCGTGGGAGCCGCCGGTCTGGTGGGTGCCGTCCACACGCGCATTCGTGCAGGCGACGCTGGGCGGGTTGGGCTGGACCATGAACCCGCTGCCTTTGGTGCAGGAACACCTTGATGCCGGTCAACTCGTCCTGCTGCGCGGCCGGGCGTGGGAGGACGTGCCGCTCTACTGGCAGCATTGGCGGGTAAACTCCGAAGCCATGGAAGCCTTGACCGACGCGGTGCTGTCAGCCGCCCGCAGTCTGGTCAGGCGCCGTTAACGTCTCAGGAGGACACGCATGAACATCCGCAAGTTTGCCGCCATTGCCGCGATTGGCCTGTGCACCGCCGGTTCGGCGTGGGCCAAGGACTACAAGGTGGGCCAGGTCGAAATCGACGATCTCTGGGTGCGCGCTTCCGCGCCGGGCCAGGCCAACGGTGCGGGCTACATGGATATCGACAACGACGCCAAGGCACCGGACCGCTTGCTGTCCGTGACATCGGATGCAGCGGAACGTGTGGAACTGCACACCGTGCAGACCGAGAACGGCGTGTCCAAGATGCGTCAGGTCGAAGGCGGCATCGCGCTGCCCGCCGACACCGAGGTCAAGCTCAGCCCGGGCGGCTACCACGTCATGTTCATCAAGCTGAAGGCGCCGTTCAAGGACGGCGCCACCGTGCCCGCCACGCTCAAGTTCGAAAAGGCGGGCGAAGTCGCGGTGCAGTTCAAGGTCATGCCGGCCTCGCACAACCCCGGCATGAGCCACGGTCATGGCGGCATGAAGCACTGATTCTGGCAAGCCCGCGTCCCCGGGGGCGCGGCAGTCTTGCCAAGCGGCGGCGGCCTTGCCGCCGCCGCCAATAACAAGGCCGACTCGCAATGAATCGGCCTTTTGCTTGGTCCGCTTACCTGCGCCGCTGCGGGCGAGGGTCAGCGAGCAGCGATCAATACAGGCCTTGCTGGCGCATGGCGTCCGCGACCTTCACGAAGCCGGCGATGTTGGCGCCGTCCAGGTAGTTCACGTACTCGCGCTCGGAGTGGCCGTGACGCACGCAGTTTTCGTGGATGTCGCGCATGATGGCGTGCAGGCGGGCGTCCACTTCCTCGCGGGTCCAAGACAGGCGGGCCGAGTTCTGCGCCATTTCCAGGCCCGACACGGCCACGCCGCCGGCGTTGCTGGCCTTGCCCGGCGCGTACAGCACACGGGCGGCAACGAAGGCCTTGGCGGCCTCAAGCGTGGCGGGCATGTTCGCGCCTTCGGCGACGGCCAGCACGCCGTTCTTGATGAGCGTCTGCGCATCCGACAGCTCCAGCTCGTTCTGCGTGGCGCACGGCAGGGCGACGTCGACGGGCACATGCCACGGGCGCTTGCCGGCCTCGTACTGCAGGCCGAATTGGCGGGCGTAGGTGTCCAGGCGGCCGCGCAGATCGTTCTTGATGTGCATCAGCGCCACGAGCTTCTCGTGGTTGAAGCCGGCCTCGTCGACGACGGTGCCGTTCGAATCCGACACGGTGATGACGCGGGCGCCCAGGGCCATCGCCTTCTCGATGGCGTATTGCGCCACGTTGCCCGAGCCCGACACGGAAACGCGCATGCCGTCGAAGGACTTGCCCACGCGCTTGAGCATTTCTTCGGCGAAGTACACGGTGCCGTAGCCGGTGGCCTCGGGACGGATCAGGCTGCCGCCAAAGGTCAGGCCCTTGCCGGTGAACACGCTGGCCGTCGAGTTGGACAGCTTTTTCATCATGCCGGCCATGAAGCCGACTTCGCGCGCGCCTACGCCGATGTCGCCGGCCGGCACGTCGGTGTCCGGGCCCAGGTGGCGGTACAGCTCGATCATCAGCGCCTGGCAAAAGCGCATGACTTCGGCATCGGACTTGCCCTTGGGATCGAAGTCCGAGCCGCCCTTGCCGCCGCCCATGGGCAACGTGGTCAGCGAGTTCTTCAGGGTCTGTTCGAAGGCGAGGAACTTCAGGATCGACAGGTTCACGGACGGGTGAAAGCGCATGCCGCCCTTGAACGGGCCGATCGCCGAGCTGTGCTGGATGCGGAAGGCGCGGTTGACCTGGGCGCGGCCCTGGTCGTCAGTCCAGCAGACGCGGAACTGGATGACGCGCTCGGGTTCGACCAGACGTTCGAGCAGGGCGTGTTCAGCGTAGTGGGGATGCTTCTCGACGAAAGGCCACAAGCTGAGCATCACCTCCTGGACGGCTTGCATGTACTCGGGTTGCTGCGGGTCGCGCGCGGCGACGCCACGCAGAAAGTCGTCCAGACTCTGCACTTTCACCATGATCTCCTCGGGGGTGCTTCGAATAGGTGCGGAAATTGCGCTAGATTGGGGCGCGATCAGTTTGTTTTGGTGCAAGACTGCACCGGTATGGTGCGGCGATTGTAGGGGCAAAATGTTGCCCTGCGCAAAGCGAAAAACCGCGCCATCACATTGATATCAAACGGATTTTTTGAAGCAAAAATCGGGGACGTATTTGTGGGTGAGCGTCCCGGGATGCGGATTACAAAGGTGCGCGTTTGGGGGTGACGTTTGAAATATCAGGGAAAATTAATATGTCCCCGTTTTAAATGCCTGTCCCGTCATAGAGGCGGCTGCTCGTGCCCTCAGGCCGCGCGGGCATCCGCAGGCCGCGCGCATGCGCGTCGGCCCGTGGACCGCGCGTGATAAGTCCCCAATTAAATATTGAGAAAAATCACGCGCGCAAGGTGGTGTCGTAATCGATCGTCAACGGCGCGTGATCCGAGAAGCGTTCGTCCTTGTAGATGGCGACGTTACGCGCCTTGGCGGCGATGCCCGGCGTGGCGATCTGGTAGTCGATACGCCACCCGACGTTCTTGGCCCAGGCCTGGCCGCGGTTGCTCCACCAGGTGTATTGGTCCGGACGGTCATCGATGGTGCGAAACACGTCCACAAAGCCGCGCTTGTCGAAGACATCCGTGAGCCAGGCGCGCTCTTCGGGCAGGAAGCCCGAGTTCTTCATGTTGCCCTTCCAATTCTTCAGGTCAATTTCCTTGTGCGCGATGTTCCAGTCGCCGCAGATGACGAATTCGCGGCCGGTCGTCTTATGCTCGTGCATCAGGGCATCGATCCACGGCCCGAACCGGTCCAGGAAGCGGTACTTCGCCTGCTGGCGTTCGTCGCCGCTGGAGCCGGAAGGCAGGTAAGCGCTGATGATCGACAGATCCTTCCAGTCGGCGCGGATGATGCGGCCTTCGTTGTCGAACTCTTCACAATCAAAGCCGTTGTTCACGCGCTCGGCGGCGTCTCGCAGGTAGATGCCCACGCCGCTGTAGCCCTTTTTCACGGCGTGATGAAAGTGGCCGGTATAGCCGGGCGGATGGCGCAGGTCGTCGGTCAGGTCCTCGTGGGAGACCTTGATTTCCTGCAGGCACAGCACGTCGGCGGCGTGCTTTTCCATCCACGGTTGCAGGCCCTTCTTGAAGGCGGACCGGATGCCATTGAGGTTGATCGACGTGATGCGCAGCAAAGCGAAACTCCTGTAATGCGGCCGCAGGGGGGGCGGACAATGCCAGGAATTTAACCGACTCGGCGGCGCCGTCCAGGAAAGTCCCCGACAGCGGATAAAATGCGGGGTCTGCCACCTACCGGAACCCCTTGCATGCCCGCCGCCCAGTCCTCCGTCACCGCCCTGGATTTCGTCCGCTTCGCCTTGAACGAGGGCGTTCTGCGCTTTGGCAGCTTCAAGGTCAAGTCGGGCCGTATCAGCCCCTATTTCTTTAACGCGGGCCTGTTCAACAACGGCCGCTCGGTCGGCAAGCTGGCGCAGTTCTACGCGCAGGCGCTGCTGGATTCCGGTGTCGAGTTCGACATGCTGTTTGGCCCCGCGTACAAGGGCATCCCGCTGTCCACCGCCACCGCCGTGGCGCTGGCCGGCCATCCTGACATGCAGGGCCGCAGCGACGTGCCGTTTGCCTACAACCGCAAGGAAGCCAAGGACCATGGCGAGGGCGGCACCCTGGTCGGCGCGCCGCTCAAGGGCAAGGTCGTCATCATCGACGACGTCATCACCGCCGGCACGTCGGTGCGCGAATCGGTGGAAATCATCCGCGCCGCGGGCGCAGAGCCGGCCGCCGTGCTGATCGCGATGGACCGCATGGAGCGCGCCGGCCCGGACGACGCCTTGTCGCCGCACTCGGCCGTGCAGGACGTGGCCAAGACCTATGGCATCCCTGTGGTCGCGATTGCCTCGCTGACCGACATCCTGGCCTTGCTGCAAGACGATGCGGCCTTTGCCGAGAACCGGGATGCCGTGCTGGCGTATCGGACGAAGTACGGGGTGAAGTAAGGGGAGCCATACTGCGCGAGCGGTTCCGCCAGGTGTGAGGGCGGTCCAAGTACGGAAACCCCGCAGGTTTGCGCCGCAGCACATAGTTTCTGATCGAAGGTCGCAAGCGTGGCGCCGGTTGCCAATGCCAGTTCCAGATAGGACGCGTCGTAGACGGTCAGGCTGTGTTTCCGGGCGAGGGACACGCTGGCGGCCAGCCAAAGCTGCGTGGGGCGTTGCTCTTCAGAGAAGGGCACGCGGCTCAGGATCTCGGAGAATTTGGTCAGCACGCTCGCGCTGGCCATGCCAGAGCGCTCCGCGCGCATCGCGCCATGGGCGACCTCCAGATGCCAGATCATTGGCACATAGGTGACGTAGTCGTCCAGCCCCTCCAGGATGCGAAAGGCTGCCTCTCGAAAAGGCTGGCAGGGAAGGCTCAGCCAGTTGAGCGCAACCGAGGCGTCAAGGACAAGTTTCATTCGTGCACCGGCTTTACCGCCGCCCACCAGCTCTCATAGCTGTCGTGCTGGATGGCGGGAAACGTCTTTATCGACTCCACTGCCCAATGCGCGTTTTCGCTCATCATGGGATTGACGGGGCGGATCTGGGCGTAGGGCTGTCCGTCACGCAGGACGACGATGCGGGCTCCTTGGTGTGCGGCTTCAATGAGCGAATCCACACGCTGGGGCAGCTGTTCCAGGGGCACTTCAAAGTACGGAGACATGTTGTCTTCCCATCAGACATTGACCGCTCCATTCTTCGCCAAAGAAAAAGCCGCGGCAATCTGCCGCGGCTTCGGATTAGTCTGATTTCGCAATAAGCGATCAACTATCCAACTTCTGCTTCAGCAAGTCATTCACCTGCTGCGGGTTGGCCTTGCCGCGGGCGGCCTTCATGATCTGGCCGACCAGGGAGTTGAACGCCTTCTGCTTGCCAGCGCGGTACTCCTCGACGATGGCCGGGTTGGCGGCCAGCACCTCGTCGATCATCGCGCCGATGGCGCCCGTGTCGCTGATCTGCTTCAGGCCGCGGGACTCGATGATGGCGTCGGCGTCGCCGCCGTTCTCGCCGGCCCACATGGCGCCAAAGACCTCGCGGGCGATCTTGTTGGAGATCGTGCCGTCGATGATGCGGCCGATCAGGGCCGCCAGCGCGGGCGCGGCGACGGGCGATTCGGCGATGGTCTTTTCTTCCTTGTTGAGCACGGCCGCGACTTCGCCCATGACCCAGTTGGACGCAAGTTTGGCCTGACCGGCCGGCAGCGCGTGCGCCACGGCCTCAAAGTAGGCGGCCAGGTCGCGGCTGACGGTCAGTTGGGCCGCGTCGTAGGCGGGCAGGCCGTATTCCGATTCAAAGCGCGCGCGCTGGGCGGCCGGCAGTTCGGGCATGGCGGCGCGGACCTCGTCCACCCAGTCGCTGGAGATCACCAGCGTGGGCAGGTCGGGGTCGGGGAAATAGCGGTAGTCGTGCGCGTCTTCCTTGCTGCGCATGCTGCGCGTCTCGTCGCGGTCGGCGTCGTACAGACGCGTTTCCTGGACGACGGTGCCGCCGTCCTCGATCAGCTCGATCTGGCGGCGCGCTTCATAAATGATGGCGCGTTCCAGGAAGCGGAACGAGTTGACGTTCTTGATCTCGGTGCGGGTGCCGAATTCCTTCTGGCCCACCGGGCGCACCGACACGTTGGCGTCGCAGCGGAACGAGCCTTCCTGCATGTTGCCATCGCAGATGCCCAGCCACACGACCAGGCTGTGCAGCGCGCGCGCATAGGCCACGGCCTCGGCGGCCGAGCGCATTTCGGGTTCGGTCACGATTTCAAGCAGCGGGGTGCCGGCGCGGTTCAGGTCGATGCCGCTGGCGGGGCTGCCATTGGCCAGGCTGAAGTCGTCGTGCAGGGACTTGCCGGCGTCTTCCTCCAGGTGGGCGCGCGTCAGGTTGACGGTCTTTTCCTCTTCGCCGACGAAGAACGACAGCGAACCGCCCACCACCACGGGCAGCTCGTACTGGCTGATCTGGTAGCCCTTGGGCAGGTCAGGGTAGAAGTAGTTCTTGCGCGCAAAGACCGAGCGCGGCGCGATCTTGGCGCCCACGGCCAGACCGAAGCGGATGGCGCGTTCGGCCGCGCCGCGGTTCATGACCGGCAGGCTGCCCGGCAGGGCCAGGTCGACTTCATTGGCCTGCGTGTTGGGCGCGGCACCGAATTGGGTGCTGCTGCCCGAAAAAATCTTGGAGTCCGTGGAAAGCTGCGTGTGCGTTTCCAGGCCGATGACGATTTCCCAGTTCATGTTCTCAGCCTTGCTGGACAGGGGCACGCTGATGCCAGTCCGTCACGTGTTGGAAGCGGTCGGCGATGGCCAGCAGGCGGCCTTCGTCGAAGTAGTTGCCGATGATCTGCAGGCCGATGGGGCGATTTTGTTTTTCGCCGCCGAAACCGCAGGGGATCGACATGGCGGGCAGGCCCGCCAGGCTGACGCCCAGCGTGTAGACGTCGGCCAGCCAGTCGGCGGTCGGGTCGTCGCGGTTGTCGCCGATGTTCTTGGCGACCGTGGGCGTGACCGGTCCCATGATGACGTCGCACTGGTCCGCAAAGGCGCGCTGGAAGTCCTGCGCGATCAGGCGGCGCAGGCGCTGCGCCTGCAGGTAGTAGGCGTCGTAATAGCCGTGGGACAGCACGTAGGTGCCGATCAGGATGCGGCGCTTGACCTCGTCGCCGAAACCTTCGGCGCGCGAGCGGCTGATCATCTCGTTCAGGTCGCCATACTGCTTGGCGCGGTGGCCGTAGCGCACGCCGTCGTAGCGCGCCAGGTTGCTGGACGCTTCGGCGGGGGCGATCACGTAGTACGCCGGAATGGCCAGTTCAGTGCGCGGCAGCGAGACAGGCACGCGCACGGCGCCCAGCGCCTCGAACTGCTCAAGCGCGGCCTGAACGGCAGCGGCCACGTCGGGCGCCAGGCCAGCGCCAAAATATTCCTCGGGTACGCCAATGCGCAGGCCCTTCAGGGGCTGGCTGCCGGCGGCGTCGAAGCGCCCTTGCGCGGCGTCGAAGTCGCGGCGCACGCGGCCGGGCTCGTTGACGGCGCCGTCGCACTTTTCAAGGCTGGTGGCGTCGCGCGGGTCAAAGCCGCTGATGACGTCCAGCAGTTCGAGCAGGTCGCGGCTGCTGGGGGCCAGCGGGCCGGCCTGGTCCAGGCTGGAGCCGAAGGCCACCATGCCGTAACGCGACACGGTGCCATAGGTGGGCTTGATGCCGCTTACGCCGCACAGGGCGGCGGGCTGGCGAACCGAGCCGCCGGTGTCGGTGCCGGTGGCGGCAGCGACCAGGCGGGCGGCCACGGCGGCGGCCGAACCGCCCGACGAGCCGCCGGGCACGGCAGCGTGGTCCCACGGGTTCTTCACGGCGCCGTAGGCGGAGTTCTCGTTGCCGGAGCCCATGGCGAATTCGTCGCAGTTCAGCTTGCCCAGCGAAACCGCGCCGGCCGCTTGCAGACGCTCCACGACGGTGGCGTCGAACGGGCTGGTGTAACCCTCGAGCATCTTGCTGCCCGCGGTGGTGCGCCAGCCGCGCGTGACGAAGGCGTCCTTGTGGGCGATCGGGATGCCCGCCAGCGGACCGGCGGTGCCGGCCGCCAGCGCGGCGTCGGCCGCGCGCGCCTGGGCCAGCGTCAATTCGGCGTCAATATGTAAAAAGCTGTTCAGGCCGCTGGCCGCTTCGGCGGCCGACAAGGCGCTTTGCGCCAGGTCAACGGCACTGATTTCGCGTTGGGCGAGGGCCGCGCGCAGGGCGGCGATCCCCTCGAACTGGGTGTGCAGGGCAGGTTTCGTCATGACTTATTCCAGGACCTTGGGAACCAGGAACAGGCCGTCCTGGGCATCCGGCGCATTGGCCAGCAGTTCCTCGCGGCGGGCTTGCGAACCGGCTTCAGTCACGGCGTCTTCACGCAGGCGCAATACGATGTCTTCGTGGGCGGACAGAGGATGGGCCAAAGGTTCCACGCCTTGCGTGTCGACGGACTGGAGCCGTTCGATCAAGTGGAGAATGCCGTTGAGTTCGGCCTGCGCGACGGTGCGCTGGTCGGGGGTCAGTTCGATTCTGGCCAGCCGGGCAATGCGGGCCACATCTTTGTCGTTGAGCGCCATGGGGAATTGCAAAAATCGGTGAGCGAAGGCCGCGGGGCGGGAGTGGGCAGTATGCACATGCCAAACCCGTTACAAAGCTTGAATAGCCTGCATTTATGCGCTATTTCCGGGGAAATTATAAGTTATGATTCACGGTTTAATCGCCGTGATGACAGGCGGACCCGTCGTTTCTCGGGCCAAACGCCCCGCGGCTTGACCCCAATTCCCCCCAGAATTTAGCTGAGCTCCCATGTTCGGATTCCTGCGCAGTTATTTTTCCAGCGATATGGCGATCGACCTCGGTACCGCCAATACGCTGATTTACGTCCGCGGCAAGGGCATCGTTCTCGATGAGCCTTCCGTGGTCGCAATCCGTCATGAAGGCGGGCCCCACGGCAAGAAGATCATTCAAGCCGTCGGGCACGAAGCCAAGCAGATGCTCGGTCGCGTTCCCGGCAACATCGAGGCCATTCGGCCCATGAAGGACGGCGTGATCGCCGACTTCACGGTCACCGAGCAGATGCTCAAGCAGTTCATCCGCATGGTGCACCCCCGCAACATGCTGGCGCCCAGCCCGCGGATCATCGTCTGCGTTCCCTGCGGTTCCACCCAGGTTGAACGCCGCGCCATCCGCGAATCGGCCCTCGGCGCCGGCGCCTCCCACGTATTCCTGATCGAAGAACCCATGGCCGCTGCCATCGGCGCCGGCCTGGCCGTGTCGGACGCCAGCGGCTCGATGGTCGTCGACATCGGCGGCGGCACCACCGAAGTGGCCGTCATCTCGCTGGGCGGCATGGTCTACAAGGGTTCCGTGCGTGTCGGCGGCGACAAGTTCGACGAGGCCATCGTCAACTACATCCGCCGCAACTACGGCATGCTGATCGGCGAACCCACGGCTGAACTGATCAAGAAGGAAATCGGCTCGGCGTTCCCGGGTTCCGAAGTCCGCGAAATCGAAGTCAAGGGCCGCAACCTGGCCGAAGGCGTGCCGCGCAGCTTCACGGTCTCGTCCAACGAGATCCTGGAATCGCTGACCGATCCGCTCAACCAGATCGTGTCCGCCGTCAAGATCGCTCTCGAACAGACGCCTCCCGAGCTGGGCGCCGACATCACCGACAAGGGCATCGCCCTGACCGGTGGCGGCGCGCTGCTGCGCGACCTGGACCGCCTGCTGCAAGAAGAAACCGGCCTGCCGGTCGTGGTGGCCGACGATCCCCTGACTTGCGTCGTGCGCGGTTGCGGCGAGGCGCTGGAACACCTTGAGAAACTGGGCGCCATCTTCATCAACGACTAATATTGCCCGCCAGCCCGGAGCCCCGCTTTTTTCTGGCTCCGGCCGCTGCGGGGGCCTCGGACGCGGGCGCCCGGGCTGAGATTCATGCAACGACAAGGGACTCCCCCCCTATTCAGGCGCGGCCCACCGGCAGAGGTGCGGCTGGTCGTTCTGGTCGTCCTTGCCCTGGCCCTGATCGTCATGGATTCACAATGGCGCATGCTGGAGCCGGCGCGCCGGACGATCGCCGTGGCGCTTTATCCCTTCCAGCGCGCCGTCATGGCGCCGCGCGACCTCGTCCAGCAAGTCAATGAGTGGGTCAACGCGGCCAATCTCATCCGCAGCGAAAACGAGGCCCTGCAACGCCAGCGCATCGAGCTTGCCCAGGTCGCGTCCCACGCCGCCCAGCTCGCCGCCGAAAACTCCCAGCTGCGCCGCCTGCTTGGTGTGACCGACACCGTGGCGCAGTCCGCGGTGGTGGTCGAAGTCATGTACGAACCCACCAACGCGTTCACCCAGCGTCTGGTCTTCAACAAGGGCAGCAAAGCCGGTCTTGCCCCCGGCATGCCCGTTATCGACGAAGGCGGCGTGGTCGGCCAGATTGTCCGCGTGACGCCGATGACCGCCGAGGCGGCCCTGGTCACCGACGAACAGGTCTCCATCCCGGTGCAATTGCTGCGCAACGGACTGCGTCTGATTGCATTTGGCGGCAATTCCCCCGGCAAGATGGAAGTGCGCTACCTGGCGGCCAATGCCGACATCAAGGAAGGCGATACTATTGTCACCAGCGGCGTCGGCGGCCTCTTTCCCGCCGGCCTGCCCGTGGCCAAGGTGACCTCGGTCGAACGCGATACCGCATCCGGTTTCGCGCGCGCCGTGTGTGAACCCTTGGCCCACCCAGAACGCTATCGCCACTTCCTGGTTCTGCAAGTGGATGTGGATCGCGCCGAGTCCAACCGTCAGGAGGTCGATTCCGGTGGATCGGACTAATCAACAAGCCGCAGGGCAGTCTCCGCGCCGCCTTGGCACGCCCAGCAACGTGCAGCCCGACAGGCTGTCGGGGCCCGCGCATGCCTTCTTCGTGTGGGGCACCGTGCTGCTCGCGTGGCTGGTGTCGCTGCTGCCGTGGCGCCTGTGGCAGGGCGCGCCCGACGTGCTGCTGCTCATCATCGCCTTCTGGTGCGTGCACGAGCCGCGCCGCGTGGGCCTGTTCACGGCCTTCTTCTTCGGCCTGCTGATGGACGTGCACGACGCGGGCCTCCTGGGCGAGCACGCGCTCTCGTACACGCTCGTCGCCTACGGCGCGGTGGTCCTGCACCGCCGGCTGCAGCGCTTCGACCTCTGGAGCCAGGCCATGCACATGCTGCCTGTGTTCTTCATTGCGCGCTTTGTCACCCAGATCATCCACGCGTGGCTGGCCGGCAAATGGCCGGGTTGGGACTGGGGCATCAGCGTGCTGTTGACTGCCGCCCTGTGGCCGCTGGCGGGCTGGGTGCTGCACCTGCCGCAACGTGGTGTCGACGACGCCGAATCCTCATCCGCCTGACGGCGGCGTCGCGTCATGTTTGAATTCAAGAAAACCGGCCAGCAGCAGAAGCAGCGCTTCCGCCTGCGCGCGTGGGTGGGCGGCGCCTTCGCGCTGGTGTGTTTTGGCGTGCTGGTGGGCCGGTTCTGGTACCTGCAGGTCGACCGCTACGAAGGCCTGTCCGAACGCGCCGACCGCAACCGCATCGCGGTCGTGCCGATTCCCCCGCGCCGCGGCGAGATCCTGGACCGCAACGGCGAGGTCCTGGCCCGCAACTACCGCACCTACACCCTCGAAGTCGTGCCGGCCCACGCGGGCAACATGAACGAACTCTTCGAGCGCCTGACCGAAGTCGTCTACATCAGCCCGTCCGACCAGCGCCGCTTCAAGCGCCGCGCCGCCGAGTCCAGCCGCTATGCCAGCCTGCAACTTCGAAACAACCTGAACGAGACCGAGGCCGCGTGGTTTGCCGCGCACGCGTTTCAATTTCCGGGCGTGGAACTGCGCGCCCGCTGGGTGCGCGAGTACCCGCAGGGCGTGTCGGCCGCGCACGTGGTGGGCTACATCGGCCGCATCGCCGACAACGACATCGAGGAACTGGACCGCGCCGGGCAACTGGGCAACTATCGCGGCACCGAGGTCATCGGCAAGAAGGGCATCGAAAAGACCTGGGAAGAACAACTTCACGGCCGCACCGGCCTTGAAGAAGTCGAGGTGACGGCGGGCGGTCGGCCCATGCGCACGTTGCGCCGCATCGATCCGGTTCCTGGCTCGGACATCATGCTGTCCATCGACATGGGACTGCAGAAGGTGGCCGAAGAGGCGTTCGAAGGCCAACGTGGCGCGCTCGTCGCCATCGATCCGGACACGGGCGAAGTGCTGGCTTTCGTGTCGCAGCCGTCATTCGATCCGAACCTCTTTGTGGACGGGATCGATGTCGACAATTGGCGCATGCTGAACGAATCGCCGGACCATCCCCTGATCAACCGTCCCCTGTACGGCACCTATCCCATCGGCTCCACCTACAAGCCCTTTGTGGGCCTGGCCGCGCTGGAACTGGGCAAGCGCCGCGCGACCGACCGTATCTCGGACCCGGGCTACTACGAATTCGGCGGACAGAAGTTCCGCAACGCCGGCGGCGCAGCCTATGGCATGACGGACATGCACAAGGCCATCGTCGTGTCCTCCGACACGTATTTCTATTCGCTTGGCCCCGAAATCGGAGTGAACGCCCTGCACGATTTCACCAAGCAGTTCGGGTTTGGCCAGATCACGGGCATCGACCTGGAAGGCGAAAAGCGCGGCGTGCTGCCGTCCACCGACTGGAAGCGCGCGGCCTACAAGGACAAGGAACGCCAGCGCTGGTACGCGGGCGAGACCATCTCCGTCGCGGTGGGCCAGGGCTACAACGCGTTCACGCTGCTTCAGCTGGCGCAGGGCACCTCCACGCTGGCCAACAACGGGCTGTACCGCCGTCCGCACCTGGTGCACGCGGTGCGCGATCCGCGCTCGGGTGTGGCCAAGCCGACCGAGTCGCCGCCCGACTATCGCATTCCGCTCAAGCAGGCCAATGTGGACGTCATCAAAAATGCCATGGCCGACGTGGTGCGGGCCGGCACGGCGCGGCGCGCGTTCGCCAACACGCCCTACCAGGCCGCCGGCAAGACCGGCACTGCGCAGGTGTTCAGCCTGCGCGGCGGCCACTACCGCGCCAGCGCCATCGACGAGCGTCTGCGCGACCACGCGCTGTTCATGGGCTTCGCGCCGCTTGAGCACCCGCGCATCGCCGTGGCGCTGATCGTCGAGAACGCCGGTTGGGGCGCCAGCGTGGCGGCCCCCGTCGCGCGCAAGGTCTTCGACTACTGGCTGGCCAAGGACCGCCAGGACAAGATCGTTCGTCCCGAGCGCGCGGACACCATGGCGACCGTCGACGACATCGCCTCCGACCTGGTGCGCCAACAATGAAGCGTCTTGGCCTGATCCTGCTGCGCGTCTTCACGGCCTTCGACTGGCCGCTGCTCGCGATCCTGATGATGTTCGCGGCGCTGGGCCTGACGGTGATGCACTCGGCCGTCGGCGGCACCGACTGGCGCTTTGCGGAACAGTCGCGCAATTTCATCATCGCCTTCTTCGCGATGTGGACGATGGCGCTGATTCCGCCGAAGCTGCTGATGAAGCTGGCCTTGCCGTTCTACGTGGTCGGGGTGGTGCTGCTGCTGGGCGTCGAATTCTTCGGCGAGACCAGCAAGGGCGCGACCCGCTGGCTGAACCTGGGCGTGACGCGCATCCAGCCGTCCGAGATGATGAAGATCGCGGTGCCGATGATGCTGGCCTGGTACTTCCAGCGCCACGAAGGCGCAGTCCGCGTGCGCGACTTCCTCGCCGCGGCCGCGATGCTGGCCGCGCCTTTCGGCCTGATCGTGCTGCAGCCCGACCTGGGCACGGCGCTGCTGGTGTTCGGCGCGGGCTTTTTCGTGATCTATTTCGCCGGCCTCTCGTTCAAGCTGCTGGTGCCGGTCATGCTGGCTGGCATCATCGCCATCGGCACGCTGGTCTACTATGAAGACCAGCTCTGCGAGCCGGACGTGGACTGGGTGGTGCTGCACGATTACCAGAAGCACCGGGTCTGCACGCTGCTCAATCCCAGCTCCGATCCGCTGGGCAAGGGATTTCACACGATCCAATCGATGATCGCGGTGGGCTCCGGCGGCGTCTATGGCAAGGGCTACATGAAGGGGACGCAGACGCACCTGGACTTCATCCCCGAACGCACGACCGACTTCATCTTCGCGGTGTACGCCGAGGAATTCGGCCTGTACGGCGGCATCGCAATCCTGGTGCTGTACGGCCTGATGATGGCGCGCGGCTTGACGATCGCGTCCCGCGCCTCATCCCAATTCGGCCGCCTGCTGGCCGGCGCGCTGACGATGATGCTGTTCATCTATGTCTTCGTGAACGTGGGCATGGTGACGGGGATCCTGCCCGTGGTGGGGGTGCCGTTGCCCTTTATGAGCTACGGGGGGACGGCGTTGTTCACGATGGGGATTGCGTTTGGGATCATGATGAGTATTAGTCGGCATCGGTCTGTGAAGACTTGATGTTGGTGGTTGTTCTTCGTGGGTCGATGTCTTTGTGACTTGGAGTTTTCCTTAGGGCGATGATCTTTGCGCTACGGAGTTCTTCGTAGGTCGCCCGACGCCGCGGTCACCGTGGGCACGATCGCCCACGATTGCGGTCCGGAGCCTTCGCTCCGGACTTCCCCTTCGTCATCTTCGTCCGCCTTCGGCTCCCTTCAGATTCCCTCGGGCGCATCGACGGCGCTCGCACCCACGGTGCCCGCGACGCCGTGCTGCGAGGGTCTTTGGTATGTGGCGCTGTAAGACCTGTGGTCAGGGCAGGAGATCTGCGGGGCCGCCGAATTGCTGCCGCCCGGGCGGCGGCAATCGGCATCGGAGACGTGGGTCGTCGGTGCGGGGTGCGCTTTCGCGCGTGCGCAGAGTGGTTTTCGAATGACGCTCGTCAGAGGGGGGAGAGCGGTGATGGGCGGCGCGGCGACGGGAGTGTCATAAATTTTGTGTTTGGGGCCTAACATGTTGCTCAAGGAGCATGTATGGCTACCAAGAAAAAGACACCGCTGAGGGAACTGCCGACGATCCCCACCGAGCTGGTTGATCAATTCGTCAAAGGCCCTATGACCGCCGAGGCGGTGCAAGACCTGTCGATGGCGTTCAAGAAGGCGCTGATCGAACGGGCCCTGGGAGCAGAATTGGGCCACCACCTGGGCTATCCGGCGGGCGGCGAGCGCCCCGAGCAGGCCACCAATCAACGCAACGGCAAAAGTTGCAAGACAGTCCTGACCGATGACGGGCCGCTGCGGGTGGAGATCCCACGCGACCGCGATGGCAGCTTCGCCCCGATCCTGATCCCCAAGCACGAGCGCCGCTTTACCGGGTTCGACGACAAGATCATCGCCATGTACGCCCGCGGCATGACGGTGCGCGAGATCCAAGGGTTTCTGCTCGAGCAGTACGGCACGGAAGCCTCGCCGGAGTTCGTCAGCTCGGTGACCGACGCGGTGATGGACGAGGTCACGGCCTGGCAAACGCGGCCTCTGGAGACGATGTATCCGGTGGTGTTCTTCGACGCGCTGCGGGTCAAGATCCGCGAGGACGGCGTGGTGCGCAACAAGGCCGTGTACTTGGCGCTGGCGGTGTTGCCAGACGGCACGCGCGACATCCTGGGCCTGTGGATCGAGCAGACTGAGGGCGCCAAGTTCTGGATGAAGGTGTTCAACGAGCTCAAGACCCGCGGCACGCAGGACATCCTGATCGCTGTCACTGACGGTCTAAAGGGCATGGAGCAGGCGCTGAACGCGGTGTTCCCGGCCACGACGCTGCAGACTTGCATCGTGCACCTGATCCGCTCCAGCCTGGAATACGCCAGCTGGAAGGAGCGCCGGACGGTGGCTGCGGCGCTGAGGCCGATCTACACGGCGGCGACCGTGGAGGCAGCGCTGGCCGCGCTCGTGCAGTTCGAGCAAGGCCCTTGGGGCCAACGCTACGCGCCGATCGCTGATGCATGGCGCCGGGCCTGGGACCGTGTGATCCCGTTCTTTACGTTCCCACCGGCGATCCGCAAGGTGATTTACACCACCAATGCCATCGAGAGCATCAACGCGCAGTTGCGACGGGCGGTGAAAACGCGGGGCCACTTCCCAAGCGACGAGGCCGCCACCAAGCTGCTGTGGCTGGTCTTGCGCAACATCACCGGAGCCTGGGGCAGCGCCACGCACGACTGGAAGGCCGCTATGAACCAGTTCGCCGTGATTTATGCAGAACGCTTCACTGACCCGTATCGCTGAGATAGCATCAATAAGCCTGATAGAACCAACAATCAGACTTCTAACGCCTCAAACACAAAAATACTGACACTCCCGCGGCGACGGTCAGCTACAACTTGCCGACCCGTTCGCGCCGCCCATCGGGCACTGGGGTTCAAGTGACGATTACTGGCGGCTCTGCCTGGGCCTGCCCAGCGCGTCTGCTGCTGCCGGTGTCTGACACCCTAGGGAGACGCACTTGGTATGACGGGAATCTCACCAGGGTGTCAGACACCTTGAGCCGTCGCAGCCACACGCGAAGCGTCATCGTCACGACGCGAGACGCCGCGTAAGCCCCCGAAGGCCGCCCGCGCGGCCGCCCGGGGGCGGGCACCGCAAGATCTTTCTCTCTCCCCCCACCGTGTGCAAGAACCTAAAGAACCCAACTCGCCCCGCCGCCGGCAAAGCTGAAGCGACTGGAGCACGTCGTAGCGGGGGCTGGGGTGCGCGGGGCGTGTAGATGCGCCCGACGGAAACCGAAGGGAGCCGAAGGCGTACGAGGTTGAGCACGGGGCAGTCCGGAGCGAAGGCTCCGGACCGCAATCGTAGCCTCGCGCGCCCCAGCCCCCGCTGCGACGGGCGTCTAAAGAACCCGCCTCAATGCCAGCCTAAACACCGCCAGCAGCCCAAAAACCAACCTCACGGCAACGCTTCAGGCACCCCAAGCTCCACGGCCAACTTCGTCAACCCGTCCCAAATCCGGCTATCAAACTCCACCGAATCTGCATTGACCGCCCGATTGCGAGCCTCGTACTCCCCCGGATACTGCACCGCTTCCACTCCGGGTTGCGGTTTGCACGCATGCAGGTAGTCGATGAAGGCGCCGACTTCCATCGACCGCCAATCCGTATTGAAGTCCACCTGCGGATCCAGCAGCAGCGCGAACATGTTGTTCGTCGCCACGCCGATGCGCGGATGTTCCGGTTGGATGGTGCCGCCGCCGGACAGCACGCCGGCAAGCAGTTCGGCCACCAGTCCCAGCGCGTAACCCTTGTGACCGCCGAATGGCAGCAGTGCGCCGGGCGGGTCGGTGAAGAGCGCGCCCGGGTCCGTCGTTGGGTTGCCGTCGGCATCGATCAGCGACCCCGGCGGCGCCTGTTCGCCCTTCGCCGCCAGCACGCGCGCCTTGTTCACCGCGATCGAGCTGGTGGCCATGTCCACGATGAACGGCGGCCGGCCGCCGGGCAGGGGGCCGGCAAAGCACAGCGGGTTCGTGGTCAGGCACGCCTGCGCGCCGCCGAACGGGGCGACGGTGGGCGAGCGGTTGATCACGTTGGTGAAGGCCAGCAGGATCAGGCCCTTGGCCGCCACCATTTCGCCGAAATGGCCCATGCGGCCCAGGTGATGGCTGTGGCGCAGGGTCAGGATGCATTGACCGTGTTCCTGTGTGCGCTCGATCGCCTTTTCGATGACGACCTTGCCCACGTACTGACCCAGTCCGTGGTGGCCGTCGTAGGCCAGCATGGCGCCGCGGTCGTTGAGAAGTTCGGGGCGGCCGTCGGGTTGGGCCAGGCCCTCGGACAACACGCGGCGGTAGTTGGTCAGGATGGACAGGCCGTGGCTGGTGTAGCCGACACGGTCGGATTCCACCAGGTGTTCGGCCACGTCGCGGGCGATGTCTTCGGGCACGCCTTGCGCCATCAGCACCCGGCGGCCGTATTCGTTGGCTTGGGCAATCGTGATCTTCATGAAGATTCCTTACAGCCAGCCCAGCCAGCGCCAGTACGTCATGCCCATCAGCAGCATCAGCAGGTAGCCGACGATGGTCACGATGATACCGACCTTGGCGAACTGCTTGGCGTTGAAAGTCTCGGTGCCCAGGCACACCATGTTTTGCGGCGCGTTGATGGGCAGGATGAAGCCGTAGCTGACCACGAAGCCCAGCAGCATCGTCATGCCCAGGCGGCTGAATTCGCCCGGCAGCGTTGCCAGCACCGAGATCAGGATGGGCAGCATGGCCGAGGTCAGCGCAGTGGCGCTGGCAAAGCCCAGGTGGATCACGATCAGGAAGGCGGCCAGGATGGCGAAGATGGCGAGCGGGCCAAGGTGATCCAGGCCGGTGTGTTGCACCACCTGGTTGCCCAGCCATTGGCCGGCCTGCGTCGTGAGAAGCGCGGTGCCCAGGCTGATGCCGACGCCGAACACGATCACCGTGCCCCATGGGATGCGTGATTGCACGTCTTTCCATGTCATCACGCCAAAGCGCGGCAACATCAGCAGCACGAGGCCGAAGTAGGTGGTCGAGGTGGTGTCGAACTTGTGCAGCTTGCCTTCGGTCGACCAGAACAGCAGCAACATGATGGACACAGCCATCAGGCGCTTTTGCGCGCCGGTCATGGGACCGAGGTCGAGCAGCGACTTTTCGACGGCTTCCTTGCCGCCGGCAATGCTGTTGCTTTCAGGCGGCAGCAGCTTGAGCACGATGACGATCAGCACGGCGGACATGATGAGCGACCAGGGGGCGCCGGCAATCAGCCAGTCCGACCAGGCCACGCGTTCGCCCAGCATCTTTTCCATGAAGCCGACCGTCAGCAGGTTTTGCGCTGCGGCAGTCTGGATGCCGACGTTCCAGATGCTGGTGGCCTGGGCCACGATGATCATGATGCCGGCGGCGATGTTCGAGCGCTTGTCCACGCCGAAGGCCGCGATCACGCCCATCATGATGGGAACCACGGCGGCGCTGCGCGCGGTGGCGCTGGGCACGACAAGGCTCAGCACGATCGTCACGGCGATACATCCGATGAGGATGCGGCGCGTGCTGGTGCCCACCTTGGACAACGTGACCAGCGCGATGCGGCGGTCCAGTCCCGTGAAGGTCATGGCGGCGGCAATGAACAAGGCGCCGGTGACCAGCGCCAGCGCCGAGTTTGCGAAGCCGGTGAGCGCCATGCTGATGGCGGCCGACGTGCCGTACAGAACGTTGGGATCCTTGATGGTGGGGGCGGTGCCCAGCAGGAAGGCCATCAGCGTCGTGATCATGATGGCGCTGGCTTCGTAGGAGACGGCTTCAGTGATCCAGACGACCACGGCAAACGCCAGGATAGCCAGCATGCGGTGTCCTGCAACGGGCAGGTCCGCGGGCAGGGGCATCATTAAAACGCCGATCATCACGAGGATGCCGGCGATGAGCCCGATTGGTATTTTGGCTTTTTTGGGGGCTTGCGAGGCGGGGACTGCGGTTTCCGCGGCCATATCCTTCTCCGGTTGAGGTCAAACTGACGAAACACCGCCCGCGAGCACGGGGTCAATCAAATCGGTGTGTCGACGCTACAGGATGATCGTGACGGCATTGAGGAAAACCCGTATTGATGAACATCAAGCAAGCGGAGAACAGCGCTTGTGGAAAACTTGTCCCGGGCATTATGCTCGTCGCCCCCTGCGTGGGGCAAGCAAGTGAGTGTTGCATTTACACGAACCAATCGGGTCACGATGAATGCGTTTTACCCCGCAAGGGCCGCGCGCATTGTTCCGTGAAATGACGCTAATGCAGGCGGCTCAGCCCAAGGCAAGGCGCAGTTGTTCGTCCAGGTGCAGCGTGGGCGTGACGCGCCATCCGCTTTGGGCGTAGCGCAGCCAGCGGCCCAGTACCAGATGCGTCAGCAGGCTGGCGTGCGCGGCGACATTGGCTTCCTGCGGCAGGCCGCCGTCGGTGATCGCGATGCGCAGCGACTGTTTTAGCGACGCCTCGATGCGATCGTTGATGTGGTTGATGCGTTCCTGCAGCCGGTTGTCTTCGGTGACCAACGCGTCGCCGGTCAGCACTCGCGTCATGCCCTTGTTGCGTTCCGAGAAGGTCAGCAGCATGGCGACCGTCTTGTGCGCCTGGGGCACACCGTAGGGCTCGGCGGTGGCGATCTGGTTCACCAGCGTGAAGATGCTGGTTTCGATGAATTCGATCAGCCCCTCGAACATTTGCGCCTTGCTGGCGAAGTGCCGGTAGAGGGCGGCTTCGGAAACCTCAAGGCGCGCGGCCAGCGCGGCCGTGGTGATGCGGGACGCGTGCGGCTGCTCCAGCATTTCGGCCAGAGTCTGCAGAATCTGGGTCTTGCGCTCGCCGGGTTTGCTCGCCATGGAAGGGACTGCTTCGCGCAGGATGACGGGTGGAGGGGGAGTGGAGCGCGCCGTCAGGCCCGCAGGGGGCGTCGGCGTAACAACAAATCACTGACGCAGTTTACCCGCAAGTCGACGTAGGCCGGGCGGTGCGAGCGTCCGCGGCCGAAGGGCGTGCCGGGGTGGTAGACGTGGACCGTCTTTAAGCCCGCCACGCGGGCGCCCCGCAGGTTGGCGAGCGTGTCTTCCACGAGCACGGCGCGGTGGGCGGGAACGCCTTCGCGCGCCAGCACGTAACGCAGCAGCGCCGCGGAAGGCTTGGGGCGGTATTGGCCATGCAGCCGCATGTGCTCGATGGCCCACAGGCTGTCGAACTGGCGCAGGATTCCCAGGTGCGACAGGACGGACCGCGCATAGTGCAGCGGCGCGTTGGTAAGCAGCACCTTGCGGCCGGGCAGGCGGCGCAGCTTGTCGGCAAGCGCCTTCTCCGACCGCATCAGCGGCGCGACGTCGAAGTCATGGCTGCGATGCAGGAATTCATGCGCATTGACGCCGTGGTGCCGCACCATGCCGATCATGGTGGCGCCGTAGCGTTTCCAGTACTGCGACCGCACCAGGTTGGCGGCATCCACGTCCACATTGAGCGCCTCGGCCACCGCCATCGTCATGCCGTGATCGATCTTGGAGAAGATGGCGTGCGAGGTGTCGTGGAGCGTGTTGTCCAGGTCGAAGAGCCACAGGCGCTCGGGCGCGCCCGTGGCGATCCCGCGCGACCGGCGCATGCGGACCGCGGGCCGCAGCAGCTGGCGACGCGCTTGCATCATGAGAGGCTCACGGCGCGCAGTGCTGCGGAATCGGGCTGCATCAGTGCGAGCTGATCATCGTGCCGACGCCTTGGTCGGTCAGGATTTCAAGAAGCAGGCAGTGCGGCACGCGGCCGTCGACGATGTGCACCGAGTTCACGCCGTTCTTGGCTGCGTCCAGCGCGGACGAGATCTTGGGCAGCATGCCGCCGGAGATCGTGCCGTCGGCAAAGAGCTCGTCGATGGTCTGGGCGGACAGGCTGCGCAGCAGCTTGCCGCCCTTGTCCAGCACCCCGGGGGTGTTGGTCAGCATCAGCAGCTTTTCGGCGCCCAGCACTTCGGCCATCTTGCCGGCGACCACGTCGGCATTGATGTTGTACGCCGTGCCGTCTTCGCCATAGCCGATGGGCGAGATGACGGGAATGAACTGGTCGTCCTGCAGGGCCTTCACGACGGCCGGTTCGACCATGGTGATGTCGCCCACGAAGCCGATGTCGATGGGCTCGGACGGGTTGTCCTTGTTGGCCATCAGTTTCTTCTGGGCCTGGATCAGGCCGCCGTCCTTGCCGGTCAGGCCCACGGCCTTGCCGCCGACCTCGTTGATCATCATGACGATGTCCTGCTGGACCTGGCCGCCCAGCACCCATTCCACGACTTCCATGGTCTCGGCGTCGGTGACGCGCATGCCCTGGATGAAGGTGCCTTGCTTGCCAATGCGGCGCAGGGCGTCATCGATCTGCGGACCACCGCCGTGGACCACCACCGGGTTCAGACCCACCAGCTTGAGCAGCACGACATCGTGCGCGAAGCTGCGCTGCAATCGCTCTTCCGTCATGGCGTTGCCGCCGTACTTGACCACGATGGTCTTGCCGTGAAATCGTCGGATATACGGCAGAGCCTCGGACAGCACGGCGGCTTTGACGGCGGGAGACGAAACGGCAGCAGGGTCGGGGGTGTCGGTCATGGCAGCTAAGTCGGCAAATAAATAACAGGTAAGTTAGCGGGCGTTAAAAAAATGCCTGCACAAGAACGCGGTTGGAACGCGGCTAGCGCAAGCATACGACGGATTGTAGTCCCCTCAGGTTTCTTATGCTGGAAAGCCATGTCCTTATGCCCGACAAATAACCGGCATTCAGGTAAATTGGGGGCGTTTTCACAACGGCTGGCCCCGCAAAAGGGGGCTCGCCCGAACCTGCGGGGACATCTATCCCCGTTTTTCATCCATAAAAGAGGCAAGACATGCGTTTGAACTTCGTCCGTTCCGCCCTGGCAGCGTCGGTCCTGCTGGTTGCCGCCAATGCAGCCCATGCAGAAAAGGTGGTCGTTGGCGCCACGCAGGTTCCGCACGCCGAGATCCTTGAAGTGGTCAAGCCCAAGCTGGCCAAGGAAGGCGTGGAGCTCGACATCAAGGTGTTCAGCGACTACGTGCAGCCCAACCTGCAACTGGCGGACAAGCAGCTGGACGCCAACTTCTTCCAGCACAAGCCGTACCTGGATAGCTTCAACAAGGACCGCAAGGCGACACTCGTGCCGGTGGCGCTGGTCCATGTCGAGCCCTTCGGCGGCTACTCCAAGAAGATCAAGAGCCTGTCGGACCTGAAGGACGGCGCCACGGTCGCCATCCCCAATGATCCGTCCAATGGCGGCCGCGCACTGGTGCTGCTGCAAAAGCAGGGCGTCATCAAGCTCAAGGATCCGGCCAACATCCTGGCCACGGCCGCGGATGTTGTCGAAAACCCCAAGAAGCTGAAGTTCCGCGAACTGGAAGCGGCCATGCTGCCGCGTGCGCTGGACGACGTGGACCTGGCGCTGATCAACACCAACTACGCGCTGGAAGCCGGCCTCGTGCCGACCAAGGACGCCCTGTTCATCGAAGGCGCCGATTCTCCCTACGCCAACGTGCTGGTCACCCGCAGCGACAACAAGGACGCCCCGGGAATCAAGAAGCTGGTCGACGCGCTGCACTCGCCGGAGGTCAAGACCTTCATCCAGGAAAAGTACAAGGGCGCGGTGGTTCCCGCCTTCTGATGCACGGCGCGCGGGTGGCCGCGAGCCGCCCGCTCCCGCCCATCGGCATGCCCCAAGCAAAACGCCGCCCGTTATTTTGCGGGCGGCGTTTTGTTTTGGGGCTGCTTGCGTGGGCGGATCAGCCGGCGGCCAGCGCCTTTTCCACGGTGGCGTGGAATTCGGCCTTGTCGTATTCGCCCAGATAACGCTTGATGATGCGGCCCTCTTTGTCGATGAGGAACGCCGTGGGCGTCAGGCGGATGTCGCCGAAGGCGCGGGCGATGTCGCCCTTGGTGTCCAGCGCAACGGGAAACGGCAGCTTGCGGGTCTCGGCGAAGTTCAGCACGAAGTTGGGCGGGTCGTAGTTCATGGCGACCGCAATGGCCTCATACCCCTTGTCCGCATACTCGTTGTAGGCGGAGATCGTGTCGGGCATTTGCTTGACGCACGTGACGCAGCTGGTCGCCCAGAATTTGACCAGCACGACCTTGCCGCGCAGGTCCTGCATCGAGAACGTCTTGCCTTCCAGCGTGGTGAAGGTAACGTCGGGGGCGGTCTGGGCCGGGCGCATGGCGAACCACGCGCCAATGCCGACCGCGACCAGGACTGCGAGGGCTACGATGGCTTTTTTCATTTGATGGGCATTGCCTCGACGCCGCTGCTCGTGCCGCCGGTGCCCGCCGCGTTGTCAGTGGCCGGACCGGTGCCGCTTTCGATGGGCGCCTTGCTTTCGGTGGTGGCGGGTTTGGAGCCGCTTCCCGACAGGCGGATCGCCTCTTCGCGGCTGATGGTTTCAAAGAGCTTGACCACCTTGGTCACGCCGCCGACGTCGGCGGTGGCGTTGGCGGCATAGTCGCCTTCGGCTTGCGTGACCTTGCCCATCAGGTAGACGACGCCGCGGTCGGTCGTGACGGCGATGGTGCCCGAGGGTACGTACTTGGTATTGAGCAGGGCGGTCTTGACCTTGGAGGTCAGCCAGGTGTCGTTGGAGCGCTGGCCAAACGAGGCGATGGGTCCGACGTTCAGCTGGTTGATGACCTGCTTTACGTTTTCCACGCCCTGGGCAATGGTGGTGGCCTGGTTCTTGGCTTCTTCGGAGGGCACATCGCCCGTCAGCAGAAGGTGGCCGCCGTAGGCCATGGCATTGACGCGTGCGGTATCGCCCAGCTTCTGGGAGATCAGGTTCTGCGCCTTGAACGCCATGTTCTGGTCTTCGAGCTGGACGCCGGACGTGCGGCGGTCGGTGACGACCACCGCCGTGGTGGCGGCGGCGCCGCCCACGATCAAAGGCGCGCAGGCCGTCAGCGAAAGCGCCGCGGTGGACAGCGCGGCGGCAAGCATCAGCGGGCGGACTGCGGGTCTGACGTCAAGAATCATTCGGTGTCTCCAAGCAGAAGAGCGTCGATGCCGTCGCACAGCGCGTGCAGCAGCAGAATATGGACTTCCTGGATGCGCATGGTGCGATCGCTGGGAACACATAGATGGACGTCCATCGGGGTAATGAGTTCCCCCATGACGCCGCCGCCCTTGCCGGTCAGGGCCAGGACGTGCATTTCGCGTGCGCTGGCGGCTTCCATGGCGCGGACCACGTTGGGCGAATTGCCGCTGGTGGAAATGGCCACGAGCACGTCGCCGGCCTGCCCGAAGGCGTTGACCTGCCGTTCAAAGACTTCGTCAAAGCCGTAGTCGTTGCCGACCGCCGTGAGGATGGAGGTGTCGGTATTGAGCGCGATGCCCGCGAGCGGCAGGCGTTCGCGTTCGAAGCGGCCCACCAGCTCGGCGATGAAATGTTGCGCGTCGGCGGCCGAGCCGCCATTGCCGCAAGCCAGAATCTTGCCGTTGTTCGCCAGGGCGCCGAACAGCACGTCCACGGCCACGGCCAGCGGCTCGGCCAGGACGTTCATGCTTTGTTCGTGAGCGGCCATGGCGTCGCGAAAGTGCGACGTCATACGAGAGGTCATATCCATGGGCGCGATTATCTCACGGGGCCGGGCCGCGGTTCTGTCCACGCGCAACGATCGCCGAGGGCCGGCGCCGGACTGCGCCAGCCGGATCAGGGCAGCCAGAAAGCGCCGCGCAGCCAGGCCGGCTCGCCGTCGTCGAAAACCACCGCGTCGAAACGTGCGGGCGGGGGCGCTCCTTGCCAGTGGCGGCGGGCCAGTTCGGGCAGCCACAGCGCCGCCGCCCGCGCCAGCCGCGCCTGCTTTTCCCGGCCGATGCTGGCGGCGGCCCCGCCGAACCGGCGGTTGGCGCGCGCCCGGACCTCCACGAAGACGAGCGTGTTGCCGTCGCGCATGGCCAGATCGATTTCACCGGCGCGGCAGGCCAGGTTGCGCGCCAGCAGCGTCAGGCCGTGCGCCAGCAGCAGGCGCAGCGCTGCCGCTTCATGATGATCGCCGCGTCGCTGCGTGGGCGAGCGGCGCGGGGGCGGACGGTCGGCCGGCGTGCGTCCGGTGCGCCGCCGACGTTTGGCGGCGCGGCGGCGGGCGGCCAGGGCAAGTTCGCAGGCCAGGCGCAGGGTGTCGTCCGTCATGGATTCCAAAGGCAGCGGGCATAGGCGGCTACACTGACATGGTTTTCCGAGTCTGCAGGCTGCAATGAATCAAAACGTCTCACCTCCCGTTGCCGGCGATGCCTGGTCCCGCGTGTCGGAACGCGTGGCCGGCCAGCATTGGCCCGCCTCGACGCTGTATGTCGTGGCCACGCCCATCGGCAATCTGGGCGACCTGGGCCTGCGTGCCTGGCACGCCCTGCAGCGGGCTGACGTGATTGCTGCCGAAGACACGCGCGCCAGCCGCACGCTGCTCGATGCCTGGGGCGTGGGCACGCCGCTCATGGCGGCGCACCGCCACAACGAGGCCGCCGCGGCGCAGGCCATCTGCGAGCGCCTGGCGCAAGGCCAGCGCGTGGCGCTGGTGTCCGACGCCGGTGCGCCCGCGGTCAGCGACCCCGGCGCGCGGGTGGTCCGGGCGGTGCGCGCCGCCGGCTACGCCGTGGTGCCGGTGCCCGGCCCCAGCGCCGTGATCGCTGCGCTGATGGGCAGCGGCGTCACCACGGACGAGAACCCCGCCTACGCCTTCGCGGGCTTTGCGCCACCGAAGGCCGTGGCCCGTCAGCGCTGGCTGCGCCAGTGGTGCGCATTGCCCGCGCCCGTCGTGATGTTCGAGTCGCCGCACCGGCTGGCGGCCACCTTTGCCGACCTGCTCGAGGTGTGCGGCCCCGACCGCGAACTGACCGTGGCGCGCGAGCTGACCAAGCGTTTCGAAGAGATCGGCACTTTCCGGCTGAGCGAGGCGTCGGCCTGGCTGGCCGCGGATCCGCATCGTGAACAGGGCGAGTTCGTGCTGATCGTCCATGCCGAGCCCGAAGCGGCCGCTGACGAGGACGCGGACCCGGCCCACGACGTTCTGCTGGACGCCTTGCTGGAATCGCTGTCCGTGCGCGATGCCGCGCGCGTCGCCGCCAAGGTGACCGGCCAGCCTCGCGACGTCCTGTACAACCGCGCCCTGGCGCGCAAGAAGACGCAGGAATAATCCATGGCGTATTCGACGCTCGTGTCCAACAAACCGGCCGACCCGAACGAGCGGCTGACCTATCGCGACATGCCGACGCCGCTGGGCGAGATGCGCCTGGTCGCCAGTCCCAAGGGGTTGCGCGGCGCATGGTTCACCGATCAGGCGCTGCTGCCGTCGCCGGAAGGCTGGACGCTGTCCGGCAACGACCCCTTCCTGGAGCAGGCGCGGCGCGAACTGGACGAGTGGTTCGCCGGCGAGCGGCGCGTGTTCGACGTGACGCTCGACCCCGTGGGAACGACGTTTCAGCATCAGGTCTGGCATGCGCTGTGCGCGCTGGAATTCGGCGTGCTCACCAGCTACGGCGAGCTTGCCCGCGCCGTGGACCGGCCCAAGGGCGCGCAGGCGGTGGGCGGCGCCGTGGGCCGCAATCCCATCAGCATCATCATTCCGTGCCACCGCGTGATCGGCGCGGACACGTCGCTGACGGGTTTTGGCGGCGGGTTGCCCCGCAAGCAGGCGCTGCTGGCCCACGAGGGCAATCGCTATCTCAGCCGCAGCGCGCGCGCCCGCCGGGTCTGCGACGGGCAGGCAGAGCTGTCCTGGTAGGCAAGCCCGGCGCCCGGCCGCTTATTTGGGCGCTGACTTGGCCAATTACCGCGATGCGTTATTGCGACGCGATGGTCGGCAGGATGCCGATGCGGTCCGACACGAGCGGCACGGCATTGAGCGCGCTCTGGCGGTCGGGATACGGACCGATCCGCACCCGGTAAAGATTGTTGGTCTGTTCCACCGTCGCCGCAGGCGCGCCTTCGGCGCCCAGTTGCGTGTTGATGCGGCTGACCAGCGACTGCGCATTGGCGGGCTGGCTGAACGCGCCCACCTGCAGGTAGACGCTGCCGCCGGCCACGCCGGACGCCGGACGCATCGGTGCGGGGCTGGGCGTGGCTGGCGCCAGGGGCTCAGGCGTCAGCGCCACGGGCGTGGCGGCCACGGGCGCCATTACGGGCGTTGAGCCCGTGGCCGATTCCGGCTCCGGCGCGGGGGCCGCGGGCGCGCCTTGCGAGGCCAGCCGGCGGATCTCTTCGGCCTGGATCGCTTCCACGACCACCTGGCCGCTACCCGGGCCGATGATGCCCAGCTTGTAGGCGGCCACGTATGACAGGTCCATGATGCGGTCGCTGTGGAAGGGGCCGCGGTCGTTCACCCGCACGATGATCGTCTTGCCGTTGACCAGGCTGGTCACCCGCGCATAGCTGGGAATCGGCAGCGTCGTGTGCGCGGCCGTCATGGCATACATGTCGTAGGTCTCGCCGATCGACGTGGAGTTGCCATGAAACTTCTTGCCGTACCACGACGCGATGCCGCGCTTTTTGTAGGGCTGTCCGCTCGTGTCCGGCACGTAGCGCTGGCCGAATACGACATAGGGCCGGTTTGCCCCGCTGGCGTAGGGTTCCAGCTTGGGCACGGCGTCTGGAATCTGGTCCAGGTTCGACGGCGGATTGGCATCCGGCCCGTCGTCCTTGTAGTAACCGCCCTTCTTGCGTCCGCCGCTGGTGGAGCAGCCTGCCACGGCGATCGCCAGCAGCAGCACGAAAATGAGATGTAAGGGGCGGGAAAGCGTCATGCGGTTTCGTCGGGCAGTTGCGTGCGGTGGCGCACCAGGAGCGGGTCGTGATCGGCAAAGCGCAGCGCCAGCTGTTCCACCACGTAGACCGAGCGGTGCTGGCCGCCGGTACAGCCGATGGCCACGGTCAGGTAGTTGCGGGTGTCCTGCGTGTACAGCGGAAGCCAGCGCTTCAGGAAGCCCGCAATGTCGTCGATCATCAGACCCACCTGCTCGTATCCCGCGAGCCACGTGGCCACGGGCTCGTCGCGGCCGGTCAGCGGGCGCAGATTGCGGTCGTAATGGGGATTGGGCAGGCAGCGCACGTCGAACACCAGGTCCGCGTCTCCCGGCACGCCGCGCTTGTACGCGAAGGATTCGAACGTCAGCACCAGCGGCGCGCGGTCTGCCTTGATCAGGTCGCGGATCCAGGCGCGAAGCTGGCCGGGCGTCAGGTCCGAGGTGTCGATGACGTGTTCCTGCTCGCGCAGCGGCGCCAGCAGTTCTCTTTCCAGGGCGATGCACTCGGTCAGCGAGGGTGCGGTGCCGCCGCGCTGCAGGCGGTCGGTCAGCGGATGGCGGCGGCGCGATTCGGAATAACGCTGCACCAGCGTGGCCGTGTTGGCATCCAGGAAGACGACCCGCAGGCTGGTGCCCATGGCGCGCAACGCGGTGACCACGTCGGGCAGTTCGGCAAGCTCGCCCGGCGAGCGCACGTCGATGGCGACCGCCACGCGCTCCATGCCCTCATCACGCGCCTGGGCAATGAACTCGGTCAGGAAGCGAACGGGAAGATTGTCGACGCAGGTATAGCTTGCGTCCTCGAGCATGCGCAGCGCGACGGATTTGCCGGAGCCGGAAATGCCGGTGACGAGGACGACTTTCAACATGGACATGATTGTGGCACGCTTTTCCAGGACGATGCCGGCGGGATAGCATCTGATATGGCCATAAACTCAGGAACTGCTTCTGTTCCCTGCTGCGTGCCCTGACGTAAGCTAGGGGCCGCAAACTCCGCAGTTCCATCGCAGTTCCACTTTACGCGCCCCGCCGTCTCGGTTCGGGGTTTGGAATTCGACCTAGATGTTAGCCCTCATTTCCTCTTGTAGTGTTTCACTGCTGCGGTTTTGGACGATCCCAAGGGCCTTGGCCGCGGCGGCTGTTGTGTTTATGTCCGCGCCCGCGCTGGCGCAGCAGCCCGACCCGCCGGTCTTGCAGCCCGACACCATGGCGGCGCGCGTGGCGGCCTGTACGGCCTGTCATGGCGCGCAGGGCAGGGCGGGTGCCGATGGCTACTACCCGCGGCTGGCCGGCAAGCCGCAAGACTATCTCTACCACCAGCTGCTCAATTTTCGCGACGGCCGGCGGCAGTACCGGCCCATGACGCATCTGCTGGCGGGACTGCCCGACGACTACCTGCGCGAAATGGCCGCGTATTTTGCCGACCAGCATGTGCCGCATCCGGCGCCCGTGCGCGCGGACGTGTCCGCGGCCACGCTCGAGGCCGGCCGCAAGCTCGCCCGCGATGGCGACGCGGCGCGCGGCCTGCCGGCCTGTGCGTCCTGTCACGGCGCGGCGCTCTCCGGCATGCTGCCCGCGATTCCCGGCCTGCTGGGGTTGCCACGCGATTACATCGGCGCGCAGATCGGCAGCTGGAAGAACGGCCTGCGCCGCGCCGCCGCGCCGGACTGCATGGCCGACATCTCCCACAAGCTCACGCCCTCCGACATCGGCGCCCTGGCGGCCTGGCTGTCGTCGCAGCCCGTCGTCGAGCCCTACGTGCCTGATGCCGCGAATTCGGTCCGGCTGCCCGCGGAATGCGGCAGCCAGGCGCAACGCTGAACGGGGCCGCGAATGACGCTGATGAAAAGAGTTCTGGGTGTCCTGTTGCTGGTGGCTGTGGCGGCCGTCGGCGGGTTGTATTGGCTGGGCACGCGTGACGATGCCAGCACCGGGCCCACGGCCGCGGCAGCCGAGGGTGCCACGCTGATCGAACGCGGCCGCTATCTGGCGCTGGCCGGCAACTGCATGGCCTGCCACACCAGCCAGGGGGGCAAGACGTTTGCAGGCGGCACGCCCATTCCCACGCCGTTCGGCACGGTCTACGGTCCGAACATCACGCCCGATCCGGATACCGGCATCGGCGCATGGACGGCCGACGACTTCTGGCAGGCGCTGCACAACGGCAAATCGAAGGACGGCACCTTGCTGTATCCGGCGTTCCCGTACACCGAGTACACGCGGGTCAACCGCAGCGACGCCGACGCGCTCTTTGCCTATCTGCGCAGCGTGTCGCCCGTCAAGCAGGCGAACCGTCCGCCCGACATGAATTTCCCGTACGACCAACGCGCGCTGCTGGCGGCGTGGCGCGCGCTGTACTTCAAGCCTGGCGTGCAAGCGCCCGATCCCGGCCAGTCGGTCCAATGGAATCGCGGCCGGTATCTGGTCGAGGGGCTGGGGCATTGCGCGGCCTGCCATACGCCGCGCAACAGCCTGGGCGCCACGCGCACCCGCGACGCGCTGGCGGGGGGCGTGATTCCGGTGCTGGATTGGTACGCGCCGCCGCTCACGAACGACATGCAGACCGGCATGGGGCGCTGGTCCGCGCAGGACATTGCCGCGCTGCTCAAGACCGGCATTTCGGCGCATTCGACCGTCAGCGGACCCATGGCCGAGGTCGTGCTGGGCAGCACCCAGCACCTGACCGACGAAGACGCCCTGGCCATCGGCACCTATCTGAAGTCGTTGCCCGCCACGCCGCCCGCGACCGATGCGCGCGCCGCCGTCCCCGCGCCCGCGGCCATGGAACTGGGCGGCAAGCTGTACCGCCAGCAATGCGCGCAATGCCACCAGGCCGACGGCAAAGGCAGCGGCACGGCGTGGCCCGCGCTGGCCGGCAATCCCACGGTGACCGCGCCATCGCCCGTGAACGCCATCCGCATGGTGCTCGACGGCGGCTACGCCCCGGCCACGGCCGCAAACCCGCGTCCGCACGGCATGCCGCCGTTCGGCCAGGTGCTCAACGACAACGACATCTCGATGCTGGTGACCTACATCCGCAACAGCTGGGGGAACGAAGCAGGCGCGGTGAGCGGCCTGGAGGTCAAGCGCGCGCGGGCGTCGTCGACGTTGAACTAGCGCCCGGCGGTGGCCGCGCGGCAGGCCTCGTGCGCCAGGTCGCCCAGCGTGCGGATCGCCGCTTCGGTGCTTGCGTCCCACGGGTGCCCGTAGTTCAGGCGTAGCGCGCTGCCAAATTGGCCGCTGGCAGAGAAGATCGGGCCGGGCGCCACGCTGATGCCGCGCGCCAGCGCCTGGCGGTGCAGCGACAGCGCATCCACGGCGGCCGGCAGTTCCAGCCACAGGAAGAATCCGCCCTGCGGCCGCGTCACGCGCGTGCCGGCGGGAAAGGCCTGCGCGATGGCGTCGGCCATGCGCTCCTGCTGCGCCTGCAAGGTCTGCCGCAGCCGGCGCAGATGGCGGTCATAGCCGCCTTGTTCCAGGTATTCGGCAATCGCGCCCTGCGCGGGACCGGACGCCGACAGCGTGGATGACAATTTCAGGCGTTGCACCTGCTGGGCGTAGCGCCCGGCGCTGGCCCAGCCAATGCGATAGCCGGGCGCAAGGCATTTCGAAAACGACGAACAGTGCAGCACCAGCCCGCGCGTGTCGTAGGCCTTGGCGGGAACCGGCCGCGTCGCGCCGAAGTAGAGCTCGCCGTAGACGTCGTCTTCGATCAGCGGAATGTCGTGCCGGGCAAGCAGTTCGACGAGCCGGCGCTTGTTGTCGTCGGGCATCAGGCAGCCCAGCGGATTCTGGAATTGCGTCATCAGCCAGCAGGCGCGCGGCGCGTGGCGCAGGATGGCCGCCTGCATCGCGTCCAGGTCGATGCCGGTGCGCGGATGCGTGGGCACTTCCAGCGCTTTCAGCCCAAGGCGTTCCAGCGCCTGCAATGCGCCGTAGAACGTCGGCGCTTCCACCATGACGGTGTCGCCGGGCTGCGTGACCGCCTGCAGGCAGAGATTCAGGGCTTCGAGCGCGCCATTCGTGACGACGATGTCGGCGGCGGGCAGATTGATGCCGCCGATCAGGTAGCGCAGCGCGATCTGCCGGCGCAGGCGCGGATTGCCGGGCGCCAGGTCTTCAACGGTGTCGCGCGGGTCCTGGCGCTTCAGATGCGTGGCCATCGCCTGCGCCAAGCGCGGCAGCGGAAAGAGCAGCGGCGAGGGGAAGGCCGAGCCCAGCGGCGTGACGTCGCGATTGCGCACCGAGCCCAGGATGTCGAAGATCCGTTCGCTGATCGCCAGTTCGGTCGATTCACCGTCGGGGCATGAGGCGCCGGGTTCGGGCGGCAGCGATTCGGCGGGGGCGTTGACGTAGTAGCCCGAGCGCGGCTGCGCGCGGATGAGACCGCGTGCTTCAAGCAGGTAGTAGGCCTGGAACACCGTCGAGGGGCTAACGCCGCGCGCGGCACACGCGTCACGCACGGAGGGCAGCTTGTCGCCGGCGCGCAGCACGCCGCTTGCGATCGACGTGGCGATCTCGTCGGCCAGAGTCTCGTAGAGGCTCACGATGCCGCAGGGCGACGACGCGGGCTCATTTGCTGCTTTGGAGGATCGCCATGGCCTGGCGTTCCATGAATTCGCCCAGCGTGTCGATGCCGCGCAATTTCAGGATGGTGTTGCGCACGGCCGCCTCGACCAGCACGGCCAGGTTGCGGCCCGCGGCCACCTGCAGCATCACCTTGCGCACGGGCAGTCCCAGCATGTCCTGCGTGATGTCTTGCAGCGGCAGGCGTTCGAATTTGTCCTGCGCGGTGGCGCGCACCAGGTGCACGATGAGCTTGAGCCGCATCTTGCGGCGCACCGAGGTTTCGCCAAAGATGGTGCGGATGTCGAGCAGGCCCAGGCCGCGGACTTCCAGCAGATTCTGCAGCAATTGCGGACAGTGGCCTTCGATCATGTTGGGCGCGGTGCGCGAGAACTCGACTGCATCGTCGGCCACGAGGCCGTGGCCGCGCGAGATCAGTTCCAGCGCCAGTTCGCTCTTGCCCAGGCCCGATTCGCCCGTGATCAGCACGCCCAGCCCCAGCACGTCCAGGAACACGCCATGCACCGTGGTGGTGGGCGCCAGCTTCTTGCCCAGATAGATGCGCAAGAGGTCGATCAGTTGAGCGGCCGCGACCGGCGTGGACAGCAGCGGTACCTGGTGCTGGTCGCACTGGTCGACGAGGTCTTGCGGCGGCGTCAGGCCATCGGCCAGCAGAATCGCAGGCACGCCGCCGATCAGCAGCTCGTCCATGTGGTGCATGCGGCGGCGCAGGTCGAAGCGCGTGTAATACGCCAGCTCTTCCTGGCCAAACACCTGGATGCGAGACGGGTGGATCAGGTTCAAGTGGCCGACCAGGTCGGCGGCCGCCATGCCGTCATCGGGAATCGCGCGGTCCGCCGCGCCTTGGCCCGAGATCCAGTTAAAAGGGATTTTGTCGGCGTTGTCGTCGACGAGTTCCTGCACCGTGAGCATGGCAGCGATTCCGCGTGGGATCAGAGTTGGCCGGTCGTGAGCATTCTGTGCACGATGGCCGGGTCGGGCTCGGTGGCCAGCGCCTCGCGCAATGCCTTGTTGGACATCAGCTGGGCGAGTTCGGCCAGGATGTCCAGGTGCTGCTGCGTAGCCGTTTCGGGCACCAGCAGGCACAGCAGCATCGACACGGGTTGTCCGTCGGGCGCGTCGAACGTGATGGGCTGGGCAAGGCGGATGAATGCCGCCAGCGCTTGTTCCAGACCTTTCACGCGGCCGTGCGGCACGGCCACGCCCTGGCCGAGGGCGGTTGACCCCAGACGCTCACGGGCAAAAAGGCTGTCGAACACGAGCGCGCGTGCCAAGCCGTTGTTGTTTTCAAAAAGCAGGCCGGCCTGTTCGAACGCACGTTTCTTGCTCGTGGCGAGCATATCGAGCACGACGTTGCCGGCGGGGAGGATGCGCGACAAATGATTCATCAGGGCATTATAGGGTTATATGACGCACTGCAACAATCAACCGCCCCGGACGTTTCGGACGACCGGAAGCGATCGGGGCACAAGAGCGACAGCATAGTCTGATCGCGGCGCGTTGTGGGCATTCTGGGGGTGGCGATCATCACGGCGCGGCGCACGTCCGGCAAAAGCCCAGGAAAACGCCAATCGGCCGTTGGGCGCCAGCGGGAGGAAACACGAGGGGGGGGAGGAGGGGACTTTGCCGATGCCCCGGCTGGACACAAGGTCTAGCGGGACACCGGGACTTAGGCAGGATCCTGGGATCCCTGTACGGCTAGTCGCTCAGGTGAGCGGTCATGAAGCGCGTTACTGCTGGGGTGGCGAGAGGGTCGCCGCTTGCCGCTTCACGGACTCTGCTGAATGACTTCTTACCTTGTCCTTGTGCTTGATGACCTGACGGTCGACTTTGTCAGCAAGAAGGTCGATGGCTGCATAGAGGTTTTCATCGGTTGCTTCACAATGAATGTCCTTGCCGCTCAGTCGCATGGTGATTTCGGCTCTATGCCGCAGGGGCTCTACTGAGAGCATGACCTGGGTATCGATGACGTGATCGAAATGCCGCAGCACTCGCGCCAGTTTGTTCATGACATATTCCCGGATGGCCGGGGTGACGTCGAGGTGACGACCGCAGATGCTCAGGTTCATAGTGTGCTCTCCTTCTAAAAGAGGAAAAAGGTGCGCAAAAGGCGCGGTGAAGTCGTTAGGCGTTCTCCTTCAATAAGCAGGTTCGTTTAGTACTAGTGTATAGACTCGGGCCGATAAAACAAGCTGACCTACCGCAAGTTCATGGCAATTTTATGGCTGAACCCCTAGGGCGTATGGCCCTTCTTTCCGAGGCGTTACGGGGTCTTTCAGCATGGGGTTACATCCGGAAGTGTTCGCCCAGATACACGCGGCGAACGGCGGGGTCGCCCACGATTTCCTCGGGGTGGCCGTCGGTCAGCACCTTGCCTTCGCTGATGATGTAGGCGCGGTCGCAGATGCCCAGGGTTTCGCGCACGTTATGGTCGGTGATCAGCACGCCAATGCCGCGGCCCTTCAGGAAGCGCACGATGCGCTGGATCTCGATGACCGCGATCGGGTCCACGCCGGCAAACGGTTCGTCCAGCAGGATGAAGCGCGGGCTGGTCGCCAGCGCGCGCGCAATTTCCACGCGGCGGCGTTCGCCGCCCGACAGCGAAATCGCGGCATTGCTGCGGATATGGCCGATCTGCAGTTCTTCGAGTAGCGACTCCATCTGCTCATTGATCTTGGGCGTCGACAACGGACGGCCGTCCGGACCCACCTGCAATTCCAGCACGGCGCGGATGTTCTGTTCGACCGTCAGGCGGCGGAACACGGAAGCGTCCTGCGGCAGGTACGACAGGCCCATGCGCGCGCGCTTGTGGATGGGCATCGCCGTGATGACGGCGCCGTCGATTTCGATGCGGCCCGCGTCCGCGGGCACCAGGCCGACGATCATGTAGAAGCTGGTGGTCTTGCCGGCGCCGTTGGGGCCCAGCAGGCCCACGACTTCGCCGCTGACCACGGACAGGGACACATCCTGCACCACGGTGCGGCCGTTGTAGGTCTTGCGCAGTCCGGTTGCGCGCAGGCTGCCCTGCTTGACGCCCGAAGGGGCGGAGGTCACGGGGGTCGGCACTGAAGGTTGGTTCATCGTGGCTGCGATTGGTGTTGCATGGGAAGCGCTTCAGCGCCCTTTCTTGGCTGCCTGCTGCTTGCGGCATTCGGCGACGGCGGCGTCCAGCTTGGCGCGCGGTTCGGCCAAGGAACGCACGCGTCCACCGGCCGCGGCGGAATTCGGGCCGCCTTGCGCTTCGTACGTGCCGGACTTCTCGTTGTAGCGTACCCGTTCGCCGCGAATGGTATCGAACGGTTTCCCACAGACGTAGCGGGTCACGATAGCCTGGCCGATCAGGTCGAACGTGCTGTTGGTGCCGTCGTATTCGGCGCGCAGGCCCTTGCCTTCGATGAGTTCGAAGTTCTCGGGGCGCTCCTGGCGGATGGTGACGACCTTGCCCTTGTTGGCGGTGGCCGTGCCGTATTGGTTGCCCTGCGCGTCCTCGTTCATCTGCAGCGTGTCGGACGTCAGCGTCATCAGGCCGCGCGTCATGTTGACGTTGCCGGTGAACACGCTTTGTTTCTTCACGTCGTCGTAGTGCAGCGTGTCCGACAGGATCAGCGTGCTGGGCTCTTCAGCCGGCGTTGCCGCCTTCGGGTCCGCGGCATGGGCCGGCGCAAACGCGCAAGCCGTCAACAGCACGGCGCCCATCAGGCGGGTCGTCGGGGCGAAGAGGGTCCGAAGGTCGGTCATGGCTTTTTCTGGTTAGAGTTGTTGGCAGGAATTTCGGTGCGGCGCTGCTGCCTGCCTTCCGAACCGGCAATTTCCACGTCGGTTGACGCCGACACCTGCAGTTGGCGAGTCTTGTTGTTGTAGTGCATGCCCGTGCCCTGCATGCGCGAGCGGCCCTTCAGGACCGTGGCGGGCAGGTCGGTGAAGACCACGTCGTCATCGGGCAGGATGATGAGCTGCTGGCTGCGCACGTCCAGCATGTCGTTTTCGGCATCGGGCTGGCGCAGCACGTGGGCGTCGCCCTGCATGACGATCCGCTTGCCGCCCTGTTCCATCACGGCCGTCTTTGAAACCGCGACCGTGATCGGATTGGTCTCGCGCTGGCCCACCGCGCGCGGCGCGGTGACGTGATACGAATCGTCGTCGGGGAAGTGCTCCATGTAGTCGCCTTCCAGGCGATTGATGGGCTTGCCCGTGGGATCGGTGCGCAGCATCACGAATTCGCGCGACCATGCGTCCATTTCGTGGGTGACGCGGCGCGGCGGGTCCACCTGGATGGCGCGCTGCGCGTAATCGGCCGCCCACCACGAGCTGGTGACCAACACCAGCAGCAGGAACAGCGCGATCAGTGAGGGAAAACGTTCTTTCATCGGGTGCGCCGCGAGGGCGTATACGTTGTCGGGGCGATCACTGGATGGCTCCGGGGCCGAGCAGACCTGGCGATGCCAGGAACGCGCCCAGGCGGCCTTGCGAGGCCAAGAGGAGATCGCAGCATTCGCGTACGGCTCCGCTTCCGCCGGGCAGGGTGGAAACCCAGTGGGCTGCCTGGCTGACGTAGCCGGGAGCGTTGGGCACGCTGGCCGCGAAGCCGGCGCGCTGCAAGGCCGGCAGGTCGATGATGTCATCGCCCATGTAGCCGGTTTGATTCAGTTGGACACCGCAGCGCTGCGCAAGTTCGGTCAAGGCGCTGCCCTTGTCGCGCACGCCCTGGATGACTTCGGCGATGCCCAGTTCCGCGGCGCGGCGGGCGACGATGGGGCCGGAACGTCCGGTGATCAGCGCCACTTTCAGGCCGCCTTCCATCAGCAGCCGCAGCCCGTGGCCGTCCAGCGCGTGGAAGCGCTTTTGCAGTTCGCCGCCTTCGCCGTAATAGAGGCTGCCGTCGGTCAGCACGCCGTCCACGTCGAAAACCATCAGCCGCACGGCCGCGGCGCGTTCGCGCACGACGGCGGGGATACGGGCAAGCACCAGCGCTTCGGCCGGGTGATTCACGGAAGCAGAAAGGTTCATAGTCATACCACTTTAGCGGCCATCAGATCGTGCATGTGCAATGCGCCGACCAGCGCGCCGTCATTGTCCAACACCAGCATGTGATTGAGCCGTTGTTCGTCCATCTGCCGGGCGGCCTCGACCGCCAGCGCCTCGGGATTGATGCTGCGCGGCGAGCGCGTCATGCCCGCCTCGACGGTCAGGCTGCGGATATCGCCGTGCCGCGCGATGAGACGGCGCAGATCGCCGTCGGTGAAGATGCCCAGCGGGCGGTGCTGCGCGTCGGTGACGACGGTCATGCCCATGCCCTTGGCCGACATGACCTCCAGCGCCTGCGACACCGGGGTGCCCGCCATGACGATGGGCAGGGCGTCTCCCTGGCGCATGACGTCGCGCACGTGGGTAAGCAGGCGGCGGCCCAGCGCGCCGCCCGGGTGCGAGCGGGCAAAGTCCTGCGGCCCGAAACCGCGGGCCTCCAGGCAGGCGACGGCCAGGGCGTCGCCCAGCGCCAGGGCGGCGGTCGTGCTGGCGGTGGGCGCCAGGTTCATCGGGCAGGCTTCCTGGGCCACGCTGGCATCCAGGTGGATGTCGGCCTGCCGGGCCAGCTCGGATTGCGGATTGCCGGTGATGGCGACCAGCCCCGCGCCCATGCGGCGCACGACGGGCAGGATGGTCAGCAATTCCGAGCCCGAGCCGGAATAGGAGATCGCGATGAGGACGTCGTCGCGGGTGATCATGCCCAGATCGCCGTGGACGGCCTCGGCCGCGTGCACGAAGAAGGCGGGCGTGCCGGTGGAGGCCAGTGTCGCGGCGATCTTGCGGGCGATGTGTCCCGTTTTTCCGATGCCGCTGACGACCACCCGTCCGCGGCAGGCGAGCAGCAGGTCGACAACGCGCGTGAAGCTGTCGTCCAGCCGGGCGGACAGGTCTTGCAGCCCCTGGCTTTCAATCTGAAGCGTTCTGCGCGCAGATGCCAGCGCGGTGCCGGACGAAGAGGTGGGATGGTCGTTCATGGGGCGGATTTTAATCGCAGTATGCTAGTTTGCCCCGCGCAGGGGCGTATGGCATGCTGGCGAGTCTTTCAACGGCTTTCAAACTTTCCTTCCAGGCCCGCTCCATGTCCAGCATTTCCAGTCCCGTCCTTGGCACGCCACTGTCCCCCTTGGCCACCCGCGTCATGCTGCTGGGTTCCGGTGAACTGGGCAAAGAGGTCATCATCGCCCTGCAGCGCCTGGGCGTCGAAGTTATTGCAGTGGATCGGTATGCCGACGCGCCGGGTCATCAGGTGGCGCACCGGGCGCATGTGGTGTCGATGACCGACCCGCAGGCCTTGCGGCAGGTCATCGAAGCGGAGCAACCGGACGTTATTGTCCCCGAAATCGAGGCCATTGCCACCAGCTTGCTGGTGGAACTGGAAGCGGCCGGCGTGGCGCGGGTCACCCCGACGGCCCGCGCGGCGCAACTCACCATGAATCGCGAAGGCATCCGCCGCCTCGCGGCCGAGACGTTGGGGCTGCCGACCTCGCCCTACCGTTTTGTCGACACCGAGGACGAGCTGCGTCAGGCCATCGATGGCGGCATCGGCTATCCCTGTGTCATCAAGCCGGTCATGTCCTCGTCGGGCAAGGGCCAGTCGGTCATCAAGAGCGCCGACGACGTGGCCTCCGCCTGGCGATACGCCCAGGAAGGGGGACGGGTCGGGGGCGGCCGCGCCATCGTCGAGGGGTTCATCCGCTTCGACTACGAAATCACGCTCCTGACCGTACGGGCCCGCGGCGCCGACGGCCAGGTCGAGACCCGCTACTGCGAACCCATCGGCCACAAGCAGGTGGACGGCGACTACGTTGAAAGCTGGCAACCGCACCCCATGTCTCCGGCGGCGCTCCAGCGTGCGCGCGACATCGCGCTGGCCGTCACGTCCGAGCTGGGCGGACTGGGCATTTTCGGCGTAGAGCTCTTCGTGGCGGGCGACCAGGTCTGGTTCTCCGAGGTCAGCCCGCGTCCTCACGACACCGGCATGGTCACCATGATTACCCAGGTGCAGAACGAGTTCGAACTGCACGCGCGCGCGCTGCTGGGGCTGCCGGTCGACCCCAGCCTGCGCCAGCCGGGCGCCAGCAGCGTCATCTATGGCGGCGTGGAAGCCCGGGCGGTGTCGTTCCATGGCGTGGCCGAGGCGCTTGCCGAGCCCGGCACGGACATCCGCCTCTTCGGCAAGCCCGAATCCTTCGTGAAACGCCGCATGGGCGTGGGGCTGGCCGTGGCGGAAGACGTTGCCGCCGCCCGCGCCAAGGCCAAGCGCGTGTCGGCCGCCGTGACCGTCAAGGCCGGCTGATCGTCCGCCCTGGCGTGACCCTGGCCGGGTAGCGCCCGCCGTTCCCCCAATATTTCACCCCCATCAACGCCACCCGCCCACCGGCCGGTGGCGTTTTTGCTGAGCGCCGTTCCCCGATTTGTGTTGTATGGCTGTCACGTTCGGCGGCTAATTTGGCCTGCCCGCGCCCTGAATGGCGCCCGGTTGCGCCTTCGCCCCTGAGCGCAGTGTGGTTTGCGCTTTCTCATCGTTTGTTCGATAATTTCAGAAATTTCTGAAATCGAAGTAACTGCATGTGTCGTGCAGCCCCTTCACTGTGTTACTGGCTGATCCTCATGGCGCTTTCCCCCCAGATCGAACGATTTGTCCTGCACTTTGGTGAAATGGGCAGCCGTTGGGGCGTGAACCGCACCGTCGGCCAGATCTACGCCCTGCTGTTTCTCGCGCCTGAGCCCCTGAACGCCGACGATATCGCCGAGGCCCTGGGTTTTTCGCGCTCGAACGTCAGCCTCGGGCTGAAAGAGCTGCAGTCCTGGCGCCTGGTCAAGCTGATGCATCAGGTGGGCGACCGCCGCGACTACTTCGAGACCCCGAAGGACGTCTGGGAAATCTTCCGCATCCTCATGGAAGAGAAGCGCAAGCGCGAAGTCGACCCCACCCTCACGCTCCTGCGCGACACGCTGCTGGAGTCGCCGTCCGGGCCCGACGAGGCTTACGCGCAACAACGAATGACCGAAATGCTGGAGCTCATCGAACTATCCACGGGGTGGTTCGATGAGGTTCAACGGCTGCCGCCCGAAACCCTGCAAAGCCTCATGAAGCTTGGTTCCAAGGTTCAGAAGGTGTTGGGATTCGCCGGCAAATTGCGGGGCAAGGGTTGACCCGTCACGCCTCGATTTTTCAGGAAACCTCTATGAAGTTGTATGCAACGCCCCTAACATGGCGCGGTAGACGGCCTGGGAACCATGCCGGTTGCCGCAGCGCGTCGACGCCTTGGGAGCAGCCTCATGATTGATCTCGATGTCGTGAATCTCTCGCGGTTCCAGTTCGCCGCGACTGCGCTCTACCATTTCATTTTTGTCCCGCTCACGCTTGGCCTGTCGTTCATCCTGGCCATCATGGAAAGCGTGTACGTCATGACCGGACGCGCCATCTGGAAGAAGATGACGATGTTCTGGGGCACGCTGTTCGGCATCAACTTCGCGCTGGGCGTGGCCACGGGCGTGGTGATGGAGTTCCAGTTCGGCATGAACTGGTCCTACTACAGCCACTACGTAGGTGACGTCTTCGGGGCGCCGCTGGCGCTTGAAGGGCTGATGGCGTTCTTCCTGGAAGCCACCTTCGTCGGCCTGTTCTTCTTCGGCTGGAACCGCATGTCCAAGGTCAGCCACCTGGCCGTGACCTGGCTGGTGGCCTTCGGCACGAACTTCTCGGCCCTCTGGATCCTGATCGCCAACGGCTGGATGCAGAACCCGGTCGGGGCGGTCTTCAATCCGGACACGATGCGCATGGAAATGACCGACTTCGCCGCGGTCATCTTCAACCCGGTCGCGCAAGCCAAGTTCGTGCATACCGTCAGCGCCGGTTACGTGGCGGGCGCCATGTTCGTCATGTCGATCAGCGCGTGGTATCTGCTGCGCGGCCGTCATATCGACCTGGCCAAGCGCTCGATGGCGGTGGCTGCCAGCTTCGGTCTGGCCGGCGCGCTGTCGGTGGTCGTGCTGGGCGACGAAAGCGGCTATCTCACCACCGAACACCAGAAGATGAAGATCGCGGCCATGGAATCCATGTGGCACACCGAGCCCGCGCCCGCGTCCTTCAACCTGATCGCCATCCCGAACCAGGCCGAGCGCCGCAACGATTTCGCGATCGAGATTCCCTATGTCATGGGCATCATCGGCACGCGTTCGCTGACCACGCCGCTGCTGGGCATCAACGACCTGATCCTGCGCGCCGAGAATCGCATCCGCGACGGCATCGTGGCCTACGAGGCCTTGCAGAAGATCCGCGCGAACCCGAAGGATGTGGATGCGCGCATGGTGTTCGACAGGACCTGGCCGGACCTGGGCTATGCGCTCCTCGTCAAGCGCCATCAGCCCGACATCAGCAAGGTCACCGAAGCCGACATCAAGCAGGCCGCGATCGATACCGTGCCGACCGTGGCGCCGCTTTTCTGGGCGTTCCGCATCATGGTCGCGGTGGGCATGTACCTGATCCTGTTCTTCGGCGTGGCTTTCTGGCTTGCCTCGCGCGGCCGCCTGGACAAGCGTCCGGCGCTGCTCAAGGTGGCGTTGTGGAGCCTGCCGCTGCCGTGGGTCGCCATCGAAAGCGGCTGGTTCGTCGCCGAATACGGCCGCCAGCCCTGGGTGATCGAAGGCGTGCTGCCCACGTACTACGCGGCGTCGGGCCTGACCATGACCGACCTTGTCATCAGCCTGTCGATCTTCCTGGTGCTGTACACGATCCTGCTCATCATCGGCGTGAAGGTCATGCTGCACGCCATCAAGGCCGGACCGAAATCCGACGGGCCGGCGCCGGGTGATGCCGCCGCCGATCCCGTCCATGCCGCCGTGCGCGCCTGAGGGGAGAAACGCAAATGGATACCCTAATTCCTTTTGACTACGGCACGCTGCGCGTGGTGTGGTGGGTGCTGCTGGGCGCCTTGCTCATCGGCTTTGCCGTCATGGACGGCTTTGACCTGGGCGTGGCGGCGCTGTTGCCGGTGGTCGCCAAGACAGACGCCGAGCGCCGCATCGTCATCAACGTGGTGGGGCCGGTCTGGGAGGGCAATCAGGTCTGGCTCATCACCGCGGGCGGCGCCATCTTTGCCGCGTGGCCCTTGCTCTATGCCGCATCGTTCTCGGGCTTTTATCTGGCGATGATGCTGGTCCTGCTGGCGCTGATCCTGCGGCCGGTGGGCTTCAAGTACCGCAGCAAGATGGAAGGCACGCGCTGGCGTAATCGCTGGGACGCGGTGCTGTGCTTCTCGGGCGTGGTGGCGTCGCTGGTGTTCGGCGTGGCGATGGGCAACATCGTGCTGGGCGTGCCGTTTACGTTCGATGCCGTGACGCTGCGCCCGATCTACGAAGGGCACTTCTTCCAGCTGTTCATGCCGTTCGCCCTCTTGGCCGGCGTGCTGAGCGTGGTGATGCTGGCCATGCACGGCGCGGTGCTGCTGGCCTGGCGCACGGATGATCCCGTGTCCTCGCGCGCTCGCAACTGGGGCCGCCTGTGCGCGGTGCTGACGGCAGTGCTGTTCGCGGCCGGCGGCTTCTGGGTCGCAGGCGGCGTGCCGGGTCATGCAATCACCAGCGCGGTCGATATGTCCGCGCCGTCCGATCCGATGCTCAAGACCGTGTCGGTGCAGACCGGCGCCTGGATGGCCAATTACGCGAAGTGGCCGTGGATGTGGATCGCGCCCGCGCTGGGCGTGGCCGGCGCGGTGCTGGCGGCGCTGCTGCTGACCGTGCGCGCCAACATGCTGGCATTCCTGTCGTCCTCGGCGTCGATCGCCGGCGTGATCCTGACGGTGGGCTTCTCGCTCTTTCCGTTCATCATGCCGTCTTCGACCAATCCGAAGGCCGGCCTGACCATCTGGGACGGCTCGTCCAGCCACCTGACGCTGTGGATCATGGTGATAGCTGTCGCTGTTTTCCTGCCAATCGTGACGGTCTACACCGGCTGGGTGTACCGCGTCATGCGCGGCAAGGTCACCCATGATTCGGTGGGCGACACGCCCAACTCGTACTGATAAAGGAGCCTCGTCCATGTGGTATTTCTCGTGGATTCTCGGCCTTGGCCTGGCGTGCGCATTCGCCATTCTCAATGCGATGTGGTTCGAGCTGCGTGAAGGTCAGACCCATGACCCGCGCGCCAGCCGCGACGTCGAGTGAGCGGCGGCGCAAGCAGCCTCGAGCACGACCCGTCGGCGACCCTGCAGAAGCCGCCGCGCGAACAGTCGCGGTGGCTGATGGGACTGGCCAGGACGGCGCGGTTTCCGCTGATCGTGGCGGGCGCCGCGCCGCTGGTCAGCGGCGCATTGCTCGTCGTGCAGGCCTGGCTTCTTGCCAGCGTGCTCGACTCGGCGATTGTGGGCGGTGTGCCGCGGCATGAACTGCTGGGCGGCATCGCCGGCATCGCGGGGCTGATGCTGCTGCGCGCGTGCATCGCCTGGGCAGGCGAGCGCGCCGGCGCCGATGCCTCCGAGCGCATCAAGCGCCACGTTCGCCAGTCGCTGTTCCTGCGGCTGGTGCAAAAAGGCCCTTACTGGAGCCGCGGCAAGACGTCGGGCGAACTGGCGAGCGCGGTGGTCGACCAGGTCGAGGCGCTGGATGGCTTCTTTGCGAAATATCTGCCCGCGATGGCCGCGGCCGCGATGCTGCCGGTTGCGTTCGCGGTGGTGCTTCTGCCCGTCGACGTGATCGCGGGCCTGGTGCTGCTGATCACGGCACCGCTGATTCCGCTCTTCATGGCGCTGGTGGGGTGGGGCGCGCAAGGCGCCAGCCGCCGCCACCTGCGTGCGTTCGCCCGGCTGTCGGGGTTTTTCGCGGACCGGTTGCGTGGGCTGTCCACGCTGAAGCTGTATGGGCGCGCACAGGCCGAGGCCCAGTCCGTCGTGGCCGCCAGCGATGCGCTGCGCCAGCGGACGATGTCAGTGCTGCGCATCGCGTTTCTGTCCTCGGCCGTACTGGAATTTTTTGCCGCGTTGGGCGTGGCGGGCATTGCGGTCTACATCGGCCTGACTTACCTGGGATTTCTGGACATGCGCTGGTCGCCGCTGACGCTGCAGGCCGGGCTGTTCTGCCTGTTGATGGCGCCCGAGGTCTACGCGCCGCTGCGCCAGTTTGCCGCCCATTATCACGACCGCGCGACGGCGCTGGCCGCCGTCACGCAAATTGCCGTCCTGTTCGATGGCCTGCCGCAAGCCGAGGCCGAAGAAGCGCCCGCTTTGGGCGGCAAGCCCGCGCATGCCGGCAAGGGCGCCGCGGTTGTCATTGATGGATTGCGGGTCGAGGCGCCGGGCCGCGGCCACGCGGTGCTGGCCGATGCGGCGCTTGCGCTCGCGCCCGGCGAGCACATGGCGCTGATGGGACCCAGCGGTATCGGCAAGTCCACCCTGATCGAAGCCATCGCGCGCCTGCGGCCCGCCGACGGTGATATTCGCATCGATGGCCTGCCGCTGGCGCAATGGGACGAGACCGCCTTGCGCCAGCGTGTGGCGCTGATCGGCCAGCGGCCGCAATTGCTGGCCGGGTCGATCGCCGACAACATCCGGCTGGGCCGGCCCGGCGCCACGGATGCGCAGATCGAGGATGCCGCGCGCCGCGCTTGCGTGCTGGAGTTCGCGCAGGACCTGCCGCAAGGATTGGATACCGTGCTGGGCAGCCGCGGCCATGGCTTGTCCGGCGGGCAGGCGCAGCGCGTGGCGCTGGCCCGCCTGTTCCTGCGCGATCCGGGTCTGATTCTGCTGGACGAACCCACCGCCCACCTGGACGACGCCACGCAGGACCGGGTGCTGGATGAGATCCTGCAATTTGCCGCGGGCCGCACCTTGGTGCTGGCGACGCATGCGCCCGCAGTGGCTGCACGCTTGCCGCGCGTGGCGCGCATCGCCGCCGGCGCCGTGGAAGTCGCATGAAGAATTTGTTGTTGCTCCTGCCGCTATACGCACGCCGCAAAGGCGGGCTTTTGCTCGCATTGTTCTGTGCGCTGGCGACCGTGGCCGCCGGCGTGGGACTGCTGGGCGTGTCGGGCTGGTTCCTGACGGGCGCGTTCCTGGCCGGCGCCGGCAGCGTCTTCAACCTGTTTGCGCCGTCCGCGCTGGTGCGGGGGCTGTCCTTCCTGCGGATCGTGTCGCGCTATGCCGACCGGGTGGTCGGTCATGCCGCCACGCTGCGCTTGTTGGCGGATCTGCGCGCCTTGGTGTTTTCGGCGCTGATCCGGCTGACGCCGCGTCAGCTTGCGCGTTATCGCAGCGGCGATCTGGTCGCCCGCATGACGAACGACGTCGATGCGTTGGATACGGTCTTTCTGTTTGTGCTGGCGCCGCTGGCCACCGCGATCGTTGCCGGCGCGGTGCTGACCGCCGTGCTGGGGCAATGGGTTCCCGCGGCGGCGCTGGTCTTTGCGCTGGCGCTGCTGACGGCGTGCGTGGTCGTGCCCCTGTGGCTGCTGCGCGCGGCGCGCAAGCCAGGCGCGGCCGCTCAGGAAAGCGCGGCGGGGCTACGCGCCGCCACGCTGGATGCGGTTGACGGCCATGCCGACATGGTGGCCCTGAATGCACAGGCCGAGACGCTGGCGCATTTCGAACGTCTGTGCGAAGCCAGCGCCCAGGCGCGCCGCAGCCAGGCGCGGGTGGCGGTGCGCGGGCAATGGTTCCTGCAGGTGGCCGCGGGCGTGGCGGTGATGGCGCTGCTGTGGTTTGGGCTTGCCGCGCATGAGGCGGGGCGGATCGAAGCCCCCGTCCTGGCGGGCCTGCTGCTGGCCGTCATCGGCATTTTCGAGGTCGCCGGTCCGATCATGCGGGGCGCATCCCGGATGGGATCGGCGATGTCGGCCGCCGCGCGCATCCGTGAGGTCACGCAATGCGAACCCGATATGCAGGACCCGGCGGTGCCGCGCCCCTTGCCCCACAGCGGCGCGCTGGAACTGGATGGTGTCGGCTTCGCCTATCCGGCCCGTGGCGCCGGCGATGGCGTGCGGGTGCTGAAAGACATCAACCTGCGAGTCGAACCGGGCGAACGCGTGGCCATCCTGGGCCCAAGCGGTGCGGGGAAATCCACGCTGCTGCATCTGATCCTCAGGCTCGAGGATCCGCAGGCCGGGCAGGTCCGCTTCGGCGGGTTCGATGCGCGCGCGTGTGCGCAGGCCGATTGGCACCGGCGGATCGTCCTGCTGTCGCAAGATTCGCCCCTGTTTCTGGGCACGCTGCGCACCAACCTGTTGATCGGCAATCCCGACGCCGACGATGGCGCGCTGTGGCAGGCGCTGGATGCAGCAAGACTCGGTGATTTCGTGCGCGGCCTGCCCGATGGCCTGGATACCTGGGCTGGCGAAACCGGCTCGCAGCTGTCGGCCGGACAAGCGCGGCGCTTGTGCCTGGCCCGGGCGTTGCTGGCGCCTGCCGCGGTCATCGTGCTGGACGAGCCGACCGCGGGATTGGATGGCGCGGCCGAAGCGGCATTCTTTGCGGACCTGGAACACGCGGTGCGCGGACGCACCGTGGTGCTGGCCACGCACGCGGCCCTGCCCGAGGGCGCGGTGCATCGTTGCCATGTGTTGCGCAACGGTCGGCTGCATGACATGTCATCGCACGCGGCAATCCTGGCTTAAGCGCGGCGGCGCGGTTATAGTTCGCCTTGCTTCAATTCACTCAGGGCCGTATCCATGCAGACCGACAACGCCGAGTTCATCCGGCGCACCATCCGCAGCGTTCCGGACTGGCCCCAACCCGGTGTCACGTTCCGCGATATCACGCCGGTGCTGCAGGATCCGCGTGCGTTCCGCGTCCTGATCGATCTCTTCGTCTATCGCTACATGCGCCAGCGCCTGGATCTGGTGGCGGGTGTGGACGCGCGCGGCTTCATCGTGGGCAGCGTGCTGGCCTATGAACTGAACCTGGGCTTCGTGCCCGTGCGCAAGAAGGGCAAGCTGCCTTACCGCACGGTGGCAGAGGAATACTCGCTGGAATACGGCAACGCGGCCGTCGAAATGCATACGGATTCGGTCCGAACGGGCCAGCGTGTCCTGCTGGTGGACGATCTGATCGCCACGGGCGGCACGATGCTCGCGGCCATCAAGCTGTTGCAGCGCCTGGGCGCCAACGTGGTGGAAGCCGCCGCGATCATTGATTTGCCGGATTTGGGCGGGTCCGCCAAGGTGGCTGCCACCGGCACGCCGCTCTACACGGTCTGTCAGTACGGCGCGGACACGACGCCGTAGCGGTACGGCATCAGCCGCTTCCTTCGCAGGGCGCCGCCCTTCGCACCTTCCTTAGGCGTCAGACAAGCGGGGCTGGATGAAATCCAGGAACGCCTTGGTCTTGGCCGGCAGCATGCGCGAGGGGAGCAGCGCAAACAAGGGCAGGGGCGTCAGGCTCCACTCCGGCAGCACGCGCACCAACCCCGCCTGCTTGATGGCGCGCTCCATCGCGTCGAACACCAGCAGCGGGGTGATGCCCAACCCCTGCCCGGCCAATCGTCCCAGCATGCCCACGTTATTGGCCGACAGGCGGCCAGATACCTGCACGCGCTCGACCTTGTCGCCCGAATGGAGCATCCAGAAGGACGATTCCTCGCGCATGGTGGGGCGCAGGCATTCGTGGTGGGTCAGGTCCGCCGGCACGCGCGGTTCGCCGTGACGCGCCAGATACTCGGGCGATGCATAAAGCTGGTGCGCCATCAGCACGATCTTGCGCGAGATGAGGCTGGAATCGGGCTGCTGCCCGAAACGCAGGATCAGGTCGAATGGATTGCTGATGGGATCGATAGGGCGCATGCTCAGATCGAAGTCGCATTCGATGTCCGGATGCTGTTCGCGAAATTCGCGGATCACGGCGGGCAGGAACAATTGCGCCAGGCTGGTCGGCAGCGAAATCCGCAGACGCCCCTTGGGCTGCACGGCCATGTCCAGCAGTTGGTCGTGCGCGATGCGCGCCTCTTCGACGATATGGCGGCAACGTTCGAAGTAGATGGCGCCGGCTTCGGTCAGATCGATCTTGCGGGTGCTGCGGTTGAGCAGCCGCATGCCCACGCTGCGCTCCAGTTCGCTGACCCGGCGCGAGAGCGTGGAGGTCGGGATATTCAAGGCTTCGGCGGCGTGGCTGAAGTTCTTGCGCTTGGCGACCTCGACGAATAGCGCGATGTCGTTAAGCTGAATGTCCATGAATGCCCTCGAGACTCAAATTTCCATTTCTGGCAGATTCGTATGATAAATGGAATTATTGTCCCGCCAGTAGAAATGTCTATTTCTCCACTTTGAACAACAATTCCATCGCGTGGGGGATTTATATTGCGATACCCACCTTGCGGGGAACTGAACAAATGCGAGGTTTGGCATCCTCCTGCGCAACCATCGCGGGCCCTTTTCTCATAGAGACATGACGCTGATCCGGCAAGCAATTGTCCCATTCGTGCAAATATGTTCCCCAAATTAAGGGTTTTTACTAAGCGCCAATCGCCAGATACTTCGTCCCAGCAATCAAATTGTCATATCGAGCCCGCCAGCCTGGCGCAAGACGATGTGCAACGTTTAGGATGGAGTCATCGCAATGAAAGCCCTAGCAACCGCACTCATGGTTACCGCAACTCTGGTTGGCATGTCCGCCGCTCACGCCGATGGCAAGACGCGTGAACAGGTCCAGCAGGAACTGCAAGCCGCCAAGGCCGCGGGCACCGTCACGTTCGGCGAACTGGACTATCCGCCCGCTGCGCCCCAGACCACCAGCCTGTCGCGCGAACAGGTTCAGCAGGAACTGCAAAGCGCCAAGGCCGCCGGCCAGGTGACGAGCGCTGAACTCGACTATCCGCCCAAGGCCGTCTCGCAGACCGCCGGCAAGACCCGTGCGGAAGTTCGCCAGGAACTGGCCGACGCCAAGGCGCGCGGCGAATACACGTTCGGCGAACTGGATTACCCGCCCAAGGGCCGCTGATTCAAAACCGGCTATCCAGCCGCCCGGAAGGTCACCGAAAGAACCCCTTGTGACGCCGAGGGGTTTTTTTGCGTCCTGCTTTTTGTGCGGCGGCTGAATCCGTGTGGCATTTACGCTGCAAAAACTGTTCCGCTCCCGCTACATCTGTTTCCCGCCAGGACGCGCCGCATGGCCGATCCGGTGATGTGAAAGCGGGATGCGAGCAATGATTCATATTTGAGATCAAGGTGTTAGCAGGCGCCAAGTGACGCGGTGCGCCTTCAGGTGCGCGTCATTATCCCAACCATGGAAAGTAGTTCGTCGAAATCCGGGTTACTACGAACTGCTACAAGCCGGACACTACCTCCAGTGCATCAGCCGCGCGATTGGACGCAGCGGCATGCGAGGTTCCGCGGTCTTGCGGCGCCAAGCAGTGCGCCTTTCATCTCGCCATTTTGGGGTTTCAAATGAAGAAGACGTTTTTGGCCGTCGCGTTGCTGACCGGCTTTGCCGGCGCCGCGCAGGCCGCCGATTCCGTGACGCTGTACGGTTTGATCGACGCTGGCCTTGGCTACGAAAAAGTGAAGTTCAAGGGCGACTCGCAGAGCCGCATCGGTGCGGTGCAGGGCGTGAGCAGCGGTTCGCGCTTCGGCCTGCGCGGCACGGAAGACCTGGGCGACGGCCTGCGCGCGGTGTTCACCCTGGAAGGCGGCTTTGGCCCTCTGAACGGCAACTCGCTGCAGAGCAACCGCCTGTTCGGCCGTCAGGCCACCGTTGGGCTGGACAGCGATTCGTGGGGCCGTCTGGAATTCGGCCGTCAGACCAACCTGGCCTCGAAGTACTTCGGCTCGATCGACCCGTTCTCGATCAGCTACAACAACGCCAACATGGGCACCACGTTCGGCAGCGCCAACACGATGCGCCTGGACAACATGGTCCTGTATCAGACCCCCAGCCTGGGCGGCTTGAAGGTCGGCCTGGGTTATGCGTTCAGTGCGGACGACACCGTTACCGACTCGACGCAGAAGGGCTTTGCCACGGGCAACAACAACCGTGTGATCACCGCTGGCGTGCAGTACGTCAACGGCCCGCTGAACCTGGCCGCCGCCTACGATCGCTTCAACCCGTCCAACGACCGCGTCGGCGGCAAGGATGCGGCGCGCATTCAGGAATACATCGTCGGCGGTTCGTACGACTTTGAAGTCGTGAAGCTGGCTGCCGCCTTTGGCCAGACCCGCGACGGCTGGTTCATCGGCCAGAACATGGGCACCACGCCCGACGGCATGAACAAGCTGGGTTCGTTCAAGCCGGCCGACGGCTTTCGCGCTAATTCGTACATGATCGGCGCCACCGTGCCGCTGGGCCGCCACGCCGTGTTCGGCTCGTGGCAGCGCGCCACCGCCAGCAACGACAAGCTGACGGGCGACGACGCAACGTTCAACGTGTACAGCCTTGGCTACACCTACGAGTTCACCAAGCGCACGAACCTGTACGCGTACGCCTCTTATGGCGACAACTACGCGTTCCAGCACGATGCCACCGATACGGCGGTTGCCGTCGGCCTGCGTCACCGTTTCTAAGCAATAGCGCGTCCGGCCGGACCTTGCTGAATGCGCGGGCCATTCTCCGTGGACCGCCGAGTGACAGCGAACCCCCCCTACATTGGGTCCGGCCGGGCGTGACTTGCGCCCAGAAGGGAAGGGCCTCCGCAAGGAGGCCCTCTCGCATTGCAGCGCCGGAACTACAGGAAGAGCTTGTAGGCCGGGTTGTCGGTTTCGTTCCAGTGGGGATAACCCAATTCCGCCACGAAGTTGCGGAACAGCTTCTTGTCCGCGGGCGGCACCTGGATGCCGATCAGGATGCGGCCGTAGTCCGCGCCCTGGTTGCGGTAATGGAACAGGCTGATGTTCCAGTCGGGATTCATCGCGTTCAGAAAGCGCATCAGCGCGCCCGGGCGCTCGGGGAACTCAAAGCGGTACAGCAGTTCGTTGCGCGCCAGCGTCGAGCGGCCCCCGACCATGTGGCGCAGGTGGGTCTTGGCCATTTCGTCGTGGGTCAGATCCAGCGTGTCGAATCCGTGCCGGCGGAAGTTCGCGGCGATCTTGTCGGGTTCCGCGGCGGACGAGACCTGGATGCCGACGAACACGTGGGCGCGATCCGCGTCCGAGATGCGGTAGTTGAATTCGGTGACGCTGCGTTCGCCCACCAGTTCGCAGAAGCGGCGGAAGCTCCCGCGCTGCTCGGGCATGGTGACCGCGAAGACGGCCTCGCGCATCTCGCCGACCTCGGCGCGTTCGGCCACGAAGCGCAGCCGGTCGAAGTTCATGTTCGCGCCGCACGCGATGGCGACGAGCGTCTTGTTCTTCAGGTTGTGCTCGGCCGCGTACTGCTTGGCGCCTGCCACCGCCATCGCGCCGGCCGGCTCCAGCACGCTGCGCGTGTCCTGAAAGACGTCCTTGATGGCTGCGCAGATCGCATCGGTGTTGACCACCACATAGTCGTCCACGTACTTGCGCGCCAGCTTGAAGGTCTCGGCGCCCACCATCTTGACCGCCGTGCCGTCCGAGAACAGGCCCACGTCATTCAGCTGGACGCGCCGGCCCGCGCGTACGCTGCGCAGCATGGCGTCGGAGTCCTCGGTCTGCACGCCGATGATCTTGATCTCGGGGCGCAACTGCTTGATGTACGCCGCGACCCCTGCGATGAGGCCGCCGCCGCCGATGGCCACGAAGATCGCATCGATGTGGCCGGGGTGCTGGCGCAGGATTTCCATGCCGACGGTGCCCTGGCCGGCGATCACGTCGGGATCGTCGAAGGGATGGACGAAGGTCAGCTTCTCTTTCTTTTCCAGCACCTGCGCGTGCGCGTAGGCATCCGAAAAGCTTTCCCCGGCCAGCACGACCTCGCCGCCCAGGCGGCGCACGGCATCGATCTTGACCTGCGGGCTGGTGGTGGGCATGACGATCACGGCGCGGCAGCCCAGGCGGCTGGCCGCCAGCGCGACGCCCTGCGCGTGGTTGCCGGCCGAGGCCGCGATGACGCCGCGGTTGCGCGCCGCCGGACTCAGGTTGGCCATCTTGTTGTAGGCGCCGCGCAGCTTGAAGCTGAACACCGCCTGGGTATCCTCGCGCTTGAGCAACATCGTGTTCGACATCCGCTGCGACAGCAGGGGCGCTGCCTCGAGCGGGGATTCGACCGCAACGTCGTAAACCTTGGAAGTCAGGATGCGTTTCAGATAATCAGTGGACATGGACCGCGCGACAGGGCAAGAGTGGGGACTGGCCAGGATTATTGCAGGGAATGCCTGTCGCCTTCCCGGTTTCCCGCGGCTACACTGCCGCAACCATGGAAGAAAGTCTCTTATCCGCAGTTCATTGGCTCTTGGGGGTGCTGGCGCTGCCCTCGGTGGGCCTGCCGGCCATCTTTACCGTCTCGCTCGTGTCCGCGACCCTGTTGCCGCTGGGCTCCGAGCCGGCGGTGTTCGGCTATATCAAGCTCTCGCCGGACATGTTCTGGCCCGCCATCCTGGTGGCGACGGCCGGCAACACTGTGGGCGGGGCCATCAGCTACGCGATGGGGCTGGGCGCCGAGAAGGCGGTCGAGCGCTGGAAGGAAAAGCATCCCCATCCGCATCCCAAGGCCACCGAAGGCGGCCGGATGCGTGGACGTTGGAACGAGCGTGCCCACGATTGGCTGCATCGGATGGGGCCGCCGGCGCTGCTCTTGTCCTGGTTGCCCGCGGTGGGGGACCCCCTGTGCGCCGTCGCGGGCTGGTTGCGCCTATCCTTTTGGCCCTGCGTCTTCTACATGGCCATTGGCAAATTCATGCGCTATCTGTTCATGACTGCCGGCCTGCTCTGGTTCTTCCCAGGCAAAATCTAGCGCTGACGCCACACTTAAACGGGGACGAAACGCGTCGTCTCCGATGCGCTTTTGCACGGCTTGCCCGGGTTATTCGGGGCCAGGTCGGGACAATGGCATAAAATACTTTTTTAAGGGCCCCCTCTTGCCGCCATGAACGCCCCACTCGCCAGCCACATCTTGAACGGGGCGATGCCGCCCGCCGCACCCGCGCGATTGCGCGAAATCCCCTACAACTACACGTCGTTTTCCGACCGCGAAATCGTGGGCCGGTTGCTGGGCGAAGATGCCTGGAGCCTGCTGAGCGATCTGCGCGGCGAGCGCCGCACGGGCCGTTCTGCCCGGATGCTCTACGAAGTGTTGGGCGATATCTGGGTCGTGCGCCGCAACCCTTACCTGCAGGACGACCTGCTGGACAATCCCAAGCGCCGCAAGCAGCTCATCGAGGCCTTGCATCACCGCCTGGGCGAAATCGACAAGCGCCGTGAACCGGGCGCGCCCGCCGAAGCCGGCCACGATCCGCATCGCGACGAGAAGGTGGTCGGGCTGCTGGCCCGGGCGCGTTCGGCCATTGCCGCCTTCGAAGGCGAGTTCGACCAGACCGCCATGATGCGCAAGCAGGCGCAGAAGGTGCTGGGCCGCATCACGGCGCGCGACAACATCAAGTTCGACGGCCTGTCGCGCGTGTCGCACGTTACCGATGCGACCGACTGGCGCGTGGAATATCCCTTCGTCGTGCTCACGCCCGACACCGAGGACGAGATCGCCGCGCTGGTCACCGCCTGTATCGAACTGGGCCTGACCATCGTCCCGCGCGGCGGCGGCACCGGGTACACCGGCGGCGCCATTCCGCTGACCTGGAAGTCGGCGGTCATCAACACCGAGAAATTCGACAAGCTGGGCAAGGTCGAGTCCTGTATCCTGCCCGGCCTCACCGAGCCCGTCGCGGTCATCCACGCCGGCGCCGGCGTGGTCACCAAGCGCGTGTCCGAAGCGGCCGAGGCGGCCGGCTTTGTGTTCGCCGTGGACCCGACGTCCGCCGAGGCTTCGTGCGTGGGCGGCAACATCGCCATGAACGCCGGCGGCAAAAAGGCCGTGCTGTGGGGCACCGCGCTGGACAACCTGGCCTGGTGGCGCATGGTCGATCCGGACGGCAACTGGCTGGAAGTCACGCGCCTGGACCACAACATGGGCAAGATCCATGACGTGGAAGTGGCCCGCTTCGAGCTCAAGTGGTTCGACGGCAAGGGCAAGCCCGGCGAGCGCCTGCTCAAGACCGAGACGCTGGAAATCAAGGGCCGCGTGTTCCGCAAGGAAGGCCTGGGCAAGGACGTCACCGACAAGTTCCTGGCGGGTCTGCCCGGCATCCAGAAAGAAGGCTGCGACGGTCTCATCACGTCGGCGCGCTGGGTGCTGCACCGCATGCCGCGCCACACGCGCACCGTCTGCATGGAATTCTTCGGGCAGGCGCGCGACGCCATCCCGTCGATCGTCGAGGTCAAGGATTACCTGGACGGCGAAGGCAAGGCGCGCGGCGCCATCCTGGCCGGCCTGGAGCACCTGGACGAACGCTATCTGCGCGCGGTGGGCTACGCCACCAAGAGCAAGCGCGGCGTGCTGCCCAAGATGGTCCTCATCGGCGACATCGTCGGCGATGACGACGACGCGGTGGCCGCGGCCGCCAGCGAGGTCGTGCGCCTTGCCAACACGCGCCACGGCGAAGGCTTTGTGGCCGTCAGCCCCGAGGCGCGCAAGAAATTCTGGCTGGACCGTTCGCGCACCGCCGCGATCGCGCGTCACACCAACGCCTTCAAGATCAACGAAGACGTCGTGATCCCGCTGCCCCGCATGGGCGAATACACGGATCACATCGAACGCATCAACATCGAGCTCTCCACGAGCAACAAGCTCAAGCTGCTGGGGGAACTTGACGCGTATCTGTGCACGCCGCTGCCGGTGGGCAAGATCGACGATGCCGACATCGAAACCACCCGCGCCGAGGTGCTGGCCGAGCGCACGCGCCAGGCCATCGAACTGATCGCCGCCACGCGCCAGCGCTGGCAATGGCTGCTGGACAATCTGGACCTGCCGCTGGGCGAGGCGCTGCCGCAACTGGACGGACTGGGTCTTGGCGAACTGCGCGCCACGTTGACCCAACGCCTGGCCACACAGCCCGGCGCACGCGTCTTTGACGTGGTGCAGGACCGCACCATTCGGGTCTCCTGGAAGACCGAGGTGCTGGCGGGCCTGCAGCGCGCGTTCTCGGGCGCGGCCTACAAGAAGATCGTCGACGAACTCGTCGCCATTCACGCCCGGGTGCTCAAGAGCCGCGTGTTCGTCGCGCTGCACATGCACGCCGGCGACGGCAACGTGCACACCAACATTCCGGTCAACTCGGACGACTACGAAATGCTGCGCGAGGCCCACGCGGCCGTCGAGCGCATCATGCAGATCGCCCGCGACCTGGACGGCGTGATCTCCGGCGAACACGGCATCGGCCTGACCAAGTACGAGTTCCTGACCGAGGCCGAGCTGGCCCCGTTCCAGGACTACAAGCGCCGCGTCGACCCGAATGGCCATTTCAACGCCGGCAAGCTCATGCCCGGCGCGGACCTGCGCCACGCCTGGACCCCCAGCTTCAACCTGATGGGCCACGAGTCGCTGATCATGCAGCAAAGCGACATCGGCGCCATCTCGGAATCGATCAAGGACTGCCTGCGCTGCGGCAAGTGCAAGCCGGTGTGCGCCACGCACGTGCCGCGCGCGAACCTGCTGTACTCGCCCCGCAACAAGATCCTGGCCACGTCGCTTTTGGTCGAAGCCTTCCTGTACGAAGAGCAGACCCGCCGCGGCGTCAGCCTGAAGCACTGGGAAGAGTTCGAAGACGTTGCCGACCACTGCACCGTCTGCCACAAGTGCTACAACCCCTGTCCGGTCGACATCGACTTCGGCGACGTGTCGATGAACATGCGCGCCGTGCTGCGCCGCATGGGCCGCAAGTCGTTCAACCCGGGCACGGCCAGCGCCATGTTCTTCCTGAACGCCAAGGATCCGGCCACCATCAACGCCACCCGCAAAGCGATGGTGGGCGTGGGCTACAAGGTGCAGCGCGCCGCGCACGACCTGTTCTCCGGCCTGGTCAAGAAGCAGACGGCCAAGCCGCCGGCCACGGTGGGCAAGCCCCCGCTGCGCGAGCAGGTGGTGCACTTCGTGAACAAGAAGATGCCGGGCGGGCTGCCCAAGCAGGCCGCGCGCAAATTGCTCGACATCGAAGACGCGAACTACGTGCCGATCATCCGCGACCCCAAGGCCACCACGGCCGACACGGAAGCGGTGTTCTACTTCCCGGGCTGCGGTTCCGAGCGCCTGTTCTCGCAGGTGGGCCTGGCCACGCAAGCGATGCTGTGGCACGCCGGCGTGCAGACCGTGCTGCCGCCCGGCTACCTGTGCTGCGGCTATCCCCAGCGCGGCAACGGCATGACCGACAAGGCCGAGCAGATCATCACCGACAACCGGGTGCTGTTCCACCGCGTCGCCAACACGCTGAACTACCTGGACATCAAGACCGTGGTGGTCAGCTGCGGCACCTGCTACGACCAGCTTGCCGGCTATGAATTCGAAAAGATCTTCCCGGGCTGCCGGCTGATCGACATCCACGAATACCTGCTGGAAAAGGGCATCAAGCTGGAAGGTGCCAAGGGCGTGCGCTACATGTACCACGACCCCTGCCACACGCCGATGAAGCTGCAGGAACCCATGAAGACCGTGCGCGCGCTGGTGGGCGATGGCGCGATCAAGAGCGACCGCTGCTGCGGCGAGTCGGGCACGCTGGCCGTCAGCCGTCCCGACATCTCCACGCAGGTGCGCTTTCGCAAGCAGGAAGAGCTGCAGAAGGGCGATGCCGCGATCCGTAGCGACGGCTTCACGGGCGACGTGAAGGTCCTGACCTCGTGCCCGTCGTGCCTGCAGGGCCTGTCGCGCTACGAGGGCGACACCGGCATGGAAGCCGACTACATCGTGGTCGAGATGGCGCGCCACATTCTTGGCGAAGGCTGGATGGAAGACTACGTGCGCCGCGCCAACGCGGGCGGGATCGAACGGGTCCTGGTGTAATCCGCGCCCTGCGCAAACGAGAACCGCGGCCAGCGATGGCCGCGGTTTTTTTTTGCGCCGCGCAATGCAGAGGGACGTCGCGTTGACTCCACTACGCGCTGCCGCGCTGAACGGGTGGACAAAATGGTCTCGTCTCGTCCGTTTCCATGAGAGCCGGGCGCTAGAGTGGCGCCTGGCCGCGTAATGGACAGAACATCCGGTATGCCGGCGGATTGGGCGGTTTCGAGGAGGCGTGGGCGTGACCAGAAAGACTGCTGCAGCGGGGAGGACGGCAATTCCCCCGCCGGTCGGCTATGCAGGAATACACGGTGGCATTGTCGAACTGCTGGACGCAACGCGTCAGGTTGCCGCGCGCAGTGTCAACGCCTTGATGACGGCCAGCTACTGGGAGATCGGCCGCCGCATCGTGCAGGCAGAGCAGAAGGGCAAGAGGCGCGCCGGCTACGGTGAGCAACTGATCTCTCGGCTGTCCGCGGACCTGAGCCAGCGCTTCGGCCGGGGCTTCAGCCCGGACAACCTGGAGAACATGCGTCAGTTCTTTCTTGTGTACCCCACGCCACCAATTTCCGAGACACCGTCTCGGAAATTCGGCCTCACAGGCCACGTGCCGTTATTTCAGCTGCCATGGTCGGCGTATGTCCGTCTGATAGCGGTAAAGAATGCTTCTGCGCGCAAATTCTATGAAGATGAAGCGTTGCGGGGCGGTTGGAGCGTGCGTCAGCTCGACCGACAGATTGGCAGCCAATTCTATGAGCGCACCATGCTGTCCAAAGAGAAGGCCGGCATGTTGGCGAGGGGTGGGACGCTGACGCCGCAGGACCTGGTGACGCCTGATGACGCGATCAAGGACCCCTATGTCCTGGAATTTCTGAACCTCAAGGACGAATACTCGGAGTCTGATCTGGAAGCCGCCTTAGTGCAGCGACTTGAAGACTTCCTGCTTGAACTCGGTGAAGGATTCGCCTTTGTCGGTCGCCAGCGCAGACTGCGGATTGATCAGACGTGGTATCGCGTGGATCTGTTGTTGTTCCATCGCAAGCTGCGCTGCCTGGTCATCATCGATCTGAAGCTGGGCAGTCTGACCCACGCCGACGTGGGTCAGATGCACATGTACTGCAACTACGCCAAAGCGCATTGGGCGTACACCGATGAGAATCCCCCGGTCGGAATGATCTTATGTGCCGACAAGGGGCAAGCCCTGGCTCGTTACGCGCTGGAGGGATTGCCGACGAAGGTCATGGCCGCCAACTACCGCACCGTGCTACCCGATGCCGAGGTGCTGCAAAAAGAGCTGGAGAATGCGCGCAGGCTTATCGAAATCAGCGGGGCAAAGTTTCGCGGGATGAAGCGGCCATAGGTCGCGCACGACAGCTGTTCGGCTGTCGAATTTGAGGCTTTTGCTCCTGGTTTCACATGAAGAAAGGCCCCCTTGAAACTCCAAAAACCGCTCCCATACTTGGCACTGAAGCGATCAGACGTGCGGTCGCGGTGGTGGCGATTGTGGCGCGTCTGCATCGGTCCCTTTTTTGATCCGAGGAGACCTTCATGAGCAACTTTCCGTTCAACGACAGCGGCTTCGCGTCGGCCTTCGACGCCATTCAGGAACACATGGGCCGCGTGCTGCGCGGCGCTGGGGTGCCTGCCGCCTTGCGCGCCACGCCCCAGGGGTACTTTCCGCCCGTCAACGTCGGGGTGTCCGGCGATTCGATCGAAGTCGTTGCGTTCATTCCCGGCGTGGATCCGGAAGGCTTGAACGTGTCGATCGAAAAGAGCCTGTTGACCATCAGCGGCGAGCGCAAGCCGCAGGACCTGCCCGAGGGCGCCCGCTACTACGCGCGCGAGCGTACGCAGGGCCGCTACACGCGCGTCATCGAGCTGCCCGCCGACGCCGATCCGGACAATGTGCAGGCGCGTTACACGGACGGCTGCCTGGCCATTTCGATCAAGCGTAAGGAATCGGCCAAGCCGCGCACCGTGACCGTGCAGTGACCCGCCAACGCAACCGCATAGGAGTAACGATCATGAATGAACGCAAAGACCTGACCGTGCCCGCCGAAGCGGCCGTCTCCGAAAAGCGCGACGGACGCGGGGTGACCGTGCCGGCCGTGGACATCTACGAGGACAAGGAAGGCATCACGCTGCTTGCGGACTTGCCGGGCGTGTCCAAGGAAAGGCTGCGCATCAACGTCGAGGCCGACGTGCTGCAGATCGAGGGCGAGGCCTCGGTCGAGACGCCGAGCGACCTGCGGCTGGTGCTGGGTGAAATGCGCGCGCCGCTCTTTCGCCGGGCGTTCCGGCTGGGACAGGAGTTCGACCGCGCGCAGATCAGCGCGAGCCTGAAGCAGGGCCTTCTGACGCTGCGCATTCCGCGCGTGCGTGAGGCGCAGCCGCGGCAGATTCCTGTCGTGGCGGGGTGATTCGGGCGGCGGGACGCCATTTGGCGCGGCCCTCGGGTGTTGGGCACCTGATGCGTGGCCACGGCAAGCCGGCGACTGTCTCAGCCGGGTGTCTGACACCATCCCAAGCACGGCCATGAAAAAGCCGCGGTCGACTGACCGCGGCTTTTTCATGGCCGGATGACGCCGGAGCGATCACTCCAGCTTGATGTTCGCCTTCTTGATGACGTCGGCCCAGGCGCTGCGCTCCTGATCGGCATACGTCTTGAAGTCCTGCGCCGACATCGGCATGGGGATGACGCCCATGTCCAGCATCTTCTGCGAGACTGCGGGCGACTTGAGCGTGGCGTCCAGGTCGGTCGACAGTTTTTTGACGACGGCTTCCGGCAGGCCGGCCGGGCCGACCAGGCCTTGCCAGGCGTAGGCCGTGAAATTGGTCACGCCCTGTTCGGCCATCGTCGGGACGTCCGGCAGCACCGTCACGCGCTCGGGCGTGGCGGCGGCCAGCACGCGCAGCTTGCCTGCCTTGACGTTGGGCAGGCCCGATCCCAGGTCGATGAACATCATGTCCACCTGGCCGCCCAGCAGGTCCTGGATGGCGGGCGCCGCGCCCTTGTACGGAACGTGCAGCACGTTGGCGCCCGTGCGTTGCTTGAAGAGCTCCAGCGCCAGGTGATGCGGCGAGCCCGCGCCGGCGGATGCCGAGGTCAGCTTGCCGGGTTCCTTCTTGGCGGCGGCGATCACGTCTTCGACCGTCTTGTAGGGCGAATTGACGTTGACGGCCAGGAGCAGCGGGAACTTGGCGATGCCGCCGATGTAGGTGAACTTGGCGGGGTCGTAGGACAGCTTGGCGTAGAGCGACGAGTTGAAGGCCAGCGTGCCGGAGTCCGCCGTGCCCACCAGGTAGCCGTTGGGTTCGGCCTGGGCGATGGCCGTGGCGCCGATGATGGTGCCGGCGCCCGGACGATTTTCGACCACGATGGTCTGGCCCAGCGTCTTTTCCAGGCTGCTGGCCACGGTGCGCGCCACCACGTCGGTGCCGCCGCCGGCGGGGTAGGGAACGATCCAGCGGACCGGTTGCGTGGGCCAGGATTGGGCGGATGCCGCGGTGGCGGCCAGCGACAGGGCGGCAAGCGCCAGCAGGCGCTTTGCGTGCTTGTGCATGAAGTGTCTCCTCGTGCGGGGTATCGTGAGCGCGGCGCTTGCGTCGTTGATCGACGTCAACTTACGCCGCATATTTTTTGCGTGGCTATTATGCCTTGCGCCTGCGCAAAAAGGGGCCCGTGCATTGGGCCCCCTCAAACTCGCGAATCTCCGCCTTATTGCGGATCCGGATAACTTCGCGCGCCGAAGATGGCCGAGCCGATGCGGACCTCGGTCGAGCCCTCCTCGATGGCCAGTTCGAAGTCGCCGCTCATGCCCATCGACAGACGGTCCAGCGAAACGCCGGGAATGTTCTCTTTTGCCAGTCCATCGCGCAGCTCGCGCAGCGCGCGAAAGCAGGCTCGGACCTCGTCGGGGTTGGGCGAGTTGACCGCCAATGTCATCAGCCCCTGCACGCGCAGCGTGGGATAGTCGGCGGCGATGCGGCGCAGGAACGGGCCGACCTCTTCGAGCGCCATCCCGTACTTGCTGGGTTCGGACGAGGTCTTGACCTGCACCAGCACGTCCAGCGTGCGGCCCGCATTCTGCAGGCGGCGGTGCAGGGCATCGGCCAGTTCCACGCGGTCCAGGGATTGGACTTCCGACGCATCGCGCGCGGCGTCCTTGGCCTTGTTGGTCTGCAGGTGTCCGATCAGCACCCATTGCAGCCCCAAACCTGCCAGCGCCTCGGCCTTCTGGCGGATCTCCTGGGTCTTGTTCTCGCCAAAGCGGGTCAAGCCCAGCGCCATCGCTTCGCGGATGGCGTCCTCGCCAAAGGTTTTGCTGACGGGCAGCAGGGTCACGCTGCCGGGAGGACGGCCCGCCCGTTCGCAGGCCTCTCGGATGCGTTGCTGGATCCGGGCGAGGCGCCCGGCCATGGTGTCGTCGGCGGTCATGCAGCTCTCTGGGAAAACAGGATGTCCCATAGTGTAGGACGTGTTTCGGCGCTTGTCGGCGCGTGGGCTATCAGCCCGGCAAGGCTGGCGTTGACCCTGTCAGAGGGGCAGGCTTAGAATTTGCGGAGATTTGTTTATATTTCAAAGTTCCATGCCGTCCGGCGCCGCCCATTCGGGCGTCACGATCCCCCCTCCTACTCAGCCCTTTCGCCATGTCCAGTGCAGCGCCCGAATACGTCTTTGCCACGCCGTTCCTGAACCCTCCCGCCTCGCCCATCCGATCGCTCATGCCCTACGCCATGCGTCCGGGCACCATTTCGCTGGCTGGCGGATATCCGGCGCAGGAATTGTTCGACGTCGACGGCTTGTCGATCGCGTCCACGCAGGTCACGGCCCGGCTGGGCGCTTGCCTGCAATATTCCAACATCGACGGCCAGGCTAGCCTGCGGCACGAGCTGGCGCGCCTGTCCGCGGCGCGCGGCCTGCACTGCAATGCCGACACGGAACTGGTTGTGACGGGCGGCTCGCAGCAGGCGCTGGCGCTCCTGACCCGCGTGATGCTGCAGCCCGGCGACCACGCCATCATCGAATCGCCGGCCTTCCCGAACTCCGTGCAGGCCTTGCGCTACACGGGGGCGACGGTGCATACCGTGCCTTCGGGCCCGGATGGCATCGACGTGGACGCGCTGGACGAACTGGCATCGCGCGTGAAACCCAAGATGGTTTGCGTCGTCGCCTCGTTCTCGAATCCCTGCGGCGCCACCCTGACGCGCGAGCGCCGGCTGCGCTTGCTGGAGCTGGCCGTCAAGCACCGCTTCCTGATCGTCGAGGACGACCCCTACAGCGAACTGCGATTTGCCGGGCAAGCCGTGCCGCCCATCGCGGCGCTGGCCGAGGGCGAAGCCCGCCACTGGGCGGTGTACATGGCCAGCATGTCCAAGACGATGGCGCCCGCGCTGCGCATCGGCTGGCTGGTCGCGCCGCCCGAGATCCGCCGCCGCTGCGTTGGCGCCAAGGCGGCTGACGACATGGCGTCCTCGGCCTGGATCCAGGAAATCGTCGCCCAATATCTGGCCAACGGCCGCTACGACGAACACGTGCCGCGCATCCGCGCCGCCTACGGCTTGCGCTGCACCGCCATGGCCGACGCGCTGGCGCGCGAACTGGATGGCCGCATCACGTTCAGCAAGCCCGAAGGCGGCATGTTCTTCTGGGCGCGCCTGACCGGCGAGGTGGATGCGACGCGCCTGTTGCCCTACGCCATCGAGCACGAAGTCGTCTACGTGCCCGGCAAGGCGTTCTACGCCGACGCGGCGCAGGCCGATCTGTTCGCCATGCGCATGTCGTTCGCCACCATGAATGAAACCCAGATTGCACAAGGCATGGTCCGCCTGGGCCGCGCGCTCGACGCGTGCCAGGCCAACGAGCCGGTGTCGATTTCGCTGGCGGCTTGACGGCGCGCAGCGTCACGCCCACCCCGCGTTGCTATCCTTTCTGCGCAGGTCCGCCGGCAGGCGCCGGCGGCATACCTAAATAAGCGTCCGTTATTTGGCGGGGGCGCTTCATGTCTATAAGCTGCTTGCCTTGGCGCGCTTTCGCGCCCGGTAGCAGAAAGGAATTCTCGTCATGAACATTGCAAAAGGGTTGGTGGGCGCGGCGCTTCTGATGGCAGCCGCGCAGGGCGCGCAGGCCGCAACACTGGACGTCGTGAAACAGCGCGGCGCCGTCGCATGCGGCACGACCACGGGCTTTGCGGGCTTTTCCGCGCCCGACGCGCAAGGCAAATGGCAGGGCCTGGACGTGGACCTGTGCCGCGCCATCGCCGCCGCGGTGTTCGGCGATGCGAACAAGATCAAGGTGGTGCCGCTCAATTCGCAGCAGCGCTTTACCGCGCTGCAATCCGGCGAAGTCGATGTGCTGACGCGCAACACCACGGTGACACAGCAACGCGACACGGCGCTGGGCATCATCCATGCCGGCATCAATTTCTACGACGGCCAGGGCTTTCTGGTGCCCAAATCGCTGGGCGTGAAAAGCGCCAAGGAAATCAACGGCGCCACGGTATGCCTGCAGACCGGCACTTCCAACGAGAACACCCTGGCCGACTGGGCGCGCGCCAACAACGTGACCTACAAGCCCGTCGTCATCGAGACCTTCAACGAGGTCGTCAACGCGTTTGCCTCGGGCCGCTGCGATGTGTTCTCGACCGACGCCTCGGGCCTGGCCTCGATCCGCATCTCCAAGTTGCAGAATCCCGACGACTACGTCGTGCTGCCCGAGATCATCTCCAAGGAACCGCTGGGCCCGTTCGTGCGCCAGGGCGACGACGCGTGGCTGAACATCGTGCGCTGGTCGTTGTCGGCCATGATCGAAGCCGAGGAATACGGCGTCACGTCCAGGAACGTGGACGAACAGGCCAAGAGCGCCAATCCCAACATCAAGCGCATCCTGGGCGTGACGCCGGGTAGCGGCGCGAATCTGGGGCTGGACGAAAAGTGGGCCTACAACATCGTCAAGCAGGTGGGCAACTACGGCGAGAGCTTCGAGCGCAACGTGGGCGAGGGCAGCCCGCTCAAGATCAAGCGCGGCTTGAATGCGCAATGGACGCAGGGCGGGTTGATGTACGCGTTGCCGATCCGTTGATTCCGTGTTTCCAGAGTCCCCGCGTGTCAGACACCTTGTGTGTCTGACGCCGGCTGACTTTGGATGCAGAATCAAGCGCTCTTGTACAACTCTCCAATCTTCACAAACGCCGCGCGCAGTTCCCGCGTGCCGCCCTGAAAAATCACCGGCTTTCCGCGGTGCGTGAAGACGACGAGCCGCTTGGAAAACACCATCGGCACGAAGCGCGCGAAGCGCACGTCTTCCCAGGCCACTTCGCGCCGCGTGAACCACGTCTGGCGGATGCCGTGATCGTCGATCGTGGTGATGGACGTCTGCATGTGCCACGAGACAAACAGCAGCGCCACAAAGCACAGCACCACGGCCACTGCCAGCAGCGTGTCGAAGGGCTGTGAGGGCGCGCGGATGGCGGTGGTGACAACCTGCACGCCCAGCACCGCAAGCAACACCCAGGTCAGGATGCGCACCCAGTCCGGCCATGCCTGGCCCGCCAGGGGCAACGGGCCGATGGCGCGGAGCAGCGCCGCGAGGTCTTCGGGCGCGCGGGTGGCTGTCGGGGTGGTCATGCGGACGGGGGCGTGCGCCGCGGGATCAGGCCGCGCGCTTGGCGGCGATGGCGTTGCCGGCGCGGCTGGAGCCCTTGCGGTTCAGATGCGCGGACATCCATTGCCCAATGTCGACCACGGCGTCGAAGTCCACGCCCGTGTCGATGTCCAGGCCGCGCAGCATGTACAGCACGTCTTCCGTCGCGACGTTGCCGGTGGCGCCCTTTGCGTAGGGGCAGCCGCCCAGGCCGGCCACCGACGTGTGGAAGATGGAAATGTTGGTTTCCAACGCTGCCAGGATGTTGGCAAGCGCCTGGCCATAGGTGTCATGAAAATGGCCCGACACGCGCGCCGGGTCCACGACCCGCGTGACGGCGGCCATCACTTCGCGCACGCGCTTGGGGTTGCCCACGCCGATGGTGTCGGCCACGTCGATCTCATCGACCTGCATCGCCAGGTAGCGCTGCGCCACGTCCACCACGGCCTCGACGGGAACTTCGCCCTGGTAGGGACAGCCCAGCGCGCAGCTGATGCTGCCGCGCACGCGGATGCCGGCTTCGCGCGCGGCCTGCACGACGGGCTCGAAACGCGCGATGGATTCGGCGATGGAGCAGTTGATGTTCTTTTGGGAAAAGGCCTCGCTGGCGGCGCCGAAGATCACGATTTCGTCCGCGCGGGCGGCCAGCGCCCCTTCAAAACCCTTCATGTTGGGCGTCAGCACCGAATAGATGGTGCCGGGCCGGCGTTCGATGCGCGCCATCACATCGGCGCCGTCGGCCATCTGCGGCACCCATTTGGGCGACACGAACGACGCGGCTTCCACATTGGGGAAGCCCGCGGCGCTCAGGCGGTTGACCAGTTCCACCTTGATGCCGGTGGGGACGAATTCCTTTTCGTTCTGCAGACCGTCGCGAGGCGATACCTCGACGATCTTCACGCGGGAGGGCAATGCCATGTCTCTTCCTGTGTCGGTATTGGGAGGCCGGGGCTACAAGGCTGCGGCGCTGCCGAACATATTAGCGCCATCGCATCCGGCCCCGTTGCGGTGCTAGTGCAAACGCTGGTAGCGGCCATCGTCCAGCCGGGCGATGCGGCCCTGCAATTCCAGTTCGACCAGTTGCGTCTGCAGGTCGGCCGTCTCCAGGCTGCACCGCGCCTGGATGGCGTCCAGATGCAGCGGGTCGAAACCCAGGGCGTCGAGCACGGGATGGGCGGGGGCCGGGGCCGGTGTCTGCCTGCGCGCGGGCGGCGTCGGCGTGGGGCCCCCGCCAAGCTCGTCCGTAATGTCCATGGCGGTTTCGACCAGCTTGGCGCCCTGGCGGATCAAGGCATGGCAGCCGCGCGACAGCGGCGAATGGATGGAGCCCGGGATGGCGAAGACTTCGCGTCCGCATTCTCCCGCTAACCGCGCGGTGATCAGCGACCCGCTCTGCTTGGCCGCTTCCACCACCAGCACGCCGCGCGCAAGGCCCGCCACGATGCGGTTGCGCTTGGGAAAATGCTGCGGGCGCGCGCCGGTGCCCAGCGGCAGCTCCGACACCAGCGCGCCGTGCGCGGCGATGCGGTGCGCCAGGTCGCGATGGCTGGCCGGATAGATGCGGTCGATGCCCGTTCCCATGACCGCAACGGTGCCCGCGCCCTGCGGGCCGGCGTCCAGCGCCCCTTCATGCGCGGCGGCGTCGATGCCTAGCGCCAGGCCGCTGACGACGCGCCAGCCGTTGCCCGCCAGATGCCGGGCAAACGCGCGCGCATTTTCCTGGCCGCCGGGCGTGGCATTGCGCGCGCCCACGACCGCCAGCGACGGCCCCTGCAGAAAAGCGGGGTCCCCGGCGACATACAGCAGGATGGGCGGGTCGGCGATCGTCAGCAGGCTTTGCGGATAGGAGGGATCGGCCAGCGTGAGGACGTGGCGGCCGGGCTGCTGCACCCATTCCAGCGCCGCCTGCACCTGCTTTTCCATGTCGGCCGGCATGGGCGCCGCCAATTGCCGCGCCAGCGCTTCCGGCACGTGCCGCGAGAGCGCGGTGGCGCGCTGCGCGTAGATCTGATCGGGCAGCCCAAGGGCGGCGAGCAGCTGGCAGGCGGTCGCGGAACCGACGTTGGGTTCGAGGGACAGCCGCAGCCAGGCGGCGAGTTCTTCTGGCGATTGCGTGAGGGGCATGAAACGGGCGCGGAAAAGGCGTCTGGGGTTCGAGAGTGTCGCATGCGCCACCCGCGTTCATCAGGACCGGGGTGGACGGATATGCGCGGCCGCGAAAATGGCAAAAACCCCCCGCAAAAACGGTGCCGCAGCAATGTCTGTAATCCCTGAATTAGCCGAAAACTATTAGAAATCAAGACTCTAATGAATTAAACTCTCGACCAAGCATCACTACTGGCGATCCCTCTTCAATGGCTTTACTTCCCATCCTTCGCTACCCGGATCCGCGCTTGCACAAAAAGGCCAAGCCGGTTGCCGAGGTCGACGACCGCATCCGCCAACTCGTGCGCGACATGGCCGAAACCATGTACGACGCGCCGGGTGTCGGCCTGGCCGCGACCCAGGTCGACGTGCATGAGCGCGTCGTCGTGATCGACGTGTCCGAGGAAAGCAATTCGCTGCTGACCCTGATCAACCCCGAGATCACCTGGCGCAGCGACGACTACAAGATCTACGAAGAAGGCTGCCTGTCCGTTCCCGGCGTCTACGACGAAGTGGAACGCGCGTCGCGCATCCGCTGCAAGGCGCTGGACATCGACGGCAAGCCTTTCGAATTCGAGGCCGACGGTCTTCTGGCCGTTTGCGTGCAGCACGAACTCGATCACCTGGAAGGCAAGGTGTTCGTCGAGTACCTGTCCAACCTCAAGCAGAATCGCATCAAGACCAAGCTCAAGAAGGCCGAGCGCGAAGCGCTGCGCGCCTGACGGAGAGCCGGTCCATGCGTATCGTCTTTGCCGGAACCCCGGAATTTGCCCGTATCGCGTTCGACGCCCTGCGGGCCGCGGGCCACGAAATCCCCTTGGTCATGACGCAGCCGGACCGGCCGGCGGGGCGAGGCCTGAAGCTCACGCCCAGCCCGGTCAAGCAAGCGGCGCTGGATGCCGGCATTGCCGTGGCCCAGCCGCGCAGCCTGCGTCTGGATGGCCGCTATCCGGACGAGGCCGCCGAGGCCCGTGCGTTGCTGGAAAGCGTGGCGCCCGATGTCATGGTGGTGGCCGCGTACGGATTGATCCTGCCGCAATGGGTGCTGGATCTGCCGCGCCTGGGTTGCCTGAACATCCACGCCAGCCTCTTGCCGCGCTGGCGCGGCGCCGCACCCATCCAGCGCGCCATCGAGGCGGGCGATGCCCGTACCGGCGTCACCATCATGCAGATGGACGAAGGCCTGGATACGGGCGACATGCTGCTCGAACGCATCGTGCCGATCTCGGACGAAACCAATGCCGCGCAGCTGCACGACGCGTTGGCGCAGGCGGGCGGTGAAGCCATCGTCCAGGCGCTGGATGCGTTGGCCAATGGCGGCCTGACCGCGCGCAAGCAGCCGGAAGACGGCGTGACCTACGCAGCCAAGCTGGACAAGGCCGAAGCCGCGCTCGATTGCAGCCAGCCCGCCCAATTGTTGGCGCGCCGCGTGCGGGCTTTCAATCCCGTCCCGGGCGCCAGCATCCGGTTGCCGGGACTGCCCGATGCCGTCAAGGTCTGGCGCGCCCAGGCGTTGGCCGAGGCCACCACGGCGGCGCCGGGCAGCGTGCTCCGCGCCGATGCGGCGGGCATCGACATCGCGACCGGCCAGGGCGTGCTGCGCCTGCTTGAATTGCAAAAGGCGGGCGGCAAGCGCCAGCCGGTGGATGTGTTCGTGCGCGGCTGGCAGCCCGCCTGACGGCGCTGCGCCAGGCGGCTCACGCCTGGCCGCGCGCCGCCAGCAGATCCAGATACGCGCCCGACAGCAACTGCTCGGGCGCGACGGCCAGCCCGGCCATCAGCGCTCGGGCTTCTTCCATGCCTGCTTCGACGGTTTCGTCGTCGCGCAGCACCACTTCCAGCTCCAGGAATTCGCCCAGGCCTTGCACGCGGTCCAGGTGGATTCGCGTGCGCCCGGCCATGAACACCGTGCGGTGTTTCCTGACGCGGCCGATCACGCCGTAGGCGTGCGACAAGGCCTCGCGCAGGGAGTCGGGTGCGTCGGTGGGTGAGATGACGTAGAAGCTTTCCTTGGGACCGCTATCGTCGGCGCGCCGATAGAAGATCAGCTCGCCCGAGCCGTCCGCGAAGGCGCGCAGCTTCAGGCGGCCGTTGGCGCACGTGAAGAAGGTGTCGTCCTGGTCGATGAAGACCGGCTCTTTTCCCGATAGCGCCGCGGCCAGGTGTTCGAGGGCGTCCAGGCTGTCCACCCGCGCCTTGATCTCGACATTGCGTGCCATGGCCGCGCTCCGGATTCAGTAAAGCGAACCGGCCACGCGGGCGGGCAGTTCGCGATCGTAGGTCACGCCGTCGAACGTGCCCGCGGTCAGGTCGGACAGAATGCGGCCGACGCTGGGCAGCGCGGTGCGGGGGATCTGCGTCTGCGGGTCCCAGAGGCGCGAGCGCAGCAGGGCGCGCGAGCATTGGAAATAGACCTTCTGCACGTCGATGACCAGCACGGAACGGGGCAGCTTGCCGTCCATCTCGAAGCGCGCAAGAAGCGCCGGGTCGACGCTGATGCGCGCCGTGCCGTTCACCCGCAATGTTTCGCCCACGCCCGGCACGAGGAACAGCAGGGCCACGCGCGGATCGGCGATGACGTTGAGCAGGCTGTCCACGCGGTTGTTGCCGCGGCGGTCGGGCAGGAGCAGCGTCTTTTCATCTTCCACCATCACAAACCCGGCGGGGTCGCCGCGCGGCGAGGCGTCCAGCCCGTCCGGTCCCGCCGTCGCCAGCAGCGCGAACGGCGCGGCCTCGATGAACGCGCGGTAGTGCGGATGCACGTGGTCGACCTCTTTTTTCAGGGAGGCTTCGCCGGGCGAACCGTAAAGCGCGTGCAGGGCGTCGGCGTCGGTAATCAGGTGAGCGGGATCGGTATGCATGGGATCTGGGCGTTATGCCAGTGCGTTGGGAAGGTCTTGAACCGCCAGGAACAGCTCGTCGGGGCCGCGGCCGCGCAGGGCGTCGACATGGTTGTAGCCCCAGGCAACCGATCCGACACGCACGCCCGCCTTGCGGGCCGCGTCGATGTCGCGCATTTCGTCGCCCACCAGCAGGAAACGTTCGGGGGGCGTGCCGTGCTGCTTGAGCAGGCGATCGATCTTGGCGGCCTTGCCGAACAGGTCGCTGCCGCATTCGTAGTCGTCAAAGAGCGCCGCGGTTTCCTCGCCCAGCACCCGCTTGACGTTTTCGACGGAGTTCGAGCTGACCACCGCCAGGCGCAGGCCGCTCGCCTTCAGGCGGGCCAGCGCCTGCGGGATGCCGTCAAACAGCTGCACGCTAGGATCGATTTCCTCCATCAGCGCGCGCACGTGCGTCATGATCGCGGGCAGCTTCCATAGCGGGATGTTCAGGTACTTCAGGATCTCCATCGCATCGCGGCTGCGAAGCGCTTCGCGTTCGGACGCATCGATCTTGCGGAAGTTGTACTTCTCCGCGACGGTATTGAGAATGGTGTTGAACCACGGCATGGTGTCTGCCAAGGTCCCGTCGAAGTCGAAGGCTGCAATGTCGTATTTCAATTCTTGAATCCAATGCCGGCAGGCTGGGCGGGGACGCCTCTTCCACGCTGACAGGCGTCGTCGCGCATCCCTACATGCCGTGCGGGTGAAGCAAATAGTGCACGACCGGCGCCAGGTCTTCAAGCGGCGGGGCGCCGGCGACCACGCGCGCGGCGCTGGTCCAGGGGTAGTCCAGAGCCAGCAGCCAGCCGAACACCGCGGACGCATCGCCCGGGGATAGCGTCACCATGGTTTCGATCGTGATGGTCAGGCGCTTGGCGCGATACGGGTCGGGCTGAAACTCCCAGTCGTATCGCCCACAGCCCACGCGCACGTTGCCGGTCGCCTTTTCGGTCATGCCGACCAGCCAGTCGCAGTGGTAATCCGGCAGGCGTCTGTCCGCCGGGGGGCGCGACAGGTAGAAGGTGTAGACGTTGTCGTAGGTCTGGCCGAACTTGCGCACCAGCGTGTCGGTGATGGCGGCCAGGCCATGCGATTCAGGCGGAAAGGCGATGGCCTGCGTGCGCAGGGCCATTTTCAGCACGGCGTCGGGCGCGAAGGCGCGGGCCATGTAGTGCGGGCGGTTCTCGTCCTTGGCGTGAAAATAGTCGCGCAATACGGACTCGGTGCAACCGGGGAACAACGAATCGGTAGGCATTGCGGGGGCTTCCGTTCAGGTCTTTGGCGTGGGGGTCAGGGCTTTCGGATCGGATCGAACCACTTCGAGACGTTGGGCGGCTCGTAGATGGCGTAGCGATCCAGCAGCAAGGCAGGGTCTTCTTCCACCACCAGCATGTCGCGATGCTGGGGACGGATGAATGCTTCTTCCACGGAGTGGTCAATGAATTGCATCAGGGCATCGTAGTACCCGGCCACGTTCAGCAATCCGCAGGGCTTCTGGTGCATGTTCAGTTGCGCCCAGGTCCAGACTTCGAAGAATTCTTCCAGCGTGCCGGCGCCGCCGGGCAGGGCGACGAAACCGTCGGCCTTCTCCATCATCATCGCCTTGCGCTCGTGCATGTTTTGCACCGTATGCAGCTCGGTCAGCCCCAGATGCGCCTGTTCCTTCTTGAGAAGCAGTTCGGGGATGACGCCGATGACGCGGCCGCCGCCGGCCAGCACTTCGTTGGCCACCACGCCCATGATCCCGACGATGGATCCGCCGTACACCAGGCCCAGGTCGCGCTTGACGAGTTCGCGCGCCAGCACGCGGGCCTGCTCCACGTAGTCCGGGCGCGTGCCCGGGTTGGAGCCGCAATAAACGCAGATATTCTTCAGAGTCATAAAACGGGTGGGAAATTGCCGGCCGCGTTACAGATTGCGTCACGAGGCCTTTCGCGAAGCCGATAGTTTACGCAAGGTTGCCGGAGGATTCCCGAGACCCTGGGAGAGGGCCGCGGGGCAACACGGGCAATGTTTGGACACAGCAAGTTCCGGCGCGCTCGGTAGACTGAAGATTGCGAAAACGACTGGAAGTCCAGCGTCGTGCTGCTTTCACGGACTAGAGGAGCTAACGATATGGAACAAGCAAACCGCAACCCGCAGGAAAACAAGCGTCCCTTCGATATGGACGTGAAGGCGATTCGCGCCAAGGCGCGCAAGGACATCGAATCCGGCGCCATTACCGACACGTATCGCGCAGACCGTGAAACCGTGCTGAAACTGCTGAATGAAGCGTTGGCCACAGAAATCGTCTGTGTGCTGCGCTACAAGCGCCACTACTTCATGGCTCGCGGCCTGAATGCGGAACCGGTCGCGGCCGAGTTTGCCGAGCATGCTGCGCAGGAGCAGGACCACGCCGACAAGCTGGCCGAGCGGATCGTGCAGCTGGGCGGCGAGCCGAACCTGTCGCCCAAGGGCATCCTGGACCGCAGCCATTCCGAATACGTCGAAGGCAATTCGCTGGAAGAGATGATCAAGGAAAACCTGATCGCCGAGCGTATCGCCATCGACAGCTATCGCCAGATGATCGATTACATCGGTGAACAGGATTCCACCACGCGCCGTCTGCTGGAGGAAATCCTGGCGGTGGAAGAGGAACACGCCGACGATCTGTCGGACTTCCTGGCCAAGTCCTGATGGGGCGCCGCCCCGTTCGCGGGGCGGATTGATGGGCGGCAGCGGGGTCCCGGGATCCGCGGCTCGTCACGCTCAAAGAAAAACGCCGTCCGGCGCGCGATGCGCCGGACGGCGTTTGTCCGAAGGCGCTGCGATTACAGCGCGTCGGCCCAGAGGTCGTACTCGTCGGACTCGGTGACGCGCACGCGCACCATGTCGCCCGGCTGCAAGGGCTTGTCCGAACTGACGTAGACGCAGCCGTCGATTTCCGGCGCGTCGCCCGCGCTGCGGCCCACCGCGCCGTCTTCGTCAACCTCATCGATCAGCACGTCGATCTCGCGGCCGACCTTCAGCGCCAGGCGCTGGGCGGAGATGGTCTGCTGCAGCGCCATGAAGCGCTCCCAGCGATCCTGCTTGACGTCGTCCGGCACCGGATCGTCCAGCAGGTTGGCCGGCGCGCCTTCAACCGGCGAATACTGAAAACAGCCCACGCGGTCCAGCTGCGCTTCCTGCATCCAGTCCAGCAGATACTGGAAGTCTTCCTCGGTTTCGCCGGGAAAGCCGACGATGAAGGTCGAGCGGATCGTCAGGTCCGGGCAGATTTCGCGCCAGCGCTTGATGCGCGCGAGCGTTTTGTCCTCGAAGGCCGGGCGCTTCATCAGCTTCAGGATGCGCGGGCTGGCGTGCTGGAACGGGATGTCCAGGTAGGGCAGGATCTTGCCCTCGGCCATCAGCGGAATCACTTCATCGACGTGCGGGTACGGATACACGTAGTGCAGGCGCGTCCAGACGCCCATTTCGGACAAGGCCATACAGAGCTCGGTCATGCGGGTCTTGACCGGGCGGCCGTTCCAAAAACCGCTGCGGTATTTCAGGTCCACGCCGTAGGCGCTGGTGTCCTGCGAGATCACCAGCAGCTCTTTGACGCCGGCCTTCACCAGGCGCTCGGCTTCGTTCAGCACGTCGCCGACGGGACGGCTGACCAGGTCGCCGCGCATCGAGGGAATGATGCAGAAGCTGCAGCGATGATTGCAGCCTTCGGAGATCTTCAGGTAGGCATAGTGGCGCGGCGTGAGCTTCACGCCCTGCGGCGGCACCAGGTCCACGTAGGGATTGTGGTCCGTGCGCGGGGGCGCCACGCCGTGCACGGCGCGCACGACCTCTTCATATTGCTGGGGACCGGTCACCGACAGCACGCTGGGATGCACGTCGCGGATCACCGATTCCTCGACGCCCATACAGCCAGTCACGATGACCTTGCCATTCTCGGCAAGGGCTTCGCCGATGGCCTCCAGCGACTCGGCCTTGGCGCTGTCGATGAAGCCACAGGTGTTCACGACGACCACGTCGGCACCGTTGTATTCCGGCGTGATTTCGTAGCCTTCGGTGCGCAGCTGGGTCAGGATGCGTTCGGAGTCGACCAGGGCTTTGGGGCAGCCCAGGGACACGAACCCCACGCGCGGCGCGCGCGCCGGGTTGGCTTCCTGGGCGGCGGCCGTGATGGCGTCCAGCGTCGCGCTGGCGCCGTTGCTGGGAGGAGTGCCGGCGCCTTTGCCGGGGCGGGAATGTTCAATAACGTCCAATCTAATTCACCGTAGGTTCGCGCACGGGCATTGGGCGTGCGGCGGGGTAATCGTCAAAGGGTCAGGGCCAGGCCGGGGCGTCCACGGAGGACAGCTGGCGCAGCGTTTCGGGATGCAGCATGGCGACCCGCAGCAATGTCTGCGCGGCGCCTGAAGGGTTGCGCCGGCCTTGTTCCCAATCCTGCAAGGTACGCACGCTTACGCCCAGCAACGCCGCGAAATCCGCCTGCGGCAGGCCCACGCGATTGCGCGCTTCGCTGATATGCGACGCCTGCCACCGGACGGACCGGGCAAGCGGAACAGCCTTATTCATAACTCAATCGAGGGGGGAGGGGGGCGGCGTTTTCCCGCCAACCGAATTCGAGGCTGGCGGCCGCTCCTGTGGCGATAGCGGGAAAGCGCAAGATTATACGGCATTGCCGTAGGCGCGGATAGCGCCGGGTGCGCAACCGGCCTGCGAAAAGGGGGGCGGAGAAGCGGACGCGGACCGTCGGCCCGTGTCCGGTTCAGGCTGCGGTGCGCCGGTACAGGGCCAGCGTCCCGGCCAGACCGATCAGCATGCCCCCGCAGATCCGGTTCAGCCAGCGCAGGCCGCCCGCCCGGAAGGCGCGCACCATCTGGGCGCCCAGGGTGGCGTACGCCAGCATCGTCGCCAAGTTCAACAGCGCCAGGATCCCGGCCAGGATGGCGTATTGGGCGGGCAGAGGCGCCGCGGGGTTGATGAACTGGGGCAGAAAGGCCGACATGAAAAGCAGGGCCTTGGGGTTGGTCAGCGCCACGACGAAGCTGCGCATGCCAAGAGCCAGGCCGTCCGGACGGGCGTCGCGGGGGCGCTCGGACGGCAGGGTCAGCGCCGCGTCCGAACGCAGGAGCTTGACGCCCAGCCACGCCAGATACGCCGCGCCCGCCCATTTGACGATCTGGAAGGCGACTTCGGAGGCCGCCAGCAGCACGCCCAGGCCGCAGGCCACCGCGCCGATCAGGACCAGATCCGCCAGCACGGCGCCGCCCATGCCCCAGCACGCGGCGCGCACGCCGTGGCGCGAGCCGTTGGACAGGGCGAGAAGCACGGTGGGGCCGGGCGTGATGATGGCGACGGCAGAGGCCAGGACGAACAGCAGCAGCGTGGCAAGGGTCATGATCGGGCTCCGGGGCAGGCACCCAGTGTGCCGCGCCCGCCTCCCTCTCGTCCAGGTCCGGGCTACCATAGCGGTCTTACTCTTTGATTTCGCCCCATGTCCAAGCGTTCCGACTCCCCCAATCTGGCTCCTCCGCTCTCTTCAGTCCTTCTTGCCAGCGCGGAAGTGGTGGAGGATGTGCTCGACGGCCGTTCGCTCACCGAGGCGCTGGCCGACGTGGACGCCGCGCTGCGTCCGGCGACGCAGGCCGTGTCGTTTCATGCAATGCGCTACCTGGGTTGGGCCGATGCGGTCGGGCGCGAGATGGTGCAGCGCTATCCCAGCGTGCTGTTCGAGTCTTTGCTGCTGGTGTCGCTGACGCTGCTCAAGGAAGAGGGCGATGCGGCCGTGGCCTTGCCCGGCATGCCGGTCTATGCGCCGCACACTGTCGTCGACCAGGCGGTGACCGCGGCCGCCGGCTCGCGCGCCCTGGCGTCGTACAAGGGCATGCTCAACGCCTGCCTGCGCCGCTTCCTGCGCGAACGCGCCGCGCTTGAAGCCGCGGTGGCCGACAGCCCCGAGGCGCAATTCAATCATCCCGGCTGGTGGGTCAAGCAACTGACCGTGGCCTATCCAAAGCAATGGCGCGACATCCTGGCCGCCGCCAACCTGCCCGCCCCGCTGACGCTGCGGGTGAATCGCCGGCGCGCCACCCGCGAACAGGTGCTGGCGGCGTTTGCCGATGCGGGCCTGGCGGCCGAACCGGTGGGCCAGTCGGGCGTGGTGCTCGCCACGCCCAAACCGGTGACGCAGTTGCCCGGCTTTGCCGAGGGCTGGTGGTCGGTGCAGGACGCGGGCGCACAGCTCGCCGCCGAATTGCTGGCGCCCGCAAACGGCATGCGGGTGCTGGACGCGTGCTCGGCGCCGGGCGGCAAGACGGCGCACCTGCTTGAGCTGGCCGATATCGACCTGCTTGCCCTGGACGCCGATGCCGACCGGCTTGCCCGGGTGGAACAGAACCTGGCACGGCTGGGCTTGGGCGGCGATCACGTCCGGCTCAAGGCGGCCGATGCGGCCGACCTGGACGCCTGGTGGGACGGCAAGCCCTTTGACGCGGTGCTGGCCGACGTGCCCTGCACGGCGTCGGGCATCGTGCGGCGTCACCCCGACATCCGCTGGCTGCGCCGCGAAAACGACCTGCGCCGCACGGCCAGCCTGCAGACCCGGATCCTGGACGCGCTCTGGTCCACCGTGGCGCCGGGCGGCCGCCTGCTCTATGTGACATGCTCGGTTTTTCCGATCGAAGGCACGCGCCAGGCCCTGGAGTTTCTGCAGCGCCACCCCGACGCGACCCGCCTGGACGCACCGGGCCAGTTGCTGCCAGTTGCGGTCGATGCAACACCCGCGGCGCAACACGACGGGTTTTTCTACGCCTTGTTTGCCAAGCAGTCCTGAATCCCGAAGAATAGGGGCATGACGTAGTCCCGGTGCCGTATGTCCATTATTTCGCGCGTATTTCTTGGGTTGTTGCTGGTATCTGCCGTGCTTTTGACCGCGCCGGGCGGCTTGGCTCACGCGTCCGAACCCCGTGTCACGCGTGTGGACCCGGTGGTGCGAGACGGCAACCTGGAAATCGACGCGGATATCGAATTCGAGCTGAATCAGCAGTTGCGCGACGCCGCCCAGCGCGGCGTCGCCTTGTATTTCACGGCCGACCTCACCATCACCCGCGAGCGCTGGTACTGGTTCGACAAGTCGCTGGTGGACACGTCCCGCACCTGGCGGGTGGTCTATAACGCGCTGACCCGTCAATGGCGGGCGGGCGTGGGCGAGCTGTCCTTTCCGGTGGCCTCGCTGGACGACGCGATGAGCGCCATCCGGCACATCCGCAATTGGCGAGTGGCAGAGGCGAGCGAGTTTGATGCGGGTTCGGAATACAACGGGCAATTGCGTCTGAGGCTGGATACGTCGCTGCTGCCGCGGCCGTTCCAGGTCAATGCCCTGAACAGCAGTTCGTGGGCGCAGGCGACGCCGTGGATGGACTTCTCGTTCATGTTGGGCGACAAGGAGAAAGATCCCTCATGAGGCTTTTGCTTCGGCTGGCGCTGATGGTCGGCGCCGTGAGCGGTCTGGCGCTGCTGGGCCTTCTGGCCTGGTCCACCGGTAACGCCTCGCGATTTGCGCGCTACTACGACACGCTGCTGGTCCTGAACGGCATTTTCGCGCTGGCGCTCTTTGTCTGGGTGGTCGCGCTGACGGTGCGGCTGGCCCGTCAGATCCGGCGCCGGCAGTTCGGCGCGCGGCTCACCGCCCGCTTTTCCCTGGCGTTCGCCCTGATCGGCGTGGTGCCCGGCGCGCTCATCTACACCGTGTCGGTGCAGTTCATGTCGCGCTCGATCGAATCCTGGTTCAACGTGCGCGTGGATACGGCGCTGGAAGCCGGCCTGAACCTGGGCCGCGCCGCGCTGGATTCGCTGCTGGCGGACCTGGACGCGCGGGCGCGCTCGATGGCGGTCGAACTGAACCGCAGCACCGACAGCGGCGTGACGCTGGCGCTGACCCGGCTGCGCGAGGCCAATGGCGTGCAGGAAGCCATGGTGTTCACGGGCAGCGGCCGCATGGTGGCGTTTTCGACCAGCCAGTACGGGCAACTGCTGCCTGCAATGCCGCCTTCCACGGTGATGAACCAGTTGCGGCTGGCGCGCGGTTACTCGGCGGCCGAAGCCGACGATCCCGTGACGCCGGGCGCCGAGGGCGGCCTGCATCTGCGCGTGGTGATCCCGCTGAACGGCCCGGACCGCTACGACAACCTGCTGGGGCCGGCGTCCGAACCCCGCTGGCTGCAGTTGCTGCAGCCGGTGCCCGAGCAGATCGCGCACAACGCCAACCTCGTGCAGCAAGGCTTTCGCGATTACCAGGAGCTGGCGCTGTCGCGGTTGGGCCTGCGCAAGCTCTACGGCATCACGCTGACGCTGGCCCTGCTGCTGGCGGCGTTCGGCGCCATCGCGGTGGCGCTGTCCCTGTCCAAGCGGCTGGTGCGCCCGCTGCTGAGCCTGGCAGGCGGCACGCAGGCGGTGGGCGTGGGCGACTACCGGCCCTTGCCCGAACCGCCGGAACGCGACGAAGTCGGCCAGCTTACGCGCTCGTTCAACGCCATGACGCGCCAGCTCGACGAGGCGCGCCGCATGGTCGAAAGCAACCGCCAGCAGCTCGAACGCTCCAATGTGTACCTGGAAAGCGTGCTGTCCAACCTGTCCTCCGGCGTGCTGGTGTTCGATGAATCCTTCCGCGTCACCACGGTCAACCAGGGCGCCCAGACTATCCTGGGCGCCGACTTGCGTTCGGTGATCGGCCGCCCGCTGGAGACGGCGGACGGCATGCTGGAGTTTGCGAACATCGTGCGTCAGGCGTTTTCCACGCATGCGGCGGTCGGTTCCGAACGCCAGCACTGGCAGCAGCAGTTCGAAATCGCGCCCGCCGCGGTCGAAGGCGAGACCGCATCGCAGCCGCTGACGCTGCTGGCGCGGGGCACGCACCTGCGCGTGGACGGGCGCGGCAACGGCTATCTGGTGGTGTTCGACGACATCACCGAAGTGATATCGGCCAACCGGACGGTGGCGTGGGGCGAGGTGGCGCGCCGTCTGGCCCACGAAATCAAGAATCCGCTGACCCCCATCCAGCTCTCGGCCGAGCGCCTTGCCATGAAGCTGGAAGGCAAGCTGCCGCCCGCCGAGGCCCAGATCGTGGCGCGCTCGACCAACACGATCGTGAACCAGGTGGCGTCGCTCAAGCAGATGGTGGACGACTTCCGCGAATACGCCCGCACGCCGCCGGCCGTCATGCAACGCATCAACTTCAACGCGCTGGTGGCGGACGTGCTGTCGCTGTACGGCTGGGAGCCTGAGGGCGGGTCCTCGCGCCTGACGGAGAAGACCCTGAATCTGGACGTGAGCCTGGCGGCCGGTCTGCCCGACATCGAAGGCGATCCGACCCAGCTTCGGCAGGTGATTCACAACCTGCTGTCGAATGCCCGCGATGCGATCGCGGAACTGGGCGGGCAGGGCCGCGTCAGCGTGACGACGCAGCTCATGCGCAGCGAACAGCCCGATCGCGTGGCCCATCAGGCGCTGCGTTTCACGGTGGCCGACACCGGTCCGGGCTTCCCGCCGCAGGTCATGCAGCGCGCGTTCGAGCCCTACGTAACCACAAAGTCCCACGGGACTGGGTTAGGATTGGCAATCGTCCGCAAGATCGTGGAAGAGCATGGCGGACGTATCGACCTTGCCAACCGCAAGGAAGGAGGGGCGCGGATTTCCATCCTGTTGACCCGGCTCGCGCCCGGGTCCGATACTATGGACGCCACCGCGCAAGAAAAGGATAATGCGGCTACGCAATAGGTGGATGCTTTATGGCCAGAATTCTGGTGGTTGACGACGAAGTCGGTATACGCGAGCTTTTGTCGGAAATCCTTTACGACGAGGGACACACGGTCGAGCTGGCCGAAAACGCGGCGCAAGCGCGCGCTGCCCGTCTTCGCATGCGTCCCGATCTGGTGTTGCTGGACATCTGGATGCCCGACACCGACGGTGTCAGCCTGCTCAAGGAGTGGGGCTCGCAAGGCTTGCTGGACATGCCTGTCATCATGATGAGCGGCCACGCCACCATCGACACGGCAGTCGAAGCCACGCGCATCGGCGCCATGGATTTCCTGGAAAAGCCCATCACGCTGCAGCGTCTGCTCAAGACCGTTGCCGCGGGTCTGGCACGCGGCCGCTTGCCGCATCCGGCGCCTGCCGCCGCCAATCCGGCGGTCGCCAGCTCGGTGGTCGCGCTGGAAGACGAACTCGATCCGCCGGCCGCGCTGGCTGCCGTGTCCGCCAACGATGCGCCGGCCACCTCCAACGGCCAGCTTGGCAGCATCTCGCTGGACCAGCCGCTGCGCGAGGCGCGCGACGAATTCGAGCGCATCTACTTTGAATATCACCTGGTCAGGGAAAGCCACAGCATGACGCGCGTGTCCGAACGCACCGGGCTGGAACGCACCCACCTCTACCGCAAGCTCAAGCAATTGGGCATCGAGTCCGCGCGCAAGCGCAGCACATGAAGATCCTCATCATGGGCGCTGGTCGCGTAGGCACCAGCGTGGCGGAAAACCTGGTGTCCGAGCAAAACGACATCACGGTCATCGATTCGGACCCCGCCCAGCTGCAATACCTGCAAGAACACTTTGACCTGCGTGTCGTCCTGGGAGACGGCTCGCAGGTGTCGGTGCTTGAAAACGCCGGCGCCGCCGATACCGATCTTTTCATCGCCTGTGCGGCGTCCGACGCCGCCAACATGGTCGCGTGCAAGATTGCGCGCCAGCTGTTCAACATTCCCCGCCGCATCGCCCGTATCCGCTCGGCCGAGTTCCCCGAGCATCCGGAACTCATGAGCGAAGAAGGCTTCTGCATCGACGCGCTCATCAGCCCCGAACGCAGCGTCACCACTTACCTGCACAGCCTGATCGAATTTCCCGAGGCCTTGCAGGTCGTGGAATTCGCGGAAGGGCGCGTCAGCGTCGTGACGGTCCGGGTGGGGCATGGCAGCCCGATGGCGCATTCGTCCGTCGACAAGCTGCGCGACGTCTGGCCGGACGTGAAGGCGCGCGTGATCGACGTGCTGCGCGGCGGGCGTCCCCTGCGCGCGGGCAGCGGCACCGTCATCGCGCCGGGCGACGAAGTCGTGCTGGTCGTGGATTCCGACCATGCCCGCCGCGCCGTGCGCAAGCTTCGCGACGCCGAGCGGGCCGTGCGCCGCGTGATGATCGCGGGCGGCGGCAATATCGGCTTGCGGCTCGCGCGCCAGCTCGCCGAAGAAAAGTACAGCGTGCGCATCATCGAGCACGACCTCAAGCGCTGCGAATACCTGGCGACCCAGCTGCCGGACAGCGTGCTGGTCCTGCACGGTAGCGGCACGGACGAGGCGCTGCTCGAGCGCGAAAACATCGAGGACATGGACACCTGGCTGGCGCTGACCAGCGACGACGAGGACAACATCATGTCCTCGCTGCTGGCCAAGCGGCTGGGCGCACGCAAGGTGATCGCGCTGATCAACCGGCAGGCATACGGCGAACTGATGCAGGGCAGCCATATCGACATCGCGGTGTCGCCGTCGCAAGCCACCATGAGCGAGCTGTTGCGTCATGTGCGCCGCGGCGACGTGGTCGCCGTGCACCGGCTGCGCCAGGGTGTGGCGGAGGCCCTGGAGGCCATTGCACACGGCGACCGCTCCACGTCCAAGGTGGTGGGCCGCGCGGTGGGCAAGATCAGCCTGCCAAAGGGCGCCAGCATCGGCGCGCTGGTGCGCGGCGAAGAAATCATCCTGCCCGACGCCGATACCGTCATCGAAACCGACGACCACGTCATCGTCTTTGTGCCCTCGCGCCAGCAGATGCCGCGCGTGGAAAAGCTGTTCCAGGTCTCGGCGTCCTTCTTCTGATGCGCTGCCCCTCTCACTCCTTGCGTGGGCCGCGCGCGGCCGGATAAGCCTTCATGAAGCGCGTTCTGGCCACCCTGTACATCCTGGGCCTCACCATGGTGATGTTCGCCCTCACCATGCTGATCCCGCTGTTCATCGCCTATGTGGGGGCGGACGGGGCGCGTGACGCGTTCCGGAACGGGTTTCTCATTTCGGTGGGCATTGGCGGCGGCCTGGCCGCGCTGACCCGGCGCAACCGCAGTGAATTGCGGGCGCGCGACGGCTTCGTGCTGGTGTCGGCCGTGTGGGCGGGCCTGCCCTTGCTGGCGGCCATTCCGCTCTTGCTGTATTTCCATGGCGCGGGGCTGCCCTTGTCCTTCACCGGGGCCTATTTCGAGGCGATGTCCGGGCTGACCACGACGGGCGCCACGGTCCTGACCAATCTGGACACCTTGCCGCCGTCGATCAACCTGTGGCGCGCCACGCTGATCTGGATCGGCGGCATGGGCATCCTGGTGCTGGCCGTCGCCATTCTTCCCCTGCTGGGGGTGGGCGGCCACCAGGTGGTCCGGGCGGAAACCCCGGGTCCGATGAAGGACGAGCGGCTGACCCCGCGCATCGCCAGCACGGCCAAGGCGCTGTACGCGGTGTACTTCGTGTTTTCGATTCTCTGTTTCCTGGCGTACCGGCTGGCCGGGCTGTCCTGGTTCGAGGCCTGGTGCCACATGGCCACCACCATGGGGCTGGGGGGCTTTTCCACCTGGGACGACGGCTTCGCGCACTTTGACTCCGTGGCGGTCGAAATGGTGGCGATGGTGTTCATGCTGATCGCCGGGATCAACTTCGCGACGCACTTCAACGCCTTCCGCCAGCGCAGCCCGCGCGCCTATTGGCGCTGCCCGGAGGCCATCCCGTACCTGGTCGTGGTGCTGGGAGTGGGCGTGATCATCTCGGTGTACCTGTTCATCAAGGACGTCTACACGGATCCCCTGGAGGCGCTGCGCTACGGGATGTTCAACACCATCTCCATGGCCACCACCACGGGCTATGCCAACACGGACTTCGCGCAGTGGCCGCTGTTTGCGCCGCTGACGATGCTGCTGCTGTCGGGTTTTGCGACATCGGCGGGGTCGACGGGGGGCGGGATCAAGATGATCCGCGCCATCCTGCTGATCAAGCAGGCCCGCAACGAGCTGGTGACGATGCTGCACCCGCATGCCGTCAGTCCGGTCCGGATCAACGGCAGGGCGGTGGAGACCCGGACCATGTCGTCCGTGCTGGCCTTCATGCTGTTCTACGGCCTGTCGATCGCCGTGTTCACCAGCCTGCTGCTGCTCTCGGGCCTGGACCCCATCACGGCGTTCTCGGCGGTGTTTGCCAGCGTGAACAACACGGGGCCGGGGCTGGGGCCCGTGGGTCCGATGGGCTCGTTCGCCGTGCTGTCGGACTTCCAGATCTGGGTCTGCACCTTCGCCATGCTGATCGGCCGCCTGGAGCTCTTGACCGTGCTGGTCCTGTTCACGCCAATCTTCTGGCGCAAATAGCCGCCGTCCGGCGTCAATTTAGTAAGGGATAACCCTAATCAGGGTTATCCCACCCCCTCTCAGAATCCCCGTCAATACTGGCTTTCGGCGCCTGGCGCGGTGGCGACCCGCGCCAATCCTATGCTGTGAGCGCTTGCTTACTTTTCTTCAGAGGGCAAAACCGGATGATTCGCGATGTTGCACACAAATGTCACGATTTTCAATCGTTTTGCCACAAAGCTGCGGCTATCATGCGTTCACAAGCCGCCGTCTAGCGCCCCCCGGGAAGTTGCCGGGCTTCAAGGTCGAACGGCGCATACCCTCATCAAACATTCAAAGGAGTCCGAGATGGAACAAATCCCGTTCATTTCGTCGGCCCCCAACACCCTGGGCATCGAACTCGAGCTGCAACTGATCGACCCCCGCAGTTTTGACCTTGCTGCAGCCTCTGACGAACTGTTGGCCCAGATGGCCAACCATCCTATTGCCGACCGCGTCAAACCCGAAATCACGCGGTCCATGATCGAACTGAACTCCTCGGTGCACGAGCACCCCATGGGCCTTCTGGCCGAAATGCGCGAGATGCGCGACGCCCTGGTTGAAGCGGCCGACGCGGTGGGCGTGTCGGTGGCGGGCGGCGGCGCCCATCCCTTCATGCGCTGGCAGGAACGCTCCATCTCGGATACCCCGCGCTTCCAGTACCTGGCCGAAATGTACGGTTACCTGGCGCGTCAATTTACGGTTTTCGGCCAGCACATCCATCTGGGCGTGAAGAGCGGCGACGATTCGATCAAGCTTCTGCGCCGCCTGTCGCCCTACGTGCCGCATTTCATCGCGCTGTCGGCCTCTTCGCCCTACTGCGAGGGGGTGGATACCCTGTTCTCGTGCTCGCGCCTGAACGCGGTCAACAGCTTCCCGCTGGCCGGGCATATGCCCGCCGAGGTCAAGGACTGGTACCAGTTCGAAGCCCATCTGTCGCAACTGCGCGCCTTCGGCCTGGCCGAAAGCATCAAGGACCTGTACTGGGATATTCGCCCCAAGCCCGAGTACGGCACGGTCGAAATCCGTGTTTGCGACACGCCGCTGACCGTGGAGCGCGCCTGCCAGGTGGCGGCGTTTGCCCAGGCGCTGGCAGTGCTGCTGATGCGCGAGGAAGATCCCAGCGACAACGCGTGGCTGTCCTACCGCAGCAATCATTTCCAGGCCTGCCGGTTTGGCCTGCAAGGCAGCTACGTGACGCCGGAAGGGCAGCGCGTGCGCCTGATCGACCATCTGCGCGCGCTGTTTCAGCGCCTGATGCCGGTGGCCGAGGAACTGGGCACGGGCGACATGATCGCCGCCCTGCGCGACGATGCCATGCGCGCTGGCAACGATGCCCGCTGGCTGCGCAGCCAGTATCACCGCCTGCGCGACCTGCCGCTGGTGGTGGAGGCCATGTCCAATGCCTGGCGCGGCACGGCGGCTCCCGTCGCGCCGCCCGCGGAGCCCACGGCGGTGCTGCGCCGCCGGATCCGGGCGACGTCCGAGCCCATGCAGAGCCTGGCCGCTTCCGAGCCCGGCGTCATCGTGCCCGAACGGCTGCACTAGAAGTGCCAGCCGCGGGGCCCTCGTGTTAGGGGGCCCCGCGGTGCCGGCCGCCGATCGCGCTGACCGACAGGCGGGTTTCTCCCGCCACGGTCCGATGCGCGGCGGCGCGCCAGGCGTGGCCGTACGCCACCTCGATGCTCAGCACGATCAGACCATCGGCATTGCGCTGCGCTTCCAGCGCGGCGCACAGGCGGTCGCGCCAGTCCCGTCCCACCAGCCCGCCGCGGCGGCCTTCCGCCGGGTTTCCGCCCAGCGCGCGCACGTCCTGCAGCAGCTTTTCCGGACTGCGATAGGTCAGGGTCAGGATTTCCTGGTCCATGACCGGATCCGCGAAGCCATTCTCCACCAGCAGGTCGCCGAAGTCGTGCATGTCCACGAAGGACGGCGTGGCGGTGCGCAGGCCCGCGTCCGCCACTGCCTGGCGCAGTTCGCGCAGGGTGGCCGGGCCCAGACAGGAGAACATCGCCAGGCCACCCACTTTCAGGATGCGGCGCCACTCGGCCAGCACGGCGTGCGGTTCGCGGTGCCAGTGCATGGCCATGTTTGACCACACCAATTCCAGCGATTCAGGGGGCAGGCCCGTATTGGCCAGATCCGCGTTGACGAACGCGGGGGCGGCGGGGCCGCGGCGCGCCAGCTTGCCGATCCAGGCCGACAGGCCGCCCGGCGCGTGGCGCTTGCGTGCTTGGCTGAGCAGCGGTTCACAGTTGTCCAGGCCCGTATAGGCGGCATCCGGGTAGCGCTCGCGCAGCAGCGGCAGGTTGTCGCCGGCGCCGCAGCCGGCGTCCAGCAAGGCTTGCGGCTGCACGCGGATGTACTGCAGGCGGCCGAGCATGCGGCGCGCCACCTCGCCGTAAAGGAATTGGGCGTCAGCCAGGTCGCCGCGGCGCGCGAACTGGCGCGGCACGTCGGCGCTGACGAGGGGCAGGGAGGGGGGCGTTGCGGATTCTGGCAGGGACATTTCGGTCGCGCCCGCGGGATCGCCCGGGGGCGGAGCATGGTTTGATCTGGGATGGCACACATTATTGCGCATCCCGGCCGCAGGCTCCGATTGCCCCTACTGGGCATGGGGCGACGGCTGCTGTCGCGCGTGGGCGGCGATTGCCCCTTATGCGGCGCACGGGTCGCGGGGGCGCGGCTGTGCGCCGGCTGCCAGGCCGACATCCTGGCGGGGCCGCCGGGCGCATCGGCCAGATGCCCGCAGTGCGCGCTTCGCCTGAAAGGCGGCGGGCAGCATTGCGCGGCCTGCCTCGCGGCGCCGCGCACATTCAGCCGGACCGTCGCGGCCTTTGACTACGCGCCGCCCGGCGACTCGCTGATCCTGATGCTCAAGACGCAGTTGCGGCTCAGCATGGCGCCGGTGCTGGCGCGGCTGATGGCGCAGGCGCTGCAGGCGGCGGACGGGGCAGCCAGTCCGGGCGCGGGAGCCTGGCCTGCCGATCTGGTCCTGGTCCCCATCCCGGCCAGCCGCGCTTCGCTGCGCCAGCGCGGAATGAATCCGGCGGCCGAGATCGCGCGCAGCCTGGCCGCGGAACTGTCGCTGCCCGCGCCGCGCCTTGTTCTGGCGCGGCGGCGCGAGACGCCCCGCCAGGCCACGCTGGACCGGCGCGCCAGGCAGCGCGGGGCCGTGGGTCTTTTTACCTGCACCGGCACCGTTCTTGGTCGGCATGTGGCGGTGGTGGACGACGTGATGACCACTGGCAGCACCGCTGGGGCCGCAGCGCAGGCCCTGATGGCGGCGGGCGCGGCCAGCGTCACGGTGCTGGTGGCCGCGCGCACGCCATGACGCCGGATTGCATCGGCCGGCGTCCAGGCCCGGCCGCCAGAATGGCCTGCCGCGCGCCGGCCCATCCTGGCAAATCGGCGACAATCACGCCTGCGGCCGCTTCCGGCCGCACGCCTTTTCATCTTCCCTGCGCCATGTTCCACGTCATTCTTGTCTGCCCGGAGATCCCGCCCAACACGGGCAACGCCATTCGCCTGTGCGCCAATACCGGCGCGCAGCTGCATCTGGTGCGGCCGTTGGGGTTTGAACTGGATGACGCCCGCATGCGGCGGGCCGGGTTGGACTATCACGAGTGGCAACCCGTGCGCGTGCACGACACGCTGCGGGAGGCGCTGGAAGATACCGGCGCGGTCGCCTCCAGCATCTATGCGCTGACCACGCACGCGCAGCGCAGCGTGGCCGATGTCAGTTTCAAGCCGGGGGATGTGTTCGTGTTTGGCCGCGAAAGCGCTGGCCTGTCCGACGAGCACCAGGCGATGTTTCCGCCGCAGCAGCGGCTGCGGCTGCCGATGCGCACCGGCCAGCGCAGCCTGAACCTGTCGAATGCCGTGGCGGTTACGGTGTTCGAAGCCTGGCGCCAGCAGGGTTACGAAGGCGGCGCATAGCGCCGCCCTTCGGCCGGGAAGCTCAGTCCAGCGACAGCTTGAGCTTGTCGATCACCTGGTCCCAACGCGCCTTTTCATTCTTGATGCGGGCGGTCAGGGCTTCCGGGGTGGACGGGGCGGGCGTGAAGTATTGCAGCGCGAGCTGCTTGCGCACGGCATCGCTATTGATGATGCGCGCCAGTTCGCTATTGAGCCGTTCGACGATCGGCGTGGGCGTGCCGGCCGGCGCCAGGATCGCATTCCACGAGATGGCCTCGAAATCCGGATAGCCTTGCGAGGCCATGGTCGGCACGCCGGGCAGGGCGTCGCTGGGCTGCAGGCTGGTCACGGCCAGCAGCTTGACCTTGCCGTCGCGAGCCTGCGGCACGGCGATCGCCGGCACCATGAAACCGGCCTGCACGTCGCCGCCGATGATGGCGGTGATGACCTGGGGAAAGCCGGAATACGGGATGTGCGCCAGGTCCACGCCCGCGCTCTCCTTGAACATCTCCATGGCCAGGTGGGCCGAGCTGCCCGGGCCGACCGACCCGTAGTTCAGCGAATTGCCGCGGCCCTTGACCAGCTTGACGAAGTCCTGGACGTTGTCGACCTTCAGGCTGCCCGGCACCACCAGCACGTTGGGGCTGGTGCCCACCAGCGACACCGGCTCCAGATCGGTCAGGGGGTCGTAGCCCAGCGTCTTCTTGTACAGGGTGGGGGCGGTGACCAGCGGGCCGTTGATCGTGTAGAGCAGCGTGTAACCATCGGGCTTGGCCTGCGCCACCATGCGCGTGCCGATGTTGCCGCCCGCGCCCGGCTTGTTGTCGATGACGATGGGCTGACCCAGGGCCTGGGAAAGCGGCTCGGAAATCGTGCGCGCCAGGATGTCGGGAGACGAGCCCGGCGGGAAGGGCACCACCATGTGGATCGGGCGCTCAGGCCAGTCGGCATGGGCGGCAAAGGGCACAATGGCGGCCAGGCTCAGGCAAAGGCCACGCAGCAGCGGGCCGACCCGGAACTTGCGGGTTTGCGTCATGAAGGATGTCTCCTCGGGGTGGGTGTCGTGTGTTGTTGTCGGAGCGGAATGGACAGAGGCGCGGTCTAGGCGGCGCCGAAGGCCTCGCCGGAGCCGGACCCTTCGTAACGGGCGTCCCGCGCCAGCAGGGCCGAGACGGCCGTCATGGGCGCCACGCCTTCGAACAGCACGGCGCACACGGCTTCGGTAATGGGCAATTCGACATTGATGGCGCGGGCGCGTTCCAGCGCGGCGCGGGCGCAGCGCACGCCCTCGGCGGTGATGCCGCTGGCCAGGATGTCGGCCAGCTTGCGGCCGGCGCCGATCTCCAGGCCCACGCGCCGGTTGCGCGATAGCTCGCCCGTGGCGGTCAGCACCAGATCGCCCAGGCCGGTCAGCCCGGCGAAGGTTTCGGCCTGCGCGCCCAGCGCGACGCCAAAACGGGTCATCTCGGCCAGACCGCGGGTAATCAGGGCTGCGCGGGCATTGGTGCCCAGCGCAAGGCCGTCGCAGATGCCGCAGGCAACCGCGATCACGTTCTTTAGCGCGCCGCCCACCTCGACGCCGACCAGGTCGGTGCTGGCGTACACCCGCAGCGCCGCGCCATGGAACGCCGCGGTCGTGACCTCGCGCAGCGCGGGGCTGCTGCTGGCGACCGTCAGCGCGACGGGCAGGCCTTGCGCGACTTCTCGGGCGAACGAGGGGCCTGACAAGGCGCCGCCCGTTGCGCCGGGCAGGGCCTCGCGCATGATTTCGTGGGGCAGCCTGGCCGTGTCGGCTTCAAAGCCCTTGCACGTCCAGACGATGGGGGTGTCCTGCAGGCCCAGCGAGGGCAGCCGTTGCGACAGCGCCTCGCAGATGGACATGAGACCCGCGACGGGCACGCCCAGCACGATCAGGGGGCGCGCGGCGTCGTCCTGCAAGGTGCGCAGCGTGGCGTCCAGATCGGCGGAAAACTGCAGCGTCTTGGGCAGGGAAATGCCCGCCAGATAGCGGGCATTTTCGTGGGTGGCGGCCATGGCGGCCGCTTGCGCGGCTTCGCGCGCCCAGAGCTGGGTGGGGTGGCGGCGGCTGGCGGCCGCCGCCAGCGCGGTGCCCCAACTGCCCGCACCCAGGACGGCGACGCGCAGGCGCGGCTCGGCGGGTTGGTTCATGGGGCGCCGCGGGGTGCTTACTGGCGGGTCGCGCCGGGGGGCAGGATGATGCCCGAGTCGCCGCCGCTACCATTGGCGGCGCCAGCCTGCTGCTGTTGCAGTTCGGCGATGCGCTGTTCGTACAGGGCCTGGAAGTTGACTTCGGTCAGGTGCAGCGGGGGCATCGAGGTGCGGGTGATCGCGTCGGCGATGTTGGCGCGCAGGTACGGGTAGAGCATCGTGGGGCAGACAATGCCCAGCAGCGGATCAAGCTGTTCTTCGGGGATGTTGGCCGCTTCGAAGATGCCGGCTTGCGTGCCTTCGACCAGGTACACGACCTTGTCGTTGATGCGCGTGGTGACGGTGACGGTGACCGTGGTTTCGAACACGGTTTCGGCCAGGCGCTGACCGCCCACGGTGATGCTCACCTCGACCTGGGGCGCTTCCTGCTCCAGGAACACGTGCGGCGCGTTAGGCATTTCCAGCGAGAGGTCTTTCAGGTAGACGCGCTGCAGATTGAACGAGGGCGCGTCGTTGCCGCCTTCTTGCTGGGAGTTTTGGTCTTGATCAGCCATGAGTGTTTCCGTTGGTGGGAGAGGCAAAAAGGGGCGATTAGCCGTTCAGCAAGGGGGTGAGTCCACCCGAGCGGTCCAGGGCCATCAGGTCGTCGCAACCGCCGACATGGGTATCGCCGATGAAGATCTGCGGGACGGTGCGCCGGCCAGTGCGTTCGATCATGACATCGCGCTGGGACGGTTCCCGGTCGATCTGGATGATTTCCAGGTCGGTCACGCCGCGCTGCTCGAGCAGCGACTTGGCGCGGGCGCAATAAGGGCAATAGTCCTTGCTGTACATGACGACTTTGTTCATTGGGCGCTCCTGTGGGTACAAGGATAGGTAGATGGGGGCGAGTCCGCCCGCTTCAACCCTTCTGGGTGACCGGCAGGCTGGCGGCGGACCAGGCGCGCATGCCGCCTTCCAGCGGCACGACGTCGGTAAAGCCCTGAGCGCGCAGCTTGGCGGCGGCGCGGGCCGAATCGCGGCCATTGTCGCAAACCACCACGAGCGGCTTGTTCTTGGGCAGCGAGCTGGCCTTCTGCTCGATGTCGGCTGCCGGCACGTTTCGTGCCTGGGCAATGTGGCCGGCCTGGAATTGCTCGGCAGGGCGTACGTCGACCCACACGGCATTGCGCTGGTTGACCATCTGGATGGCTTCATTCGTGCTGATGGCGGATCCGGTACGGCCCTTGCGCAGGGCCGGAATGATCAGCATCACGCCGGACACCACGGCGACGGCGACAATGAAAATGTTGTTTTTATCGAGCAAGAATTGCAAAAGGTCCACGAAGGCTTCCTGTAGTACGTCGGCTGGCGCTACGCCGGCTTGCACGTCGGCAAGTCCGCCGGCCAGCCGGGTAGGGGCGAACCCTGATGCATCGCGTCCAGGACATGGACGCGGTGCGCCGGGGCAGAATCACGGGCAAAATCACTCAATTATAAAATGAGCCCATTCCTTAACCATCCTCCAACTTTAACCCGCGCTGCGGGCGCCCCAAACCATGCACAAACTCGTACTGATGCGCCACGGTGAAAGCCAGTGGAATCTGGAAAACCGTTTCACCGGCTGGACCGACGTCGACCTGACCGACACGGGCCGCGAACAGGCCCGCAAGGCGGGCGAACTGCTCAAGAAGGAAGGCTTCGCCTTTGACCTGGCCTACACCTCCGTGCTCAAGCGCGCCATTCGCACCCTGTGGATCGCGCTGGACGCCATGGACGCCATGTACACCCCGGTCGGTGTGAACTGGCGCCTGAACGAGCGCCATTACGGCGCCCTGCAAGGCCTGAACAAGTCCGAAACGGCCGCCAAGTACGGCGACGAGCAGGTGCTGATCTGGCGCCGCGCCTACGCCATCGCCCCGGAACCGTTGTCCCTGGACGACGAACGCCACCCGCGTTTCGACAGCCGCTACGCCAAGATTCCGGCCGACCAGCTGCCCGCCACCGAGTGCCTGAAGGACACCGTGGCCCGCGTGCTGCCGTTCTGGAACGAATCGATCGCCCCGGCCATCCGTTCCGGCCGCAAGGTGCTGATCGCGGCCCACGGCAACAGCCTGCGCGCCCTGATCAAGCATCTGGACAACGTGTCGGACGACGACATCGTCAACCTGAACATCCCGACCGGCCAGCCGCTCGTCTATGAACTGGATGATGACCTGCGCCCGATCCGCCACTATTATCTGGGCGATGCCGCCGAGATCGAGGCGGCCATGGCTGCGGTTGCAGCCCAGGGCAAGGCCAAGAAGGACTGATATCTCTATGCGTCGCACGGCGGGGTTGTTGTTGGCGGTCATGTTGGCCAGTGGGACGCTGCCTGCGCGCGCCGCGCCCAGCGACCTTGCCGGGCGTCAGTCCGATGCCGAGAAACAGCAGGCCGCCTTGCGCGACCGCATCGAGAGCCTGCAAAAGGAAATCGACGACCGCGAGGCCGCCCGCAAAGAGGCGGCCGACGCGCTCAAGCAGTCGGAATCGTCCATTTCCCGGATCAACCTGCGCCTGAAGGAACTGGCCGAGGCCAACCGCAAGGCGACGGCCGATCTCGCGTCGCTGGAAAAGCAGATCACCGCGCAGGAGGCCGTGCTGGCCAAGCGCCGCGTCGAGCTGGCCGACCAGCTGCGCACCCAATACACCAGCGGCCTGTCGCCCTGGACGGCGCTGCTCTCCGGCGACGATCCCCAGGTGCTGGGCCGCAATCTGGGCTATCTGGACTACGTGTCCCGCGCCCGGGCCGACGCCGTGAAGGCCTTGCGGGCCGACATCGACCGCCTGGCGGCGTTGCAAGCCCGCGCGGATGAACGCCGCGCCGAAATCGAAAAAGGGGTCGCCGAGACCTCCGAACAGAAAACCGCGCTGGTCGCGCAGCAAAAAGAGCGCGCCAGCCTGCTGGCCCAGCTGGAAGGGCAGATCGCCGCCCAGCGCGCCGAGGCCAACAAGCTCGGGCGTGACGATCAGCGCCTGTCGCGGCTCATCACCGATCTGGACGCGGCGATTGCCAAGCAGATCGAGGAAGCGCGCAAGGCGGAAGAGGCGCGCAAGCGCGCCGAGGAAGTCCGCCGGGCCGAGGAGGCGCGGCGTGCGGCCGAGGAAGCCCGCCGCGTGGCTGAAGAAGCCAGGAAGCGCGCCGAAGCCGAACGCCGTGCGCAGGACGCCCGCCGCAAGGCCGAGGCCGACCGCAAGGTCGCCGAGGACGGCGCCCGCCGCGACAACGAAGCCCGCGAGGCCGCCCAGGCGCGCGAACAGGTCGAGGCGGCCGCCCGCCAGAATCGGGGCCCGGTGGCCGTGGCCGACCCGGATGCCGCCGGATTGCGTCCCGCCGAGCAGCGCCAGACCCGCATTGGCGGCCCTGCCGATACGCCGGCGCAAACAAAGCCTGCCGAACCGCCCAAAAAGACGGAACCGATTGACGAACCCGCCACTCCAACGCGCAATGCATCGGCCCAGCAGGCCGCCAAGGCCCCGCCCGTGGGCGGCGGCAACGGCCTGCGGCATGGGCTGGCCATGCCGGTGCGCGGACAGGTGCAGGGCAGGTTCGGGGTGGATCGCCCGGACGGGGGCGTATGGCGGGGTGTGGTGCTGCGCGCGCCAGAAGGGACGCCCGTCAAGGTGGTGGCCCCCGGTACTGTGGTTTACGCCGATTGGCTGCGCGGCTTTGGCAACCTGATCATTGTGGATCATGGCCAGCAGTACCTGACCGTCTATGCTTACAACCAGAGCCTGCTCAAACGGGTGGGCGATCCGGTGGCTGGCGGCGATACTATTGCAACCGTCGGCGCGACCGGCGGCCAAGTGGAATCCGGCCTATACTTTGAAATTCGCCATCGTGGCGCTCCAGTGGACCCGGCCCAATGGCTGGCGCAGTAGATGTAGGTCGGCTGGTCGTGCACCGGTTTGCTGGGATGCGATCGGCGCAGATGCTGTCGGTAAATGAATGTCGTTGGAAAAATACCGTTGGTAAATTACCAAACCCATCGGCGAAAACAAAATTCGGGAAGTGTGCATGGGCACTCGTAAGTTTCGCGGTTTCGGTCTGATTGCCATCGGTGCGGTGGCTGGCGTGTTGCTCAGTGTTGGCGTGACTGCGGTCGCCCAGCGCGGCAGCCCCCTGCCTCTGGACGAGCTCAGGCAACTGAGCAATGTGTTTGCCGCCATCAAGAACAACTACGTCGAGGCCGTCGACGACAAGACCCTGATCGACAATGCCATCTCCGGCATGGTGTCGAACCTGGATCCCCACTCCGCCTACCTGGATGCCGACGCGTTCCGCGAGATGCAGACCGCGACGCAAGGCGAGTTCGGCGGCCTGGGCATCGAGGTCGGCGCCGAAGACGGCTTCGTGAAGGTCATCTCGCCCATCGAAGACACGCCCGCCGCCCGCGCGGGCGTCATGGCTGGCGACCTCATCATCAAGATCGACGACACGCCCACCAAGGGCATGACCCTGAACGACGCGGTCAAGCTCATGCGCGGCGCGCCCAAGTCGCCCATCACCCTGACGATCATGCGCGCCGACCGGCCGCAGCCGATCGTCTTGAAGATCGTGCGCGACATCATCAAGGTGCGCAGCGTGCGCAGCAAGATGCTGGACAACGGCATCGCCTACGTGCGCGTCGCCCAGTTCCAGGAAAAGACCGGCGCCGATCTCGCCCGCCAGCTCAAGGAGCTGGGCGCGAAGGAACCGCCCAAGGGCCTCGTGCTGGATCTGCGCAATGACCCGGGTGGCCTGTTGACCAGCGCCATCGGCGTGTCCGGCGCGTTCCTGCCGCCCGATGCGCTCATCGTGTCCACGGACGGCCGCACCCCGGACGCCCGCCACAAGTACCTGGCCACGCCGTCGGAATACGCTCGCGGCGAAAGCAACTACCTGTCCGGCCTGCCGGCCTGGACCAAGACGGTGCCGATGGTGGTGCTGGTGAACGTGGGCTCGGCCTCGGCATCCGAAATCGTGGCCGGCGCGCTGCAGGACCACAAGCGTGCCAAGGTGCTGGGCAACCGCACGTTCGGCAAGGGCTCGGTGCAGGTGATCCTGCCGTTGTCCGAATCCACCGCGGTCAAGCTCACCACGTCGCGTTACTTCACGCCCAGCGGCCGCTCCATCCAGGCGACCGGCATCGAACCGGACTACGTCGTTGCCGATACGGCCGACGGCGACCTGTTCCGCCTGCCGCGCGAAGCCGACCTGCAACGCCACCTGTCGAACCAGCAGACCACCAACGAGATCAAGTCCAGCGCCGACCAGGACAACGTGGAACTGCCGGCCAAGGTGTTTGAATTCGGCGGCAAGGACGACTTCCAGCTTCAGCAGGCGCTGAACCTGCTGGCCGGCAAGCCGGTGCAGAAGGGCTCGGCCCGCGCCCAGGCCAAGGCTGACGCCAAGGCCGGCGGCGGGACGCCCCAGCGCATGAAGATCACGCCGACCGGAGTCGAGCCCAGCAAGGACAAATGAACGACGAGCAACTGCTGCGCTACGCCCGCCACATCCTGCTGGACGAACTCGGGATCGAAGGGCAGGAAAAACTGCTGGCGGCGCGTGTGCTCATCGTGGGGGCGGGCGGATTGGGTTCGCCCGCCGCGCTCTACCTGGCCACCGCTGGCGTGGGCGACATCACGCTGGCCGACGACGACGTCGTCGAACTGAGCAACCTGCAACGCCAGATCCTGCACACCACCGCCAGTGTCGGCCGTCCCAAGGCCGAGTCCGGCCGCGACATGCTGGGCGCCTTCAATCCGCAGACCCGCGTCCATGCCCGGGTCGAGCGCTTGAAAGACCAGGCCCTGTCCGACGCGGTCGCGCAGGCGGACCTGGTGCTGGACTGCACCGACAACTTCACCACCCGTCACGCCATCAATCGCGCCTGCGTGCAGCATCGCAAGCCGCTGGTTTCCGGCGCCGCGATCCGCTTTGACGGCCAGGTCAGCGTCTACGACCTGCGCGACGACAACGCACCGTGCTATCACTGCCTGTTTCCCGAAGCCGACGACGTCGAGGAAGCCAACTGCGCCACCATGGGCGTGTTCGCGCCGGTGGTCGGCATCATCGGCAGCATGCAGGCCGCCGAAGCCCTGAAGCTGCTGTCCGGGGTGGGCGAAAGCCTGTCCGGACGACTGCTCTGGCTGGACGTGCGCACCATGCAATGGCGCAGCGTCAACGTGCAGCGCGACCCGGAATGCACGGTTTGCGGGCACCGCGGGCACGGGTAAAGACTGCCCGTATTGCACCCAAGGACAATACTAAAGGTTTCAAATACCTGCTATAACGCCAGCCAGCCTACTGAATTCGGGTAGATGGTCATGGATATGACGGCGTGGATACAGGACTGAAGTTCAGCTTGCCCAAATGGCGGCTGACGCGTTGGCTGACGCATTCCGGGCATGACACGCCTGCGGACATCCGCGCGGCGCTCATCGCCAGTCTGTTCGGCACGCTCCCCATTTTTGCCGGCGGGGTCATCAACACCCTGATGATCTCGGGCGTCGTCGCGTGGCGCCGGCCTGAACCGCTGTACGTCTCGTGGCTGATCCTGGAGATCGTGCTCGCGCTGGTGCGCGTCACGATTCTGCGCGCCGCCTTGCGGGCGGCCCCCAAGGGCGGCAATACCTATACCGATCTGTACATCCTGCTGGCGCTGCTCTGGGCGTTCAGCGTGGGCTATGGTGTGTTCGTCACCTTGCTGAATGGGGACTGGATGGCGGCGACGCTGGCCGGCGTATCGTGCGGGGCCATGGCGGGCGGGATCTGCTTTCGCAACTACGGCGCGCCCCGGCTGGTGGGCGCCATGATCTTTCTGAGCCTGGGCCCCATGTGCCTGGGCGCCCTGTTCACGGGCGAATGGGTCATGGCGATCGTCTTCGTTCAGATCCCGTTTTATCTCATCAGCATGGTCATCGCCTCGCACCGGCTCAACCGGATTCTGGTGTCCACCATGCTGGCCGAACGGGACAGTGACCGGCGCGCCAGCGAAGACGCGCTGACCGGCCTTGCCAATCGCGCCGGCCTGCTGGCGGCGCTGGAGCGCGTGTGTTCCAGCGCGCGCGGCCATGACAGCGCCGCCGCCCTGCTGTACATGGACATGGACGATTTCAAGCGAATCAACGACACCCATGGGCACGCCGGGGGCGACCAGGTGCTCAAGACCATCGCGGAGCGCATGCGGGCCATGCTGCGGGTGGACGACGTCGCCGCGCGAATCGGCGGTGACGAATTCATCGTCCTGGTCACCGGCATCGACGCCACGGCCGCACTGCGGCTGGGCGAGCATCTGCTGCGCGACGTCTCGCAGCCCATTACGCTGGCCGACGGCAACCGGGTCTGCGTGGGGCTGTCCATCGGCATCTCGATCATGTCGGGCGCCAACCGCACCCCGCAAGGCGCGCTGGATTCCGCCGACGCGGCGCTGTACCGGGCCAAGGCGCAGGGCGGCCGCTGCTGCGTGGTCGACCAAGGCCAAGTCATCGCCGAAAGCGAAGGCCTGCAAAGCGCGTCGGTCGCCGCTTGAAGCGACGGCGCTCGCCCGCCGCGGCCGCGCTGGGCCGAATCTGTCCGAATCTGGACGCCGTTCACTGATTTCCGCTCTTCACCACCACGGCATACGGGCCACATGACCGGCGCTCTGAAATAATTAAAGTTATCAGATAACCTGAAAAATCTGCCTATAATCCGCTCATGTTGACCAAGAGCCTCACTCTCACCGAGCAGGTCGCCCGCCAGCTCGCCAGCGAAATCGCCGACGGCATCCACGCCGTCGGCGCCAAGCTGCCGTCCGGCCGTGTGCTGGCCGAGCAGTACGGCGTCAGCGCCGCCGTCATCCGCGAAGCCACGGAACGCCTGCGCGCGCAGGGCCTGATCCAGAGCCGGCAGGGGTCGGGCAGCACGGTCGTTTCGCGCACGGGCGCGCAGGGCTTTCAGGTGTCCAGCGGCATTGCGGTCGACCGCGACAAGCTCGCCAACGTCTACGAACTGCGCATGGAACTGGAAGGCGGCGCGGCCGCGCTGGCTGCGGTTCGCAGCACAGCGTCGGACCTGGACGCCATGGCTTCGGCCCTCGCCTCGCTTCAAGCCCATCTGGACCACCCCGAGGCTGGCGTCGAACATGACATCGCCTTTCACGTCGCCATCGCGACCGCCACGCACAACAGCTACTACCAGGACCTGCTGCAATACCTGAACCTGCAGCTGCGCCTGGTCGTCAGCACCGCCCGGTCAAACAGCCGCCTGCAGGAAGGTTTGACCGCCGCCGTGCATCAGGAACACGTCGCCGTGTTCGAGGCCATCCGCGCGCGCGATCCGGACCGCGCCCGCCAGGCCGCCATCCGCCACTTGCAGCAAGCCGCCGGCCGCCTGCAACTCGATCTTCTCTTTCCCGCTGCATCCCACATCTCATGAGCGCAACCGACTTTTCTCAACGGCTGGTCCAGGCCCTGGGCCCCGATACCGTGTTCACCGACCCGGCAGACATCGCCCCATGGCTGTCCGACTGGCGCGGCCTGTATAACGGCCAGGCCCAAGCCGTCGTGCGCCCGCGCACGACAGCCGAGGTCGCCACCTGCCTCGCCCTGTGCCAGGAAGCCGGCGTGCCGGTCGTGCCGCGCGGCGGCAACACCGGCCTGTGCGGCGGCGCCACGCCCGACGGCGGCGCCAACAACGTCGTCATCAGCCTGGACCGCATGAACGCGGTGCGCGCCATCGACACCGTCGCCAACACCATGGTTGCCGAAGCCGGCGCCATTCTGGGCAACCTGCGCCGCGCAGCCCAGGACGCCGGCCGCCTGCTGCCGCTCAGCCTGGCCGCGGAAGACTCCAGCCAGATCGGCGGCAACGTCGCCACCAATGCCGGCGGCGTGAACGTGGTGCGCTACGGCATGGCCCGCGAACTGGTTCTCGGCCTGGAAGCGGTGCTGCCCACCGGCGAAATCTTTCACGGCTTGCGCACCCTGCGCAAGGACAACACCGGCTACGACCTCAAGCAACTGCTCATCGGGTCGGAAGGCACGCTCGGCATCATCACCGCCGTCGCGCTGCGCCTGTACCCGCGCACCGACGTGCGCTCCGTCGTGCTGGCCGCCGTCGAATCCCCGGCGCAGGCGCTGCAACTGTTCGAGATCCTGTTCGAACAATGCGGCGCACGCCTGCAAGCCTTCGAATTCTTCACCGGCGATTGCCTGGACCTGGTGCTGACGCACGCCGAGGGCGTGCAGGAGCCCTTCGAACAACGCTACCCGGCCTACGTGCTGGTGGAACTGGCCGACACCACCGACGAGGCCGCGCTCAACACGCTGCTCGAAAACGTCATCGGCACGGCGCTCGAACGCGGCCTGTGCCTGGACGCCGCGGTCTCGGCGTCACTGGCCCAATTGCAGACGCTGTGGAAGCTGCGCGAGGAAATCTCCGAAGCCCAACGCGCCGACGGCCCCCACCTGAAGCACGACGTGTCGCTGCCGATCGAGCGCATTCCCGACTTCATGCAATCGGCCGAAGCGCGCGTACGCGCCCTGTACCCCGACATCCGCCCGTTCATCTTCGGCCACTTCGGCGACGGCAACCTGCACTACAACCTGTCCCGCCCGGCAGGCGCAGACCGCAACTGGGTCGCGGAGCATGGGGCGGCGATCACGGATGCGGTGTTGGATGAAGTGAATCGCTATGGGGGAAGTATTTCGGCTGAGCACGGAATTGGACAGCTCAAGCGTGAGCATTTCCTGCATAGCAAGGATGCTGTGGAGTTACGGTTGATGCGGGAGATCAAGAAGGTGATGGATCCTGCGGGGATTATGAATCCTGGGAAGTTGTTGTAGGCGTTGGTTTGGATCTTCGTGGTTGATCGGGGATTTGTCGTCGCATTAGATCTTCATAGTTGCAGCGGATCTTCGTAGGTCGCCCGACGCCGCGGTCACCGTGGGCACGATCGCCCACGATTGCGGTCCGGAGCCTTCGCTCCGGACTTCCCCTTCGTCATCTTCGTCCGCCTTCGGCTCCCTTCAGATTCCCTCGGGCGCATCGACGGCGCTCGCACCCACGGTGCCCGCGACGCCGTGCTGCGAGGGTCTTTGGTATGTGGCGCTGTAAGACCTGTGGTCAGGGCAGGAGATCTGCGGGGCCGCCGAATTGCTGCCGCCCGGGCGGCGGCAATCGGCATCGGGTCGGTGGGACGTCGTGGCGGTGTGCGCTTGCGCGCTGGCGGGGAGCGGTTTGCTGATGGTGCTCTCCGACGGGGGAGGGGCGGTGATGGGCGGCGCGCGTCGACGGCCAGCTACAACCTGCCCACCTCTACGCGCGCCGCCCATCGAGCACTGGAGTTCAATTGACGATCAATGGCGGTCGTGCCGGAACTTGGCGAGCGCGTTTGCTGCTGCCGGTGTCTGACACCCTAGGATCAAGGGCGGTCGTGCCGAAACTTGGCGAGAGCGTTTGCTGCTGTCGGTGTCTGACACCCTCGGGGGGTGAACTCGGCATGAAGCGCCTCTCACCAGGGTGTCAGACACTTTAAGAGGAAGCAGCCACACGCGAAGCGTCATAGCGACGACGCAAGACACTGCGTAAGCCCACGAAGGCCGCCCGCGCGGCCGCCCGGGGGCGGGCACCGCAAGACGTTTCTCTTCCAACCGACTGCGTGCAAGAATCTTAAAAATCCGGCTCGCCCCGCCGTCCGTAAAGATTCAGCGGCAGAGCCCGGTGTGGCGTGGGCCTGGGGCGGGCGGGGCGTTTAGATGCGCCCGGCGGAAACCGAAGGGAGCCGAAGGCGGACGAGGTTGAGCGCGGGGCAGTCCGGAGCGAAGGCTCCGGACCGCAATCGGAGCCCCGCCCGCCCCAGGCCCACGCCGCGCCGGGCGTCTAAAAAACCCGATCCGTCGCAAGCCGCAAGCCGCAAGCCGAATGCGGCAACCCCTTAACTCCATCAACCTAAATCCCCGCCAACAATTCACTGCCGGTGATAAACCTCACTCCCTTTCCGCACAAACTCCACCGACTTCTCCTGCATCCCCTTAGCCAGCGCTTCCTTCTCGCTGACTCCCTGAGCCGCCGCATAATCCCGCACATCCTGCGTGATCTTCATGCTGCAGAAATGCGGTCCGCACATCGAGCAGAAGTGCGCCACCTTCATCGAATCCTTAGGCAGCGTCTCGTCGTGGAATTCCTTCGCCGTATCCGGATCCAGACCCAGATTGAACTGATCGTCCCAGCGGAACTCGAAGCGCGCCTTCGATAGTGCGTTGTCGCGGATCGCCGCGCCCGGATGACCCTTGGCCAGGTCCGCCGCATGCGCCGCGATCTTGTACGTGATGATGCCGTCCTTCACGTCCTTCTTGTTCGGCAGTCCCAGGTGTTCCTTCGGCGTCACGTAGCAGAGCATCGCCGTGCCATACCAGCCGATCAGCGCCGCGCCGATGCCCGACGTGATGTGGTCGTAGCCGGGGGCGATGTCCGTCGTCAGCGGGCCCAGCGTGTAGAACGGCGCCTCGTGGCAGTGTTCCAGCTGCAGCTCCATGTTTTCCTTGATCATCTGCATCGGCACATGACCCGGGCCTTCGATCATCACCTGCACGTCGTGCTTCCACGCCACCTGCGTCAGCTCGCCCAGCGTCTTCAGTTCCGCAAATTGCGCCTCGTCGTTTGCGTCGTAGCCCGAGCCCGGACGCAGGCCGTCGCCCAGCGAGAAGCTCACGTCGTACGCCTTCATGATTTCGCAGATCTCTTCGAAGCGTTCGTACAGGAAGCTCTCCTTGTGATGCGCCAGGCACCACTTGGCCATGATCGAGCCGCCGCGCGAAACGATGCCAGTCATGCGGTCCGCGGTCATCGGGATGAACGGCAGGCGCACGCCTGCGTGGATCGTGAAATAGTCCACGCCTTGCTCGGCCTGCTCGATCAGCGTGTCGCGGAAGATCTCCCAGGTCAGGTCCTCGGCCTTGCCGTCCACCTTTTCAAGTGCCTGGTAGATCGGCACCGTGCCGATCGGCACCGGCGAATTGCGGATGATCCACTCGCGGGTTTCGTGGATGTGCTTGCCGGTGGACAGGTCCATCACCGTGTCGCCGCCCCAGCGGATCGCCCACGTCATCTTTTCCACTTCCTCGCCAATGCCCGAGCTGACCGCGGAATTGCCGATGTTCGCGTTGATCTTCACCAGGAAATTGCGGCCGATGGCCATCGGCTCCACTTCCGGGTGGTTGATGTTGGCGGGGATGATCGCGCGGCCGCGGGCGACTTCGGCACGCACGAACTCCGGCGTGATGGCGGCGGGGATGGCGGCGCCGAACGATTGGCCCGGGTGCTGGCGCAGCAGGCGCTTGACCATCTTTTCGCCGTCGGGGCCGCTGTCGCGCAGCGTTTGCAGGTAGTGCTCGCGGCGCAGGCTTTCGCGAATCGCCACGTATTCCATTTCCGGCGTGATGATGCCGCGGCGCGCGTAGTGCATCTGCGAAACGTTCGCGCCGGACTTTGCGCGGCGCGGGGGGCGTTGCAGGTCAAAGCGCATTGCCGTCAGCTTGGGATCGGTCAGGCGCGACTTGCCGTAGTCGCTGGTCGGGCCGGACAGCAGCTCCGTGTCGCCGCGCTCCTCGATCCACGCGCGGCGCAGTTCCGGCAGGCCGCGGCGGATGTCGATCTTGACGTCCGGGTCCGTGTAGGGACCGCTACAGTCATACACCGTCAGCGGCGGATTTTTTTCGCCGCCGAACATCGTCGGCGTGTCGTCCTGTTCGATCTCCCGGAATGGGACCCGGATGTCCGGGCGTGAGCCCACTTCATACACGCGGCGGGATTTGGGCAGCGGTGCGACGGCCGCAGCGTCGACTTCGGCGGTCGCGGCCAAAAATTTGGGATTTGCGTTCATGGAAAGCTCCAAGCGAGTGGTTGGAGCCGATCGGGATGGACTCCCGCCTTGGACGTGCGAAGACGCGTGGCGGGAATACGCTCCCAGCATCGGCATTATCCGTACTGGTACGAAGGGACTCTCTCAACACGTCGCCGCCGTGGATGGCGGGACGAGTACCCCTGCGTGAACGCGCAGTATAGAGCCAAGCGGACGCGGCGCCTTGAACAATCTGCGAGTACCGTCGCAACCCGCGCAAATAGGGCAGTTGAACGAGGCTGGTATTACTGCTTTACATTTGGATTCAGTCTAGACAGACACCGCCATGCAGGTTCGGTACACTTTTTTCCACACGCCGCGTGTACAGTCTTAGAGTCTTACCGTCCGGCATCAGCCCACTTAAGAAGGAATCGAGCATGCAACTGAACCTACGCACATTGGCGCCCGCCCTCGTAGTCGTGACATTGGCGCTAGCGGGTTGCAAGACGGCCCCGACTAAGACGTCCGACGCCACGGCCACGCCCCAGGCGGGCCAGCAATCGACCACGCCAGCGGCCGCCGCGCGCGTGGATTTCTATCTTGCCAAGCGCGAACCCGGCGCCGGCCTGCGTGAAGTGAACCTGCCGGACGGCAAGCTCTATCTGCAGGAAACGCCCGTGCTCACGCGCGCCGACCTGACCGATGCCGCCGCGCTGGTGGATCGCCAAGGCCAGAATTTCGTGGGTCTGCGCTTCTCCGAAGCCGGCACCCGCAAGCTGACCGCCGTCAGCACCGCCAACGTCGGCAGCGTGCTGGCCCTGGTGATCGATCAGGAGCTGGTTGCCGCGCCGCTCATCGGCGAGCCCCTGAACCGTGGCGTCCTGGCCTTTGGCGTGCCCTCGGCCCAGGCGGCCTCCGAAATCGCCGCGCGCATCCGTGGCGATGCCGTGCCCGCCGCAGGCGGAACGGCACCCGCGCCGGCACCCGCTGCCAAGCCCTGATCTCGGGGTGCGCAAAAAAACCGGCTTACGTGGCCGGTTTTTTTTCGTCTACGTTTTTGTGTTGGAAGGCGCATTCAACGTGCGCGCCAGGTGCCCAGGCGAACGAGACAAATTGGTCCGCTCGATGCGGCTCGCAGTGTCTTGATCTTGAAGCGTTGTCGCGGCGCGGCCCCATATGCAGCGCGCCGCAGCCCGCGGCCGCGATCAGCCGATCTTGCGGCCGCGCGGCTTGATGCCGCGGCGGAGCAGTGTCGTTTCGATGAAGGTCTGGGTTAACGCTTCGAGCATTGCCCGTTCGTCGGGCGTCAGCGATTCGAATTGCGACGGTGAAATGTTGGGATAGGGCCACGGCGCCAGCGGACGGGGCCGGCCGCCGGGGCGCGGTGCAGACTCGGAAACGCCTGATACTGGCAAAGTATTGCTCAGGTCGTAGGCGTCCAGGGGAAGCTCCATGGGACCCTTGCCCGTTTCCAGCCATTCGACTTCGATCTTCAACACCTGCGCCAGTTTGCGCGCGGATCGGCTTGAATGCCGCAGACCACTTTCGTAGCTGCCGATCGCACTTTGCGAGATGCGCACCAGACGGGCGAGCGCCTTCTGCGTGTGGCCACGAAGAAGACGCGCATGCTTCAGTCGGTCTGAGAATGTTTTCACAGGGCGATTGAAGCTTGCCGATCTGTCACGTTGGTGGATATAAATAACACTAGAGTGATAACAGAGGGAAGGTCGCATGTGGGAGCGGGGCAGCGTATTTATCGTGCGATCCGAGGACGTTGCGGGGTGGCGGCTGGCCACTGCGCTGCGCCAATTCGACTGGGACACGCGCGTCTTCGCATCGGTGGACGCCCTGCTCGAACACGTGACCGGTGAAGCGCCAGATCTGCTTGTCGTGCAAGGGCCGTGCGCCGGTATGGCCGATCTTGTTCACCGCGTGCGTCAAGCCGCGCCCGGCGCGCGGGTGGTGTGGCAAGACGGCGGCGCCACCACGGCGCAGCGCGCGGCGGCGCTGGACGCAGGGGTCGACGCCTGCGTGCCGCCGGACATGGAGCTCCTGGAGTGGGACGCGCTGCTGCGCAGCCTGTGCCGGCGAGCGCGATGCGGACCGGGCGCCTGGCGCGTCGTGGCGTTTGGCCGCATGCTGGTGGGCCCCCGCGGTGAACGCCTGCCGCTCACCCTTCGCGAGCGCGCCGTTCTCATTCGGTTGTTCAATGCGCCCGGCCACTGCCTTCATCGCGAAAGCTTCTTTCCGGCGCAAGCGCGCGATCCCCTGGACAGCGCAAGACGCGTGGACGTGGTCGTGTCCCGGCTGCGCAACAAGGCGCGCCGGTTCAATATCGATCTTCCGTTGCTGGCAGTGCGGGGGTGGGGATACATCCTGCTGCCCGAAGGCGCGGGCAGGGCGCCTGCGGTTGTGGCCGGCGCCTGATCCCCCGCGCCGCCGTATCGCGGCGCCTGCCGCGGCTTCCTACAGCACGACCAGATTGTCCCGGTGCATGAGCTCGGGTTCGGTCATGCTGCCCAGGATGCGCGCGATCTGCGACGAAGGCTGGCGCAGGATGCGGCGCGTGTCGGCCGACGAATAATTGATCAGCCCGCGGGCGCATTCATGGCCCTGGCTGTCGACGCAGGCCACGACGTCGCCGCGGCCGAATTCGCCTTCCACGTCGGTCACGCCGATAGGCAGAAGGCTCTTGCCTTCGCGCAGCAGCGCCTGCACGGCGCCGTCATCCAGCACCACGCGGCCACGCAGGCGCAGGTGATCGGCGAGCCACTGCTTGCGCGCCGACCACACCGGCACGACCGCCTGCAGTTCGCTGCCGATGCACTCGCCCTGGGCCAGGCGCGTCAGCACGTTGCGTTCGCGGCCCGACGCGATGACGGTGTGCGCGCCGCTATGGGCCGCGCGCTTGGCGGCCAGCACCTTGGTCAGCATGCCGCCGGTGCCGATGCCGCTGCCCGCGCCACCCGCCATGGCTTCCAGCGCGGGGTCGCCCGCCTGGGCGTGCGACATGAACTTGGCTTGCGGATTCTTGCGCGGGTCGGAGTCGTACAGGCCGCGTTGGTCAGTCAGGATGACCAGCGTGTCGGCTTCGATCAGGTTGGTGACCAGCGCGCCCAGCGTGTCGTTGTCGCCCAGCCGGATTTCGTCGGTCACGACCGTGTCGTTTTCGTTCACGATGGGCACGACACCCAGACGCAGCAGGGCAAAGAGCGTGCTGCGCGCGTTCAGGTAACGGTGGCGGTCGGCCAGGTCTTCGTGGGTCAGCAAAATCTGCGCGGTGCGCAGGCCGTGTTCGGCGAAGGCGGCCTCGTAGGCCTGGCACAGTCCCATCTGGCCCACGGCTGCCGCAGCCTGCAGTTCGTGCATGACGGACGGGCGCTTGCGCCAGCCCAGGCGCGCCATGCCTTCCGCGATGGCGCCGCTGGACACCAGCACGATCTGCTTGCCCTGCTTGTGCAGGGCGGCGATCTGCGCGGCCCAGTGGGCGACCGCGGCGCGGTCCAGGCCTCGGCCTTCGTTGGTGACCAGCGATGAGCCGACTTTGGCGACGATGCGCTGGGCGTGGGTGACGACGGAAACGGCAGGTGATTCAGCAGACATGATGGCGGCCGGCTGCGGCGAAAAAAAGCGTAATCGAAAGGACTGCGATTATGGCTTATTCGTTACCGCCGCGCGGCGCGGCCGGCTTGTCCGCGTCGGTGCGCGTGTCGTCAAAGCGCGGGTCCGGCGCCACGTAGGTGCCTTCGGCCTGATCCTGCGCAAGCTGTTCCTTTTCGCGCTCGGCGTCCAGGTAGTCCTGCAACGCGTAGATCAGGTCCTGCGTGCCTTCGCCCGACAGGCCCGAGATGCCGAACACCGGACCGGTCCAGCCGTAGAGCTCGAGGAAGCGGCGCTTGGTGTCCTCGGGGTCCGGCACCATATCCAGCTTGTTCAGGATCAGCCAGCGCGGCTTGGCGGCCAGGTCGGCGTCATAGCGGCGCAGTTCCTCGACGATGGCGCGCGCGTCGGCGACGGCCTGCTCGACGGGATCGGCGTCCGGATCCGGCGTGGACACGTCCACCAGGTGCAGCAGCACGCGGGTGCGCGCCAGATGGCGCAGGAACAGGTGACCCAGGCCGGCGCCTTCGGAGGCGCCTTCAATCAGGCCCGGAATGTCGGCCACGACGAAGCTGCGCGACGGCGAAGTGCGCACGACGCCCAGGTTCGGGTGCAGCGTGGTGAAGGGGTAGTCGGCGATCTTCGGCTTCGCATTGGAAATGCGGGTGATCAGCGTCGACTTGCCGGCGTTGGGCAGGCCCAGCAGGCCCACGTCGGCCAGCACCTTCAGTTCCATGCGCAGGTAGCGGTGTTCGCCTTCCTTGCCGGGCGTCCATTGCTTGGGCGCGCGGTTCACGCTGGACTTGAAGTGGATGTTGCCCATGCCGCCCTGGCCGCCGGCGGCCAGCACCACCTTCTGTTCGTGCTTGTTCAGGTCGAACAGGACTTCGCCGGTTTCGGCGTCATGGATGATCGTGCCCACCGGCACGCGCAGGGTGATGTCCGGGGCGGCAGCGCCGTATTGGTCCGAGCCGCGGCCGTTTTCGCCGTTCTTGGCGCGATGCAGGCGTGCGTAGCGGAAGTCGATCAGCGTGTTGATGTTGCGATCGGCCACCGCGTAGATGGTGCCGCCACGGCCGCCGTCGCCGCCGTCGGGGCCGCCACGGGGAATGAATTTTTCGCGGCGAAAGCTCGCCACGCCATTGCCGCCTTTGCCGGCGACCACTTCAATGGTGGCTTCGTCTACGAATTTCATGGTGTATGCGCGTGTAGTGGGTGAGGGCGGGCATCCACACGGGGAGCCGCCGGGAGGCAAAAGAGAGCTTACTCGCCAATTGCCTTCAAACAAAAAAGCCCTGCCGCACGCGACAGGGCTTTTGCCGTTCGGGAACTGCGGCGGACCGCGTCCCAGACCGTATGCGACCGCGGACATGAGGTCCGCGGGCTTGCCAACCGATTACTCGGCAGCGACGATCGAAACGGTCTGCTTGTTCAATGCGCCCTTGAAGCCGAATTGAACCTTGCCGTCGACCAGCGCGAACAGGGTGTGGTCCTTGCCCATGCCGACGTTCACGCCAGCGTGGAAGCGAGTACCGCGCTGACGCACGATGATCGAACCAGCGGGAATCAATTCGCCGCCGAATGCCTTGACGCCCAGACGCTTCGATTCTGAGTCGCGTCCGTTCCGCGTAGAGCCGCCGCCCTTTTTCTGTGCCATGTTTAGCTCCTGCTAAGTGGTACCGAGTCGCTTCTTAAGCCGTGATGGCTTCGATGCGGATTTCGGTGTAGTTCTGACGGTGGCCCTGACGCTTCTGATAGTGCTTGCGACGGCGCATCTTGAAGATCTTGACCTTGTCGTGGCGGCCTTGCGCAAGAACCGTTGCCTTGACCACGGCGCCGGAGACGAGGGGCGTGCCAACTTTCAGTTGGTCGCCTTCGCCCACGGACAGCACTTGGTCCAGGGTGATTTCTTGCCCAATGTCAGCCGGTATCTGTTCTATCTTGAGTTTTTCGCCAGCGGCAACGCGATACTGCTTGCCACCGGTTTTTACGACCGCGTACATGGGGTATTCCTTAAATAGGTAAATGGGTTCGTTCGAGCTGCCTGCCCTGCTGGGCAAGAATGCCGTGCTGGCCTGCCGTACCAGTGCTGGTACTGGCGCTTGTACTAGCCGAAAATCCGCTGAATCAGGACTTGCGATGATGCCAGGCGGCGTGCACGAACAACCGACGTAATTCGGCCATCGCTGACCGAATCCGAGATATTAGCCCGGGACTTTTGGAAAGTCAAAAAGCTGTTGCAGGCTAAGGGCTTAGGTGTGGCGTGCAGGCTTCAGGCGCCCGGGATCACACGCAGCGCAATGTCGCGCGCCACGCGGCGGATGCCTTCCGTGGCGGCTTGCCGGTGGGCGTCGTCCAGGCGGTCGGTGGGGATGGACGTGCTGACCGCCACCCGCTTGCCCAGGGGCGTCACGCCCACAAAGGCCGCAAAGCACTCGAGACCGGTGGCGACTTCCTCCCGGTCGTGGGCCAGGCCGTGGCGCCGCACGTCGTCCAGTTCGCGGTGCAGGCGGGCAGCATCGGCGATCGTGCGGTCGGTGACGCGGGGCAGTGTCTCGGGCAGCCGGGCGGCCAGGTCGTCGGGCGGCAGGCTGGCAAGCAGGGCCTTGCCGAGGGCGCACGCGTGTGCGGGCAGCCGCAGACCCAGGTCCGACACCAGGCGCACGGGCCGGCGTGCGTCCTCCCGGGCCAGGTAGACCACATCAAAGCCATCGAGCGCGGCCAGTTGCACGACCTCGTTGCAGCGGGCCACGAAGGCGCCTGCCGCCTGGTGAAAGGCCGTCTGAAGCCCATCGTGGCGCAGGTACGCGGCGCCTAGCGCCATCAGTTCCAGTCCGACGATATAGCCCCCGTCCAGGCGCTCGACCCAGCGGCGTTGCTCAAGGCAATCAAGCAGCAGGTATAGCGTGCTCTTTGGCATCTGGCAGGCGCGGGCCAGCTCCGCGGCCTTCACCGGGGCGGGCCGGCCGGCCAGCACGCGCAGGATGTCGTGGGTGCGGCGGATGGCAGGAACGTCGTATTCGGCGGCCATGATTCCAATATGTTGGACAGATATTCAAGATGTTGGACATGATAAATGAAGTCTCCTAGACTGGCTGCGCCATGCCGGGTCAGCCGGCACAGAACACGAGCCCGCCGCCGGCAGGGCATTAACGCGAGGAGACGCCATGAACCCCAATAACCTGCTGCCCGCCGATCTGTCCGACGCCTTGCTCGTGGGCCGCGTGTGGCGGCCTGATCCCGTCGGCGGCCCGAGCGTGGTCGTGGTGCGTGGGGGAGAGGTCGTCGATATCACGGCCACGGCGCCGACCGTGTCCGACCTGCTGGACCATCCTGACCGCGTGTCGCTCGCGCGCCAGGCCAAGGGCGAATCCCTGGGTGACGCGCACGCGCTCATGGCTGCCACGCTGCAAGGCGCGCAAGGGCCGCGTCTGCTGGCGCCCTGCGACCTGCAGCCGGTGAAGGCGGCGGGCGTCACGTTTGCCATCAGCCTCTTGGAACGCCTGATCGAGGAAGAGGCGGGCGGCGACGCCGGCCGCGCCGAGGAAATCCGCGTGCGCATGCAGGCGCTGATCGGCTCCGATCTGTCCCGGCTGCGCCCGGGATCGCCCGAGGCCATCCGCCTGAAAGCCGAAATGCTCGAGCGCGGCCAGTGGTCGCAGTATCTGGAAGTGGGCATCGGCCCCGACGCCGAAGTCTTCTCAAAGACGCCGCCCATGGCCTCGGTGGGCTTTGGCGCGCGAATCGGCGTGCTGCCCGAGTCGCAGTGGAACAATCCCGAACCCGAGATCGTGCTGGCCGTCGACAGCCGGGGCGAAGTGGTCGGCGCCACGCTGGGCAACGACGTGAACCTGCGCGACATCGAAGGCCGCAGCGCGCTGCTCCTGACCAAGGCCAAGGACAACAACGGCTCCTGCGCCATCGGGCCGTTCATCCGGCTGTTCGATGGCGGATTCACGCTGGACAGCGTCCGGGGCGCCGATGTCTCGCTGCACATCGAAGGCCCCGACGGTTTCACGCTGGACGGCGTCAGCCACATGCGCGAGATCAGCCGCGACCCGCTGGACCTGGTGCGCCAGACCCACGGCGCGCACCATCAGTACCCGGACGGCTTCATGCTGTTCCTGGGCACGATGTTCTCGCCCACCAAGGATCGCAAGGGTCCGGGCACCGGGTTCACGCATGTGGCTGGCGACCGGGTGGTCATTGCCTCGGAGCGCCTGGGCGCGCTCGTGAACGAGGTGCAGCTGGCCACGGAAATCCCGCCCTGGACGTTCGGCGTGCGCGCGCTCTACGCGAACCTGATGGCGCGCGGCCTGCTGGCGCGCGGGCGCTGATCCGGCCGGGGGATCCGACCGGCTGATCCGACCGGCGCGGGGCGCCTGGCGCCGGGCTGCGCGGCCCGGGCCGCGGGCGGCCGGACTTCCCGCGCACTCCCCGTATAATCCGTGGTCGAATCCCCCGCCGACCGCTGGCGGGCCCAGCGGTAAGAGCCGTTACGCGGCTCGCTTCACACTTGTCGGATACGTCTTGAATCTCCCCGCGCTCATTGCCCCCATTGCTGACGATATGAAAGCCGTCGATGCGGTTATCCGCGAGCGGCTGAATTCCGAAGTGGTTCTGATCCGCACGATTGGCGACTACATCATTGGGGCGGGCGGCAAGCGCATGCGCCCGGCCATGGTGCTGATGGTGGCGCGCGCGTTGGGCTACGAAGGCACCCATCACCAGTTGCTGGCCGCGGTGGTGGAATTCATCCACACCGCCACGCTGCTGCACGATGACGTCGTCGACGAATCCGACCTGCGCCGCGGCCGCGAAACCGCCAACGCGGTGTTCGGCAACGCGGCCAGCGTGCTGGTGGGCGACTACCTGTACTCGCGGTCGTTCGAGATGATGGTCGAGGCCGACTCGATGCGCATCATGAGCATCCTGTCCGAAGCCACCACTGTGATCGCCGAGGGCGAGGTGCTGCAGCTTCTGAACGTGCATGACCCGGACGTCTCGCAAGAGCGCTACCTGCAAGTGGTGCGCTACAAGACGGCCAAGCTGTTCGAGGCCGCCGCCCAGGTGGGCGCCGTGCTGGCGGGCGCCACGCCCGAGCAGGAAGCCGCCGCGGCCGCCTATGGTCGCCATGTGGGCACGGCGTTCCAGCTGGTCGACGATGTGCTGGATTACAGCGGCGACGCCGCCGCCCTGGGCAAGAACGTGGGCGACGACCTGCGCGAAGGCAAGCCGACCCTGCCGCTGATCCGCGTCATGGAAGTGGGCACGCCTGAGCAGCAGCAGCTCATCCGCGATGCCATCAAGACGGGCGACGCCGACTTCGCTGCCGTGGCCGCCGCCATCCAGGCCACCGACGCGCTGGAACACGCCCGCCTGGCCGCCGTGGCCGAGGCCGATCGGGCCCGCGAAGCCCTTTCGATCTACCCCATTTCCCCTTTTCAAAATTCTCTGTTAGAATTCTGCGCTTTCGCGGTGAATAGAGATCGCTAGCCAAAAACGGCGGCGAAATCGGCAGGAAGTTCACTAGGAAAGTGCAGTAAGAGTGACTGAGTGATCAGGTTCTCGAAGTGAACGAAGCGGTAAGCAGTAAGTGAAGTAATGTTTGGCGGTACTGAGCATCGCTGAATAAGTTGTCAAGATCGGGGCGTAGCTCAGCCTGGTAGAGTACTGCGTTCGGGACGCAGGAGTCGGAGGTTCGAATCCTCTCGCCCCGACCACTTCATGTGGTCGAGAATTTATGAAGGTGTTTCCCGACACCTTTGGCTGAAAGCCGGTATCGCGCAAGCGTTGCCGGCTTTTTTGCATTTGCGCGGCTGAATGCAAAAACTATTTCACAGCGGCCGGTGTCAGACACCTTGTATAGCGAGACTTTCCGAATCGCCTGCCGAATTACTCAAGGTCTGGCCATTTATTACCGTGCGATGAAAACCCAGGCATGTCTCGTGCTGATAGGGTGCGGGTTGATCCCCATTTTGGCGCGGATTTTTATATTGCCTCACGCAATAATCTAATAAGCCGCCGTTCTGGATAATGATTTTTCAGTTTGGTTAAAACGGACCAAGAAAAACGTCTTTTAATATTTGATTACATTGCTCGCAACTCTCATGTTGCGGTTTGTGTAATGAATGTAATTTTTCTAGGGATTTCCCGGGTTTATTACGGGTTGTCCTGATTTATTTCCGCAGCAATAAAAATATTTAGAAAAAAGTTTGCTGTTCGACCCCTCTACGATGCCCAGGCTCGCTACCCAGTCCATTAACGGGGTACCGAGCCAAATTCATTTTTAGCGATACGTCCGCCCCTGTACGGCAACAGTATTTCGGCCTTATGTCGATTTACTCGCTCTGGGGCGTCGATTTCTAGTGTCTGCGACACGACGAAAACAGTGAGGTCCCCCGTGGTAAAGAGAATCGCAGTGTGTGGCCTTGGATATGTCGGCCTGCCCGTGGCAGTGGCATTTTCCAGGCGCTTTGATGTCATCGGTTTTGACGTGGACAAGCGGAGAATCGCACGGCTGAAAGAGGGTGATGACTGGACCGGCGAGATCGAACGCGACGTATTGCTTGCCTCCCCCATGCAGTTCACCGACCAGTTGTCCGAACTGGAAGGCTGCGACTTTTTCGTGGTCGCCGTTCCGACGCCCGTCGACGAGAAGAACAACCCCGACTTTTCCCTGCTGGTCCGCGCGTGCCAATCGCTCGGCCCCGTGCTGCGTCCGGGCTGCATCGTGGTCTTCGAATCGACCGTCCACCCCGGCGCCACCGAGGAGATCTGCGGTCCCGAGCTGGAAAAGGCGTCTGGCCTGCGCTGCGGCGTCGACTTCAAGCTGGGCTACAGCCCCGAGCGCATCAACCCGGGCGACCGCGAGCATCCGCTTGAGAAGATCGTGAAGATCGTTTCCGGCCAGGACGAGCAATCGCTGGAAGTCATTGCCGGCGTGTACGAGCAGATCATCGATGCCGGCGTGCACCGCGCGTCCTCCATCAAGGTGGCCGAAGCGGCCAAGGTGCTGGAGAACACGCAGCGCGACATCAACATCGCGCTGATGAACGAGATGTCCAAGATCTGCGGCCTGGTCGGCATCCGTACGTCGGAAGTCCTGGCCGCGGCCGGCACCAAGTGGAACTTCCTGAAGTTCACCCCCGGCCTGGTGGGCGGTCACTGCATCGGCGTGGACCCCTACTACCTGACCTCCAAGGCCCAGGAACTGGGCTACCACCCCGAAGTCATCCTGTCCGGCCGCCGCATCAACGACGGCATGGCCGCGCATGTGGCCTCGCGGCTGGTGCAGCAACTGGCGCGCAACGGCCGCCTGAATGCCTCCACCCGCGTCGGCATCCTGGGCATGACGTTCAAGGAAAACGTGCCCGACATCCGCAACTCGAAGGTCGTCGATCTTTACAACGCGCTCGGCCAGTACGGCATCACGCCGGTGGCGTGCGACCCCATGGTCGATCCGGAGCAGATGGACCACGAATATGGCATCAAGCTCGTCGGCCGCGACCAGTTCCGCGACATGGACGTGCTGATCCTGGCGGTGCCGCACCGCGAAACCATGGAAACCATCTGGGAAGACCTGCCTCAGCTCGTCAAGAACGGCGGCATGGTGTGCGACTTGAAGTCCGTCCTGGACCCCAAACGGCTGCCGGCCGACCTCTTGTACTGGACTCTGTAGTTCAGGCGCGTAATCCATACCTACAGGAGAGACCCTGAATGACTGCTTTCACTATCGCTCCGATCGGAACCTGCCGCATCCATACGCCGCTGCGCGATGCCGTGGGCCGCTACCCGATCAAGCTTCAACTCGGCCGCAACTACGGTTTCGTGCACACGGCCGCCGAAGCGCTCCAGCAGGCCCGTTTCATGTTCGGCCAAAGCGACATTCCCGCCGACGTGCAGCGCCTGATCTTCCGTCCGTCCAATGGCGAGCAGGCTCGCCGCGGCACGCACAAGCCGGCCGACCTGTATATGGTCGAGCTGTCCTCGCGCAAGCTGCTGACCATTGACGGCCATCCCATCCAGTCCAATTACCTGGGCCGCTATTTCAGCGAGTTCTTCGCCGACCGCACGCGCACCCGCGCCTTCTGGTCCATGGCCGCCACCGACCGTCTGGCCGAACGCCGCGCGCAGCTCGATCAGGACCCGGTCTTCAAGAGCCTGAGCGCGGAAGACCGCGACCTGCTCGCCCGCATCGTCAAGCGTGACCAGACGGACGAGGAGATCGAGCAGGAGATGCGTCAGCTCGTCGAGCTGCTGGGCCGCGACAAGATCGTGTTTGTCACCCACGTGAATGCGCTCACGCCGGACAACGTGCCGATCGAACAGCGCCAGCAGCTGATCGCCGCCATTACCGCCGCCGCGCAGCGTATCGGGGTGCCGTGCTACGACCCGACGCCGCTCATGAACAAGATCGGCCAAGCCGAGGCGATGGAAGATGGCGGGCTGGACCTGACCCACTACACGCCGGTCTTCGCCGAGCGCCTGTACACGGACTGGTTCAAGAATTTCATCCGGCCGCGCATGAGCTCCTCGACCCCGCAGACCGCCGTGCCCAAGCTGGGCGCCGAGGAAAGCGTCGAGCGCATCGAGAAGCTGTGGGACTCGGGCGAACTGCGCGAAGCCTCGCGCCGTGTGCGCGACGTGCTGCGCCGCTACCCGGGCCTGCCGGATCACGTGGTGCTGTTTGCGCGCATCCAGGAAGAGCTGGGCGACTACGAAGGTTCGCTGGCGCTCCTGACCAGCGCTGACGGCACGCTGGCCTCGGGCAGCAAGGCCGAGCAGATCCTGATGCGTAACCAGTTCAAGCTGGGCCGCTACGACGTGGCGTACTCGCTGGCAGCCGGCCTGCTGGGCGACGAAATCGAAACGCCGGAAATCGTCCGCATCGCGGCGGTGTCCGCCGGCCACCTGGGCTATGTCGACGAAAGCCTGGGCAACTGGAAGCAGCTGTTCCGCATCAGCGCGCCGGGCGACGCCATGTCGCTGGAAGCGGCCGACACCGTGCTGTCGCTGTTGCAGACGGGCGGCGACATGGAAGCGGCGATTCGCTGGGTCCAGGAAGTCCGCGCGGCCAATCCCAGCTACGGACGCGGCTTCGCGGTCCTGTGGCGCGACCGCCTGCTGGCCGGCGACCGCGACGCGCTGCGCGATCTGGCGAGCGAGCAGCCCAAGCTGGAAGAGGGCGACGCGCTGGAATTGGTCAAGGAAGCCTCGTGGCGCGGTTGCATCGTGGCCGCGGCGACGCTGGCGGCCTCGTGCAACCTGGCCAAGAGCGAGCAGGAAGACATCAGCGGCTGGCTGCAGGCGCAATCGGCGACGTGGGCTGAAGAAGGCAACCGCGCGCTGGAGGAAGGACGCCTGCGCGATGCGGCCGAACGCATCTGCGCGCACCGTCTGCTCAACCCCGACGCGCTGACCGGCGCACGGGCGCAGCGTGCATTCGAACGCGCCATGCGCCTCGGCGCGCGGGCCGCGCTGGTGGCGGGCAACCACAAGGAAGTGATCGACCTGACCAACCTGGCCATCGACACGAACGTGGACTTCCCCGAGCTGCACGCCATGCGTGGCCGCGCCGCCGACGCGCTGGGCGACAAGAAGACGGCCATGCGCCATCTGGAAGTGGCCGCCGCCGGCGAGACCGCCCCGTTCAGCACGAAGCTGCACTTTGCCCGCGTGGCCTTCAATGGCGGCTGGTTCGGTGAAGCCATCGACGCCTACAAGGACGTGCTTGCCCATCCGGGCGCCGACCAGAGCGCCAAGGACGAGGCCGAGCGCCAGTTGGGCCGGCTTGGACCGCGCGCCATCCGCGGCGCCCGCGAGCTTCTGTCGAATGGCGATCATCAGGGCGCGTGGAAGCTGCTGGATCGCGTGGCCCAGTCGTGGCCCGGCATGCCGGAGGTCGATCACGAGAAGCGCCGCATCCTGGCCTATCTGTACGCCGAGGCGCGCGCCCTGGATTCGTCCAGCACGACCGAACGCCTGGCGCTGGGCGAACGTATCGTCTCGCTCGTGCCTGACGACCCCATCGGCCTGCGTCTGGCCGCAGTGGGCGCGATGCGTCTGCACCGGTTCGAACAGGCCCTGCCGTACTGGAAGACGCTGCAGGAGCGTTCCGAGAACCCGGCGCAATACGACAATTACATCGAGCGCTGCCTCGCGTGGATCGAAAAGATCAACCGGAGAAAGGCAGCATGAATCCGCCACTGATCACCGAGCGAGCGGACGCCAAGTCCGAACTTCAGCAAGTTCAAGCGCAGTTGGAGGAAATCGTTGCGGCATCGGTGCGGGTTCAAGTCGCTCAGGAAAACCTGGCGCGGGCCAAGGAGCTTGCCCGCGGCCACATGCAAGACTCGAAGGTCCGGTTCCTGCTGCTTCGCCTGCAGGAATCGGCGGGTCTGAACGAAGGCATGGCCGAGCAGTGGACGACGCTGCTCGAGGAATGCCCGGATGACCTGCAGATCGTGCGCTATTGCGCGACGCGGCTGGTGAAGGAGCGGCACCTGGACGACGCCATGGCGCTGGTCGACCGTCACCTGCCCGCGTCCACGACGAATCCGGACCGCCTGTTCGCGCGGGCCAAGCTGTTGAGCGACATCCGCGCGCACGAGCAGTCCGACGCGCTGTTCCGCAGCCTGATCTCGCAGCACACGGATCGCAACATGCGCGTGGAGTTCGCCAAGCGCCTGCGCAAGCGCGGGCTTCTGGCGGACGCCTGGGAGGCGATCGCGCCGGTGGCCAAGCACCTGACCCCAGGCAGCAAGGCGGCCGAGCTGGCCGAAGGGCTGGCCAGCGACTACGCGTTCTATCAGCGTTTCGAATCCGAGGAGGCCCTGGCCGGCAAGGACGTGCGCATCATTTCGATGAAGCACGCGATCCTGCATTTCCGCCATCGCAAGCTTGCCGAGAACACGCCGGAAAAGGCCGTGTCGGTGGCGCTGGTCACCGGCAGCCTGGGACCAGGCGGGGCCGAGCGCCAGCTGACGCGCCTGGCCGGCGAACTGACCCGTCTGGCCGCCTCGCCGGAACAGCAGCCGCCCGACATCCTCATGCGCCCCAAGAAGGTCGAGGTGCTGGTCAAGCAGCACACCGAACCGTCCGGCGTTTCAAAGAAGCAGGATGATTTCTTCCTGCCGGTGCTCATCAAGGCGCAGATTCCCGTCACGGAGATCAACCGCCTGCCGGCGATCTCGGTGGCGCACCAGGCCCTGCCCGAAGGCAGCCTGGGCCGCCTGCTGGAGCAGCTGCCGCCGCCCGTGCACTACGGCGTGACGCGGCTGGCGCCGGTGCTGCGCGCGAACCGGTTCGACGTGGTGAGCCTGTGGCAGGACGGCACGTGCCTGTTCGGCGCCCTGGCCGCGCTTCTGGCCGGCACGCCGACCATCCACCTGGTGTTTCGCGGCCTGCCGCCGAACATCCGCAAGGACCGGTTCCGCGAAGAGTATCCCGAGTTGTACCAGGCGCTGGCGCAGGTGCCCGGCGTGGTGTTCGTCAGCAACAGCCGCAAGGCCGCAGAGGCGTATGCCGAGTGGCTGGACCTGCCGCTCGAGCGCTTTCACATCCTGTACAACGGCGTGCCCGACCTGGCGACCGATGCGTCGGACGCCGACAAGGAAAAGTGGGAAGCCTTCGAGGCGCGCACCCAGGACGCCACGGAAACGATCGGCGGCGTGTTCCGACTGGAACCCGACAAGCGTCCGCAGCTCTTCATCAAGCTGGCGGCGCTTTACCTGAAGGAGCGGCCACAGGCGCGCTTCTTCCTGGTGGGCGACGGGCGCCTGCGCGAGAACATCGAAGCGCTGGCGCAGGAACACGATGTCCTGGACCGGTTGCTGCTGGTGGGCCTGTCGAACCACGTGGGGTTCTGGTATTCGAAGATGGACGCCAGCGTGCTGCTGTCGCGCTATGAAGGCCTGCCGAACGTCCTGATCGAGGCGCAGCTGTTGGGCGTGCCGGTGATTTCCACGCCGGCGGGCGGGGCAGAGGAGTGTTTCGTCGAGGACGAAACGGGCCACCTGCTCAGCGACGTCGATCACCCCGACATGCACGAGGCGTACAAGAAGGTCTTGAACATGGTGGATCAGGTGCGCAGCAATGCGGACCTGCGGGCACACAGCCGCCAGCGGGCGCAGAAGCTGTTCTCGCTGGATGCGATGCTGACCAAGTTCATGAGCATCTGCATGCCCGCCATGACCGAGTCCCAGAACGACGAGCGCATCGACGTGGCGCCCCAGCGCCGCATGCTGGCGTAATCGGCGGTTGTTCTTTTTCAAGTTGTTGACGCTGAAGGATCTTATGCAAATGAACGTCCCGGCCCTGGGATCGCGGCGACACGCGACCCTTGCCCTGCTGCTTCTGGCAGCGCTGACACTCTCGGGTTGCCAGCTCCCACGGTCCGGCCCGATGCTCAGCGAAATGACCGGCGCTCACGATGACAAGGACGTCATCGTGATGCCCGTGTCGCGTGAACTGGCGCAAAAGAGCAGGGTGCCCGACGTGGCCGACTTTCCTGTTCGATACCGCGATCTGACGCAAGCCGGATTCGACAAGCTGGTGCCGGGCGACGGCATCAACGTGCGCGTCTGGGAGCGCGGCGGGCTGGGCGTGTTTGCCACGGACCCCTCCGGCGTCAGCGACCTGGGCAACCAGGAGATCGATCGTTCGGGGCATGTCTCGTTCCCGATCATCGGCAAGTTCCGCGCCGAGGGCATGACGCTTGGCCAATTGCATGACGCCATCGTGGCGCGCCTGAGCAAGCTCGTGGTCGGCGCGGACGTCAGCGTCACGCGCGCGGCCGATGCACGCGGCCAGATGGTGACGGTGCAGGGCAACCTGACCAAGCCCGGCATGTACCCCATCACGCAGACCGCCCAGCGCCTGAGCAGCGCGCTGGCGCAGGCCGCGCCGGTGCAGACCAACCCCGAACAGCTCATCATCAGCCTGCGCCGCGACAACCAGGTCGCCTCGGTGCGGCTGGCGGACATCTACCGCAATCAGAACAACGACATTCTTCTGCGCTCGGGCGATGTCATCACCGCCTACGATGCCAAGGAATTCCTGACCGTGCTGGGCGCGGCCGGCCAGCAGGGCCGGGTCGAGATCAGCAAGCGCAACTACAGCGTGCTGGACGCGCTGGCCGATTCGCGCGGCCTGGACGACAAGCTGGCCGACCCGCGGTCGGTGTTCCTGTTCACGCCCGCGAGGGCGGGGGCCGAAGGCAAGCCGGACTTGCTGCCCGTCGTGTACCAATTCGACCTCACGCGGCCGGAGCAGGTGGCGCTGGCGCGCGAGTTCACGGTGCATGAAGGACAGGCGATCTATATCTCGGACGCGCCGTTCACGCAGGTGCAGAAGGTGTTGTCGGCCTTCCGCGTCACGATGAGCGCCGGCTTCAGCGCCACGCGGGCCATCGACAGCGATTCGGGCGGCGGTTCGACCGGCGTAGCCCAATAGCGCGTCCATGAGCGTCCATGAGTAACGAGGATCGGATCAAGGGCTGGCGCTCGCGCCGCAAGGAAAGCAACTACACGGTAGGGTCTGGCGTCGCCAACTGGCGGCTGGACCCGGCCGCGCTGTTCGAGGCCAAGGCCCCGCCGGCCGTGCTGTTCAAGCCGCTATTGGCCCGCCTGCAGGGCGAGCCGCACGACTCCGTGGCGGCGCGGCGGGCGGTGTACGAGGCCGTGCAGGCGGAGCTGGATGCCGAGATCGCGCGCAGCGCGGTCGACGAGTCCCTGGCCGATTTTTCGCGGCGGCGCCTGCGCATCATCGTGCGCCTCCTGGAGCAGGACATCCGCGCGGGCGTGGACGTCTTCGCGCTGGGCTACATGCCCGCCAAGCTGATCGCCGAGGACGAGCGGCTGGCCGCCGCGCATGCGCGGCGCGTGGAGCGGCGCAAGCAGGACGAAGCACGCGAAGCGCGCCGCCATGCGTCGCGCAACGACATCGCGCTGGAGATCGAGGTCCCGCAAAGCGAGGCGGGCGACCTGGCCATCCTGCGCGACCGGCTGCGCACCCTGCATGAAGGGCATTCGGACGATACGGCCGGCCACCGGCCGATCGGCCGCACGCTGATGGCGATGTTCATCTATCAGCTGCGCGTGATGCACGGCGAGAGCCGCATTGCGCTGGTGTGGGCGCTGGTGGGCCCCGTGGTGCTGCTGACCCTGATTTCGTCGCTGTACATCCTGATGGGCACGCACTACATCCTGGGCATGGACGTGCAGACGTTCTCGCTACTGGGTGCGACGACCTGGATCATGTTCCGCCAGATCGCGTTTCGCAGCAGCACGGCCTATGTCTCGGCCCGTGGCCTGTTGAACTTCCAGGGCGTCACCCCGCTCATGTGCGCGCTGGTGCAGGCCATGATCTATGTATCGGTGTACCTCGTGGTGTTCGGGGTGCTGATCAGCGCGGGCCATGCGATCGGGCTCATCACGCTGCCCAAGAGCTGGGCCGGCTTCATCCTGTTTGTCGTGCTGATGGGCGTGGCGGGCGCGGCGATGGGCGTGCTGTTCGGATCGATCGCGACGTTCTGGCATTTTTTCCTGCGGCTGGCGCCGATCATCGAGCGCTTCCTCCAGATCTTCGCGGCCGTGTTTTTCGTGTCGGAGCAGTTTCCGGAGCAATTGCGGCCGTGGTTGCTGTGGTCGCCACTGGCGCACGGCATGCAGTTGCTGCGCTCGGCGTACTTCCAGGCGTACGAGTCGCACGACGCCAGCCTGGGTTATTTCCTGACCTCGCTGGTGTTCATGATGGTGATCGCCCTGGTGGCCGAGCGCCTTGCCCGTCCCAATGTCCAGCCGATGTGAGGGTGACCAATGATCCATCTCAATGGCGTAACCGACGAACCCTATGCCTTCGGCAGCAGACTGCCGCTGCTGGCCAACGCCACGCTCGACATTCCGGCCGGGCGGTATGCCTTGCTGTCGCCCGCGCCGGAAATGCACCGCCAGCTGGTGGACGTGCTGTGCTGCCTGCGACCGCCGCGGCAGGGTTTCGTCAAGCACGACGGCAACGTCTCCTGGGCGATTGGCCGCCAGGGCTTCATCCGCGGCAAGGCCAGCGGCCTTGCCATGATCGATTTCGTCAGCGAGATGTACGAGATCGATCCCGACGCGACGTACGAACTGGTCGCGGACCTGATCAGCGATCCCAAGATGCTGGCCAAGCCCATGGAGCATTGGCCGCTCTACGTGCGGCAGGAGTTCTCGTTCGCGCTGGCGCTGGCGCCCGCGTTCGATGTCTACGTGATCGAAGGAAGCATTCCCTTCGAGCCTTGCCGTTTCACCCGGCTCTGGCTGGCTCTGTTCGAAGAGCGGCTGGTGGGCCGGACACTCATTTTTTCCAGTTATCGCCAGAATCAGTTGGCGGATTATTGCTTCAAAGGCTTGATCTATGAACGAAGCGCGCTCAGCATCGACGACGACCTCGACCAGTGCCTCCGCAGGTATCCCCCGCGACGATCTCGGAGCGACTCCGGCACAGGCGACGACGTCCTCGGAGGCGGCTTCGACGAAGGCCAGCTCGGGTTCTGAGGGCGGATCCGAGATCGAACGCCGCCGCCGAGAGCGGCAGTCGGCGCTGCGCGAGCGCCGGCGCCATCGCTGGGTCAACGCGCTGATCGTCCTTGTGCCGGTGGTGCTGGCGCTGATCTACCTGTCCTTCGTCGCCACGCCGCGCTACGAGGCCGAGTCGCGCTTTTTCGTGCAGTCGGCGTCCAACCAGCAGGGCGGCGGGGGCGCGGCGGCCAGCCTGCTGACCACGGGCAACTCCGGCGGCATGCTGGGCGGCTTCGTGGACGGATGGGCCGTCGCGGACTTCCTGAAATCGCGCGACAGCATGCAGCAGCTTGACCGCAAGGTCGGCCTGCGGCGTTACCTGATGAACGACGGACTGGATCCGCTGAACCGCCTGGCCGAGGACTCCAGCGAAGACGATCTGTATCGCGCCTATCAGGCCTCGGTGCACGTCTCGTTCAACGCGCTGGAGCAGATCGATGTGCTGCGCGTCAGCGCGTTCTCGTCGGAAGACGCGGCCACGCTGTCCAAGGCGCTGATCGGCCTGGCCGAGGAATTCGTCAGTTCGATGAACGAGAAAGGTGTGGCCGACAAGCTGAAGGTAAGCGAAGAATCGGTCAAGCTGGCCGAGGAAAAGGCGTTGGCGGCGCGCGATGCGCTGACGACCTGGCGCACCAAGCACGGCAACATCGATCCCAGCGCAACGGTGTCGATGCTGCTCAACCTGTCCAGCCAGCTGGAAGGCGAGCTGAGTACCGCGCAGATCAACCTGGACAAGATCCGGGCGCTGGATAACAAGGACCATTTCATGCTCAAGCCTGCGCAGATGCAGGTGGCGGCGCTGAAAAAGCGGCTTGCTTCCGTGCGCCAGCGCCTGAGCGGCGACGGCAATACGGAAGCCAAGCAACTGAAGGAATACGAGGCGCTGCGCAATGCCCAGGTGTTTGCGGATTCCAATCTGACGCTGGCGCAGCAGTCGTACCAGCAGGCGATGACGGACGCGCTGCGCCTGCAGCGGTATCTGTCCATCATCGCGCAGCCGGTTCCGACCGACCGCCCCAGCAGCCCGCGCACCGGAATTCTGCTGTTGCAGGCCCTGGCGCTGGGATTTGTGCTCATGTTCATCGCCCGCGTCGCGATGGCTTTGTTGAGGGGGCTGCGTCATGGTTGATACGGTCGTTGGAAACTGCACGCCGCAAGTCGGCGCCGAATCGAAGGACGCCACGGCGCGCCTGCGTGACGTCATCGGACAGATCCGCGCCTCGGCAGACCCGGCGCGCGACATGACCGCGCTGGAGCCGGCGCTGCGGCCGGCGAAGGATGGCTGGCGCGAGGTCCGGCGCCTTCTGGTGTCGCCTTACGTGAAGGAGGGCAAGCTGGCCCCCGCCGTCGCGGCGCTGGAGACGCTGGTTGCCGTGTATCCCGAGCGGGCCGACGACAGGCGCCTGCTCGCCAGTCTGCTCGGCCGCCTGGAGCAATGGGACAAGGCCATTGCGCAGGCGGACGCCGCCGCCGGCATCGAACCCGGCAATGCGTCGCTGCATGCCGCGCGCATCCAGCTGCGCGTTCAGGCGGGGCGCGTGCCCGAGGCGGCGGATGTCGCCCGCACGACCCTTGCGCTTGCCCAGAGCGCGCCGGAAGATGCGTATTCGTGGCTGATGGCCTTCGTGCGCAACGGCGACGTTGCCGAGGCAGCAGGCATCGCGGCAGCGCTGGACCCGGACAACCTGCCCAATGAGCGCGTGGCCACGATGGCGGTGCGCGCGCTGCTGGCGGACCGCCGCAACGCCGCGGCCATTCGTCTTGGCGACGCCGCCTTGCGCGCGGGCCACGACTGCGCGGCGCTGCGATCTTCGCTGGGGCTGGCGCATCTGCGGCGCGGCACCGAGGAAGATCGCAAGACGCATGCGCCGGCGCACTTTGAAGCGGGCCTGAAGGCCGCGCCCGACGACGTGCGGCTGCTGACGCTGCATGGCGAAACGCTACTGCGCGCCGGGCGCTACAAGGATTCCGTGGCGCCATTGGCGCGCGCCATCGAACTGGCGCCCGAACTTGAGCAGACGCGGGGCCTGTATGCCCGGGCGCTGCGCTACACCTTGCAGTACGACGCGGCGGCCGAGCAGATGATGTTCCTGTTGAAAAAGTCGCCGGACAACCTGCTGTGGCAGCGGTCCGCCATTGGCGCGCTGTCGCAGGCCGGGCGCAAGGACGAGGCCGAGGCGCTCTTCGAGCAATATGTGGCCAAGCGCGGCGCGCGGCTGCCGGAGACCTTCCAGGAAGCGTTGGCGCGCATGGAAGCGCAGCTCGACACCGCACCCATTCCGCAGGCGCGATTGGACTGGGCCTGGTCGATGCGCGGCGACACCAGCCTCGACCGCGCCACGTGGGAACGCCGCGCGCGCTGGGGCCACATGATCGACCATCTGCTGTTCGATTGGCTCGAATGCCGCGAGGAACGCGTCGAAGAGGCGATGGCCATGCTGGGTGAGCTGGATACCGGCGAGCGCTTCTTTGCGCCGCTGCTTGCCGCCGGCCGCGGTGTCGTGGTCGCCACTGCCCACGTCGGGCCGATGTATGCGGGCTTGATGGCCCTGGAACTGGTCGGCATCCCGTCGCGTTGGCTGGCGTCGGCGCCCAGCATCGCCCGCAGCAGCTACGCCGAGGCGCTGATCTCGACGGCGGACCAGACCGAAGCGCAGGTGGCCAAGGCCTGCATGCGTGCAATCAACTCGGGATTCGTGCTGTGCCTGGCCATCGACGGCGCGGCCAATCCCGCCGCGCCGCGCACGACGTTCGAAGGCCAGGACGTCACCTATTCCGGCTTTGCGGCCCATCTGGCGCACCGGATGGGCGTGCCGTCCGTGTTCTACGCGCCGCGCTGGGAGAACGGTCAGGTGGCCTACACGCTGGAAATGCTGCCGGCCGCCAATCCGGGCGAGGAGGCCGACGCCTACGCGCAGCGCTGGCAGAAGGCGTACTTCGAGCGGCTGCGCGAGCACCTTGCCGGCCCGCCGGAAAACCTGCGGCTGAGCGGCGGCATCTGGCGTCACGTGACGGCCGCGGATCCGTCCGCGTGACGCACAGGGAGCGATTTGTGATGCGACTTCAAAAGACGATGATGATCTGGCTGCTGGCGCTGGCCGGCCTGCATGGCGGCGCCGCGGCCGCGGCCGAGCAGTGCCGGACGCCGGACGAGCACTGTCCCTTCGTCTCGGCGTTGCTGGCGCAGCGCGAAGGGTATGGGGCCAAGGCGACGGGTGGCCTGGGCGGCAAGTTCATTGAAGTGACCTCGGACCAGGACGCCGGCCCCGGCACGCTGCGGGCAGCGCTGGCGCAGGCCCGCAAGGGACCGACGTGGATACGCTTTGCCTCGGACATGACCATCGTCCTGAAGTCGCAGTTGCGGGTTCCGTCCAACACGACCATCGACGGCCGCGGCAAGCGGGTGGCCCTGATCGATGATGGCCTGGGCGTGTATGGCGCGAAGAACGTCATCCTGACGCATCTGACCATTGACGGGCGGCTTACCCGCCTCACGCAGGCCGTGAACGTGGCCAACGACAGCCGCGACGTGTGGGTCGACCATATGGATCTGTCGCGGATGTCGGATCGCCTGTTGAACGTGAAGAACGGCTCGACCGACGTGACGATCTCGTGGACCAAGTTCCACAATTCGAACAAGGTGATGCTGCTGAACAACATCACGTCCAAGAACCTGTTCCAGAACTACGAGCGCGACTCGATTGCACGTGTAACGCTGCATCACAACTATTTCTTCAACACCGTGCAGCGCAATCCGCGCGCGCAGTTCGGCACCTTCCACCTGTTCAACAACCTGCTTGAGAACTGGGACTTCTATGGCATGAGTTTCAGCCTGGAGGCCAAGGCGCTGGTGGAAGGCAACATCTTCAACAACGATGCGCAGCGCAAGTGCGTGGAACCCGAGTTCTTTCCCACCGTGGAAGGCATCAATGTCAATTATTGTCGCTATATCCCGATTGCGCCGGCGCGCAGCGCATTGGAAAATGGCGACTCCGATCGCGGGGCCTATGAAAGGCGCAAGGAGGATCACGGGTACACTCGCGACTTCAAGGCGTTTCTGCGTCTGAAAGACAACCTGTACCTGGGCGATGCGAAGCCGGTGTTGCAGGATTACCGCCCCGAGTCGGCGCCCACGCCGCCGTATTGTTACGGCTACGAGAAGGCGACGCCCGAGCTGGCCGAGAAGATCCGCAAGTTTGCGGGCAATACATCGGGCGATACGCCCCTGCCGGCCTCACGCACGGGTGCGGGTTGCCAGGCTGAAAGTCACCGGCCGGGGTCTTGATTTCAGAGTTTTCCGATTGCGCGCGGTTCTGCAAGAAAGCAGGATTTCGTGCGAGATTTCACCAAGTGAGTGGCCATGGCCGATGTCGTCGTATTCGTTCGTAGCAAGTCGCGCTACGGCGACCAGATAGTGGCGTATCCCGCGCTGTATCAAGTCAAGAAATTGTGGCCGGACAAGCAGGTGCGCGTTGTGTCCCGATTTGCCGTCGAGGACTTCTATACGCAGCTGCCGTGGGTGGACCAGTTCGTCCGCGCGGACGCGTTCGGCGATCAGGTCCGGGCGCTTCCGCGGCGCGCCAGCGCGTCGCTGACCCTGCATCATTCCAGCGAGCGCTTTGCCCTGATCAACCTGCTGCGCCGTCCCCCGATGCGCCTGGGCTTCAGCAACCGCCGCCTTGGCGACTGTGTCTGGACGCATTCGCACGTCAAGGACATCCGCGAATACATCGGCCTGGCAAACCTGCGGCTGCTGTCCACCGTGCAGCACCACGACCCCGAGGTCATCGCGCGCCAGTGCTTCCTTGAGATCGCACAGCCCTGCGCGGACAAGGTGCAACCGGCCGACATCGTCTTCATCCCGGGCGGTGGCGCAGGCAAGTTCAAGCGGTGGCCGGTAGAGCATTACGTTGCGCTGGCCGATCTGCTGCAGGCGCGGCTGGGCGGCGGGGCGACGTTCACGTTTGTGCTGGGGCCGGCTGAAGCGGCCGAGCGCGAACGCCTGCAAGCCCTGCAACGGGCGGACTTCCGGCTTGAGAGCTGCCGGCCCGTGGCCGAGCTGGTCGCGCTGATGCAGCACGCGCGCCTCATCGTCTCCAACGATTGCGGCCCCTCCCATATCGCGCAGGGCCTCTGTGTGCCCTACGTGGGCGTGTTCAACGAATCCAACCCCGAATGGTTCTGGGCCCGCGAGTACACGCGCGACGTCGTGCCCGAAGCTGGATTTTCGAATATCGATTCGATTGAGCCGGGGCGTGTGCTCCAGGCTTGCATGACGGTGTTGGACAAGTCCCCGCAGCGACCCGGGCTTGATCGGTGCGCCGCTTAGCCGGTCACTAGCCGATCACTAGCCGGCGCCTTGCGCGCAAGCGATAAAAAAAGGCCACCTGCGAAGGTGGCCTTAGTGCTTGGGCGACCGGGACGTCCCGGTCGCGCCGTCATCACACCCCGATCGGACCGCCGTCGGCACGGCGGATCACCACCGTGGACGAACGCGGGCGGACGACGCCCGTGGTGGCGACGGTGGCGTCATCGGTGTCGTAGGCCGGCCAGTTCACCGGATGCTGGATGTTCAGGAAGACGCTGGTGTAGTCCGGCGTGAAGGCAAAGCCGGTCACTTCGGCTTCGTTCGGTCCGATGAAGAAGCGGCGCAGATCGGCCTGGTTGGTCGCATTGATCGCCGGGCCCGTGCCGGTGCTGTTGGCCAGGGCGCCGGGGATCACGGCCAGCATCTGGTCATTGGTCGCGCGGGCCACGTCGTTGTTGCGGCCGCCGTCGATGCCGTTGTCGGTCTGGATCCACAGGATGCCGCGCGGGTCGAAACCCAGGCCGTCCGGGCTGGCAAGCTGGTTCAGCGCGGTCAGGCCGGAACGGTTGGTGTCGGCATCGGCGCCGGCGTTCGAACCGAACACGAAGATGTCCCACTTGAACTTGGTCGAGCCCGGCTCGTCGTGCCAGCGCACGATGTGGCCGTTGACGTTGTTCAGGCGCGGGTTGGCCGGGTTGGTGCCGCGGCTGGCATTGCGGCTGGTGTTGTTCGTCAGCGTCAGGTAGATGTCGCCGTTGGTCGGGTGCGTGGCCGTCCATTCCGGGCGGTCCATCGGCGTGGCGCCGACGAAGTCCGCTGCGCCGCGCGTGTTGATGATGATGTTTTCCAGGCTGCCGAATTCGTCGGCCAGCGTGCGGCCGCCCGCGCCCACGGTCGTGCCGACGAGCGGAATCCATTGGCCCGTGCCGTCGGCGTCAAAGCGCGCGACGTACAGCGTGCCCTTGTCCAGGTACTTCGCGCCCACGGCGAGGCGGTCGGTGCGCTCGGCATCCTTCGGATCCCACACGGCTTCTGACACGAAGCGGTAGATGTATTCGAAGCGGGAATCGTCGCCGCTGTAGAAGGCGAGCGGCTTGCCGGCTTCGGGCATGGCGTAGGCGCAGCCTTCGTGCGCGAAGCGGCCCATCGCGGTGCGCTTGGTGGCGATGCTGTTTTCGTTGAACGGATCGATCTCGACCAGGTAGCCGAAGCCGTTGACTTCGTTGCGCCAATCCTGCGTGAAGTCTGCGCCGGTCTCGGTGACGTTAAAGCGCGCGAACTCGCCCTGGACTTCCAGCGGATCGTTGGCGCCCGTTTCCCATTGGTAGCGGCCGGCGGTATCCGGCACGCCGACGCGAAGCTGGTGCGCGGGTCGCGTGCCGGTGTTCACGAAGCAGGCGGCCCAGTTTTCTTCAGCGGTGATGTACGTGCCCCACGGGGTGAAGCCGTTGCCGCAGTTGTTGTTGGTGCCACGCACCATCGTGCCGGTGGGCGAGTACGGGGTCTTGACCCAGTCCGTGCCGCCGACCGGGCCGGCCAGCTTCATAGGCGTGGCCGACGTGAAGCGGCGGTTGTAGCGCGAATTGTGAACGATGTTCCAGCGGCCGTTTTCCAGGCGCACGTGCAGGATCGCCACGCCGTGCGCGTTGATCTCCTTGCGGATTTCCTCGATGGGACGCACGCCTGCGACGTTCGTCGGGCCGTTCGGGTGCAGCGCGCCCTGGTCGATGTATTCGTGGTTGATCGCCAGCAGGCCTTCGGTGGAGCTGCCATTGATCGGGAAGAAGTGCATGCCGTCGTGGTGCATGCCGGTGGAGTTGAGCAGGTCCGTCGAGCTGTTGTTGCCGTTGCGGTCCCAAGGATTGGCGTTGTCGTTGAACGGCGTGCCCCACGGCGCGAACACGTGGGCGGTGTAGCCGGCCGGCACGACACAGGCGTCGGTCATGGAGGTCGGCAGGGACTCGAAGCCGAGCTTGATCGGGGCGGCAGGCTGCTCGCCGCCGGGCACTTCGGGCGCGGGATTCTGGCCGCCGTTGCCGGCGTCGTCGTCATCGTCGTCGCTGCCATTACAGCCGGCCAGGCCCAGGCTGGTCATCGTCGCGAACGCGGCGGCGATGCCGCCGCGCATCACCATGCGGCGGGACATGTTCTTTTCGAGGATCTCGCTGAACGGGGTGCTCTGGCTGGGGTTGCGGACAGTCTTGTCGGAGATGGACTTGCTCATTGGAACTCCTGGCTTTGGGTCTGATGCCCGATGGGGACGAGCAATACTAGAAGTCCGAAATGAAAGGTTAATGACAGTGCCCTGAAATTGAGGCGCGCGGCAAGCGCGTGGCCAAAAACAAATGGCTGACCCCGCATGCGCGGGCGTCAGCCACGGGACTCGATGAGGCAGGCGCGTCTATCTGTTCTCGTCGTCCATCGTCAGCGCGCCGTCCTTCATGATGCCTTGCGCGATCTCTTCAGCCGATTTGCCGGCAAAGCCGTGTTCGCCGGCGGTGATGCGCAGGCTGTCGCCTTCCAGCGGACTCATCAGCGTGGCCGAGGACAGGAGAATGCCGTTCGCGCGGAACTGCACGCGCTGGCCCACGCGCTCGCGCGTGAAGTTCGCCAGCGCCTTGCTGCTGTCCGGCTTGAGCTTGATGTCGACAATGCGGGCGTTGGTGTGCGGATCGGCGCCGGGCGTGGCCTGCTCGACCTGCAGGGTGACGGATTCGGCGTGGGCGGCGAAGGGGACGGCGGCGGCCAGCGCCGCGGCCAGCGCGGTGGCCAGCATGGGATGTCGCATGGACGGCATGGAAACGCTCCTTCTGATGGACGACGGCTCCATCCTATACGGATCCCCTCGGGCGGGGATGACCGTCTGATATATTCCTGACGAAATTTTGCCGGCTTGGGCCGCGCCCGAGGACAGTGAGAAATGACCATGATTGCACGCGCGACCTGCCTGTTGTCCATCGCACTTCTGGCGGGCACGGCCCACGCCGGTTCCGCACCCGCTTCGCTGTCGTGCGTGTCCGAGAGCGGCAAGGTGGCGCTCAAGGGCGATATCCCTTCGCCGTCGTCCGATGAACTGGCGCTGACCTTGACGTACGCCGCGGCCACGCTGTCGTTCACGGCCGACGACGCGCCGGCGTATGTGGTCGCCAATTTCTCGCAGTCGGTCTTCACACTGGTCGCGCCGGCCGACGGGCAGGCGCTGACGCTGTACGCGCTACCGTCCACCGTCGCCGTGAAAAAGACGGCGGCCGGCGACATGGCGGGCACGTTCCAGGCCAAGTTGCTGGGCCCGCGTCCCGGGGGCAAGGCGGCCAGCGGTCATCCCGCGCCGCTGCAGGCCACGTTGAATTGCGATTACCGCTATTCGCTGTAGGCGCCGCCCGCTGCGTTCACTGCCCAGGCATCGATTTGCGCCGCTGCGCCGCATTTGACGGGCGGGATGCGGCACGCCCACAATCGGCCGGATGACAACCGGCAGGCGGGCCGGCGATGCCCGCCGCCACGATCCCGGAGGAATCCATGGCAGACACCCAGAAAGAAACCCAGAAAGAAACCCAGGCGCTGTTCGATCAAGGCCTGGCGCTGCGCCGCGAAGTGCTTGGCGCCGATTATGTCGACGGATCGCTGGCGCGCGCCAACGACTTCATGATGGCCTTCCAGAACATCACCACGGAGTGGTGCTGGGGCTATACGTGGGGCCGTCCCGGGCTGGAGAAGAAAACGCGTAGCATGCTCAATCTGGCCATGCTGACGGCGCTGAACCGTCCGGCCGAGATCAAGCTGCACGTCAAGGGCGCCCTGAACAACGGCGTGACGGTCGAAGAGATCAAGGAGATTCTCTTGCAGGCCACGGTGTATTGCGGCATTCCCGCGGGGCTGGACGCTTTCAAGGTGGCCAACCAGGTGCTGGAAGAGGAAGGCGCATTCAAGAAGGCAGAGCAGGCCTGAGGCCCTAGCCGCGCGAAAAACGGCAGGAATCGCGCGGTGCTTTTTGCCTTGCTCGCCCGGTGAGCAGGCTATGATGAATTGTCATCAAGTGTGTTACAAACACACAACATTTGAAATAAAACGCATAGACTTCACCGCAGGACTGCATCGCGCAGCCCTGCGTCTGACATTACGCGTTCGCGCCTTGGGCGCTGACGCATTTTCCGGCACAGTTTGCGACGTCATGCCCTGCCCGGGCGCCGCCGCGAAAGCAGTATGGCTACACAAACGCAGTTTCCCGATTCCACGCGGGTGATCGCGGCCTTCGACTTTGACGGCACGCTCACCCAGCGCGATACGTTCGTCCCCTTCCTGGCCCACTTGTCGTGGGTCCGTTTTCTGACGGCGCTCTTGCAAACCGCCCCGGCGCTGGCGGCCTTTGCCATGCGCCTGCGCAGCAACGAAGACGCAAAAAGATCACTGTGCCGCGCCGCGTTGCGCGGACGTCCGCGCGCCCAACTGGCCCACGTCGCCCGCGCCTGGGTGCACACCATCCCGCTGCGGCCCGCGCTTATCGAGCGGCTGCGCTGGCACCAGCAGCGCGGCGACCGCTGCGTGCTGGTCAGCGCGTCTCCCGATATCTACCTGGAAGAAGTGGCGCGATACCTGGGGTTCGACGACCTTATCTGCACGCGCATGGCGGTGGACGCGCAGGGCCGCCTGACCGGCGACTTTGACGGCCACAACTGCTGGGGACCTGAAAAGCTGCGGCGCCTGACCGAACGCTTCGGCGGCACGGACCAATACGAACTGCACGCCTACGGCGACAGCCGTGGCGACCAGTGGCTCATCGATGCGGCGCACCACGCGTGGTATCGCGGGCAGGCGGTCAAGCCATGACCGCCTTGCTTTCCCTCTTGCGTCCGCAGCAGTGGCTGAAGAATGGCTTCGTGCTGATCGGCCTGATCTTCAGCCACGGCTGGTCCGACCCGGCGCTGGTGTTCGCGGTGGGTGTGGGTTTCGTGGCGTTTTGCCTGGCTTCCAGCGCGGTGTATGTCCTGAACGACTATTACGACCGCGCCGCCGACGCGGCCCATCCCAAGAAACGGCTGCGCGCCATCGCCAGCGGCCGGGTGAGCCTGCCCGCCGCCCGCGCGCTGATCGCCGTGCTGTTCTGCGCGGCGCTGGGCCTGCCGCTTGCGTGCGGATTGTGGCCGGTGGCACTGGCCGTGGCCGGGTACCTGACCCTGAACATTGCCTACACGTTGAGCCTGAAGCACAAGGTGCTGGTCGATGTGTTCTGCATCGCATCCGGCTTCATGATCCGCCTGGCCTGTGGCACTTACGCGGTGGGCATCGTCCCGTCGCGCTGGATGCTGCTGTGCAGTTTCATGCTGACCCTGTTCCTGGGCTTTGCCAAGCGGCGCGCCGAAATTGCCTCGGCGCCCCTGGATGCGCCGGCGTCGGAGGGCAGCACGCGCACCGTGCTCCGGCACTATTCCCCGCAACTGCTGGACATTCTGGTGGCCATTACCGCCAGCACGACGCTGCTTGCGTATGGCCTTTACACCGTGGACTCGGACACCGCCGCGCTGCACGGGACGCAGCATCTGATCATCACGCTGCCCATCGTCACGTTCGGCGTGTTTCGCTATCTGTACCTGCTGTACAAGGGCGGATCGGGCGAAGATCCGGGCCGCGATCTGCTTGCCGATAATCAGATACGCCTGGCGGTGCTGGCCTGGGTGGCCGTGGTGGTTTTGCTTGTAAGGACGTAGACATGGCATATCTTTGGCTGATCCTCAGCGGGGCCTGTAGCGTGGCGGCCAGCGTGGCGCTCAAGGCGGCGGGAAGCAGCGCCGCACAAGCGGCCGCGCCGTCCCTGCTGAGCCAGGCGCTGCCCTATCTGGGCGCCATCGGCGCGTACGGACTGGGTTTTGGTTTTTATGCGCTGGCGCTGCGCCAGCTGGATCTGACGCTGGCCTATCCGTTGATGGTGGCTTTTGCCATCGCTGGCGTCTTTGCCTACGGCCTGTTGTCGGGCACGGAAACGATCACCGCCCTGCGGATGGTGGGCGCGGCGTTCATCGCCATTGGCGTCTTCCTGATTTCGAAATAGGCGGGCACAGGCATGCAACGTTTCTTCAATGGCGCGTGGTACCGCGGGTTCCTGCTCTGCTGCGCCTACGTCGTGGTGGCGGCGGCCGTCATGAACGGCTTCTACACGAAGTGGCGGCTCAACGACGGCCACGCGGCCCTCGGGCTGACGCAGATGGTCGAGGGCACGGCCTACCGCCCCTATGTGTATCGCCAGTTCGTGCCGGCGCTGGCCAATGGCATCCAGTCGCTGCTGCCGCCGTCCACCGTGGCGCGCCTGTCCGAACGCCTTGCCGAACCCCGGCGGGTGGACAGCCGCTCGGGCCTGGCGATGCGCTATCCGGGGTCCGAGGCCCTCATGCCAGCCGTGACCCTGCGCTATCACCTGGTCTACTACCTGACCTTCGCCGCGCTGCTGACCTCGCTTTTCGTCATGCGCCGCGTGGCGCTGCAGGCGGGGGCCGGCGCCGCGGCCGCCACAATCGCGCCCGCGCTGCTTGCGATGGTGGTGCCGTTCTTTCTGACCGAGGGCGGCTTTTTCTATGACTTCGTCGAACTGATGTTCATCATGAGCGCCGTGCTGCTGGCGCTGGGCGCGTCGCGCCAGACGCCGGTGAGGCTGTGCGCTTTGGTGGCGCTGGCCGGGCTGGCCACCTGGAACAAGGAAGCCTTCTTCTTTTTCACGCCCGCGCTGTATCCGCTCTTGCGGCGCAACCTGCCGCGGCAGCACGCCGCAGGCGTGGTGGGCGTGCTGCTGCTGGTAAGCGGCTGCGTCTATCTGGCGCTGCGCCTGCGCTACGCGGGCAACCCCGGTTCGACGGTCGATTACCAGCTGTGGGACAACCTGCGCTTTTACGTGGACCCCGGCAACTGGCTGCGAACCGAGAACACCTATGGCGTCCTCTTGCCGCGCGGCTTCAGCATCGTGAGCATGCTGGCCTTTGCCGGCATTGCCATCCACGGCTGGACGCGCCTGCCTCAGCCCCTACGCTGGCACGCGCGGCTGGCGCTAGCGATCAACCTGCCGCTGTTCCTGTTGTTCTGCTCGCCAGGCGAAATGCGCAACCTGAGCATGCTCTATCCGTCCCTGCTGTGCCTGCTGGCGCTGTCGCTGGCCAAATGGCTGGGCCCGCAGGGCGCCTTCCAACCGGCCGCCTCGGAAGTCCGATGATCCGTTTTTTCAATAGCGTGGTTTACCGCCGCTTTCTGCTGGCGATGTTATATGTGACGGTGGCTGCGGCTGCCTTCAACGGTTTCTATACGAAGTGGCGGCTGAACGACGGGCATGGCCCGCATTCGCTGGCGGCCATGGTGGACGGCACCGCCCACCGTCCCTATGTGTACCGGCAATTTGCGCCGGCCATCGCCAACGGCATCCAGGATTTGCTGCCGGCCGCGACGGTGGCGCGTCTGTCCGAACGGCTGACCGAGCCGCGCCGCGTGAACAGCCGCTCGGGGCTGGCGATGCGCTATCCGGAATCGGAAGCGATGCAGGCCCCCGTAACGCTGCGCTATCACATCGTCTATTACCTGACCTTCGCGGCGCTGCTCGGCTCGCTTTTCGCCATGCGGTCGGTGTGTCTTGCGGCAGGCGCCAGCGGGGCTGCGGCCACCGCAGCGCCGATGGTCATTGCGCTGTTGCTGCCCTTCTTCCTGACCGAGGGCGGCTTCTTTTACGACTTCTTTGAAGTGCTGTTCATGGCGTGCGCGATCCTGCTGGCCTGGCGCATTCCCGTGGAGCGCCCCATGCGTGCGGCGGGACGGCTGGGCCTTCTGGCCGTCGTCGCGGCCATGGCGACATGGAACAAGGAGGCGTTCTTCTTCTATGTGGTGACGCTGTATCCGTTTCTGCGGCGCAGCCTGCCGCGCGTCAAGGCTGCAGGCATCGTGGCGGCCCTGGTGTTCGTCTGCGGCTGCGTGTATCTGGCGCTGCGTGTGCGCTACGCGGGCAATCCCGGCGGCGCGGTGAGCTTCCAGCCGGGCGCGAATTTCTTCTACTTCCTGGATCCGGGCAACTGGTTCCGCACCGAAAGCACCTACGGCGTTGCGCTGCCCAAGGGCTTGAGCGCGGTGATGGTGCTGATGATCGCGGGCGTTGCCGTGACCGGCTGGCGGCTGCTGCCCACGCCGTTTCGCGTGCACGTGCTGATGGCGCTGGCGGTCAACGTGCCGCTCTTCCTGCTGTTCGCCGCCGAGGGCGAGGCGCGCAACCTGAGCATGCTGTATCCGTCGCTGCTAGCCCTGATGTCGATGGCGCTGACCGCGTGGATCGGTGCGGCGGCCGCATCGCCATCGGCTGCGCTTCGCGCTGCCGATTCCTGACGCGCGGCCCGGGCGGCGCAGCGATGACGGGGGCGCGGTAGCTGCGCGCCACTGCACCGGTTGCACCTGCCGCGGCCCCGCTTCGCAGCGGGTTGCACCCTTGACGGGGCTACCGCAGGGATAACCCGCGAGTTTTGGCGTGCCGTGGGTTATCCCTACTTGAGCCGGGCAGCAACCGGTCGATATGCTTCGGTTAACCGTAGGGACCGCAGAGTCTTTCGGAGGAGTTTCAAACCGAGCCGGCAGTTGCTGAAAGGAACCGGATTTGCATAATGCACCTCCTTTGGATTCAGCCGTCGCGGTCTCGCGGGAAAAGCCAGTGCGCGTGATCCCGTGGGCCACGTGGCTGCACCGCGTTTTCGTGGTTCTCATGTATGCGTTCATGCTCAGCCCCATCGTGCTGGTGGTCTGGCTGAGCTTCTTCAAGGACGCCATCCTCTATTTCCCGCCATCGGGCTATACGCTCTCCTGGTACGTCAAGGCCTGGGAAAATCCCGCGTTCGCCAACGGCTTCATCTTCAGCCTGCAGGTGTCGTTGGTGGCCGCGTTCATCGGCGTGGTGATGGGCGTGCTGGCGGCGGTTGCGATTGCGCGCTACCGCTTCGCGGGCAGCAAGGGCGTCAACACCTTGCTGCTGTCGCCGCTGCTGATTCCCGGCATCGTCGCAGGCGTGGCCGTCTATCTCTTTTACCTGCGCGCTGAAAACGTGCTGGACCAGGATCTTGTCGGCACGTTCGGCGGACTGGTCATCGCGCACGTGTGCCTCACCATTCCGTGGACCGTGCGTCTGGTCACGGCGGGCATGGCCGGGCTGGACGGCTCCATCGAGGAAGCCGCTCGCAACCTGGGCGCAAGCGCGCCAAAGGCATTCATGCGCGTGACGCTGCCCATGCTGCGGCCGTCCATCGTCGCTGCGGCGCTGTTCAGTTTTGTCGTGTCGTTCGAGAACCTGGAGCTGTCGCTGTCGCTGGTGGGCCCTGGACGCACGACGCTGCCGATCGCGATCATGCAGTACCTCGAATTCAACCTGGACCCGACCATCGCGTCGGTGGCCTCGGTGCAAATCCTGCTGTTGGGCATCATCATGCTTGTGACCGACCGCTACGTGAAACTCAGTCAGGTGGTGTAAGAAATGGCGAAGGTCTCAATCGAAAACATCCGCAAGCAGTTCGGCGCGGCGGTCGCGGTGTCGGATTTTTCCCTGGAGATTGCCGAAGGCGAGCTGGTCACCTTTCTGGGGCCCAGCGGTTGCGGCAAGACGACGACGCTGCGCATGATTGCCGGCTTCATCACGCCGACGTCGGGACGCATCCGCATTGGCGAAACCGACGTCACGCGGCTGCCGGTGCACAAGCGCGATACCGGCATGGTGTTCCAGCGCTATGCGCTGTTTCCGCACATGACGGTGGCCGAGAACGTGGCGTTCGGTTTGGAAATGCACAAGGTGCCCAAGGCCGACCGCGATGCGAAGATCCGGCGCGTGCTGGACATGGTGCGCATGACTGAGCTGCGCGACCGCTATCCGCGCCAGTTGTCCGGCGGCCAGCAGCAGCGCGTGGCGATTGCGCGCGCGCTGGCGATCGAACCCAAGGTGTTCCTGCTGGATGAGCCGCTGTCCAACCTGGACGCCAAGCTGCGCCTGGAAGTGCGCGAGGAAATCCGCGCGTTGCAGCGGCGCCTGGGCCTGACCACCGTCTTCGTCACGCACGACCAGGAAGAGGCGTTGGCGATTGCGGACCGCATGGCCATCATGCATGACGGCATCGTGCAGCAGGTGGGCGCGCCCGACACGCTGTACGAACGGCCCGCCAACCTCTTCGTGGCGGACTTCCTGGGCAAGATGAACGTCTTCACGGGGCGGGGCCAGGCCGGCGATCAGTTCGAGACCAAGGCCGGCCAGCGCATCGCGGCGCCGGGCGGCGGCAACGCCACGCATCTGGGCGTGCGGCCGGAGCGCGTGCGCCTGCAGACGCAGCCGTCCAGCGGCAACGCGCTGCCGGGCGTGATCGAGTCGTCGCTGTACCTGGGGTCGGTGCTTGAGGTGCGGGTGCAGCTCGATGGCGGCGACCGCCTGATCAGCCAGATCGTCAATGCGGGCGCGCGCGGCGCGCCGCCAGCCGCCGGCGAGCGCGTCTATGCGTGCTTCGAGCCCGACGACTGCGTCGCCTTCACGCAATAGGAGGCGCCATGACGACCGCAACGCAGGATGGGCGCCCCAGCCGATGGCTGGGCCCCGGGCTGGCCTTTCCGGCCTCGCTGGTGGTGCTGGTGATCATCATGATCCCGATCCTTCAGCTGGCGCGCTACAGCTTCAATCATTTCGACCCGGTCGAGATGATGCAGACCGCCTTCACGTTTGAGAACTACGCCAAGTTCTTCGGCGACCCCTACTACCGCGATATCTTCTTCACCACGCTGGGCATTGCGGCGCTGTGCACGGTGCTGGCGCTGGTGCTGGGCTTTCCGGTGGCGTACTTCCTGGCGCGCACGCAAAGCCGCTACAAGAGCCTCTTTGTGATCCTGCTGGTGTTTCCGCTGATGGTGGGCAACGTCGTGCGCGCGGCCGGCTGGATGGTGGCGCTGGGCAACGCCGGCGTGGTCAATGCCGTGCTGCAGGGCCTGGGCATCATCGACAAGCCGCTGACGCTGATGTACACGCCGACCGCCGTCGTCATCGGCACCACCGCAGTCGTCATGCCGTACCTGATCCTGACGCTGCAAAGCGTGCTGGAAGGCATGGACCTGTCCGTGGAAGAGGCCGCGCGCAACGTGGGCGCCAGCTTCTTCACCACGTTCCGCCGCATCGTCTTGCCGATCGCCGCGCCGGGTGTGGCGGCGGGCACGATGCTGGTGTTCATCCTGTGCATGAACGCGTACGCCACGCCGGTGCTGCTGGGCGGCTCGGGCCTGACCATGATGGCGCCGGCGCTGTATGACCAGATCACCAAGGCCTCGAACTGGCCGTTTGGCGCCGCGCTGGCGGTCATCCTGGTCTGCGGCACGCTCGTCATCGCCCTGATATCCAACTGGCTGATCCACCGGCGCTACATCAAGACCATGGCGTCCTGACCCAGACATCCCCCCCAAGGAAATTCTCATGTCCGCTGTGCTGTTCAAGAATGCGAACCTGCTCGATCCGCTGCAATCCGAGCTGCTGGAAGGGCACCACGTCCTGGTGGAGGACGGTGTCATCAAGGAAGTGTCGGACAAGCCGATCACCGCGTCCTCGGCGCACGTGATCGACGCCGCGGGCCGCACGCTGATGCCCGGCCTCATCGATCTGCACGTGCATGTGCTGGCCACGCAGCTGAATCTCAGCACGCAGGGCGTCCTGCCCGACGCGCTGGTGATGATGCGCGCGGTGCCCATCATGGCGGCAATGCTGCGCCGGGGCTTTACCACCGTGCGCGACGCGGGCGGCGCAGGCTGGGGCCTGAAGTGCGCCGTCAACGAAGGCACGGTCAAGGGGCCGCGCCTGTTCATCTCGGGACGCGCCATCAGCCAGACGGGCGGTCATGGCGATCCCCGTCCGCGTTCGGACCACCTGCGTCCCATGAGCTTTTGCGGTTGCTGCTTCCGGGCGGGCGACATCGGCCGCGTGGCCGACGGCATCGACGACGTGCGCAAGGCCGTGCGCCAGGAACTGCAGATGGGCGCGGACCAGATCAAGATGATGGCCTCGGGCGGCGTGGCGTCGCCCACCGATCCCATTGCGTCCTTTGGCTATTCGGAAGAGGAGATCCGCGTCATCGTCGATGAGGCGGCCAGCCGCCAGACGTACGTGATGGCGCATTCCTATACCGCCGACGCCATCGAACGCGCCATCCGCAACGGCGTGCGCACCATCGAACACGGCAACCTGGTCGACGAGCGCGTGGCGCGTTTCATGGCCGAGAAGGGCGCATTCGTGGTGCCGACGCTGGTGACCTACGAGGCGCTGGCCAACGAAGGCGCCGACTACGGGCTGCCGGCCGATTCCGTGGCCAAGATCGCCACGGTGCGCACCGCGGGCCTGCATTCACTTGAGATCTACAAGAAGGCGGGCGTGAAGATCGGTTACGGCTCGGACCTGCTGGGGCCGTCACAGCGCCTGCAAAGCGACGAGTTCCGCATCCGCCGCGAGGTGCTGTCCGCGCAGGAAGTCATCCAGTGCGCCACCACGACGGCGGCCGAAGTGCTGAACCAGGTCGGCCAGCTGGGCCGCATCCAGGCTGGGGCGCTGGCCGACATCCTGCTGGTGGACGGCGATCCGTACCGCGACCTGTCGTGCCTCTTGGGGCAGGGCGAGCACATCGGCCTCATCATGAAGGGCGGCGTCATCGAACATAACGACCTGGGGGTGTAGGGGCCATGAGCGATCCCACGTTTTCGCAGTCGGAAGTCGGCGAGGAATCCCGCGATGTCAACGCGGCCAAGGGGTGGCACCCGCCCTCGGCGCCCGCGCCCCGCGATCGCGGCCTGGGGCCGTTTCCGCGGCTGATCCTGCGCGGGGCCACGATCATCGACGGCACCGGCGCGCCGCCGTGGGGGCCGGTGGACATCGTGATCGAGAACGATCGCATCACCGCGCTGGTCAACGTGGGCACGCCGCACAAGGCCATCGACCCCAAGCGCCGTCCCGGCCCTGGCGATCACGAGATCGACTGCCACGGCAAGTTCGTGACGCCCGGCTTTGTGGACGCGCACGCGCACATCGGCACGCCGTATCACGCGATGAGCGGCATCGTGCCGCCCGCCGACTACATCTACAAGCTGTGGCTGGCGCATGGCGTGACCACCGTGCGCGAGATGGGCGCGATGGGCGGCCTGGGCTGGACGATGGAGCAGCGCGAGCTGTCCGCGGCCAACAAGATCGCGGCGCCGCGCATGATCGTGCATTCCGTGTTTCCCGCCGTGAATGATCGCGTCAAGACCATCCACACGCCGGAGCAGGGCCGCGAATGGGTGCGCAAGCTGGCCGCCCGCGGCGCCGACGGCATCAAGTTCTTTGGCGCGCCGCCAGCCATCATGGAGGCGGCGCTGGACGAGGCGGCCAAGGTGGGCCTGCGCTCGGGCTGCCATCACGCCCAGATGGCGGTGACGCGCGTGAATGCGCTGAAATCCGCGCGCTGGGGACTGACCAGTTCCGAACACTACTACGGCCTGCCCGAGGCGCTGTTCGAAGACCGCGTCGTGCAGTCGTTTCCCACGGACTACAACTATAGCGACGAGTACTACCGCTTCGCGGTGGCGGGCCAGACCTTCATGCAGGCCGCGCAGCCGGGTTCGGCCAAGTGGCGCCAGGTCATGGACGAGTTCCTGGAAATCGGTCACACCTTCGTGCCCACCTTCAACATCTACGACGCCAACCGCGACCTGATGCGCGCGCGCCGTGCGGACTGGCACGACGAGTACACGTGGAAGGCGGTGTGGCGCTACTTCCAGCCGCAGCGCGGCGGCCACGGCGCCTACTGGTATCGCTGGAGCACCACCAACGAGATCGAATGGAAGCAGAACTACCGGCTGTGGATGCAGTTCATCAACGAATACAAGAACCTGGGCGGACGCGTCTGCGCGGGCAGCGATTCGGGCTTCATCTACCAGATCTACGGCTTCGGCTTCATCCGCGAACTGGAACTGCTGCAGGAAGCGGGCTTTCATCCCATCGAGGTCCTGCGCGCGGCCACGTCGCACAGCGCGGCGCTGCTGGGCATCGATGACGACACCGGCTCCATCGACGTGCAAAAGCGCGCCGACCTCTTGATCCACGACCAGAATCCGCTCACCGACTTCAAGCTGCTGTTCGGCACCGGCGCCATGCGCCTGAACGACAACACTGCCAAGGTCGAATGGAAGCGCTGCCTGCAGACCACCATCAAGTCGGGCGTGGTGTACGACACCGCCGAGCTGCTGGCGGACGTGCGCGCGATGGTGCGGGACAGCTGGGCCGACGATCCCGACGGCGAGCGCCCGCCCACCGGCGGCGCGCCGGCTGGGTCGCCCTGCGACTCGGGTGAGGACGTGACCTGATGGCCGTCGACCTTTTCCTGTTGTGCGGGTTCCTGGGCAGCGGCAAGACCACTCTGCTGGTGGACTACCTGCGCGATCCGGAATCGCGCGATACGGGCGTCATCGTCAACGAGGCGGGCGAGGTCGGCGTGGACGGGGCCATCGTGGCCAACGACAGCGACAACGTGCCGATGACCTTGATGGCCAACGGCTGCGTGTGCTGCTCGTTGCGCAGCGATCTGGTCTACACGCTGAGCGCGCTGCTGGATGCGCCCCGGCCTGAAGGCGAGGGTCTGTTGCAACGCGTCGTCCTGGAGTGCAGCGGCCTGTCGCGGCCCGGCCCGATCATCGCGTCGCTGGCGGATCCGGAATTGGCCAGCCGCGGCCTGCGGCTGACGGTGGTCTGCACCGACGACTGCGCGCGCGATCCCGACGCGCTGGCCGAGATGGACGAGGCGATGGCGCAGTTTGGCGCGGCCCATCGCATCGTGTTGACCAAGACGGATCTGCTGCCGGCCGTGCCCGGCGCGCTGGGCGAACGCGCCGCGCGCGCCGAGGCGCTGAATCCGCTTGCCGAGATCGTCGCGGAACCGGATCGCCGGCGCGCGGTGCAGGCCGCGTTCGCGCCGTCGCAAGGCACGTCCGACCTGGCCGGCCTTGCGGCGCGAGTGCTTGCCGCAGGCGGGCAGGGCGCGTCGCATCCGCGCATCCGCGTCATGGCGGCGCGCGCGCATAGCGGCATCAGCTGGACCGATTTTTCCGAGTGGCTGGATAACCTGGCCGGCCTGTGCGGCGACCGTCTGCTGCGCGTGAAGGCGGTCGTGCGCGTCACGGACTGCGAGGAACCCATCCTGATCCAGTCGGTCGGCTCGACGTTCAGCCTGCCGCAGCGGCTGACGCGGCAGCCCGATGCGCGCGACGCGATCATCGTGATCGCGCGCGACATCGAGGCCGACGAGATCCGCGCGTCCTCGCCGGATGCGCCGGTGCAAATGCTGGTCTGAATCCTGTTGAACCCAAGGCCGCGCGCCAGACTGGCCTGCCGCGCGGCGCATCGTAGCAAGTCGTCAGTTCCCTTCGATACGAGGTTGTTATGCAAGAGAAAAACCTGAATCGCCGTGGCTTCATCAAGACCGCCTCCGGCCTGGCCCTGGCGCCCGCCCTGGGCTGGCTGCCCGGCATGGCCAATGCGGCCGAAAAGGAAATCGTGGTGGGCACCTGGGGCGGCGATTACCAGAACCTGCTGCAGCAGATCATCAATCCCATCGTCGCCAAGCAGGACGTGAAGGTGGTCTACGACACGGGCAACGCCGTGGGCCGCGTGACCAAGCTGCGCGCCGAAAAGAACTCGCGCCGCGGCAGCATGGACGTGGCGCTGCTGGGCGAAGTCGACATGTACGACGCCGAGCGCTCGGGCACGTTGGAGCCGCTGGACACCAAGAAGCTGCCCAACCTGGCCAACGCCATCGACACGCTGAAGACGCCGTATTCGATTCCGCACATCTTCAGCGCGATGACCCTGGTCTACAACACCGAGAAATTCCCGACCCCGCCGGATTCGCTGCAGGTGCTGCTGGATCCGAAGTGGAAGGGCCAAGTCGGCTTCTCCGACATTCTCTACCTCTACAACTCGGTCTTCGTGGGCCTGGGCGCGGACGGCAACACCAAGGATTTCGAGGGCGGCAAGCGCTTTCTCGCCAAGCTCAAGCCCAACGCGCCGCGCATCTACCCGTCCAACGAAGCGGTTGCCGCCGCCTTCAAGTCCGGCGAAATCGCGATCGCCGTCATGTGGAAGGCGCGCGCGCTGCAATGGAAGGACAGCGGTCTGCCGCTGGGCTTCGTCATCCCGAAGGAAGGCTCTGTGCCGGTGTCGTTTGAAGCGGCCGTCGCCAAGAACAGCCGCAACAAGGATGCGGCCTGGGCCTACCTGAACGCCATGCTGGATCCGCAAGGGCAGATCGGCTTTGCCGAAAAGATGGGCTACGCGCCCACCGTGACCAACGCGCAGTTGCCGGAAGCCTTGAAGCGGGTGGGCTTTTCGGACGCCGAGGTCAAGCTGCTGCACGCCTACGACCTGAAGGGCTTGACCGAGAAGAAGGCGGACATGCTCGAGTTCTGGAACAAGGAGTTCAAGGCGGGCTGATCGACGGGCGGGCGCCGTTTCCGCCTTTCCGGTTGTCCGTTTCATCGTTGTCCGCGTCATCGAAGCGCGATTCCTGCAAGGGAATCGCGCTTTTTCATTCCGGGAGCCGCTGCACTAGTTATGAAATGTTATATCATCCGTCTGCGTTTTGTAATGATATAACATCCGAGAGAGCAAAAGATGAAAGGAAAGAAGCAGGGGTTGGGGAAAGCACGCGTCAAGGCCTCGCGCAGCCGTCGACATGGCCGGGCGCCCTTGAAACCGCTGGTGTGCTCGCTGATGCTGATGGCGCCCGTGGCGCAGGCGCAGACCGCGAGCGAGACGCGCGCGCAGACCGTCGCGCCGATCACCGTGTCCGCCAACCCGTTGGGGCTGGACTTGAACAGCACCACGCTGCCCGCCTCGGTCCTGGAAGGGGACGCGCTGATCGAGCAGCGCAACGGGACGCTGGGCGAGACCCTCAAGAACCTGCCGGGCGTGAACAGCGACACGTTCGGCGGCGGCGCCAGCCGCCCGGTGATCCGCGGGCAGACCGCGCCCCGTGTGAAGGTGCTGTCCGATGGGTCCGAAGTGATGGACGCCTCGGCCATCTCTCCCGACCATGCCGTGACGGTCGAGCCCCTCTTGGCCGATCGCATCGAGGTCCTGCGCGGGCCGGCCACGCTGCTGTATGGCGGCGGCGCGATCGGCGGCGTGGTGAACGTGGTGGACAAGAAAATCCCGACAGAGGTGCCGGAGAAAGGCATCGCCGCCGAAGCCGAGCTGCGCGGCGCCACCGGCACCAAGGAGCGCGCCGGTGCCGTGGGCATCACGGCGGGCGAAGGCCAGTTCGCGGTGCGCGTCGAAGGCATGAAGCGCCGCACCAGCGACTACGACGTGCCGGACTGGCCCGGCGGCACGCTGGAAGGGTCGTACAGCGAATCGACGCAGGGCTCGGTGGGCATGTCGTGGATCACGCCGCGCGGCTATGTGGGCGTGGCCTTCACGCATCTGCAAAGCGAATACGGCCTGCCCGGTCACAACCACGAATACGAAGGGTGCCATCCGCACGGCACGCATCTGCACTGCGGCGGCCACGACCATGACCACGGCGACGAGGGCGAGGAAGGTCACGACCACGATCACGAGCATGGCGGCGTGCCCTACGTGAAGCTGCGCAGCAACCGGGTGGATCTGCGCGCCGAATATCAGGATCCGTTCGCCGGCTTCGAGAAGATCCGCTTTCGCGGCGGCCTGACGGACTACCAGCACGATGAGATCGAAGGCGGCGAGGTTGGCACGCGCTTCAAGAACAAGGGCTACGACATGCGGGTGGAGCTGCAGCACAAGCCCATCGCCGGCTGGCGCGGCGTGATCGGTCTGCAGAATGCGTACAGCGACTTCAGCGCCGAGGGCGAAGAGGCGTTCCTGCCGCCCAGCAAGACCCGGTCGAACGGCATTTTCGTGCTGGAGGAATACCAGTTGAACGACTGGCGGTTCGAGCTGGGCGCGCGCCAGGACTGGCAGCGCGTGTCGCCGTCGGGCGGCGCGCCGCGCAGCAGCCTGTCGGGCACGTCGCTGTCGGCCGCCGCGATCTGGGACTTCGCGCCGCAGTATTCGGTGGCGCTGTCGCTGTCGCGCTCGCAGCGCCTGCCCAACGCGCAGGAACTGTATGCGGACGGCGTTCACCTTGCCACCAATACGTATGAACTGGGTAATCCGGACCTGACGCGCGAAACGTCGCACAACATCGACCTGACGCTGCGCAAGCATTCGGGCGATACCACGTTCTCGGCCAGCGTGTTCCACAACCGCGTCAAGAACTACATCTACGCAAATACGCTGGATCGCTTTGAGGATTTCCGCCTGATCGAATACACGCAGCAGGATGCGGAGTTCACAGGCGTGGAAGGCGAGGTGCGGCACCAGTTCACGCCGGTGTTCTCGGCGGCGGTGTTTGGCGACTACGTGCGCGGCAGGCTGACGGGCGGCGACGGCAATCTGCCGCGCATTCCGGCCGGACGCGCGGGCGTGCGCGGCAACTTCAAGTGGCAGCAGTGGTCGGGCGGCGTCGAATACGCCCGCGTGTTCGCGCAGAAGGACATTGCGGCGTACGAGGACACCACCCCGGGCTACAACATGGTCAACGCGGTCGTCGCGTATCGAGGCCAGTACGGCGCGACGGGCTACGAGGTCTACCTGCGCGGCACCAACCTGTTGAACAAACTGGCCTACAACCACGCGTCGTTCATCTCGTCGGTGGCCCCGCTGCCCGGACGCAGCGTGTTGCTGGGCGTGCGCATGACGTACTGACCGGGTTGGGGGCGGCGCCCGGCTGTGCTATTTTCGGCGGATGCCGCCGCCCGCGGCGGCATCACGCGCCAGGAGCCCGCCATGCTGAAGTTCGCCGCCAATCTGTCGATGATGTACCCGGAACATGCGTTCCTGGACCGCTATGCGGCGGCAGCGGCCGACGGCTTTGCGGGCGTGGAGTGCATGTTTCCGTATGAAGCGCCGGCCGCATTCGTGCGCGAGCGCATGGATGCGGCCGGCGTGGCGCAGGTGCTGTTCAATGCGCCGCCCGGCATCACCGCGCAGGGCGACCGCGGCCTGGCGGCGCTGCCGGGCAGGCAGGAAGAGTTCCAGGCCGGCATCGAGCAGGCGCTCTGCTATGCCACCGCGCTGTCTTGTTCCAACGTCCACGTGATGGCGGGCGTGGCGCCGCCGGACGCGTCGCGCGATGAGATGCGGGACTGCTATCTGGCCAATCTGGACTGGGCTGCGCGCGAGGCCCGGTCCGCCGGCGTCACGCTGCTGATCGAGCCGATCAACACGCGCGACATCCCCGGCTACTTCCTGAACCGCCAGGACGACGCGCACGCCGTCGTGCAGGCTGTCGACGCGCCCAACCTGAAAGTCCAGATGGACCTCTACCACTGCCAGATCGTCGAGGGCGACGTCACCGCCAAGCTGCGCGAATACCTGCCCACCGGGCGGGTCGGCCATCTGCAGATCGCCGGGGTGCCGCTGCGCCAGGAGCCCGACCGCGGCGAGCTCGATTACGGCTGGATCTTCGGCGTGTTGCGTGAATTGCAGTACGGCGGCTGGATCGGCTGCGAGTACCGCCCCGCGGGCTCGACCTCGGCCGGCCTGCGTTGGCTGAACGCCGCCCGCGCCTGATCGGCGCAATGCCCCCAATCGAAGTGCAAAAGGAGTGAGCTTCATGTTTCAGGGCGTGCTGCGCATGCTGTTGTCGGCCGCGCTGGCGGCGGCCATTCCAGCCGCGTCGGTGGCGGGCGGATATCCCGATCGCCCCATCCGCTGGCTGGTGCCGTTCAGTGCTGGCGGCGGCAGCGATCTGGCGACGCGCATCGTGGCCCGGCATGTCGGCCAGACGCTGGGCCAGCCGGTGGTGGTCGAGAACCGGCCGGGCGCGGCCACCATCGTCGCGGCGCAGGAGGCCGCGCGCGCACAGCCGGATGGCTACACGGTGCTGACCGCCGGCATGAGCACGCTGGCGCTCAACCCGTGGCTCTACAGCGATTTGCCCTACGATCCCCAGGCCGATTTCACGCCGGTGTCCACGCTGGTGGCGCTGCCCATCGTCCTGGTGGCCGCCCCGGATGCCGGGCTGCGCACGCTGGACGACGTCAAGACGTATCTGAAGCGCAAGGAGCCGGGCAGTTATGCCTCGCTGGGCGTGGGCAGTCCGCACCATCTGGCGATGGAATTGTTCATGGAAACGATCGGGGGGCGCGCCACGGCCGTGCCGTACAAGGGGACGCCGCCGGCGCTTCAGGACGTCGCCGCTGGCGTGGTGCCGCTGATGATGGCGGACCTGGCCGCCGCGCGGCCGCTGATCCAGGCGGGCAGGCTGCATGCCATCGCGGTGCCGTCCGCCGCACGATCCGGGCAACTGGCCGAGGTGCCGACCTTTGCCGAGGCGGGCGGCCCGGTTTGCGAGGCGGCGGCCTGGCAGGGCGTGGTGGCCCCGGCCGGCACGCCGGCGCCGGTGGTGGAGACGCTGAGCCGCGCGATCCAGCAAGCCCTGGCCTCGCCGGACGTGGTCAAGCAGCTTACCTTGCAGGGCATGGAACCGGCCGGCAGCACGCCGCAGGCGTTCGAGGCATACGCGCGCCAGGAGCACGCGCGCTGGGGCGCGGTCATCCGGAGCAAGGATTTGCCGGCCCAGTGAGCGGGCGGGCGCCGCCAGAATGTTCAGTCGGGCGCCGGAATCGGCGCCTTGCGGCTACGTTGCGCCGTGGCCGCGCAGCCCGCGGACGCGATGATGATGCCGCAGATTGCCAGCCATTGCGTCTGGGACAGGTGCTCGTTAAGCACCACCACGCCGGCCAGCGCGCCCATTGCGGGCTCCATGCTGAGCAGCACGCCGAAGGTCTTTTGCGGCAGCCGCCGCAGCGCCACCATTTCCAGCGAGTAAGGCAGGGCGCTGGACAGGATGCCGACGGCCACGCCGGCCAGGATCAGTTTGGGGTCCAGCAGCGCCATGCCCGCATGCGCCGCGCCGACGGGCAGGGCCACCATCGTGGCCGCCAAGAGGCCCAGCGACGTGGCCTGGCCGCCATGCACGTTTCCGGCCATCTTGCCGAAGATGATGTACAGCGCCCAGCACACGGCAGCGCCCAGTGCGTACGCGATGCCTTGCGGATCGAGATCGTGCACGGACTGCCCGGTGGGGATCAGCAGGATCAGGCCGGCCAGCGCGCAGGCGATCCAGACGAAGTCGATGGCACGCCGCGACAGCACGACAGCCAGCGTGAGCGGCCCGGTGAATTCGATGGCGATGGCAATGCCCAGCGGCAGGGTCTTGAGCGCCATGTAGAACAGCAGGTTCATGCACGCCAGCGTCACGCCATACAGGGCGATCTTCGCAGCGTTGCGGCGCGTGAGCGGAAAGCGCCACGGCCGCCAGAAGGCCAGCAGGATGATGGCGCCGATGACGATGCGATATGCGGTGGTGCCTTGCGCGCCCACTTCGGGAAACAGCGATTTGGCAAACGACGTGCCCACGCACAAGGAGGCCATGGCGCCGATCAGCGACAGGGTGGGCAGCAGGGTGGACGTGGCGCTGGAATGTCCGTTGTTCAAGGTGGCGGCGGTCATGGAAGGCTGAGGGTGTGCAATGGCGTCGTCGGTTCAGGCGGGCGAATGGGCGGTCAGGGCTGCGGATTCATCGCCGTGGATATCAGTACGTAGATCGCCAGCCCGAACATGGTTGCGCCCAGCAGCCCCTGCTGCATGCGCAGGAACCAGGGGTTGCGCCCGACCCAGCCGCGGATGCGCGACGCGCCGTACGCAAAGCAACTGCCGTACGGCAGGCTGAGCGCCTTCATCGTGACGCCCAGCACCAGCATCTGGATCCAGACCGGTCCGTTATCCGGCGAGGTGAACTGAGGCAGGAAGGCGATCATGAAAAGCAGCACCTTCGGGTTCAGCAGATTGGTGATGAAACCCTGCCAGAAGGCGTCGCGCGCGTCGCCCGGCTGGGCCGCCAGCGACACCTCGGCGGCGTTCGCGCACCGGATCATGGCCTTGATGCCCAGGTAGCCCAGGTACAGGCCGCCCGCCGCCTTGATGCCGACGAACAGCGTGGGAAAGGTCCGCAGCACCGACGCCAGCCCCAGCACCACGGCGGGCACCTGGATGAACCCGGCCGCCACGTTGCCCAGCACGCTATGGAAGGCGGGGCGGAATCCCTGCGTCATGCCCCGCGACAGCGTAAGCGCCATGTCGGGTCCGGGCGTAAGCTTCAAGGCCGCATCGGCGGCCAGGAACAGCAGGAACAGCTGGAGTGAGGGCATTGCGGGTGCTGCGTGAAAAAACCCGCATGTGCGGGCGGAGGGCTCCCAGTGTAAGCAAGCGGCCTGAATAATTCCTGCGTCCCGCGGCCCCGAAATGAAGTTTCCCGTCGAAATCGCGAAGGATTGCATCGCCGTCCCGATTAGAATCCTCGAATAGCCTGTCCCGCGCCATCCTGGGCGCCATTTCCCCGCGTTCCGAACGCCCCATGGAACTAGACGATTTCGACCTGCAGATCCTGCAAAGCCTGCAGGAAGACAACCAACGCACCAGCCAGGACGTCGCGCAACGCGTGAACCTGTCGCCGGTATCCTGCCTGCGCCGCATGAAGCGGCTGCGCGAAGCCAAGGTGGTGACGGCGGACGTGTCCGTCGTCGATCCCGCCGCCGTGGGCCGCGGCATTACGATGGTTGTGCTGGTCTCGCTGGAAAGCGAACGCGCCGACAAACTCGACCAGTTCAAGCGCGCCATGCAGAGCGCGCCCGAAATCATGCAATGCCTGTCGGTGACGGGCGAGGTCGATTTCGTGCTGACGCTCACCATGCGCGACATGGCCGAATACGAGGTGTTCGCGCAGCGGTACTTCTGGGGCAATCCGAACGTGAAGCGGTTCTCGACGCTGGTGGTGATGAGCCGGGTGAAGAACGGATTGACGGTGCCGGTGATGGCTGGCGGGTGAACCGGCGCCGAGGCCGGCGCTAAGGTAGGTACAGCTTCAGCCCGCAGGCGGGGCATCCGGTCCGGGTTGCCTGGCCGCGAAGATCGCACGGCCCGCCTCTTCCGAAACACTGCGCAAGTGCAAGTCCCGCTGCGGAAAGGGGATCTGGATGCCCGCGTCCCGTAGCGTGTCGTACATCCGCGCCAGCATGTCGCTGCGGATCTCGATCCACCGGTCGAAGTCGTAGGTCCACGCGCGCAAGCTGAAATCCAGCGTGCTGGCGCCAAAGCCCATGAAGAGCACCATCGGCGCAGGCTCCGTGACTACGCCCGGCGTCTGCCGCGCGACGTCGTCCAGCAGCGCGAGCACCTGCCGCGGGTCGGTGCCGTAGGCCAGCCCGATGCTGATCTCGATCCTGCGGCTGCGGTCCAGCATCGTCCAGTTGGTCAGCTTGTCGGACAGCAGCGTGCCGTTCGGGACGATCACGTCGGCGCCGTCGAACGTCTTGATGCGGGTGGCGCGCATGCCGATATCCCTTACCTGGCCCGACGTGCCGCCGATCTCCACGACATCGCCGGGCTGGATCGGCCGCTCGAACATCAGGATCAGGCCCGACACAAAGTTGTTCACCACGCCCTGCAGGCCAAAGCCGATGCCCACGCCCAAGGCGCCGAACACGATGGTGAGCTGGCTGGTCTGGAAACCCGCGGCCGACAGCGCGATGCCCAATCCCAGCAGCAGCACCAGGTAGTACGACAGCGAGGCGATGCTGTTGCCGACGCCGCGCGGCAGCGACATGCGGGTCAGGACCTCGTCGTGCAGGATGAGGCGCACCGCGCGCGCGGCCCAGAAGGCAATCACGACCGAGATCGCGAAGACCAGGATGTTGCCCAGGCTGATCGAGACCTCGCCGACTTCCAGCGTGTAGGACAGGACCTGCGTCACGAAGGCGTAGGTGGCGCGCAGGACGCGGAAGCGGTCCATGGTGTAGACCGCCCAGCCCACGACCGCGGCGGCGCTGATAAGACGGATCAGCAGCAGCACCAGCGGCGGCGCATGTTCGCGCGCCAGCCGGAAGCGCGAAATGCCCTGACGGGCCAGCAGAAGCTGCAGCAGGGTGATGATGACGGTGACGCCCGCGTACAGCACCAGCCCGAAGTAGCCGCTGCCGATGATGCCGCTGGTCAGCATCTCGGACAGCGACACATTGCCGATGAGGTTCGCGCCAAGCGACACGCACAGCAGCCCCGCCGCTCCCCATGCGACGGCGCGCAAGGCGCGCACCAGCCGCTCGGAACCGGGCGGGTAAGTCTGGCGCCGTCCGCGCGCCAGCAGCCACAGAATGGCCGTCAGGGCTGCGACGGCCGCCGCCACGGTGGACAGGCGATAGAAGAGGGTGTTGGCCAGGAACAGGAAGCCCAGGCGCTCGGCAAGGAAGAGCGCGGTGATGACGCGCGGCCAATGATCCAGTTGCCGGCGGCTGGCGGGCGGAAGCAGACGCAGCACCGGCACCGCCGCCAGCACCAGGGCGATCTGCTGCACCATCAACGGCGCGTCCGGCTCCAGGGCCAGCACGCCCATCATCGACAGCAGGACCCACGTGGAGATGGGCCGCCCGAGCACACCGGCAGCGGTTTCGCTCATGACGCCGGTGCGAATGGCGTTGCGGCTCTTTCTGGCCAGCCAGATCAGCAGCGGCAGCAGCAGCAGTTGCAAAGTGTGCAGCGCGCGCTGATTGCTGGCGCCGGCGGCGCCGTAGTCGCGCGCGAAGCGGACCTCGATGTCCAGACCTTGGCGCAGAAGGGTCATGGTGTCCAGGTCGGATCTTCCGGACCAGTCCAACGCCCAGAGCGGCGGCGAATCCACCCGCAGGAGCCGCGCGTCGACGTAGCTGATCGCCTCCGTCACCTGGCGCTGGCCCGCCTTGATCTGTTCCTCGATCGCGTTGGCCCGCTGTTCCAGTTCAACCTGGCGCGACAGCGGCACGGACAGCGCCTGGCTGGCTGCCAGCAACTGCGCGATCACAACGTCGACGCGGTCGGCCAATGCCGCCGGCAGCCCCGCCGCGCCCGGCGCGTCCTTGATCGCCTGCCAGGCCGTGCGCCGGCGCAGCAGCTCGGCCGCGTCACTGGCGTACCAGGCCGTCGCCTGCCGCATGTCGGCCCGCCAGCGCGCCAGCCGCCGCACGTCGAAAACCCAATGCCGCTCCAGGCTTTCCAGCCGCATGATGGGAAAGTTGCGCAACTGGGCCGGCTGGAATTCGTAGAGCTTTTCGTCGGCGGACTTGGCGATGGCATCGAGCGGGGGCATCAGCGCGGTCAGCGGATCCGCCGTCGCCGCGCGCTGCAACACGCCCTCGGCGTACCGCAAATCCGTGTCCGCCCGCAGCGGAATCTCGGCCATCTGGATCGCGGCAGGCGGCGCGGCGGGCGCGGGCGTTTCCGCCGCAAGCGCCACGCGCGCCCATCCCAGGACCAGGCCAAACAGGCAGAAGAGGATTCGTGCGCGGGCGCGCATGTTGCGACTCCGTGGTGGGGGACGGACGTGCGGTTACTTGGGATCGACTGCGAAACGGCGGCATGTCACGATATCGCGAAATGCTGCGGGCCAGAAGGGTGATGTGGATTTCGCCATTCGCAATTCGCGAATGGCGAATGGCGCATTTGCTGCGGGCGCTGCCGGCGCGGGGTAGGTGTCGCAAGCATGTCTGGCAATTGGCGCGCCGGAAAGCAAAAACCCCGCCGCAGTAAATACCGGGCGGGGCTAAGTGCAGGAATCTTTTGGTGGCCTGGGGCGGAATCGAACCACCGACACAAGGATTTTCAATCCTCTGCTCTACCGACTGAGCTACCAGGCCAACGAAGCCCGCCACTATACACAAAATGTCGGGACAGGTGGAGGCGCACACGCCGCCACCCACAAAAAACTCAACAAAAAACCCAGCGCGAGGGCTGGGTTTTTTGTGGGAACCGAAGTCCCGAATGCTTTTGGTGGCCTGGGGCGGAATCGAACCACCGACACAAGGATTTTCAATCCTCTGCTCTACCGACTGAGCTACCAGGCCAACGAAGTCCGCAACTATACACAATTTTTCAGGCTTGTGCCAGCCGGGTCCGCGTTGTGCCACTTTTTTCTGCGCAACACGGTTTCGCTGCCCGGGCGTTACCGCAGACTGTTGGCTTCACGGCACGAAAAGGCGTCAACTGGCGTCAATCGGGGGCGGAAGTGGCCTGGGGATAACCCGCAGGAGTATAATCGTCAGCGGTTTTGTTGTTACAGCCGGATGCTTTCCCGCCTTTGACGCGAGACAAGCGGGCTGCGGCACATTGTTCTTATAGTGGCAGTTCTTAACGCTTAGCCGCGGGTGGCTTTCCGCCATCCCTCACACATGTCGGTAGCTGTCCTTGCCTTCGGTCTGAATCACACGTCCGCGCCGGTATCGGTCCGCGAGCGCGTGTCCATGCCCGTCGATCTGGTCAAGCCCGCCCTCGAAGGCTTGCGTTCGGCGTTCGGCGGCTCTGTCCGCGAAGCCGCCATCCTGTCCACCTGTAATCGCACCGAGATCTACTGCGCGGCCGACGGCCACGTGGCGGATCAGTTGCCCGCCTGGCTGGCTGAACACAACCGCCTGGACGCCGGCACGCTGCGCCCGCACCTGTATCGCCATCATCAAGACGACGCCGTGCGTCACGCCTTCCGCGTGGCGAGCGGCCTGGATTCCATGGTGCTGGGCGAAACCCAGATCGTGGGCCAGATGAAGGACGCGGTGCGTGCCGCCGGCGAAGCCGGTTCCCTGGGCACCTTGCTGCATCAGATGTTCCAGCGCACCTTCTCGGTCGCCAAGGAAGTCCGTTCGCAGACCGCCATCGGCGCCGAATCCGTGTCCATGGCCGCCGCCGCGGTGCGCCTGGCCGAGCGTGTGTTCGGCAATCTGGACCAGGCCCGCACGCTGTTCATCGGCGCGGGCGAAATGATCGAACTGTGCGCCACGCACTTTGCCGCGCAGCGTCCGCGCAGCATGGTGGTGGCCAACCGCACGGCCGAACGCGCCGAACTGCTGGCCAACCGCTTTTCGGCCAGCACGATGAAGCTGTCCGACCTGACCGAGCGGCTGTCCGAATTCGACGTCGTCGTTTCCTGTACGGCAAGCTCCCTGCCCATCCTCGGCCTGGGGATGGTGGAACGGGCCACGCGCCTGCGCCGTCACCGCCCGATGGTCATGATCGATCTGGCCGTGCCGCGCGACATCGAACCCGAAGTCGGGCGCCTGGACGACGTGTATCTGTATTCCGTCGACGATCTGGGCCGGTTGGTGCAGACTGGCACCGACGCCCGCCGCGCCGCGGTGGTGCAAGCCGAAGCCATCATCGAAACCCGCGTCCAGGGCTTCATGCACTGGATGCAATCCCGCGAAGTAGTGCCCGTCATCCGCGACCTGCACCAGGCCGCCGAAGACGTCCGCGCCGCCGAACTGGAACGCGCCCGCCGCCTGCTCGCGCGGGGCGAATCGCCCGAAGCCGTGCTCGAACAACTGGCGCACGGCCTGACGCAAAAGTATCTGCACGGCCCGCTCGCGGCACTGAACCGCAGCGAAGGCGACGACCGCAAGCAACTGCTTGCCTGGATGCCGCGCCTCTTCCCCGGCCGCGACTCCCGCCGTTAGCGGCTCTGCCCCACGCCCCGCCTCATGGCGGGCGTTCGCTTTGTGGGCGCCCGCTTTTTCTGTCTTCTCCTTGGGTCTTCCCCTCATGAAATCTTCCATGCGCAGCCGGCTGGAGCATTTGTGCCATCGCCTGATCGAGGTCGATGCCTTGCTCGCCGAACCGGAAACCGCGTCCGACATGGACCGCTTTCGCAAGCTTTCCCGCGAGCGCGCCGAACTGGAACCGGTGGTCGAAGCCTTCACCGCGTTCGCCCGCACCGAGGAAGACATTGCGACAGCGCAGGAGATGCTGTCCGAGCCCGACATGAAGGCGATGGCCGAAGAAGAGATCAAGACCGGGCGCGGCAAGCTGGAAACGCTGGAAGCGGCGCTGCAACTGCTGCTCCTGCCGCGCGACCCCAACGACGGGCGCAGCGTGTTCCTGGAAATCCGCGCGGGCACGGGGGGCGACGAGAGCGCGCTGTTCTCGGGCGACCTCTTGCGCATGTACACGCGCTACGCGGAACAGCGCGGCTGGCGCGTGGAACTGATGTCCGAAAGCCCGTCCGAGCTGGGCGGCTACAAGGAAGTGATCGCGCGCATCGACGGCGACGGCGCGTATGGACGTCTGAAGTTCGAGTCGGGGGCGCACCGCGTGCAGCGCGTGCCGGCGACCGAGGCGCAGGGCCGCATCCACACGTCGGCCTGCACGGTCGCCATCATGGCCGAAGCCGACGCCATGTCCGAGATCGTCATCAATCCCAGCGACCTGCGCATCGACACCTTCCGCGCCAGCGGCGCGGGCGGCCAGCACATCAACAAGACGGATTCGGCGGTGCGCATCACCCACTTGCCGACCGGGCTGGTGGTCGAATGCCAGGACGACCGTTCGCAGCACCGCAACAAGGACAAGGCCATGCAGGTGCTGGCCGCGCGCCTGAAGGACAAGGAAGAGCGCGAGCGCCAGAGCAAGGAAGCGGCCGAGCGCAAGAGCCTCATCGGCACGGGCGACCGCTCCGAGCGCATCCGCACCTACAACTATCCGCAGGGCCGCGTGACCGATCACCGCATCAACCTGACCCTGTACAAGCTGCAGCAGATCATGGAAGGCGACCTCGAGGAACTGACCGGCGCGCTGATCGCCGAGCACCAGGCCGAGCAGCTTGCCGCGCTGGGCGACGACATCTGAGGCCGACGCGATGCCAGGGCCCCAGATCAAGAGCCTGCTGCTGGACACGCGCCTGCCGCGCCTGGAAGTGCGCATGCTGCTGGAGCACGTGCTGGACAAGCCGCGCGCCTGGCTGCTGGCGCACGACACCGATGCGCTGGCGCCCGAGGTGGCGGCGGCGTACGAGGCCCTGGCGCTGCGCCGGCTGGCGGGCGAACCCATGGCCTACCTGCTGGGCCATCGCGAGTTCATGGGGCACCGCTTCCGGGTGACGCCCGACGTGCTGATTCCGCGGCCCGACACGGAAGTGCTGGTCGAAACCGCGCTGGAATGCATCGATGGCGTCACCGGGCCTATGGTGCTGGACCTGGGCACGGGCAGCGGCGCGATCGCGGTGTCGATCGCGCTGGCGCGGCGCGACGCGCGCGTGATGGCGTCGGACGTCAGCGCGGCCGCGCTGGCCGTGGCTGCCGCGAACGCGTGGGAGTTGACCGCTGCCGTGCGCTTTGCCGAAGGCAGCTGGTACGAGGCCGTGCCCGCCGGCGAGGGCTTTGACCTGATCGTCTCCAATCCGCCCTACGTGGCCAGCGACGATCCGCATTTGGACCAAGGCGACCTGCGCTTTGAGCCGCGCGGCGCGCTGACCGATGGCGCGGGCGGGCTGGAGGATCTGGCGCGCATTGTCGAAGGCGCCGGCGCCCACCTGAAACCCGGCGGCTCGCTCTGGATGGAACACGGCTGGGATCAGGCGGAGCAGGTACGCGACATGCTGCGCCAGGCCGGATTTGCAGACGTGCACAGCCGTCAGGATCTGGCGGGGATCCAGCGGATCTCGGGCGGGCGTTTGCTGGTCGCAGGTGTTTGACACGTGTTGTTGCGTTTGCCCCGGATATACCGGCCCCGTGCCGGGGTAATCGGGCGGTTTTCCCGGGTGTACCTATAATTGAGCAATTCCGTTTTGCCAGTCCAAGAGACCACCATGAGCGACGTTCAAGAATTCATCCGTGAAACCGTTACCCAGCACCCGGTCGTGCTGTTCATGAAAGGCACCGCCCAGTTCCCGCAATGCGGGTTCTCCGGCAAGGCCATTCAAATCCTGAAAGGCTGTGGCGTGAAGAAGCTCGTCACGGTCAATGTGCTGGAGGACGACGAAGTCCGCCAGGGCATCAAGGAATTCTCCAGCTGGCCCACCATTCCGCAGCTGTACGTGTCCGGCGAGTTCATCGGCGGCTCGGACATCATGAATGAGATGAACGAGTCCGGCGAACTGAAGACGCTGCTGGAGCAATCCGGCGCCACGGCCTGACGCATCATGCGGCGGCTCGTCGTCGGCATCACGGGCGCTACCGGCGCGCTCTATGCGGTGCGCATGCTGCAGGCGCTGCGCAACGTCGAAGACGTCGAGACGCACCTGGTGGTGTCCGCCTCTGGCGTGCTGAACATCAAGCATGAGCTCGATGTCAGCCGCCACGACGTCTATGCGCTGGCCGATCACGTGCACAGCGTGCGCGACGTGGGCGCCACGCTGGCCAGCGGCGCTTTCCAGACCGCGGGCATGGTGATCGTGCCGTGCTCCATGCGCACGCTGGCGGCCGTGGCCCACGGCCTGTCCGACAACCTGATCACCCGCGCCGCGGACGTCACGCTGAAAGAGCGCCGCCGCCTTGTGATGATGGTGCGCGAGACGCCGTTCAATCTGGCTCACCTGCGCAACATGACGGCGGTGACCGAAATGGGCGGCATCGTGTTTCCGCCGCTGCCGGCGTTCTATCACCGGCCCGCGTCCATCGAAGAGATGGTGGATCACACCGTGGCGCGCGTGCTGGAATTGTTCGACATCGTCGTGCCCGGGCCGCATTGGGAAGGCACGTAGGCGCTAGCCTCCCGTCCTGCCCAAGCCGGCAAGCCACGTAGGCGCTAGCCATCCCATTCGCAAAGGCACGCGGGCGCAAAGCCACCCGCGCCGTCCCGTCCCGGCAAGCCCCGCCGGCGCTACTCCACCAAGCCCAGCCCGTTCAACGCCGCCAGGTTTTCCGGCCATTTGCGCGCGCGCGCGTTCTGCAGTTCGATGCGCGCCCAGGCCATCCATCCGGCCCATTCGATGCGCTTGTCCCACGCCGTGCCCCAGGCCTGCAGCGCGGCCAGGCCGGCGGCAGCATGCTGTTCCGCGGCCTCGAAATCTCCTGACGTCAACGCCAGTTGCGCCAGCAGCAGGCGCGGTTCGCCGACCCACGGGTTGTGTTCCACCGCGGCTTCCAGCATGTGGCGGGCACTGTCCATTTCGGTCAGGGGATGCATGCGCGTGATGACCTGCCAGTACAACGCGCTGGCCGCCGCTTCGTCGCGCGGGCTGAGCGTGGCGCGGCAATTGTCGAAGGCGGGCGGCAGCGGAATGCCGGTGTCCTGCGGCATGCGCGACAGCGGCGCCAGCAGATGCGACAGCATCGACAGGATGTTCGACGGCGGCTTGAGCGGGCCGGGCCACAGCGACGAGGCCCAGTTCGTCTTCAGGTCGCGGCGCTGCTGCTGCGGATAGCAGGCAAAGATCTCGTCCTGCCAGCTATGCCATTGCTCGCCCATGTCGGCGGCGGACACGACCGTGAATGCGGCGACCTGGCGCGGCGTGAACGTGAACACCTGCCCGTCGGCGCCTTCCAGCGTCAGGCCTTCCGGTCCCGTGCCCTGGCCCTGCAGGATGGCCTGCACGAATCGCGTGCGCGGCATGGCGCAAAAGAGGCTGACCCATTCTTCGGCTTCGGCGCCGAGCACATCGCGCAACGTGTTGCGCTCGCGTTCACGGTCAAAGAGCGTGAGGTCCACGTATTCGTTGCCGTACACGCTGTGAAACAGGCCCAGCAAGCGAACCTCGCGCGGCTGGTTCCACAGCGCCAGCGTGCGGTAGACGCCCAGCAGGTGATGCTTGAACGTGCCGGCCTTGTGCCAGTCTTCGCCGGCGCTGCGCGCAAACAGCAGGTCGAGCAGGGCGGGCAGGTCGGCGTCGACGGCGGCGTAATGGTCAGCCAGCAGCGCGCGCGCATGCGGATGGAGTTCGGTAGTCGTGGACATGGAGGCGGGTGGGTTGATGAAAGCAGGCTCTATTGTGTCCCCATGCGCCGGCGCTGTCATCGCGGTGTTTATATCTAAATCCACATATAAATATGAATATTCATCGCTTCCGGTTTTGAGGCGGCGTCTCTAGAATCCGGGGTCTCCTTACGACTACCTCTAGAGATCACCCATGCGCCTTCGTCATTCCCTGGCCGTTCTTGCCACCCTTATCGGTTTTGCCGGCACCTCGGCGATGGCGCAGGACGCCGAGCTGAAGGTGGGTGTCACCGTCGGCCCGCACGCGCAGATCGGTGAAGTCGTGCAGCAGGTGGCCGCCAAGGAAGGCCTGAAGGTCAAGCTGATCGAATTCAGCGACTTCATCCAGCCCAATGCCGCGCTGGACGCCAAGGAGCTGGACGTGAACATCTACCAGCACAAGCCTTTCCTGGAATCGCAGAACAAGGCGCGCGGCTACAAGCTGGTGCCGGTGGCGACGGCCGTCGTGCAGCAGATGGGCATCTACTCCAAGCGCGTGAAGTCGCTGGACGATCTGCCGCAGGGCGGCAAGGTGGCCATTCCGAACGATCCGACCAACGGCGCCCGCGCGCTGCTGGTGCTGCAGGCCGCCAAGCTGATCAAGCTGAAGGACGGCGTGACGGTGTCGGCGTCGATCTTCGACATCGCCGAGAACCCCAAGAACCTGAAGTTCGTCGAGATCGAGGCCGCGCAGCTGCCGCACTCGCTCAAGGACGTGGATGCCGCCGCCGTGAATTCCGCCTACGCCATCCCCGCCGGCCTGTCGCCCGCCAAGGACGCGCTGGCGCTGGAAAGCAAGGACGCACCGTTTGCGGCCGTCGTGATCGCCGCGCGCGAGGACAACAAGAACGATCCGCGCATCGCGCGCTTCATCAAGGCCTACCAGTCCGACGAAGTGAAGGCTTTCGTGGCCAAGCAGTTCCCCGGCGCCTATACGACCTCCTGGTAAGCCGTCCCGCCACGTTCATACGGCCGGGCGCGCGCGCGTCCGGCCTCGCGCCGTCTGGCGTTCGTCAGCCGCGGCCTCCCCGCGCGACAGCCACATGCGCGCCTCGTTCGCCAAGCCTTCCTGCAGCACCTGCGCCGGCGCGCTCATCGCGCGGTCGCGCGACCACACCACCGCCAGCACCGGGTCTTCCAGCGCCAAGAGGCGCCGCGCGGCCAGGCCCTGCCGTTCGGCGTAATGCGCGCCCAGGCTTTCCACGATGGCCACCCCCAGGCCTTGCGCGGCCAGCGCGCACGCCGCCGATGATTGCGCCGCCTCGATGATGGGGCGATACGGCAGGCCGCGTGCCTCCAGCGCCTGACGCGTCGCGCGCCCGGCGGGCAGGGCGGGCGCCAGCACGATCGGGCCGGCTTCGGCGACCTCGTCCAGCGTCAACGTGGCCTTTCTGGCCCAGGGATGGTCCTTCGGCATGACCGCATGCAGCCCCAGCGGCGCCAGCCGCTGGCTGGACACGCGGTCGATGTCCGGCGGCGAACCGATGATGATGCCCAGGTCGATGCGATGGTCCACCGCCATCTCGATGATTTCCAGGGCGGTGCCGGCGCGCACGGTCACGGCCACGGACGGATGGGCGCGGCGCACGCCGGCCAGAGCCGGGGGCAGCAGACTGGACGCTGCAATGGCGACGGCAGCGACATCCAGCCGCGCCAGCGCGCCCTGGCGGATGTCGACGGCCAGCCGGTCCACGGCCTCGATGCCCGCCAGCGCATTGAGGACTTCCGGGATGAGCGCGCGGCCCTGGCTGGTCAGGTGCAGCCTCCGGTTCTCGCGGCTGAAGAGCGCAAAGCCCAGCCGCGTTTCCATGTCGCGCAAGAGCGCGCTGGCGGCGGGCTGCGTCATGTTGACCGATGCCGCTGCGGCGGTGACGGTGTCGTGCCGGTACATGGCGCGCAGCAGCAGGAGTTCTCGCCGGTTGAACATACGAAATCCATATGGAAATAGTCAATTCATCTATTTGACCATATGAACCAGCGGCCGCCAGAATAGCCCATCGCATTTTGCATCCCGACCTCCACGCCGCCATGCCCGCCAACACCATCGTTTCCGTCACCTGCATTCCCTTGCGCCTGCCGTTTCATCACTGGAGCCCGTCGCCGCTGTTCGCCGGCCGGCCGCGCGACAAGCTCGACAGCGCGCTGGTGCGCGTGCAGACGGAAGACGGCACGGTGGCGTGGGGCGAGTCGTACTGCGTGGAGCCGCGCGCCTTGCCCGCCATCTTCGAGACGCTGATCGCCCCGCTGGCCTGCGGGCGGGACGCGGACGACGACACCTTGCTGCCGGGCATGCAGCGCACGCTGCACAACCTGGGGCGGTCCGGCCCCGTGGTGCACGCGCTGGCCGGGCTGGACATCGCGCTGTGGGACCTGCGCGCCAAGCGCGCGGGCGTGCCGTTGTACGAACTGCTGGGCGGGAAGCGCCGCGAACGGGTACGTGTGTACGCGTCGTTGCTTCAGTACTACGGCAACGCCGAGCGCCTGGACGCGGTGACCACGCGCGCGCTGAACGAAGGCTATACCGAGATCAAGCTGCACGAGCGCACGGCCGATGCGCTGGCTGCCGTGCGCCGCAGCACGGGGCCGGGCGTGCCGATCATGGTGGACACGAACTGCGCCTGGCTGCCCGGCGAAGCCGAAGCTGCCATCGAGGCGATGCGCCCGCACGATCCTTTCTGGATCGAGGAACCCTTGTGGCCGCCGGAAGACGACCGCGCGCTGGCCCGCTTGAAAGATGCCTGCGGCATTCCGCTGGCGGTGGGCGAGAACGCCGCCAGCGCAACCGACCTGGAGCGCGTGGTGGACACGGAAGCGGCGCAGTACGTGCAGCCCAGCGTCATCAAGCTGGGTCTGACCGCCGCGTGGCGGATCGCGCAAAAGTGCGCGGACACGCGCGTCGTGTGCGCGCCGCAGGTGGCGTTCTTCGGTCCTGGATACCTTGCCAGCCTGCACCTGATCGCCGCGCAACAGGCCGAGGTATCCCTGGAACGCCTGTACGTCGAACTGGCGCACGTGCCTTACGGGCGCAGCGTGCCCATCAAGGACGGCTGGGTCGACGTGCCGGACGCGCCGGGATTGGGCGCGGACCCGGAGGCGGAACTTGCCCAGGGCCGCTACAGCAGCTGAACCACACGCATCCGCACCCACGCATCAGATTCGAAAGACACACCGAAATACGAACCGGCCCTCAAGAGGCCGCACCGCATATGAACCTGGAGACAACCCCATGCATCCCTCACGCAGAGCGTTCCTGATCAATGGCGCGGCCCTGGCCGCTGGCGCCGCCGTGTTGCCGTGGTCTTTCGCGGCGCGCGCCGCGCAGTATCCGGACAAGGCGGTCCGCCTGACCATCCCGTATCCGCCCGGCGCGGCCACGGACACGCTGGGCCGCATGGCGGGCCAGGTGTTTGCCGAGGCGCTGGGGCAGCCCTTCGTCGTGGAGAACCGGGGCGGCGGCGGCACCACGATCGGCACGCGCGCCCTCGCGGTGTCGGCGCCCGATGGCTACACCATCGGCATGGTCGACTCCACGTTCACAATCAATCCCGCGCTGCTGGGCGAGCGTCAACCGTACGACGCCATCAAGGACTTCGCGCCGATCTCGCTGATGGCGACGGCGCCTTTCGTCATGGTGGTGCACCCCTCGGTCAAGGCGACGGACATCGCGTCCTTTGTGGCGCTGGCCAAGGCGCAGCCGGGCACGTTGTCGTTCGGATCGGCGGGCGTGGGCAGCGGTCCGCATCTGGCCGGCGAGCAACTGCGCCAGCAGGCGGGCGTGGACGTGCTGCACGTGCCGTACCGCGGCGGCGGTACCGTGATCACCGACCTCTTGGGCGGCCAGGTGCAGTTCGGGTTTGCCACCGTGCCCACAATGCTTGAACACATCAAGGGCGGCAAGCTGCGCGCGCTGGCGGTCACCAGCCCGCAGCGCGTCAGCCAGCTGCCCGACGTGCCCACCTTTGCGGAAGCGGGCCTGCCGGGCGTGGATATCTCGCCGTTGTTCGGCCTGGTTGCGCCGGCCGGCGTGCCCGCGCCGATCATCGAGCGCCTGTCGCAGACGCTGGCCGAATCCGTGCAACGCGGCGCGTTGCGGGACAAACTGACGGGGATGGGCTTTCAGCCCGTCGGCAGCACGCCGGCGCAATTTGCGCAGCGCATCCAGGACGACGTGGCTAAGTGGACGGGCGTGATCCAGCGCGGCAACATCAAGGCCGAGTAGGCGCGTTAGGCGTACTTGCCCTTCAGGCGTACTTGCCCGTCAGGCCGCCATCGACCAGCAGTTCGGTGCCGGTGATGTAAGACGCATCGTCGGAAGCCAGAAAGGCCACCGCGTTGGCGACCTCCCAGGGCGTGCCCATGCGGCCCATCGGCACCTGCCTGTCGCGCGCCGCGCGGGCGGCGTCCAGGTCGTTGGCATCGAACATCCGGGCGACGTTGCTGGCCACGCGCGGGGTGTCGATCAGCCCGGGAATCACTGTGTTCACGCGGATGCGGTCGGCGGCATATTGCTGCGCGGCCATACGCGCGAAGTGGATGACGGCGGCCTTGCTGACGCTGTAGGCCAGATGCGGATAGCCGGTGTACCGGATGCCCGCGATGGACGACACCGCGACGATGGCCCCGCCGCCTTGCGCGCGCATCAACGGGACCACCAGCCGTGTCGCGATCAGCAGGCTGGTCACGTTCACCTGCTGGATGCGGTCCCAGTCTTGCAGCGAGATGTCCTCGGGGCCGCCCACCTTGCCGATACCCGCGTTGGCCTGCAGGACGTCGATGCGGCCGAAGCGGCCCAGCGCCGCCTCCACCGCGGCCTGCATCGCAGCCGGATCGGCCACGTCGGCCTGCACCGCCAGTGCGATGCCGCCGGCCGATTCGACTTCGTGCGCCGCGTCTTCGGCGGCGGTCAGGTTGGCGTCCAGCGCAATGACGGCCGCGCCGTGGCGCGCCAGCGTCACGCAACTGGCCTTGCCGATGCTCCAGCCGGGCGCCGAGGTGCCCGCGCCCGCCACCAGCGCGACCTTGCCGGCCAGGCGCGCGCCGGATGCCGCCGTCATGATTGCCCGCCGTTTTGCTGATGGGACTTGCCCTTGCCCACGTACGGAATGGCGTGGTCGATGGTTTCCCAGATAAACCGGCCGGAAGGGCTTTGCTGCTCTTCGGCAACGTGCGAGACCAGACCCGCCGCGCGCGAGATGACGGCAAAGCCGCGCATCAGGTCGGTGGGCACGCCGATTTCGCTGAGCAGCGCGGCCACGGCGCCCGTCGCATTGATGGTGATGTGCTTGCCGTACGTCTCGTCGATGGCGCTTGCCAGCCAGCGCAAGGCCTGCACGGACTTGCCGCTCAGCTCGTTTTCCGCTTCGGCCAGCGCCAGCAGCTTGATCGCGCGCGGATCGTCCGGTTTGTGCAGGTGATGCCCGAAGCCGGGCAGCGGGCTGCGCGAGGCGCGGTGCTCGCGCGCAATCGCCAGCGCCTCGGCGGGGCCGTCGGCGGCCTGCTGGATGCGGTCCAGCAGGCGCGAGCAGTTTTCCATGGTGCCGACGAACTGGCTGCCCACGGCCATCAGGCCGGACGCCACGGCGCCCTGCAGGTTCTCGGGCGCGCTCATGTAGATCAGGCGCGTGGCGATCGCGCTGGGCGTCATGCCGTGTTCCATCAGCGTGACCAGCACGGCGTCCACGATGCGCATGTCCACCGGGCGCGCATCGCGTCCCAGGATCTGCATGATCATCACCTCGGTGAAGGACTTCTTGCCGATCAGGTCCTCGACCAGGTCGACGTCGCGGTACGACATGCCGGTCAGGTGATGGGCGCACAGGCGGGTTTCGGGCGTGTTCATGGCGTCTCCTTCATTGCGGCGTCGCGCACCGCGTTCTTCAGCACCTTGCCCACGCTCGAGCGCGGCAGGCTGTCGTGGAAATGGATCTGCTTGGGCGTGGCCACCGGGCCCAGCAGCGTGCGGACGTGCGCCTTCAGTTCATCGTCGCTCGCCTGCGCGCCGGGTTGAAGCTGAACGGCCGCGTGCACGGCTTCGCCCCATTTGTCGTCGGGCACGCCGAATACCGAGCACTCGTAGACGGCCGGATGCGCGGACAGCGCGTTCTCGACGTCCACCGGGTAGATGTTGAAACCGCCGGTGATGATGACGTCGCGCAGCCGGTCCTTCAGGAACAGATAGCCGCGCGCATCGATGAGGCCGGTGTCGCCCGTGTGCAGCCAGCCGTCGACCACGGTCTCGGCCGTTTTTTCGGGCAGCCGCCAGTAGCCGGTCATGACCAGATCGCCCTGGACCACCACTTCGCCGATCTCGCCGCGCGGCAGGAGCGTGCCGTCGGGCGCCATGATCGCCACGTCCGACAGCGGCGTGACCCGGCCGACCGACGCGCGGTTCTCAGGCGCTTCGAGGTCGGCGGGGCGCAGCACGGTGACGATCTGCGGCGCCTCGGTCTGGCCGTAGGTCGTGCCCAGCACCGGACCGAAGAACGCGCGCGCACGCTCGATTTTTTCGACGGGCATGGGCGCGCCGCCGTAGATCAGGTTGCGCAGCCGCGGGAAGTCCGCGCGCGATATGCCTGGCTGCGCCATCAGCATGTAGATCAGCGTGGGCGGCATGAAGCTCAGGGTGCCGCCCCGCTCGCGAAACGCCGCCGTGATGGTGGCGGGCGACACGCTATCGAGCAGCAGATGCGCGCCGCCTTGCGCCAGCACCGGCAGCAGATACGTGCCCGTGCCGTGCGTGATGGGCGCGGACACCACATAGCGGTCATCGGCAGTGAGGCCCCAGTTGAGGATCTGGTTGACGATGCCGGCGTTCCACGCGTGATACGGCTGCATCACGCCCTTGGGCAGCCCGGTGGTGCCACCCGTGAATTTGATGGCCTGGGTGGCGTCGCGGGGCAGCGCGTGGCGCAGCGGCGCACGGCCCGCGAAACCGGTCAAGAGGCCATCCAGCGTCAGGTCTGCCGCCGCGTCTTCCAGCTCGACGCGCCGCGCATTACTGGCGGCCACGAGCGGCCCGCCGACGCCGTCCACGATCACGATGGTCGGCTCGGTGGCATCCAGGATGCGGCCGATCTCGCGCGCGGTGCTGCGGTAGTTGAGCGGCACCCACACCTTGCCGCTCGCAAGCACCGCCAGCAGCGCCAGGATGTGACGCGCCGAGTTGCCGGCGCAGATGGCCACGCGCGTCTGCGGCGCCGGGTCCAGGGCCTGCAGGGCTGCCGCCAGCGCGCGGGTGTCGGCCGCCAGCCGCGCGTAGGTGACCTGCCCGTCGGGACCATCGAGCGCCACGCGATCCGGATGCAGCTCGGCCGCGCGGAAGAAAAAATCGATCGGGTACACCTTGGCTCCTTGGGTCGCTAGTTGGCCTTGAGGTTGGCGCTTTTCACGACCGCACCCCACTTGTCGATTTCGCTGGCGATCTTCTTGGCAAAGGTCTCCGGCGTGTTGGGCGGCTGCGGCGGGAAGAATCCGCCCTGCTTGTATGAGGTCTGCAGGGCGGGGCTGGCCAGCGCCTTGTTCACTGCCTGATTCAGGCGGTCAATGACGGGTTTGGGCGTGCCGGCAGGCGCCACCAGGCCAAACCACGATTCCACGTCAAAGCCCGGCAGGCCGGATTCGGCCAGCGTGGGCACATCGGGCGTGGCGGGCAGGCGCTCGGGCGAGGTCACGCCAATGGCGCGCAGCTTGCCCGCCTGCACGTGGGGCAGGGACGAGGGCAGGTTGTCGAACATGGAATCCACCTGGCCGCCCAGCAGGTCCGCCACCGCGGGGCCGCTGCCGCGATAGGGCACGTGCAGGATGTCGGTGCCGGTCTTCATCTTGAAGAGCTCGCACGACAGGTGAATGGACGATCCGCTGCCGGACGAGGCGCAGGTCAGCTTGCCGGGGTTCTTCTTGGCATACGCGATGTATTCCTGCACGGACTTGATCGGCAGCTTGGGATTGACCACCAGGATGTTCGGAATGGTCGCCAGCAGGCCGACCGGCTCGAAGCCTTTGACGAAGTCGTAATTGAGCTGGCTGTACAGCGTGCGGTTGATGGTGTTGGCGATGGACCCGACGTACAGCGTGTAGCCGTCGGGGGCGGCGCGCGAGACGATTTCTGCGCCGATGTTGCTGTTCGCGCCCGTCTTGTTCTCGACCACGACCGTCTGGCCCAGCTCTTCGGACAGCGATTTGGCCATCAGGCGCGCCACGATGTCGGTGGCGCCGCCGGCGGCGTAACCGACGACGAGGGTGATGGGGCGTTCGGGATAGGGTTTGGCCGCCCAGGCAGGGGCGGCGGCCAGGAGGGCGCCGCTCAAGGCCACCGCCGCAGCGGTCCAGCGCTTGCCGAAAGTCTTCATTGTTGTCTCCGTCCTGTTTGTCTAATAATTGGACAGATCTCCGTCTGTCCGCCTTCATATTCGGCTTTGATGGAGGCCCTATCAACGCAAGGTGTCCAGAAATTGAACAAACCGGATTCCGAGGGTTCCGGTCCGCGCATCCTGCGGCGCGGGCTGAAGGTGCTGGGCGTGCTGCGCCAGGCCGGCGCGGCCGGCATGCACGTGGTGGACATCGCACGGGCCGCGGGCATGCAGCGGTCCACGGTGTACCGCTACCTGGATGTGCTGGTCGAAGAGGGCTATGCCCTGCGCGAATCGGGCGCGCCGCGCTGGCGTGTTGCCGAACTGGGCGTGATGATGGCCGGCGATCCGCACGCGCAGGCCGTGCGCAGCCTGCGGCCGTTGCTGCGCCAGATCAGCGACGTCAGCGGCGATTCGGCGTTTCTCATCTGCCGGGCGGCGAACGATTCGCTCTGCCTGCATCGCGAGGTCGGCAACTACCCGGTGCAGGTGCTGGCCGTGACGGTCGGGCATCGGCAGCCGCTGGGCGTGGGCGCGGCGGGTCTGGCGCTGCTGGGCGCGTTGCCCGCCGCCGAAGCCGACGAAGTCGTGGCGCAGAACGAGCAGGCGCTACGCGCCTACGGCGGCATGACAGTGGCGCAGATGCGGCGGCTGGTCGAGAACACGCGCGGGCGCGGCTGGGCGGTGGTGGGCAACGCGGCGGTGCCGGGGGTGCTGGGCGTGGGGGTGGCGCTGTGCGATGCCGGCGGGTATCCGCGGCTGGCGGTTAGCGTATCCAGCCTGATCAGCCGGATGCAGGCGCCGCGCCAGCGCAGCATTGCCGACCTGATCCGCGCGCAACTGGCGCAGAGCGGGTTTGGCATGCAGCTTGGGGCGGCGCCCGGGGAAGGGGACTGAGGCCGCAGGGGCCTCGTTCAGTCGGCCCGTTCAGTCGGCCGGCTTATGCGGCCGCGGGCGTGGGGACGCGGTACGTCTTCTGGTAGTGCACCGTGAACGTCTTGAAGGCGGCCAGCGCCTTGTGCGGATCGTGTCCGGGCTTGACGAGAAAGCTGTCAAAGCCCACGCGCGCCTGGTAGTGGATGGTGTCGATCATCACGTCGCCCACCGCGCGCAGCTCGCCCTGCCACTGGTAGCGCGTGCGCAGCAATTGGGCCAGCGAGTAGCCGCGGCCATCGGTGTAGACCGGGAAGTCCACGGCGATGAAGGCGATGCCTTCGGGAGGCAGCACGCCGTCTGCGTCCGCCAGATCGGTCAGGTCGGCATCGGGGCTCAGCAACACCGCCACGGGATGCGCGTGGCGGCGCAGCGTGGCGCGCGATGTCTTCCAGACGGACAGCGGGACGATCCAGCCGGGTTCGTCGGCGGGCACCTGGCCTTCGGCCGGCACTTCGGGTTCGGGCACGAAGGGGCGCGACGTGTCGGCCTCCAGCTTGCCGTTGCGGATCAGGTGCGGGCCGGGCGCGTCGTGGGCGTAGATCTCAGACATGGGCGGGCTCCGCGTGCTGCGTGGGTTTGGCGAAGGCAGGGTCCGCGTACACGTCCTGCTTGAAGGGGTCGATGCCGACACGGTCGACCACGTCGATGAAGCGCTCGGCCTCGCTGTCGCGCAAGCCCAGGTAGGTGCGGATCAGGCGGTCGACCACGCCGGGCACCTGATGGCGCGCGAACGACGGACCGATGATGCGGCCGATGGCCGCGCCGCCGCCGTGTGTGGATTCGAGGTCGGGCAGCGGCTTGGCGGCGCCGTTCTGGCGGCCGCCCACCGTGACCTGGTACCACTCCTCGCCGGCCTTATCGACGCCGAGGATGCCGATGTGGCCGACGTGATGGTGGCCGCAAGAGTTGATGCAGCCCGAGATGTTCAGGTCCAGCTCGCCGATCTCGAACAGGTAGTCCAGATCGTCGAACTGGCGCTGGATGGCTTCGGCCACGGGAATGGAGACGGCATTGGCCAGCGCGCAGAAGTCTCCGCCCGGACAGGCGATGATGTTGGTCAGCAGGCCGACATTGGGCGTGGCGAGGTTCAGGGCCTCGAGCTTTTGCCACAGCTCATGCAGACGCGAACGGCGCACGTCTGCCAGGATCAGGTTCTGTTCGTGCGACACACGCAGTTCGCCATAACCGAAGTCGTCGGCCAGGTCGGCCACGGCGTCCATCTGGTCCGCGGTGATGTCGCCCGGCGGCACGCCGGTGGGCTTGAGCGACACCGTGACCGCGGCGTAGCCGGCGACCTTGTGCGCATGCACGTTGGTGCGCAGCCAACGCGCAAAACGCTTGTCGCCCGCGGCCAGCGCGGCGGTGTTGTCGATGTCCGCCGCGGCGGCGGCATCGTGCTGCGGCCAGACGAAGCGCGACTTGATGCGGTCCACGAATTCCTGCGTGATGGTGTCGGGGCCGCCCTTGATGCGCTGCCATTCTTCATCGACCTGCTGCGCGTAGACCTCGGGCGTCAGGTCCTTGACCAGGATCTTGATCCGCGCCTTGTACTTGTTGTCGCGGCGGCCATGCAGGTTGTATACGCGCAGCGCGGCCTGCAGATAGGTCAGCAGGTGCTGCCATTCGACGAACGGATTGATCAGCTTGCCGACGATGGGCGTGCGGCCCAGGCCGCCGCCGATCCACACGCGGAAACCCAGCTTGCCGTCGCGTTCGACCGCCTGCAGGCCGATGTCGTGCACGCCCACGGCGGCGCGGTCTTCCACGGCGCCGCTGACCGCGATCTTGAACTTGCGCGGCAAAAAGGCGAATTCCGGATGCAGCGTGGACCACTGGCGGATGATCTCGCACCAGATCAGCGGATCGACGAGCTCGTCCGGCGCGACGCCGGCAAAGTGATCCGTGGTGGTGTTGCGGATGCAGTTGCCGCTGGTCTGGATGGCGTGCATCTGCACCGTGGCGAGCTCCGCCAGGATGTCCGGCACGTCTTCGAGCTTGGGCCAGTTGAACTGGATGTTCTGACGGGTGCTGAAATGCCCGTAGCCGCGGTCCCATTTGCGCGCGATGTGCGCCAGGGTGCGCAATTGGCGCGAGGCCAGCAGGCCGTACGGAATCGCGACGCGCAGCATGGGGGCGTGGCGCTGGATGTACAGGCCGTTCTGCAGGCGCAGGACGCGGAAATCGTCCTCGGTAAGCTGGCCGTCGAGAAAGCGGCGCGTCTGATCGGCAAACTGCGCGACACGCTGCTCGACAAGCTGTTGATCGACGGGGTCATACACGTACATGTCTACTGCCCTTGAAATCTTCTCGGTCTGAACCCCGGAACGGGGCGGGCGCACGGCGCCGGAAAAACGGGATTCATAACCGTAACAGGCAGCCGCAAAGACCGTCTAAGTCATTCTGGTAATAAAGAAATAAGGCCCCCACGCCGCGCGCGCTTCGCGCGCTAGCTGCCCCCCGAGGGGGCTGCCCCGCCTTCGGGCGGCCGGGCGGCGGGGCGGCTTTTTTTGCGGAGGGTGAGCAGGTCTCCCGCAATGCCCCCACGCCGCGCGCGCTCCGCGCACTAGCTGCCCCCCGGGGGGGCTGCCCCGCCTTCGGGCGGCCGGGCGGCGGGGCGGCTGTTTTTGCGGAGGGCGTGCGCTACGCCCTTTGCAAAGGTCGGCTGCCGGAGGGGCATGGTTTATGCGTGACGGGTATTTTTGCAAAGGATGGGGCTTCAGTCTTTGCGGGAAATCATCTGCACCGATGCCGTACAGCGGCTCCGTCGTTGCCTATAGCTAGTTGCAACTGGCTCGGCCGGTGCGCGTCGGCGACGCGGCTACAACGCCGCATTCACCGCCCAGCGCGCCACGAACACCAGAATGATCACCAGGCAGGCCGCGAGCAGCAGGCCGGTGGCGATGAGCGGGCCGGGTTTGTTGTGGGCGATGTCGGCGTCGTAGCCGCGTCCGCGGCGCACGCCGAAAAAGGCCCATAGCACGGAGCGGACCGTACGCAGGAAACTGAGCATATGCGCCTCCGGGCAGATTCTTGACCGTCCACTGTAGACGTTGGACTGCGGCGCAGACAGATGCAGATCCGGTTCAACCGACCGTATCAGTTGGTGCGGCGGCATGCGCACCGATGCCGCGCACGATGTGGTCCAGCAACTCGCGCGCGGCGGGTGAAATGTGGCGGCCGGCGCGGCTCAGGACGTGCAGGCTGCCCTGATTCAGAATGGGATTGGCCAGCGGCAGGCTGGCCAGCCGCTGTGCCTGCATGTCGGCGGTGACGGCGATGGGGGGCGTGAGCGCGTAGCCGATGCCGGCCGCCGCGAATTGCCACAGCGCCTTGAAGGACGAGGTGGTCAGCACGTTATGCAGCCGCACCTGCTCGCTGATCTCGGCCGCCTGGATGTGCTGGCGCACGCCGAAGCCTTCCTGCATGGACGCGCCGGGGTAGTCGGCCAGGTCGGTCAAGAGCAGGGGGCGGCGCAGCCGCGTCAGCGGATGATCCTGGCGCACGATGGCGCGTATCGGTTCGGGCCGCGAGTAATGCGTGCGCAGCCGCGCGTCGTTGGGCGGCTGGAACACCAGCCCGATGTAGGCGCGGTCGTCGACGATGCGCTGCACGATCTCGGAGGTGCGGGCCACGTCGATGTCCAGCGTGACTTCCGGGTGGCTGCGCCAGTAACCCGGCAGCACGCTGTCGAACATGAGCTCGACAAAGCCCTCGCCCAGCACCAGATCGATGTGGCCGCGCTCGGCCTTGCGCAGGCTGTCGATCTCGGAAAAGAAGCTTTCCTGGATGTCCTGCTGGCGCTTCACGTAGCGGGCAAGGATGTGGCCGGCATCGGTGGGCACCAGCCCGCGGCCGCGGCGCTCGAACAGCGCCATGCCGCAGTCGCGTTCCAGCGCGGCGATGGCGCGGCTGACGGCGGACGGATCCATTTCCAGCGCTTCGGCCGCGCCGCGCACCGAGCCCCGGCTCATGACCTGCATGAAGTAGTGCGTGCGGCGGGCGTCGAGTTGTTCATCCATGGCGGCGGCTCCGGGGCGGGAATGCGGCGGATTTTCCACGCGGGAAATTAAGGGTTTACCCTTAACTAACGTTGTCCCGTGCAAAAATTTCCCAGGAAAAGGCAATTCGTTGCATTTTACGCAACGTTTCTCGGCGGCGGGTGTCATGGTTGCCCGCCAACGGGCAGAGCGAAAATTGCGCAGTCCGAACCGGCGCGCCCGTTGCGCGCCGTTCGTCATCAGGGGAAAAACAATGTCTCATGCCAGCGCCAGCCTGGCCCTGCCTTCCATGCCGCTATCGGGGCGCGTGCGCATGCTCGCCGCCATCCTGCTGGTGGTCGTCATCTCCGAAGCGATCGGCAGCGTGACCTTCTCGGTCGGTCCCGGCAAGATCGTCCTGCAACCCATGCTGTGGGCCATTTTCATCGGCGCGGTCGTGGCGGCTTTCGGTCAGCGGCTGCCGTCCGGCATCGGCATCGACAAAGCCATGCAGACCCGCATCAGCGGCTACCTGCAATATGCGTTGCTGCCGTTCCTGGCCAAGCTGGGTCTGATGGTCGGCGGCGCCTTGCCGCAGGTGCGCGAGGCCGGCTGGGCGCTGGTGTTCCAGGAGTTCGGCCACTTTTTCGGCACCATGGCCATCGGCCTGCCGCTGGCGCTGCTGCTGGGCATCAAGCGCGAAGCGATCGGCGCCACGTTCTCGGTGGGCCGTGAGCCCAGCCTGGCGATCATCGGCGAGCGCTACGGCATGAATTCGCCCGAAGGCCGCGGCGTCATGGCCGAATACATCACCGGCACCGTGATCGGCGCGCTGTTCGTGGCGCTGATGGCCGGCTTCATCACCAGCCTGAACATCTTCGATCCGCGCTCGCTCGCCATGGGCGCAGGCGTGGGCTCGGGCAGCATGATGGCCGCCGGCGTGGGCGCGATCGCCTCGCAGCAGACGCCCGAAATGGCGCATCAGGTGGCTGCGCTGGCCGCCGCGGCCAACCTGCTGACCACCGTGGTGGGCGTGTACTTCACCCTCTTCATCTCGCTGCCCACGACGATCTTCCTGTACGGCAAGCTGGAGCCCGTGCTGGGCCGCTTCTCGCGCGGCAAGAACGAGGCCGTGGTCGACGACAGCGTGTCGGAAGACGTGCCCGCGCACGGCGCGAAGATGGGCTTTGGCGACCGCCTGACCGCCTACGTCATCTGTGGCCTGTTTGCGTTGGTGGGCAACCGCCTGGGCTACAACGTGCCGTTCGCGGACGCGCTGCCCGGCATGGGCATCATCGTGCTGCTGGTCGTCATCACTGACCTCATCCTGCGCGTCGTGCCCAAGCTGCCGGCGGTGTTCGTGCTGTCGCTGATCGCCATGACGGCCGGTTGCCCTGGCGTGCTGCCGTACTCGGACCAGATCATCGCAATGGTGGGCAAGGTCAACTTCCTGCCGTTCACGACGGTCATCCTGGCCATGGCCGGCCTGTCGATCCTGAAAGACCTGCCCGCCTTCCGCAAGCTGGGCTGGAAGATCGTGGTGGTGTCGCTGGCCGCCAACGCCGGCACCTTCATGGGCGCCACGATGATCGCGGAATTCTTCCACTGATCGGTCTTCGCGCCACGAGAAAGCCGCTTTTTCAGGCGGCTTTTTTCATGGGCCGGCTTGGTGGCGGTGTCAGACACCCGTTGAGACGCCGTCGCCAACCGAAGGGCATCTCTTTCGGCTGCCTGACACCAGGGCCAGCGCGGGGATCAGGGCGCGGCGCCGGGGCGGTAGCGTGCGTTGTCGGTCACGTTCTCGGTCGGGCCGATGTTGGCCACCGCCGGAACGGCACCACTGGCTGCCTTCATGACAGCCGCGGCCTGCAACTCGACTTGCGGATTGCCCATGGCGACACGATAAGGTTGCAGCGGCGCCAGGCCTTCGATGGTGCCCCAGTCGTTCGCGGCCTGGGCGCGTTGGGCCACCGGGTCGGGTCGGGCGGCAAAGTCTTCAACCGCGCGCCGCATGCGGGCGTCCGCGTACAAGTCGCGCAATTCATCGATGTTGATGGCGGGGGCGGCAAGAGCAAGGGGCGCGGCGGCGGGGTCCGCTTTGTCGCTGACGCGCGGGGCGTTTTGCTCGGCCCTTGCCAATTTATCGGCCTGGGCGCGTTCCACGCGCTGGGCTTCGCGGGCGGCCTGTGCCTGGGCGGTGCGCTGCGCCTGGCGGGCCGCGAAGTTCTGCGCGGCGCGTTCGGCTTCCCAGGCGGGGCGGTTCTCATCCAGCATCGATACGCGCGCCGGAAAAGGCGCGGCGACGTGCGGGATGGCGGAGATCGCAGAAATGGCCATGCGGGCGCTCCTTGTCGTGATTGACCTTTGGGTTGGTCTGTCAGGGGAGATGCAGGTTCACTGTAGCAAAGCCTTCTGCGCAGGGCTTTATCCATCTGTGGATTTCGTAACCGTCTCCCACACGGCCAATTCCTCCGGCAATGCGGCCAGCTTGCCCCTGACCAACCCGAGCGTGGAAGCCGCGGTGTTGGGAGCGGGCCTGCTGCGCGAACTCTATTTCCGCGTGCTGACCGGCCCGCAGGGCAGTTCGATGCGGGAAGCACTATCGCTGCGAGGGCAGTTCGGCCGTATTGGCAAATCCCTGCGTCTCATCCATGCGGAGTATGCCCAGCCGCTGGATGTGACCAGGCTGGCGAATGAGGCGGGCATGAGCGTGCCGAGCTTTCACAGCCATTTCAAGGCGGTGACGCAGGTCTCACCCATGCAGTACGTGAAATCGCCCGCCTGCACCAGGCTCGCCTCTTGATGGTGCGGCAGGACCTGACGGCCGAGACGGCGAGCCAGGCGGTGGGCTACACGAGCCAGTCCCGGTTCAGCCGCGAGTTCAAGCGCCTATTTGGCCTGACGCCAGCGGCAGAGGCGCGGCGCATGCGCGAAGGCTTCGCTATACCGGCCTTCGCGCAAGCCGCGTTCGTGTCGTCGCACTGACGCCGTCGCACTTACCGGCGCAAACCGCCGGCGGCCGGATCAGGGCTTGGTGGCCTGCATCGAGGGGCGTTGGCTGAAATCCTCGTACCAGGCAGCCGTGGCCGGATGCGAGGCGCGCCAGTCCAGGTCAGGGAAGCGGAAGTCCAGGTAACCGAGCGCGCAGCCGATGGTGACGGTGCCGATGTCCAGGCGGCCAGCGAGGCCCGCGGCGTTCTTCTCGATGAGCGCAAGGCCATCGCGCACCTTGCCCAGCTGGCCCTCGACCCAGCCATCCCAGCGCAAGGCCTCGGGACGCAGCACGGTCTCGTAGCGCGCCAGCAGCGCCGCGCCCAGCATGCCGTCGGCCATTGCCTGCTCGGTCAGCACGGGCCAGCGGGCCTTGCCGGCAGGAAAGAACGATCCGCCGCCCAGGTCGTTCAGGTATTCGCAGACAACGCGGCTGTCGAACAGCGCCTGACCTTCATCGGTGATGAAGGTGGGCACCTGGCCCAGCGGATTGCTCGGGATGATGGTCTGGTCGCGGGCGACGGGACCGGCGGCGCTGGGCAGCTTTTCAATCCGGTCGGCCAGCCCGAGTTCGTGGGCGATGACCATGCACTTGCGTACGAAGGGCGAAGCGGGCGAGAAGAAGATTTTCATGGGGTTCCCTGTCGGTGAGAGGCGTCAGTGTTGCGCATGGGCCAGGTGCTGTCCAGCCACCCAGCCAAAGGTCAAGGCGGGGCCGAGCGTGATGCCCGGCGCGGGGTACGCGCCGCCCATCACGGACTGCATGTCGTTGCCCGCCACGTAAAGGCCGGGGATCGGCGCGCCGGCGGCATCCAGCGCCTGCGCATGTGCGTTGGCGGCAATGCCGCAGGCGGTGCCGATGTCGCCCGGGTACACCTTGACGGCGTAATAAGGCCCATCGCCAAGCGGCGCGAGGCACGGATTCGGTTGGTGCTGCGGATCGCCCAGATAGCGGTTGTAGGCCGTGCTGCCCTTGCCGAAATCCGGATCGGTTCCTTGCGCGGCGTGCTGGTTATAGCGTTGGACGGTGGCCTGCAGCGCGTCGGCCGGTACGCCGAGCCGGCCGGCCAGCGCCGCCAGCGTGGACGCCTGCAAAAGGTAGCCCAGGTCGATCAGGTGTTGCCGGGGCCGGCCGCCGGGCAGGGCCAGGCCAAGGCCCCACGTGTCGATGAACCGCTGGTCGCAGACCAGGAATGCCGGGATGCTGGGCACGGTCTCGTTGCTGCGGTACATGGCCTGCACGAACTCGTGGTACGAGGTCGATTCATTGACGAACCGGTTGCCCGCGCCATTGACGGCGATCAGGCCGGGCTTGGCGCGGTCCCAGACCAGATGCGGGTAATTGAGTGGCGTGCCCGTGCCGGTATCCAGCACGGAAACTGGCGCCCAGAAGGCCGGACTGGCATGGCCGCTGCCGAACGCCGCGCCGGCCCGTTCCGACAGCCGGATGCCATCGCCGGTATTGCCGCGCGGGGACATCGACCAGCCGCCGGTCGGCTGCGGGTAGATTCGCGCGCGCCGTTCCGGATCCCACGGGAATCCGCCCGTCGCCATCACGACGCCACGGCGGGCGCGCACGTTGACCGTCTTGCCGTCCCGCGACAGAGCTGCGCCCAGCACCCGCCCGGCGGCGTCGCGGTGCAGCGACAGCGCGGGCGTTTGCAGCCAGAAGTCGATGTTGCGGGTCAAGAGTCCATGAAACAACTGGGCCGCCAGCGCATTGCCCAGCAGCAGCCGCGTGCCGCGGTGATACCCGCGCGCGCGGTCCGAGGCGTAACGCAACACCAGCTTCATGCTGTGGCGCCAGGCAGCGAATGAACGCGTGGCGCCAAGCAGGTGCCGCACGTCGGTGATGTTGACCATCATGCCGCCGAGCACGGTGAATTCCTTGAGCGGGTCGCGCAAGAGCCGCAAGCGGCTGCCCAGCCTGCGGCCGTCGAATTCGACAGGGTCGAGCGAACGGCCGCCCATTGCGGCGCCGGGCCGGTCAGGGTAGTAATCCGGGGAGGCGGTGCGCGCGGCAAGCTGCAAGAGGCCGCGCGACACCAGGTAATCCATCATGCGCGGGCCTGCCTCCAGATAGGCCCGCTTCATGTGTTCGGGGGCCGCCGCGCCCACCGTCTGGTCCAGATAGGTCCAGACGCTGTCCATGCTGTCCGGATGGCCCGCCGTTTCAGTCTGCGCGTTCAGGGGGATCCACACCGCGCCGCCGGAGATCGCCGTCGATCCGCCGATGCGGTCGGTCTTTTCGACCAGCAGCACGTCCATCCCTTCCTCGTGCGCGGTCAGCGCCGCGGCCATGCCGCCCGCGCCGGAACCCACGACGAGCGCATCCACTTCCTTGTCCCATGCGATCTGGTCCATGCCGCCTACGCTCCCGATCCGCCCAGCGACTTGCCGCCATCCACGAAGATGACCTGCCCCGTGATGAAGTCCATGTGTGGCGCGGCCAGGAAGGACACCGCATTGGCAATGTCTTCAGGCCGCCCCGCGCGCCCGGTCGGCTGCAAGGCCAGTTGCGCGGCCATGCGCTCGGGCGTCAGGTTGCGCAGCAATGGCGTATCGATGAGGCCGGGCGCAATGGCGTTGACCAGGATGCCGCGTCCGGCCAGTTCCATCGCGCTGGCGCGGGTGTAGCCAACCAGCGCCGCCTTCGAGGCCACGTAATGCGGATGGTTCTTCGCGCCCAGATACGCGCGCGACGCGATGTTCACGATCTTCGCGCCCGGCTGCATGGTCCGCGCCGCTTCCTGGGTCAGGGTGGCGACCGCCAGCAGGTTCACGTCGAAGGCGCGCCGGTAGTCATCGCTCGTCACGTCGAAGAACGTGCGCTCGTCAAAGAGGCCAGCGTTGTTCACCAGCGCGGCCAGCGGCGGCAATGCGCTCGCCAGCGCGCGCGTGGAGGCTTCGTCGGCCAGGTCCACGACGCGGTGGCTGACATCCAGTCCCCGGTCGGCCAGCGCCCGTGATTCCTTCTCCGCCAGCGCCCCGTTGCGATCGGCCATCACGACGCGAAATCCATCCCGCGCCAGCCGCTCCACGATCGCCAGGCCCATGCCGCTTGCGCCGCCCGTGACCAACGCCGTTCCCAGACTCATGATTTCTCCTTAGACAGCCAGATAGCCGCCGTCCACGGGCAGCACCACGCCATTGACATAGCTGGCCAGGTCCGAGGCCAGAAACAGGATGGGGCCGACGATCTCGTCAGCGCGCCCCGCGCGCGCCATGGGCGCGCGCCCCATGTACCAGTCGGTGCCGCTGGCCTGGGCGCGCTGGCCGGCGGTCATCTCGGTTTCCATCAGTCCCGGCGCCACCGCGTTGACCCGCACGCCGTGGGGAGCCAGGTCGCGGGCCAGTACCTCCGTGAACGAGCGCACGCCGCCCTTGGACACCACGTAGCCCGCGGTCGAAATGCCGCAGCCGTAAGCCACGATGGAACACAGGTTGACGATGGCGCCGCGCGAGGCCTTGAGCTGTTCCACGAAGGCATGCGTGACGTTGAACGTGCCTTGCAGGTTCACCCGCATCACGCGGTCCCAGATCTCGGGGGTGCGCGGATCGTCGAACGGCGCGCGCGCCGAAATGCCGGCGTTGTTGACGAGGATGTCCAGCGGACCGTGGCGCGCCGCGCAGTCGGCGGCAAAGGCGCGCACCGCCTGCTCGTGGGTCACGTCCAGCTCGGCATGCGCGGCATGGCCACCGGCCGCGACGATGGCCTGCGCCGACGCGGCGGCAAGCGCCGCGTCCACGTCGGTCACGATCACGCGGGCGCCTTGCCGGGCAAAGCCCTGTGCGATGGCGGCGCCCAGGCCGCGCCCGGCGCCCGTCACCAGGACGCGCTTGTCTTGCATTGAGATCATGGCATTTTCCTTGCGGCGCCTACGCGCCCAGATAGGCGCGCTGCACGCCTTCGTCGCTGGCGAGCGCGGCGGATTGCCCGTCCAGCGCGATCTCGCCGTTCTCCAGGATGTAGGCGTGACTGGACACCGACAGCGCGAGTTTGACGTTCTGTTCGACCAGCAGAATCGTGATGCCCTGTTCGCGGTTCAGCCGCAGGATGATGTCGAAGATCTGCTCGACCACCAGTGGCGACAACCCCATGGACGGTTCGTCCAACAGGATCATGCGTGGCCGCGCCATCATCGCGCGGCCGGTCGCCAGCATCTGCTGCTCGCCGCCTGAAAGCGTGGCGGCCTTTTGTTCGAAGCGTTCTCGCAGGCGCGGAAAGGTGTCGCACACCATGTCCATGTCCTGCCGGACAGCGTTGCGGTCCCGGCGCAGGTAGGCGCCCATTTCCAGGTTTTCGCGCACGCTCATCTCGCGGAAGATCTCGCGGCCTTCCGGCACCTGCACGATGCCGCGTCCCACGACCTCATCGGCGGACAGGCGATGGATGGGTTCGCCCGCGAAACGCACGCTGCCCGCCGTGGGCGAGACCAGACGAGAAATCACGTTCAACGTGGTCGACTTGCCTGCGCCATTGGCGCCCAGCAGCGCCACGATGGCGCCTTGCGGCACCTTCAGCGACACGTCCTGCAATGCGCGGATGTTGCCGTAGGCGGCCGACACCGCATCGACTTCCAGCAGAATCTCAGCCACCAGCTGCTCCCTTGCCCAGATAGGCCTCGATGACACGGGGGTCGTTGCGCACCTCGGTGGGTGTGCCCTCTGCGATCTTTTCGCCAAACGACATGACGGTGATGCGATCCGATATGGACATCACCAGTTGCATCACGTGTTCCACCAGCAATACCGTGATGCCGTCCCGCTCGCACAATTCGGTCAGCAGGCGGTCCAGCGTCTCGATCTCGCGGTTTCGCAGGCCCGCCGCCGGTTCGTCCAGCAACAGCAGGCGCGGAGAAATGGCCAGCGCGCGCGCCAGCTCCAGCATCTTCTGGCGTCCGAAGTCCAGACTGCAGGCGGGGGTGTCCAGGAAGTCTGCCAGGCCGACGCGCTCGAGCAGATGCTCCACCCGCTCGCGGGCCTCGGCCGCCGCGGGACGCAACAGCTTGCGCGGGCCGTTCGCGCCGTGCGCGTACGTTCCCAGCAGCGCGTTCTCCCGTACGCTGAGCGCGCCGAAGAGCTCCAGGTTCTGGAATGTGCGCGCCACGCCCAGCGCCGCCATTTCGTGTGGCTTCTTGCCCGTGATGTCGGCGCCATCGAAGGTGATGCTGCCGCTGGTGGGGCGGTAATAACGCGATATGCAATTGAATGTCGTCGATTTGCCGGCGCCGTTTGGGCCGATCAGCGCGTGAATGCGGCCGCGTTCCACTTGCATGGACAGCCCGTTGATCGCCGTCAGGCCGCCGAATTTCACCGTCAGACTCTGCACGTCCAGATAAGGATGGGTGCTCATGCTGCGCTCCTTTGCGGGGATTTGGAGGCGGTGGCCGCCGCGCGCGAGGCCGCGGGCAAAGGCGCGGCCGGCGGGGGCGCGCGCCGCGCCGCGCGGCCCGCAAACAGGCCTTTGGGCGCGAACATCATGAAGCCCATCAGGATGACGCCGTAGATGATTTCCTGGAACGACAGCGCCTGGCGCAGCAGTTCGGAGATGAGGCCGAAGGCCAAAGCCCCCGCGATGGCGCCGCGTACCGAGCCGATGCCGCCCACCACGACCATCGTCAGGATCAGGATGGTCGTCTGAAAGCCCAGGCTTTCGGGATGGATGAACGACGCGAAGAGCGTGTACATGCCGCCGGCGATGCCGGCGTAGGCGGCCGACAGCGTGAACGCGGTTCGCTTGATGGCATTGACGTTCACGCCCATCGCCTGCGCCGCGACATCGCTCTCGCGCACGGCCCGGAAGGCCGATCCCAGTTGCGAGCGCGACAACGCCACGGTGGCCCACAGCAGCAGCGCGGCAATCAGCACGACAAAGGGGTAGGCCTTCATGTCCGACACCAGTTCGTACCCGAAGAGCGAGGCGGGCGAGATGCGGAATCCGTTGGATCCGTTGGTGACCGATTGCCAGTTCAGGAACACCCACTGCATGGCTTCCCCGAACGCGAACGTGGACAGCGCCAGATAGATGTCGCGCATGCGCAGCGCGAGCGCGCCGATCACGTAGCCGAGCGCCGCGGCCAGCAGCCCGCCCGCCAGGATGGAGACGAAGAAGGGCGGATGCCAGAGGTTGTTGATGAGCCCGGCGGTGTAGATGCCCACGCCGTAGAAGGCCGCGTGCGACAGGGCGAACTGCCCGGTTTCGCCGATGACCAGGTGCAGGCCCAACGCCAGCACCACGAACACCATCAGCAGGTTGACGACGTAGACGACATAGCCGCTAGCCATGAAGGGCAGCGCCACCAGCACGACGGCCATGAGCGCCAGCAGGGTGCGATCGATCTTGTTGCTCATACTTTCTTCACCTGCAGTTTGCCGCCCAGCAGTCCTTGCGGGCGCACCAGCAGCACGACCATGATGGCCACGAAGGGCGCCACCACGATGGCATTGGTCGAAATGAACAGCCCCACCAGGTTCTCGGCGATGCCGATCACAAAGCCTCCGACCACCGCGCCGGGCAGGCTGGTGATGCCTCCCACGATGGCGGCGGCATAGGCCAGGATGGCGATGTGGCCGATGTCCGGGGTGATGAGGATTTTGGGCGTGATGAGCAGCGCCGCGACGGCCGAAATCAGGCCTGACAGCGCCCACACCATCATGCGGATGCGGGTGAGGTTCACGCCCGTCAGCCGCGCTGCCTTCGGATTCATTCCCACCGCGCGCATGGCCCGGCCAACGCGCGTGTAGGCGAACATCCCGAACAGCAGCAGCATGACGATGACCGCGACGGCGAAGATCAGCAGGTCAAGCCGGGTCAGCACGGCGTCGCCGATGATGACGGCGTCCGTGGACGCAAGCGGCGGCAGCGAGCGCGGGGTGTCGCCCAGGCCCGACGTGCGCACCAGCCCCTTCAGGGCGTACGCCAGCCCCAGCGTGGCGATGACCATCTGCACGCCCACGCCCTTGGAAGCGATGACCCGTTCCATGACGACGCGCTGGAACAGGCCCGACAGCACGGCCACCGCGGCCAGCGTGACCGGAATGACCGCCAGGTAAGGCCATCCCATCACCAGGATGAGGAACAGCGCAATGTAGCCGCCCACCATGAAGATCTCGCCCTGGGCGAAATTCGGCACATCGGTGGTCTTGAAAATGATGACGACGGCGACGGCCAGCAACGCGTATACGCTGCCCGTCACCAGCCCCGACAGCACCCCCTGCTGCAGGAACAACCAGGTATCGGCAAAGCTCATGATGTTCTCCGGCGGCCCGCGCGATGCTGCGCCATCGCGCGGGCGTGGCCTCTGTAGGGCCGCGGGTTTACTTCTGGTATTGCCAGGTGCTCTTGAAGGCGCCAGGCACGAGCGTCATGTTCGTCCCATCGAACTTGATGTAGATGGCGGCCTCCTGCGCGGCGCGGTCGCCCGGGCCGAACTCGATGGGGCCTGCCATGACGCCCGAGTCGAACTTCATGGTTTCCAGCGCCTGCAGCACCTTTTCACGCGTGGGCTGCGGGCCGGCGGCCTTCAGCGCGTTCACGACCGCCATGGCGGGCGGAATGCCGTAAGGCATGTAGGACTGCGGGTGCCCGGGCTTGGCCGCCAGGTCGGGATACGACTGCTTGTACATGTCGTATACCCACGTCAGCTTCGGCCCGCCCGGCAGATCCGCCAGCACGTCCTGGATGTACACGTTCTTGAACGCATCCTTGTTGCCCACGTTCTCCACGAGCTGCTTGAGATCCGCCGTGCCATTGACCGCCAGCACGATGGGCTTGTTCCAGCCCAGTTCGTGCGCCTTCTTGATGATGAGGGCGGCGGGGCGCGCGTAGGTCGTCAGCAGCAGCACATCGGGATTGCCCGAGCGGATCTTCAGCATGGGCGCCGTCACGTCGGTGATGTTCGGATTGACCGACTGCACCTGCAACGCCGGGTCGCCAAGCTGTTTTGCCTGCGACTGCGCCGCCTCCAGGTTCCAGCCGCCGTAGGCGTCGTCATGATTGATGTAGCCGATCTTCTTGGCCTTCAGGTGTTCCGATGCGAACTGCACCATCGAGCCGCCCACGGCGTGCTGAGAGATCGAGAAGGCGCCGTAGATGTACTTGGAGGGCGGGTAGAGGGCGCCGTCGCCGGAGGCATTGAGCATGACCAGCGGCACTTTTTCGCGTTCGATGTATTCGCGCGAGGCGACGACGGCCGCCGAGCACGATCCCCCGTTCAGCAGGAAGACCTTGTCCTGCTCGTTCAGCTTCTTCACGGCGGCGACCAGATCGTTGGCGTTGCAGCGGTCGTCTTCCACGACCAGCTCGATCTGGCGGCCGTTTACGCCGCCTTCCTTGTTGACCTTGGCGTACCACATCTTGGCGGCGTTCAGCACGTCAAAGCCGTAGGCCATGCCGCTGCCCGACAGCGGCGCAAAGACGCCGATCTTGATGGTCTTGTCCGTGATCCCCGGTTCCTGCTGCGCCTGCGCGGCGGTCGAAAAGGCCAGGGCGCACAGCGCGGCGGCGGCCGCGTAGCGACTACGTTGGTTCATGCTTGGTCTCCCGTTCTTTTTTGGATGCGCGTCTTTGGTGGATGACGCTTTGATGCGTTGACGGCGGTGCCGCCGGGTAAGTCTTACTGCATGCGGTAGCCGCCGTTCACGTCGATGACGCTGCCGGTGATGTAGCCCGCGTCTTCCGAGGCGAGGAACCGCACGGCCGCGGCCACTTCCTCGGCGGTGCCGATGCGGCCCAGCGGGATGGCTTGTGCAGCCGCGGCCAGCGCGCCGCTGCTGGTGACGGTGCTGCGCAGCATGTCGGTGTCGATCAATCCGGGCGCGATGCCGTTGACCGTGATGCCAAGATGGGCGGCCTCGCGCGCCATGGACTTGGTCAGGCCCAGCACGGCCGACTTGGCGGCGATGTAAGAGGCGCTGGAACGGTAGCCGCCCAGTTGCGCGGCGACCGACGTGAAGGTGACGACCCGGCCATGCGCCAGCGGCTTGGCTTCGCGCCGGCGCAGGTAGGCGCGTCCGCACAGGAACACGCCGCGCGCATTCACGGCAAAACTGCGTTCCCAGATATCGAGCGACGTGTCCTTGATGAGCGGCCGCTCGCCGTTCTCCTGGAACAGCAGCAGTCCGGCCGCGCTGACCAGCACCGCGATGGGGCCGTGCTGGCTTTCGATCTGCTCGAATGCACTGTCGACGGCCGCTTCGTCGCTGACGTCAAAGGCATGCGCGGCATGGGGCGCGCCCAGCTCGTCGGCCACCCGGCGCGCACGGTCGCTGTCCACGTCCGACACCACCACGCGCAGTCCGGCCTGTGCGAGTTCCCGGCAGATCGTGGCGCCGATGCCGCCGCCGCCGCCGGTCACGAGGGCGAGGCGGGGCCCCGGGCCGGCCGTGGCGGGCTTGGATACATTGGTCATGCTGTCTCCTCCGTGGCGTGTCGTCCATCCTTGGGGATTGGATCGGCCGCCAGTCTGATTTTTTGCGATTATGTATACATGGCCGTAGGGCAGGTATAGGGGCTTACCCTGAACGACGTTTGATTTACGGCAGAAGCACTATGGAAAGCCCTGAGATAGAGCTAGAGCACACTGCCGCATGTATTCTTCATGTATACAATTGCCGCATGGATACGCTATCTCAACACGTCACCGATACGCTGCGGGACTGGGTGCTGCACGGCAAGTTCAGTCCCGGCGCTCGGCTGGAAGAAATCCCGCTGGCCGAAAAACTGGGCGTGTCGCGCACGCCGGTGCGCGCGGCGCTCGCCACGTTGGGCAACGAAGGCCTGCTCGAACATTTGCCCAAGCGCGGCTACACCGTGCGGGCTTACGACATCGGGGAGATTGTGGCGGCGTATGAAGTGCGAGCCGCCCTGGAGGGCCTGGCCTGCCGGCAGGCGGCGCTGCGCGGCCTGTCGAATGACGCGGTCGCGGTGCTGAAGAACTGCCTGGACGAGGGCGACCGGATTCTTGCCAAGGGCGTGTTGCTGCCGGAGGACCATCTGCCGTACCAGCAGGTCAACATCACCTTGCACAACGGCATTCTCGAGGCGGCGGGCAATCCGTGGGTGAAGCGGTTCGCGACGCAGGCGCAGGCAATTCCGTATGCGTCGGACCGGATCATCCTGTGGGAAGACCACGGGATCATCCTGCGCTCGCACGATGACCATCATCGGATCGTGAGCGCCATCATCGCCCGCGACGGCGCGCGGGCCGAGGACCTGATGCGCGAACACGTGTACTACGCGGGCATCATCCTGAAGAACAACTACGAGCGGCTAGCCCAGGCGTACCGGGTTTGAACGGCCCGGCTCGCCTGTCGCAAGCCAGTGGCGCGGGCGCAAGGCCCGCGCCCCTTATTCCGTGATGCCCGTTTCCAGGCAGGGCTTGAACTCGCCGGTTTCCGGATCGCGCAGGAACAGGACGCCGGTGGCCACGCCAAAGTAGGCGCCGTGCAGTTCCAGCTCGCCCTTCTCGACGCGGCGGCGGATGGACGGGAACGTCATCAGGTTGTTCAGGCTGTGCGCGACGGTGGCCAGTTCCAGGCGTTTCAGGTTGGCCTGGCGGTCGCCGGTCTCCGGGGACATGCCCTTGGCGACGGGTTCGATCTGCGACATCCATTTGCCGATGAAATCGCTCTTGCTCAGCGGCGTGGCGTCGTCGAAGAAGAAGCGGATGCCGCCGCAGGAGGCGTGGCCCAGCACGACGATGTGCTTGACGTTCAGGCCGTTGACCGCAAATTCGATGGCGGCGCTGGTGCCGTGGTACGACGATTCCGAGTCGGGATCACAGGGCGGCACGAGGTTGGCCACGTTGCGCACCACAAACATTTCACCGGGGCCTGCGTCGAAGATCGCTTCGGGCGACACGCGCGAGTCGCAACAGCCAATGATCAGGATTTCCGGGCTTTGGCCGATTTCGGCCAGCTTTTGGTAGCGGCTGCTTTCCGTCTGGAAGCGGCCGTCAAGGAAGGATTGGTAGCCTTCGGAGAGTCTTTTGGGAAACATGATCTTCAGTTCCTAATATCGAGGCCAGGCTTGCTGGCGCGCCGGCATACGCACGAAGGGGCTTCGTGTGGAAGCCCCTTTTATCGAGTCGGCAGTCGGGATTTTCCCATAATTGGGCTGATAGCCACCTGTCTAAACCCTGATATCAAAAGGGTTTTTTTGCGGCGGGTCGAAGCCCTGGCCAGCCTTAGCGGGCCGCAACGTCCAGCGGGGTCACGCGGGTGAATTCGAGCGGCGTGATGGCCTTGACCACCTTGATCTGGCCGGGGGCGAGGGGGCCCACGATGTCTTCGCTGACCCGGCCGACCTCGCGGTTCTGGGCGTCGTACAGGACGTAGGTCAGAAGGACGCTATTGACGGGGCGTTCGGACTGGTTGGCCAGAAAACCGGTGATGGTCGAGACGTTGCGGGTGCTGTCGCGCACGGCCTGGACGTTGCCCAGGGTGACGCCGTAGGCAAGGCTTTGCGCGCCGGCGGCGGCGGATGCGCAGGCCAGCACGGCAATCGAGGCGAGGATGATTTTTTTCATGGCGTCTCCTGGGGCTCGCGGCGCGGGTTTTGCCTATCTCACTCCTTTCCGGCCGTGGATACAACGGGTCAGATGGATGAATGGGTAACAGGTTGCGGCGGAGGTTGCGAAGGCGCCGGGATTGTCCGATGATGACCGGGCCGGCGCCTTGGCCGGCGGACCGTGCAGCCCCGCGTCGCGCGTGCCAATGCGCTTGGGGCGCTCAAGGGAGGAACTCATGCTTTCCCGTACCACCCAGCTGGCCTCGGCCATCCTGTTGTCCGCATGTTTTGCCGGCGCGCAGGCCCAGACACCCGCCGCGCCCTCAACCGCCAAGACGCCCACGCCGCAGCAGCAGCGCATGTCGGACTGCAACAAGGCCGCCGAGGGCAAGAAGGGCGACGACCGCAAGACCTTCATGAGCAGCTGCCTGAAGGGCGAGGAGCCCGCCAAGCAACTGACGCCGCAGCAGCAGAAGATGAAGGACTGCAACGCCAAGGCCGGCGAGCAAAAGCTGACGGGCGAGGCCCGCAAGACTTTCATGAGCACCTGCCTGAAGGGCTGAACGCGGGGCAAGCAAAAACGCCAGACGAGGTCTGGCGTTTTCTTTGGTCCGCTGACACCGGCGCTATGCGCGTCACGCCGTTGCAATCGGCGTGACCGGCGATCCGATCGCATGCGGCAGGCGCAGCGGGGGCGCGGTCAGCATGAAGTGGTGGCGGCCGTTGACATGCAGGAAATCCGCCAGGTCCTTCAAATACCAAAGCTCGGCCAGCGGCAGGCCCAGTTTGAACAGGCAGTGGTGATGCAGCGGCAGCATGGGACGCGCGCCGGACTTTTCGCGGGCGGGATAGGCCTCGACCGCGTAGTTGTCGGCGCAGATGGCGGCGATGCCGCTGTCGGTGATCCATTGCAGCAGCGCGTCGTCGGTGCCGTCCAGCGCGGCGCCGTAGGTGTGCAGCACCTCGGGGTCCGGGGCGCCGTTCATGGCGACCACGGCTTCGGCGTAGCCGGTGCGCAGCACCAGCATGTCGCCGGGCTCCACGGCGATGCCGTCCGCGTCCAGCACGTGCATCAGTTCGGCATGGCCGATCAGCGTGCGGCCCGGGCCGTAATGGCGGAACAGGTCCACCAGCACCCCGCGGCCCTGCATGCCCTTTTGCGCCAGGTTCTCGACGCCCAGCTTCAGCGCGGCGGACGGGCCGCCGCTGTTGCAGCCGCAGCCCGTGTGGTCGCCGTCGGCCGGTCCCACAACGTCCACGCCGGCCTGAAAGCCGTTGTAGTAGCGCAGTTCCGGCGTGCCGTCGCCATCGGCGTCAAACAGCGCGCCCACGTGCGCGAGCGCGTCCCACTGCGTCGAATACTGCATGGACAGCAGCACCTGGTCGTCGCTCAGCACATCAAGCGCGTCCGGATTGACGTTCTTGAGCGGGAAGTTCAGGTATGGCGTGTCCTTGAGCTTTGTGGGGCTTAGCTGCGGCGGATGGCGGCGCGGGTTGAGCACGTTGCCGCCCGGCAGGTCCAGCGGCAGGGACAGGCAGAAGGTCTTGCCGGTGCGGATCTCGCGCGCGCCCTTCAGAACCTGTTCTTCGGTAATGAGGTTCAGGCGCCCGAGTTGGTCGTCGGGCCCGAAGTCCCCCCAGTTGGAGCCTTCGGGCCGGTGCTTCCAGCGTTGCATGCGGCTCACTCCGTCAGGAAGTCGACGACCGCGCGGGTGAAGGCTTCCGGTTGCTCCCAGTTCGAGATGTGGGAGGTGTTCAGTTCGACATAGCGCGCGCCCGGAATGGCGGCGGCCAGTTCCTGGCCTTGCGCGGGCGTGGCGGCCAGGTCGTGCGTGCTGCTGATGACGAGTGTGGGCGCGGTGATCGAAGACACCTGCTCGCGGAAGTCGGCGTCGCGCAGCGCGGCGCAGTTGCCCGAGTAGCCTGCGTCCGGCGTGCGGCGCAGCATGTCGATCAGGACCTGCGTGAGGCCGGGTTCGGCGGCGCGGTAGGCGTCGGTCAGCCAGCGCTCGACCAGCGTGGGGGCCATTTTTTCCAGCGTCTGCTCAGCGACGGCGGCGATGCGGGCGCTCCAGCCTTCGGTCGAACCGATGCGCGCGGCGGTGTTGCACAGGACCAGCTTGCCGACGAGTTCGGGGCGCGCCAGCGCCAGCCACAGGCCGGTCGGGCCGCCCATCGACAGGCCGCAGAAGTGTGCGCGCTTGATGTCCAGGTGCGCCAGCAGTTCGGCGACGTCGTTGCCCAGCTGCTCGAAGCTGTACTCGCCTTCGGGGACCGAGGACTTGCCGTGGCCGCGGGTGTCGTAGCGCAGCACGCGGAAGTGGCGGGTCAGTTCGGGGATCTGGCGGGCCCACATGTCGGCGCAGGTGCCCAGCGAATTGGAGAGCACGAGCACCGGCGCGTCGGCGGGGCCATCGATGACGTAGAACAGCCGTGCCTGGCTGAGATCGGCATAAGACATGTGGGATTCCTTCCGGGAAAGCCGCGGCTGCGCGTCGTTGACGGCGGCCGGGCGGGGATTACAGGTGGCAGACGCCGTCGACGTAGGCTTTGCGCCAGCGGGTGATGGTCACGCGGTCGAACAGATCGGCCTGCGCGAACGGGTCGGCATCGATGAACTGCTGCGCGGCTTCGCGCGTGTCGACGTCGACGATGTACAGGCCGCCGCCGGCATCCTTGCCGTCATCCTGCAGCTTGGCGCCGCACGCCAACAGGAGCGCCTTGTTGGCGTCCAGGTATTCCAGGTGCTTGGCGCGGTGTTGCTGGCGCATGTCCTGGTGGTTGGGCTTGTCGAAGGTTTCGATGATGTAGGGCATGCGAGGCTCCTGTCAGATCGCCGAGGGATGGCGCGCGAGCGCGGTGACTTCGATATCCATGTACGGGAAAAGCGGCAGGGACGACAGCAGCGCATGCAGTTCGTCGTTGCTTTCGACGTCGAAGATGCTGACGTTGGCGTAGCGGCCGACAACGCGCCACAGGCTCTTCCATTTGCCGTCGCGCTGAAGCTGCTGCGCCAGGGCCTTTTCGTCGGCCTTCAGTTTGTCGGCGCGGTCGGCGGGCATGTCGACGGGCAGATTGACTTGCATTTGAACCATGAACAACATGATGGACTCTCCATGATGCCGCCCCGGCTGGCGGGGCGACGTATCGGCAATTAAGGGACTTCAGTTCGCAAACTTGAGCGGCAGGCCGGTCAGGCGCAGCAGCTCATCGGCGGTCATGTCGCCGAAGATGTCGGTGACGGTCACGCCGTCCTTGTTGATGTCGAACACCGCGACGTCGGTGTACACGCGCGATACGCAGCGCACGCCGGTCAGCGGATAGGTGCAGGTCTCGACCAGCTTGCTCTGGCCTTCGCGGGTCTGCAATTCCATCATCACGAAGACGTCTTTCGCGCCGATGGCCAGGTCCATCGCGCCGCCCACGGCGGGGATGGCGTCGGGCGCGCCGGTGTGCCAGTTGGCCAGGTCGCCGTGCTGCGAGACCTGAAAGGCGCCCAGCACGCAGATGTCCAGATGGCCGCCGCGCATCATCGCGAACGAATCGGCATGGTGAAAGAACGAGCAGCCTGGCAGTTCGGTGACGGGCTGCTTGCCGGCGTTGATGAGGTCGTAGTCTTCCTCGCCCTTGGCGGGCGCCGGGCCCATGCCCAGCATGCCGTTTTCGGTGTGCAGGATGACTTCGCGTCCGGCCGGCAAGTGGTTGGCGACGAGCGTGGGCAGGCCAATGCCCAGGTTGACGTAGGCGCCTTCGGGAATGTCCTGCGCGACGCGGGCGGCGATCTGGTCGCGGGTCAGTTTGGTGCTCATTGCTGCTCCTTGGCGGCCGCTTGGCCTGCGATCTGCACGACGCGCTTGACGAAGATGCCGGGGGTCACGACGGTTTCGGGGTCCAGCTCGCCCAGTTCGACGATTTCGCGCACTTGGGCCACGGCCACGCGCGCGGCGCTGGCCATGATGGGGCCGAAGTTGCGGGCGGTCTTGCGGTAGACCAGGTTGCCCCAGCGGTCGCCGCGTTCGGCCTTGATCAGCGCGTAGTCGGCGTGCAGCGGGTACTCCAGCACGTACTGGCGGCCGTTGATTTCGCGAGTTTCCTTGCCGTCGGCCAGCGGCGTGCCGTAGCCGGTGGGCGTGAAGAACGCGCCGATGCCGGCGCCGGCGGCGCGGATGCGCTCGGCCAGGTTGCCTTGGGGCACCAGTTCCAGTTCCAGCTTGCCGCTGCGGTACAGGCCGTCAAAGATCTGCGAGTCCGCCTGGCGCGGAAACGAGCAGATGATCTTGCGCACGCGGTTGGCGCCCAAGAGGGCGGCGAGCCCAGTGGTGCCGTTGCCGGCGTTGTTGTTGATGATGACCAGGTCCTTGGCGCCCTGTTCAAGCAGGGCGTCGATCAGTTCCATGGGCTGGCCGGCAGTGCCGAAGCCGCCGATCATGACGGTGGCGCCATCGGGGACGTCCGCCAGGGCGGCGGCAGTGCTTGCAACAAGCTTAGAGATCATGATGTTCGCTCATAGGTGGCGTGTCATAATTTGTTCTTCTTTCGAACTTTCGTTCTTCTGAAGAACATCGTTTCATGGGGACTGCGAAGGCGTCAAGGCATGCCCGCACGCCGCACTCTCCATCGTTCGGAGTCGCCCGCAAGGGGCAACGCAGGGCTCGCCGGCGGCGGGCCTTTTACTCTTGGAACCAGACGGATGGCCGAGCAAGATCCCCAGCAACCCAGCGACAGTTACGTGCAATCCTTCGCGCGCGGCCTGTCGGTGATCCGGGCTTTCGGCCCCGACCGTTCGCAGATGACGCTGTCCGAAGTCGCGGCCGTGACGGGCCTGACCCGCGCGGGCGCGCGCCGCATTCTGCTGACGCTGGAGCACCTGGGCTATGTCACCGTCGACGACCGCAAGTTCTCGCTGACGCCGCGCATCCTGGAGCTCGGTTACGCCTACCTGTCGGGCACGCCGCTGTGGAACCTGGCGCTGCCCTACATGGAAGAAGTCGCCGAGCTGACGCGCGAGTCCTGCTCCGTGTCGGTGCTGGAAGGCGCCGACATCGTGTACATCCTGCGCCTGTCGACGCATAAGGTGATGACGATCAATCTGGCCGTGGGCAGCCGCTTGCCGGCCTGGGTGACGTCGATGGGCCGTGTGCTGCTGGCAGGCCTGCCGCCGGCCGAACTGGACCGCGTGCTGGCGATGAGCCAGATCCAGCGCTACACGGCGGATACCATCACGGACATCGATGAGATCAAGCGCGTGCTGGCCGGCGTGCGCGCCGATGGCTACGCGTGCGTGGCGCAGGAACTGGAGCCCGGCCTGCAATCGGTGGCGGTGCCCATCATCGACCGCAGCGGCCGTGTGATCGCCGCGATGAACGTCAGCGGCCATGCCAACCGGTTTTCGCGCGAGGCAATGCTGGAGGCCTTTCTGCCGCCGCTGCGCCGCGCCGCCGACCAGATCAACCACGCGCTGCTGCGCCGCTAGGCGGCGCGGGCGGATGGCGAGGTCGGTCGGCAGGGACATGGCGGCCGCGTTCAGATGGGTGCGACGCCAAGCGTCGTGCCGCCGCAGACATACAGCATCTGGCCGGTGACGAACCCGTTGTCGGGCGACAAAAAGAACATCGCGGCGCGCGCGACGTCTTCGGGGGTGCCCAGGCGCTTGACGACGATGCTGTTGATGATGCGCTCGGTCTGCGGCGCGCCGGCGGGATTGCTCTTGGTGAAGAGGTCGGTGGCGATGGGGCCGGGGCCGATGGCGTTGACGGTGATGCCGTCGCCGCCCAGTTCCATGGCCAGCGTGCGGGTCATGCCCACCAGTCCGGCCTTCGTGGCCGAATAGACCACGCGATCCGGCTTGCCCAGCGCGGCCCGCGAAGACATGTTGACGATGCGGCCGAAGCCGGCTTCGCGCATGGCGGGCAGCGCGGCCTGCACCAGGATAAGCGCGGTGCGCAGGTGCAGATTGACGACGTAATCCAGGTCGGCCAGCGTGGCGGTGTCGGCGGTGCCGGGCCGCGTGGCGCCGGCGTTGTTCACGAGGCCGACGATGTTGAACGCGCTGGTGACTTCGCGGGCGACTTCCTGCGTGCGCGCTTCATCGGTCAGATCGGCCTGATACGAGACCAGACCCGCCGGCGGATTCTCGGGCAGCTTGTAGTCGATGTTGACGACCTTGTGGCCGGCATCGAGCAGCATGCGGACGATGGCGGCGCCGATCCCGGCGCTGCCGCCGGTGACGAGATATGCGGTGGGTTTGGTCATATCAATTCCCGTTCGGTTCAAAAAACAAGGCTCTGAAAACTTTCCGGCTCCCCCGATCGGGGACACCGCCAGATCCGGCTCCGCCGGTCTGCAGGTGTCGCCCCTGGGGGCGCGCGTGAGCGCGTAGGGGGGGACCGATCAATGCGTCAGGTAGCCCCATGCCAATACTGCGGTGATGTGGATCACGCCGACCCACAGCATCATGATGACGGTATAGCCCATCACGTCGCGCAGCTTCAGCTTGGACAGGGCCAGCGCCGGCAGGATCCAGAAGGGTTGCACGAGGTCGTTCCAGGCGTTGCCCAGCATGACGGCCATGGTGGTCTGGTTGAGCGCGCTGCCGATTTCCTTGGCGGCGTCGATCATGAACGGACCCTGGATGACCCAGTGGCCGCCGGCGGACGGCGCAAAGAAGTTGATGACAAACGAGCTGATCAGGCCCCAGAACGGCAGCGTTTCAGGCGTGGCGACGTCGACAAAGACCTTGGAGATCGAGGTGACCAGACCCGAGGCGGCCATGATTGCCATGATGCCGGCGTAGAACGGGTATTGCAGGATGATCCCGGAAATGGTCTTGATGCCTTCGGTCAGTTTGGCGACGTAGGCGGCCGGGGTGCCGAGCAGGATGATGCCCAGGAACAGGATGATGAAGTTGATGAGGTTCAGGTCCAGCGAACCGCCGTCCATGAAGTGAAAGACGACGTAGGCCACGCCGAGCGCGCCGATGAGCAGGCTGAGCAGGCGGCTGTTGTTGAGCTTGGAGGCTAGCGTGCCCTTTTCGAGCATGTCTTCGGCGGCGTTGGACGCGTTGGCGTCGCGGTCGATGTTGGGATCGACTTCGACGATCGCTTCACCCTTCTTGGGGTGCAGCCAGGCGTTGAGCAGCGGCAGGGTGATGATGATGACCAGGCTGGTGATCAGCATGGGCACGGAGAAGATGGTTTGGGACAGGGGGATGGTGCCCATCTGCGCGGCGGTGGGGTGACCGGGCGTGGCGACGAGCACGGGGATGCTGGCCGACAGGCCAAGACCGTACATGGTGAAGCCGCTGTAGGCGGCGGCGATGATCAGGGGGTAGTGCACGCCCTTGACCTTCAGGGCCAGTTTCTTGGCGACGATGCCGCCGATGACCAGGCCAAAGCCCCAGTTCAGGTAGCTGCCGATGCCGCCGACGAGCGTGGCGACGATGATGGCGGTGTGCGGCTTGTGGACGTGGCTGACGATGCGGTTGAGCATTCGGTCGGTCAGCGGCGCGGTGGCCAGGACGTAGCCCATGGCCAGGATGACGGCCATCTGGGTGGTGAAGGCCAAGAGGCTCCAGAAGCCTTTGCCCCAGGCGCGGGTGACATCGCCGATGCTCTGGCCTTCGATGCCCATGGCCAGCAGCACGGTGAGCAAGGTGAGCGCGATCGCAAAGACAAAGGGATCGGGCAGATACTTGCGCATCAGCTCGGTGAAAAATGAAGCCAATTTATTCATGGTGCCTCCAACAACTCCGTAAGGCGGTTCTCTGATGTCCGGCGGCGCGCGTCATCGGGTGACGATGCGGGCGCGCGGGACGATTGCTTTTCTTTGTGTGGTTGGGCTTGTGGCCCGATGGCGCGGTCGGTCGTGGCCGCCGCGCTTTTTGTGGATGTTTGAGAACGGCTCAGGAGCCGCCGGCCTTGCCGTTCAGCCAGGCGGCCAGTTCGCCAAGGGCGGCGCTTTTCTCGCGCAGGACGCGTTCGCGGCGTTCGGGGCTCCAGGTGTAGAAGCCCTGGCCGCTCTTGGCGCCGAGGTGGCCGCTGTCGACTTTGCTTTTGAGCAGGTCGGACGGTTCGGTGCGGTTCTCGAGGTCTTTGTAGAGGTAGCTGGCGATGGCGTAATGAACGTCGATGCCGTTCATGTCGCGCTGCTCCAGGGGGCCGGACAGGGCGAGGCGAATGCCGAGGCTCCATTTGACGACTTCGTCGATGTCTTCGGCGCTGGCAACGCCCTTTTCCAGCAGGGAGATGGCTTCGCGCGCAAGCGCATGCTGGATGCGGTTGGCGATGAAGCCGGGAATGTCCTGGCGCACGAGGACGGGGCGTTTGCCGCCGAAGCGCAGGGTGGCCATGACTTTGGCAACGGTGTCCTCGGAGGTGTCGTCGTTGCGGACGACCTCGACGAGGGGGATGACATCGGCGGGGGTGAAGAAGTGGGCGCCCACGAAGCGGTCGCGGCGCTGGACGGCGCTGGCGATGGCGTTGATGGACAGGCCGGAGGTGTTGGTGGCGAAGAGGGTGTGCGGGGGGCACAGGGCGTCGAGCTTGGCGAAGATGCCGCGCTTGAGATCCAGGTTCTCCGGGACGGCCTCGATGACGAGGTCGCTGGCGGCGGCAGCTTCGAGGCCTTGCTCCATGCGGATGCGCTGGATGACCTGCTGGACTTCGCCGGGCGCGTAGACGTTCAACTGCCGTTCGATGGTCTTGAGGGCTCGGTCCAGGGCGCCGTCGACCGGATCGATCAAAACGACATTGAGTCCCTTCGAGGCGAACAGCGCGGCAATGCCGCTGCCCATGGCGCCTGCGCCGATGACGGCGAGATTTCTGAGGGGAGTGTCCATATGGCTCGCTTGGTGCTTGCGGCTGCTGCTTGCACGCGGGCACGCGGGGACCAGGAGGAACGCTGTCTCGTCCGAGGGTGCCTTTCTGTGCGCGGCTGGCCAGAAAAATCTTTTTGTTCTATATACGAACATTTGTGCGTGTATAGAATTTCTGTGGGGGATAGTACTAAAAGTTGCTGGGGGTGGACAAATGGGGGATGGGGGGTGTTCGGTGGGTGGACGGTGGTGCGGGTGCTGGACTGCATGGGAGCGGGCATTTGGACGGCGTAGGGCTGCATTCTTTTGGCGCCCGGCGCGTCGTCGGCCTGGGGCGCGCGGGGCTACGATTGCGGTCTGGAGCCTTCGCTCCGGACTGGCCTAGGCGGCCCCCCCCTTCGTCATCGTCGTTGTCGCCTCCGGCGACTGCCTTCCGATTCCCTCGGGCGCATCTACACGCCCCGCGCACCCCAGGCCGCCGCCACGCCGGGCTCGGGTGAATTCAGCTTGGCGGGCGCTGGGGCGGGTGGGGTTCTTGAGGTTCTTGCCGGCGGCGTTTTGAGTTTGGAGCGTCTTGCGGTGCCCGCCCCGCGGCGGCCGCGCGGGCGGCCTGGCGAGGCGTACGCGGTGTCTTGCGTTGGCGTGATGACGCTTCGCGCTCGCGCGGTCTTCTTGGTATCTGACGGCGGCCTAGATGCAGATGCTCTTAGGTGTCTGACACCCTTACGCACTGTCGTTTGAATCGGCGGATCGTGTTGCCGGGTGTCTGACACCGGCCGCAACGCGATGCCGGTTGGACAATTCAAATTGCACCCCTGCCTTAAGCGCAGCGTTTGACCAGATCCTTAATCAGTGCGGTCACCTCGTCAGGCTGCTCAAGCCCAGCAAGATGGGCCACGCCTTCCAGCGCGTGACCCTGCGCATTCGGCAGCAGCCGCGACACCTTGTGGGCGCGTTCCTGAATATGAGGAAAGTCCAACTCCCCCCATATGACCGACGCAGGAACATCGATCATCCCCAGCCGGGCGAACGCCTCGATATCGTCGCGATTGGTTCCGATTGGCGTCGCCGCCAGCGCAATCGCGTTCATTTCCAAAAACAAGCGTCGTGTTTCGCCGGTAACGCGCCCAGGATCGGCCAACGGCCCGTCCAAAAAAAGCTCCGCCTTGATCTCGTTGATCCGGTCACGATCTGCGGTTGCCTCCGCCTGTCTCTGACGCCCGACCTGTTCCAGGATCTCTGGCGAATAGACGGGCGCGGGGGCGCCGTTCACGGTGGGCGAAATCAGCATCAGGCCGCACACTCGGGCGGGGTGCATCAAGGTTGCATTCAGCGCGATGTTGGCGCCCTGGGAGCAGCCGGCCAGGATCACGGGTGTAGAACCAACCGTGGCGTCGATGACGGCGATCAGGTCTGCGACGGCGGAGTGGTCCTGCGGTTCCGTCCGTGTTTCGCCGAAGCCCCGTCGGTCATACGCGATGGCTCGGTAGTCCGGCCCGCTCGCTTCCAACTGCGCGCGCCACATGCGCCGGTCGCAGATGTTGGCGTGCAGGAAGACGACGGGCATGCCGCTGCCCGCCGTTTCCGTGGCGATCATGGCGGCGCCGCACGCGACCTGCAATGTGGCATTTACCGAGCTCATGGGTGGCGACACCTACCCCGAGTTCCGCAGCCCCGCCGCGATCCCGTTGATCGTCAGATGGATCGCGCGCTGCACGCGCTTGTCGACCTCTGCGGCGGGCTTTTTCTGCGCGGCACGATGCCGGCGGATGAGGTCGATCTGCAGATAGTTCAGCGGGTCGATATACGCGAAGCGTTCGCGCAGCAGGATTTGCAGCGTGGGGTTGTCGGCAAGCAGTTCGCGTTGGGTCAGCAGTTTGAGCATGGCGAGCGTGCGGCCGTGTTCGGCGCTGATGGCGCCGAAGATGCGTTCGCGCAGGGCGCGCTGGGGGACGAGTTGGGCGTAGCGGGCGGCGATGGCGAGGTCGGATTTGGCCAGCACCATTTCCATGTTGGAGAGCAGGGTGCGGAAGGCGGGCCAGTCGCGGGCCATTTCGCGTAGTTGGGCGAGGCGGCCGCGGCGGGAGCGGGGGGCGTCGGGGGCGCCGGTTTCGAGGTAGGCCTCGATGGCCGAACCCATGCCGTACCAGCCGGTGAGCATGAGGCGGCATTGGGCCCAGGAAAAGCCCCAGGGGATGGCGCGCAGGTCTTCGATGCGTTGGCCCTTTTTGCGGGACGCGGGACGCGAGCCGATGTTCAGGCCGGCGATTTCGCTGATGGGCGTGGCTGCGAAGAAGTATTCGGCGAAGCCGGGGGTGTCGTAGACGAGGCCGCGGTAGGTGCGTTGCGCGGTGTCGGACATGAAGGACATGGCGGGGCCGTGGTGGGCCATGTGGGCGTCTTCGGCGCTGGTGGCTTCGGCGCGCGGGGCGAGGCTGGATTCGAGGGTGGCGGCGACGAGGAGTTCAAGGTGCCAGCGGCCGACTTCGGCGTCCTTGTACTTGCTTTGGATGACTTCGCCTTGCTCGGTGAGGCGGATCTGGCCGGCGACGGTGCCGGGAGGCTGGGCAAGGATGGCGTCGAAGCTGGAACCGCCGCCTCGGCCGACGGAGCCGCCGCGGCCGTGAAAGAGGCGCAGGCGGACGTTGCGGCTGGAGAAGACATCGACCAGCGCGCGTTCGGCCTGGTAGAGCGACCAGTTGGAGGTAAGGAAACCGCCGTCCTTGTTGCTGTCGGAGTAGCCCAGCATGACTTCCTGCGCGCCGTTCTGCGCGCGCTTCACGCGTTGGCGGATTTCGGGCAGGTCAAGCCAGGCGGCCATGATGTCGGCGCCGCGTTGCAGGTCGGGGATGGTTTCAAAGAGCGGCACGACCATGAGGCCGTCTTCGGGAAGGATGTCCTGGCCGGCGGGCGCGATGAGGCCGGCTTCTTTCTGCAGGACCATGACTTCGAGCAGGTCGCTGAGCGTTTCGGTGTGCGAGACGATGGTCTGGCGCACGGCCTGTTTGCCGTAGCGCGCGCGGCCGGCGGCGGCGGCGCGCAGGACGGCGAGCTCGCGGGTGGTGTCTTCGGAGTAGGCGATCCAGGGCGACGCGAGCGGGCGCGCCTGGGCGAGTTCGGCGCGCAGGAGTTCGACGCGTTCGTTTTCGGACAGGGCCAGGTAGTCGAGGGGCTTGCCGTTGTGCGTGACGCCAGCGCGCGAGAAGAGTTCGGCAAGCGCGGCTTCGTGGACGTCGGAGCTTTGGCGCAGGTCGACGGTGGCCAGGTGAAAGCCGAAGACTTCGAGGGCCTGCTGCAGGCCGGAGAGGCGCAGCTTGGCGAGGGGGGCGCCGTGGTGCGCGGCGAGGGATGCGGCGATGACGGCGAGGTCGGCGGCGAATTGCTGGGGAGCGTCGTACGCGGGGGCGGCGACAGTGCTGCGGCGGGCAAGGTTCTGGCCGGTCAGGCGCAGCGCGGTGGCTGCCAGCCGGGCGTAGACGCCGACGAGGGCGCGCCGGTAGGGTTCGTCGCGGCGGTGCGGAGAGTCGTCGCCGCTGCGCTCGGCGAGCGCGAGCAGTTCGGGGTCTGCGGCGATGAGCAGCGTGGTGATGGACAGTTCGGCGCCCAGCGCGTGGACTTCCTGCAGGTAGTGTTCAAAGAGGACGGTGGCCTGGCGCAGCAGGGCGCGTTCGAGCGTGGCGGCGTCGACGTTGGGATTGCCGTCGCGGTCGCCGCCGATCCAGCTGCCCATGCGCAGGAAGGGTTCAAGCGGAGGGGGCGGGGCGGCGAAGGGCTTGGCGGATTCGCGGTTGAGCAGTTTGGAGAGGTCGCCGTACAGGCGCGGGATGACCTGCAAAAAGGTGCTGCGATAGTACGAGAGCGCGTTTTCGATTTCGTCGGCGACGGTCAGGCGCGTGTAGCGCAGCATGCGGGTCTGCCACAAGGTGGCGACGCGGCCGAGCAGGGCGGTGTCGAGTTCGGCCAGTTCGTCGGGCGTGAGCTGGGCGTCGCGCTGCGCGAGGGCGCTGGCGATTTCGCGGTGGACATCGAGCGTGCTTTTGCGCTGCACTTCAGTGGGGTGCGCGGTGAGGACGGGCATGACGCAGGCTTCGGCCAGCAGGCGGCGGATGCGCGCTACGCCGACGCCCTGGCCACCAAGCACCTGGATGGCTTCGCGCAGGCTGCCGCGCGCGGGCGTGCCGTCGGTGAGGGCGCGGGCGCGCTGGCGGCGGTTCTGGTCGCGGTCTTCGGCGATGTTGGCCAGGTGCAGAAAGTAGCTAAAGGCGCGTGCGACGGAGTTGGGGTCGCTGCCTTGCAGGCGCTTGACGCGTTGCTCGAGCAGTTTGCTGTCGGCGTCGTCGCCTTCGCGGCGGAATTTGACGGCGGTGCGGCGCAAGGTTTCGATGGTGTCGAAGACGCGCTTGCCTTCGCATTCTTCGATGACTTCTCCTAACAGCCGGCCTAACAGCCGGATATCGTGACGCAAGGGTTCTGCGGAATCGGACTGCGTGCGCTTGGCATTCATCGTGCGGGGATCCGTTTGATGGCTGTTGGAAGAGGAAAAGTCGAAGCGGGCGTTGCGGGCAAACCTTGAAAATGATGGATCGATTTTACGCAGCGTTCCTTACGGGGAAGGCGGTTTGCTCGGTTAAAGTGCGAGGTATCCCTTCGTTATTCCAGAAGCCCCCTTTATGCAAAATCATCAACGTCGCGCGCTCGTTCTGTTTTCGGGCGGCCAGGATTCCACCACTTGCCTCGCCTGGGCGCTTGACCGCTATGCGCATGTGGAGACGGTGGCGTTCGATTACGGGCAGCGCCATCACATCGAACTGTCTGCGCGGCTGAATGTGCTGCGCGAGATCCGGGCCAATTTTCCGGACTGGGCGGCGCGGTTGGGCGAGGACCATCTGCTGGACCTGAAGGTGCTGGGTCAGGTCGGCGATACGGCGATGACGAGCGACCGCGCGATCGAGATGCAGGCCAATGGGCTGCCGAATACGTTTGTGCCGGGACGCAATCTGTTGTTCCTGACGTTGGCGGCGGCGCTGGGGTATCGGCGTCAGCTGGACGTGCTGGTGGGCGGGATGTGCGAGACGGATTTCTCCGGGTATCCGGATTGCCGGGACGACACGATCAAGGCGCAGCAGGTGGCTTTGGGCCTGGGACTTGGGTCTCGGGTGACAATCGAAACGCCGCTGATGTGGATCGACAAATCTGAGACCTGGGCGCTGGCTTATGCGCTGGGGGGCGATGCGTTGGTGGAGACGATCGTCGAGGAAAGCCATACGTGTTATCTGGGGCAGCGGGGGGCTCGGCATGATTGGGGGTATGGGTGCGGGGAGTGTCCGGCTTGCAAGTTGAGGAAGATCGGGTGGGAGAAATGGGTGGTGGCTTCGGCGGCTGAGGGTTGAGTCGCCGGTCATCGTCTGGTGACTTCGAATGTGGAAGCGCTGATGGTTCTTTCATGGCCCGTGGGATGAGGTTCTGGCAGCCTTGCTTGCGCGGGGGGGGGGGCTTAAGACGGTCGGTGTTTCGGCGGACTGGAGCTGGTTCTTGAGACGCCCGGCGTGTCGTCGGCCTGGGGCGCGCGGGGCTACGATTGCGGTCCGGAGCCTTCGCTCCGGACTGGCCTAGGCGGCCCCCCCCTTCGTCATCTTCGTTGTGGCCTTCGGCGACTGCCTTCAGATTCCCTCGGGCGCATCTACACGCCCCGCGCGCCCCAGGCCGACGACACGCCGAGCTCTGGTGGTTTCAGCTTGGCGGGCGCTGGGGCGAATCGAGTTCTTGAGGTTCTTGCCTGCTGTCGTGCGGGGTTGAAGCATCCTTCGTTGCCCGCCCCACGACGGCCGCGCGGGCGGCCTGGCGGGGCTTACGCGGTGTCTTGCGTTTGGTGATGACGCTTCGCGCGTGGTTGTGCTGTGTCGCGTCACCGGGTGTCTGACAGCGGCCGGGCGTGTCTGTATCGCCTCCATCGTCGTCGAGGCACCTTGCCTGGTGTCTGACACCCTACAGAGAAGGCGGTCCGCTTTTCCTCGCCGCTTCATGGGTGTCTGACACCGTCGTCACACCGTCCTTGCTCCCCGCATCACTCACACGGTGTTTCGCACTGCCGGTTCGGCAGCGCAAGCCACGGCTTTTGTCCTTTCGTCTTCCCGCACCCGCCCGATGAATTTCCATCTCAATACGACCGCCGCGGCCGCAATGATCGCGGCTATTGCCGCTGATGCGCCCATCGCTGCTCGTGCGCCGTGGGCGTCGATGATGAACGCATACGCAACCGGCGCGGCGGCGGTCAGCAGGAAGCTTGGGATTAGCAGCGATCCGACGAGGGCGCCGTAGCTTCGGAAGTCGAAGAGCGCCAGCGGCAAGGTGCCGCGGGTGATGGTCATGAGGCCGTTGCAGGCGCCGTAGAGCAGGGTGTAGGCGGCGGTGATGTAGAGGTTGCCGCCGGGAACGAGGGCGAGCAGGAAGCACAGGGGGAGGGCGAGGCCCACCGCCAGGTTGAGGGTCAGGGGATGCAGGCGGGCGCCGATGAGGACGTCGCCGAGGCGCGCGGCGAATTGGCCGATGCCCCATAGGGCGGCGACGCTGACGGCGGCGGCGGTGGCCAGGCCCAGGCCGGTCAGCAGGGAGAAGAGGTGGGCGGCGTTGCCGGCGGCCAGGAAGTTGGTCAGCATCGCCATGAAGGCGTACAGGGTGCCGGCCAGGCGGCGTTCGGCGGCGGTGCGGGTCAGGGCGGCGGCGGTGTTGCCGGGGGCGGTGCGGGTGGCGGTGTAGCGGCGGCGGGGCAGGGCCAGGTAGAGGGGGACGGTGGCGAGCGCCAGTGCGGCGTAGCACCAGGCGGCGCCGCGCCAGCCCAGCCATTCGGCAAGAAAGTGGCCGACGGGCCACATGACGGTGGATGCCAGGCCGCCGAAGAGGGTGATCTGGGACATGGGCCGGCGCGCGGCGGGGCCGGCGGCGCGGGCCAGGGCGGCGAAGGCGGCGTCGTACAGGCACAGGCGCATGCCGACGCCCAGCGTGGCCCAGGCCGCGAAGTAGAGGGCGTGGGAGTGCGCGATGGCGAGCAGGGCGCAGCCCAGCGCGGACAGCATGGCGCCGGCGGGCATGACGCGGTGGCCGCCCCATCGGTCCACGGCGGCGCCGGCGGCGGGCGATACCAGGGCCATGACGACAATGGCGGCGGAGAAGCCGCCGTAGATGGTGGCGGCGTTCCAGCCCAGGTCGGCGGTCATGGCCGGGCCGAGGGCGCCGATGAGGTAGAAGGTGACGCCCCAGCCGACAAGCTGGGTGAGCCCCAGGCAGATGACGGCGTGGGGGCGGATCATGGGCGTTGCGGGGGCGTGGTGTCGCCGTCGCCCAGGCTGCGCTGCATGAGCACGGTGTCACGCCATTCGCCGTGCTTGTGGCCGACGGAGCGCAGGGTGCCGACGGGGTGAAAGCCCTGGCTGGCGTGCAGGGCGAGCGAGGCGGCGTTGCGGCTGTCGCCCACGACAGCCAGCATCTGGCGCCAGCCGGCGGCGGTGCAGCGTTCGATCAGGGCGGCGAGCAGCTTGCCGCCGATGCCCAGTCCGGCGCGGCCGGCCTTGACGTAGACGGAGTCCTCGACGGTGTGCCGGTACGCGGGGCGCGGGCGGTAGGGCGTGACGTAGGCGTAGCCGACGACTTCGCCGTTGATCTCGGCCACGAGGTAGGGCATTTCCTTTTCCAGGACGCCGGCGCGGCGCTGGCGCATTTCGGCGATGGAGGGTGGATCGAGCTCGAACGAGGCGGTGCCGTGCTGCACGTGGTGCGCATAGATGGTCTTGATGGCGGGCAGATCGGCTTCCGCGCTGTCGCGGATGAGGACGGTGGGCGAATGGGGCGACATGGAAATGGCCGGAGATTTAGGGGGCGATCAGGTGCGCAAGGAGCCGCAAGGATGGGCAATGAAAACGCCAGTGTGAGCCAAGGTCATGCATTAATAAAGCTTTGGTCTATTATGATTTTCATAAGTAAAACTTTGGTGTGAGCCATGCGCGGCTTGAATCTGGACCACCTGCGCACGTTTGCGCAGGTCATCGAACTGGGCAGTTTTTCCGCCGCCGCCGAGCGCGGGGGCGTGACGCAGCCGGCGGTCAGCCTGCAGATCCGGCAGTTGGAGCGGCGCTTCGGCCTGAAGCTGGTCGAGCGCGTGGGGCGGCGCGCGGGGCCGACGGCGGCGGGGCGGGAGCTGCTGGCGCACATCCGCGTGATCGACGGCGCGATTGCGCAGGCCGAGCAGGCAATGAGCGCCCATGCGTCGCAGGTGTCGGGGCGGATCCGGCTGGGCACGGGCGCCACGGCGTGCACCTATCTGCTGCCGCCGGTGCTGGCGGATCTGCGCCAGCGGTTTCCGGCGCTGGACGTCGTGGCCAGCACGGGCAACACGGCGGACATGCTGCGCGGGCTGGAGGCCAATACGCTGGATATCGTGTTGATCACGCTGCCCGCGCCGGGCCGCATGTTCCAGGCGACGCCGTTGATGGAGGACGAATTCGTGGCGATCTTTCCGGCGCGCGATGCCGCCGCCATTCCCGAGGCGGTGACGCCGCAGGCGTTGGCGCGGATGCCGCTGGTGCTGTTCGAGCCGGGCGCGCGCACGCGGCGCCTGGTGGACGACTGGTTCGGGGCGGCGGGCGTGGCAGCCAAGCCGATCATGGAACTGGGCAGCACGGAGGCGATGAAGGAGATCGTGGGGGCGGGCCTGGGCTGCGCGGTGTTGCCGCGGCTGGCGGTGTCGGGCGCGGGCCGGCGCGAGGCGCTGGAGGTACGCTCGCTGACGCCGCGCCTGTCGCGAGACCTGGCGATCGTCCTGCGGCGCGACAAGCCGCTCAGCCGCGGGCTGCGGCATCTGCAGGATGCGCTGCTGGCGCTGCGGGGGGATACGCCATGACGGCATCCTCCGCGCTTCGCACGCCGGCCGACCTGGACCTCTATCCCTATGAATCGTCGCGCCGTCCGGTGGCCGGGCTGGCCGTGGACTACCCGGACGGGCATCGCGTCAAACGCCATCGCCACCGGCGCGGACAGCTGGTCTATGCGATTTCGGGCGTGATGGTGGTGGATACGGACGCGGGCATCTGGGTGGTGCCGCCGACGCGCGGCGTGTGGGTGCCGGCGTGGGTGACGCACGGCATCCGCATGAGCGGCGAACCGCGCATGCGCACCGTGTTTGTGGAACCCGGCGCGGCGGCGCATCTGCCCGCGCAGTGCTGCGTGTTGTCGGTGTCGCCTTTACTGCGCGAGTTGATGGCGGCAGCCGCCCAGGTGCCGCTGGACTGGGCGCCGGACACGCGCGACGGCCGGCTGATGCTGCTGCTGCTGGACGAGCTGCGCCAGGAGCCCGCGCTGCCGCTGCATCTGCCGCAGCCGACGGAGGCGCGCCTTGCCCGGATCTGCCGGGCCATCGTGCGGCATCCGGAACGTCAGGACGGGGCGGCCGATTGGGCGCGGGCGTTGGGGGTGGATCCCAAGACGGTGCATCGGCTTTTCCTGCGGCATACGGGCATGACGTTCGGCCGCTGGCGCCAGCAGGCGCGGCTGCTGGCGGCGATGGAGCGGCTGGCGCGGGGCGATCGGGTGCTGGATGTGGCGCTGGACCTGGGGTACGAAAGCCCCAGCGCGTTTGCGGCCATGTTCCGCAAGGCGCTGGGGGAGTCGCCCAGCGCCTTTGCGGCGCGCAGCGTGGCGTCCGCCTGACGGCCGCGTGTCCGTTTCAGCACGGCCGCGGGGCGGCCGGGGGCGGAACCAGCGTATTATTTACCGTTTTGCCGCCCACGCTAACAGCTACAGCCTGAGACAGATCATGCCGCACTACCGCTCCCGCACTTCGACCCACGGCCGCAACATGGCCGGCGCCCGCGCCTTGTGGCGCGCCACCGGCATGAAGGATGGCGACTTCGGCAAGCCGATCATCGCCGTGGTGAACTCGTTCACGCAGTTCGTCCCCGGCCACGTGCACCTGCGCGACCTGGGCGCGCTGGTGGCCAAGGAAATCGAAGCCGCCGGCGGCGTCGCCAAGGAATTCAACACCATCGCCGTGGACGACGGCATCGCCATGGGGCACGGCGGCATGCTGTATTCGCTGCCGTCGCGCGAACTCATCGCGGACTCGGTGGAATACATGGTCAACGCGCACTGCGCCGACGCCATGGTCTGCATCTCGAACTGCGACAAGATCACCCCGGGGATGCTGATGGCCGCGATGCGCCTGAACATCCCGGTCGTGTTCGTGTCCGGCGGCCCGATGGAAGCGGGCAAGGTCAAGTCGCCCACCGACGGCAAGGTCATCGCCAAGATCGACCTGGTCGACGCCATGATCAAGGCCGCCGATCCCAACGTGTCGGACGCGGAAGTCGCCGAAGTCGAGCGCAGCGCCTGCCCCACCTGCGGCTCCTGTTCCGGCATGTTCACCGCCAACTCGATGAACTGCCTGACCGAAGCCATCGGCCTGGCGCTGCCGGGCAACGGCACCATCGTCGCCACGCACGCCTGGCGCAAGGGGTTGTTCGAGCAGGCTGGCCGTCTGGTCGTTGACCTGTGCCGCCGCTACTACGTCGAAGAAGACGAATCCGTCCTGCCGCGCAACATTGCCACCAAGAGCGCGTTCCAGAACGCGATGGCGCTGGACGTGGCGATGGGCGGTTCGACCAACACCGTGCTGCACTTGCTGGCCGCCGCGCAGGAAGCCGGCGTGGACTTCACGATGGCCGACATCGACCGCATCTCGCGCAAGGTGCCGTGCCTGTGCAAGGCGGCGCCCGCCACCGACAAGTACCACATCGAAGACGTGCACCGCGCTGGCGGCATCCTGGGCATCCTGGGTGAACTGGCGCGCGCCGATCTGCTGGACCTGTCCTGCGGCAACGTGCACAGCGGCACGCTGGGCAACGCCATCCAGCAATGGGACGTGGCCGGCAACGCAAGCGAAGAAGCCAAGAAGTTCTACCGCGCGGCGCCCGGCGGCATCCCGACCACGGTCGCCTTCAGCCAGGACGCCACGTTCCTGACGCTGGACACCGACCGCAAGACGGGCTGCATCCGCAGCAAGGAAAACGCCTACTCCAAGGACGGCGGTCTGGCCGTGCTGTACGGCAACCTGGCGGAAAAGGGTTGCATCGTGAAGACGGCCGGCGTGGACGAGTCGCAGTGGGTCTTCACGGGCCGTGCGCGCGTCTTCGAAAGCCAGGACGACGCCGTTGAAGGCATCCTGGGCGACAAGGTCGTCGCGGGCGACGTGGTGGTGATCCGCTACGAAGGCCCCAAGGGCGGCCCCGGCATGCAGGAAATGCTGTATCCCACGTCCTACCTGAAGTCCAAGGGCCTGGGTAAGACCTGCGCGCTCTTTACCGACGGCCGTTTCTCGGGCGGCTCGTCCGGTCTGGTGATCGGCCACGCCTCGCCGGAAGCGGCCGAAGGCGGCACTATCGGCCTGGTCGAAGAAGGCGACACGATCGAGATCGACATCCCCAACCGCAAGATCCACCTGGCGGTCGCCGATGACGAGCTGGCCCGCCGCCGCGCCGCAATGGATGCGCGCGCCGACGGCTGGGAGCCGGTGGGCCGCGAACGCGTGGTCTCGCAGGCGCTGCAGGCCTATGCCGCGCTGGCCACGTCGGCCGACCGCGGCGCGGTGCGCGATCTGTCGCAGCTCAAGCTCAAGGGCAAGCGCTGATCGGTTGATGGTCGGTTGCTGAGAAAGGCGGCGCTTCGGGCGCCGCTTTTTTTCGCCCCGCGGGTTTGCTCGGTTTACAGGCTGTGGTTTGTAAACCGGAAATACAGCCCCTCGCCTGTAGATCGTGGATTGGGCGTCGCTTGGCTATAAATCCCGGCAATCGTCCCGATAAAATCCAGCAACCCTCAACCGGAGCGCAATAAATGTCCCTGAACTCCGAAGCTTTGCGTCTGTTCCTCGGCGTGGTCGACGCCGGCTCCCTTAGCGCCGCCGCCGAAATGCTGGGCCAGACCGCATCCGGCGTCAGCCGGGGGTTGCAGCGGCTGGAGGAAGACCTGGGCGTCACGCTGCTGAACCGGACCACGCGCCGCATGGAGCTGACCGAAGAGGGGCGGAATTTTCTGCCGAAGGCGCGGCAGATCGTGGCGGCGCTTGAAGAGGCCGAGGAGTGCATGCGCATGGTGCACCAGCGGCCGGCCGGGCGATTGCGCGTTGACGCGTCGGTGCCGGTGATGCTGCATTGCGTGGTGCCGCACGTGGCCGAGTTCCGGCGCGCGTATCCGGAGATATCGCTGGAACTCACCAGCAACGACCGCATCGTGGACCTGATGGAGCATCGCACCGATGTCGCGCTGCGCATGGGGCCGCTGACCGATTCCACGCTGCATGCCCGCGCGCTGCGGCCGTCGCCGCGCTGGATAATGGCCAGTCCCGATTACATCGCCCGGCGTGGCGCGCCGCGCACGGTGGAGGATCTGGCGGACCACGAATTGCTGGGCTTTACCCAGCCGGAAAGCCTGAACCTCTGGCCGCTGCGCCATGCGGGCGGTTCGAGCTTTCAGGCGACGCCGACGCTGGCGACTTCCAGTGGCGAGACACAGCGTCAACTGGCGCTGCGCGGCGTGGGCATCGCCTGCCTGTCGGACTTCGTCGTGCGCGAAGATATCGCGGCCGGGCGGCTGGTGAAGGTGCTGGAAAGCGAATACACCGATTACCTGCAACCGATGCACGCGGTGTATCACCGCAATACGCAGCTATCGCGGCGCATTGCGTGCTTCCTGGATTTCTACGCGGGCCGGATTTGACGCGCGCAGGTGTCTGACACCCGCCCGACATGTTCTCGGCATGTCGCCTGTCTCACGAGGGCTCAGACACCGTCATTGGCTACGCGTGCAGCGCCCGTCCAAATGCCGCCAGCACCGATTCGTGCAGCGTTTCCGATAGCGTCGGATGCGCAAACACGGTGTGCATCAAGTCCTCTTCGGTGGCTTCCAACGAGGCCGCCACGCCATAGCCGGTAATCAGCTCGGACGCCTCGGGGTGGATGATGTGCGCGCCCAGCAGTTCGCCCGATTTGGCGTCGAAGACTGTCTTGACGAGTCCCTGGTCCTCTCCCATCGCAATCGCCTTGCCGTTGCCGGCGAAGGTGAATTTGCCAACGCGAATGTCGCCGCCGTGTCGGGCGGCGTGTTCGCGCGCGCGGGCTTCGGTCATGCCGATGCTGGCGACCTGTGGGTAGGAGTAGGTGCAGGCGGGAATGCGCAGTGGGTCGATGGCGTGCACGGGCAGGCCGGCGATGGCTTCCACGCACAGCACGGCTTCGTGGCTGGCCTTGTGGGCAAGCCACGGCGCGCCGGCCACGTCGCCGATCGCGTAGACGCCCGGCTCGCCGGTGCGGCACAGGCCGTCGGTGACGATGTGCGTTTTTTCGACTTTGACGCGCGTCTTTTCCAGGCCAAGATTCTCGACGTTGCCGACAATGCCGGCGGCGACGATGACGCGGTCGAACGTCTGTTCGATCTTTCTGCCTTCTTGCTCCAGCGTGACCTTGACGCCGTCGGCGGTGGTCGACGAGGCCGTCACCGCGCAGCGGGTCAGGACGCGGATGCCTTGCTTGTCGAAGGCCTTGCGCGCCAACTGCGAAATCTCGGCGTCTTCCTGCGGCAGGATCTCCGGCGTCATGTCGATCAGCGTGACCTCGGCCCCCACTGCGCGATAGAAGCTGGCGAACTCGGCGCCGATGGCGCCCGCGCCCACCACCAGCAGCGATGCCGGGATCGCGTCGGCAACCAGTGCCTGCCGGTAGGCCCAGATGCGTTCGCCCACGGGCAGCGCCGGCAACTCGCGGGCGCGTGCGCCGGTGGCCAGGATGATGTGCTTGGCCGACAGCGTGGCGCCGTTGTCCAGCGCCAGCTTGCCGGACCCGGCAAGCCGGGCGCTGGCGGCAAACACCGTCACCCCGTTCTTCTTCATCAGGTGCGCGACACCCTGGCCCAGCCGGCCGGCGACCTTGCGCGACCGGGCGACCATGGCGGCCAGATCGGGCCGGGCCTCGCCCGCGCCCGTCACGCCGTAATGCGCGGCCTCGCGGCAGGTGCGCAGCACGGTGGCGCTATGCAGCAGCGCCTTGGTGGGAATGCAGCCCCAGTTCAGGCAGATGCCGCCCATTTCGGCGCGCTCGACCAGCGCGACCGACATGCCCAACTGCGCGCCGCGGATCGCGGCCACGTAGCCGCCGGGTCCGCCGCCCACCACCACCAGGTCAAAACTCGTCTTCGTCATGGCGGGGCTCACAGCAGGATGCGCACGGGGTTTTCGATCAGCGCGCGGAAGGCCGCGAGCCAGCGTGCGCCGACCGCGCCATCCACGACGCGATGGTCCGCCGATAGCGTCACCGTCATCATGTTGGCGGCGGCGAGTTGACCCTCGGCGTCGACCACCGGGCGGCGTTCGGCCGCGCCCACGGCCAGGATGGCGGCCTGCGGCGGGTTGATGATGGCGGCGAACTGGCTGATGCCGTACATGCCCAGGTTGCTGACGGTCAGCGAGCCGCCCGTGAACTCCTCGGGCTTCAGGCGGTTGACCTTGGCGCGCCCGGCTAGCTCGGCGATCTCGCCCGAGATGGCGGAGAGCGGCTTGACGTCGGCATCGCGCACGATGGGCGTCACCAGGCCGCCATCGGTGGCCACCGCCACCGAGACGTCTGCGCCGGCGTGGTACTCGATGTCATCGTCGTGCCAGGACGCGTTGACCTCGGGCACCTCGCGCAGCGCCAGCGCGGCGGCGCGCACGATGAAGTCGTTGACCGACAGCTTGACCGCGCCGCCTTGGTTGGCCTGCGCGCGCAGGGCCAGCAGCGCGTCCATGCGGCAGTCGACCGTCAGGTAGAAGTGCGGCACGTGCTGCTTGCTTTCGGTGAGGCGCCGTGCAATGGCGCGGCGCATGCCGGTGTGGGGCACGCGGCGCGCGGCTGGCCGGCCAGCGAGCGGCGCGGCAGCGGGCGCGGAGGTCGGCGCGCGGTC
>NZ_CADIJP010000008.1 GCF_902859725.1 Achromobacter mucicolens | reverse complement strand
CCGCCACCGCGCCGGCCCCGCTGCCGGGCGCAGGCGCGCCGGGCAAGGGCGACGAGACGCCCGCCAAGCTGGACGACCTGGGTGCGCTGATTGCCACGCTGCCCACGTCCCGGCCCCCCGCGGCCGCCCCGGCGTCCCCCGCCGCCACCGCGTCCGCGCCCACGCCCATCTCCAAGGCCGCCCCCGCGGCCACGGCCTCGGCCAAGCCTGCCACCCCCGCCGCCACGGGCACGTACTACCTGCAAGCGGGCGCCTTCCGCGGCGAAAACGACGCCGAATCGCTCAAGGCGCGCATCATTCTGCTGGGCCTGCCGGTCGCGGTGCAGAAGGCGGAATTGAACGGCAAGCCCATCAATCGCGTCCGCGTCGGCCCGTTTGCCCGCCTGGACGACATGAACCGGGCGCGCGGACGCCTGGGCGAGAACAAGATCGAAACCGCCGTGGTGCGCCAATAGGGGCACGCGGCGGATCGTTTTGCATTGAACTAATCCGGCCCCGGGCCTGTCTGTAGCCTTTTATTCAGGAACCTCACCCATGCTGTCCCCCAAGCTCATCCGCATCCTGGCAGCCGCCGCGCTGACCGCCACCGCGTTCTTCAGCCCGGCCAGCCACGCGCAAGGCGCCCAGCAGTACGTGCCCATCAACCCGCCGCTGCCGTCGGACACCCCGGGCAAGGTCGAGGTCCTGGAATTCTTTGCCTATTCGTGCCCGCACTGCGCCGCCATGGAACCCATGGTGGAAGACTGGGTCAAGACCGCGCCGTCCGACGTCGTCCTCAAGCAAGTGCCGATCGCCTTCAACGCCGGCATGAAGCCGTTGCAACAGCTGTACTACACGCTGCAGGCCCTGGACCGTCCCGACCTGCACGCCAAGGTCTTCACGGCCATCCACGGCGAGCACAAGCGCCTGTTCGACAAGAAGGCCATGGGCGAGTGGATTGCGACCCAGGGCGTGGACCGCGCCAAGTTCGACTCGGTGTTCGATTCGTTCAGCGTCCAGACCCAGGTGCAGCGCGCCAACCAGCTCGCAGACGCCTACCGCATCGAAGGCACCCCGTCGTTCGCCGTGGGCGGCAAGTTCATGACCTCGCCCGTCATGGCGGGCAACAGCTACGAAGGCGCCTTGAAGCAGGTGAACGCGCTGATCCCGATGGCGCGCGCCAAGTAATCCGCGGCAAGCGCTGCAATGCAAACGCCCCGAGCCTTTCCAGGCCGGGGCGTTTTTCTTCAGGCGTCTCGCAGCCGCGCGGCTATTCCTTGACGGACGCGGCCTGCTCGAAGGCCTGCGTCAGGTCCGCAATGATGTCCTCGGGCGACTCCAGCCCGATGTGCAGACGCACGACCGGGTTCTCGCCTTCGCCCCAATAGCGGTGCTTGGACAGATCCTTGGGCGACACGAGCTGCACCAGGCTTTCGTAGCCGCCCCACGAGAAGCCGATGCCAAATAGCGTCAGCGCATCGACAAAGCGGCGCGCGGCGGCCGGTGACAGGGCCAGCTCCGCCGACAGCATGCCGTTGGAACCCGTGCAATCGCGCTTCCACAAATCGTGGCCAGGATCTTTCGGCCAGGCCGGATGGAAGAGGCGCACGGTCTCGGGACGCGCGTTCAGGAATTCGCACACCTGCATGGCGTGGCGGGCATGCTGGGCCATGCGGATGGGCATGGTGCGCACCCCGCGCAATGCCAGCCAGGCGTCATCCGCGCTGATGGAATAGCCCATCGCATACTGCGTGCGGTTCAGCTTGCGGGCGATGCCTTCGTCGTTGGTGACCACCGCGCCCAGCATCAGGTCGGAGTGCCCGCCCACATACTTGGTGCCCGCGATGACCGAGACCTGCGCGCCCAGCGTCAGTGGCCGGTAGATGTAGCCGGAACCCCAGGTGTTGTCGGTGGCCAGCACCAGCCCGTGCCGCTGCGCAACGGCGGCCATGGCGCCCATGTCCAGCATTTCGAAGAGCAGGGAACCCGGCGATTCCACGTACAGCAGCGTGGTGTTGGGCCGCACCAGCGCATCGATGTCCTCACCCGCCGCAAAGTACGAGATCTCGATGTTCATGCGCTTGAGCACGGCATCGTCCAGCTCGCGCATCGGGCCGTACACGCTGTCCGAGATCAATGCGTGGTCTCCCGCCGAGCACAGCGCCATCATGACCATGGTCATGGCCGACAGGCCGGACGACGCCAGATAGCAATGCGTGCCGCCTTCGAGCTTCGTGAAGACTTCTTCCAGCGCGGCGTGCGTGTCCATGCCCATGCGACCGTACGTCGACGCCCGGCCCCCGGCCGCCTTGCTGCGCTGCGCGTTTTCCAATGCGGCAATGTTGGCAAAGCGCACCGTGCTGGCCCGCATGGGCGGCAGCGGCACCGGCGCGGTGCCGGTCTCGGGATTGAACGGGGCGGTGCCCGCGTGCTGGAGAACCGTATCGATGTGTTTGGTAGGCATCTTGTAGAGGTGCGTCAAAGCCGGGAAAACCAAACCATATCAGGACGCGGCGGGAATTTCAGCCGATCCATTGAACCGTCTCGGACAAATCCGCGCGGCGGGTGCGGTAGCTGTTGGCCGGGTGCGCCGTGTCCTCAAACCCAAAAGAGATGCCGCAGACCACGCGCCGGCCGGGTCCGATGCCCAGCACCTCGCGCAGGACCTCGGGATACATCGCCAGCGACGCCTGGGCCACGGTTGCCACGCCGTTGGCTTGCGCGGCCAGCAGGAAATTGGCGACATAGCCGCCACAATCCATGGCGCCGTATTCGCCCAGCGCCTCGCCGGTCGTGATGATCGCGACATGTGGCGCGTCAAAGAGGGCGAAGTTGCGCATCTCTTGCCGCCGGTAGGCCTCGCGATCGCCGCGCGGCACGCCCACGGCGCCGTACAGCTGGAAACCGGATTCGCGGCGGCGGGCCAGGTATTCGTCGCGGTACTCGCGCGGAAACGGGAAATCAGGCTTGAAGCCTTCGACCTGCGCGCGGCGCTCGAGCGCCGCGCGCAGCCGCCGGGTGCCTTCGCCTTCGGTGATCGCCACCTGCCACGGCTGGCAGTTGCACCAGGACGCCGTGCGCTGCGCCAAGGTCAGGATGCGTTCGATGGTGGCGCGGGGCACGGGTTCTGGCTGAAAGGCGCGGCAGCTGTGGCGGGCCAGCAGCCAGTCCTCGAGTGCGGCATCGGCGGGCGGGTTGTTGGCGTTCTGGGGTTGGGCGGCAACGGTCATGGTCGGTCTGTCTCCTGTCCTGGTCGGCTTTGACCTTATGATGCCACTAGCCGCGCGCCACTAGCCGCGCGCCACTTGCCGTACGCCACTGGCCGCGCGTTGCTGTTCCGTCACCAAAGAGACTCCATGCTGCCCCTAGACACCCTGATCGCATTCTTTGGCATTGCCGTGCTGCTGGCGCTGACGCCGGGGCCGGACAACCTTTTCGTGCTGATGCAGTCCGCCATCTGGGGACGCAAGGCGGGCATGTTCGTGGTGCTGGGGTTGTGCACAGGACTGCTGGGTCACACGGCCGCTGTCGCAGTCGGGCTGGCTGCCGTGTTCGCCGCCTCGCCCATCGCGTTCACCGTGCTCAAGCTGGCGGGCGCGGCCTATCTGGCGTATCTGGCCTGGCAGATCCTGCGCGCCCCCGTGGAGTCCGAAGCCGGCAAGCGACCCGAACCCATGCGGCCCAGCGCGCTGTACCGCCGCGGCATCGTCATGAACCTGACCAACCCCAAGGTGCTGCTGTTCTTCTTTGCCTTCCTGCCGCAGTTCACGTCGCCGCGGCTGGGACCGGTGGGGCTGCAGACCATGCAACTGGGCGCGGTGTTCATCGTGTCGACGCTGCTGGTGTTTGGCGCGATCGCGTTCTTCTCGGGCGCATTCGGTGAATTGCTGCAGCGCTCGGTCACGGCCAAGCGCTGGCTGAACCGCATCGCTGCGCTGGTGTTCGTGGGACTGGCCGTGCGGCTGGCGACGGCGTCACGCTAGACGCTGCGCGCTGCCGCGGACCACGCGCCGCGGCACACGCGCATCCGGCCACCGTTGGCCGGATGCCCGCTTCCCGAATCAAGCCGCCTTGAACCGCACGATGCCGTCCGCATCCTGCGCACGAGTGAGCTTGCCTTCGAAGTACAGCGCATGCAGATGCGCCAGCGCCTCGCCCATCGCGAAGGTCAGCTGATGCAGGTCCAGCTTGCGCTTGAACAGCACCGGCACGATGTCAGAGGTCGATTGCGGCTGCACCGCACAGGCTTCCAGCACCTCGGCCAGCCGGTCGCGATGATGTTCGTGCTGCTGCGTGATGCGTTCATGCAGGCCCTTGAACGGGCGGCCGTGCGACGGCAGCACCAGCGTGTCGCGAGGCAGGCCGTCATAGCCGTGCAGCGAGCGCAGATACAAAGGCAGCGGATTGGCGTCGGGTTCGTAGTCGAACACGCTGACGTTGGTGGAAATGCGCGGCAGCACCATGTCGCCGGAGATCAGCACGCCAAGATCGGGCGAAAACAGCGACGCGTGTTCCGGCGCGTGCCCGTAGCCCACGATCACGCGCCAATCGCGCCCGCCGATGCGCACCTGATCGCCGTCCATGATGCGGGTGTACCGCGACGGCACGGCGGGCACCAGGTTGGGGTAGTAGTTGGCGCGCTGGCGGATCTGTTCCTGCGAGTCCGGGTCGGTCAGGCCGTGGCGCGCGAAATGCTCGACCGCCGACTGCCCGCCAGGGCCCGCCCCCGCATCGGTGCGGCGCGATGACCACAGCGACGCCACCATGTAGTCCGTCATCGTCATCCACAGCCGCGCGTTCCAGCGTTCGCACAGCCAGTGGGCAAGCCCGATGTGGTCCGGGTGCATGTGGGTGACCAGCACGCGCAGCACGGGAAGGCCGTCCAGCTCGTTCTTGAACACGTCTTCCCACAGCGTCTTCACCTCGTCGCGCGAAATGCCGCAATCGACGATGGTCCAGCCGTCCTGGCCGTCGATGTTGTCGCGCAGCAGCCAGAGGTTGATATGATCCAGCGCGAACGGCAGCGGCATCCGGATCCATTTGACGCCCTCCGCCACCGCATGCGCGCGGCCGGCCTCGGGCTGGAAATCGGCCCAGGGATACTGAAGCTTCTGCTCGTTGGGGTTCATTGCCTCTCGCTCCACGCTTGACGATCACGTCAAGTCATCATAATTTACGTTTACGTAAACTGCCACACGTCGCATGCCCTCGTCAACCTGGACCATCTCTGAGCTCGCCCGCGAGTTCGACGTCACGCCCCGCACGATCCGCTTCTACGAAGACCAGGGAATCGTCAGCCCGGCGCGCGAGGGCCGCAACCGCATCTTCGGACCGCGCGACCGCACGCGCCTGAAACTGGCCCTGCGCGGCAAGCGGCTGGGCCTGCAGCTGTCCGAGATCCTGACGCTGATCGACATGTACGACGGACCCGGCGACACCGAAGTCCAGCTACGCCAATACCTGTCCGTGCTGGAGCAGCACCGCGCCACGCTGGAGCAGCAGCGACGCGACATCGACGACACGCTGCAAGAAATCAGCGAACAGGAGCGCCAGTGCCGCGCCCTGCTGGCACAGAAGCCGTAGTCCGCATGGCAGCACTTCAAACGCTGGGCCTGTTCGTCCTGACCGCCCTGGCCGAAATCATTGGCTGCTACCTGCCTTACCTTTGGCTGCGCAAGGGGCACTCCATCTGGCTGCTGGCGCCCGCCGCGCTGAGTCTGGCGCTCTTTGCCTGGCTGCTGACGCTGCACCCGACGGCGTCGGGCCGCGTCTATGCCGCGTACGGCGGCGTCTACATCGGCATGGCGCTGCTGTGGCTGTGGGCGGTGGACGGCGTGCGGCCCAGCGCCAGCGACTGGATCGGCGTGGGCCTGTGCATCGCCGGGATGCTCGTAATCATGTTCGGGCCGCGCGGGAGCTGATCCGGGCCGCCTGACCCGCACAAGCGAAAAGCGCGCGTACCCGTAAAGGGCCGCGCGCTTTGCATTGGTGCTGGTCTTTTGACGCAGGCTGCGTCTCGGCCCATCTCCGCGCGGCGGATCGACCGCCGCCGCGCCGAAGTGCCACCACAAACCGCCGGTCACTCCGCCTTGATATTGCTTTCCTTGATGAGGCGGGCGTTGTTCGTGAACTCGGCCTGCACCTGCTTGGCAAACGCCTCGCCCGACGCCGTGCCCGGCTGCAGGAACGACTTGGCCAGCAGCTCCTGGAACTCGGCGCTGGCCACGGCCTTGGTCAAGGCGGCCTGCAAGGGCTGCGACACCGTGGGCGGCAGGTTGGCCGGCGCGAAAATGCCGAAGTTCGAGTAGTACTGCGCCTGCGGCAGCTTCAGCTCGGCCATCGTCGGCACGTCCGGCCACGCGGCCAGACGCTGAGGCGCCATCACCGCCAGCGGCTTGAGCGCGCCATTGGCCACGTGCGGCAGCACCACGTCGCTGTTGACCACCAGCAGTTCCACCACGCCGCCCAGGCCGTCGGTCAGCGCCTGGCTGTTGCCGCGGTAGGGCACGTGCAGCATCTTGGTCCCCGTCTGCGCGGTGACGGCGGCCATGCCGATGTGCGCGACCGTGCCCTGCCCGGGCGTGCCATAACGCACGCCTTCGGGATGCGCCTTGGCGTACTCGACGAGACCCGCAAAGTCCTTCACGGGCAATGCCTTGGTCGCCACGATGGCCACCGGCGCGACAGCCACGCTGGCCACCGGCGTCAGGTCCTTCATGGGGTCGTAATTGGTCTTGGCCAGATGCGGAAAGATGGTCAACGGGCTGGTCGATGCCAAGAGCAGCGTGGTGCCGTCCGGCTGCGCGCGCGCCACGTAGTCCGTGCCCACGGAAGCGCCCGCGCCGGGCTTGTTCTCCACGATGACCGTGATGTTCGCTTCCTTGCGCAGCGCGTCGCCCAGACGCCGCGCGATCGCATCGGCGCTGCCGCCGGCCGTGTAGGGCACGACCACGGTGACCGGCTTGGCCGGCCAGCTCTGCGCCATCGCGCCGCTTGCCATGATTGCCAGGGCCGCCCCCGCGGCCTTGATGAACAACGTCTTCTTTTTCATATCGTCCTGGTGATGTTGCGTAGCACTGCGTGGGTGAAACGGATTGCGGTAAAGCCCATCAGGCAAGGTAGCGTTGCGCCAGGCGAACCCAGTACGACGCCCCCGCCGGAATCAAGGAATCATTGAAGTCATAGCTGGCGTTGTGCAGCATGCAGGGGCCCAGCCCGTGGCCCGCCATGCGATGCTCGCCGTCGCCGTTGCCCAGGAACACGTAGCAGCCCGGCTTTTCCTGCAGCAGGAAGGCAAAGTCTTCCGACGCCATGGCCGGTTCTATGGTCAGCGCGCGGTCCTCGCCCACGACCTCGCGCATCACGCCCATGCAGAATTCCGTTTCGGCCACGGTGTTGACCAGCGCCGGGTAGCGGCGCTCGAAGTACACCTCGGCCTCGCAGCCGTGCGCCGCGGCGATGCTGGGCGCGATCTCCTGCATGCGCCGTTCGATCAAATCCACCACATCCGTGCTGTAGGCGCGCACCGAGCCGCCAAGCCACGCGGTGTTGGGAATCACGTTGATGACGCTTCCGCCCGCCTGAACCTGCGTGATCGACAGCACTGCCGCATCCAGCGGACGCTTGCTGCGCGTCAGGATCGTCTGCAGCGACTGGCCGATGGCAAAAAGCGCCGGCACCGGGTCGTTGCAGTCCTGCGGCGCGGCGGCGTGGCCGCCCTTGCCCTTGACCGTGATCTTGAAGCCGTTGGCCGCCGCCATCATGGGACCGGCACAGACGCCGAACGCGCCAGCCGGCAACCCCGGCCAGTTATGCATGCCAAACACGGCCTCGCACGGAAACCGCGTGAACAGGCCATCCTGAATCATGGCCCGGCCGCCCGCGCCGCCTTCTTCGGCCGGCTGAAAACACAGGTACACCGTGCCATCGAAGCCGCCCGCCGACTGCAAATGCTGCGCCGCAGCCAGCAGCATCGCGGTGTGGCCATCATGGCCGCAGCCATGCATCTTGCCCTCCTGACGCGAACGGTGCTCGAACTGGTTCTCTTCCTGCATGGGCAGCGCGTCCATGTCGGCGCGCAGCATGATCGCCCGATCCGACGTGCCCCGCTTGATCACGCCGACCACGCCCGTCTTGGCAATGCCCGTGTGCGTTTCGATGCCCCAGCCGCGCAGCGTGTCGGCCACCACCTTGGCCGTGCGGTGCTCTTCATAGCAAAGCTCCGGGTGCATGTGGATGTCACGGCGCAGCGCCACAATGTCGTCCAGGTTGGATAGTTCAAGCACAGCTGACTCCGTCGGATATTTCAGGATTAAAGGGTCGCATCAAGTATTGCCCATCGTCCCTTCTGATAAGGCCGCAACACGCTAGGGATAACCCTCATCCAATTTACGTTTACGTAAACGTAATATTTGCACTGCATCATTGCGCGGCGCCGGACGAACGGCGCATCATGGATCACTCCCGCGACGGCGGCCAAGACACGCACGCGCAGGTCCATGAATGTAAGCACCTACTATCACGGAGACACTGATGAATCTTCCCGGCCTGAACTTCGACCTGGGCGAAGACCTGGACATGCTGCGCGACGCCGTACGCAATTTCGCGCAGGCCGAGATCGCGCCGCGCGCCGCGGAAGTCGATCGCAGCGACCAATTTCCCATGGACCTGTGGCGCAAATTCGGTGACCTTGGCGTGCTGGGCATGACCGCCGACGAGGAATACGGCGGCGCCAACATGGGTTACCTGGCCCACATGGTCGTCATGGAAGAAATCTCCCGCGCCAGCGCCTCCATCGGCCTGTCGTACGGCGCGCACTCCAACCTGTGCGTGAACCAGATCGACCGCAACGGCACGGCGGCCCAGAAGGCCAAGTACCTGCCCAAGCTGATCTCCGGCGAGCACGTGGGCGCGTTGGCCATGAGCGAACCGGGCGCGGGCTCGGACGTTGTCAGCATGAAGCTGCGCGCCGACAAAAAGGGCGACCGCTACGTGCTGAACGGCACCAAGATGTGGATCACCAATGGCCCGGACGCCGACACCCTTGTCGTCTACGCCAAGACCGACCCCGAAGCCCATCAGCGCGGCATCACCGCCTTTCTGGTCGAAAAGAGCTTCAAAGGCTTTTCCGTGGCGCAGAAGCTGGACAAGCTGGGCATGCGCGGCAGCCACACCGGCGAGCTGGTGTTCCAGGACTGCGAAATCCCCGAAGAAAACGTGCTGGGCCAGGTCAACGGCGGCGTCAAGGTGCTGATGAGCGGCCTGGACTATGAACGCGCCGTGCTGTCCGGCGGCCCGCTGGGCATCATGCAGGCCGTGATGGACGTGGTGGTGCCTTACATCCACGACCGCAAACAGTTCGGCCAGGCCATCGGCGAATTCCAGCTCATCCAGGGCAAGGTCGCCGACCTGTACACCACGCTGCAAGCCAGCCGCGCCTTCTGCTACCAGGTCGGCAAGAACCTGGACAAACTGGGGTCCGACCACGTGCGCCAGGTGCGCAAGGACTGCGCCGCGCTCATCCTGTACACCGCCGAAAAGGCCACCTGGATGGCGGGCGAGGGCGTGCAGATCCTGGGCGGCAACGGCTACATCAACGAATACCCGGTCGGCCGCCTGTGGCGCGACGCCAAGCTGTACGAAATTGGCGCCGGCACCAGCGAAATCCGCCGCATGCTGATCGGCCGCGAACTCTTCAACGAAACCGCCTGATCGCCTTATCCACAGCCTTCGCCATGATCCGCACGTCCGACATCCAGCACATCGAGCAGGCGCCCGCCCCGGGCCCCTCGCCGCTGGACGTCGCGCGCCTGATCCTGGCCGGCTTTGACCGGCACTACGCGCTGTTTCGCTACAGCGCGCAGCGCGCCAAGGCGCTGTTCGAATCCGGCGACTGGCACGGCATCCAGCACCTGTCGCGTGAACGCATCGAGTACTACGACATGCGGGTGCGCGAATGCGCCACGCAACTGGAAGGCGTGCTGCGCGGGCGGCCGGAAGGCGCGGTGGGTGGAAACGGCGCGGGCAACGGTACCGGCAATGGCGCCGACACCCCGTCCCTGACCGACGCGCAGACCGCCTACTGGCAAGACATCAAGCAGGAATTCGTGGGCCTCTTGGGCGAACACCGCCAGCCCGAGTGCGCCGAGACCTTCTTCAACTCGGTGTCGTGCCGGCTGCTGCACCGCGACTACTTCCACAACGACTTCCTGTTCGTCCGGCCGGCCGTCGCCACCGACTATCTGGACAGCAGCATTCCGTCCTACCGCGTGTACTACCCGGTGACCGACGGCCTGGAAAAAAGCCTGATCCGCATGGTGGCCGACTTCGGCCTGGCGCTGCCCTTCGAAGACCTGCCGCGCGACACCCGCCTGCTGGCGCGCGCCGCCGTCTCCAAGCTGCGCGCCGTGCTGCCGCGCCACGTCGGCCGGCGCATCGCCACCGACTGCCAGATCCATGCGCTGGGCTCGCTTTTCTTTCGCAACAAGGGCGCCTACATCGTCGGCCGCCTGATCAACCAGACCACCGTCTATCCCTTTGCCATCGCGCTGACGCGCAATCCGGCGGGACAGGTGACGCTGGACGCGCTGCTGCTGGGCGCAGACGACCTGAGCACGCTGTTCAGCTTTACCCGCGCGTATTTCCTGGTGGACATGGAAACGCCCGCGGCCGTGGTCAACTTCCTGTCGAGCCTCTTGCCGCGCAAGCCCAAGGCCGAGCTCTACACCATGATCGGCCTGCAAAAACAGGGCAAGACGCTGTTCTACCGCGACTTCCTGCATCACCTGGCGCATTCGCGCGACGCCTTCGACATCGCGCCCGGCATCAAGGGCATGGTGATGTGCGTGTTCACGCTGCCGTCCTATCCGTACGTGTTCAAGCTCATCAAGGACCGCATCGACAAGGACGGCATGGATCACGCCACCGTGCGGCGCAAGTACCAGATGGTGAAGCTGCATGATCGCGTCGGCCGCATGGCCGACACCTGGGAATATTCACAGGTCGCCCTGCCGCGCGCCCGCTTTGCCCCCGCGCTGCTCGATGAACTGCGCCGGCTGGTGCCCAGCCTTATCGAGGAAACCGGCGACACCGTCGTCATCCGCCACGTCTACATCGAACGCCGGATGACGCCGCTGAACCTGTACCTGCAACAGGCGCCGGACGCGCTGCTGGATCACGCGGTGCGCGAATACGGGGACGCCATCCGCCAGCTGGCCGCGGCCAATATCTTTCCCGGCGACATGCTTTACAAGAATTTCGGCGTCACGCGCCTGGGCCGGGTCGTCTTTTATGACTACGACGAAATCCAGCGCATGACCGAAATGAACTTCCGGCGCATCCCGCCGGCCCCGAATGAAGAAGCGGAGATGGCCGCCGAACCCTGGTACGCCATCGGTCCGAACGACGTCTTCCCCGAGGAATTCGGCCGCTTCCTGCTGGGCGATGCGCGGGTGCGCGGCGCCTTCATGCGTCACCATGCCGACCTGCTGGAACCGGACTGGTGGCAGGCCTGCCGCGCCCACGTGGCGCAAGGCCGGATCGAAGAATTTTTCCCTTACGATAAGGACAGACGCTTGCGTTCAGACCGCCCGTCACACGGCAACGCGGTGTTGTAACCCAATCGCTGTCCCGACCCTCACAGGAGCAAGTCATGTCAGATCCCATCGTCATCGTTTCCGTCGCCCGCACGCCCATGGGCGGCATGCTGGGCAGCCTGTCCGGCCTGGCCGCGCACGAGCTGGGCTCGGTCGCCATCAAGGCCGCCGTCGAACGCGCCGGCATCAAGCCCGAGCAGGTCGACGAAGTCATCATGGGCAACGTGCTGCAAGCCGGCCAGGGCCAGGCGCCCGCCCGTCAGGCCGCGCTGGGCGCCGGCCTGCCGCTGGGCGTCGCGTGCACCACCATCCACAAAGTGTGCGGCTCGGGCCTGAAGGCCGCGATGTTCGGCCATGACCTGCTGGCTTCGGGTAGCGCCGAGATCGTCGTGGCCGGCGGCCAGGAAAGCATGAGCAACGCGCCGTACCTGCTGCTCAAGGGCCGCCAGGGCTACCGCTACGGCCACAACACCGTGTACGACCACATGGCGCTGGACGGCCTGGAAGACGCCTACGACAAGGGCAAGGCCATGGGCGTGTTTGCCGAAGACTGCGCCTCCAAGTATTCGTTCACGCGCGAACAGCAGGACGAATTCTCGCTGGAATCGCTGCGCCGCGCGCGCGCCGCTTCTGAAGACGGCAGCTTCAAGTGGGAAATCGCCCCCGTCACCGTCGCCGGCCGCAAGGGCGACACCGTGATCGACACCGACGAAGCGCCCACCAAGGCCATGCCGGAAAAGATCCCGACGCTCAAGCCCGCGTTCAAGAAAGACGGCACCGTCACCGCCGCAAACTCGTCGTCGATTTCCGACGGCGCCGCCGCCATGGTGCTGATGCGCGCGTCCACCGCCGAAAAGCTCGGCGTCAAACCGCTGGCCCGCATCGTCGCGCACTCGCAGCACTCGCAGGAACCCAACTGGTTCACCACCGCCCCCGTCGGCGCGCTGAAGAACCTGTTCAAGAAGACCGGCTGGACGGCCGAGGACGTGGACCTGTACGAGATCAACGAAGCCTTCGCGGTGGTCACCATGGCCGCCATGACCGACTTCAAGCTCCCGCATGACAAGGTCAACATCCACGGCGGCGCCACCGCGCTGGGTCACCCGATCGGCGCCTCCGGCGCGCGCCTGATGGCCACCCTGATCGGTGCGCTGCGCAAGACTGGCGGCAAGCGCGGCGTGGCCACGCTGTGCATCGGCGGCGGCGAAGCCGTCGCGATGGCCATCGAAATGGTCTAAGCGTCTGCCTGCTCCGGGAAGGGTTTCGTCCCTCCCCCGAGCAGGATTCCGCTGCGCCTTTCTGGCAGGGCAATCACCGCGACGGGTCGGTCGCGGGCCAGGCAGGAAAGGCGCAACGAAATCCTGATTTTCCAAATCGACAAGAATGCCCGGCCCACCGGGCAGCGAGACAACCCGCTCTTATCGAGCGCCTTCAAATTCCAATCAAGCAGGACGGGTGGTACCCCATGCCCATCATCGAATCCCGCATCAATCCGCGGTCGCAGGACTACATCGACAACGCCAGCGCCATGCAGGCGCAACTGGACGATCTGAACCAGCAACTGGCGCAGACCGCCTTGGGCGGCAGCGAATCCGCCCGCGCCAAGCACACCGCGCGCGGCAAGCTCTTGCCGCGCGACCGCGTGGAGAACCTGATCGATCCGGGCACCCCGTTCCTGGAACTGTCGCCGATGGCGGCGCATGGCATGTACGACGGCGACGCGCCCGGCGCGGGCGTCATCACCGGCATCGGCCGCGTGTCCGGCACCGAATGCGTGATCGTCTGCAACGACGCCACGGTCAAGGGCGGCACCTACTATCCGATGACCGTCAAAAAGCACCTGCGCGCGCAAGAGATCGCCGCGCAGAACCATCTGCCCTGCGTGTATCTGGTGGATTCGGGCGGCGCCAACCTGCCGCAGCAGGACGAGGTCTTTCCCGACCGCGAACACTTCGGCCGCATCTTCTACAACCAGGCGCAGATGTCGGCGCAGGGCATCGCGCAGATCGCCGTGGTGATGGGTTCGTGCACCGCCGGCGGCGCGTACGTGCCCGCCATGAGCGACGAGTCCATCATCGTGCGCAACCAGGGCACCATCTTTCTGGGCGGCCCGCCGCTGGTCAAAGCCGCCACCGGCGAAGAAGTCAGCGCCGAAGACCTGGGCGGCGGCGACGTGCACACGCGCCTGTCGGGCGTGGTGGACCACCTGGCCGCCAACGACATGCACGCGCTGCAACTGGCGCGCAACGCCGTCGCGCGCCTGAACCGCAAGAAACCGCAGCCGCTGGCCACGATCCCCGTGCGCGAACCGCGCTTCGATCCCAGCGAACTGAACGGCATCATTCCCGCCGACACCCGCAAGCCCTACGACGTGCGCGAAGTCATCGCGCGCATCGTCGACGGCTCCGAGTTCGACGAGTTCAAGGCGCGCTTCGGCCCCACGCTGGTCACCGGCTTTGCGCACATCCACGGCATGCCCGTCGGCATCGTCGCCAACAACGGCATCCTGTTCTCCGAGTCCGCACAGAAGGGCGCGCACTTCATCGAACTGTGCGCGCAGCGCAAGATCCCGCTGGTGTTCCTGCAGAACATCACCGGCTTCATGGTCGGCCGCAAGTACGAAAACGAAGGCATCGCGCGCCACGGCGCCAAGATGGTGACGGCCGTGGCCACCGCCAACGTGCCCAAGTTCACCGTCCTGATCGGCGGCTCGTTCGGCGCCGGCAACTACGGCATGTGCGGCCGCGCCTATTCGCCGCGCATGCTCTTCATGTGGCCCAACGCCCGCATCTCGGTCATGGGCGGCGAGCAGGCCGCCAGCGTGCTGGCCACCGTCAAACGCGACGGCATCGAAGCGCGCGGCGGGCAATGGTCGGCGGACGAAGAAAATGCCTTCAAGGCCCCGATCCGCGAGCAGTACGAACGCGAAGGCCATCCGTATTACGCCACCGCGCGGTTGTGGGATGACGGCATCATCGCGCCCGCCGACACGCGCCGCGTGCTGGGACTGGCGTTGTCTGCGGCGCTGAACGCGCCTATTGAAGACACCAAGTTCGGTGTCTTCAGAATGTAGAGCCCACCCCCTACGCGCTTCGCGCGCCCCCTCAAGGGGGCGGCACTGGCAGACCGGCGGAGCCGGATCCGCGGTGCCCCCGATAGGGCCGGCGCAGTCGGGGAACGATGGTTAGAAATTTAGCGGCAGTGCCCTCGCCGCACCGCTGTCAACAAACAACTTCAGCTTGGATAACGCAATGTTCGATACTGTGCTGATTGCCAACCGCGGCGAAATCGCCTGCCGCGTCGCCGCCACCGCGCGCCGCATGGGACTGCGCACCGTCGCCGTCTATTCCGACGCGGACGCCAACGCCCGCCACGTCGCCGCGTGCGACCAGGCCGTCTACATCGGCGGCTCCGAGCCGCGCGCCAGCTACCTGCGCGCCGACGCCATTCTGCAAGCCGCCCGCGACACCGGCGCCGGCGCCATCCACCCCGGCTACGGCTTCCTGTCCGAGAACGAGGCCTTCGCCCAGGCCGCCCAGGACGCCGGCATCGCCTTCGTCGGCCCGCCGGCATCGGCCATCGCCGCGATGGGCAGCAAGTCCGCCGCCAAGACCCTCATGGAAAAAGCCGGCGTGCCGCTCGTGCCCGGCTACCACGGCGACAACCAGGATCCGCAGTTCCTCAAATCGCAGGCCGACGGCATCGGCTATCCCGTGCTCATCAAGGCCAGCGCGGGCGGCGGCGGCAAAGGAATGCGCATCGTCGAATCGTCCGGCGCATTCCTGGACGCACTGGCCTCGTGCCAGCGCGAAGCCGCCTCCAGCTTCGGCGATGACCGCGTACTGATCGAACGCTACCTGCAAAAGCCGCGCCACATCGAAATCCAGGTGTTCGCCGACACGCACGGCAACTGCGTCTACCTCTTCGAGCGCGACTGCTCCGTGCAGCGCCGCCACCAAAAAGTCATCGAAGAAGCGCCCGCCCCCGGCATGACCGAAGAACGCCGCCGCGCCATGGGCGAAGCCGCCGTCGCCGCCGCGCGCGCCGTCGGCTACGTGGGCGCGGGCACGGTGGAATTCATCGCCGAGCCCGACGGCCGCTTCTACTTCATGGAAATGAACACGCGCCTGCAGGTCGAGCACCCGGTCACCGAAATGATCACCGGCCACGACCTCGTCGAATGGCAACTGCGCGTCGCCGCCGGCCAGCCGCTGCCCGCGCGCCAGGAAGACCTGCGCATCAACGGCCACGCCATCGAGGCCCGCATCTACGCCGAGAACCCCGAGAAGGGCTTTCTGCCATCCATCGGCACGCTCGCCTACCTGGGCCTGCCGCCGCACACCGCCTTTGCCAACGGCGACATCCGCGTCGACGGCGGCGTGTGCATGGGCGACACCATCACGCCGTTCTACGACCCGATGATCGCCAAGCTCATCGTGCACGGCGCCGACCGCGATCAGGCCCGCGCCCGCATGCTGCAAGCGCTGGCGCAGACGCAGGCCGTGGGCGTGCAGACCAACGTCGCGTTCCTGGCGCGGCTGATGAAAGACAGCGCCTTTGCGGCTGCTGATCTGGACACCGGCCTCATCGAGCGCCAACGCGCCACGCTGCTGCCCGACCCGCAACCTGCCGACGCCGACGCGCTGGCGCTGGCCACCGCCGCCGTGCTGGTTCGCCAAGGCCTTGCCCAACCGGGCGTGCAAGGTGCAGGCAAAGGCCCCGCCGACCCGTGGGACGCACGCGACGGCTGGCGCCTGGGCGGCCAGTATCGGCGCCAACTGCAATGGACCGACAACGGCGAAGCCCGTCACGTCACCGTCGCCCGCCAAGGCGGCGCGTGGACGCTGGACACCGGCGACGGCGCGCGCCCCTTCCTGTGGCGCTCGCACGCCAGCGCCAATCCCAACCTGGCCTACGGCCTGCGCATCACGCTGCAAGGCCATGAAAGCGCCGGCACCGTCGTCCTGCACGGCGACCGCGCCTACGTCTTCCGCGAAGACGGCTCGCACGTCCTGGAGCTGTATGACGCGCTGACGCACTCGCAGGACACGCAGGGCGAGCACGGCGCGGGTCTGGCCGCGCCCATGCCAGGCAAGATCATCTCGATTTCGGTCAAGGCGGGCGACAAGGTCGAGAAGGGCCAGCCGCTGCTCGTGATGGAAGCGATGAAGATGGAACACACCATTTCTGCCACCGCAGACGGTACGGTGGGCGAAGTGTTCTACGGCGTGGGGGATCAGGTGACCGAAGGCGCCGAGCTGGTGTCGATCGAGTAACGCCCGGTTGAGAACGTACCCGACGGCTTCCGGCGGTATCGCCGGGAGCCGTTTTGTTTTGAAAGCTCGGCCCAACGAATCGAGCCTGTCACAGACATTCGAAGCTACGGTTTGGCTGCACGCCAGACGCCCAGCGGCTACTTGGCGCACGTCGTGAAGGGCGTCAGTGCGGTTGCATTCGGTTCGCCCCGCGGGGACCGAATTGCGCGGTGCGCCAACGACCTCGGTTTAGCTATCCGTCAGCGCCCCGCGCCTAGAATCGGCGCTTCCCCCCCGCGCCACGCCCACCATGTCCGCCGCCGACACGCCCAGTCCGCTTTCCAGCTCGCCGTTCCTGCATTTCCTCTGCGGCCGCGTCGCCGCATCGCTGGCATTCCAGATCGTCTCCGTCGCCGTGGGCTGGCAGATCTACGCACTGTCCGGCAGCGCGCTCGACCTCGGCCTCATCGGCCTTGCCCAGTTCCTCCCGATGGCCGCACTCACGCTCGTCGTCGGCCACGTCGCCGACCGCTACGACCGCCGCAAGATCGTCGCCCTCTGCATGGCGCTCGAAGCGCTGGCCACGCTGGTCCTCGCCATCGCCGCGCTGCACGGCGTCGGCGGCAAGACGCTCATCTACGCCACCATCATCATCATGAGCTCGGCCCGCGCATTCGAAGCGCCGACGCTCTCCACGCTCATCCCCGCCGTCGTCCCGCGCGAATGGCTCCCTCGCGCCACCGCGATGTCCTCATCCGGCGGCCAGATCGCCCAGATCGCCGGCCCCGCGCTCGGCGGCGTCGGCTACAGCCTCGGGGCAGGGTGGATCTACTGCGTCGCCGCTGCGTTGTATCTGACGGCCTTCATCGCCATCGCCACCCTCGTCATCGAACGCGCGCCGCCGCGCAAGGAGCCTACTACCTGGCGCACGCTGTTCGGCGGCATCACCTTTATCTTCCAGCGACGGTTGCTGCTGGGCACGCTGTCGTTGGATCTGTTTGCGGTGCTGCTGGGCGGGGCGACGGCGCTGCTGCCGATCTTTGCGAAGGACATTCTCAATGCCGGGCCTTGGGCGCTTGGCGCATTGCGCGCGGCTCCGGCTTGCGGTGCGGCCTTGATGTCGCTGACGCTGGCGCGTTTGAGCCTGGGTGAGAACGTTGGCCGGCTGCTGTTCGGGTCGCTCATCGTATTCGGCCTGGCGACCACGGTGTTCGGGCTGTCGACCTCGATTCCGGTGTCGATTGCCGCCCTCGTCGTGCTGGGCGCAGCAGACGCGGTCAGCGTTGTCGTGCGGTCATCGCTGGTGCAGTTGAATACGCCCGATCACATGCTGGGGCGGGTCAGCGCGGTGAACACCTTGTTTGTCGGTGCGTCGAACCAGCTTGGGGAATTTGAGTCTGGGCTCACCGCGCAGTTGTTCGGTGCGGTCCCCGCCGTGGTGATTGGCGGGGTGGGGACGATTGCGGTCGCCGCACTTTGGATGCGGTGGTTTCCGGAGTTGAGGCGGCTTCGGACGTTGAATGGGAATGAGGTGGCGCAGACCTAGGCGCTATTTCCAGCTTTCCTTACTCATCTCAAACCGATTCGGCGCCCCAGCCGCCGGATCGAAGTAATACTTGGGCTCCCGATAAACCAGCTCTTTCAACGCGGCATCCAGCTTCGGCAACTGGAAACTGGCAGCGCTACGCGCCTTCTGAAAATCCTCAATGCTGGCGGGCAGACGCTCCAGCGTCATCGACTCCAGCAAACACACCCATTCCCTGGCCAACACCCCGCACGAATCCTTGACCATGACCGGTTGGTCGTCCGGCAGCTTGAATCCATCCATCAGCACCACGTCGCCCGCCTTCAGCGTGATCGTGGCCAACGGCGTGAAGAGCAGCTCGGTGTCAACGCCAGCAACAGGCACCATCTCCGCCGTGCGTTCGTGGAATGCGCGTTTGGCGTCCTCGACCCAGCGATACTCCCGCGCGGCCTCATTGCAGCCTTCCCCGAAGCGCAGCATGACCTGGCAACCTTCGCCCAGCCCATCCTCGCCGGGTGCAAGCGGCGTCCATGGTCCTGTCTTCTTGAAGTCGACATCCGCCGTCTCCGTCAGCGTTGCCATGCCCAGATCTTTCTGAAAGTCCATCGACTTGGCGCGCGCGTCCGTGTCCGGCAAGGCCGTCCGCGGCTGGTGATAGGTAATGCGGTTGAGCCGGTATTCGCCGGGCCAGACCGGAATCACCTGATACGTCAACCCGCCGCGCGTCGTCTGAAACATCGGCCCGAGGTCGGCGGCATCGAACTTGTGCTTGCCTTGCCCCACCGTCATCGCGTATCCCTTCTCGGTCACATGCTGCCAATGCAAAAGCGTGCTGCTCTGGCGCGTGAATTGGTCCCGCGTGGCGGCATCATCAAAATCGCGCTGCGGCTGCGCATCGAAATTGACGGTCGGCATCACCACCAGCGCCATGTCCTCGCGGGCTTGATCCAGCAGCTTGTCGGTATTCGCGCGATGTCGCTCCCTCAGGGCTGCGGCCTCGGCGTCCAGCGCGCGATCCGTTGGCGACTGTGCCAACGCAGCAAGCGGGGCGAACAGGACAGACATGCATACAAGGGCAACCACGCGGCGAAACAGGGTCATCGGTCTTCGTTCCTCTGTGAGTTCGACTGTTGAGCAAACAGGCGCCTGCCACCATCGGGCTGAATCCTGCCAGCGCGAAATCGGGCGAGACGGCCAGGGCATCATATCGCGGCAAGTGTCGGCGGAATGCGCCAAGCCGCATCGCGCTATTGGCCGCGCCGCACACACGCCCGTGCGCGTGCCGCCGCACAGAGTAGACTGGCAGCCTCTCTCAACATTCCGAGTCCCCCTTCATGCTCGTTAAAGCTCTACGTGTCGGCCTGGGTCAAATCATTGTCTTGGGCGACGCGCTGACCCGTCCGCGTCCGCAGAAGCGCGCGCCGCAAGGCCAGGCCGTCGTCAACGCTGACGCGGCCGCGCTCTCGCTGTATCAATTCCAGGCCTGCCCCTTCTGCGTGAAGACGCGCCGCGCCATGCACCGGCTCAACGTGCCGATCGCGCTGAAGGATGCCAAGCACGACCCCGAAGCGCGCGCCGCGTTGCAGGCGGGCGGCGGCAAGGTTAAGGTGCCTTGCTTGCGCATCGAAGACGCCGAGGGCACGCGCTGGATGTACGAGTCCAACGACATCATCGCCTACCTGGAAAAGCGGTTTGCCAACGTCGCCTGATTGAGCCGCACGATCATGATGCCTGCCGTGATTCGGATGACCATTGCGCTATGCGCCACCAGCCTGCTCGCCGCATGCGAACCGTCGCTGCCGCCACCGCCGGCCGGGTCGAAGCTCACCGCTGAAACTATCGCTACGCGCGAGGCGCCGCCCGAACATCAGTTCAAGGGCGTGCTTGCGGGAAAGCCCATTCATCTGCTTGCGCACAACTGCAAGGTGTATCGGGTTGACCCAGCCGAAGGGGAGAACGTGAGCTGGACGCTCGTGCTGGAAGGCGATTTCTACCCCCTACCGACGTCCTGCTTGAGTCAATCGATCACGCAGGAGAAGGGCGGTGTGAAGGTCTTCATCGGGCGGCAGGCGCTGGGCGCCGGCGGCTGCTGCACGGGCACGCCCGAGTATCGGTCCAAGGATGGCGTGACTTGGAAGCCGAACTGAAACCGGATCGGTTTCGTTCAGTCAGGAAATTCCTCCATCAAGATGGGCACCGCAAGGTTGCAGGAATGGATGCCCATGACGGTCGTCAACTGAATCGCTTCCAGGATCTCGGCGCGGGTTGCGCCATGCGCAATCGCATTGCGCATATGCCGCCGCACACCTGGTCCATACAAGTGGGTTGTCGCGGCGTTGATCGCAATCAGGATCAGTTCTTTATATTTCTGCGGCAAGGGTCCGTTACGCTGCGGGACGCTTCTGAACGCAAGATAGGCCTCCATGAACTGGGGATCCAACGCCCGTAACTGGTCCCACAACGGATTCCAGTCTCCCTTGGCGATGTGCTCTTCACAGAGCGGTGTGCTGTCAGGTTTCAATCTTGTCTCCTCAATGGCGTGAAGCATCCGAAAGCATGAAGTCGGCCGCGCGCTCTCCGATCATCATCGCCGCCGCATTCGTATTGGATGATGCAATCGTCGGCATTACTGAAATATCGGCCACGCGCAGTCCAGCGATGCCGTGCACCTGCAAACGCGAATTCACCACGGATTCATCGGGTTTTCCCATGCGGCAAGTGCCGACGGTATGCCAGGCCGTTTGCCCCGATTCCTTGATGTAATCGAGCAAGCCTTCATCCGTCTCGATCGACGGGCTTGGTCGCTCTTCTGACACGATGACTTCCCGCATGGCGGGCTGGTCCGCGACTTTTCGAATCAGCCGCAGCAGATCGATAGCGCATTGCCTGTCTTGTTCATGCTGAAGGTAGTTTGGCTGGATCGCGGGCGCGACCTTTGGGTCAGCCGACACGCAATGCACATACCCGCGAGAGCGCGGATACAGCATGAACCCGCCAATCGAGAACCCGGAGAACTTGTCGATACCGCCGACGCCTGAACGCGAGTAGCGATCCTTGCCGCTGATGTGATAAATGCGGACCATCACATTTGGGTGTGGCAATTCAGGCTTGGTTCGGGTGATCGCATGCGCCGTCGACGACGTGCCTGCCATCAACCCCTTGCGCGTCAGGACATACTGCAGACCCGCCTTCATGCGATAGAACGGACTACGCATGATGTCGTTGATGGTTTCAGGAATGGAGGTGCGATACGTGCAACGCACCTGCAAGTGGTCGCTCATGTTCTCGCCCACGGCCGGTAGGTGCCGCACCACAGGAATACCCAGGTCTTTCAGACGCTGCTGGTCTCCAATGCCGGATAGCTCCAGCAGTTGGGGCGACTGGACCGCACCGGCGCTCAGTACCACTTCCACGGCTGCATTTGCGATCAGTCGGCGTCCTTCGTGCTCGTACTCGACGCCGGTGCAGCGTCCACCCTCCACGATGACCCGGCGCACGAATGCGTTGGTGCGGACCGACAGGTTCTTACGATTTCGCGCCGGCTTCAGATAGGCCACGGCCGATGTTTGGCGTCGCCCGTTCCGTGCGTTTTGCTCCAGGTATCGCACGCCTTCATACGGACCGCCGTTGTAGTCAGGCGTCCGCTTTATCCCAGCTTGCAAGCATCCGTCCACAAAGGCGTCCGAAATCGTGTCGGGGTCGCGAACGCCACGGTCGGTGATCCACACCGGGCCATCTTTACCCCGCAGGGCGTTCTGGCCGTACGGATAGGTTTCCATCTTGGCGAAATAGGGCTGGATATCCGCAAAGCGCCAGTGATCGACGCCCATCTGGCTCCAACTGTCGTACTCGGCCGGATCGCCCCAGACGTAGGCCATGCCATTGAGCGCACTGGAGCCCCCCAGCACGCGGCCTCGCGGCCAGTACACCTGCTGCCCCGCCATGCCAGGCTGCGGTTCTGTGCGAAAAGGCCAGGCGTATTTCTCGTTGGTCAGCAGCTTGCCGACGCCCAATGGGATATGAATCCACATATTGGCGTCTTCACCGCCGCCCTCCAGCAGCAATACGCGGTGGCGCCCGGATGCGGAGAGCCGATTGGCCAGGACGCACCCTGCAGAACCTGCACCGACAACGACAAAATCGAAGGTTTCTGCAGCCATCGCTACTTTCCAGCCCGATTCTTGAAGGAGTCCCGGCGAAAGCTGTAGAGCGCGTTCGGATCGACCTTCACATCGACCACGGCGGGCTGGCCGCAACGGATTGCTTCCTCGATGGTCTGGGCAAGACTGTTGGCCGAATCGACACGGAACCCTTTGGCGCCCCACAGTTCAGCAAGCTTGTCGAACGGGGGATTACGGACATCGGCGCCGATATAGCGTTCTCCGAAGAAGTCTCGCTGATAGGCTTTTTCGGCGCCCCAGCAGCCGTTGTTCATCACGATGCAGACGGTGTTGATGCCGTGTTCCACCGCAGTGCCGAGTTCGCTGCAGGCCATCCCAAAGCCGCCATCGCCCATCAGGCTCACAACGGTACGAGAGGGATCGCCCAGCTTGGCGCCCAACCCGCACGCGTACGAGAAACCCACCAACCCAAAGTCCAGCGGGGTCAGCAGCGACGGGGTCTGCACGTAACGCAGCTGGTCCGTGGCCTGCAGACACAGGGTGCCGGCGTCCATTGTGTACAGCGCATCGTCGGGCATGACCTCCCGCAAGGCGCGATACAGGAAGCCTGGTTGAATGGGATCGCTGGCGCTGCCGGCCGCCGCATCACGGGATGCAAGCAGCGCGGTTCGCTGCTCGACGAAGGCGCGCATCCACTCCCGCGCGGCCGCAGCAGGCTGATGGCCGCTAAGCGCTGCCACCAGGTCATTGGTGACGCAACCGGCATCGCCCAGGATGCCGACCGCGACCGGAAAGAAGCGTCCGATTGCCGTGGGCTCCACTTCAATCTGGATGATTTGCGCGTCCGGGTTCAGCGCATCGGCCTGATAAAAGGTGGAGTTAAAGCCTAGCCGTGTCCCGATCGCCAGGATGACATCGGCGCGCTTGACGAGATCCGTTGCGACAGGATTGCCGCGCGGTCCCATCTGGCCTGCATAGACGGTTTCATTGCACGACACCGCATCGCCGTGTCCCGGCGACATCGTCACCGGCGCATTCAGCAACTCTGCAAGCCGCACTACGTCCTTGCCGTGACGGCCGGCCTTGACGCCGCCCCCTGCAATGATGACCGGGCGCTTCGCCTGCCGCAGCAGATGCGCGGCCTGTTCAATCAAAGCCTGCGGGCCTGTAAATGCCTGCGGGACAAACACTTTGCCGCGCGCGGGGAAATCGGGCGCCTCGAACGCGTCGGCAAGCAGATCCCGAGGCAGATTCAACAGCACCGGTCCCTGTCGGGGAGACAACGCCGTGCGGTGCGCTTCCCCGATCATTTCCGGGATTCTGGACGTTTGGGTCAACGTGTAGGTTCGCTTGGTCACCGGCTTGAACAGCGAATGCTGGTCCAGCTCTTGGAAGGCATCCCTTTGCGCATGCGCCGACGACAGCAGGCCCGCCAACGCGATAACCGGAGAATAAGCCGCCTGCGCCTGTGCCAGTCCCGTCACCAGATTGGTCGCGCCTGGCCCGTTCTGGCCCGCCAGGAAAACGCCCGCTTTGCCCGTCATGCGGGCATAGCCATCGGCCATGTGCACACCTGTGCGTTCATCACGCACGCCCACAAAGCGCACGTCTTTTGCACCATGCAAGCCGTCAAATACTTCCATCCCCGCCGAGCCTATCAAGCCCAAAACACATTCCGTGCCTTGTTCGCGCAGAGCTTCGACCACCGCCTGGCCGCCCGTCAAAGTCGTCATTCCGGTTCCCTTTCAAAAATCAGTTTGAGGTGTTCAAGATCTTTCCGTACTTGGAAATCTCTGATGCGATGTATGCGTCGAACTCTTGCAATGTCTTGGACCGGGACGTCAGGCCCTGACCTTCGAGCCACTGACGGATCTCGGGGTCTTTGTTGATCTCTGCAAGATGCGTGGCCAGCGTCTGCTTGACGGAGGGATCAGTCTTCGCGCTCATGATCACGCCGTACCAGATGCCGTAATCAAAGCCAGGCGAGACGCTTTCATCCAGCGTGGGAACGTCAGGCGCCAATGGAGATCGCTCTTTGCCGGTGATGGCCAAGGCTTGCAACTTGCCATCGCGCACGTACGGCAGCGCTTGCGCAATACCGGGGAAAGACGTGTCGACCCGGCCCGCGACGACTTCCATCATTCCTTCGTGCACGGCCTTGTACGGAATGTGTTCCAGCGGTGCGCCGGATTCGCTGCTGAAGTAGCGTCCGGCCATGTCGGTGGCCGAATTGATCCCTGCCGACCCGTAGCTGAAGGGTGCCGATCGCTTCTTTGCTTTGTCCACGAAATCCTGGATCGATTTGAACTTCGCGTCGGGATTCACCACCATCAGGATTGGCGTGTCTGCCAACAGCGCCACCCCTGACAGATCCTTCAAGGTGTCGAAGGGCATGTCCTTGAACACGGATGGGTTCACCGCATAAGACGACGAGACGAACAGCATCGTGTTCTGCTTGGGGTCTTCTGCCAGCAGCCGCTGCGTACCCACCATGCCGCCCGCACCCGGCCGGTTCTCGACGACGATAGGCCGCCCCAACTTCGGGGACAGCTTTTCGGCGTACTTGCGCGCAATGTTGTCGATCATCGCGCCGGCACTGAAGGGCACGATGATCTTCAGTGGGCCGTTGCCGGGCACATCTGCCCGGGCGTTGCCGAACGGCGTCATGGCCAAAGCCGCGAGCGTGAGCACGATAGCTCTGGCGTTTTTGCCTGTTTTTTTCATGTCTCCTCCCCTTGTGGACCGATAAGGAAAGGTCATTCTATAAGCCTAATGTTCAAATGTCGACATTTGAGCATTTGTTTTTTCTACTGAGATGGACCCTCCTATAGGGTCTATTGCTCTTCGAAAGTCTTCAGCGCCGCATCGCGATTCTGGATGGCCAACCGGTAGTGAAGCTGGCTGGCAGCTTCGGCGTCATGACGCGTGATGGCGTCGACGAGCTCGGTCCACGTCGCCAAGGAACGCCTGCGCCGTTCTTCTGCCACAAGCCCCATCCGAACATAGCGACCAATACGCAATGCCAGATCGTCGACATACCCCACCAGCGTCGGGTTATCGGACATTTCAGCGATCAACGCGATCAGGCGCGCGCTCTGTTCCACATACTTATCGGTATCCAGAACCGTCGAAGCCAGCTTTTCCAATAGCGCGTTCAGCTGCTTCGCCTTGACGTCATCGCACTGCTCCGCGGCCAGCCGGGAACATGTCGCCAGCAGCGAGGCACGAATCGCGAACAGATCGTGCAGCTCTTTGGAGGACAACTGCGTCACGCGCGCCCCTTTCTGCGGAAGGATGTTCACCATCCCCCGCATTTCAAGCAATCGCAAGGCCTCGCGGATACTGGCCCGGCTGACGCCAAAGCCTTCCGCGAGCTCGTTTTCGCGAAAACGATGACCCGGCCCGAAGTCGCCTTTGGCAATGGCCGCGGCCAATTGGCTTGCAATCTGGAGGGGCAACGTCTTGAGCAGGCTTTGAGCGTCGAGCATCGCGTAGGGAAGTTGTGAAACGACCCGATATTGTATCGTTCGATACCTGCGAGGTGCCGCCGGCGAGAGCGGTCGTGCCGCCAAACGTACAGGCACTTCCACGACCGTCTCATCAAACACAAGCGCGTGTCCGCGCATCGCGCCGCCTTCCTCAAACTGCGCGCCGCTACAGGTCAACCATCGGCCGTGGGGCTCAGTCCGGCGGAAGCTGCTTGGCCGGCGTCATACGACCCCGCGTCATCGATTCCAACACGCCATCCCGCCGCACCCAGCCATGAAACAACGCCGCGGCCAGATGCAGCAGCACCGTCGCGAACAGCAGAAAGGCCAGATAGCGATGCGCACCGCGCAGCCAACTGAATAAGGCTGCATCCGCAGGCGCAATGGGCGGCAACTGCCAACCGCCCGCCACAACCGGATAACCCCCCGCCGACAGCATCGCCCAGCCGATCAGCGGCATCGCGACCATCAGCGCATACAGCAGGACGTGAGAAGCCAGCGCCGCATGACGTTGCCAAGCCGGCAGATCAGCCGGCAACGCAGGCGCGCCCTTGAATACACGCCTGGCCAGCCGTATGCACACCAGCGCCAACAGCGCCAAGCCCAACGGCTTATGGATCTGTACCAGCCACTGATGCCGCTCGGACACCGATGCCACCATGCCCACGCCGATGAACAACATCGCAAGAATGCCGGCCGCCATCGACCAATGCAGCACGCGTGCGAATAGGCTGAACGTGGCGGGCGGCCGGCGGGTTTGAGTAGGCGACGAGATCATTGGGCGCGCTCCGGTTGGGTCGAATGGGATGACGCAGCGGCGGCCTGAGGCGGCCCTTCGCCCGTGCGGCGTTCATAAGAGGCCGCATACGCCGCGGATCGCGCCGCCAGCAGCGGATCGTCGGACACGGCGATACCTTGCGGCAACACGGTGGGGTCGTAGTTCACGTCGCGGCACGGGCCGTCGCTTTGCGGTGCGCTGCTGGTGATCACCACGGTGCCGGCATCAATGGTCGGCCGGTCCGCCGGCCACTGTCGCGTTGCGTCGCTGGTGGAATCGCCGGGCTGGCCCAGCGTGAGCAGCAGACGCCACCGCAACGGCCCTTGCGTTAGGCGCTGTTGCAGGTCGCCTTGCAAATAGTCGGCATCGTGTCCCGGCTGCGCCACAGGCGCCGCTGCAGCGTCCAACGGCGCCAACTGCCAACGCACCGGCTGACGCTTTCCGTTCCCATCGATCAGGTAGAACGCGTTCAGGCCGTAATAGTCTTCGGTCGCGTAGCTGGCCGAAGGCTTGGCGGTCTTGGCCCACGCGCGGAATGCGCCCGCTTCCGGATGCGCCGCGAAGAACGCCTGCATGCGCTGCGGATCGGGCTTGCCTGTCTTGGGGTCGGGCCGACCGGCTAGCTGCTGATCGTAGAACGCCTGCGGGGTCGACAGCGGAAACACCGGCATGCTGTTCATGCCGGTTCGCCATTGCTCGCCGTTGGCGGACGTGAACATCAAGGCAAAGCTACGGATCGGAACGCTGGAGTCCGACGCATAAGGGTTGCCGCCAGGTAGGGCCAATCGTCCGATCACCGGCGTGCTGCCCGAGGCGAACACCGCAGCGGTGGATATCTCGTGTGCCGCGCCGCTGCTTTCAAAGCGGCCGATCACACAGACGCCTTTGGCGTGGTTGCGCCGAAAGCCCTCGTGGACGCCGCTGTTGGCTTCCAGGGCGTTCACGATGCGGTCGGGCGTCAGGCGCTGCGGATCGAGCCAGCCGCCCACGTAGGCGAACGCGGCGCCGGAGGCGAGGACGATGGCACCGATTGCGGTGAGGCGAAGGAGGGTTTGCGGGGTGGTGAGCGGCCGGGGCTTCTGGGGCCGGTCTTTCGGCGACTGGCCGTCTTGGTGCGCTGCACCCGCCGATTGGCGATTCGGCGGCAGGCGGCCCGGCGGCTGGCGCCCTGGTGGCGTTTGACCCGGCGACGGGCCGTTGCGGTCAGATCCTTGTTGCATAAGGCTCCTTGCCCATGGGGCGATGAATACCCCTGTAGGACGCCGTGCGAAAAAAGTTATTCCCCCATGGAATAAACCCGCCGGAGCGGCGTCTTACTGCATTGACCTGTAAGCTGGTTGCGCAGGCCTGTCCCAGGAACCCGCCATGATTCAACCGGTCCGCGTGCCGCCCGACGCGCCGGCATCCACCGACGACGAGATGCCAGCGGAAGAACTCTCCGACGCCGTGCTGCGCCAACTACTGCCGCGCCTGCGGCGTTTTGCGCTGCGCCTCACGCGCGATGCGGTCGCGGCCGACGACCTGGTGCAATCCACCTTGGAAAGAGCGCTGACCCGCTGGCGCGGTCGCCGTCCGCAAGGCGACGTGCGCGCGTGGCTCTTCACCATCCTGTACCGCCAATTCCTGGACGCCCAACGCCGCTCGCGCCGCTATGCGCGACTGCTGTCATGGTTTGCCGGGTCCGACGCCGCCGCGCCGTCGGCCGAACGCGAGGTCATCGCGCGATCTTCCCTGGATGTCTTCGAACGCCTGCCCGAGGCGCAGCGCACGCTGCTGTGGCTCGTCAGCGTGGAAGGCATGAGCTACAAGGCCGTCGCCGATGTTTTAGACGTACCGCTGGGCACCGTCATGTCGCGCCTGTCCCGCGCGCGGAGTGCCTTGCGTGAATTGCATGAGGGCCAGGCCGGCGAGGCTCGTCTGAGGATATTGAAATGAAAGAACGCGCTATCGATGATCTGACGCGTAATGCGTATGTGGATGGACAGTTGGATCCGTCGCAATTGCAGGAGCTGCAGGCGTATTTGCGGGCGCATCCGGATGAGGCGCAGGAGTTGGAGGCGTGGCGGCGGGATGCGCAGCGGCTGAGGGAAGGGGCTGGCGGGGAGGGTTTGCCGGGTAATCCTGCGTTGGATCCTGCTGCGGTGCGCGCGGGGCTAAGGGTTCGTATGCGGCGGCGTATGGCGATGGCGGCTAGTCTGGTTGTGGCGGTGGCGATTGGCGGCGTCACGGGATGGAGTGCTCGGGATACGACCTTGGCGAATCGGGTGTTGCCGATGCAGGACGCGATGCAGGCTTATCGGCTGTTCGCGTCAGCGGATGCGCCGCAGCCGGATGTGCGGGCGGATGCTGGGGATTTGCAGGGGTGGCTGGATGCGTATTTTGCGCATGCCGAGCGGTTGCCTAATTTGAGCGATAGCGGGTTTAGGCCTGTTGGTGCGCGTCTGTTGGCTACCGATCAGGGGCCGGCGGCGCTTGTTATCTATGAGAATGCGGGGCAGCGCGCTACGTTCTATATTCGGCCGCCTGGGCCGGGGGGGCAGTTTCTGGCGCAAGGGAGCCGGAAGGAGGGCGAGCTGGTGGCGCGGTATTGGTCGGGGCGGGGGTACAACTATGCGCTGGTGACGGCGGGGGATGGGCGCGGTCAGCCAGTGCAGATGGGTGAGTCGTGACGCCTAAGAGAAATTGACGCCTCAGATCACGCAATTGTTCGTCAATATCTAACGGTTCGGGCCTGTCGAACATCGCGGCAGGCTCGAGCCGTTCCTGCGATTACTGCATCGATGCAGGTGCGTCGTGCGTAGGATCGGCGCGACCGACGTCTTGTGCGCACGCTCGTGCCGATTCCAGCATGGCATCGGTAATGGCGCCCATGTGGTCACACAGGCCTTCCACGCCGCCCATCAATGCCGCCACGGTCCACGCGTCCAGCGGCTGCGAGCCAGTTGCATCCGGTTCAGAGGCGCTGTTACCGACAAGGCGAGCGATCGAAGCGATGGCGTATCGGGCGCGATCGATGTTGTAGAGGTGCGAAAGGGGAACCAGGCCGTGTTCGGGGTTGGTGTCAACGGACCAGGGATTTTCGGTGAGGGGGTGGGATTGCATGACTTACTCCGACGATATAGAAGTCCCGCTGCCCCACTTCCAAATGGGGCGGGCGGGCACAGGACAAGGTTGGAAGACCGGATCGTCGGAACCGGCGTGCGACTAGCGCACCCCTGCCGAGGCCCGCCCATTGGGCGCGCGGAGGCGTGTCGACTGGGAGGTCAACACCGACGAATTCTCCGGCTTCCACACCGGGCTACCGTTGGTGGCGGTAGTCGCGGGAGTATAAGGCGTAGAAGGGCTTAACAATTGAGGAGGGATAAATTGACCACTAAGGCAGCACATATCTCGCAATTCTTTTCGCCATACGAACGCCTACCTCGAGCAGGCATCATTTCATTACACATGTCTCGTCGCAAACGTCGCTAAACGCCGCGGTCTTGCGAGTGGGCTCGCGATTCGGCAACGCAGTGTTCATTGCCCGCAGCACGGACGCCTATCCGGCTAATGCTATTCATCTCATCTCAACGATATAGTTTGTTACATCGCGTGCTAGTATGGGGAAAATATTGAGGGCTTACGAATGATTCGGGTTCTTGAAATTAACCTGGGTGAACACGGTGTGCGCCTCCCCCGCTCCCACGTCGGAATGGTCATCGCGCAACCCTATGTAGCATTTTCGAACGTTGAACCGTTTCCACTCAAACATGAGCTGAGGAGCACAGCTCTGGAAGGCATCGACGCGACCTTTGACGTTGCCCGGCGATGCCATCATGGAGCCGAAAAGACGCACTTCACTATCTTTCCTGAGTGCACCCTAGCCGGCCTGGCCAGTTTTGATCGCATTGTTGCGCTGATGACGGTTAAGGACTGGCCTTCCGGCACGGTCGTAATCGGGGGCTTTGAAGGATTGACGCGGGCTCAATTTATCGAACTCGTGGCGCGTCCAAACACGACTTACGACCACGAAAACAATTCCCTCGACCGTTTGCACGACGACCAGTGGGTTAACTGTTGTGTCACTTGGATCAAGTCAGATTCAGGCGATGTAGTGTCATGGATTCAACCGAAGCTAGAACCGGCGGGAGTTGAGTTGTACGTTCCGCACGAGCGCATGTTTAAAGGACGTTCGATCTTCCGTTTTAGAGGCACTTATGCCAATGGAAACGCACCATATCAGTTCGCGACGCTGATCTGCTTCGACTGGATTGGCTCCCGCGATGATCGCCGGATTTGGGAATGGCTCCTGCACGATATTGAGCAAGTAGCGGGAGCTCTTCATGCTCAATTACCGTTAACGTGGATGTTCGTGACGCAGTGCAATCCGAGCCCTTCGCATGCATCGTTCATGCAACAGGTCCAACCCTTCTTCAGTTCGGCACTTTTCCCTAGCGTGCTCCGTGACGACACGTGCTTGATCATGGCAAACGTAGCTGGGAATCCAGTGCCAGGCGCCGCAGCATCCTATGGCCGCTCCGCTGTTATCTTCGCGAGTCAAAAGTTCCAAAAGCCCGAATGCTCTCCCACAGTCTGCGGGGGAGGTTCGGCTCAGCGTCCAGGCAACCCACTCGAGAACTATAGAGACACGGTGTTCCGCGAACGAGGGGCCTGCATTCATTCATTCCTTCTGTCGAATCCAGTAGCACTGCCACCTGGTGCCGCAGGTAACCGACCAGCGCTTACAGACGCCACCGTGCATCCATTCCCTGGCACAAAGGACCCGCGGGCACCGGCGAAAATCGTCCCTGCAGTGGTCAAGTGGATGAACGATGAGTTGGATGACAAAGAGAAGTGTCTGGCTGAAAAATTTCCAACGTGGCACCTATCGCCCGAAATCGGTAGGGCGCATCAGAGAGCGGTTGAGCAACTAAGGTGGCTTTCTGCCGGGGCATTGAACCAGGCCGTATTGGTCGCAAGTCCTGGAACTAAGCCGATGCCAGACAGCTGGGAGACTAAGCAAGGAAATGCGGTCAAGCATGTGTTGAACACCTTTTCCATTTTGGACGCAGCGCAATTTCAACCGCAGCTGCACTCGTCCACTTCGCACGCGACTATTCACAAAGATGAAATAGGCATCGATGTTGTCGCCGTATTAGCGAGAAGCCACGAAGAGTGCGATAAGCATGTAATGGACCTGGCGCTCAATCGCCGGGGGCCTTTACTCATCGTAAGCCGAGACGATGAGAACACAACATGGAACTCGGCGTTCGGGAGCTTTTTGACTCGAGGTGAAGAGAGAAATGCGGAGTTTGACATCACCGACCCGCGAAGCGCTGTCATCCACCTGGGATTTCAGGACCTGTTGAATGCGGTGCGAGGTGCTGCAGATCAAGCAACGCTGAGAGAATTAATCAATGACTCCATCTCTTGAGACGTCAAATCTTCCCACTACCCTCCGAAGAGTGCTTCAGATTCAGCTTAGGACGGCTGAGTTCCGGGAGGAAACGCTACATGTTGACCATGTCCCGGCTCTGATCATGCTTAACGGGCATAGCGTCGTGGCCTTCGCAACTGGAGGCCAACAAGACTATGAAGTGCTCTACGCAGCTTTCAAAAAGCTCTTTCTCAAAAACAGTGAAGAGTGGTCTGCAAAGGATGTCTCTTTCGTTTTCTGCTTGCCTCCGGGCGCCTCAGTCGATGAATCATTTTGCTCTCGTGTTGAAGTAGACGTCTACTTTTGCCGCAAATACGTCATTCAACTAGTGAAAGACGTCCACATCAGCCTGGCGCGTCTGCCGTTCCTTCCTTTGACTCCGGTCTCCGGCACTGCTAGTCGCCCGCCGACAGCTCAAACTCTCCTCGCTCAACGCGACATGAGGCCGGCTCTGGCAGCTGCATTGGTAGTGCCTGCCCGCATGAGTGCAGAATCCATTCTCAACGCCAGTTTAGAGGGAAAGTACGGCAGTCCCCACAGGGTCGAAGGCACTGCTGCGGTATTGGAAGCAGAGCTAGTCGAAGAGCGAGTACAGGCCACGTTGCAGTCAATATCTATCCAGAATTTTCGCGCGTACCGCGAAAAAAAGGAGTTTGCGCTGGGAGCGGCGATTACCGTCCTGTACGGTCCAAATGGCTTCGGTAAGACGTCTTTTTTCGACGCCGTGGACTTCGTCGCAACTGGAGGAGTGCTACGACTGAACAAGTCCAATTCGAGCTTAGACGCAGCTGCTCGGCACCTCGACAGCACGGTTCATGAAGATGCCGTCGTTTCCTTAACAGTGGAGCGCGCTGGCACGCAATATGTAATTTCGAGAAACCTCGCCGATCCCGCCAACGCAACGGTCAATGGTAAACCAGCAAATAGGAAAGACGTCCTCAGCCTGTTGACGGGTGGAGTTACTAACCCTTCGGACAGACTCGAAAATATGGTGGCGCTCTTTCGCGCAACGCACCTGTTTAGCCAAGATAGCCAAGAGCTCACCCAAGATGTGGCAGAGAAGTGTGAGCTGCCATCAGATATCGTGTCCCGCATGTTGGCATTTGAGGACTACGTTGGCGGCCTAAAAAAAACCAATGACGTCCTAAAACTGGCCCGCCAACGGATTTCGCAAGCAAAAGCACGCGCAGAGCAGGCAGCTGCGACGGCAACAGCCGATCGCATAGAGATCGATCGATTGGAGAAGCTCGCTTCGACATCATCCTCCGCGACGCAATTGGATGCCCGATTCCGGGACTTAGAACTGGCTCTCGAGTCGTCGGGGTTCGATACGACGAGCTTGAGGATGCGCGACACGCGTGGGACGCGCGCGATGCTGAATTCAGCTGCAGCAGAGGCAGGTTCGGAGCAGATGGCCGCAGGCAAGGCGCTCGAACGATTTATCAGGCTTCAAGATCTCAATCAAAAGCGTGAGTCTCTCCAAGCGCGCATAAAAGATCTAAAAGTTGAACTTTTGACGGCCGACACCGAAGCGTCCGAGTCGGCTGCACAAGTCGTCGCCCTATCGAGCGAACTCGCGGAGAAAAGACAAGCCGCAAAAAGCGCTCAGAACGCGAGAGACCGGCTGCAATGGTCAGTCTTGATGCTGCCGGAATATTCTCGCCTATCAACGGCCGTATCCGCTTCCGGGCGCGCACTTGCCAAGCTTACCGCCGAGAGGGATGAGCAGGCAGATGTGAAGCGAAGAACTGATCGCGTTAAACAGGCCGCGACAGCCGACGTTGAGGCGAAGCAGAAAGCGCAAAAATTGGCCTCGCTCGCCAGGTCCGAGATTGAAAATCTTGTTAACCGTCATGCCGAATGGAAGACATTCGCCCCGCGGTACCAAACCTTGGCACCGATCATCAGTAAGCTAGCAGATGCGATCGAAACTTACCGATCGCAAATCGAGAAAATGAAGCTGGCTGAAAAGGAGCAGCAGCTGGTCATTTCTCGGATTGAACACAAGCTTCGAACCGCACAAGAAAAAGACTCCTCGCTAAAGTCGCTCATCTCGAATCTTCGCACGCATATCGATGGCTCCGTGTGCATCCTTTGCGGACACGACCATGGTAGCGAAGCTGCGCTTTTGGATGCAATCGACGGGCGGCTTCAACTAAGCGAAACCCTGATCGAAATAAGTAATGTACGTAGTGCAGAAATGGCCAAGCTGGAGGCCCTGCGATTGCGGCGTCAAAATGCATCTGATGCCATAGCACGTGAAACTCTCAAGCTGCAAGATGCGCAGAATGAGCGGGATGGACTTGAACACCGATGGACGGTAGTCGAGGCTTCATTGCGGGATCGAGGTCTTGATCCAGCAGGCGATACGACGGAACCACTAGCCTCCCATTCACATGAATTGCTCGCCGAAGAGTCGGCGGCAACAAACGCGACCTCCGCAGCCAAGAAGGCACTCGCCGATGCCGAACAGGCTGCGAAGGATGCATCACAAATACTTGATGCCATAGAGCAGAAGCGCAGGACAGTGGCCGAGGCGCTTGATGCTTCCCGGAACCAACTGGACAAGTTGCTAGCGGAAGCGCATCGCCGGGCGGTGAACTTCGACCTTGGAGTGGCGGCATTGTATGACGCCCAGTTGAAGGCCGACGCGCAACTCACAAAGGCTCTCGAAGAATTGGAGGTTAGTAATAACGCACTGGAGATGGCGAAGATTTCGGACGCGGCGGTGAAGGCGCGGCTCGCACAGACTCAACGTCAAGAGCAGTTGGACTTCAAGGCTTGGAATTCATGGCAACTGGAGAGACAACATCTAACTGTGGAACAGCAAAACGCGGGATACAACGGTGTCTCGTCGGAAGACGAAATTCGTTCTCTCATTCGAGCTGCGAGTGCGCGCGTCGCGATTGCTTCTGACCTTAGCCGTCGCGTTGCGGAGATTGAAGTGGCCTTGGATACTGCAGCAACCTCAGCCGCGTTCGATAACCTCCGACAACGAATTGCCGCCAACCGGAAGATAATTCACGAAGCACAAGCTGAGATCGCGCAGATCGAACCGTGGACGAAATACTTCGCAGAGATTGCAAAACTTTTGGACGAACAGCAAGCCCTCGCTACAAATCTTTTTATCAATGAGTACGGACCACGGACCGCGGTGATCCAACAACGGCTCCGTCCAGTCTACGGATTTGGTGATATCGACGTTTCGAGTAACGGATCCCGAATCGGGATCAGCGTTAATCGGAAAGGTGCAGATCTTCGGCCAACAGACTATTTCAGTCAGTCCCAAGTTCAGACACTTGTGCTAGGTCTTTTTTTGACGGCGTGTAGTTCACAGACATGGTCTGGGTTTTCGTCCATCATGATGGACGACCCCGTCACGCATTTCGATGACCTCAACACCTACGCTCTGCTAGACCTAATCGCTGGTTTGCAGACATCTCCGGAGGGGGCTCGTCAATTTGTTATTTCCACTTGCGATGAAAAGCTGCTCCAGCTAGCGCGCCAGAAGTTTCGACACTTAGGCGGTAAAGCTAAGTTCTATCGGTTCCAAGCTATAGGCGCCGGAGGTCCAGTTGTTTCAGAAATTCCTGCTTGAGCGGCACAAAATCCGGGCAGTCCCAGACAGCCCCCTCTGCAACAGTTCGCCGTCCTTCACGAGGAGCGCTTTACTCGGCCCGAAATCGACTCACAGCCGGCTGGCTAGCTAAAGATGCACCGTCAGAGTAAATGCCTAGAACACAAAAAATCTGACGCTCCCGGGCAGTCCCGTCAGCGTGGCTGCCATGGCTGCCATGCATTTATGGGTACCCGACGCGCTCCCCAGATCGGCTGGGATCGCTTCGCCTAGCTGAAGGACCGATCCCATTCCGCCGATGCGCCTCGCCACCCACACCGTCGCCCCCCCACACCCGGCATCCTCCACCACATGCCGCACCACCTCAAACCCACTCCCCCCCAACAACTCCCGATACTCCACACCCTCCAAACTCCCGTGATACAACGCCCTCCCTTCAAACTCCCCCATCGCCTCACCCAACCCCGGCCCGCTCGTAAACATCAACACCGCCCCCGGCGCAGCCAGCCGCCCGAACTCCTCAAACATCCCCCGCTGATCCCCTGGCGATAAATGAAAAAAGCTATGCCAAGCGATCAAGCCATCAAACGGCCCCGCAACCGGCATCTTGCGCATATCCCCAGCAACCCATTGATGCTCAGGAAACGCCGCCTTCGCCCGCTTCAATAACGGCACCGACGTATCCACACCCGTGATCCGGCACCCACGCTCAATCAGATACTGAGCAATCGGCACCCCAAACCCACACCCAATATCCAACACCCGCGGACTCGTCCCCGGCAGCAGCGCCAGAAACGCATCCAGCCAAACGCGCTCGATCAGCCCCGTTCCACGCAGCCGCACAAACGCATCGGCATGCTCCCGATAGATCGACACCACGTCATCAGCAGGCGACTTGCACATCTTCAAACTCCCGTAACCGCGACCAAAAGCCCAGCTCCTTCCTTGGCGAACGAATCACCCGCACACGCCCGCATCCCCATGGAAGCACTCCCAAGCCTCCGCTTCAATATCCTCAATCACCACCCCATCCTCACCCGCGATGGTGAACTGCTCCTGGCTATCGCCAATACTCGCCGCACCATCCAACCCCAGCAGCAGCGAATACATCGTGTCCCGCAGCGCCAGATCCAAAACGCCACGCACACCCTCAAGCTGTTCCGGCGACAACCCCAACCCCCGCACCTTGGCCGCAACCGCACTCCCGCCATCCGCCGCCATGAACGTCTCCAACAGCTCACCCCGCAGCGCATTCCAGTTGCCGACAAATTCCTTCGCGTCCATTCGATTCCCTTAACGTGTCCCAACCCGCGGCCGCATACCCAACCCCAACCGCGATCCCATCAATCCAAAAAAAACAAGGGCCGCATAATCGCGGCCCCTGCATTCACATCCTTCTAACCCTCATCAAGCCTTACGGACCTGCGCAATCAGCGCATCCAGTTGCTTCAGCATCGAATCCACTTCCTCAGCCGTCACGTTCAGCGCGGGCATGAAGCGCAGCAGGTTCGGACGCGGGGCGTTCAGCAGCAGACCTTCCGGCGCCTGATTACGCGCAGCCTCGACAATCGCCGGACCATCATCACGATCCATCACCAACGCGCGCAGCAGGCCCATGCCGCGTTCGCCCTTCATGCCGTACTTGGCCGAGATGGCCAGCAGGCCTTCGGACAGTTGCTTGGCGCGGGCGTTGACCGCGTCCATGAAGCCCGGCGCGACCAGCGCGTCGAAGACGGCGACGCCGACGGCGGTGGTCAGGGGGTTGCCGTTGTAGGTGCCGCCTTGGTCGCCGTGTTGGAACACGCTGACTTCCTGACGGGCCAGCAGGGCGGCCAGCGGCACGCCGCCGCCGATGCCCTTGGCCAGCGTCATGATGTCGGGGACGACGTCAAAGTGCTGGTAGGCGAACATCTTGCCGGTGCGGCCCATGCCGGTCTGGACTTCGTCGACGATGAGCAGCAGTTGGTTTTCATCGGCCAGCTTGCGCAGGCCTTGCATGAATTCCTTGGTGGCGGGCAGCACGCCGCCTTCGCCTTGGACGGGTTCCAGCATGATGGCGACGGTTTTGTCGTCGATCAGCTTGCGCACGGATTCCAGGTCGTTCAGTTCGGCCTTGGGGAAGCCTTCGACCTGCGGGGCGAACATCTTGTCCCAACCCGGCTTGCCCGATGCGGACATGGTGGCCAGGGTGCGGCCGTGAAAGCCGTGGTTCATGGTGATGATCTTGTAGGCGCCGTTCTTCTTGACCTGGCCCCACTTGCGCGCGAGCTTGATGGCGCCTTCGTTGGCTTCGCCGCCGCTGTTGGCGAAGAAGACGCGGTCAAAGTCGGATGCGCCGGTCAGGCGCTGGGCCAGCTCGATCGAGGGGATGTTGTAGAACGCCGGCGACGGGTTCATCAGCTTTTGCGACTGTTCGACCAGCGCGCGCTGCATTTCGGGCGCGGAGTGGCCCAGGGTGTTCACCGCCCAGCCCTGCACGAAGTCCAGATATCGCTTGCCCGCGTGATCCTCCAGCCAGGATCCCTTGCCGCTGACGAACACGAGGTCCGGGCGGGAGGTGATCTCCATGAGGGTGTTGACGTTGAACTGGCTGAATTCCATGGCGGTTCCTGCGGGATGTAAGGACAGGGGATGAAGGGAATTTCGGGGAACTTCCCCGGGGGAAGCGCGAAAAGGCAAATGTAGCACCGACGGGGGGATGCTATCGTGACGCTACCCCTCCGATCTGCCCCGGGCCGGCCTCACAAGGGCTGCCAGCGCGGGCGCTCTATTTTATGCAGGCGATGCGCCCCTCGCGCGCCGTCCGCCGTCGCTTTTTACTGACCAATCATGAAACGTATTCTTTCCAGTCTTGCCGCCGGCCTGGCGTTGGCCGCCGCCATGACCCCCGCTCACGCGGAATTTCCCGACCGTCCCATCCGTCTGATCGTGCCGTTCCCGCCGGGGCAGGCGACCGACATCTTTGCGCGCGCGCTGGCCGAGAAGCTGGGCGCGGCGGTCAAGCAGCCGATCGTGGTGGAAAACCGCGCGGGCGCGGGCAGCAATATCGGCATGGAGCAGGCCACGCGCGCGGCGCCGGACGGTTACACGCTGGTGATCGCGGGCAGCGCCGCGGCAGTGAACCAGACGCTCTATAAGAACATCAACTACAGCCTGACGAAGGATTTCGCGCCGGTGTCGGGCGTGTTCTCGGTGCCGCTGATGTTCCTGGCGACGCCGGCGTCGGGGATTACGTCGCTGCAGCAGCTGGTGACCCAGGCTCGTGCGAATCCGGGTGAACTGGCGTATGCCAGCGCGGGGATTGGCGGCACGCAGCATTTGTCGGCCGAGATGTTCAAGGCGGCGGCGGATATTGATATTCGCCATATTCCGTACAAGGGCAGCGGTCCGGCGCAGGCGGATTTTCTGGGGCATCAGGTGCCGCTGATGGTGGACTCGGTGACGGCGGGCCTGCCGCACGTGCAAAGCAAGAAGGCCGTGGCGCTGGCGGTCACGACGGCCAAGCGGTTGCCGCAGCTGCCGAATGTGCCGACCGTGGCGGAATCGGGTTATCCGGGGTTTGAGGCGATTGGCTGGGCGGCGGTGCTGGCGCCCAAGGACACGCCTGCGGAGATTACGAATGCGCTTAGCAAGCAGATCGGGCAGGTGTTGAATACGCCGGAGATGCAGAAGTTCTTCCGGGATCGTGGGGCCGAACCGATGCCGCTGACGCCTGAGGCGACGGGGACGTTCATTGCCTCGGAAGTGGATAAGTGGGGCAAGGCGGTGAAGCAGTCGGGCGCGCAGGTGGATTAAGCGCGACGCTGGGTTGATACGGAAGGCCGTTCCTGGAAAGGAACGGCTTTTTTGTTTGGGCGAGAAACTTGGCTTGGCAGGTGTCTGCCCGCGATCCAAACCAGTGCCGCCGCGCCCGCCAACGGCGCATCGGGCGCACCAGAACGGGGCAGAACACGCACTGCCCCCGGCGCCTCCCCGCGCAGCCTACATGGCACAGAACTTGCATCTCCTCGCTTTGTATACCGACTTGGTGTGCAACGCATTGACCCGACCGGGCAGTGCGGGCCCTGGAGAGTTCCTTATGAAACGCAGAACCCTGTTGCTGTCCCTTTGTGCCGCCGCCAGCATCCTGGCCGCGCCCCTGTCGCACGCCGACGCGCTGGACGATATCGTCAAGGCGGGCGTCATCAAGATTGCGGTGCCGCAGGACTTTCCGCCGTTTGGGTCGGTGGGCGCCGACATGAAGCCCCTGGGCTATGACATCGATACCGCGCAGCTGATCGCCAAGCAGTTGGGTGTGAAGCTGGAACTGGTGCCGGTGACCAGCGCCAACCGCGTGCCCTACCTGCAGACCAAGAAAGTGGACCTGGTGATCTCCAGCCTGGGCAAGAACGCCGAGCGCGAGAAGGCCATCGACTTCTCGGACGCCTATGCGCCGTTCTTCAATGGCGTGTTTGGCCCGGCGGACCTGAAGGTGTCGTCGGCCGCGGATCTGGCGGGCAAGACCATTGGCGTGACGCGCGGCGCGGTGGAAGACATCGAGCTGACCAAGATTGCGCCGGAGTCGGCCACGCTCAAGCGGTATGAGGACAACAACGGCACGATCACGGCGTTCCTGTCGGGTCAGGTGCCGATGATCGCAACCGGCAACGTGGTTGCGGCTGCGATCCTGGCGCGCAATCCGCCCAAGAAGCCGGAAACGAAGTTCCTGATCAAGAATTCGCCGTGCTACATCGGCCTGAACAAGGACGAACCGAAGCTGCGCGCCCGCGTGAACGACATCCTGGCCGCGGCCAAGCGTGACGGTTCGCTGTCGGCGATTTCGCAGAAATGGCTGGGCGCCGAACTGCCCAAGGATCTGTAGGCTGCGCGAGGCCGTCATGGCTTACCAGTACGACTTTTCCTCGGTGTTCGAATACACGCCGGTGCTGATCAAGGGCATCGGCGTCACGATCGAACTGATCGCGTTCGGCGCGGTGGCGGGCGTGGCCCTGGGCATCGTCTGCGCGTGGGTGCGCACGCAGGGCCCGGCGTGGCTGCGCGCGCCGGTCACCGCCTATATCGAGCTGATCCGGAACACGCCGTTCCTGATCCAGCTCTTTTTCGTGTTTTTTGGCCTGCCGTCGCTGGGCATCCAGCTGGGCGAGATGCAGGCGGCGTGCCTGGCGATGGCGCTGAACCTGGGCGCCTATAGCGCCGAGATCATCCGCGCCGGCATCGACGCCACGCCGCGCGGGCAGTACGAGGCGGGCGCCAGCCTGGCGCTGTCGCGCCTGCAGGTGTTCCGGCACGTGGTGCTCAAGCCGGCGCTGATGCGCATCTGGCCGGCGCTGTCTTCGCAGATCGTGATTGTGATGCTGGGGTCGGCGGTGTGCTCGCAGATCGCGGCCGAGGACCTGACCTTTGCCGCGAACTTCATCCAGTCGCGCAACTTTCGCGCGTTCGAGGTGTATTTCGTGACGACCGGGATCTATCTGGTGCTGGCGGTCCTGCTGCGCCAGATTCTGCGCCTGACCGGACGGCGGCTTTTTCGCAAGGCGGCAAGATGATCGAGTTCTCGACCTGGGACATCGTGCGCAACCTGCTGCTGGCGGCGCGCTGGACCATCGTGCTGTCGCTGGCGGCCTTTGCGGGCGGGGCGCTGATGGGGTTGCTGGCGCTGATGATGCGCACGTCGCGCGTGGCGGCGATGCGCCGCATCAGCTGGGCGTACATCGAACTCTTTCAGGGCACGCCGCTCCTGATGCAGCTCTTCCTGGCGTTTTTCGGGCTGTCGCTGATCGGCGTGGAGGTGCCGCCGTGGCTGGCTGCCGGCGCGGCGCTGACGCTATGGTCGGGCGCGTTTCTGGCGGAAATCTGGCGCGGGTGCGTGGAAGCCGTGCCGAAAGGACAGTGGGAAGCGTCGGCCAGCCTGGCGCTGGGCTACGTGCAGCAGATGCGCTACGTGGTGCTGCCGCAGGCGCTGCGCATTGCGGTCGCGCCGACCGTGGGCTTTGCGGTGCAGATCGTCAAAAGCACGGCGCTGACCTCCATCATCGGCTTCACGGAACTGTCGAAGGCGGCCACCGTGATCACCAACGCCACCTTCAGTCCCTTCACTGTCTATGCCTGCGCCGCGCTGATCTACTTTGCGCTGTGCTGGCCCCTGTCGCGCCTAAGCCTCCGGCTGGAAAGGAAGTTGCATGCCCCTCATCGCCCTTGAAGACGTCCGCAAACGGTTCGGCGACAACGAAGTCCTGAAAGGCGTGACTTTGCGCGTCGATCCCGGCGAGGTCATTGCCATCATCGGCAAGAGCGGCTCGGGCAAGAGCACGCTGCTGCGTTGCATTAACGGGCTGGAGCAGATCGACGGCGGCGCGATCATGGTGGCCGACGCGCAGTTGGGCGACGACGAGCTGCGCCTGCGCGCGCTGCGGCTGAAGGTCGGGATGATTTTTCAGCAGTTCAACCTGTTTCCGCACCTGACCGTGGGGCGCAACGTGATGCTGTCGCCCATGGTGGCCAAGCGCGTGCCCGAACGCGAGGCCGAGGACATGGCCCGGGCCATGCTGACCCGCGTGGGGCTGGCCCACAAGTTTGACGCCTGGCCGGACGAATTGTCCGGCGGCCAGCAGCAGCGCGTGGCGATTGCCCGTGCGCTAGCGATGCAGCCGCTGGCGCTGTTGTGCGACGAAATCACGTCGGCGCTGGACCCGGAGCTGGTCAATGAGGTGCTGTCGGTGGTGCGCGAGCTGGCTGCCGACGGCATGACGCTGCTGATGGTGACGCACGAAATGCGCTTTGCGCGCGAGGTCTGTGATCGCGTGGTGTTCATGCACCAGGGGCGCGTGCACGAGATCGGTCCGCCGGAACAACTTTTCACGGCGCCGGCCACGCCGGAATTGCGGCAGTTCCTGGGGATGACGAATCTGGCGGCGTGAGCTTGGCCTATCAATCAGGACCGGGATGTTCCGCCCCCGTTTGAAGGCGGTGTCGGGCCGTTCCCGCACTCCCTTTTGCGCCCACCCGAAAGTAAAAATGCACCACTTGTCCTGGTGCGCATGCCTCTATCGCGGGTGCGGCGCGGTTCCTATATTGGACCTGTCCGCCGCCGGACTCCGGGTTTCCCCGGCGCGGTTTCACCCCACCTGAAACCTGAGGATCGATGACATGGACAAGGACCGCATCAAGGGCGCCGCCAAGGAAGTGAAGGGCGCGATCAAGGAAACAGCTGGCAAGGTGACGGGCAACACCCGCACCGAAGCCGAAGGAAAAGTGGAAAAGACCGAGGGTAAAGTGCAGCGCAATGTAGGCGAAGCGAAGGATCAGGCACGGGACTTGCTGGACAAGTAATTGCGGCTGCCGATCGGCATGACCCGCACTGTCCAATGAATGCCCGAAGGAGAAGAAAATGACCCACCGTATTTGGCTTGCACTGATGCTCGCGATTACCGCCGTGACCGCCGGTTGCAACACGATGGAAGGTGCCGGCAAAGACATTGAAAGGGGCGGGGAAAAGATCCAGCAGCAGGCCAAGTAAGCGCTTGCGGGCTGCATCCAAAGGTCGGCGCGTTGACGGCGCGCCGGCCTTTTTTCGTTCCTGCGAAACGCGGGATACGAGGGCGTGAGGGCTGAAAGGTCTATCGTGACCGTGCAGCACGCCGACTGCACGGCCCGCGGAAGACGTCAGCGCGAGAAGCCGCGCGCCGAGATTTCCCAGATATCTTCCACCACGCCGTCGCGCACCACCACCAGCCCGTCATGCAGGTTGAAGGTGGGGTCCACGTGCGACGGCACCAGGCGCAGCACCGCGCCCAGGTCGGGCGCCTGCCCCCCCGGTTCCACGCGCACGACGCCGTGCTCGTCGTTGATGGCGGTGTACGTCAGGCCCGGTTCGCCGAAGATGGCGGGCGGGCCGCATTCCGCGGTGGTGGACTTGAGCCCCGCGTCCAGGATCACCCGGTCCGGCGCCGGCTTGCTCATGACCGTGGCCAGCACGAACAGGCTGTTCTCGAACGCCAGGGGGCCGTCCCATTCATTGGCGCCATAGTCGCCGTCCATGAAGGCGTAGGAACCGGCCTGCAATTCGGTATAGACGCCGCTGGCCGCATCGAACTCGGCGCTGCCCGTGCCGCCGCCGGTGATGGTGTCGCAGGCGATGCCGCTCTCGCGCAGCAGTTGCGCGTAGGACGCCGCGATGCGCGCCGCCTGGCGGCAGACCTCGGCGCGCTCTTCGCGCGTGCGGTAATGCTGCACCGACCCGTGATAGGCCTGCAGGCCGGCAAAATTCACGCCGGGCAGGTCGCGCGCCTGCTGCGCCAGCGCCAGCACGAGGGCGTCGTCCGACACCCCGCAGCGGCCCTGGCCGACGTCCACTTCCACCAGCACGTCGATCTGGGCGCCCGCCTGCGCCATGGCCTCAGAGACCTGCAACAGGTTGTGCGCGTTGTCCACGCAGACGCTGATCTTTGCCACGCGCGCCAGCTGGCCCAGCAGCGCCAGCTTGGCCGGGCCGACGACTTCGTTGCTGATATGGATGTCCCGGACGCCGGCGGCCACGAAGGGCAGGGCTTCGCTGACCTTCTGGCAGCAGATGCCGCGCGCGCCCAGCGCCAGCTGCCGCAAGGCGATTTCTGGGCATTTGTGCGCCTTGGCGTGCGGGCGCAGCGCGACGTCGTGGCGGTCGGCCCAGGCCTGCATCGCGCGCAGGTTGGCTTCGAAAGGCGCCAGGTCCAGCACCAGGCTGGGCGTGTCGACGCGGGCCAGCGGATCGCCCGGCTGTGCGGGCGGGGGCAGCGCAATGCCGCGTATGACTTCCTGGGACATCGTGATGACTCCGTAGTCTGACTGCTTGAACGGTAACGCACGCATAACCAAAGCGTGACTACCCATAACCAAAGGGGCGACTGACCCCCAGGTAAACGATAGCCCCGTAACCATTGGCTACCAGAGGGCGGCATGACAGAATTTCATCATGAAAACGGCCCCCAAGGGGAGGCCCATTTCCGGCAGGCGGCCACGCCGCGCCGGCGATGACAAGACGAACCTCGTCACTCGACAGACCTGTCAAATCCGTATCGGAGAAGCTCGCATGAAACTCAAGCATTGGATCACCGCCCTGACCGTCGCGGTCGCCGCCGTGGGCGCCACCGGCACCGCGCAGGCCCAGCAGTTCTTCCGCATCGGCACGGGCGGCACGGCGGGCACGTACTACCCGATCGGCGGCATCATCGCCAACGCCGTGTCGCAGCCGGGCAAGCTGATCGCCACGGCGGTCGCCTCCAACGGGTCGGTCGCCAACATCAATGGCATCATCGGCGGGTCGTTCGAAGCCGGTTTCACGCAGTCCGACGTGGCGTTCTGGGCCTACAGCGGCACCGGCACGTTCGAAGGCAAGCCCAAGGCGCAGGACCTGCGTCTGATCTCCACGCTGTATCCGGAAAGCATCCACCTTGTCACGCGCAAGGGCTCCGGCATCAAGGGAGTGGCCGATCTGAAGGGCAAGCGCGTGTCGATGGATGAGCCGGGCTCCGGCACGCTGGTCGACGTGCGGCTGATCCTGGGCGCGTACGGCATGACCGACAAGGACGTGAAGGCCGAATACCTCAAGCCCAACCAGGCGGGCGACAAGCTCAAGGACGGCGGCCTGGACGCGTTCTTCTTCGTGGGCGGCGCGCCGGCCGGCGCCATCGCCGAACTGGCCTCCACGGGCAACATCGAACTGGTGTCGCTGGTGGGTCCTGAAATCGACGCGCTGCGCGCCAAGCAAGAGTTCTTCACGCCCGACGTGATTGCCGCCAACACGTACCAAAACATCCCCGAGGTCAAGACCATCTCGGTGAACGCGCAGATGGTGACGTCGGCCAAGATCCCCGAGCAGACGGTGTACGACGTGACCAAGGCGCTGTACAGCGACGCCACGCGCAAAACGCTGGACGCCGGCCACGCCAAGGGCAAGCTGATCACCCGTGAAAACGCGACCAAGGGCGCAGGCATCCCGTTCCACCCGGGCGCCGAAAAGTTCTACAAAGAGATTGGTCTGCTGAAGTAGTAGGCCCCCCCGAGCGCCTGCGGCGCTTCCCCCAGGGGCGCCGGCGGCGGACCGGCAGAGCCGGATCCGCGCAGCCCCGCTCGGACAGATCGGTTCTTTATGCCGATTGCTTGCCTTTGAAGGGGTGGGCGAACTGTCGTAGTTCTTTATGTCGGCGGCGATTGCTTTCGCGCCGCATCTGAGCAGGGCCGCCGTTGCGCGGCCCTGCTTGCTGGATCACCTTGAGAATTACCGCGATGGAAATCGATCACGAAAAAACCCAGAAGCTGGCGGAAAAGTACGATTCGGAAATCCGCTTCCGGCCGCTGGACAAGACTGCTACGTGGATCGTCTCGGGCCTGCTGGTCACGCTCTCGATCTTTCACTACTACACCGCGGGCTTCGGCCTGCTGCGCGAGGCGACGCACCGCGGCGTGCACCTGGCCTTCGTGCTGAGCCTGATTTTCCTGGTCTTCGGCTTTTCGAAGTCGCACTACCAGCGCCAGCCCAAGTCCACCTGGTATTCGCCGGGCGGCATTCCGCTGTACGACTGGATCATCGCCATCGCACTGGCGCTTTCGGTGCTGTACATCCCGTACATCTTCGAGGACCTGGCGTTCCGCGTGGGCAATCCGCTGCCGCAGGACGTGCTGATGGGCTCGATCCTGCTGATCGGCCTGTTGGAAGCCACGCGGCGCGCCATGGGGTGGCCGCTGCCGATCATCGCGATCGTGTTTATGGCCTACGCGATGTTTGGGCCGTACTTCCCCGGGCTGCTCAAGCACGCGGGCAATACATGGTCCCAGGTCGTGAACCACATGTACCTGACCAGCCAGGGCGTCTACGGCGTGGCGGTCGGGGTGGTGGCGACCTACGTGTTCCACTTCGTGCTGTTCGGCGTGCTGGCCACGCGCATCGGGCTGGGCCAGCTGTTCCTGGACGTGGCCTCGACCGTGGCGGGCCGCTACGCGGGCGGGCCGGCCAAGGTGTCGGTGTTTGGCTCGGCGATGTTCGGCATGCTGTCCGGATCGTCGGTGGCCAACGCCGTGACGGTGGGGTCCCTGACCATTCCGGCGATGATCCGCGTGGGCTATCCGCGGCACTTCGCGGCAGGCGTGGAAGCCGCCAGCAGCACGGGCGGGCAGATCACGCCGCCCATCATGGGCGCGGCGGCTTTCCTGATGATCGAGTTCCTGGGCATTCCGTACCAGCAGATTGCGATCGCGGGCATATTCCCGGCCTTCCTGTACTTCTTCGGCATGTTCATGCAGGTCCACTTCGAGGCCAAGCGTGAAGGCCTGCGCGGACTGACCCCCGAGGAAATGCCCAAGCTCAAGCAGTCGTTCAAGATGCGCTGGCCGACGCTGATTCCGCTGGTGCTGCTGGTCGGCGTTCTGGCCAGCGGCCGCACGCCGTATCTGGCGGCCTTCGCGGGCATCACGGGCTGCATCGTGGTGGGCATGCTGAATCCGTTCCAGCGCTTGCACTGGCGCGACCTCTACGAAGCCTTCGAGACCGGCGCAAAGTACGCGCTGGCAGTCGGCGCGGCCGCCGGCACCGTGGGCATCGTGATCGGCGTGGTGACGCTGACCGGCGTGGGCTTCAAGATCTCGTACATCGTGATCGCCGCCTCGCAGGTGCTGGCCTCCGGGGCTGCATTCTTCCTGCCCGAGGCGTTGACGGACATGCAGTCGCTGACGCTGGTCGCCGCGCTGGTCATGACCGGTATCGTCTGCATCCTGATGGGCTGCGGCGTGCCCACCACCGCCAACTACCTCATCATGGTGGCCGTTGCGGCGCCCACGCTGGTGCAGCTGGGCGTGCAACCCATCGCGGCGCACTTTTTCGTGTTCTATTTCGGCATCCTGGCGGACATCACGCCCCCGGTGGCGCTGGCCGCGTATGCGGCGGCGGGCATGGCAGGCAGCGATCCCTTCAAGACCGGCAACACGGCGTTCAGGCTGGGCATCACCAAGCTCATCGTGCCGTTCGTGTTTGTGTTCTCGCCGTCGCTGCTGATCTCGGTGCAGGGGTTCACCTGGTACGACTTCTTCGTGACGCTGATCGGGTGCATGGTCGGGCTGGTGCTGCTGTCGGCCGCCTTCTCGCGTTACATGCTGGTGGGCATGAAGAGCTGGGAACGTTGGCTGTGCACCCTTGGCGCGCTGCTGACGATCATCCCGGGCCTGACTAGCGGCATCATCGGGGTGGTGATCTGCATCCCGGTGTTCATCCGCCAGCTGGCGGGTCTGAAACTGGAGAACGCGCCCAAGGCGGTGTAGCGCCGGGGGGTCGGATCAAAAAAGGGGCGGACCCAATCGGGCCGCCCCTTTTTGCTGAATCAGCCATTTTGTCAGCATTTGGGCGCAAAATGGGCGGTCTTGGGCGCATGGTGACGTCCTACAACATCCGCCTTTTCCCCGGTTGCCCGGCAAATTAAATCGGCGTAAAGTAAAATTCATGTTTGCTGGTCTGCCGATATGCGGGCCGACTGTGCAAACAGGCACAAACTGCGCCATATGTTCGATATCCTGGTCTATCTGTTCGAGAATTACTACACGCCTCAGGCCTGTCCTGCTGCCGATGTGCTCGCCAAGCGGCTTGCCGCTGCCGGTTTCGAGCACGAGGACATCGACGACGCGCTCGGGTGGCTGTACGGCCTGGCCGAGACCACCGAACGGTGCGTCGATCTGGCACAGGCGCCCTCGTCTGGCACCCGGATCTACACCGAGAACGAATACCAACAGCTTGGCACCGAGTCCATTGGCTTCATCGCCTTCCTGGAATCGGCCGGCGTGTTGCCCGCGCCCCTGCGCGAAATCGTGATCGACCGGGGCCTGGCCTCGCCGGAAACGCCCGTGCCGCTCTCCAAGATCAAGATCATCGCCCTCATGGTTCTCTGGAGCCAGGAAGCCGAGATCGACAATCTGGTCCTCGAAGAGCTGCTCGACGAAGAAGGCGGGCGCCTGCTGCATTGAGCACGCGCCCCCGTTCCACTTCCCCTGATTCAACCTTTAAGCCCGCGCGCCTGGCCGCGCGGGCTTGAGCTTTTTATTCCGTCCCCGTGACCTACATCGGCCGTTTTGCCCCCAGCCCCAGCGGCCCGCTGCATGCGGGTTCGCTGGCGACCGCGCTGGCCAGCTGGCTGGACGCGCGCGCGCAGGGCGGGCGCTGGCTGCTGCGCATCGAGGACGTTGACACGCCGCGCACGGTGGCGGGCGCGGCGGACGTCATCATGGGCCAGTTGCGGGCGCTGGGACTGATCTGGGACGGCGACATCGTCTGGCAGTCGCACCGCAACGCGGCCTACCAGGCGGCGTTTGACGCGCTTGCGGCACAAGGTCTGATCTATGGCTGCGGCTGCACGCGGCGTGAAATCGCGGATTCGGCGCTACGCGGTCAGACTGCGCCCGGCGCCGATGGCGAAAGACCGTATCCCGGCACATGCCGTCACGGCCTGCCGGCGGGGCGCGAAGCCCGCGCCTGGCGACTGCGCGTGCCGGACGGCGTGGAACGCTTCGAGGACCGTTGGCTTGGCCCGCAGGAGCAGGATGTGGCGCAGGCGGTGGGAGATTTTGCGCTGCGGCGGGCAGACGGGCTATGGGCGTACCAATTGGCGGTGGTGGTGGACGACGCCGCGCAGGGCGTGACGGACGTGGTGCGCGGGGCCGACCTGCTCAGTTCCACGGCACGCCAGCGCGTGCTGGGCCGTCTATTGGGCCTGCCGCCGCTGCGCTACCTGCACGTGCCGTTGATCCTGGACCCGGCCAGCGGCCTGAAGCTGTCCAAGCAGAATGGCGCCCCCGCGGTGGATACGCGCGCGCCGCTGCCGGCCTTGCAGGCCGCGTGGGCGGCGTTGGGCTTTGCGCCGTTGGCCGCCACGGGCGTCGCGCCATTCCTGCAGGAAGCCACGGCGCGCTGGGCAGCACGGTTTCCGGGCTGACGCCGATCGCAGCAGCAGCGCCCGTCGCTTCCGGACTTGCGCCCGCGGGACACCTAGGGACCGCGACCGCTCACAGCGGCTGCAGGTCCGCCCCCAGCATCCGCACCAGCAACGCTTCGCCATCGTCGGCCACGCGCAGTTCGCCATAGCGCGCGACCTCATACCGCGCCGCTTCGCCTTCCGGGAAGAAGAACGCATTGGTCACGATGCGCACGCCATTGCCGCGCACGCGATAGCGCAGCGGCACTTCGGTTTCGGCGTGCGGAAGCGCGTCAGGCTGGATCCGCACGGCCTGCGCCACCCCGCGTGAATCCGGCGTCAGCATCACGTAGCCGTCCGGCTCGTAGCCCATGACGCTTTCGGCGTCGTTCTGGTTGCCGCCCAGCCGCAGGCGCGTCACTTCGCGTCCGGCCGCAAAATTCAACGCCATATAGTCGCCCTGCATGAGGGAACGCGGATCGACCGGCACCAGCTCCAGGATGACGACCTTGCCCGACGACAGGAGTTTTTCGCGCTCCCAGATGCCGGCGTTGGCCGCGACCAACACCAGCGCCAGGCCGCCCAGGATGCCCGCCGTGCGCCAGCGCAGGGCCGGGGATACCGGCGGCAGGGGACGCGCTTGAACCGGGGCCTGCGTGCGCATCAGGCGCGGCACCAGCCATACCGCCGCTCGCAGCACGAACAACATCACCGCCGCGCCGCTCAACCACAGCGCCTTTTGCAGCAGCGGCAACTCCAATTGGTAGTAATAGACACCCAGGTACGCCAACAGGCTGGCGGCGCCGAAGATCATGACGCGCGGCTGGTTCAGGCCGAATCCCAGCAGCAGCCACGCCAGCGCGAAGCCGACGCCCGGGCTGGGCAGCCAGAACAGCGCCAGCAGCAACAGGCCGATCGGCACGCCCCAGGTGACGCCGCCGGTCAGGAGGCGGCGGCGCGGCCACAGCACGGCCAGCGCGGCGGCCACCGGCAACAGCGCGCCCGCCACGATGAGGATGGCGGTCCGCGGGGCAAGCTGCCAGATCGCAGGCAGTTCGGTGACGGCAATGCCGCTCGCCAGCCAGACCATGCCCTGCACGGACAGCAGGAACGCCCAAGCCAGCGGCTGCAGCGCATGGCCGCGCCGCGCGCCCACGCGGTGGCTGACGGTGAAGATGACGGCGGTGGCCCATGCGCCGATGACGCCGATGGGCAGCAACAGGAAGGTGGCCCGGGTCGCGTCAAAACGGATCCAGGCGTCCATCAGGTCTTCCTGCATGAGTTCGGGCGACAGGCCGCGCCAGATCAGGCCGGCGCTGGCCAGCGCGATCAACAGGCCGCTCAGAAAGCGCAGGATCACGTCGGGACCCAGCGCATAAACCGCGGCCGCCATCAGCAGCACAAAGAAGCTTGCGCTGGCGAACGAGGTCGAACTGGACAGTCCGAAAATGATGAGGATCTGCCCGGTGAAGGCCATGGCCGTGCCGCATTGCCGCCAGAACGGGCCGGCATCGCTGCGCAGCACCGCCACGCCCACGGCGCAGAGCACGAGGCCGGCGACCAGCGCGCCGCTTTCGGTGGTGATGAGGTTGGAGAACGCGACGAACAGCAAGAGGAGCAGGGTGGCCAGCCACGCGGACAGGCCCAGCAGGCATTGCACGTACCAGGGCGGTTCGGCGCGCGGCACGGCAGCGGGCGCCAACTGCGCCACGGGCGCGCTGGATTCGGCGGGATCGACGACATTGCCTGCCGAGGCGCCGGCCGGTTCCGCGTCCGCGGCGGGCACGGGGACCGGCGCTTCGTTGCTCATGCCGCGCAGCCATCGGGCGGCCACGACGGCCTCGGCCATCAGCAAGGCGGCCAGCGGCAGCGCCGCCCACGCGCCGGGCTCCAGCCGCCACAGCCATTCGCCCACCACGCGCAGCGACACGCAGATGACGCCGGCGGCCAACATGGCCAGGATGACGAGGTCGCGCCGGCCGCGCTGATAGTAAAGACCGAGTCCCAGCGTGGCGGCGACCCAGGCGATGCCGTTGTAGGTGCCCAGGCCGTCGACGATGAAATCGCCGAACATGAGGGCCAGCACCAGCACGCTGATCGCGATGGCGGCCAGGATGCGCGGCCCGAAGACCGTGCTGGCGCGCCAGCGTCGCGCGGCCATTTCCCAGCCGAACAGCAAGACGAGGTTCAATGCGGCCATGACCAGGCTGGGCAGGCCCGGACCGCCGAAGATCATCATCCACGTGAAGACGCGTTCGCCCAGCCACAGCGCGACCGCAAGATTGAGCACCAGCGCCCACAACAGCCACACGGCCTGGCTGCCCGCGGCAAGCGCCCAGGGCAGGAGCAGCACTGCCCACCACGCGAACAGTTCCCAGGTATCGGCGCCCGTCTGGTAAGTTTGGCCTAATAGGGCGAGCAGGGCGCCCAGCAGAATGCCGGCCAATGCCAGCAGCGCGCCAGGGATGCTGCGCCGCACGCCGGGCCGGGCGCGCAAGCGCAAGCCGGACCACGCGGCGGCCAGCGCGCAGACGGCCAACAGGCCCTGCACCCCAGCAAAGCGCTGCATTTTTGTCATGTCCTGCCAATTGGCGGCAACCCAGCAGACCGCAGCGCTGCCCAGCAGCAAAACGCCTAGCCACAAGGTGCTTCGCGCCAAAAATTGACGCCAAGCGTGCAGTTCGGATCCCGCTTGCCTTTCAGTGCCGACTTGCATCTGGCGAATCTCCGATCTTATTATCCGCGCTGATACGGCGGGACTACCGCCACTGGAAACACATGAATAAAACGCTGATTATTGCCGAGAAGCCCTCGGTGGCCCTTGATATATCACGCGCCTTGGGAGGCTTCGCGCGCGAGGGCGACTATTTTGAAAGCGAACGTTACGTTCTCGCTTCAAGCATCGGCCATTTGCTCAGCTTGGTCGCGCCCAACGATCCGGTCAAGGGGAAGTGGAGCTTCACGCACCTGCCCGTGATTCCGCCGGCCTTCGAATTGGGCCCGACCGACAAGAAGTCCGCCGAACGCCTCAAGCTGCTGGTCCGGCTTGCCAAGCGCAAGGATGTGGACGCCATCATCAACGCCTGTGACGCGGGACGTGAAGGCGAACTGATCTTCCGCTACATCATTCAGTACGCCGGCGTGAACAAGCCCATCCAGCGCCTGTGGCTGCAGTCGATGACGCAGGCGGCCATCCGCGAGGCCTTTGCCAGCCTGCGCGACGATACGCAGATGAAGCCGCTGGAAGCCGCGGCGCGTTCCCGCGCCGAGGCCGACTGGCTGGTCGGCATCAACGGCACGCGCGCCATGACCGCCTTCAACAGCAAGGACGGGGGCTTTTTCAAGACGCCGGTCGGCCGGGTGCAGACGCCCACGCTGGCCATCGTGGCCGAACGCGAAGAGCGCATCCGCCGCTTCGTGCCGCGCGACTACTGGGAAGTGCGCGCCACCTTCGTGGCGGCCGCCGGCCTATATGAAGGCCGCTGGATCGACCCGCAATTCAAGAAAGACGACCGCGACCCCGAAAAGCGCGAATCGCGCCTGTGGTCGGCCGCCGCCGCGCAAAGCGTGGTCGCCGCCTGCCGCGAGCAGCCGGGCAGCGTGACCGAGGAATCCAAGCCGTCCAGCCAGATGTCGCCGGCCCTGTACGACCTGACGTCGCTGCAGCGCGAGGCCAACGGCCGCTTCGGCTTTTCGGCCAAGACCACGCTGGCGCTGGCGCAGACGCTGTACGAACGCCACAAGGCCCTAACGTATCCGCGTACCGACTCGCGCTACCTGCCCGAGGATTACATCAGCACGGTGCAGGAAACCATGCGCGCGCTGGCCAAGGGCGGCTCGAACGCCGTGGGCGGCCTGTCGCGCCACGCCGAGACCGTCGTCAGCCAGCAGTGGGTCAAGCCCAACCGCCGCATCTTCGACAACAAGAAGGTGTCGGATCACTTTGCGATCATCCCCACGCTGCAGATTCCGCACGACCTGAGCGAAGCCGAAGCCAAGCTCTACGACCTGGTGCTCAAGCGCTTTTTGGCCGTGTTCTTCCCGGCGGCTGAGTACCGCGTCACCACGCGCCTGACCGAAGTGCAAGGGCATCGCTTCCGCACGGACGGCAAGGTGCTGGTCAACCCCGGCTGGCTTGCCGTGTACGGCAAGGAAGCGCAGGGCGAAGACGCCAACCTGGTGCCCGTGGGCGACGGCGAGACCGTGCGCACCGAGGAAATCGAGGCCGTCGGCCTGTCGACCAAGCCGCCCGCGCGCTTTAACGAAGGCACGCTGCTGTCGGCCATGGAAGGCGCCGGCAAGCTGGTGGACGACGAGGAACTGCGCGAAGCCATGTCCGAGCGCGGCCTGGGCACGCCGGCCACGCGCGCGGCCATCATCGAAGGCCTGCTCAACGAAAGCTATCTGCGCCGCGAAGGCCGCGACCTGGTGCCCACCGCCAAGGCGCGCCAGCTCATGACGCTGCTGTCGGGGCTGGACGTGGCCGAACTGACCTCACCCGAACTCACCGGCGAATGGGAGCACAAGCTCAAGCAGATCGAGCAGGGCGGGCTGGGCCGCGAGGCCTTCATGCGCGAGATCGCGCAGATGACGCAGGTGATCGTCAAGCGCGCCAAGGAATACGAGCGCGACACGGTGCCGGGCGACTACGCCACGCTGACAACGCCGTGTCCCAAGTGCGGCGCGGTGGTCAAGGAAAACTACCGCCGCTACGCCTGCACGGCGTGCGATTTTTCGATCGGCAAGCACCCGGGCGGCCGCACGTTCGAGCTGCCGGAAGTCGAAGAGCTCCTGGCCAAGCGCGAGATCGGTCCGCTGCAAGGCTTCATCAGCAAGATGGGCCGGCCGTTTGCGGCCATCCTGCGCATCAGCGACGAATACAAGCTGGAATTCGACTTCGGCCAGAACGACGAGGACGACAACGAAGCCGTGGACTTCTCCGGCCACACGCCGGTGGGCTCCTGCCCGAAGTGCCAGTCGCGCGTCTTCGAGCACGGCATGAGCTACGTCTGCGAAAAATCCGTGGGCCCCGAAAAGTCGTGCGATTTCCGGTCGGGCAAGGTCATCCTGCAGCAGGAGATCTCGCGCGAGCAGATGGAAAAGCTGTTGACCAACGGCCGCACCGACCTGCTCGACGGCTTTGTCTCCAGCCGCACGAACCGCAAGTTCAAGGCGTTCCTGGTGCGCCAGCCTGACGGCAAGATCGGGTTCGAGTTCGAGCCCCGTCCCGAGAAGCCCGGACGCGCCCGCGCGCCGGCCAAGACGGCCACCAAGACTGCGACCAAGACGGCTGCGAAGAAGGCGCCGGCCAAGAAGGCTGCCGCCAAGACCGCAACCAAAACGGCCACAAAAACCGCCACCAAGACCGCCACCAAAACCGCGGCCAAGAAAGCCGTGAAAAAGGCGGCGCCCAAGAAGACCACGGCGTAATCCAGCCTGCGCCGCACGACCAAACGCCCGGGAGACCGGGCGTTTTCCATTGTTGGGCAGCAATCGCTGGGGTATTGTTGACGCCAAACAGCTGCAACCCAGACACTTCCGAGGACGACATGACCCGTAGCTCCGACTTCACCACCCGCCGCCGCGTGCTGGCGGCGAGCGCTTGCGCTTTGGCCAGCATCGGCCTGCTCAATGGGCGCGTCGTCTTCGCGCAGCCCAAGCTGGGCAAGGTCGTCTACGGCCAGGGCAGCATCGACCCTTTTTTCGCGGCCGGCTACGTGGCGCTGAAGAAGGGCTTCTTCGGCGAAGGCGGCCTGGAGGTCGAGTATCTGAATTCGCAAAGCGGCCCGCGCACCAACCAGCTGCTGGCCGCTGGGCAGATTGTGTTCGGCGCCACCGCGGCCACCGCCGCGCCCGCGCTGACCATCGCGGGCAAGCCCGCCGCGCTGGTGTTCGGCTTTGACCGCAAGCTGACGTACGCCAACGTCATCGTGCGCCGCGAGGACTTCGACAGCGGCAAGATCAAGTCGCTGAAGGACCTGGCGGGCAAGCGCGTGGGCGCGACCCAGCCGCAGTCCAGCACGTGGCTGATGGCGCTGTACCTGATGCAGAAGGCCGGCGTGGCCGACAAGGTCGACATCCGCCCCTTGGGCGATCTGGCGACGATGCTGGGTGCGCTCAAGACGGGCTCGGTCGCGGCCAGCATGGCGACCATGTCGATGATGGAACAGGCCCGCCAGGAAGGCTGGGGCGTTCCCATCTTCGACGCCACCACCGAAGCGTCGTGGAACGAGTTCATGGGCGGCGACGTGCCGGGCATCGCGGCGCTGACGCTGCAAGACACCATACAGAAGCGTCCGGAGGTCGTGCAGGCGTTTGTGACCGCCATGGTCAAGGCGCAGGACTTCATCACCGCCAACAGCGCGGCCGCCATCACCGACGTCATCTACGACGATTACCTGAGCGCCTTCCCGCGCCCGGCCATCGAGAAGACGCTGGGCGTCTACAAGGAGACGGTGTTCCTGAAGGACAACATCATCACCGAGGACGCGTACAACCGCATGACGGCCATCATGGGCGACGGGCGCCAGTTCTCCAATGAAGAGATCAAGACCGTGCCTTACGCCAAATGCGTGAACATGAGCTTCGTGCGCAAAGCCCGGGGCCTTTGATGATCACGCTGGACAAGGTAGGCAAGGCGTACCAGTCGCGCCAGGGCACGACGCACGCCGTCGGCGAGGTCAGCCTGACGATCAACGAAGGCGAATTCGTGTCGATCGTCGGGCCGTCGGGCTGCGGCAAGAGCACGCTCTTGAACATGATTGCTGGCTTTCTGCAGCCCACCACCGGGACCATCCTGGTGGACGGGCGCGTGGTGGACGGGCAGGTGCCGCCGGCGCTGGGCTACATCTTCCAGAAGGACACGCTGCTGCCGTGGTTCAGCGTCAGGAAGAACGTGGCGCTGGGGCTGAAATTCCAGGGCGTGCCGGCCGACCGGATCGCAAAGCGTGTCTCCGAACTGCTGGAACTGGGTCACCTGAGCGCGTTTGCCGATGCCTTTCCGCATCAACTTTCCGGCGGCATGCGGCGGCGCGTGGCGCTGTTGATGAGCCTGGCGGTCGAGCCGCGCATCCTGCTGCTGGACGAGCCCTTCGGCGCGCTGGACACGCACACCAAGACCCACCTGCACCGCGAGCTGATGGAGATCTGGCGCAAGCTGGGCCAGACCATCGTGATGGTCACGCACGACCTGGACGAAGCCATCCTGCTGTCCGACCGCGTGGTGGTGTTGTCCGGCCCGCCCAGCCGCGTGCTGCTGGACGAGCGCATCCAGATCCCGCATCCGCGCGACGTCTTCACGCTGCGCGAAACGCCGCAGTTCGTCTCCCACGTGCAAAGCCTCTGGAGCGTGCTGGGCCAGCAGTTCCGCGCCGCCGCCTGAACCGATAGTCATGAATTCGATGGATACCGCCGACACCCTGCAGGACCAGTTGCGGCTGGACCGCCGCGCCAACGCCGCGCGCCGCGTGCGCATCACCTTGTGGCAGGTGCTGATTCTTGCCGTCATCCTGGGCTCGTGGGAAATCCTCACGCGCATTCCGTGGTTCACTCAGAACACGCTTTTCGATCCCTTTTTCATCAGCCAGCCCTCGCGCGTCGCCGTGCGATTGTGGGAATGGCTGCAACCGGGGCCGCGGTCGGTCTGGCCGCACCTGTGGCTGACGCTGCAGGCGACCCTTGTCGGTCTGGTGGTGGGCGTGGGCAGTGGCTTCGTGGTGGGCATGACGCTCAGCCGCAGCCGCTTTCTGGCCGATGTGTTCAACCCGTTCATCGTGGCGTTCAATTCCATGCCGCGGATCGCGTTCGTGCCGCTCATCACGATGTTCTTCGGGCTGGGGCTGGCGTCCAAGGTGGTCACGTCGTGGTTCGTCGTGTTCTTTCTGGTGTTCTTTAACACCTACAAGGGCGGGCGCAGCGTGGAGCGCGAGCTTGTCGATTTCTGCCGCACGCTGGGCGGCTCGCCGCGCCAGATCCTGTGGCGGGTGCGCATCCCCACGGCCGCGGCCTGGACCTTTGCCGCGCTGCCCAACGCCATCAGTTTTGCGCTGATCGGCGTGGTGCTGGCCGAGTTCGTGGGATCGACCACGGGCATGGGATATCTGATGATCACCGCGCTGGCGACGCTGAACGCCACCGACATGTTTGCGGCCGTGACGCTGCTGTCCATCGTCGGCATCGCGCTGGTCTATTGTGTGACGTGGATCGAACGGCGGCTCTTGCACTGGGCGCCGGAGTTCCGGGAATGAGCGAGGCCCGAAAGATGAAGACCCTTCCGTATCTGCGCAATTTCGACCTGACGGGACAGGTGGCGCTGGTGACCGGCTCGGCCCGCGGGCTGGGCTTTTGCATCGCGCGGGCGCTGGCCGGTTGCGGCGCGCGCGTGCTGATCAACGGCCGCAATGCCGATGCAGTCAATGCTGCGGTGACCGAGCTGACGGGCGCGGGCCTTGACGCGCATCCGCTGCCGTTCGACGTGGCCGACGACGCGGCGATGGCCGCGGCCTTCGAACGCATCGACCGCGAGCACGAGCGGCTGGACATCCTGGTCAACAACGTCGGCGCGCGCAACCGCAAGACGCTGCAGGACACCAGCCCGGCTGAAATCCGCGAACTGATCGACACCGATCTGGTGGCCGGTATGCTGCTGGCCAAGTTTGCGGCCGAGCGCATGATGCGCCAGGGCGGCGGCCGGTTGATTGCGATTACGTCGGTGGTGGGGGAGCTGGCGCGGGCGGGCGACGCGGTGTATCCAGCGGCCAAGCAGGGACTGACGGGGATGGTGCGCGCGCTGGCGGCGGAGTTTGGCGGGCATTACATCACCAGCAACGCCATCGCGCCGGGGACGTTTGCCACGGAGACCAATGCGGAGATGGTGGCGGACCCGCAGTTCGGGCCGCGCATCGCGGCGCGCAACCCGACTGGCCGGTGGGGCGAACCGGAAGAAATCGCCGGGGCGGCCGTGTTTCTGGCGTCACCCGCTGCGTCGTACGTGAACGGTCACGTGCTGGTGGTGGACGGCGGACTGTCGATTCAGTTTTGAAGACGGCCCTGCTCAGGTCGTCTCGTCCTGATACCAGACGCCTTCGGCCAGCATCATCTTCTGGTGGCCATGCCCGGCGGGCATCATCGGGAAGCAGTTTTCCTGCGCGGTGACCGCCACGTCCAGGAAGTACGGGCCATCGTGCGCCAGGCATTCGGCCAGCGCGGCGTCCAGCTTGGCCGGGTCATCCACGCGCGCCGCGCCCCAGCCGAAGGCGCGCGCCAGCGCCACGAAATCCGGCAGCGACGCGTTGTAGCTGTGGCTGTAGCGCCCGCCGTGGATCAGTTCCTGCCACTGGCGCACCATGCCCATGTAGCCGTTGTTGCACAGCACGACCTTCACGGGCGTCTCGTGCTGCATGGCGGTGGACAGTTCCTGGATGTTCATCAGCACCGACGCGTCGCCGCTGACGCAGACCACAGTCTTGTCCGGGTGCGCGACCTGCGCGCCGATGGCGGCCGGCACGCCGTAGCCCATCGTGCCCGCGCCGCCAGACGTCAACCAGCGGTTCGGACGGTCAAAGCGCAGGTATTGCGCCGCCCACATCTGATGCTGGCCCACGTCGGTCGAGACGATGGCGTCACGGTCCGCCAGCGCGGCGTTCAGGCGCGACATCAGGTGCTGCGGCAAGATGGCGTCGGGCGCGGGCGTGAAGCCCAGGCAGTCCTGCGCGCGCCAGGCGTCGATGCGCTTGAACCAGGGGGCCAGGCGCGCGGGCTCCAGCGCGGTGTCGCCCAGTTCGGCGCGCAGCGCCCGCACCAGCGGCAGGCAGTCGCCCACCAACGCCACGTCCACGCGCACCACCTTGTTGATCGAGGCGGGATCGATATCGATATGGATCTTGCGGGCGTGCGGGCAGAACTCGGACAGCTTGCCGGTGATGCGGTCGTCAAAGCGGGCGCCGATGCAGACGACGAGGTCCGAGTTGTGCATGGCGAGGTTGGCTTCGACCGTGCCGTGCATGCCCAGCATGCCCACGAATTGCGGGTCGGACGCGGGGAACGCGCCCAGGCCCATCAACGTCAGCGTGCAGGGCGCGCCGGTGTGGCGCACCAGGTCGGTGAACGCCTCGCAGGCCTCGGGACCGGCGTTCACCAGTCCGCCGCCGCCGTAGAAGATGGGACGCTTGGCCTGCGCGATCAGCGCGGCGGCGCGGCGCACGGCCGACTGCGGCAGCTTGGCCGCGAGCTTGCCCGACTGGCGGCGCGCGCGCAGCGCGGCCAGCTTGTGCTGCGACGGCGCATCCAGGCCATCGCCGCTGTCGCGCGGCACCGCAAGCTGCACGTCCTTGGGAAAATCCACCAGCACCGGGCCGGGACGGCCCTGGCGCGTCAGTTCAAAAGCACGGGCCGTCACGCCGGCCACGTCGTCCACCGCGCGGATCTGGGTGTTCCACTTGGTGACGGAGCGCGAGATGCCTATGGCGTCGCATTCCTGGAAGGCGTCGGTGCCGATGGCCGCCGTGGCCACCTGGCCGCTGATGCACAGCACCGGGATCGAATCGCACATGGCATCCAGGAGGCCCGAGGTCGTGTTCGCCATGCCGGGGCCGGAGGTCACGAACACCACGCCCGTGCGGCCGGTGGTGCGGGCGTAGCCCTCGGCGGCATGCACGGCGGCCTGCTCGTGGCGCACCAGCACGTGGCGCAGGCGCGGCTCGGCGTACAGGGCGTCGTACAAAGGCAGGACGGCCCCGCCCGGATAGCCGAAGACCGTGTCGACGCCGTGCGCAATCAGCGTGTCGAGCAAAATCTTCGCCCCGTTTTCAGGGGCGGTTTCGGTGGCGGCAAGCGCGGCGGCGGCGGTGGGGTGCAGGCGATCGTTCATGCTATCCATCTTATTGGGAGAACCGAAGAATTTTTATCTTCTTTTCCACGGATAACGGGCAGACGGAGTAAATTCATCTTTGATTTGGAGGAATCAAAGAAAATGAACCTCGACAAGTTCGACTTGGCCATTTTGAAGGTGCTGCAGGACAACGCGCGCGCCAGCCTGAACGACATCGGCGCGGCGGTCGGCCTGTCGTCCACCCCGTGCTGGAACCGCATCAAGCGCATGGAGAGCGCCGGGGTCATCCGCGGCTACACCGTGGACATCGATCCGGCCAGCCTGGGTTTCATGGACACGGTCATCGTCCACGTGACCCTGGAGAGCCACAGCGAAGAGACGCTGTATGAATTCGGCCGCGCGCTGGCGCAGATCCCCGAGGTGCTGGAGGCCTTCCTGGTGTCGGGCGACTATGACTATTACATCCGCATCGCCGTGCGCGACACCCGCGACTACGAGCGCCTCTTGCGCGAACAGCTCTACCGCATCCCGGGCATCCGGCACAGCAAGTCGTGCTTCGTGCTGCGCCGGCTGAAGGAAACCAAGCTGCCGCTGACGGGGCCGGCTGCGTAGGCGGCCCCCGCGTCCGGTTCTTTTAGCGCAGCACGTAGTCCACCGGCACCGCGGGCTCGGGCAAGGGGCGCACGCCCAGGCCTTCGAGCAGGTCGATCTCGATCACGCGGGCCAGCGCCGACAGCGGCAGGTCGTTCTCGTCCGCGCCGAAGGGGTCTTCCAGCTCGTCGCCCAGCGCGTCCAGGCCGAAGAACGTATAGGCGACGATGGTCACCGCGAGCGGCGTCAGGAACTCCAGCGTGCCCACCAACCCGAAGGGCAGCAGCAGGCAGAACAGCCACGCCGTGCGATGCAGGAGCAGCGAATAGGCGAACGGACAGGGCGTGAACTTGATGCGCTCGCAGGCCGCCTGGATGGCGGCGCACTGCGCCACGCGCTGGGTCAGGCCCTGGTACAGGATGTCGGTCAGCTCACCGCGCCGCAGGCAGGCCGCGAGATCCCGGTTGATGGCCAGGAGCAGGGCATCGGGCACGTTGCGGCAGCCGGCCAGCGAATCCAGCTCGTCCTGCTGCACCCACGGGCGCACCGCCTCGACCATGTCCTGCCCGCGAAGCCGCGCCGCCAGTCCGTAGCCGAATCCGATGCAGCGCCGCACCAGGCGCTCCTGCAAGGGATTGGCGGTGCTGGCCGCCAGCAGCACGGCGCTCTCGCGCGCCAGGCTGCGCGCCTGCACGACGAGGTCGCCCCATTGCTTGCGGGCTTCCCACCAGCGGTCATAGCAGACGTTGTTGCGAAAGCCCATGAAGACGGACAGGGCCAGCCCGAAGAGCGAGAACGGCACCGCGGTCAGATGCGCGGGCGAGAAGAACTGGCGGTGGTACATCCACACCACCACGCAGGAGAGCACCGTGATGACGATGATCCTGCTGAGGATGCGCGGAATGATGGAACCGCGCAGTACAAAGAACAGAGCCAGCGCGGAGGGCCGCGGACGGACGATCATGATGAATATCAAACAAGGGACAAGCCGGCGCTCACTATACGCCTGTGATCGCGCAAAGAGGCGGCCGATATAATTCTGTTTCGTCTCACGCCACCCGCGACCTTCAATGACCACCGAAGACACCCCGATCAAGCCCTGGTACGCAGTCCGCCGCTCCAAGCTGCACGGCAATGGCGTCTTCGCCGCCCGCAAGATTCCCGCGGGCACGCGCATCATCGAGTACGGCGGCAAGCGCATCAGCGCCAAGGAAGCCGACCGCCGCCACCCGACCAATCCGGACGATCCCTTCCACACCTTCTTCTTCGCGCTCAGCTCCGGCCGCGTGATCGACGGCGGCGACGAGGGCAACGACGCCCGCTGGATCAACCATTCCTGCCAGCCCAACTGCGAGGCGCAGGAAGGCAAGCACGGCAAGCGCGTCTACATCGTGGCGCTAGAGGACATCGCGCGCGGCACCGAGCTGTCGTACGACTACGGGCTGGTGCTGGATGGGCGCATCACCAAGGCGCTGAAAGAAGGCTACAAGTGCCTCTGCGGCACGCCGCCGTGCCGCGGCACGATGCTGGCGCTGCCCGCCAAGAAGGCGAAGAAAGCCGACAAGGAAGAGAAAGCGGAGAAGCCCGCCAAGGCCGAAAAGACCGCCAAAACCACCAAGACCGATAAGGGCCCCGCGACCAAAAAGGCCAGCGCCGCCGAGGCCTGACGGCAACACGGGGCCAGTCCCGCGCTTTCCGAAGACCACAACTGCAATAAGCATATTCAATCCCGTCCGGCGGACAGGCGTACAATCATTCGGTCGTTAACACGACATGCAGTACGTCTTCAGGGCGGGGTGCAATTCCCCACCGGCGGTATGCCATGCAATGTGGCGAGCCCGCGAGCGCCCGGCCAGCTATTTGGCCGGGGTCAGCAGACCTGGTGAGAAGCCAGGGCCGACGGTCATAGTCCGGATGAGAGAAGATGTGCCGGCACATACTCGGCTGCGCCGGGCGCGTTTGCGCCCCGCCTGGCCGTATTGCGTTCGGCTGTCGATTAGCCCTGAAACGTTTTTCGCCCAATCCTTTTGCGAGAGCGTTTCAATGTCCAACGTTGCCTTTACCCAGCAGTCCCCCCTTCCCAGCCTGGCATCCCAGCCCTTTGCCGCCCGCTTGCAGCGCGCGCTGCATCATCTGCGTCTTGGCCGTCCCGTCATCCTGATGGACGACTTTGACCGCGAAAACGAAGCCGACCTGATCGTGGCCGCCGACCGGCTGACCGTGCCCGTCATGGCGCAACTCATCCGCGATGGCAGCGGCATCGTCTGCCTGTGCCTGCCCGGCGAAACCCTGGACCGCCTGGAACTGCCGCCCATGGTCCAGCGCAACCAGAGCCGCTTTGCCACGGCCTTCACCGTGTCGATCGAAGCGCGCGAAGGCGTGAGCACCGGTGTGTCCGCCGTGGACCGCGTGACCACGATCCGCGCTGCCATCGCGCCGTCGGCGCAGGCCGACGACATCGTCAGCCCCGGCCACGTGTTTCCGCTGCGTGCGCAACCGGGCGGCGTGCTGACGCGCCGCGGCCACACCGAAGGCTCGGTGGACCTGGCCGTGCTGGCCGGGCTGCGTCCTGCGGGCGTGCTGTGCGAACTGATGAACGCCGACGGCACGATGATGCGCGGCGCGGCGCTGGAGCGCTACGCCGCCGAACAGGGCCTGGTGGCGCTGACCATCGCCGAACTGGCCGACCACCTGCAAAAGCTGCAGGACGGCCAGGCCGAAGCGATCGACGACGAGGTCCTGGAGATGGCGGCCACCGTCTGACCGGCCGCAACGGGTGGGGCCGCGCCATCGCAGCCCCGGTGCGGATGGCATAATCCGCGCAAATACTCGCTTTTGCCCCACCCATGACCGTCATCCCCCAGCCCCGGAAATCGCCGCGCCAACTCAGGTCCCAGCACACCGTCGACACCATCCTGCAGGCCACGGCTCACGTTTTGGCCACGCATGGCTATGCCGGCACCAACACGAACCTGATTGCGGAAACGGCCGGCGTGAGCGTGGGCTCGTTGTATCAGTACTTTCCGAACAAGAACGCGCTGATCGCCGCGCTGCATGACCGTCACGACAACCAGATGCTGGATGTGATCGACGACGTGTTGAACGGCAACCCGGCGGCCACGCTGCGCGAACGCGTGGGTGCAATCGTGCAAGCCATGCTGCACGCGCATCTGCTGGAGCCGGCGCTGCATCGCGTGCTGGAGCGGGAATTTCCGCTGTTTGACCAGCCGCACGAACACAGCCGCGCGGACCAGGACATTCACCGCCGCATGCGGCATCTCCTGGAATTGCACCGCGCCGAGATCGCGCAGGCGGACCGGGATCTGGCGACCTACGTGGTCCTGCGCATCATGGAATCGCTGGTGCACGCGGCCGCGCTGGAGCCGCCGGCGGGCTTCACGCCCAGGCAGCTGGAGGCCGCGGTGGTCGATGCAGTGATGGGGTATCTGGGCGCGCCAGCTGGCGCCGCCAAAAAGAGGAAGCCCGCGCGCGCCTAGCTGCTGGAATCAACCGTCAGCTGCGCGCCATGCTGGCCAGGCAGTCCGCCGGACCGCCATTCACGATGCGCGCGCTGCACGCCAGCATCAGGTTAAGGCTCAGGCCGAAGTCCTCGACGGTATGGCCCTGGGCGTCGACCATGCGCGATGCGCCGTCGTCGGCCGCCGCCCCCACCGCCACCTGATCGATCAGGCTGCCCGACTGGCCGGTATAGCCCCACACGGGTTTGCCGCAGGCAATGGCGTAACCCACCTCGAAGGCCGTGCCCGAATCGGGCTCGGCGCCACGAAACGGATTCAGGTTCGCCATCACCATGTCGGCGCGGCGGATCAGCGCGACGTTGGCGCGATAGATCCACTGCGCCAGCGCCTGTCCGGACAGGTCCGGCGGCGCCGCGTTGTCCAGCGGAAACACGCCCTCGAAACCGTAGGTGGCGCACAGCGTCTTGAGCCTTTCGCCGTGCGCCACGGCATCCGGAAGAAAGACGTCGAAACCCGCCAGATACACGCTGCGCATGGCCCTTACTCCGGATCGGCGACGTTGAAGGATTCGCCGGTGGCGAAGAAGGAGCCGCCGGCCACGTAATGCACCGAACGGCGCTCGTCGTCCGGAAAGTGCCAGCGGTTGCCCGAGAACACGTCCGGCGCCGCCCACGCGGCCACGACCTCGCCGATGAAAAGGTCGTAGGCCTGCTGATTGTGGGGTTCAGGAATGACCTTGCATTCCAGCCACCCGAGGCAGCCCTCGATAAGCGGCGCGCCGATCTTGCTGGCGGCAAACGTGGTCAGGCCGCTGGCCTGGAACTTGTCTTCGTCGCGCCCCGAGTGCGAGCCCACTTGCAGCGTGGCGTGCGCCTGCGCGCGCGACGGAATGCACAGCGCGAATTCGCCCGAGGCTTCGATGAGCTCGCGCGTCCAGGTGTTCTTGTCCACCACCACCAGCATCTTGGGCGGACTGAAGTCCAGCGGCATGGCCCAGGCCGCGGCCATCACGTTGCGGGCGCCGCCGTGCGCGCTGGTCACCAGCACGGTCGGGCCGTGGTTCAAAAGCAGATAGGCGCGTGGCAGGTCGACGGGTTCGATCATGGGCAGCCTAGAACATGCCGTTCTTGTTGGCGGGGTTCTCGGGGATTTCCTGGCTCACGTCCCAGTGTTCGACGATCTTGCCGCCTTCGAGGCGGAAGATGTCGACCACGGCCTGGCCGCGGTCTTCGGGCGAGTCGCGCCACAGGTTGTGGATCATGACGAGGTCGCCTTCGGCGATCACGCGCTTGATCTCGACGATGGCCTGCGGATGCTGCTCAAAGTAGCGCGGGAAAAAGTCGACCATCGGCCCGACACCGTCCTGCATGTACGGGTTGTGCTGGGTGTAATTCGGGCCGACGTACAGGCGCACCGCCTCGTCGATATCGCGGTCCTGGAACATCATGCGGAAGAACGCGACGGCAATTTCCTTGTTCGACTGCGGCGCGGCCGCAAGCGCCGGCGCAGCCGCCACGCAACTGGCGGCGACCAGCAGGCAGGCAGCCAAGGATTTCCACTTCATACGCATACAGGACTACTCAAATGACGCCGGCTGGCGGCCTGCCAGTTTACAAACAAACGCGGCGCAAGATCAGTATCCGACGGTATAGCGGCGGCGCGAATGCCGCGGCGTTTCGACTTCGTCGGCCAGGGCGATCGCGTAGTCTTCCATCGAAATCCAGCTCTTGCCCTCGTCGTCGGCCAGCAGATTGTCGTCGCCCACACGGAAGGATCCAGTGCGCTCGCCGGGCTCGAACATGGCCGAGGGCGACAGGAAGGTCCAGTTCAGCACCTTTTCCTGGCGCAGCGTGTCCAGGAACACGACGCCTGCGCGCGCCTCGGGCTTGTAGGCGTCCGGGAACTCGGGGGTGTCGATCAGCATCTTGCCGGGCGCAACCAGCAGGCTGCCCGCACCGCCCACCACCAACAGACGCGGCACGCCGGCGTTCTTCACGGCGGCCAGGAGGGGCTTGGCATCGGTGGACACGAAACGCGTGGCGCTGATGACGGCGTCGTGGCCGGTCAGGATCGGGGTCAGGCCTTCGGGATCGGTGGCATCGCCCTGGCGGACGGTCAGGCCCGGCTGCTCGTTAACGTCGGCCGGGTTGCGGGCGATGCCCGTCACCTGGTGGCCGCGCTTCAACAATTCGTCCGCCACGCGGGACCCCACGCGGCCGGTAATGCCGATCAATGCGATTTTCATGGTCTTGCTCCTGGGAGGAATGGGCCGGAAGCGGCCGCCGCACGATTGCGGCAGCACGGGCTTCGGCTCAGGCCAAGCCATACTATTCGGTCAAATCCGAACGAAAAACCCGCTAACCAGGAAGAGTTTGTTGCAACCCGTGCACCAATGGGTGCGAACCGGCCGCAGCGCGATATGACCGGACGCGCGCCGCACGCCGCGGCACGCGCAATCAGTGTGCGCCCGGCGGCCCCGCTTGAACAGGGGGCCGCTCCCGCGATCAGCGGGCGGCGCGTTGCGCCTGGTAGACCTGCAGGTGCGAATAAGCCACGCGCAGGTAGGTGGCGTCCACGCCCAGCGTGCGGGCGCGGCGGACCATGTCGCCGACGATGTGGTCCGCTTCCACGGGCAGGCCCTGGCGCAGGTCGCGGAACATGGAGGCGGTCATGGGCTGGGTGCGGTCGGACAGCAGCTTGCGCACGGTGGCATCCGCCTCGGGACGCACGGGATGGCCGGAGGCCGCGGCGACCGCCTGCGATTCCTGCAGCAGGCCGAGCAGGATGTCGACCCCGTCGTCGGTCGATGCGATCTCGCCCACCGAGCCGCGCATCAGGCAGGTGGCGGCGGCCAGCGTCGTCAGCATGACGTACTTTTCCCAGATGTCCTGGTAGATGTTTTCGCTCAGGCGGCTGACGTATTCGCCGCCCGCCAGCGCCTGCTCCAGCGCCACGCAGCGCTCGCTGCGCGCAGGACCGGCGCGTTCGCCGAACACCAGGTTGGCGTGTTTGCCCAGGTGGACCACTTCGCCTTCGGGACCGAGGGTGGCGTTGATCTGGCACAGACCGCCCAGCACGCGATGCGGCTCGAACTCGCGGTCCAGCACGTCGTACTGGAGCACGCCGTTCATGATGGGCAGCACGGCGGTGTCGGGACCCACGGCCGGCCGGATGGCCTCGATGGCGCTGTCCAGGTCGTAGGCCTTGCAAGACAAGACGACGATGTCGTAGCTGTCCTTCAGCGTCTGCTGCGTGACCAGCTTGGGGTGCAGCGTGGCATCGCCCAGCGGACTCTGGATGCGCAGTCCGTGTTCGCGGATGCGCGCGGCGCGCGGCTCGCGCACCAGGAACGTCACGTCCGCGCCGGCTTGCGCCGCGCGTCCGCCAAAGTATCCGCCGGTGCCGCCGGCGCCCAAGAACAACAACCGCATGCCTGTCTCCTGTTGACTGCCCGCGTCGGGCGCGGGCCGATGCGCGCATTATGCGCCCGGGTCTGGCGCGCCGCCCAGCGCCCGCCCCCCGAGGGGCCATGCGCCGGACGCTTCAGGCCTGCTGTTCGCGTTCGGCCCAGGCGTCGTAGCCGCCGCGCAGCGCCCAGATCTTGCGGTAGCCGGCCGCACGCAGCCGCGAGGCCAGCAGGGCGGCCGACACTTCATTCGGGCATGCGCAATAGACCACGATGTCGGAATCGATCGCGCCGGGATCGAGCGCGGGCAGCGGCTGCTTCAGGTCCACGGCCACGGCGCCCGGAATGCGTGCCGCGTCGCGCTGGGCCTCTGGCCGCACGTCGAAGACCAGCGCATTGCGTCCGCTCTGGCGCCACTGCATCAGCTCGTCCACCGACAGCCGCGGAATGACGCGCAGGCTGCGCAGCAGGATCTTGCGCCGCAGATAGCGGGCCACGATGTACACCGCCAGCACGGCCGCCAGCACCGCCAGCCCCATCGGGCCGTAGGTGCCCAGGATGTCGAGCACGTCGTTGACCACGCTGTGGAAAAGGCCGCCCAGCAACAGGGCCGAGCCCACCCAGATCAGCGCGCCGGCCAGGTCGTAGAGAAAGAAGCGGCGGTACGGCGTGTTGGTCAGCCCCGCCATGACGGTGGACAGCGCGCCCGCGCCCGGCAGGAACTTGCACACCAAGAGCGCGCGCACGCCGATGCGCAGGTACAGGCGCTGCGTCTGGCGGATGCACGAATCCTGCGACAGCGACACCTTGCAGACCACGCCCAAGAGTCGCGATCCGTAGCGCCGCCCGGCCCAGTACCACAGGCTGTCGGCGATGAGGCAGGCGGCGGTCGCGGCCAGAAGGGGCACAAGCCAGCCGGCGGCGCCGGCCAGCGCGCCGGCCGCGATGATCATGGGATAGGCGGGCACCGGCAGACCGGCCTGCTCGATGAGGACGTTGCCGAACACCAGCCACCCGCCGTACTGCTCGAGCAGCAATTGAATATCTTGCATGGGATTTCCAGCTTGCCGCGCGCGGCGCGGCTCATCCGCGGATTTTAGGCGCGCGGCTGCGCGCCGGGGCCATAGACCCTGCCCGCCGCGCGGCAACGGTCTGTTCCATTCACGCCCGGCATCCCCGCCCATGCCCCGCCTTCAGAGACGCGGCGCACCAATGTGGTGCCACGCTTCCCCGCCAGGGTGCCTATAATTCTGCCCGGCCATCAGGTTTGCCCGCCTTGTCGCGGGACTGCCCCGTGGCATACAAATTGCTTCGCCAGGACAGGCTGAGAACTCGACCATTCGGGCGGGTGCGCCGCCTGGCGCTCCCATCCGATGACCGAGCCCACGCCCCCGTTCACGCACGATCTGCCCGGCATGCCTGCCGGCCGCAGCGGCCTCCGTGCTGCGGGCGTCATCCCCCCTCATCTCCATTCCCTGTCCTTCCCCGCGTAGGAGTCACCTGCATGAAATCCCTTTCCCTTTCGACCGCCAGCGGCATCGCCCGCCGCGGCCTGCTCAAGCTGGCCCTGGCTGCAGCCGGCGCAACGCTGTTCTCGGGCGCGGCCCTGGCCCAGGCGCCCGCCAAGACCAAGGTCGCCGCCGTGTACACGGTGCCGGTCGAACAACAATGGGTATCGCGCATCCACAAGGCGCTGTCGGCCGCGCGCGACCGTGGCGACATCGACTACACGTTCTCGGAAAACGTCACCAACGCCGACTACGAGCGCGTGCTGCGCCAGTACGCTGAACAAGGCAACAAGCTGATCGTGGGCGAAGCCTTCGCCGTGGAAGCCGCCGCCCGCAAGGTCGCCAAGGACTATCCGCAGACCGCCTTCCTGATGGGTTCGTCGGGCAAGCCCCAGCAGCCCAACTTCTCGGTGTTCGACAACTACATCCAGGAACCGGCCTACCTGACCGGCATGATCGCCGGCGGCATGAGCAAGACCGGCAAGATCGGCCTGGTGGGCGGCTATCCCATCCCCGAAGTGAACCGCCTGATGCAGGCCTTCATCGAAGGCGCCAAGGAAATCAATCCGAAGGCTGAATTCACCGTGACCTTCATCGGCTCGTGGTTCGATCCCCCGAAGGCCAAGGAAGCCGCCTTCGCGATGATCGACAAGGGCGCGGACGTGCTGTACGCCGAACGCTTCGGCGTGTCGGACGCCGCCAAGGAGCGCGGCAAGCTGGCCATCGGCAACGTGATCGACACCCAGCCGCAGTACCCCGAGACGGTCGTCGCCTCGGCGCTGTGGAGCATGGAGCCGACCATCGACGAAGCCCTCAAGCAGGTCAAGGCCGGCACGTTCAAGGCCGACGACTTCGGCCAGTACTCGCTGATGAAGCACAAGGGCTCGTCGCTCGCGCCGCTGGGCACCTTCGAACAGAAGATCCCGGCCGACCTGATCGCCAAGGTCCGGGCCAAGGAAAAGGCCATCCTGGACGGCAGCTTCACCGTCAAGGTCAACGACAAAGAACCCAAGTCCTCGGCACGATGAATCAAGCGCCTCTCGCCCTGCAACTGACGGGGATCACCAAACGCTTCGGCAGCCTGACGGCCAACGACGATGTTTCGCTCACGCTGCGCCAGGGCGAAGTGTTGGCCTTGCTGGGCGAGAACGGCGCCGGCAAATCGACCCTGGTGTCGATCCTGTTCGGCCACTACGTGGCCGACGCCGGCAGTATCGAAGTCTTCGGCAAGCCCCTGCCCGCCGGCCGGCCCGACGCCGCGCTGGCGGCGGGCGTCGGCATGGTGCATCAGCATTTCACGCTGGCCGACAACCTCACCGTGCTGGACAACATCATGGTGGGCACCGAATCGCTCTGGAAGCTGGCCTCGGGCCGCGGCCAGGCCCGCAAGCGCCTCGTGGAACTGGGCCAGCGCTTCGGCCTGGGCGTGGACCCGGACGCGCGCGTGGGCACGCTGTCGGTCGGTGAAAAACAGCGCGTCGAAATCCTGAAGGCGCTGTACCGCGGCGCCCGGGTGCTAATCCTGGACGAGCCCACCGCCGTCCTCACGCCGCAGGAAGTACAGGACCTGTTCGCCACGTTGCGCGGCTTCGTCGACGAAGGACTGGCGGTCATCTTCATTTCGCACAAGCTGGACGAAGTGATGGCCGTGTCACGTCGCGTGGCCGTGCTGCGGCAAGGCAAGTTGGTCGCGGAACGCGAGACCGCGGGCACCAATCCCGCGGAACTGGCCGAACTGATGGTGGGCCGCAAGGTGGTCATGCCACGCGCCGAAGCCGCTTCGGCCGCCGAGCAGGCCGCACCCGTGGTGACGCTGTCCCAGGTCACCGTGCGCGACAGCCGCGATGGCGCGCCGCGCCTGGACAGCCTGGACCTCGTGGTCCACACGCATGAAATCGTGGCCATCGCCGGCGTGGCCGGCAACGGCCAACAGGCGCTGGTGTCGGTGCTGACCGGCCTGCGCCAGCCCTCGGACGGCACGATCCGGCTGGGTCCGGAACACGCCCCCGCACCCACCACGCCCGCCGGCTGGACCGCCGCGCGCGTGGGCCGCATCCCGGAAGACCGCCACGGCGAAGGCATGATCGGCGACAGCCCCTTGTGGGAAAACGCCATCGTCGAAGACCTGAAGGACAAGCGCTTCGCGCGTCATGGCCTGATCCGCGCCCGCGCGGGCAAGGCCTACGCGGCGTCGCTGGCCAAGCAGTTCGACGTCCGCGCCGCTTCGCTGGACGTGCGTACGCGCAGCCTGTCGGGCGGCAACATGCAAAAGCTGATCCTGGGCCGCACGCTGGCGCGCGAGCCGCGCTTCATCGTGGCCGATCAGCCCACCTGGGGCCTGGACATCGGCGCTGTCGCCTACGTGCGCGAGCAGCTTCTGGCCGCCCGCGCCCGCGGCGCCGGCGTGCTGCTGGTGTCCGAGGACCTCGAAGAGATCTTTGCCCTGGCCGACCGCATCGCCGTGCTGTGCGGCGGCAAGCTGGTCGCGGTCAAGCCGGTGGCCGAATGGACGCCGGCCACCGTCGGCCTGGCCATGACGGGAACCCGGGCGTGACGGTGCGAACCGTGCCGCCCGGTTTTCTTCACTTTTGAGCATCCCATGAAACTGATCCTGGAACGCCGCCCCGAGCCCAGCCGCCTTGCGCTGGCATTGGCGCCCATCGCGGCCATCCTCTTTACGCTGGCGGTCTGCACGCTGCTGGTGGCTTGGGCGGGCGCCCCCGTCGGCCGCACTTACGCGCTGCTGTTCGAGGGCGCGTTCGGCACACGCTTCGCGCTGTCCGAAACCCTGACGCGCGCCACGCCGCTGATGCTGACGGGCCTTGCCTGTGCCGTGGCCTTTCGCGCCCGCTTCTACAACATCGGCGCCGAAGGGCAGCTCTATCTGGGCGCGCTGGCGGCGGTGGCCGTGGGCGGCCTGCACGACGGGACGGGCTTTGACCTGCCGGTGCCGGTACTGTTTGGCGGCATGATGCTGGCCGCGGCGCTGGCCGGCGCCTTGCTGCTGCTGATTCCGGCCATCATGAAAACCCGCCTGGGCGTCGACGAAGTGGTGACCACGCTGCTGGGCAACTTCATCGTGCTGCTGTTCGTGTCGATGATGCTGGACGGCCCGATGAAGGATCCGATGGCGATGGGCTGGCCGCAATCGGTGGCGCTGAACGGCGACCTGGAATTGGGCAAGCTCATCGAACGCACGCGCGCCCACACGGGCCTGTTGTGGGCCGCCGGCCTGGCGCTGGGCCTGTGGCTGCTGAACCGCTACACCGTCTTTGGCTTTCAGATGCGCGCGGTGGGCGCCAACGCTCATGCGTCACGCTTTCTGGGCCTGCCGGTGAACCGCGTGATGCTGGGCACCGCCATGCTGTCCGGCGCGCTGGCCGGTCTGGCCGGCGCCATTGAAGTCGCGGGGCGCACCAGCTACGTCACGCTGGATATGTCGCCGGGTTACGGCTACACGGGCGTCGTCGTCGCCATGCTGGCCGGCCTGCATCCGCTGGGCGTGATCCTGGCCAGCATCTTCGTGGCCGGCATGCTGGTCGGCGCCGACAGCATGAGCCGCGCCATCGCGGTGCCCAACTACATCGCCGACGTCATCGTCGCCACTTCGCTGCTCGCCATGCTGGTCGCGACGCTATTCGCGCAGTACCGCCTGCGCCGCAACAAGGCTTGAGGAGCACGCCATGGAATGGATGGATCTGATGAGTTCCTCGGCGTTCTGGGTGGCCGTGCTGCGCCTGGCCACGCCGCTGATTCTGGGCACGCTGGGCGTGCTGCTGTGCGAGCGCGCCGGCGTCTTGAACCTGGGCATCGAGGGCATCATGGTGGCCGGCGCCTTCACCGGCTGGCTGGTCGTTTACCTGGGCGCGCCGCTGTACGTGGGCGTGCTGGCCGCCGCGCTGGCCGGCGCCGTGTTCGGCCTGCTGCACGCCGTGCTGACGGTGCCGCTGGGCCTGTCGCAGCACGTCTCGGGCCTGGGCGTGACGCTGCTGGCCACCAGCCTCAGTTACTTTGCCTACCGCGTCACGTTCCCCAGCGTGTCCGCACCGCCGACGATCACCCCATTTGCCGAAATGAAGTTCCTGGACGGGATTCCGCTGATCGGCCCCGTGCTGGCCGGACAAACGCCCATGACGCTGATCGCGCTGGCCGCCGTGCCGATCCTGGCCTGGGTGCTGAACCGCACGCCGGTGGGGCTGGCCGTGCGCATGGTGGGCGAGAACCCCGCCGCCGCCGAAGGCCAGGGCCTGTCGGTGACGCGCCTGCGCATCGGCGCTATCGTGGCGGGATCGGCGCTGATGGGCGTGGCGGGCAGCTTCCTGACGCTGGCCGCGTTCAACGCGTTCTTCTTCAACATGGTCAACGGCCGCGGCTGGGTCTGCGTGGCGCTGGTGGTGTTTGCGTCGTGGCGGCCCGGCAAGGCGCTCCTGGGCGCGCTGATCTTCGCGTTCTTCGACGCGCTGCAACTGCGCCTGCAACAAGGCGGCGCGGCGCTGCCGGGCATGCCCGAACTGCCGTATCAGGTGTATCTGATGCTGCCCTACATCCTGTCCATCCTGGCCCTGGTATTCATGGCGCGCCGCGCCGCCTACCCGCAGGCCTTGATGAAGCCCTACCGCAAGGGCGAACGGTGACGGGACGACATGACGCCACTGACATTCTTCGCAAGGAACACGCATGCTTGACCTGATTCTTAAGCACTGCACGCTGCCCGACGGCCGCACCAACATCGACATCGGCGTGGCCGATGGCCGCATCGCCGCGCTGGAACCGGCCCTGAAGGCCGAGGCCGCGCAGACGGTGGACGCCGCCGGTCAACTGGTGAGCTCGCCCTTCGTCGACGCGCATTTCCACATGGACTCCACGCTGTCCTTTGGCCTGCCGCGCGTGAACCAGTCGGGCACGCTGCTCGAAGGCATCGCGCTGTGGGGCGAGCTCAAGCCGCTGCTCACGCAGGAAGCGCTGGTCGAACGCGCGCTGGCCTATTGCGACTGGGCCGTGGCGCGCGGGCTGCTGGCCATCCGCTCGCACGTGGATGTCTGCGACCCCCGCCTTTTGGCAACGGAAGCGCTGCTGCACGTGCGCGAAAAGGTCAAACCCTACCTGGACCTGCAACTGGTCGCCTTCCCGCAGGACGGCGTGCTGCGCGCGCCCGGGGCGCTGGACAACCTGAAGCGCGCGCTGAACATGGGCGTGGACGTGGTGGGCGGCATTCCGCACTTCGAGCGCACCATGCAGGACGGCGCCGAATCCGTGCGCATCCTTTGCGAACTGGCGGCCGAACGCGGCCTGCGCGTGGACATGCACTGCGACGAAAGCGACGATCCCCTGTCGCGCCATATCGAGACGCTGGCCTATCACACGCAGCGCCTGGGCCTCTCCGGCCGCGTGACGGGGTCGCACCTGACCTCCATGCACTCGATGGACAACTACTACGTGTCCAAGCTGATCCCGCTGATCCGCGAAGCCGGCGTGTCCGCGATTGCCAATCCGCTCATCAACATCACGCTGCAGGGCCGCCACGACACGTATCCGAAGCGCCGCGGCATGACGCGCGTGCCCGAGCTGATGGCGGCCGGCGTGCCGGTCGCCTTCGGCCACGACTGCGTGATGGACCCGTGGTACAGCCTGGGTTCAGGCGACATGCTGGAAGTCGCGCACATGGGGCTGCACGTGGGCCAGATGACGGGGCAGGACGCGATGCGCGCCTGTTTTGAAGCGGTGACGACCACGCCCGCCAAGATCCTGGGCCTGGACGAGACGGGCCTGGCGGTCGGCAAGCGCGCCGACCTGGTGCTGCTGCAGGCGCGCGACGCGGTCGAGGCATTGCGCCTGCGCGCCACGCGCCTGATGGTGCTGCGCGCGGGCAAGGTGGTGGCAACCACGCCGCCGGCCACCGCCACGCTGCACCTGCCGGGCCGCCCCGGCGAAGTCAGCTTTCAGACGTCGGCCCGCTGACGTAAGCGGGCTGCGCCGCGGCCGTCACGATAATCTCCACCAGCATGTCGGGCGAGGCCAGCTTGGCCTCGCAGGTGGCGCGGGTGGGCATCGCTTTCGGCAACGCCCACTCGGCCCACACGGCGTTCATGCCGGCAAAGTCGCGCGCGATGTCCTTGAGCCAGATCTGCACGGACAGCAGCTGCGACTTGTCGGTGTTCGCCTGCTTCAGATAGCCGTCGATCTTGGCCAGCACGTCGCGCGTCTGGGCCTCGATGCCGCCCTCCGCGGTCGAAGTCACCCCCGCGATATAGACGGTGTCGCCGTGAATCACGATGCGGGACAGGCGCTCGTTGGTTTCCCTGCGCACGATATCGTTCATTCGTCTTGCTCCTTGGTCGATGGGGCGGATGCCATGCCGGCATCCGAAAAACGTTCAATCCGGAATGGCGCGATCGGCAGGTCCGTCGCGCCGGTCGTGATCAGGTCGGCCATGATGCGGCCCACGATGGGCCCCAGCTCGAAGCCGTGCGCCGAAAATCCGAAGGCGTGAAAGGCGGTCTCATGCCGGCTGCTGCGCCCGATCACGGGTATCTCGTCGGGCATGGCCGCCTCGATGCCCGCCCAGCCGCGGTTCACGATGGCGTCGCGCATGTGCGGGAAAAGGTCAACCACCGTGCGCGCGCCCTCGGCCAGCGAGCGGAAATCCAGTTCGGTCCATTCGGCATCCCGGTCCACCCAGGCACGCCGGCCCCCGCCGATCAGCACGGTGCCATTGGTGCGCTGCTTGAACGACAGCGCACGGCCCGTGCCCAGCACCACGGGATCCAGAAAGTGATCCATGCGCAGCGTGACGAGCATCATCGGACTGATGGGTAGCAGCGGCACCGGCTCGCCCCATTGCGCGGCGATGCGATCCGCCCACGCGCCGGCGCAGTTCAGCACCTGCGGCGCGGTGTACACGCCGTCATCCGTCTGCACGCGCCATTGCCCGTCCTGCCGCGCCACGCTTTGCACGCGCACGCCTTCCAGAAAGCGCGCGCCCAGGCTGGCGGCCTTCATGCGAAAGGCGAGGGTGGTGCGGTAGGGATCGGCCGCCGCGTCTTCGCGCGCGATCAGGCCGCCCTGCACGGTGGGCGCGATGGCGGGAATCAGATCCAGCAGGTCTTCACGCGTTATCCACTGCTCGTGGGTGTAGCCGTGATCGGTCATGGTCTTGAGCCGCGCGCGCAGCGTTTCGGCATCCGCCGCGTTCTCGGCGACGCGCACCTGCCCGTGCTGCTCAAAGCCGCAATCGTCATCCACCAGTTCGCCGATGCGATACCAGATCTCGCGCGAGGCCAGCGCCAGCGGCACTTCGGCCAGATGGCGCGACAGCGTGCGCACGCCGCCCGCATTGACGCCGGAAGCGTGACGCCCCACGTAGTTCTTTTCGATGACCAGCGCGCGCACGCCGGCGCGCGCCAGATGCAGCGCGGCCGAGCTGCCGTGCAGCCCGCCGCCGATGATGATGACTTCAGCCGCCCGCGGGTGAACGGTCATGGTGTCCACCCGTCATTTCTTCAGGCGGACGACGGCCTGGCGCGAATCGTCGGTCTGGGGCAGCGAGGCCAGTTCGCCCAGCGTGAGCGGCTTGGTCGGAAAGCGCAGCCGGTAATAGCCCACTTCCTCTGTCGGCACGCCGCGTTCCTCGGCAATGATTTCCGACACCGTCAGGCCGCAGAAGCGGCCCTGGCACGGACCCATGCCGCAGCGCAGGAAGGCCTTCATCTGGTTCGGCCCGCTGCACCCCAGCTTGACGGTCTCGCGCACCTGCGCGGCGGTCACTTCCTCGCAGCGGCACACGATGGTGTCGCCCGTGGGCCGCCGGAACGCCTCCGGCGCCTTGTAGAGCGTGTCGAAGAATTCGCGGCCGCGCACGGCCTGCGCCAGCGCCGCGCGCGGCGCGGCCGCTTCGCTGTCGCGCTTCTCCGCATCGATGCGGCCCAGCAGATGCGCGGCCTGCAGCGCGGCCAGCCGGCCGCGATGCTCGGCGGCCAGCGCCCCGGCGATGCCCGCGCCGTCACCCGCCATGCCGACGCCGTCCACCCCCGTCGTGCCCCATTCGTCGACTTCAGGCTCCCAACAGTCCAGCGCGTCGTTCCAGCGATGCGCCACGCCCACCGCGCGCGACAGGTTCACGTTGGGCACCACGCCCTGGTGCAGCATCAGCTGATCGGCGGGCAACGTCTTGGTGACGCCGCCAGCCGTGTAACGCACGCTTTGCAGCTTGCCGTCGCCCAGCGCTTCCAGCGCCGTCACGCCCTTGACGATGGGCACGGCGGCCTTGACCGCGCGCAGCAGTTTCAGTCCCTTGCCCAGATACGGCGAGCGCAGAAAGCCCCAGACCTTGGGCAGCGCCTGTCCCATGCGTCCCGGCGGCGTGGTTTCCAGCAGCGCGTCGACCTTCACGCCCGCATTCAGGTATTGCCAGGCCACCAGGTACAGCAGCGGCCCGCAACCGGCCAGCACGGTGCGATCGGACGGCACGACGCCGGATGATTTCAAGAGGATCTGCGCTGCGCCCGCGGTGATGACGCCCGGCAGCGTCCAGCCCGGAATCGGGAAGGGCCGCTCCTGCGCGCCGGTGGCCAGCAGCAGGCGGCGCGCGTGCACGATGCGCGCCTCGCCCGCCACCGAGTACGCGACCTCGAAACCGTCGGCCGGCTCGGGCGCGGTACGCTGCGCCACGGCCCAGACGGTCGCCCCCGGCACGTAGCGCGCGCCCGACTGCTGGAACGGCGGCACCAGCGTCGCGCCGTGCCAGTAGTCTTCACCCAGGATGCCGCGGTTGGTAACCGGGGTGGTGGTAATGGCGCGGTAGATCTGGCCGCCAGGCGCGGGCTGCTCATCGAGCAGCATGGTGTCCACGCCCAGGTTCGCGGCCAGCGTCGCGGCCGCCAAACCGGCCGGGCCGGCGCCCACCACCAGCAAATCGCATTGCATCGTGTCGATCATGCCTGCACCTTGCGCGCGCCCAACTGGCGCTCGATCTTCATTCCTTCCCGCACGGGCGTCATGCAGCCCTGCTGGTTCGCTTGTCCGTCGATGGTGACCAGGCAGTCGTAGCACACGCCCATCATGCAGTAGGGGCCACGTGGCACCTCGTTGACGGCCGTGTCGCGGCAGGCCTGCACGCCGCCCGCAAAGAGCGCCGCCGCCACGCTGTCGCCCTGGCGGCACAGCATTTCGGCGCCATTGACCGTTACCCGCACCGGCGCGCCCTGCGCCTGCCGCTGCGCCTCGTCAAGCCGCTTGAACATGAAACCTCCGGGTCGAGAAGGGCGCCATGTCGTCGGCCAGCTTGCCGGCGGCGATCATGGGCGCCAAGTTGAGCGCGTGCGCGGCGGCGAGCGTCACGCCGCTGTGACAGGTGGCGACGAAGGCCCCCGGGCACGTTTCGGATTGCTGATAGATCGGAAAGCCGTCCTTGGACATGACGCGCAGCGCCGCCCAGCTGCGGACCACGCGCACGTCCCGCAGCGCGGGCAGCGTGCGCACGGCGCGGTCGGCAAGCGTGCCCAGGATCGGCAGGCCAACCAGGTTGTCCACATAGCCGGCCTCTTCCTGCGAATCGCCGATGAGCCACGTGCCTTCGTCGGTCTGGCGCAGTGTGGACAACGGCGTCTCCAGCATGCGGCGCGTGCGCTCCAGCACGACGATCTGGCCGCGCTGCGGCCGCACCGGAACGTCAAGACCGACTTGCTCGCCAAGCTGCTTGTTGGACAGCCCCGAGGCCAGCACCACCTTGTGCGCGCGCACCGTGCCGCCGGGCGTGGCGATTTCAAACACGCCGTCACGCAGGCGGATGCTCTGCGCCGGCCGCTGCGGCAGGTAATCCACAACCCGCTGTGCAAAACTCATGTGCAGCGCGCGCAGCAGCTTGAGCGGGTTGGCGATGCCGTCCACCGGCGTCCACGTCGCGCCGCGTACGTCGGGTCCGATGCCCGGCACCAGGTCCGCGACCTCGGCGCGATCCAGCATCTTCCATTCGTACTGCGCCATGCCCGGCTGCGCCAGCAGCGTGTTCATGAAACGCGTGCGCGCCTCGACCTCTTCGTCGCTCAGGAGCGCGTGCAGGCCGCCGCGCTGCTCCAGGTGCACGTCGACCCCGGTCTCTTCCTGCAGCAGGGCGGCAAGCCGGGGCCAGCCGGTGGCCGACGTCATCGTCCACACGCCGTAGCGTGGCAGGCCCATGCCCTTGCTCTGCACCCACACCAGACCAAAGTTTCCGCGCGAGGCCCGGTAGGCCACGTCGCCTTCGTCCAGCACGGCCACGTGGTCCAGTTCGCGGCGCAGCCCGTAGGCCACCGCCGATCCGACCAGACCGCCCCCGATCACCGCTGCATCGTAGATGCCGCGGTGCACGGGCGCGCGCGGCGCCAGTTCTTTCTCTTCCGTCATCAGCGTCCCTTTCCTACAAACAGCTTCTCCAGGCCGACCGCGCGGTCCAGGATGAATATGGCAATGATCGTCACGTAGATCAGCACCGCCGACACAGCCGTCACCAGCGGATCGATGGTGTCTTCGATATGCAGGAAGATGCGCACCGGCAGCGTCGTGGTGGACGGCGAGGCGATGAAGATCGACATCGTCAGCTCATCGAAGCTGGTGATGAACGCGATCACCCAGCCGCTGACCACGCCCGGCAGCAAGAGCGGCAGCACCACGCGCCGAAATGCCGTCCAGTTGGAGGCGCCCAGCGATTGCGCCGCGCGCTCCAGCGCCGGATCGATGCCCGTTGCCGAGGCCAGCACCAGCCGCAGCGCATACGGCATGACCAGAATCACGTGCGCCACGACCAGGCCGAAGTACGTGCCGGCCAGGTCCACGGTCGTGAAGAACTTCAGGAACGCCAGGCCTAGCACCACGTGCGGAATCATCAGAGGCGACAGGAAGAACGCCACCAGCGCTTCGCGGCCCGTGAAGCGGTTGCGCGCGATCGCCAATGCGCTGGGCACGGCCAGTCCGATGGCCAGCGTGGCCGACAGCGTGCCCAGGCCCAGGCTGAACCAGAACGCGTCGACAAAGCGCGGGTTGTCCAGGATGGCGCGGAACCAGCGCAGCGACAGCCCGCCCGAGGGCAGCGAAATAAAGCCTTCGGACGTGAACGCCACCGCGCACACCATGACGATGGGCGCCAGGATGAACAGGATGAACAGCGTGTGGAAGACGAGGCCGAGGGGGCCGTTGCGAAATTGCATGTCAGCCTCCGGCCTGGTTGAACACGGCGCCGTAGCGGCGTTCGATGATGCGGTTGGCCGACAGCAGCACCACCACGGTCGCCACCAGCAGCACCACAGCCAGCGCCGCGCCCAGCGGCCAGTTCAAGGTATTCAGGAACTCGTCATAGGCGGCGGTGGCCACGTTCTTCAAGCGCCGTCCGCCGATGATGGCGGGCGTGGCGAAGGAGCTCGCCGCCATCGCAAACACCATGATCGCGCCCGAGAGGATGCCGGGCATCACCTGCGGCACGATCACACGCCGGATGACGGTGAACTGGCTGGCGCCCAGCGACAGCGCGGCCGCCTCGGTAGCGGGGTTGATCCGCTGCAAGGATGCCCACACCGAGATCACCATGAAGGGCACCAGCACATGCGTCAGCGCAATGCCCACGCCCAGGTTGCTGTACATGAGGTCGATGGGCGTGGAGATCAGGCCGATGCCCATCAGCGCCTTGTTGATGAGGCCGGTAGACCCGAACAGCAACGCCCAGCCCAGCGTGCGCACCACGACCGAAATCAGCAGCGGGCCCAGCACCACCATCAGAAAAAGGCCCTTCCACGGATTGGCCATGCGCGACAGCACGTAGGCTTCGGCCGTGCCCAGCACCAAACACGCCACGGTCACGGCCGCGGCCACGCCAAACGTGCGCGCGTAGATCTCGTAGTAGTAGCCGTCCGAGAAGATCTCGATGTAGTTCTTCCAGGTAAAGGTGGCCTCGATGCCGCCGTAGAACTGGAAGTCGAAGAAGCTGATCAGAAACACCAGCGCCATCGGCACCACGAGGAACGTGGCATACACCACCAGCGCCGGGGCGCTCAGCACCCACGGATTGGTGCGCGCGCTCATGACGCGTTACCTTGCGGCGCGGCCGCCGGATCGACGGCGCACATGTCCTGCGCGCGCCAGCGCAGATGCACGGTCTCGCCTTCGGCGGGCACCGGCACGCCGTCGTTCTGCCGGATCACCATCACTTCACCGACCGACGTTTCCACCTGGCACAACCAATGATTGCCCTGGAAGACGCGCGTCTTCATGCGGCCGGGCAACGCACAGGCCGCGGGCTCGGAAAACAGGATCTTCTCGGGCCGCACGATCACCGCGCCCTGCGGCACCGGTGCGCCCGCCAGACCAATGTGGGCTTCGCCGATGCGCGCGCGGGTTTCGCCCTCGTACTGCTCGGCCTGCGGCGTGAACACGTTGGCCTTGCCCAGGAAACCGCCCACGAAATGGCTGGCGGGCCCTTCGTACGCGGCAAAGGGTTCGGCCACCTGTTCGACGCGACCCTGGTTCATCACCACGATGCGGTCCGACAGCGCCAGCGCCTCGGACTGATCGTGCGTGACGAGAATGGTGGTGGTGCCGACCGTGCGCTGGATGCTGCGCAATTCCAGTTGCATCTCTTCGCGCAGCTTGGCATCCAGGTTGGAGAGCGGTTCGTCCAGCAGCAGCACGCTGGGCCGGATGACCAGCGCACGCGCCAGCGCCACACGCTGCTGCTGGCCGCCGGACATGCGCGCCGGGTGCCGGTCGGCCAGATGCGACAGGCCCACGAGCTTGAGCGCGTCGGCCACGCGGGCCTGGCGCTCGTCCTTTTTCACGCGCTGCATCTCCAGGCCGAACGACACATTCTCGGCCGCGGTCATGTGCGGAAAAAGCGCGTAGTTCTGGAACACCATGCCCAGCCCGCGCTTGTTGGCGGGCACCTTGCTGACGTCCTTGCCGTTCAGCACGATGCTGCCGCCGGACGGTTCGACGAAGCCGGCGATCATCTGCAGCGTGGTGGTCTTGCCGCAGCCGGACGGCCCCAGCAGCGAGATGAATTCGCCTTTGTTTACCGACAGGCTGAGGTTTTCGACGGCGGTGGTATCGCCGTAGCGCTTGCTCAGGCGGTCAAGCACAAGATAGGTCATGAATGCTCCCGGTGGGCGGCAGTGGCGCCGCCCGTATGCACACGCGTCAGCGCTCGATTTCCCGCGTCCAGCGCTTGTTCCAGTCGTCCCGGTTCTGGTTGACCGTGTCCCAGTCGATCACGATGAGATCGGCGGCGCGCTTGCCGATGGGCAGCGGCACACGGGGATCGTCCGTGACCTTGGCCTTCTTGTTGACCGGACCATAGCCGTACGCGGAAGCGAGCTTTTCCTGGACCTCGGGCGACACCAGGTATTCGACAAAGGCCTGTGCCTTCGGGTTGGCATTGGGTTTGGCGATCGGACACACGGAAGACAGCAGCGCGTAGGCGCCTTCCTGCGGATAGACGAATCCGACGGGGAAGCCCGTGTCGGCAAACGCCTTGACGCGGCCGCTGCCCCAGACCGCGATGGTGGCCTGCCCGCTGGAGAAGAGCTCGGTCATCTTGCCGGGCGAGGGCTCATAGACCAGCACATTGGGACCGACCTCGTTCTTGAACGTGGTGAAGCCGGGATCGATCTTCTTTTCGCCGCCGCCGCCTTCGCGGGCGTATTCCACCAGCGTGTGCAGGCCATAGGTGTTGTTCAGCGGCGGAATGACCAGTTGCTTCTTGTACTTGGGATCCTTCAGGTCCTTCCAGGACGTGGGCGGCGCCCATTTCTTCTCGTCGAAGACCTTCTTGTTGTACATGATGCCCGTGGCCACGATGCCGATGGCAACCGCCTTGTCGTCCTTGTAGCGCGCGGTGGTGTAGATGTCGTCGGCGGGCAGGTTCTTGATGGGTTCGCAAAAGCCCAGCGCAATGGCCTGGTACATGGGGCCGTCATCGATGATGGCGACGTCGATCTGCTGGTTGCTCTTTTGCGCCTGCAGGCGCGCCACGGTGTTGGTGGAGTTGCCGGCCACGTAATCCAGCTCGACGCCATGCTGCTTGGCGAAGGGCGGGAAGATGTCCTTGCGCATGATGTCTTCAAACGAGCCGCCGTAGCCGGCCACCACCAGTTTCTGCTGCGCCTGTGCGTTTGCGCCCAGCCCGGCCGCTACCGCCGCCGCCGCGAGCACTGCAAATACCTTGCTCATGAGAACCCCCGAATTTTGGAAGAGAACTGCAAGAACCGACTGATTTGTTGCCCGGCGACCTCATGTCCGCCGTACAATTTGTCCGTACATGAATGTCCGGACAAATAATGGATCCCGCATGACTGCCTTGTCAATCGGTTATTGTCCGGACAAACCCTATAAAACCAATCAAGGAGCCAACCTCATGACCCGATCCTCCGAGCGCGCTGCCAGCCCCGGCGGCGAGCGGCAAGCGCGCGGCCGGCCCGGCGCGGCGCTCCCGGCAGACGTGGCGGGCGGCCCGCGCTACAAGAGCATCTATCAGTCGCTCTCGCAAGACATCAGCTCCGGGCGCTACCCCGTCATGACGCTGCTTCCCACCGAGCACGAACTGTGCGAACAATTCGGCGCCAGCCGCCACACCATCCGCGAGGCAATCCGCATGCTGACGGTGGCTGGCGTGGTATCGCGCCGGCCGGGCGTGGGCACGCGTGTCGAAACCGCCCGCGCGACGACCCGTTTCACGCAGCGCATCTCGCAGTTTCCAGATTTGCTGCAGTACGCGCGCAACGCGGCGCTGCTGGTGCAGGACGTGCGCACCGTCAAGTCGACCAAGCGCCTTGCCGAAACGCTGGGCTGCGAAGCCGGGCAAGAATGGCTGCACATCAACTCGATCAAGACGCTGGACGATCCCGACGTGCCGGCCGCCAGCACGCTCATCTACACGAACCCGGCGCATTCGGACGTGCTGGTGGATGTGAAGTCGCGGATCTCGCTGCTGCGGCTGATCGAGGACCACTTCGGCGACCGCATCACCGAGGTCAACCAGGAGTTCTCCGCCACGCCCATCGGCGCGGCGATCGCCAGGCAACTTCAAGTCGACACCGGCACGCCGGGCTTTGTCATCACCCGCCGGTACTACGGCGACGGCGGCGTGCTGCTGCTGGCCACCATCACCACGTTTCCGCACGACAAGATGAAGTACTCGATGACCCTGAACGTCAGTTGACGCGCGGCGCGGCCTACACGGACAGCCCATAGTCCGCGCGCGCCGCGTGAGGGCTGATCTTGCCGTCAGCCAGGTCCTGTTTCACGCGCGCCCGCAGCCGCTCCGACGGCGCGCCATACCCGCCGGCCCCTGGCGTTTCGATGCGCACGCTTTCGCCGGCCGCAAGCGCGATGTTGGCGGTCTTGGAGAAAAGTTCCTCGGCCTGCGGCGTCCCGAAATTGCGGATCAGGCGCGCGCGGCGGCCATCGCCACCGCCGTCAACGCCCGCGGCCACGCCGACCGTGTGGCTGTCCGAGCGCGCCGAGAACACGATGCCTGGTCCCACCGCGCGTATCTGCTTGGCGATGCCCATGCCGCCGCGCGTGCGGCCCGCGCCGCCCGAGTCCTGAATCATCGCGTACTCGTCCATCAGCAGGGGATACTCGTTTTCCAGCGCTTCGACCGGCAGGTTCGATGTATTGGTCATGTGCACGTGCACTGCATCCATGCCGTCCGCATCGAAGCGCGCCCCCGCGCCGCCGCCCAACGTTTCCAGGTACACGAAGTGTCCCGCGCGCTCGCGCCACCGGCCCGAGAACACGATGGCGGGGCAGCAGTCGTTGCTGGAAGCCATGGTCTTTTCCGGCGGCAGCAGGCCCCGGAATGCACCGAAGATCGCCCCGGCCACTTTCTGCGCGGTGATGGACCGCGCGCCCACCGCGGCGGGGTGCTCGGGATTGGTGATGGTGCCCACGGGCGCGGACAGCGTGATGGGATCGAACAGCCCGGCATTGGGCGCCAGGTCCGGGTCCAGCAGCGCCTTCACCGCGTAGTAGACGCAGGCGCGCAGGGCATTGAACGGCAGGTTCATGGCCCCGCGCGCCTGCTTGCCCGATCCGTCGAAGTCGAAGTGCAGATTGTCCGCGCCAACGGTCAGCGTCACCTGGATGGGCACCGGATCGCCGCCCATGCCGTCGTCGTCAAGATCGCTGCGGAAGGTGTAGCTGCCGGGGCGCAGCTCGGCGATGCGGTTCAAGAGGCGTTTGCGCGTGTAGGCGATCACGTCGTCCACCGAGCGCAGCACAGCCTGCAGCCCCATCTGGCGGATCAACCCCTGCACTGCGGCCGCGCCGCGGCGATTGGTCGCCATCTGCACGCGCAGGTCAAGCACGCGCTCTTCCGGATCGCGGGTGTTCGCGCAGATCAGACGCAGCAGGTCCTCGTCGGTCTCGCCCGCGCGAGCCAGGCGGCAGGCGGGGATGCGGATGCCCTCCTCGAAGATCGACTTCAGCCCTCCGGCGATAGAGCCAGGCACGGCGCCGCCCACGTCCGAGTGGTGCGCGATGTTGGCGGCAAAAAATCGCAGCGTGCCTTCCCAGAACACCGGCGTGATGATGTTGATGTCGGGCAAGTGGCTGCCGTCGGCAAGGTACGGATCGTTGCAGATGAACACGTCGCCGTCGCGGATCTGGTCTTCGGCAAACGTGCGCAGGATGGCGCGCATGGCGCCGTCCAGCGATCCGAGGTGCAGCGGGATCTGCGTGCCCTGCGCGACCAGCCGCCCCGCCGCGTCAAAGAGCGCCACCGAGCAGTCCTTGCGCTCCTTGATGTTGGTCGAGAACGAGGCGCGCACCAGCGTGTTGTTCATGTCTTCGGTGATCGACAGCAGGCGGTTGCAGAACACCTCCATGCCGATCGGATCCGCCAGGACCGAGGCGCTGTCCGCCTCGCGCGGTTCAATGGAATCAGGCTTGTTCATGCGAGCCTCCTTGCAAACGGATGATCAGGTTGCCGAATTCGTCGACGCTGGCCTCGTGGCCCACGCCGACCACCGTGGTCGAGCTCATTTCCTCGAGCAGCGCCGGGCCCTGAAAGCGCGCGGCGGTCGGCACGCGGTCGCGGTCGTACACGGGCGTTTCCAGCCAGCCATGCGCCGGCCCGAAATACGCCTTGCGCTCGCCCAGCCGCGCGTCCTGCAGCGTGCCGCCCACATGGCGCGGCGCGAGCGGCGCCTTCACCACCTGTCCGACCGCCTGCATGCGGCAATTGATGATCTGCACCTTGCGATCGTCCACCGTGTAGCCGTATTCGCGCTCATGGGCCTCTGCAAAGCGCCGCGCGAATTGCGCGTAGCCGCCCGGGCCCGTGTCGTCCAGGCTGACCTGCACCTCGAAGTTCTGCCCCTCGTAGCGCGCGTCGATCGCGCTGTGGCACACGCGCAGCGCGGGATCGACGCGTTCGGACGCGAGCCAGTCGCGCGCCTGCGCGGCAAGGCCTTCAAAGATGGCGGTGATGGCGGGCCACGTGTCCTCACTGGCGAGCGATATCTCGCTTTGCACGAAATCGAACGAGATGTCGCTGAGCAAAATGCCGCGCGCGCACATCGTGCCGGGTTCCTGCGGCACGATGACGACGGGGATGCCGCACTCCTCGGCCACTTCCACGGCGTGCAGCGGACCCGCGCCGCCGTAGGCATACAGCGCGAAGCGCGACAGGTCGTAGCCCCGCTCGGTGGAAACCGCCCGGATCGCGCGGCTCATGTTGGCGGCGGCGATGCGCAGGATGCCCTCGGCAGCCGCCTCCATGGACAGGCCCAGCGGTTCGGCGACGCGGCCTCGGATGACCTCGCGCGCCGCATCGGCATACACCGGCATGCGGCCGTTCAAGAGCGCCACGGGGTTGAGCCGCTGCAACGCGATTTCGGCGTCGGTGATGGTGGGCTCCTGGCCGCCACGGCCGTAGCCCACCGGGCCCGGCACCGCGCCCGCGCTGTGCGGCCCCACCTTCAGCGCGCCGGCATCGTCCAGCCACGCAATGCTGCCGCCGCCCGCGCCGATGACATGAATGTCGACCATCGGCGTCTTGACCGGATAGCCGGCGACATGGCGGTGCGAGGTGAAGAGCGGCCTGCCTTCGCACACCAGCGACACGTCCGTGCTGGTGCCGCCCACGTCGAACGTCACGAGGTTCAGGCTACCGATGGCGCGTCCCACAGCCGCGGCGCCGACCACGCCGGCGGCGGGGCCGGACAGGCAGGTGCGCACCGGATACTGGCGCACCGTGGCGATCGACATCAGGCCGCCATTGGAGTGAATGGTGTGCGGCTCATGCCCGATATCCAGTTCCCGCACCCGCTTCAGAAAACGCTCCAGGTAGCGCGCCATCTTCGGCCCGACCGCCGCATTGAGCACGGTGGTGGACAGGCGCTCGTATTCGCGGAACTCGGGCAGCACCTCGGACGACTGGCTGATGTACGCATCCGGCATTTCTTCCTGGACGATGCTGGCCGCGCGCCGCTCATGCGCAGGGTTGCGGTAAGCATGCAGGAAGCAGATCGTGACGGCCTCGATTCCGGCCTTGGCGAAGCGCCGCGCCGCATCGCGCACCTGCGCTTCGTCCAGCGCCGTCAGGACCTCGCCCGCCGCGTTGACGCGCTCGTCGACTTCGGCGCGAAATTCGCGCGGCACCGCAACGGGCGGTTTGCCCACGCTGTAGTCGTACAAGTGCGGGCGCGTCTGGCGGCCGATCTCCAGCACGTCGCGAAAGCCCCGCGTGGTGATCAGGCCGACGCGCGCGCCCTTGCGTTCGATGATGAGGTTGGTCGCCACCGTGGTGCCATGGCCCACGTGCGACACCTGCGAAGGCGCGACGCCATGATCCGCAAGCATCTGCCCGATGCCCGTAGCGATGGCCTCGGAGGGATCGTGCGGCGTGGAGGGCACCTTGTGAAAGTGCACCACGCCGGCGTCCTCGTCGATCATCGTGAAATCGGTAAACGTGCCTCCGACGTCTATCCCTATGCGATACATATCGTTCTTTCCAAAAAATTAGGGTCAGTCCAGACGAATGCCGGCTTTCTTCACCACCTGGCACCACTTGCTGATTTCGTCCTTGATCATCGAGCCGAACGCCGGGCCTGCAACGTCCGACACCTGAGCGCCCTGCTGCTCGAGATAGGTCTTCATGGCGGGCGCGTGCAGGGTCTGCACCAGGCCGTCGGTCAGCTTGGTGCGCAAGGGTTCGGGCATGTTGGCGGGCGCCAGCATGCCGAACCACACCATGGCCTCGTAGCCGGGGTAGCCGGACTCGGCGACAGTGGGCACGTCGGGCAACATGGCCGAGCGCTGCGGCGAGGTCACCGCCAGCGCCTTGATCTTGCCGTCCTTGATGTAGGGGTACGACGTCATCACGACGTCCATCATCATGTTGATCTGTCCGCCCACCAGGTCGATGAGCGCGGGGCCGGAGCCGCGGTAAGGCACATGCACCATCGACACCCCGGCGGTGGACTTGAAGAGTTCGGCGGCCAGGTGGTTGGACGTGCCTTGGCCGTTGGAGGCGAAGGAATACTTCTCGGGCTCCTTCTTCAGCAGGGCCACAAACTCCTGCAGGTTGTTGGCGGGAACGGACTGCTTCACCGACATGACGTTGGGGATCGTGGCCACGACCGTCAGCGGCGTGAAGTCCTTGACCGCGTCGTACGGCAGCTTGGAATAGACGCAGGGCGCGCTGCCGTGCGTGCTGACCGATCCCATCAGGATGGTGTAGCCGTCGGCGGGTTGGCGCGCGACGTACTCGGTGCCGACGGTGCCGCCCGCGCCGGGCCGGTTTTCGACGATGACGTTGACGCCCAGGCGCTGGCTCAGTCCTTCGGCGATCTTGCGCGCCACCAGGTCGGTGGAGCCGCCGGCCGCGAACGGCACGACGATGCGGATGACCTTGTCAGGCCAGGCGGCGCTGGCGGTTCCGGCGGCGGCAAAGAGCGCGACGCCTGCGGCAATGCGACAGCAACTGCGAAGTAGCCCTGTTTTCATGGCTTGGTTTCCCCTTGTTGATAGAACTTCCTTATGGCCGGATCATGCGTGTCCGACCTTGGTTCGCTGCAACAACGAAGTCATGCTAGGCCTGGCGCCGCGATGACAGCAGTCCTACAGGTTTATATTTGTATAGATGCCATTTATGGACGCGCGGCGATGAAGAATCCGGACCTGAATCTGCTTCTGCACTTCGATGCGCTGATGGCATGCCGCAATGTGTCGCGCGCGGCCGAGGCGATGAACATCAGCCAGCCGGCCATGAGCGCGGCGATGAACCGGCTGCGCCAGTTGTTCGGCGATCCGCTGCTGGTGCGCGAGGGCGGCACGTGGCAGCCGACGCTGCAGGCGCTGGAACTACACCAGCATTTCAAGCCGCTATTGGAGGGCTGGCACCGTGCGACGCGCACCCGCGAGGCGTTCGACCCGGCGCATTCGTCGCGCACGCTGTCGCTGTATGCGACCGATTATGTGCAGTACACGCTGCTGCCCAAGCTGATTCCGCGGCTTGCGGTGGACGCGCCGCACTTCCAGTTGCAGATCGTGCCGGCGCGGCCGCAGCACGGGCTGAGCATGCTGGACACCAATCATGTGGAGTTGATCGCGGGCTACTTTCCGGACCCGGCGCCGGATCTGCGCACGCGCTTTCTGTACCAGGAGCCGGCGGTGTGCATCGTGCGCGAAGGACATCCGTGTTTGCGCAAGCGCTGGAACCTGGACGCCTACCTGAGCTACGGGCATCTGGATCTGGCCGCGCACACGCGCTACTTCAGCACGGCGATCGATCGCATCCTGATGGGCCAGAATCGCAGCCGCAAGATCGTGGCGACACTGTCCAGCTACCTGGTGTGTCCGTTCATCGTGGAGGGATCTGACCTGATCGCGACGATGCCGGTGAGCATTGCGAAGGCGATGTCGGGCAGCGCACGCATCGTGACGCAGAAGGTGCCACTGACGTTGCCGCCCATTGCGGTGTCGTTGTACTGGCACGAGCGCTATCAGGACGATCCGGCGCACGCCTGGCTGCGGCAATATCTGGCAGGCGTGCTCGGGTAGCGGGAGGCGCTGTCTGCTATTGAAGCGGCAGGCAGATGCGGGTTTGCAATTGCGCGGGCGGGGTGGTGCGCGGGTCGTTCAGGTATTGCTCGAACATGGGGAAATCCGCGGGGGCCATGCCGCTGGATGGCAGCCATTCGGCAAAGAGCCAGTCGTAGGGCTTGCGCATTTCGTTGTAGGGGCCGGTGTAAGTGAGGATGGCGCAGCGGCCGGCGGGGATTTCGAAGCGTTCGAGTTCCTGGCCGATGTCGGCGTCGGGCGCGACGGGCATGCCGGCAAGCGATCGCAACTGGTTTTGCGGGACTTGCTCGGGGTCGTCGTAGTAGATGCCGAAGCCGATGGTGTCGGGGGTGGCGATGCCGCGGCCGATGGCGAGCATGAAGACTCTTGAGAAGACGGGGCCGATATCCTGGTAGCTGCCGCGGTGGGGCAGAACGGCGAGGACGATTCCGGGGAAGTTTTCAATGACAACGGGGTACATGGCTGGCTCCTGGGTGGTGGAAGGTTGGGAGCGGGCGGCGCGATACCGACCTGGCGAGATGCCGAAGACAGCGCCGAAGGCGCGGTTGAACGCGGCGTCGGATTCGTAACCGGCGCGTTGCGCAACGTCCCGTAGTGCCGTCTGCGTGCCAGCCAGGGCCACGGCCGCGCGGTGCATGCGGATGCGCTGGACGGTGGCGTTGACCGTTTCTCCCATCATGGCGCGGTAGACGCGGTGGAAGTGGTAGGGGGATAGGCAGGCCAGGTCGGCCAGGTGGTGCAGGTCTGGCGGGGCGTCTGGGTTGGCGGCTAGCCAGCGTAGGACGGGGTCCAGGCGTTGGGCGTAGAGGGATCGCGTTGCGGGTTTCAATGGGTTGCTCCTTGGTAGGGGCAATTTAGCTTTTGGGGGTTTGCAGATTTTGCGGTTTTTTTGGGCGGCGGATTGATTTCTTTTGGCGCACGGCGCGGCGGCGGCCTTGGGACGCGGGGCTACGATTGCGGTCCGGAGCCTTCGCTCCGGACTGCCCCTTCGTCATCGTCGTTGTCGCCTCCGGCGACTGCCTTCCGATTCCCTCGGGCGCATCTACACGCCCCGCGCCCCAAGGCCACCGCCACGCCGTGCTCGGGTGCTTCGGGTTCCGGCATTGCCGGGGCGAGTTGTTTGCTTGGCGTTCTGGCAAGCGGTGGGAGGTGGCGGAAGGTCTTGCGGGGCCCGCGCCACGGCGGCCGCGCGGGCGGCCTGGTGGCGCTTACGCAGTGTCTTGCGTCATACGATGGCGCTGCGCGCTTCGCTCTGGATTGCTGTGGGCTGCGCAGTGTCAGTAGCCGCGCTGCGGGTCGTAGATGTTGGGCAGCGCTTCGCCACGCTCATTGGCTGCGATCAGCAGCGCGGTGTGACGCGCTCGTTCCTTGCGGTCGGGGATTGCCGCGCAGTGGGGGGTGATGGTGATTTTTGGGTGGGTCCACAGCGGGGAGTCTTCTTGCAAGGGTTCTTGTTCGAAGACGTCCAGGATGGCTTGATCCAGATGGCCGCTGTCCAGCGCGTCCAGGATGTCCTGGGTGACCATGTGGGCGCCGCGGCCGGCGTTGATGAGGCTGGCGCCTTTTGGGAGCTGGGAGAGCGTCGTGCGGTTGAGGATGCCGCGCGTCGTTTCGGTGGCGGGCAGGAGGCAGACGAGGAGGTCGGTGTTGGCGAGGAAGTCGGCGAACTGGGCCTGGCCTGCGTAGGACGGCATGCCGGGGAGCCTGCTGGCGCCGCGCGACCAGCCGCTGACGGGAAAGCCCGCGCGGGACAGGAGTTGCGCTGAGGCGACGCCAAGGTGGCCCAGGCCCATGATGCCGACGCGCACGTCGGCGGCGACGCGCAGGGAGTCGAAGAATTCCCAGTGGCGGCGGGCCTGGTTGTCGGTGATGCGTTTGACGTTGCGCGTGATCATGAGCGCGCTGGTGAGCACGTACTCGGCCATTTCGGTCTGCGTGCGCGCGGTGACCATGCGGGCGATGGGCAGGTGGCGCGGCAGGGCGGGGTCGGCGAGGATGTGGTCGACGCCGGCGCCGGCGCTGACGATGAGTTTCAGGTTGGGGAAGGTGGCCAGGCGGCCGGCGTCGGGGGCCCAGACGAGGGCGTAGTCGATGGTGGCGGGGTCGGGGTCTTCGTGCCAGCCGACAACGTCCAGTTCCGGCGCGAACGCGCGGAAATGCGCGCGCCATTCTTCTGTCGCCTGGGGGCCGCCGGAATTGATGATGAGGCGCATGCGTGTCCTTGCTGCTGGAAGGCCGGCGCGGCGCGCCTGCGGGTTGTCCACAGGCATGCGCGCGTTGACCTCAACGTTCGACCGTACGGTTCCAGCGGGCGTTGAAGGCGGGCCGGGCCGCGTTGATCTGGTCCCAGTCCAGGATCTTAGCGTTGGCCATGTAGCCTTGGAAGCGCTTGAGCGTCTCGGCGTTGTCGGCGGACGCCTGGACGTTCTTGTTGGACGGGAAGTGGCCGCCCATTTCCAGCGCCTTGGCCTGGGCCTTGGTGGACAAGAGGTACAGCGCGAGCTTTTGCGCGAGTTCGGGTTCGCTGTTCTTGGCGATGACGCATTCGCCGACCATCAGGATGACGGAGCCTTCCTTGGGCTGGGCGTATTCCACCGGGATGTCGCGCTTTTTCAGGCGGGCGATGGCGGTGGGGGTGAGCGGGAAGATGGCGGCCTCGTCGGACTGGATCATCTCGGCCAGCTTGGCGGAGTTGGGGATGTACTCGAGCACGTTGGGGCCGATGGTGGAGGGCCACTTCTTGAAGCCGGGCTCGTAGTTCTGGTCGGTGCCGCCTTCGATGCGGTTGAACATCAGAAAGCCATGCAGGCCGAAGGTGCTGCCGGAGGCGGACTGGAAGACGACCTTGCCCTTGTACTTGGGATCGGCCAGGTCCAGCCACGAGGTCGGCGGCGTCCAGCCGTTCTTCTGGAAGAGGCGGGTGTTGTAGCCCAGGCCGGTCATGCCGATGTCGATGCCGGCGGCCATGCGGTCTTTCATCAGGGCGGTGGGATACAGCTCTTTCAGGACGGGGTCGTCGTTGAGCTGTTCGCACAGGCCCATCGAGATCGCGCGGGCCATGATGCCGTCATCCAGGAACATGACGTGCATCTGCGGGTTGTCCTTGTAGGCCTGTGCCTTGGCCAGCACGTCGGTCGAGGTGCCGGGCACGACGACGATCTTGACGTTGTTGGCCTTCTCGAAGTCGGGGAACACGTGCTGCGTGAAGGCGCGTTCCATGTCGCCGCCGTTCATGCCGACGTACAACGTCTTTTGCTGCGCCATTGCGCCGGCGGACAGCAATGCCAGCACCGCCGCGCCCAACAGGCGCTTCCCCTTGGTCAGGCGCTGCGCGCCCTGTTTCTTGTGCATCATGGTGACTCCAGCGTTTGCTCACGAAGACTCTCAGGCCGGGCCGCGGCGCCGTGAGCGGCGGGCGCGTACCGTTCAATGCGGAAGGCATCGATGGGAATGGAGGATCGGCCGTGCACGACCAGTTCGGACAGGACTTCGCCGATGGCCGGACCGATCTGAAAGCCCGCGCCGGACAGGCCGAAGGCATGAAAGAGACCGGGCACGGTGGCGCTGGGTCCGAGCACGGGATTGTGGTCGGGCATGTTGCCTTCCACTCCCGTCCAGAAGCGGATGACCTGGGCGCCGCGCAGCACGGGCAACAGCGTTGCGGCATTGGCCATCAGCGTGCCAAGGTTGTCGCGCCCCGGGCGGGCGTGGTCAGGGTCTGCCGAGACGCCGCGCCCGCCGCCGATGACGCAGTTGCCGCGCGCGACCTGGCGCGCGTAGATGCCGCCGCCCTGCATACCCAGGCTGACATCCATGAACAGCGGCAGGGGTTCGGTCACCATCATCAAGGGATGAATGGAGGTTTCGGGTACGGGTTCGCCAAAGCCTTCGGCGAAGCGGCCAGCCCAGGCGCCCGCGCAATTGAGCAGTACGCGCGCGCGCACTTCAAGCGTGTCGCCGGCGCGCACGATGAAACGCGTGCCGTCGTGCGTGGCTGATGTGACTCGCACGCCTTCGCGCACGTCGGCCCCCAGCGCGGCCGCGGCACGCCCGAAGGCCGGGGACACGAGCCGAGGGTTGGCGTGGCCGTCCTGCGGGCAGAACGAGCCGCCCACCACGCCCTGGCCCAGCCAGCCGAAGCGCCGCGCCAGCGCGCGGCGGTCCAGGATTTCAAGATCCATGCCGAAGCCGCGCGTGCTCTCGCGATAGGCCTGCAGCAACGCCAGGTCGGCGTCGGAGCAGGCAAGCTTCAAATGTCCGGAGCGCACGTACTCGCCGTCGATGCCGATCAGCTCGGGCAGCTTGCCCCACAATTCGTGCGCGCGCCGCGCGAGCGGCAGTTGTTCAACGCCGCGGCCCTGCCGCCGCACGCCGCCGTAGTTGACGCCGCTGGCCTTGGCACCGCACAGCGCCGCTTCCAGCAGCACCACGGGCACGCCCTGGCGGCGCAGGAACAGCGCGGCGCTGCCGCCGACGATGCCGCCGCCGATGATCGCGACTTCGGTGTCGATGCGTTCCATCATGCGGCCTCCATCATGCGGCCCTTTTAGCGGGCCGTTCCAGGCACACCACGTTGACCGGGATGGGTTTGACCGGCGGCTGGTTGCGCAGCCGGCCCACGGCGCGCGGCGCGCAGCCCACGGCGTGGGCCAGGACTTCCGCGCCGGCAACGCCGCACATGCGGCCCTGGCAACGGCCCATGCCGACGCGCGTCAGCGCTTTCAGGCGATTCATTTCGCGCACGCCGTTCTGGTGCACGGCCTGGCGGATGGCGCCGGCGGTGACTTCCTCGCAGCGGCAGACGACGGTGTCGTCGGCGATGCCGGCGGCCCAGTCCTCTGGAAAGGGGAAGGCGCGCTCCAGCGCATCGCGCACGCGGCCGTTGGCCGCCAGTTGCGATTCCAGCACACGCGCGCGGCGCGTGTCGTGCGGATGCCCGGTGTCTTCAAGCAGCGCCAGCGCCGCGCGTTCGCCCGCCAGTTCCGCGGCGTCGGCGCCGCCAATGCCCGCGCCGTCACCGGCGACGTAGACACCCGCCACGCTGCTGCGGCCGGCGGCGTCCCGCCGCGGGATCCAGTTGCGGTCGCATTCGTTGAATTCAAAGTCGCAGCCGATCAGGCTGGCAAGCTGGGTTTCGGGCCGCAGCGACAGGCCAAAGCCGACCGCATCGCAATCCAGCGTGTGCGTGCGTTCACCCTGCCGGTACGACAGACCCGTGACACGGCCCGTGCCCGCGACGGCCACGGGCCGCACGCCGCTGCGCAGCGGCACGCCGTGCGCGCGCAGCCACGCCATGTAGTAAAGGCCCTTGGCCAGCAGGGTGGGCGCGCGCAGCATGCCGGGCAGCGCGGCGGCGCGGTCGGCAAAGCGGGACGTGTCCAGGACGGCGGCGACTTGCGCGCCCGCCTTGGCGTACTGGTAGGCCACCAGATACAGCAGGGGGCCCGTGCCCATGAACGCGACGCGCGAACCGATGGTGCATCCCTGGTGCTTGAGCGCCACCTGCGATCCGCCCAGCGTGTAGACGCCGGGCGTCAGCCAGCCGGGAAACGGCAGCACGCGGTCGGTGGCGCCGGTGGCGAGGATGAGGTGGGTGTAGGGCACGGTGGTGCTGACACCGTCGCGCAGCACGTCCAGCGTCCTGCCCTCGGCGTTCCAGACGAGACAGCCGGGGCGGTATTCCACACTGCCCTGCAACGCCTGCATGGTCCGGTGCACGGCGTCGGCCTTGCGGTGTTCGAAGCCGTACAGCGCGGATTTGGGCCGCGAGAAGCCGGGCGGCGGCTGCCGGTAGATCTGGCCGCCTGGCCGCAGGCCTTCGTCCAGGATCACGGGCCGCAGGCCTTGCGCGGCCAGCGTCTGGGCCGCGCGGATGCCGGCCGGACCCGCACCGACGATTACGGGCATCACAGCGGTCATGGCGTGCCGTCCTCAGGCCAGGCGGCGGCCGACAGCGTGCCGGGCGCGGCTGCCGGCGCCAGCGCGGCGCTCTGCAGCCGCATGCCGGGCTCGATATACGTGGAACAGGCGCGCACGCGCTCGCCGTTTTCAAGCTGCACCCAGCAGTCCTGGCAGGCGCCCATCATGCAGAAGCCGGCGCGCGGGCCGCCCCCGAATTCCGAGACGCGCAGGCGCTCGCCCTGCGTCAGGACGGCGGTCAGGACCGTGTCGCCGGCAAGCGCCGTGCAGGGCTGTCCGTCGAACGTGAAGGTCAACGCGGGCCGGCTCGTCTCGGCCAGGCGTTTCAAAATTGCCATGGCGCGCGCGGCTCCTTTGCGGCTGTCGGAAGCGATTTCATTTCTGGCCCACCAGGACGCGGTCCAGTCCGTACACCCGGTCCAGCAGCAGCATGGTCACGGCCGTCAGCGCGATCACCAGCGCGGACACGGCAGCCATCATGGGATCGATGGATTCTGTGGCGTACATGTACATGCGCACCGGCAGCGTGATGGTCGACGGCGCCGTGATGAACACCGACATGGTCAGTTCGTCGAAGCTGTTGATGAATGCCAGCAGCCAGCCGCCAGAGACGCCGGGGATGATGAGCGGCAACGTGACCAGGAAGAACACCTTGGCGCGGCTGGCGCCCAGCGACAGCGCCGCGTGCTCGATGGACCGGTCAAAGCCGACGAGCGCGCCGATCACCAGGCGCATCACGTAAGGCGTGATGACGACCACGTGGCTGGCGACCAGCCACGGAAAGCTGCCGGCCATGCCCATCAGCGCAAAGAAACGCAACAGCGCCACGCCCAGCACCAGGTGGGGAATCATCAGCGGCGACAGGAACAGCCCGTTGAGCACGTCACGCCCCGGAAAGCGGTAGCGCGTGATGGCGATGGCCGCGGGCACGGCCAGGCACACGGCAATGCTGGCCGACAGGAATGCGAGCCACAGGCTGTTCTTGAACGCCTGCATGAAGTTGGGATGCTCGAATACCGCGTAAAACCAGCGCAGCGAGAAGCTTGTGGTGGGCACGGTAAGCGTCGAGTCCGGCGTGAACGCCACCAGGCACACGATGACCAGCGGCGCCAGCACGAAAGCCACCACCAGGAAGTTGAACGCCAGCGCGAAAGGACCGTTCTTCTGCATGTTCGATTCCTTGCGCGGCTCAGCCCAGGCTGCGGCGGTAAGAGCGTTCGACGACGCGGTTGTACGCCATCATGACGATCACGTTCACGATCAGCAGCACGATCGCGATGGCCGCGCCCAGCGGCCAGTTCAGCTCGGTCAGGAACTCGTCGTACACGACGGTCGCCACCATCTTCAGGCGACGTCCGCCCAGCAGAGCCGGAATCGCAAACGAGCTGGCCGACAGGCCGAAGACGATGAGGCTGCCCGACAGGATGCCCGGCATTGCCTGCGGCAGCACGATGCGCGTGAGCGTCTGAAAGCGCGAGGCATTCAACGACAGCGCCGCATGCTCGACGGTGGGGTCCAGCTTCTGCAGCGACGTCCAGACGGGGATCACCATGAAGGGCAGCATGACGTGCACCAGGCCGATGATGACGGCGGTGGGCGTGTACAGCAGCGTTCCCAGCCCTAACGCGGCGGCCGCCTTGCCCAGCGGTCCGCCCGGGCCCAGCAGCATGCTCCAGCCGAACGCGCGCACCACCAGCGAGATCAGCAGCGGCGACAGCACCACCAGAAGGAAGATCGAGCGCCAGGGCTTGCCCATACGCGAGAGGATGTAGGCTTCGGGCGCGCCGATCAGCACGCAGATCAGCGTGGTGACGCCGGCGATCCAGAAGGTGCGCCAGAAGATCTCGATGAAATAGCTGTCCGTGACCACGGCCAGGTAGTGCTCGAACGTGTGGCCGGGCTGGATGCCGGTCGCGTAGTCGAACGGCCGGAAAGACAGGACGAACGTCAGCGCCAGCGGCGTGAGCACCAATGTCAGAAACACGAGCGCCAGCGGGATCGATCCCAGGATGGCGAGCAGGCCGTCGTTGCGCGGCTTGGGCAGGCTGGCGGCAGCGCCGCGTTGCGTGAGCGTCGCCATGTCAGTCCGCCGCCACCGCCGCGGCGGGCGCGCGCAGCACGCGCAGCACGCCGTCCGCCCAGTCCAGCCCGATAGCTTCGCCGTCGTCGTGCGGACGGCGGCCGTCGTTGGGCGTCAGGATGGTCAGCGCCCCCACGGGCGAATCCAGGTCGTACATCCACTGGCTGCCCAGGAAGTAGCGCGTGTTGACCACACAGGCAAGCTTGCCTTGCCCGGACGGCACCGGCACCAGCTTTTCGGGCCGCAGCGACAACTGCACGCTGTCGCCGTGGCGCAGGCCTTCGCCGTCGACCAGGAGACTGAACGCGCCGGTCTGGACTTCTGCCTGCGCGCCGCAGCGCGTCACGCGCCCGGCCAGCAGATTGGTCTTGCCCACGAAGCGCGAGATGAACTCGGTTTGCGGGTGCTCGTACATGCGATAGGGTGCGTCCACCTGCGTGGCGCGGCCGTCCTGCATGACCACGACGCGATCGCTGATGGACAGGGCTTCGGCCTGGTCGTGCGTCACCATGACGGTCGTGGTGCCGATCTTGCGCTGGATGCTGCGCAGTTCGAACTGCATGTCCTCGCGCAGCTTGGCGTCCAGGTTGGACAGCGGCTCGTCCAGCAGCAGCACGGGCGGGCGGATCACCAGCGCGCGCGCCAGCGCCACGCGTTGCCGCTGGCCGCCCGACAGTTCGCGCGGGAACCGGTCCGCATGCTTGTCCAGCTTGACCAGCGCCAGCGCCTCGCGCACGCGGTCCTGGCGCTCGGCGCGTTCGACCTTGCGCATCTTCAGGCCGAAGGCGACGTTGTCGGTCACGGTCAGGTGCGGGAACAGCGCGTAGCTCTGGAAGACGATGCCCAGGCCGCGCGTGTTGGGCTTGGCGTGCGTGATGTCGCGCCCGTCCAGCGTGATGGTGCCGCAGGTCACGTCGGCAAAGCCGGCAATCATCTGCAGCGTGGTGGTCTTGCCGCAACCGGAGGGGCCAAGCAGGGAGACGAACTCGCCCTTGTCGACTGACAGGTTCAGGTCCGAGACGACACGCAGGTCGCCATAGTTCTTGGAGACGTTGTCCAGCCGCAGAAATGCCATGTTCCACACCCCGTGACCCATCCGGGCCTTGCGCCGCCGGGGGGATTTGACCTCACCCCAGCTGCTTGATCGATGGGGGCAGTCTAGGAGCCGCGAAAATGCGGGGCAATTAGGGTTTTCCGAAGAATCGAATTTTTTATCTAGTAATTCCGTTAGACTGAATTTCTTGATAAAAATACATCTGACTATTTTGATTATCGGAACTGAAGAATGAAGAAATCAGAAGCTTCGGAGGATTCCGCAGGCCAGGGCGTGCTGCAGCGGGCGTTCGCGGTGCTGCGCGTGCTGGCCGACGCCAAGGGCGAGAAGCTGCGCCTGACGGATATCGCCGCCCGCACGGGCCAGGCGCAGGCCACGGTGCATCGGGTGCTGCAAGGGCTCATGCAGGAGGGCGTGGTGGAGCAACCTGCGCAAAGCAAGGGGTATCAGCTCAGCGTCGCCTTCTTTTCGCTGGCCGCGGCCGCCGGCACCCACCAGTCCAGCCTGCGCACCCTGTACCGCCCCGCCATGCTGCGGCTGTCCGGCATGCTCAACGACACCATCTTCCTCCTGGTGCGCAGCGGCTTTGACGCCGTCTGCGTCGACCGCGTGGATGGCGCATTTCCGGTGCGCTCGCACACGGGCGACATCGGCGGGCGCGTGCCGCTCGGCATGGGACAGGGCGGCCTGGTGCTGCTGGCCAGCCTGCCCGAGGCCGAGCGCGAAGAGGTCATGCGCTTCAACATTCCGCGCCTGCATCATCTGGGCTTCGTGGACGAGATCTCGATGCGCGTGCGCATCAAGGAATGCCTGGAGCTGCGCTACGCGCGCAGCCAGGGGCAGGGCGTGTTTCCCAATATCGCCGGGCTGGCCGTGCCGGTCTACGATCCCAACGGCGTCACGGTCGCGGCGCTGAGCGTGGCCGCGCCCATCGAACGCATCAGCGATGAACGCCTGCCGCTGATCGTGGAAATGCTGCGGCGCGAGGCCGACGCCGTCGGCGCGCAGATCAATCCGTTCGATCCGGCGCTGCGCCGGCCCAGCCAGTTTCTGGGCACCGGCAACGGGGCGTAGCCCCCGCCGGCATTGGCGCATAAAAAACCCGGACACGCTGGCGGTCCGGGTTTTTGTCATGCGCGTCTGCAATCAGGTCGGGTACGTGCCCGGCAGCAGGATGCTGCGGTCGCCCGGCTCGATCGTGCGGCGGCCGCACAGCGCCATCGTCGTGTCCATTTCCTTGTACAGGATCTCCAGCACGCGGGTCACGCCGGCCTGGCCGTAGGCGCCCAGCCCGTACAGAAACGCGCGGCCGATCATCGTGCCGCGCGCGCCCAGCGCCACCGCCTTCAGGATGTCCTGGCCGGAGCGGATGCCGCCGTCCATCCACACCTCGATCTTCGAACCCACGGCATCGGCGATTCCCGGCAAGGCCGCGATGGACGACATGGCGCCGTCCAGCTGGCGTCCGCCGTGATTGCTGACGATGAGCGCGTCGGCGCCGCTGTTGGCGGCGAGCTGCGCGTCTTCGACGTCAAGAATGCCCTTGATGATGAGCTTGCCGCCCCAACGCTGCTTGATCCATTCCACGTCGTCCCAGCTCAGACGCGGATCGAACTGCTCGGCCGTCCAGGACGACAGCGACGACAGGTCGCTCACACCCTTGGCGTGGCCGACGATGTTGCCGAACGTGCGGCGCTTGGTGCCCAGCATGCCCATGCACCAGCGCGGCTTGGTCGCCAGGTTGATGAGGTTGCGCAGCGTGGGCTTGGGCGGCGTCGACAGGCCGTTCTTGATGTCCTTGTGGCGCTGGCCCAGGATCTGCAGGTCCAGCGTCAGCACCAGCGCCGAGCAGCCGGCGGCCTTGGCGCGGTCGATCAGGTTGCCCACGAACTCGCGGTCGCGCATCACGTACAGCTGGAACCAGAACGGCTTGCCGGTGGCCTGTGCCACGTCTTCCAGCGAGCAGATGCTCATCGTGGACAGCGTGAAGGGCACGCCAAAATCGGCGGCGGCCTTGGCAGCCAGGATCTCGCCGTCGGCGTGCTGCATGCCGGTCAGGCCGGTGGGGGAAATCGCCAGCGGCATCACCACATCCTGGCCCACCATCGTGGTGCGCAGCGACCGGCCTTCCATGTTCACCGCCACGCGCTGGCGCAGCTTGATCTTGTGAAAGTCGCTTTCATTCGCGCGGTAGGTGCCTTCTGTCCAGGCGCCGGAATCGGCGTAGTCATAGAACATGCGCGGCACGCGCTTCTGCGCGACGACGCGCAAATCTTCGATGCAGGTGATCGTAGAAAGGTTAGCGGTCATGGAGTGTCTGTGGAGTGATAGGGGGGCGCCAGCGCCGCCCAGTATACGCGCCGAGGCCGGCAAGCGTCGCTTGCCGGCCCCGTTCGCCCCCCTGCGCAAAGACTCTACGGTCCCTGCACGCCCAGCCTTAGCGCGGCCACACCTTGGTGACCGCGCGGATGGTCGCCCATGCGACCCAGCGCGGGCTGGTCAGCCGCGCGCCTGGCAGCCGGCGCATCACGTCCACCGCCAGGCCGCCGCGCTTGTGCCATTGTTTCTTGCGCGTCTGGCTGTCGGTCCAGCGGCCCTCCAGCCACGGGAATTCGCGGCGCCCGGGCTTATAGACCGGCGGCGTGTTGTAGATCAGGATGTACGCCAGCCGCGGCGTCTGCGAGGTGTTGGGCCCCGTGAAGTGCAGCGTGCGCGCGTCGTGCACCGTGATGCCGCCCGGATCGAGCGGCTCGGCCACGGCCTGTTCGCGCGGAAAATCGCCGCAGCATTCCAACGGATGCAGGCTCTTGTCGCCCCCCGGCGAACGGTGCTCCAGCACGTCCCATTTGTTCGAACCCGGCAGGAACTGCATGCAGCCGTTCTCGACGGTGGCCGGCTGCAGCGCCAGCCAGATGCTCAATTCGTTGTAGACGAAGTCCGGAGAACGGAACGCTTCGTCCTGATGCCACGGCGTCTCTGGTCCGTGCGGACCGGGCTTGAGCAACGCGTGCTCGCCATAGAGCGCCGCCTGCGGGCCCAGCAGCTGGCGCGCCAGTTCCAGCGTGCGTTCGTGGTAAACCGTCTTCAACAGGCCCGGGGCATAATGGCGCGGATCATGCAGACTGGGAAACTTGGCGGGCTTGGTCGGGTCGTCGCGGCTGACGAAGTCATACTGCGCGCCCTCGTTGTAACCCGTCTTGTTCGCGAACAAGTCCAGCAGCGTCCTGCGGATGTAGCCGACCTCATCCTGAGGGCACATGTCCTTCAAGGCCAGGTAGCCCTGATCCCTGTAGCGCGCTGTCTCGGCATCCGACAACAAACTGGTCTCTTCCATAATGGCTTCTCCAAGCTCTCGGTAATGGGTATTTCTAAGCTGGCACGTTTTGACATGTGCTCTAACGTATCGCTTCGAAGCCCGCCGGGCCTATAGACCATCCGCTGTAGCCGATTCCGCCTACGTATCTGGTGCGTGGCGGCGCATCATCCGAAGGAAAAACCATGCAAGACCCTAAGGCCGATTCCCATATCGAAACCGTCCACGTCACCGTCAGCGGCACGGTCCAAGGCGTGGGCTACCGGCACGCGACGGTGCGGCGCGCCCACATGCTGGGCGCGAAGGGTTGGGTGCAGAACATGCTGGACGGCACGGTCGAGGCGCTGGTTCAGGGCACGCCCGACCAGGTGGACCATATGCTGGAATGGCTGCGGCGCGGTCCACCCGGCGCGTCCGTCGAGGAAATCATCACGCGACGGGAGTACACCGATAAGCGTTACATCCGCTTCGAACAACTTTGATCGCCACCGCCCTAGCCGGCACGATGTAATCCGGCCGGACGAGACGGCAATGGCGCAAGGGCTGACGGCGTCAGCGCGAGCGCATCCAGCGTCCGCCGACCTGGTTGATGACCAGCCCGGCCAGCACGCAGGCAGCGCCCAGCCATTGCAGCGGTTGCAGGCGCTCGCCGAAGGCCATGGACGCGGCCCACAGCCCCACCACCGGCACCAGCAGCGAAAACGGCGCAACCTTTGCGGCGGGGTGGCGCGACAGCAGCTGCGTCCACAACGTGTAGGCCAGCAAGGTCGCCAGCACCGCCAGGTACAGCACCGATAGCGCCTCGCCCCAGCCGATGCCGGTCACCATGCCCACCACCGGCTCCCAGCCGTCGATCAGCACGGCCAGCGCCAAGAAGGGCAGCACCGGCGCGGCGCTGCTCCAGGCAATGAATGCGAAGGGGTCGTAGCCGGGCGCCTTGCGGCTGGCCAGCCGCACGATCATGTTCGATACCGCCCACATGAACGCGGCGCCAAGCGTCAGCACAAAGCCCAGCATCGTCATCTGCCCGGGCCCTTCGCCGCGCCCCCCGGCAATGACGGCCAGACCCATCGCCGCCACGCCAAGACCGAACCAATGATGCCGGCGCGCCCGTTCATGCAGGACCGGCGCGGCCAGCAGCAGCGTGAAGAACGCCTGGGTCTGGATGACGAGCGAGGCCATGCCCGCCGGCATGCCGAAGTTCAACGCGGTAAACAGCAGGCCAAACTGGCCCAGCCCCTGGACCAGCCCATAGGCCGCGACCCAGTGCCACGGCAGCCGCGGCATGCGCACGAAAAGGATCAGGGGGAAGGCCGCCAGCGCGAATCGCAACGCGCCCAGCATCATGGGAGACAGGCCCCGCATGCCGACCTTCATGACGACGAAATTCAGGCCCCAGATGACCACCACCGCAAGGGCGCAGAAATAGTCTTTTCGGGAAAGATGAGTGGGGGTGGACATGCGGGGCATTATCGCATCGCCCACCCCAAAGCCGGCTGAATCAGCGCGCGTCCAGCACCGCGGCAAACGCCTGGACGGCCGCATCGATATCGGCATCGCCGATATGCCGATGCGTGACGCAACGCAGCCGCGTGCGGCCCCAGGGGCGCGTCAGCACGCCTTGCGCCTGCAGGGCCGAGACCCACTGCGCGTTGGTCATGCCGGTATCCGCGGTCTCGACCTGCACGATGTTGGTTTGCGGCACCGTGGCCGTCAGCGCCGGGGCCAGTTTGTTGATGCCGTCGCTCAGGCGGCGCGCCCGCACGTGGTCTTCGGCCAGCCGGCCGCTCATGTGCTGCACGCCCTCCAGGCCCGCGGCGGCCATGATGCCGGATTGGCGCTGCGTGCCGCCCAGCATGCGGCGCAGCGAGCGCGCCTTGGCCACCACCGCCTGGCTGCCGGCCAGCACCGCGCCCACCGGCGCGCTCAGGCCCTTGGACAGGCACAGCGACACCGTATCTGTATGGCGGGTGATCTCACCGGCCGGCACGCCCAGCGCCACGGCCGCGTTGAACAGTCGCGCCCCGTCCAGGTGCACCGGCACGCCGCCCGCGCGCGCCATGCCGTACACGGCCTGCATGTGGTCCAGCGGCAGCACGGTGCCGCCCGCGTTGTTGTGGGACGTCTCCATCGCCACCAGCGCGGTCTTGAGCCGGTGCCCGCCGGTCAGCAGGGCGTCCTCAAGCCGGTTCAGGTCCATCGCGCCCGCGGTTCCCGGCACGCCTTGATAGAACAGTCCCGTGAACGTGGCCGCGCCGCGTTCGGACGTGTACATGTGGGCAGTCGATTCCAGCGCCACCTGCTCGCTGCGCTGCGTCTGCGCCAGCACGGCCAGCAGGTTGGCCATCGTGCAGCTGGGCACGAACAGGCCCGCTTCCTTGCCCAGGCTGGCCGCCACACAGGCTTCCAGCTCGCGCACGGTGGGGTCGCCATCCAGGCCATCATCGCCGATCGGCGCGGTGCGCATCCGCTCGTACATGGCCGCGGTCGGGTGGGTGACCGTGTCGCTGCGCAGGTCGACGGGCGGTGGGGAAGGTTCGGCGGGGGTCCGCTGGGTCATGGCTTTCAGTGCTGCAGAATTTTGGAAAGAAACTGGCGCGTGCGCGGGGCACGTTCCTCGACGTTGCCGAAGAACTGCTCCTTCTGGCAGTCCTCGACGATCTTGCCGCCGTCCATGAAGATCACACGGTCGGCGACGCGGCGCGCGAATCCCATCTCGTGGGTCACCACCATCATGGTCATGCCTTCGCCCGCCAGGTCGGTCATCACGTCCAGCACCTCGTTGACCATCTCCGGGTCCAGCGCCGACGTGGGTTCATCGAACAGCATCACGACCGGGTCCATCGACAGCGCGCGCGCAATCGCCACGCGCTGCTGCTGGCCGCCCGACAGTTCGCCGGGATGCTTGTCCTTGTGCGCCGACAGGCCCACGCGCTCGAGCAGGGCAAGCGCACGCTGGCGCGCTTCGTCCTTGCCGCGCTTGAGCACCTTGATTTGCCCCAGGCACAGGTTTTCGGTCACCGACAGATGCGGAAACAGCTCGAAGTGCTGGAACACCATGCCGGCCACGGCGCGCAGCTTGGGCAGGTTCGTGCGCGGATCGCCCACGGACACGCCGTTGACCACGATCTCGCCCTTCTGGAAGGGCTCGAGCGCGTTCACGGTCTTGATGAGCGTCGACTTGCCCGATCCCGATGGACCGCACACCACCACGACCTCGCCGCGGCGCACCGTGGTCGAGCATTCGTCCAGCACCTGGAAGTCGCCATACCACTTGCTGACCTGGCGGATCTCGATCATCGGAGGATTGGAAGAGAGTTGCATCGTTGAACCTGTGGATAACCTGGACGGCTCAGCGCAGCACGCGCGTGCGCTTTTCCAGATGCTTGACCAGACGCGATGCCGTGAAGCAAATCACGAAATACACCACCGCCACGAAGAGATAAAGTTCGACCAGCCGCCCGTCGCGCTGGCCGATCTTGGACGCCGCGCCCAGAAAGTCGGTCAGCGACAGCACGTAGACCAGCGAGGTGTCCTGGAACAGGATGATGACGCGCGTGAGCAGCGCCGGCACCATGTTGCGCAGCGCCTGCGGCAGCACCACATACCGCATGCCTTGCCAATGGTTCAGGCCCAGCGCCATGCTGGCCGACACCTGGCCGCGTGCAATGGACTGGATGCCGGCGCGCATGATCTCGCAGAAGTACGCGGCCTCGAACAGCGTGAACGTGATCACCGCCGAATTGAACGCCCCTACGCGCAGCGGCGTGGGCGATCCCACGACCCATGCCGCTATGTACGGCATCAGGAAGTAGAACCAGAAGATCACCAAGAGAAGCGGGATCGACCGCATCATGTTCACGTAGATGCCTGCCGGCACCGACAGGATCTTGTAGCGCGACAGCCGCATCATCGCCAGAAGCGTGCCCAGCGCCAGCCCCATCACCGCCGCCAGCACGGTCAGCGTCAGCGTGAACGTCATGCCGGTCTGGAACAGGTACGGCAGCGCGCCCCAGATGACATCGAAATCGAATTTGCCCATGCTAGCGCCCCAATCCCGCGGGCGACTTTGCCGCCGTGCCGATCAGTCCGGGCACCGCGATGCGGCGCTCGAGCGTGCGCATCCCCAGCACGACGATGCCGTTCAGAATCAGGTAAATCACGGTCGCGGCCGAAAACGCCTCGAAGATGTGGAAACTGAACTCCGCCATCGACCGCGCCTGTCCGGTGAGCTCCAACAGGCCGATGGTCAGCGCCACCGACGAATACTTGATCGTGCCCATGAACTCCGAGGTCAGCGGCGGCAGCACGATGCGATAGGCCTCGGGCAGGATGATGTGGCGATAGACCTGCGCCTCGGTCAGGCCCAGGGCGGTCCCCGCCTGAAACTGGCCGCGCGGCAACGACTGGATGCCGGCGCGCAATTGCTCGGCCACGCGCGCCGAACCGTAAAAGCCCAGGCACAGCACCGCGGGCACGAACTGCCCCCACGGCTGCGGCATCTGCTTCATCGCCAGGCCCCATGCATGCGGCAGCAATTCGGGCAGCACGAAATACCACAGGAACATCTGCACCAGCAGCGGGACGTTGCGAAACAGTTCCACGTAGGTGGCGCCGATGGCGTTCATCAGACGGGACTGCACCGTGCGCATCACGCCCAGCCAGGATCCCAGCAGCAGCGAAAACACCCATGCCGTCAACGCCAGCGCAAGCGTCCAGCCCACGCCGATCAGGATCGTCTCCAGGAAGGTATGCACGCCGTCCGGCGACATCTCCAGGAAGACGCTCCAACTCCAGTTGTAATTCATGCACTCGCCCTTGATCGCGGCGCCGGTCGCTGCCGGCGTCCTTGCCCCTTCATGCGCCGCGGGGGCGCGCTGCGCCCCGCGGCATGCTGCTTACTCGTAGGCTTTGGGATCGCCCGAGTCGGTGGGGTTGGCCAACGCGCGCTTGAGCGCGTCGCTCATGGGGTACTTCAGGTTGATCTGCTTGGGCGGGATCGGCGAATTGAAGTACTTGTCGTACAGCGCGGCAACCTTGCCGGTCTTCATGAGATCGATCACGGCGTCGTCGACGACCTTCTTGAACTTCGGATCGTCCTTGGGCTGCATGATGCCGTAGGGCGCCATTTCCAGGCCCTTCTTGCCGATCACGAAGGCATCCGGGTTCTTGGACGACGCGACCGCGCCGTAGGCGATGCCGTCGTCATTGGCCGAACCGGCCGCGCGGCCCGATTCCACCATCAGGATGGTTTCAGCGGTGTCCTTTGTGGGCGCCATCGAAATGCCCAGGTTGCCCTGCGCATTCAGTTGCGAGATCAGCTTGAACGTCTGGCCGCCGGCCTGCGCCGCGATGGTCTTGCCGCGGAACGAGGACAGGTCATTGGGGTCCACGCCGCCGTCCTTGCGCGCCACCAGCACCACTTGCGCCACGAAGGTCGTGGGCGCGAACGACACCAGCTTGTGGCGCGCTTCGTTGTTGGTGGTGTTGCCGCATTCCAGATCGATCGTGCCGTTGGCCAGCAGCGGAATGCGCGTGGCCGACGTCGTCGGGTTGTAGCGCACTTCCAGCTTGGGCAGCTTCAGCGCGGCTTGCACGTACTTGGCGACTTCCTGGCAGATCTCGACCGTGTAGCCAATGGGCTTCTGATTGCCGTCCAGGTAAGCGAACGGCACCGACGTCTCGGGGTGGCCGAGCGTGATGACGCCGGTTTCCCGGATCTTGTCCAGACGGCTGGGACCTTCGGCATGAGCCGTCGCGGCGCTGCCCAGAAGGGTGGCGGCGACGGAGATCGCGGCAAGTGCTTTCATCTGATTCCCTTGGCGCCGTGCGTGCGGCGCGTGTTTATGTTCACGATCGGCGGATCCAGGCTTGCTGGTGACCGCCGCGTCCCGCGATGAGCCCCGCGGCTGGCAAAAAGTATCAACTAGCAGTATGGTTTTATCCAGTTCCAATCAAGTATTCCTCTATACGGATTTGACATGGCCATTCCCCGGATGGGCTTGCGACACATCGAGGCGTTCCGCGCCGTCATGATGACCGGTTCCATGACGGCGGCGGCCCGGCGAGTGCATACCTCGCAGCCGCACGTTAGCCGCTTAATTGCGCAATTGGAAGCCATCACCCAGTTTCCCTTGTTCGACCGCAATGGCAGCCGGCTCAGTCCGACCCAGGACGGCTCGCGCTTCTTTCAAGAGGTGGAAAAGACCTTCATCGGCCTGGCCGGCCTGGAATCGGCGGCGGCCAGCATCCGCTCGTTCAGCGCCAGCCGCCTGAGCGTGGCCGCCATGCCGCGCCTGGCGGGCGGCCTCTTGGCGCGCATCGTGGCCGCCTTCAAGACCGAGTACCCGGAGGTCATGGTGGCGATCCACTCGGGCAACGCCAGCACGGTCCACAACTGGATCAGTTCGGGCTTCTGCGACACTGGCCTGGCCATGCTGTCGGGCGAAACCCCAGGCATCCAGGTCGAACCCGTCCTCACGATGAGCTGCGTGGCCGTGCTGCCGCGCGGACACCGCCTGGCCAAACTGAAAAAGCTCAAGCCCGCCGACTTCGCGGGCGAGCCCTTCATCGCCTTTCCCAGCGGCACGCCGCTGCGCGAAAAGATCGACGCCGTCTTCAAGTCCGCCAAGGTCGAACGCCACACGGTGGCCGAGGCCGGACTGGGTTCGTCGGTCTGCGCGCTGGTGGGCGCGGGCCTGGGCGTGGCGCTGATCAACCCGCTGGCCGCACGCGAGGAATACGAAGCCAACGGCGTCGAGGTCCGCCCGTTCAGCCCGGCGGTGCCGGTCACGGTGGCGCTACTGTATCCGCCGTATCACACGCGCACGCGCCTGGTCAGCGTGTTTTCACGCTACGCGCATCAGCTCATGCTGGAGGAAATGGGAGACCTGAAGGCGCGGCCGCCCAGGTAGAAGGGCGCTACGGCGGGACGCCAGGGCCAGGTAAGCCAGGTGTCTGACACCCGCTGAGACACCACCGCAAGCCCCCGATCATCTCCCCAGGGTGTCAGACACCGTTGCGGCAAGTCTGGAAGACTCTCGGGGCCACAAAACCAAAGGCCAGCCCTCTCGGGCTGGCCTTTGGTGACAAAGCAGGCGTGCGATCAGGCGTCGATGTTACCCGCCGACAGCGCGTGCGTTTCGATGAAGTTGCGGCGCGGTTCGACGTCGTCGCCCATCAGCGTGGTGAAGACTTCGTCGGCCGCAATGGCGTCCTCAATCTGCACGCGCAGGAGACGGCGCACCTTCGGGTCCATCGTGGTTTCCCACAGCTGCTCGGGGTTCATTTCACCCAGACCCTTGTAGCGCTGCTTGGAGATGCTGCGGTCGGCTTCGCTGCGCAGCCATTGCATAGCCTCGCGGAAGTCGGACACCGGCTGCTCCTTGCGCTTGTCACCTTCGCCGCGGGCGGCCAGCGAGCGCGGACCGACCTTGCCCAGGAAGCTCTTGGCGGCCTTGGACAGGATGGCGTAATCCGAGCCATTGATGAAGTCGGCGTCGATGATGCTGACGCGCACGTTGCCGTGATGCATGCGCTGCACGGACAGGCGATGGCGTTCGGTGGCCTCGTCGAACTGCGGCACGACTTCGACGCCGTTGCCGTTGACGGGATCGCGCATCGCGTCGGCCAACCGCTTGGCGGAGTCCGCGGCGGCCTCGGCCGTATCCAGATTGATCTCCACGCCTTCGGCCATGGCCGACAGCGCGCCCACGTCGAACACGCGCGACAGACGCGCGATGACGCCGTCGGCCGCCACGTACTGGCGGGCAAGGTCGTTCAGCTCTTCGCCGCGGATGATGTTGCCGCCCGAGATGATCTCGGCGTCCTTCAGGGCGAGCGTCAGCATGAACTGCGCTTCTTCCTGGTCATCCTTCAGATAGCGCTCTTCGCGGCCAACCTTGACCTTATAGAGCGGCGGCTGAGCGATGTACACATAGCCGCGCTGCACCAGCTCGGGCATCTGGCGGTACAGCAGCGTGAGCAGCAGGGTGCGGATGTGCGCGCCGTCCACGTCCGCGTCGGTCATGATGATGAGGCGGTGGTAGCGCAGCTTTTCCACGTTGAAATCCGGGCCGATGCTGGTGCCCAGCGCCGTGATCAGCGTGGCAATCTGTTCGCTAGCGATCAGGCGGTCAAAGCGTGCCTTCTCGACGTTCAGCACCTTGCCGCGCAGCGGCAGGATGGCCTGGAACTTGCGGTCGCGGCCTTGCTTGGCCGAGCCGCCTGCGGAGTCGCCCTCGACGATGTACAGCTCGCACAGCGCGGGGTCCTTCTCCTGGCAGTCGGCCAGCTTGCCGGGCAGGCCGGCGCCTTCCAGCACGCTCTTGCGGCGCGTCATCTCGCGCGCCTTGCGCGCGGCTTCGCGGGCGCGGGCGGCCTCGACGATCTTGTTGCACAGGGCCTTGGCGTCGTTCGGGTGTTCGAGCAGCCAGGTTTCCAGCGTGCGGGCCACGGCTTCTTCAACGGCCGGACGCACTTCGCTGGACACCAGCTTGTCCTTGGTCTGGCTGCTGAACTTGGGCTCGGGCACCTTCACCGACAGCACGCAGGCCAGGCCTTCGCGCATGTCGTCGCCGGACGTCTCGACCTTGGCCTTCTTGGCCAGTTCGTTGTCGGTGATGTACTTGTTGATGATGCGCGTCATCGCGGCGCGCAGGCCGGTCAGGTGCGAACCGCCGTCGCGCTGCGGGATGTTGTTGGTAAAGCACAGCACGCTTTCGCTATAGCTGTCGTTCCACTGCATCGCCACTTCCACGCCCACGGACACGCCGCCGGCCGCGGACTCGGTGCTAACCGAAAACACGTTCGGATGCAGCACGGTCTTGGCGCGATTGATGTATTCGACGAAACCCTTCACGCCGCCCGAGAAGGCGAAGTTCTCTTCCTTGCCCTGACGCTGGTCGATCAGGCGGATCTTGACGCCGTTGTTCAGGAACGAGAGCTCGCGCAGGCGCTTGGAGAGGATCTCGTAGTGGTATTCGATGTTGTTGAAGATGATCGGATCGGCCAAGAAGCGCACTTCGGTGCCGCGCTTGTCGGTCGTGCCGGTCACGGCCAGGGGCGCCACGCGCTCGCCCTGGCGGAATTCCATCTGGTGCACCTGGCCGTTGCGGCGGATGGTGAGACGCAGCCATTCGGACAGTGCGTTCACGCAGGACACGCCCACGCCGTGCAGGCCGCCGGACACCTTGTACGAGTTCTGGTCGAACTTGCCGCCGGCGTGCAGTTCGGTCATGACGATTTCGGCCGCGCTGCGGTGGAATTCGTCGTCCTTGTGGATATCGGTCGGGATGCCGCGGCCGTTGTCCGTGACGGAAATGGAATTGTCGGTGTGGATCGTGACGACGATGTCGTCGCAATAGCCGGCCAGGGCTTCGTCGATGGCGTTATCGACGACCTCAAACACCATGTGGTGCAGGCCCGTGCCGTCGGACGTGTCGCCGATGTACATGCCGGGGCGCTTGCGCACGGCCTCCAGCCCCTTGAGCATCTTGATCGAGTCAGCGCCGTAGCCGCTGGTCTCGGGAGTGGTGTTCTGCTGATCTGACATGTCTGTATCGATAACGCTTTAAAGAACGGCCTGGCGGCCGGACCGCCCGCGGACCAACCGGTCCGCAAGCGGCACAAACCCACGGGGGGAGTGCGGATCAGATCCGCATGGGCATGACGACGTACTTGAACTGGTCGTCTTCGGGCAGGGTGATGAGCGCCGACGCGTTGGCATCGGGCATGACCGACCACTGGATGTTGTCGACCTTCACGTTGGACAGCACGTCGAGCAGGTAGCCGACGTTAAAGCCCACGTCCAGCGCTTCATGGCTGTAGTCGATGTCGATTTCTTCCTGCGCCTCTTCCTGCTCGGCGTTCGAGGACGAGATCTTCATCTGGTTCTGCGCCAGTTGCAGGCGCACGCCCTTGAACTTGTCCGTGGTCAGGATGGCGGCGCGCTGCAGGCTGCCCTGAAGCGCTTCGCGGCCGACGAGGAAATGGCGCGTGTAGTTCGTGGGGATCACGCGCGTGAAATCGGGGAACTTGCCTTCGACCAGCTTGGAGACCAGCTCGACGTCGCCAAAACGGAAACGGATCTGGCCCGGCGCCACGTCGATGGAGACGGTCTCGTCGGAGTCTTCCAGCAGGCGCTGCATTTCTAGCACGGTCTTGCGCGGCACGATGACTTCGTGGCGCTCGGCGATGCCGTCGGCTTCGGTCGAGCAATGCGCCAGGCGGTGACCGTCGGTGGCCACGGCGCGCACGCGGCCCGGTTCAAACACCAGCAGCATGCCGTTCAGGTAGTAGCGGATGTCCTGCTGGGCCATGGCGAAATGCACCATGTTGAACAGGTGGCGCAGGGTGCGCTGCGGCATGGTCAGCGACACGTCCCACTGCTCGGGCTGAGCGACGGTGGGGAACTCGCTGGCGGCCAGCGTCTGCAGCGCAAAGCGGCTCTTGGCGGATTGCACCGACAGCTTGTTGCTGGCCAGGGCCAGGCGCACGTCGCCGGTATCGGGCAGGGCTTTCAGGATGTCCAGCAGCTTGCGCGCGGCCACCGTGGTGGACTCGTTGTCCTGGCCGACACCAAAGTCGGCGTGCGTGGTGATCTGCACTTCCAGGTCGGTCGCAATGAAGGCAACCTTGTTGCCTTCCTTGCGCATCAGGATGTTCGCAAGAATGGGCAGGGTATGACGTCTTTCGACGATGCCCGCCACAGTCGACAGCGGTTTCAGCAATGCATCGCGTGTGGTTTGTACGAGTTGCATGTTCATCCTTTTAGAGTTTGTTCCAACACGTGCAGGGTATGGTTGAGCTCCGCTTGCTTGGCGCGGGCATCGGAAATCTTGCGAACGGCGTGCAGCACCGTGGTGTGATCACGGCCGCCGAATAAATCGCCGATTTCCGGCAGGCTTTTCTGGGTCAGCTCCTTGGCCAGGTACATCGCGACCTGGCGCGGCAAGGCGATATTGGCCGGCCGGCGTTTCGAGTACATGTCGGCGACCTTGATCTTGTAGAAGTCCGCCACCGTCTTCTGGATGTTTTCGACGGTGATCTGGCCGTTGGACACCGACAGCAGATCCTTCAGCGCTTCCTTGCAGACATCGACCGTCAGCACGTCGCGGCCGTGGAAACGCGCATAGGCAAGCACCTTGCGCAGCGCGCCTTCCAGTTCGCGCACGTTGCTGCGCAGATGCTTGGCGATGAAGAACGCCACTTCCTCGGGCATGGGCACGCCTTCGGACTCGGCCTTGCGCAGCAGGATCGCCACGCGCATCTCCAGTTCCGGCGGCTCGATGGCCACCGTCAGGCCCGAGTCGAAGCGCGAGATCAGGCGGCTGTCGATGCCCGACAGTTCCTTCGGATACGTATCGCTGGTGATGATGATCTGCTTGCGCTGCGCAACCATCGCCTCGAACGCGTAGAAGAATTCTTCCTGCGTGCGGTTCTTGCCGGAGAAGAACTGGATATCGTCGATCAGCAGCAGATCGAGCGAATGGTAGTAACGCTTGAAGTCGTCGAACGCCTTGCGCTGATAGGCCTTCACCACGTCGGACACATACTGGTCCGCATGCACGTAGCGCACGCGCACCCCGGTGCCCGCCGCGACCATGGCGTTGCCGATGGCGTGGATCAGGTGGGTCTTGCCCAGGCCGACGCCGCCATACAGGAACAGCGGGTTGTACGAGGTGCCCGGGTTTTCGGCGACCTGCAGCGCGGCGGCGCGCGCGAGCTGGTTGGCCTTACCGGTCACGAAGTTCTCGAACGTGAGGTCGGTGTTCAGGCGCGACCGCTCGTACACGATGTTGGCGGCGTCCGCGTTCACGGCCTGCGCAGCGGCGGTCGTGGCGGGCGCCGGCGGCGCGGTCGTCACGGTGACGGTCACTGGCGGCGCGGCGCCGGAGGGGGGAGCCGCGGACAGGTGCGGTTGCTGGGCGGGCTGCTGGGCGCGCACGGGCGCGACCGGCATGCGCGGTGCGGCGCCGTGCGAAGGCAGCTCGAACAGAACCTGCACCGGACGCTTGAACCACTCCGCGGCCAACGCTTCGATCTGGTGGGAAAAGTTCTTGCGCACCCAATCCAGCTTGAAGCGGTTGGGCGCGGCAACGCGCAGCACCGCCTGCGTTTCGTCGTACGCAAGCGGGACCAGCGGTCGTATCCACGCGCTGATTTGTTGGGGGGGGAGTTCCTGCTCAAGACGACTGACGCAGGTCTGCCAGAATTCTTTCATGTCGCTCTTATTCAAACCTCGATTCTACCTTGCCTGGGCTGGGGTTATCCACAGGGAGGGCCATAAGCGTCTACATGGCGCCCCCTTAACTGTTTGACAAGACAGGGAAAACTTGCTGAAATGGTGGGCTTTTCCGAATTCTGTCTGTCAGAAGGTTTCGCAGAAAGCTGGCCGGACACGCTCCTACAAGAGCAATTTGTCCGGTTTTTAGCTTTGCTGAATAGGTCGCCCGAGATGAAATTCTCGGTACAGAGCCCCGTCTTAGAGTCGTTTTTTGCACCGGTTGCGAAACCCGTTGCAAAAATGCTCCTAGATACCCGCTTCTGCTTAGCGCGACGTGGAACCCTCCGGGCAGGTCCCTTCTGACTTTGTTCTTTTTGTGGATCGTCCATGAAACGCACCTACCAACCTTCCGTTACCCGCCGCAAGCGCACCCATGGCTTTCGCGTGCGCATGAAAACCCGCGCTGGCCGCGCGATCCTGAGCGCCCGTCGCGCCAAGGGCCGCAAGCGTCTGGCCGTCTAAGTCCAGTTTTCCGGTTTTCCGGAATCTGACTTTCGCACGGACCGACCATATTGCAAGACCTCTCGCAATCCTGTCCCGGTTCCGCGCAACCGCCTGACCCGCAGTCCATGCCGCGCTCCACGCTTCCTCCGGAGGCGCGGCTGCATCGCCCCTCCGAGTTTGCCGCCGCCCTCAAAGGCCGGCGTCTTGCCCGAGGGGCATTCTTCATTGTGAGCGCGGCTCCCAATGATCTGCCTCCCGGCCAGGACGCCTGTGCTCGCCTGGGGCTCGTCATCGCCAAGCGGTTTGCCGCCCACGCTACCACGCGCAACGCCTTGAAGCGGGTCATCCGTGAAGCGTTCCGCCATCGGCGCCTGGCGCTGCCGGCGAAAGATTACGTCGTGCGCCTGCACAGCAAGGTCGCTCCCGCCACGCTCACGGCGCTTAAACGCGCCGCCAGAGCCGAAGTGGACGCTCACTTTGAGCGCATCGCGCGATGATCAAGGCTCTACTCATTGCCCCGATCCGGTTCTACAGGTTTTTCCTGAGTCCCTGGATTGGCAGGCAGTGCCGTTTTACTCCGACCTGCTCGGCGTACGCGATCGAAGCGATCGAGCGCCACGGTGCATGGCGCGGCTTCTGGATGGCGGTCCGGCGCATAGGCCGGTGCCATCCCTGGTCACCCGGCGGGCTGGATCCTGTTCCGCCGGCCAAGGGAACCAACGACGCCCCGTGCTGCTCCCACAGCCACCGCATCGAGCACGATTGACGCTAAACTGGCGGGCTTTGCTGGCCCGTATTCACTTCAGTAGGCACCATGGATATCCGACGAACCGTCCTCTGGATGATTTTTTCCTTTTCGCTGTTGCTCCTTTGGAACAACTGGCAAATCCATAACGGCAAGCCGTCGCTGTTCGGGGCCCCGCCCGCGGCCAGCACGACCGAATCTCCGGCTGCCGCCAACAATGCGACGCCGTCCGTGCCCAGCGCGCCGACCGCGACCGCCGCGCCGGCCTCCACAGTGCCTGGCGCCGCTACCCCCGTCCCCACACGTTCCGAAGAAGTCGTCATCACCACCGACGTGCTGCGCCTGACCTTCGACACGATGGGCGCCCAGCTGGTTCGCGCCGAGCTGCTGAAGTATCCGGCCACCGGCCAGCCCGACAAGCCCACGGTGCTTCTGGACCGCTCGGCGGGCCTGAACTACGTGGTGCAGACCGGCGTGGTCGGCGCACCCAGCGGCCAGAGCTTCCCCACGCACCAGACGCCGTTCCGCCTGGTCTCGCAAGAACGCGAACTGACCGGCGACAACCTGGTCGTCACGTTCGAAGGCGAATCCGGCGGCGTGAAGGTCACCAAGACGTTCACCCTGCATCGCGGCCGCTACGACATCGACGTGCGCCATGACCTGGCCAACGTCGGCGCCGCCCCCGTGGCCCCGTCCCTGTATCTGCAGATCGAGCGCGACGGCAACGATCCGGCCGATACGTCCAGCTTCTATCACACGTTCACGGGCTTTGCCGTCTACTCGGAACAGGACAAGTTCCAGAAGAGCACGTTCAGCGACATCCAGAAGAAGAAGGCCAGCTACATCAAGCAGGCGGACAACGGCTGGATCGCCGTGGTCCAGCACTACTTCGCCACGGCCTGGGTGCCCCCGCAAGGCAAGCCGCGCACGAACGAACTGCTCGAAGTCCAGCCGAACCTGTACGCCGGCCGCAGCATCGAAGCCGTCGGCGAGATCGCCCCGGGCGCCGCCGCACGTGTCGACTCGCATCTGTGGGTCGGTCCGCAAGACCAGAAGGCCATGGCCGCGCTGGCTCCGGGCCTGGAACTGGTCGTCGACTACGGCTGGCTGACCATCATCGCCAAGCCGCTCTTTACCCTGATGACCTGGCTGCATTCCATCCTGGGCAACTGGGGCTGGACGATCGTCGCGCTGACCGTGCTGATCAAGGCCGTGTTCTACCCCCTGGCCGCCGCCAGCTACCGCTCGATGGCCCGCATGAAGCAGGTGGCTCCGCGCCTGCAGGCCCTGAAGGAAAAGTACGGCGACGACAAGCAGAAACTCAATGCGGCCATGATGGAGATGTACCGCACCGAGAAGATCAACCCGCTGGGCGGCTGCTTGCCGATGGTGGTTCAGATTCCGGTGTTCATCTCGCTGTACTGGGTGCTGCTGGCCAGCGTGGAAATGCGCGGCGCGCCGTGGATCCTGTGGGTGCACGACCTGTCCGTCCGCGATCCGTTCTTCATTCTGCCCGCCATCATGATGGCGACCATGTTCCTGCAGATCAAACTGAACCCGACGCCGCCGGATCCCATCCAGGCCAAGGTCATGATGATCATGCCGCTGGTGTTCGGCGGGATGATGTTCTTCTTCCCGGCCGGCTTGGTGCTGTACTGGTGCGTCAACAACATCCTGTCGATTGCACAGCAGTGGTCCATCACCCGCGCCATCCAGAAGAAGTCGGAAGTGGCGGCCAATCGCTGATCGCCCTTCAGAAACAAGAAACCGGCCTTTCGAGGCCGGTTTTTTTTCGCCCGTTGCGACTGAAACGCGGAGGGCACGCTCAGCACTTTCCATGCCCACAAGGCTTATACATAGGTATTACTTATCGCCAAAGCAGGATCAATCAACTTCACACAGCCAACCATGGCACCTATGATGGCTCTGAATTTGCCCTCCGGCGTCCTGCCCGCCGGAGTTTTTGCTGCAACGCGCGCGGCCCGCAAGGCGGATCCGCGACATCCAGGAATGACTTAGGGAGTGTGCCATGACCGACAAGAAGCCTTTGACCACCGCCTCGGGCGCCCCAGTGCCGGACAACAACAACACCTTGACCGCCGGCCCCCGCGGTCCCGCCCTGCTGGAAGATTTCTGGCTCATTGAAAAACTTGCCCACTTCGACCGCGAACGCATCCCCGAGCGCGTCGTCCACGCCAAGGGCTCCGGCGCCTACGGCACCTTTACCGTCACCCACGACATCAGCCGCTACACCCGCGCCAAGATCTTTTCCCAGGTCGGCAAGCAGACGCCGCTGTTTCTGCGCTTTTCGACGGTCGCCGGCGAACGCGGCGCCGCCGACGCCGAACGCGACGTGCGCGGATTTGCGATCAAGTTCTACACCGAGGAAGGCAACTGGGACCTGGTGGGCAACAACACGCCGGTCTTCTTCATCCGCGACCCCCTGAAGTTCCCCGACTTTATCCACACCCAGAAGCGCGATCCGAAGACCAACCTGCGCAACGCCACGGCCGCCTGGGACTTCTGGTCGCTCAACCCCGAATCCCTGCATCAGGTCACCACGCTGATGAGCGATCGCGGCATCCCCGCCAACCTGCGCCAACAGCACGGATTCGGCTCGCACACGTTCAGCTTCATCAACGCCAACAACGAGCGCTTCTACGTGAAGTTCCATTTCAAGTCGCAGCAGGGCATCGCCTGTCTGACGGACGAGGAAGCCGCGCAGGTCGTCGCCCATGACCGCGAAAGCTCGCAGCGCGACCTGTTCCAGAACATCGAAGAGGGCAACTTCCCGAAGTGGACGCTGAAGGTGCAGATCATGCCCGAAGCCGAAGCGGCGACGTATCACATCAACCCCTTTGACCTGACCAAGGTCTGGCCGCATGGCGACTATCCGCTGATCGAAGTCGGCGTGCTGGAACTGAACCGCAACCCCGAAAACTACTTCGCCGAGGTCGAGCAGGCTGCGTTCACGCCGGCAAACGTGGTGCCGGGCATCGGCTTCTCGCCGGACAAGATGCTGCAGGGACGCCTGTTCTCGTACGGCGACACGCACCGCTATCGCCTGGGCATCAACCATCACCAGATCCCGGTGAACGCGCCCAAGTGCCCGTTCCACAGCTTCCATCGCGACGGCGCGGGCCGCGTGGATGGCAACGCCGGCGCCACGATCAACTACGAGCCCAACAGCGCGGGCGAGTGGAAGGAAACCCCGTCCGCCGCCGAACCGCCGCTGGCGCTGGACGGCCAGGCCGCGGCCCGCTGGAACCATCGGGTCGACGACGACTACTACTCGCAGCCAGGCGCGTTGTTCCGCCTGATGACGCCGGCGCAGCAGGAACAGCTCTTTGGCAACATCGGCCGCCACATGGCGGGCGTGCCGGAAGTCATCCAGCGCCGCCAGCTGGACCACTTCAAGAAGGCCGACCCGGCCTATGCCGAAGGCGTGGCCAAGGCGCTGGGGTTGAAGCTGTAAACGTTACGCGCCAATCGTAAGAAAAGGGGGCGGCATCATCATGGCCGCCCCCTTTTTCATTTCACCCTGACTCCAGCCCCGCATTTCGCCGCGGTGATTGCCTGATATGCAACTTCTCCGCTGCACGGTCGAAGAGCAGTTCTTCGGCAACCGCCAGGAAGCAGCGCAGATGCCGAAATTGCATCGCGCCCTCTCGTCGCTACTGCAAGGCTTCGGCCCGTAACGCGGCCTGCACGGCAGGCCGAGCGCCGACCCGCTTCACATAGGCCGGCAGCGCAGGCCAGCGGCTGAGGTCGATAGAGAAGAAAGTGCACCAGCCCAGCACGGTGAACAGGTAGGCATCGGCCACGCTGAAAGCTGCACCGGCCAAATATTCCTGCCGCGCCAGGGTGTCTTGCAGGTAGTCGAATCGCTTGAACAGTTTTTCGCGGAAAAACGCTTTGGCTTCCTCGGGTAACGCAGCGTTGAACAGCGGAGCCGAACCAGCGTGGATTTCGCTGGTGACGAAGTTCAGCCACTCTTGCAGGCGCACCCGCTCCGAGGTGCCCGCAGCTGGTGCCAGTCCGTTCTCCGGCTTGAGGTCGGCTAGGTACTGCACGATGGCCGGGCCTTCGGTCAGGACTTGGCCATCGTCCAGTTCCAACGCGGCGACGTAGCCCTTTGGGTTTACGGAGCGGAAGTCGCGGCCGTCGGCGGTCTGTTTGGTTTTATTGTCTACCTTGACCAGCTCGAATGGCAGGTCTAGTTCGCGCAGCACGATGTGCGGGGAAAGCGAGCAGGTATAGGGGGCGTAATACAGCTTCATGAAGACTCCGATGGGAAGTTGAAAGCCAGTCGCGCGGGACGTTGCGTGCGCTGCATGCCAATGTGCTTGCGGAGAGCAGTTCTGTAAAATTAATGTTTAATCTTTAATGTATTAGCTGAACTACTGAAAATCATGATGAACCTCCTGCACTGGCGCTTGCTGGTGGTCGTGGCCGAGGTGGGCAACATCTCGCGAGCTGCTGAGCGCGTGGGCATCACCCAGTCCGGTGCCAGCCAGGCCATCGCCCAGTTGGAAGCCGCGCTGGGTTTCCAGGTGTTCTCCCGGGAGCCGCGGCATGTCGGCGTCACGGCGCTGGGCGAGCAGGTCATCGAGCACGCGAGCGCCATGCTGGAACGGCTTGACGCCATCCGTGTACTGGCCGATGACAGCCAAGGATTGAGCGGCGGGCGCATCCGTCTGGCGAGCTTTCCGTCGGTGATTTCGACGTTGCTGCCCGGCCTGCTGCGCGACTTCCAACGCCGTCATCCCGGCATCGAACTGGTGGCACTGGAAGGCACAGACGAGGAAGTGGAAGACTGGTTGGCCACCGGCACCGTTGATTTGGGTGTGGTGCTGAACCCCGCGCCGAGCCGGGCGGCGGCGATGCTAGGGCACGATGCCTGGGTGGCGGTGTTGCCGGCCAGCCATCCGCTGGGGCGTCGCGCTAGCGAGAGCGGCGTCACGCTGGAAGAACTGGCCGCGCAGCCCTTCATCCTCGCCACCGGCGGCTGCGCCGTGAATGGGCAGAGGCTGGTCGAACAAGCAGGCCTGCACCTGTCAGACTTGCGGGTGACTGTGCGCGATTGGGCCAGCGCTTGCGTACTGGTGCGCGAAGGCATGGGCGTGGCGTTGGTGCCTGAATCGACCTTGCCCGTTGAGCAGCGCGGCCTGCGCGTGATGCCGCTGGTGCCAGTAATCCACCGCGAGTTCGGCCTAGTGTGCTCGGATGCCGGGAAGACATCGCGGCCGGTTCAAGCGCTGCTGGAAGGGCTGCTGGAAGGGCTGCTGCGCAAAGATGGATCTGCCGGCAAAAGATAGCTGCCGGTGCTATCCGATTGCGGGCCTACGCTACCTCCCAAGCACCGTCGCGGCGATCCGTTTTCATTCTGATCGCTCGATCACTGCAACCATCACCGCTGCATTCCCCAACGCCGAACCGTCAACCGTTCCAGCGTATCAAACGCCAGGTTTTCCACAAGCAGGCCAATGATGACCACCGCGGCCAGGCCTGCGAACACCCGGTCTGTGTATAACTCGTTGCAGTTCTGAAAGATGTACCAGCCCAGCCCGCCCTTGCCGCTGGATGCGCCAAACACCAGCTCCGCGGCGATCAGCGTGCGCCACGCAAACGCCCAACCAATCTTCAAGCCGGCCAGAATGGCGGGCAGGGCGGCCGGCACCAGAATCTGCAGCACATAGCGCAACCCGGTCAGCCCGTAATTGCGCCCCGCCATCCGCAGGGTGTCAGACACCCCCAGAAAGCCCGCATACATGTTCAGCGCCAACGCCCACAGCACGGAGTGGATCAGCACGAACACCAGGCTGCCTTCGCCCAACCCGAACCACAGCAACGCCAGCGGCAGCAGGGCAATCGCAGGCAAGGGGTTGAACATCGCCGTCAGGGTGGACAGCAGATCGCGGCCGAACCGCGTGGACACCGCCAGCGTCGTCAGCACGAAGGCCAGCACCACACCCGCCAGATAGCCCTGCACCAGCACCCGCAGCGATTGCCCGGCGCGCGCCAGCAGCTCGCCGCTGGTCACGCCTTGCACAAAAGCCTGGGCTGTCTGCCAAGCCCCGGGCAAAAGCAGATCGTTGTCGGTATAGCGCGCCGCCAGTTCCCAAAGCCCCGCCAACAGGGCAAGAATCACCCCCTTGCGCACGCTGGCATGCTGCCACACCCGCTCGTGCCAAGGCAGCGGCGTCTCGGCGGCTTGCGGGGGCAGGGGCGGCAGGTCGTATTCCACCTCGGGGCGGATGAACGCCGATCCGGCATGGCCGATGCTCATGCGCGCTCCTTTCATGCCGCCGCACGCTCGGCCTGAGCCAGCGGCGGGGTATCGAACAACAGGTCGTGAATGCGGCGCGACGCCGCCTGGAAGGCGGCCGATCCCTGGCTGTGCAGGTCAAAGGCATGCGCATTCAGTTCGGCGCGCACACGGCCCGGATGCGGGGACAGCAACAGAATGCGGCTGCCCAGCACCAGCGCTTCTTCGATCGAATGCGTGACAAACAGCAGCGTGAACCGCACGTCGTCCCACAGCGCCATCAGTTCTTCCTGCATGCGCCGCCGCGTCAGCGCATCCAGCGCCGCAAACGGCTCATCCATCAGCAGCACGCGCGGCTGCATGGCCAGCGCCCGCGCAATGGCCACGCGCTGCTTCATGCCGCCGGAAAGCGTGTGGGGATACGCATCGGCAAACGCCGCCAGTCCGACCTTGTCCAGGTAGTGCATCGCCCGTTCGTCGGCCTCGCGCCGATTGAGCTTGCGCGACGCCACCAGCGGAAACGCCACGTTCTGGCGCAGCGTCTTCCACGGCGGCAGCTGGTCGAACTCCTGGAATACCACGATGCGGTCCGGGCCCGGACCTTGCACGGTCTTGCCGTCGATCGCGATCCGTCCCTCGGTCGGTTCGATGAATCCGGCGATCGCCTTGAGCAGGGTCGATTTCCCGCAGCCGGACGGCCCCAAAAGGATGAATCGCTCGGCGCCATGCACGTCGAAGCTGACCTGATGGGTCGCCCGCACCCGCCGTTCACGCGTCTTATATTCGATCGACACCTTATCCACAGCCAGCAAAGGCGTGGGCCGATCAACGTTATCCACAGGGGTGGCGCGGCTCACGGGCATGTCAGCTTCCCTGTGCCGTGACAGGATCGTCGAAGAAGTAGTCGCGCCAGCTTGCCGGCGCATTCTTGATCGCGCCGACCTTGTGCATGAACTGCGCCAGCGCGTACGTGTTCTGAGGCGCCAGCTTGAACTGCACGTCGGGATTCTTGATGACCTTGATGAGGAAGTCGCGGTCCTGCTTGGCGCCCGTGACCCGCAGATAGATGTCCGCCGCCTGTTCCGGATTGGCCGCCGCAAAACTGGCCGCCTCCTTCAACGCTTCCTGGAAGGCCTTGTAGGTCTTGGGATTCTCGCGGCGGAATTTCTCGGTGGCAAAGAGCACGGTGGACGAACTGGGCCCGCCCAGCACGTCGTACGAATTGAGCACGATGCGCGCCTTCGGGTTTTCGGCCAGTTCCTGCTCCTGGAAGGGCGGATTGCCGAAATGGCCCGTGATTTCCGTGCCGCCGGCGATGATGGCCGCCGCCGCGTCAGGGTGCGGCAGCGCCACCGAGATCTTGTCCAGCTTGTTGTACTGCGCATCGCCCCACAGCTTGGCCGATGCCAGTTGCAGCACACGCGATTGCACCGACACCCCCACCGCCGGCACGGCGATGCGATCCTTGTCCGTGAAGTCGGCAATCGTCTTCACGTTCGGATTGTTGGTCACCAGGTAGTACGGGAAGTTGCCCAGCGACGCCACGCCCTTCACGTTCTGCTTGCCGTGCGTGCGATCCCAGATCGTCAACAGCGGTCCCACGCCCGCCCCCGCGATATCCACAGCCCCGGACAGCAGCGCATCGTTCACGGCCGAGCCGCCGGACAGCTTGGCCCATTCGACCGAGATATCCACACCTTCGGCTTTGCCATGCTTTTCGATCAGCTGCTGGTCCCGTGCGACGTTCAGCAGCAGATAGACGATGCCGTATTGCTCGGCAATCCGGATGCGTCCTTCGGCCTGGGCGGGCGTGGGCGAAGCCAGCGCCAGCACGGCGAGCATCAGCGCCAGGCCGGCGCCCGTGGCGGTCTGGACCAGTCGATCCCGTAGCGTGGAGGTCAAACGCATGGCGTTCCTTGTGGATAAGTGGTGTGAGGTCATGAGCGCGGTGTCAGAAGGGCGCATCGCCTTCGATCGTCGTGCGGTAGAGCTTGCGGCGCAGGTGATCGGGCGTGCCGCCGGCCAGGTGGATCAGCGACCGGTTGTCCCAGAACACCAGGTCATGCGGCTGCCACTGGTGGCGGTAGATATGTTCTGGCCGCACGCTGTGGATAAACAACTCGTTCAGCAACGCCCGGCTTTCGTCATCCGGCAGGCCCTCGATCCGGGTGGTGAATCCTTCGCTCACAAACAGCGCGCGCCGGCCGTTCTCGGGGTGCGTGCGCACCACCGGATGCACCACCTCCTGCACCTGCGCAATCTGCGCTGCGCTCAGATTCGGGCGCCAGTTGCCTTCCTTCTGCAGTTGGCCATATTGCGCCAGATAGGAATGCACGCCGCGCTTGCCGTCGATAGCGTTCTTGAGCGCCTGCGGGAGCGTGTCGTAGGCCAGGTGCATGTTCGCGAACAAGGTGTCTCCGCCTTCGGCAGGCAGTTCCTGCGCGTGCAGCAGCGAACCCAGGCTGGGCAGTTCCTTGTACGAGATATCCGAATGCCAGTATTTGCCCGCGTCGCCCAGACCGATCGGCTTGCCGTCTTCCACGATGTTCGAGACCGTCAGGATCTCGGGATGGCCGGGCAGATGGAATTGGTGCAACACGTGGATCATCAGGCGGCCGAAGCGGCGGCTGAAATCGATGTGCTGCTGCGGCGTGATGCGCTGGTTGCGAAACACCAGCAGGTGATGGTCCAGGTGCGCCTTGTGCACGCGGGCAAAATCGGCAGGCGCCAGTTCACGCGACAGATCCAGGCCGATGACCTCCGCGCCAAGCGGACCGGGCAGGGGGCGCACGTCAAACGTTTGCGTGTCAGGTTGGGAGGCGGCGTGCGCTTCGCGCCGCAAGGCATTGCTCTGGGACATCGGTCGCTCCGGTTCGCCTTATCGGCATGGCAGGAACGACCGATTATGAAAACGCCGCCATCCATCTCAAACGAAGTTATCGGCGTTTGATCAAAGCTTTACGTCATATAGCAAAAAGCCGCGGGGGCGCCCCGCGGCTTCATGGCCAACCGCATATAAACAAATAGCGGATCGGTCGTTACCGGGCCGGCAAGAACGCTTCGACCAGCTTCACCCAGTACGTCGCGCCCACCGGCAGCAACGCGTCGTTGAAGTCGTAGTTGGGATTGTGCAGCTGGCACGGACCCATGCCGTGATAGGTTTCCATGCGGTGGTCGCCGTCGCCATTGCCCAGGAACAAATACGAGCCCGGCACGGATTCCAGGAAGAACGAAAAGTCCTCCGCCCCCATGAACGGCGGCATGTCGCGCAGCACGTTCTCCGCGCCAAAGGCGTCTTCGGCGACCTTCGCCGCAAAGGCAGTTTCCTTTTCCCAGTTCACGAGAGGCGGATACGCACGCACGAAATCCAGCTCGCCCGTGCCGCCATACACCTGCGGCAAGGTGGTCGCGATGCGCCGCATGTCGGCTTCGATCTTGTCCAGCGTTTCCACCGAATACGTGCGCACCGTGCCGCGCAGCACGGCTTCGCCGGGAATCACGTTGTAGGCATCGCCTGCGTGGATCTGCGTGATCGACAGCACCGCCTGCTCCAGCGGATTCTTGCTGCGCGAAATGACCGTCTGCAGCGCATGCACCATGTCGGCGGCGACGATGATGGGGTCGACCGACGAATGCGGCTGCGCGGCGTGGCCGCCGACACCCTTGATGACGATGTCCCAGCGATTGCTGGAGGCCATCGTGGGGCCGGACCGGAACCCGAATTGATTCACCGGCATGCCGGGCATGTTGTGGATGCCGAAGACCGCATCGCAGGGAAACTTGTCGAACAGCCCGTCCTGCATCATGGCGCGCGCGCCGGCGTTGCCGCCTTCCTCGGCCGGCTGGAAGATGAAAACCACCGTGCCATCAAAATTGCGATGCGTCGACAGATACTGCGCGGCGCCCAGCAGCATCGTCGTGTGGCCATCGTGGCCGCAGCCATGCATGCGCCCGCTGATCGTGGACTTGTGGGCAAACCGGTTGTGCTCAGGCATCGGCAGCGCATCCATGTCGGCGCGCAGGCCGATGGTCTTGCCGCCGCTGCCGGCGCGCAGAATGCCCACTACACCGGTTTTCCCCAGCCCCGTGTGGACTTCCAGCCCCCAGCCGCGCAGGCGCTCGGCCACCAGGTTGGACGTGCGCGTTTCTTGAAACGCCAGTTCGGGATGGGCATGGATATCGCGCCGCAGCGCAGTCAGGTCCCCGTGTACGCGTTCGATTTCGGCAATGGTTTTCATGGCTGTGGATAAGCTGTCTGGGTGGATGGATGGCGCATGCGCAAAAGGCTTGCCTGTGCGGGAATTCTCGCGCCGCCCCGCGCCCCGCGTCCAGCCCTTTTTCGGCGCAGGTCAGGCGCCATCGTTCAAATGGCAGGCGCTGAACTGCCCGGGCGCCACTTCCCGCAGGAGCGGGCGCTCCGCCTTGCAGCGCGGCATCGCATGGGGACATCTGGGGTGAAACGCGCAACCGGAGGGCGGATCCAGCGGCGAGGGCAGCTCGCCGCGAATGGGTTGATACGCCCGTCGCCCGGGCGTCAGGGTGGGCAGCTCCTTGAGCAGCGCCTGCGTGTAAGGATGGTTGGCGCGCGCGAAGACCGTATCGGTATCGGCCAGTTCGACGATGCGTCCCAGATACATGATCGCCACGCGATCCGAAATGTGGCTCACGACGCTGAGATTGTGGCTGATGAACAGATACGTCAGGTCCAGGTCCGCGCGCAGTTGTTCGAACAGGTTCAGCACCTGCGCCTGGATCGACACATCCAGCGCAGCCACTGCCTCGTCGCAGACGATCACTGAAGGCTTGAGCGCCAGCGCCCGCGCAATGCCGATGCGCTGGCGCTGGCCGCCCGAGAACTGATGGGGATAACGCTGTGCAAAGCTCGGATCCAGGCCCACCTGACGCATCAGCCCGGCCACGTACTCCAACTTGTCGCGCGAGGCAATCAGGCCATGCGCCGCAGGCGCTTCGCCGATGATGTCGCGCACCCGCATGCGCGGATTCAGGGACGCGTACGGATCCTGAAAGATCATCTGCACGCCCAGCTCGTACGCGCGCCGCTCGGCGCCCTTCATGGCATGCACGGGCCTGCCCTGATAGTGCACCTGTCCTGCGGTGGGCGGCAGAATGCCCGACACGATGCGGCCCAATGTGGATTTTCCACAGCCCGATTCGCCAACGATGCCGATCACTTCGCCGGGCGTGACCGCCAGGTCGACGCCCGCCACGGCGTGCACCACCTGCGTCTTCAAGCCCGCACCCAGCAGGTTGGCGATACGGCCGGCCAAATCCACCGGTTGCACGAAGCGTAGTTCGACTTCGTTCAGCGCGAGGATCGGCGTGGGACTGATTGCAGCTTCGGTCATAACGTGTCCGGCGCTCCGGCATGCCAGCAGCGCACCCATTGCGCCGGGCGGACTTCGACAGGCGGCGGTTCGGCCAGACACGCGTCCGTCGCGCGTGGACAGCGCCCCCGGAATGCACAGCCCTGCGGCAGGTTCAAGAGCGACGGCGTCATGCCGGGAATCGGCACCAGCGGCTTGCCTCGCGACGCAGGCGTCGGAATCGACGCGATCAACCCATGCGTGTACGGATGCATCGGATGGCTGATGACCGCCTCGGTGCTGCCCGTTTCCACGACACGGCCCGCATACATCACCGACACACGGTCGGCCAGGCCCGCCACCACGGCCAGGTCATGCGTGATCCAGATGAGGCCCGTGCCCGTTTCGCGGCAGAGCTTCTGCACTTCGAACAGAATCTGCCCTTGTATCGTGACGTCCAGCGCGGTCGTGGGCTCGTCCGCAATGATGAGGCGCGGCGAATTCAGAAGCGCAATGGCGATCGCCACCCGCTGGCGCATGCCGCCGGACAGCTGATGCGGATACGTCCGCAGGCGCTCTTCCGGAGAAGGAATGCCCACCATCGCCAGTGTCTGCAGCGCGCGCTTTCGCGCCGCTTCGCGCGAGACCTTGGCGTGCGCCTGCACCGCCTCGATCATCTGCGTGTCCACCCGCAGTACCGGATTGAGCGTCATCATCGGATCCTGGAAGATCATCGCGATCTCCTGTCCCCGCAACTGACGCCATCGTGCAGGCGTGGCCGCGCGCAAGTCCTCACCGTTGAGCCTGAGAACACCGTCGACGATGCGGCCGGGCTCATCCAGCAGGCCCATCAACGAAAAACCCGTGATGCTCTTGCCCGATCCGGACTCGCCCACCAGTCCCAGGATCTCTCCTTCGGCCAGCGTCAGGTCCACGCCATCCACAGCCTTGACCGCGCCATTGCGCGTGAAGAAATGCGTCTTCAGGCCATGCACCTCGAGCACTGGGGCCGGACCTGGCAGGGATCGCTGCGCCGCGTTCGTCTGCATCGCCCCCGTCCTCAATTTGCGTGCCGCGGGTTGAGCACATCGCGCAGGTGGTCGCCCACCAGGTTGATGGCGATGATGGCCAGCGCCAGCGCAATGCCGGGAAAGAACGAAATCCAATACTGGCCGGAAAGCAGATACTCGAAGCCGTTGTAGATCAGCATGCCCAGCGACGGCTCGGTGACCGGCACGCCCACGCCCAGGAACGACAGCGTTGCCTCCAGCGCAATCGCATGCGCCAGGTCGATCGTAGCGATCACGATGAGCGGCGGCATGCAGTTCGGCAGCACGTGCCGGAACAACACGCGCGACCACGACAGCGACATGCACCGCGCCGCCTCCACGTATTCCTTGCCGCGCTCGACCAGCGCCGCGCCACGCGCGGCCCGCGCAAAATACGCCCATTGCACGACGATGAGCGCGATGATCACCTTATCCACACCCTTGCCCAAAATGGCCAGCAGCATCAGCGCCACCAGGATCGCCGGGAACGACAACTGGATATCCACAACCCGCATCAGCAGGGCGTCGATGCGTCCGCCAAAGTACGCGGCAATCAGCCCCACGGTGGCGCCGATGCCAAAGGCGGCCAGCACCGACACCGTGGCCACCATCAGGCTCGTGCGCATGCCGTAAAGAATGGCGGAAAAAAGGTCGCGCGCCTGGCCGTCGGTGCCCAGCCAATGCCGCATCGAACCGTCCCCGCTTTCGCTGCCCGGCTTGAGCTTCGAATCCATGATGTCCAGGCTGGCCAGATCATAGGGATTCTGCGGCGCGATCCACGGCGCCAGCAGCGCCGCCCCCACGATCACGACCAGCATCACCAGACCCAGCGTGGCCAGCTTGCTGGCAAAGAAGTCCGACACGAAACGGCGCCAGGGCGACTGCTCTTTCGTCGGCGCCGGGGGCGAGGCAGCGGTGGCGGGCGTATTCATCATCGGCGGCTATCCATGCGTACGCGGGGGTCCAGCACCGTGTAGATGATGTCCACCACCAGATTCAACATGACCAGGAAGAAAACGATCAGCAGCAGATACGCCACCACCACCGGCCGATCCAGGTTGATGATGGAATCGATCAGCAGCTTGCCCATGCCCGGCCACGAAAACACGGTCTCCGTCACGACGGCAAATGCCATCACCTGACCGAACTCCAGGCCGGCCACCGTCACCACGGGAATCAGGATGTTCTTGAGCAGATGCACGCCCAGGACGCGCTTTTCAGACAGGCCCTTGGCGCGCGCGAACTTGATGTAGTCCATGGGCAGCGCTTCGCGCGTGGCGGCCCGCGTCACGCGGATGATCATCGCGCACTTGGCAAACGCGATGGTCGCGGCAGGCAGGGCCAGGCTCAGCCAGCCGTCCAGCGTCAGCACGCTCAGTTGCAGCGAGCCGATGCTGACCGTGTCGCCACGGCCGCCGGCCGGCACCCAGCCCAGCATCACCGCAAACACCATGATGAGCATCAGCCCCACCCAGAAATTGGGAAGCGAAAACCCCAGCACAGAGCCCGTCATGATCGCGCGCGAGCCCACCGCTGCTGGCTTCAAACCCGCCAGGATGCCGAGCGGAACGCCGATCAGCACCGACAGCAGCATGGCCACACAGGCCAGCTCGACCGTCGCCGGCATGCGCTCCAGGATCAGGTGCATGGCCGGCTCGCCGGTCAGGAAACTATTCCCGAAATCGCCGCGCACGGCCTGGCTCATGAAGATCAGGTACTGCCGCCACAAGGGCTGGTCCAGCCCCAGCGATGCACTGATCGCGGCGCGCTGCGCCTCGGTCGCTTCCGGACTGGCCAGCATCGAGACCGGATCGCCGACCATGTAAATGCCGGCAAAGACCAACGCCGACATGACAAGCATGACGACGATGGTCTGCAGCAGCCGTCTGACAATGGTTGCAAGCACGAGATATCGCCCGGCGCGCTTACTTCTTCAGCGTAGCGTTCTGCGCCAAGGTGACCTGATCCGGACGGCCTTGATAGCGGATGTCGTTCTTCATCGCCCAGACCGACAGCTCGAAATGCACAGGCAGCATGGCGAAATCATCCATGGCGATGTTGCTTGCCGTGGACAGCAGCTCCGCGCGCTTGGCGTCATCCATCGTGGACGAAGCCTGCTTCACCAGTTCGTCCATCTTGGGGTTGGAGTAGCGGCTGCGGTTCGTCGTGCCCTGGCCCGCTTCCGGGTTGCGCGTCATCAGCAGCGACGTCAGCGCGTTCGACATTTCACCGCTGGTCACCGACCAGCCCGCCAGATAAGCCGAGAACGAATAGCTGTCGCGGTTCTTGAAGAACACCGGGGGCGCCATCGCATCCACGCTGGTCTTCACGCCGATGCGCGTCCACATCGATGCAATGGCCTGCGCCACCTTCGAATCGTTGACGTACCGGCCGGACGGCGAGCCCAACGTGATCGAAAACCCGTTGGGGTAGCCCGCTTCCTTGAGCAGCGCCTTGGCCTTTTCCACATCGGCCTTGGGCGCCTTCGAATGTTCCTTGCTGGCGCCGAACATCGGATACGGCAGCAGGTTGCCCGCCGGCAGGGCGACGCCGCCCATCACGCGTTCGACCAGCGCATCGCGATTGATCGCCAGCGACAAGGCCTCGCGCACGCGCTTGTCCTTCATCGGATTCTTGTCAGTGCCCTGCACGCCGGGCGAGGGCTCCGCGTACTGGTCCAGCGCCACGTACACCACACGCACCGACGGCGTTTCCTCGACAAAGAGCTTCTTGTCCGACTTGAGCTTGGGCAGGTCGTCGGTGGGAGGATCTTCGATCATGTCCACGTCGCCCGCCAGCAGCGCAGCCACGCGCGCGGCGGCGTTACTGATCGGACGATAGACCACGCGATCCCATTCGGGTTTCTTGCCCCAATAGTTATCGTTGCGGGCCAGCACGAACTCCGCGCCGCGCTTCCAGGACACGAACTTGTAGGGCCCCGTCCCGATGAGGCCGTCGCCGCTGTTCAATTCAGTCGTCGTCTTGCCTTCCGCGGCGGGGCCAGACGCGGCCTTCTTCGACATGATGGGCAGCTGCGCCAGGTTCACCAGCAGATTGGGCGCGACGTCCTTGGTGGTGATTCGGATCGTCATCGGATCGACCGCTTCGGTCTTGGCGACAGATCCCAGATACAGCGTGAACGGCGAGGGGCTGTTGGGCACCTTCGGCACGCGGTCGTATGTGAACACGACGTCCTCGGCGGTAAACGGCGTGCCATCGGAGAACTTGACGTTCGGGCGCAACTTGAAGGTCCAGACCTTGCCATCGACCGTCCAGGATTCCGCCAGCGACGGCTGGGGCTTGAGCTGCGCGTCGGTGGCGACAAGCGTATCGAAAATGGTTTGGGAGATCTGCGTGTTCGGCGTCAACGCGTGGTATTGCGGATCCATCGAAGACGGCTCGGTCTTCAGTCCAATCACCAGGTCGCGGGCCATGGCCGCACTGAATGTGCCACAGGCCATCACCACCGCGGCAGCGCCGCAGGCCAAGACACGCGAAAACCGAGATGCCATCGTGATCTCCCAGAGTTGTTTCGGGTTTTGAACCTCGGGGCCACAGTAACCAGCAAACAACGCGCCGCGCAACAGTTATATTCCCCTATTGTTTCGCCTTGTCATCTACGTCGATATGTCCGCTTACGCCCCCATTGCCGCCATTGCCACCGCTCCCGGAAGAGGCGGCATCGGCGTCGTGCGCATTTCTGGTGCGGACCTGTCCGAATTGGTGCGGCGCCTGTTTCAGCGCGATCTCACGCCCCGCCATGCGCACTATCTTCCCTTCAAGACCGTCGAAGGCGAACTGCTGGACGAAGGCATCGCCATCTACTTTCGCGCGCCGCATTCCTACACCGGCGAAGACGTGCTGGAACTGCAGGGCCACGGCGGTCCGGCCGTGCTGCGCCGCGTGCTGGACAGTTGCCTTGCCGCCGGCCGCGACCTGGGCGTGCGACTGGCCGAACCTGGCGAATTCACGCGCCGCGCCTTCCTGAACGACCGCATGGATCTGGCGCAGGCCGAAGCGGTGGCCGACCTGATCGAAGCCTCGTCGGTCGCGGCCGCGCGCGGCGCCATGGCGTCGCTATCGGGCGAATTCTCGGCACGCGTCAACGACCTGTCCGACCGCATCATTCACCTGCGCATGCTGGTCGAAGCGACGCTGGATTTTCCCGAAGAAGAGATCGACTTCCTGGAAAAGTATCAGGCGCGTCCCACCCTGGACGCGTTGGCCGGCGACCTGTCCGCGCTGATCGCGCAGGCGCGCCAGGGCGTCATCCTGCGAGAAGGCCTGCATGTGGTGTTGGCCGGCCAGCCCAACGTGGGCAAGTCCAGTCTGCTCAATGCGCTGGCGGGCGACGACATCGCCATCGTCACCCCAATTGCCGGCACCACGCGCGACAAAGTGGTGCAGGAAATCCATATTGATGGCGTGCCGCTGCATATTGTCGACACGGCCGGCCTGCGCGAAACCGAAGACACTGTCGAAAGCATCGGCATCGCGCGCACCTGGCAGGAAATCGAACGCGCCGACGTCATCCTCCATTTGCAGGATGCCACCCAGCCGGGCGACGAACTCGACGCGCAGATCACCGCGCGCCTGCCCGCCCGCACGCCGGTACTGAAGGTATTCAATAAGGTCGACCTGCTGCCCGAGCCGTTCGTCCCCGGTCCCGGCGAACTGGGCATCTCGGCCAAACGCGGCGCGGGGCTGGACGCGCTTCGCGCCGAACTGCTGCAGATCGCAGGCTGGAACCCCGGCGCCGAGTCGCCGTGGCTCGCGCGCGAACGGCATCTGCACGCACTGCAGGAAGCGGCCGAACATCTGGAACTGGCCGCCGCGCATGCCAGCCAGGATGACCGGGTGCTGGACCTGTTTGCCGAGGAACTACGGCTGGCGCACGATAGTTTGTCCAGCATTACCGGCAAATTCACCAGCGATGATTTGCTGGGGGAGATTTTTTCCAGTTTTTGCATCGGGAAGTAGTCAGGGTCTTTACCCTGCAACATGCTTGCGCACATCCGTTTTCTTAACTAATAAGACTCTTCTGATTTACACGAAATATCGGCGGCTTTTACAACCGGTGGTGCCCTTTGGCACCAAGGACGACCCGAGCGGTCTGTCCCAACCGGAAGCTCGCCATGCCTACCCAATCCGATCTGCGCTTCACGTTCGCCATTGGCGAAGAGCCCTTCGAGGTCGTCGAGTTCTCGCTCCAGGAAGGCTTGTCCGAGCCTTTCACGTTGCAAGCGGAACTGGCCAGCGCCAATCCCGCCATCGATTTCGGCGCGGTGGTGGACCGCGCTGCGCTGCTTACCATCTGGCACGGCGACACGCCTGTCCGGTACGTGCACGGCGCGGTGTCCTCATTCGTCCAGGGCGAAACCGGCTTTCGGCGCACGCGCTATTCGGCTGTCGTCGAACCGCGTCTGGCACGCCTCGCGCTCAGTTCTGACTGGCGGATATTCCAGGCGCTGACCGTTCCACAGATTGCCGAGGCCGTGCTCAAGGAGCATGGCCTCAACCAGGACTACGAGCAGCGCAGCACCACCGAGCACCAGTCCCGCGAGTACTGCGTGCAGGCCGGCGACACGGACTATCACTTTGTCGAACGCATCATGCGCGAGGAAGGTTTCTTCTATTCCTTCCGTCATGGCGCCGAAGGACATCAACTTGTCCACAGCGATCGCCTCTTTATTCACGGCCGCGTCGGCGACGCGCCGGTGCAGTACAACCCCATGCCCGGCGGCGATCAGCCGCAGCCTGCGCTGCGTCGCTTCACCTATACCGAGAACGTTCGCACCGCGCGCCAGACGCAGCGCGACTACACCTTTCACCATCCCCGCTATACCCACCAGCACAGCCGCGATGGGCGCGACTTGGACCATCAAGGCCGCCGCTACGAGCGCTACGACTACCCCGCCCGCGCCAAGTTCGACGAGGCCGGCAAGCCCTTCGCCGAGAATCGCCTGCGCGGGCATCGGCGCGACGCGCGCATCGCCTTGGTCGAAGGCGATGACCCGCGCTTGCAGCCTGGCATCTCCTTCACGCTGGCCGGGCACCCACGCGAGGACATGAATCGCGGATGGCGCCCGGTCCGCATCGTCCACCGCGGCATCCAATACACGAGCCAGGCCGAAGAAAGCGCCGATGCCGCGTCAGGGACTCGGTACCACTACGAGGCTGAATTGGTACCGGACGACGCCGAATGGCGCGCAGAGCCATTGCCCCGGCCCCGCATCGACGGACCGCAGAACGCCGTGGTGGTCGGCCCACCCAATGAAGAGATCTACACCGACGAATACGGCCGCGTGAAGGTCCAGTTCGCCTGGGACCGGCTTGGCAAGGAAGACGAACACAGCTCCTGCTGGATACGCGTATCCCAGAACATCGCTGGCGCCACGTGGGGCCACATGGCCATTCCCCGCATCGGACAAGAGGTCATCGTCTCGTACTTCGACGGCGATCCCGACCAGCCTGTGATCACTGGCCGGGTATACAACCGTCTGCAATTGCCGCCCTACGAACTGCCCCGCCACAAGACGCGGATGACCATCAAGACGAAGACCCACAAGGGCGAGGGGTACAACGAACTGCGCTTTGAGGACGAGAAGGATCAGGAAGAAATCTACGTCCACGCGCAGAAGGACCAGAACATCCACGTCAACCACGATGAGTCGACGTTCGTGGGTCACGACCGCAGCGAGCAGGTCGAAAACGACGAAACCATCACCATCGGCCACGACCGCAGGGAGACGGTGGGCAATGACGAGCAGGTGAACATCGGCCAGGATCGGCGGCATGACATCGGGCGAGATGACTTTCTGACGGTGGGACGTAATCACACGATCTACACCGGCAAGGACCGCACCGAGGAAGTTGGCAACAACCGCCGAGACAAGACTGTGGCGAATCATTGGGTGAGTATTGGCGGGCACCAGGAGCAGACCGTGGCGGGGCGAGCGGAACTGCAGGCGGGCCAGGCCATCCGACGTCGGACAAGGGACTACTCCCTGCATGCTGGAGAAGAGCTCATCATTAAAGGGCCGGGTGGAACCATTCGAATAGATAGCACCGGCATAACCCTTGACGCTATCTCCATCCAGATTAAAGGTCCGCTCAAGATGCAGGGGGGCGGCGGCGGAAATGAACTGGTTCTGGGCTGCGAGGTTCTGGAAAGCGCACATTCTGATTGTCTGGAGCGTGCCAGATGATGCAGAGCGCCGTACAAGCGTTTGCCCGTCTCGAACGCGCCCCCAGCGACTATCTTTACCTCTTGCTGGACCCGCTCGCGCCGTGCGAGCCACAAGATCCCCTTAGCATTCAGTCGCTAACCCACGCGTTGGGCGAACAGGCGATCGCACGCGTCATCCGGCCAGACCTTGCCCATACGCCCGACGCGTGCCCGGCGCTTATACAGCTGGCCGCGCCAGAAGGTGCCGCGGACATTTCTCTGCTCGCAGCCGCCGAACGTTCCGCGCGTGATGATGCCAACTATAAAAAGCGCTATGTGTGCGGATGGCTGACCAGTGATCAATCCCTCGCTGCGCTCGCCGATCACTTGGCAGCGCGCTGCCTGGATGTCATCGTGCCTATAGCTGGAAAACGCATGACGCCGTGGTTCGAGCCGTTGCGGCTCGAACTGCTCGCGGCATCAATGGAACACGCCTTTCCTGCTCTGCTATGGCCCGTCAAACGTTGGCTTTGCCCGACCAGCTGGGGCGCCTTCACCTTACTTCGCGGCTCCCCCACCGAAGCCGGCTCGGATGCCCCTGCACTCGTTCGACAGGCACTGCAACTTGCACCGCTCGTCAGCGATTTCCTGGATGTCTGGCGCGCCGCGCTCCGATTCCCCGTGACGTATGCCCCAATGCGCTGGCGTGGTCCCACGATTCTTCCGCCCCAGGCCGCCGTGCACGCTTTCCGGATGATCCGTGACGCACAGAACTCACGCTTGCGCCTGAGCGCCGACATCATCGACCTGTGCATGCATCGCGTCTTCATTCATCCCCATCTGCCAAGGCATCCAGAAATACAGGACGACATCCAAGCCGCCGTCGCAGGGCAGTCCACATTGCAAGCCCGCTTTGAAAAATACGACGACTTTGCGTGGCAGCGCATCGTTGCGTCATTACCTCCCGCCGCGAACTACACATGAGCATCAGCAAGACCCTGACCCAGGCCCGGCGCCAGGCGGCGCCCAATCCCACCGGCACGTGCAGCGCGTGTGAACGTACCGGCTTACCGATCCTGCCGCTACGGCTTGCCATCATGCCGGTCACAGGCGGACTCAAGCAGCATGGCGCACTCAGTCACGAATCTATTCAGACCGCATTGCGTGTATTGCGGCAGGGGTATGTCTATGTGCTGCTGGACAAAGAAATCTGGCATGCCTATCAGGTCACCCCGGAAGGCTATCTGCGCCAGTTCAATCCATTCTCCATGCCACGGGCGGAACCCGAGCCCCTAGCCAAAGCTTGCCTGGACGCCGGACACGATCTGCGCTCGGCGTTCATCAACATCGACACCGCAACGCACAAGCAGGCCTGGATCGCGTTTTCACAGGACCCTTGGCCTAAGGCAACACTCGATGCCTATCGCACCGGCAAGCACGCTGATGGAAAGGCATTGCCCGCTGATTATCGGGAGCGGTTCAGGGTGGTCAATCTGATCACGCTCAAGCAGGATCCGACAGGTGGCAACCAGGCGCTTGCCCTTGAGCACGGTGATGATCTTGCCCAGCATGTCGCCGAGTACGCCATCGGCACGCGCGACTTCGGTAGCGTTCATGACTGGCATCCCCGTCATGCCCGCCTTGAAGCCATGCAGGCGCAATTGCGCATGCTCGAAAAGCAGCATGGGCTTGCGAAGGGGGTTGCAGGACTCATTCTGCCCGATCCGGTGGGCATGGCCGCAGAGCTCAACAGTCTGCGTCTTTCTGTCAACACGATGCGCCAGCGGTGGCGTGAAGAGCCAACACGGCGGTATGCCTACCTCACCTCGCAGTGCCTGCTCGGAATCAAAAGTTACATCGCCCAGCAAGTAGAGGCTGCACACCCGCCACCGCCGCCACCCAGCGACTATTGGACGTCCAGCGAATCCGGCGTCCCGCCCGTATTCCACGACCCAGCACAACAACGTGCTGGCGTGATCAATCGCGAGACCGGGCGTCGCATGGCCCGGCTGGAAGATCGTTACTGGGAAACTGGCCCTGCGGGGCGAAAGACTTTTCAGGATGCGTATGACAAGGAAGACGACAGCTTTCAAAAGCAGATCGACGCTTATGCAACCGACTGGGCCGACCTGGTGGCTGGCGCCAGTTGGCGCCGGATCATCGCATTGGACTATGCGGACGCCGATGCGCGTTCGCAGCAATGCCGCCTGAGCACCACCGCGGCTTGTCTCGCGGGCGGCATCACGGATGCCCCGCCACAGCAGACAACGCCGGCGGACGAGAGCCAACCCGGCGAAAAGCCCACGCCGCAAGCGTTGGGTCCTAGCAGCAGGGCATGGAAAGACCTGCTGTCCGACGCAGGTAGTCCGGCCTACATCGCGCTCAATGGGCAATACACCGACTTGCAGCAGGCGTTCGAACCCTTGTTCTCGAACGCGATGCCCTCAGAAGCAGGCAAGAAATACTATGACGCGATAAAAATGGTCGCCACGAGCAAGGAGGGAAGCGATTGGCGCCGGACGCTCGTTGTTGAATCTGCCGATCAGTTGTTGGCGGCCATTCACGATGCGAGTAATCGCCTCGAAAACACCCTGAGCATCGGCACCAAGGCGGCCTTGGACAACCTCCAGTCCGGCGCCGCCTGGCTGTACGGTAAGGCCAAATTCACCCAGGTCACCATCCAGCTCACGGTGGGGGAGTGCTTCGAGCTGCTGTCGAGCGAGATTCGCGAGCACGCCAACGCCGCCCAAAAGGCCGCCGGCAAGCGCGCACGTGCGATGTTGCTGGGCAGTCTGATCACCATCCCCAATGCCAATGTCCGCAATGTGCTCATCGACGTCACGCTATGGGCGCATGGAACTGCAGAAGAGGTCAAGAAGCGCATCCTGGATTTCAGCCGCGAAGCCAGGGAGGGCGCGCAAGACATCAGGCAGGCTGCTGGCGCACTTGGGCAAGAGATCAACAGAGAAGCCAAATCTGCGCTACGCCAGGTCAACGCCGGCCTGAAGAATCTGGAACCCGCTGCCGCCGCGGTGCTCGAGGGCCTGCAAGTTGGCGCGGCGGGGGCGCGTCGTATTGCAGGGAGCACCTTTGCAAGCTTGAAGAGCCTGGCCGTGGGTAGCGTGGATGGTGGCTTGTCTTTCATCGGCCTGTATTTTCTGCAGGACAGCTTGAAAAGCACGTTAGCTGACCTGGATGCGAAAGTCGGAGCCCGGCATCCGGAGGCTGTGGCGGCGTTTTATAGCGTGGCGCTGGGCTTCATGGGTGCGAGTGTTGAAGCCGCTGGTTTGGCGATCAAGGTACCGGCGGAGGCTGCCCGGGGGTTCGTGCTGCGCTGGGGTGCGGAGAAAACTCCCGTGCTCACGCGCGTCGTCGGGTTGGGTTCAAAGATGGTGATGGTGGGGGGAGCGATTTCGGCTTTGGCGGGGATTGCGGATGCTGGTGCTAGTTTTCGTGCTGCCGCTCGCGTTTCTAAAGCTGGTGACGTAGGTGCCCGTCGGGCCCACATATTTGCTGGGGCTTTATCGATTTTCGGGGCGGCCATGATCTCTTTTGGAGCTGTAGGTTTACTCTCGCTGATCGGGGGGCTGGGAGCGGGTATCGCGATCGGACTCGCCGCCTTCGCAGTATCGCAACTCGCAAAGATCCTCGAATCCGATGCATTGGAAAAGTGGGCCCGGCGATGCTATTTCGGTCAAGCGGATGAGCGCTGGCGCCATCCGGCAGACATGGAAGTCTCAATTGCTGCACTTAATGCGGCAGTGATCGGCATGGATGTGGACCTCCGCTTCTCTAAGGAAGACCGAGCGATGTCAACAGATGAGCTCTACAACGAAGACATCGGAATGATCAAGAACCGGGGCGCATTCAAGAAAGAAAAAGCGCTTGTTTACAGCGCAACTTTTCCTGGATTTGATGCCCAAAAATCTCGATACCGCTTTACGCTTACCACCGAGCGCTTTGGTTTAGCACAAGGCGCTAAACGCACTCCCCATCTATCTTCCCACGTCATCGCATCCGGGCAAATCAACGATACAGCCCCACCCATGCCTGTTTCCACCTTGAATAGGCCGGATTACACGTTGGATAGTGAGACTGCACCGACGTCCTCTCGGCCAATCCTCAGCGGCCGGTTCTGGCTAGATTCGCTCAACAATATCAAATCGGCAACTTTCGTTGTGGCGTTCTGGCCAGATAAAAGCGATAGCTCCGGCTACGCAGCCATAGAAATCACTGAGCAACTCTAATGGCAAGACCTCGACTGAATCCCTCGTGCACCGGCTGGCAACGCGATCTGCCAGGCCCCAACGACGCTCTCAATGAACCCCCGATGTTGCTCTGGCGGTCTCCGACTCACATGGATGAAACATATGTCGAATTCGCTCGGAATACCTCAAGTATCCGCGGTGCTTTATTTTTCCTATTACTGCTAGTCGCATGGACAGATGTCAGTCTTGTAGTGTTTGCCGCACAGGACATCTATGCGACAAGTACGGCAGCTGCCGGAGTTACCTTTGAGCTTGCAGGAATCTTCCTACTACACATTGGCACACTCGCGATCGGAATCTGGACGGCATTTGTTCTTTATCGTGCCGAGGTCTGCCCACCGCGAGATCTCCCGCTCCGCTTCAATCGCCTACGTCGCAAGGTCTACGTTTATGGCTTCCATTCAGTCTGGTGGAATCCGTTCGAGCGCGGGTATGTGACGACGGCGAGTTATGACTGGGACAATCTGCGCGCAGAGAAATGGAAAGTCCGCGGCGCGACGCCAGGCGGAGGTCTCATCATCAAAGAAGGCGTCTCCATCGCGGTGGTGGAGCCGGGTACCAACAACGTCGTGACGCGCTTTCACTTAAACACCGACGCTGCGAACACCTCCAACTTCTGGGCGTATGTGTGCGCCTACATGCAGAACGGCATCAACGGCCTCGACCCCGACCGTGCCGAACAGCGTGACGCCAACGACGTCGCTCCCTACAACATCGCCTTACGCCTGGCTCCCAGAGTACAGTGGCCCGCGGATATGGATCTTGAATCACGAACGGCGCCGGACATGGACTCCGTGTTAGATTCGACCAGTCAGATTGCACCTATCGCTTTTGCATCGGGAAAATAACCGGAGGCGCGTCGTCATGAATACGAATCCCACCCCCTTTCGTATCCGCGCCGCGACACCCGCCGATGTCGCCCGCATCGAGCACATCGTCCGCGAGGCTTACTCCCCCTACATCGCACGCAACGGCGCCACGCCCGGCCCCATGCTGGACGACTATCCGGCGCGCGTCGCGCAAGGCTTGGTTCATGTGCTGGAATCGGACGCTGGCATCGAAGGCCTCATCGTGCTGATACCCGAACCCGACGACGGCTGCATGCTGCTGGACAACATCGCCGTGTCGCCAACCGCGCAAGGAAAAGGGCACGGCCGGACACTGCTGCAATGGGCCGAAGACGCCACGCGCCGCGCCGGCTTTTCACGGATCCGGCTTTACACGCAGGAAGCAATGACCGAGAACATCGCCATCTACACGCGGCGCGGCTATGCGGAAACGCACCGCGCCACGGAGATCGGGCTGAACCGCATTTTCATGCAAAAACCCCTTATATAAGGCGTTTTTGCAGCGCTCTCCGCCGCACAAGAACGGGCAAACCGAATATATGAGCTTTTACTCGTAATTTATCGGTCTACCTTTTTTTGCCATCAGGTGAGCGGAAATCCGGTTGTTCGCCAGCGATTTCGCATAGACGGACGCCGGCCGGATGCGCTGTGCAATCACGTATCCCGTCATGCATGCCAGCATCAGCGGCAACATGACCTCATAGCTCAGCGTCATCTCGAAGATCATCAAGATCGACATCAGCGGCGCATGCGTGGTGGCGGCCAACAGCGCCCCCATTCCCACGACCGCATAACTGGACACGGCCGACAGGCTGCCGGCTGGAAACAGGCCCTGCAGCGCAGTCCCGTACAGCGCGCCCAGCGCCGCCCCCACAAATAAGGTCGGCGTGAAGACGCCGCCCAGGGCGCCGGACCCGACGCTGGCCGCCGTGGCCAATGTCTTGAGCAAGAGCAGGGCGGCTACCGCCTGCCACGCCCAATCCGTATGCAGCATGCTGTTCACCACACTGTAGCCGTTGCCCCACACCGCGGGATCGATCACGGACAGCGCCCCCACGACCAGCCCGCCTGCCGCCATCCTGGCCCAGATCGGAAACGGCAACCGGCGAAACGCCGCGCGGGAAAAGTCCAGGAATCGCAGGAATTGGGGCGCGGCCAGACCCGCGATCAGGCCAAGTCCCAGGTAATTGATCACTTCCCAGCCCGACACGAACTCGAAATGCGGCATCTGAAAGACCGCGTCGTAGTGCAGCACCTGCCGCGTGACGATGTTGGCGACAACAGAAGCGACGGCCAGCGGCACCAGCGTCGCCGTTGAAATCACGCCGTACACGATTTCGGAAATGAACACCGCGCCCGCGATTGGCGCGTTGTACGCCGCGGTGATGCCTGCGGTGGCGCCGCAGGCCACCAGCAGCCTGAGATGACGGGGCGGCAGCACTAGGTAGCGGCCCGTCAACGAGGCGCACATTGCCGCCAGTTGCACCATCGGCCCCTCGCGGCCAATGGATGCGCCGGAACCGATCGAAAAAATGGAGGACAGGCTGCGCGCGACCGTCTGGCGAAAGCCGATGACGCCACGTCCGATGGAAATGGCTTCCATATAGTCGGCGGCCCCGCGCCGGGGCAGCCATCGGGTGGCCGCCTGCAGGATCAGGCCGGCGATCGCGCCCCCGGCCGCTGGCATCAGAAATCGCTGCCAGGGATCCAGTCCCCGCGCCAGCGACACCATGCCGTGGGGAACCTCGCCGCCTCCCACCAACAATTGCATCCAGCCCAGCAGTTCGCGAAACACCACCGTTGACAGCGCACCCAGGGCGCCAACCACCGCGGCCGCACACAACGTCAAGGCCAGGTTTTCCACCAAAAGTCCGCGTCTCAACCGTCTGGCCCAGGCCGGTCGGCGCAGTTTCAAGTCGCTATCCATGGCCGGATTCTACGGCGGATTCTGCTCACTTTTTGTTCAGTTCACCGTCAGCGGGCCGTGCGCGTCTCCCCTCGAATCCCCGATTCCGAACGTCGCTTAGCGGCCCGTTTTGAGGCGCTGCAAGGGCAAAAATCAGGGTAGGCGAAGGGCGGTTTTCCGGGGTAAAAGAGCCCTTTTCGAGGCTCGGTTGCCAGATGAGGCCTGTGGATAACTCCTAAGTAGCGCTGTTGTGCACATGTTGTGGAGGCAAGTTGAACAAGCAGGGGTTTCGGACGAGGTCCAAAATCTTGTCCAACTTCAGCTTTTTTCCCACACAGAGTTCTTGCACAGGCAAAAACGGACGCAAGGCAATGAAAGCAAAGAGGTTTTCAAGGTTAAGGTAGTTATCCACAGCCCTTATTAATCATTAGTCTTTATATAAAGAAAAAAAAAGGAAAAGCCAAACATGCTTTCCCATTCCGCCCATCCACCGCCCCCCGGACTGCGTCCATGCGTATCCTGCTAATCGAAGATGAAGCTGAACTTGCCCGCTGGTTGTCCAGAAGCCTGGCCAGACATGCCGGCTTTGTCGTGGAGTGGGCAGATGACGGACTGGTCGCCGAAAGAAGGCTGGCCATCGAGGATTTCGATGCAGTCATCCTCGATCTGGGATTGCCGGGCATGGATGGCCATGCTTTGCTGGCGAAGATTCGCGCGCGGGACGACCGTACGCCGGTGCTGGTCTTGACCGCGCGCGATTCCTTGGCCGAGCGGATCGGAACACTTCACGAGGGAGCGGACGATTTCCTGCCGAAACCCTTTGTTGTGGAAGAGTTGGAGGCGCGCCTGATTGCCTTGATTCGCCGCAGTCGCGGCCGCGAACATCCCCGCCTGACGCTGGGAGACCTGGTTTTTGAAACTTCCGCGCAAAAATTCACCGTGAGCGGACAGCCTTTGCAGTTATCCCCACGTGAACACGCGGTACTGCGGGTGTTGATCCAGAAAAGCGGTGAACCCATCAACAAACAGCAGATCCTTGACCGCATCCTCACCGACGATGCGGACGTCAACCTGGAAGCCATCGAGGTCCTGGTTCACCGGTTGCGCAAAAAATTGGCGGATACCGGTGTGCAAATCGTGACCATGCGCGGCATGGGGTATTGCCTGGAGAACCTTGTTGACAACTAGAAGTCCGAAAAACAGCGTTGATTTTTCAGCAAAAAAACGCGCCCGGACGCTCAAGACGCAACTGCTCTGGTGGCTGATTCCGACCCTGGTGTTCGTGATGATGGGCGCGCTCTGGCTGTCCAACCACCAGTTGCGCAACCAGGTCGACATTGCCTATGACCGGTCTCTCGCCGGCGCGCTGCGCGCGATCGACCACAACATATCCACAGCCAGCGGTGGATTAGCCATGGAGCAGCCCTACCTGATGCTTGAATTTTTCGAGCTGACGGCCAATGGCAGCGTGTTCTACCGGGTGGCGACCGAGGACGGGCTGGCCGAAATCGGCCATCCCGGGCTGCCCCTGCCGGACCAGCCCCTCGTGTCGGGCGAGCCGCGGTTTTTTTATGCAACCTACCAGGGGCAGCCCGTCCGGGTGGCGGCGCTGGCGCGGCCCATGGATCCGCCGCTGTACGCCAACCAGGGCGGGCGGGTCATCGTGCAGGTCGCAGAGGGCCTGGAAAGCCGCCAGGCGTTCCTCCACAAGGTTTTGGTGCGCTCGGTGGAGCGGGACCTTGCCGTGATCCTCATCAGCGTCCTGGTGATCGTTTTGGGCGTTTTCATGGCCTTGCGTCCCCTGGAGCGTCTGCGTCAGGAAGTCAAAGGCCGGTCTGCAGACGATTTAAGCCCCGTCAGCGCGTCCGAGATGCCAGGTGAGGTCCTACCCCTGGTGGCGGCCATAAATCTCCACATGGCCCGTTTTGCGGCCTTGGGGAGGGTGCAGGCGCAGTTCCTGGACGACGCATCGCATCAGTTGCGCACGCCTTTGTCGGTTTTGCGGACCCAGATGGCCTATGCCCTGCGCGAAACAGACCCCCAGGAGGTCCGTACAGCCCTTCTGGCGATGCAAGAGGGGTTGGACAGGGCCGTACGCACCACCAACCAGATGCTCGCCCTGGCGCGCGCTAAGGACGCCTCGCTGGCCGAAGGCGGTTCGGCACCCGAACAGGTGGACCTGGTTGAGCTGGCGGACGCGGTGATCCGCACCCAATTACCCGATGCCCGCGCCCGGCAACTGGACATCGGTCTGGAGGCCGACCGCAGGCCCGTCGTGGTCAGCGGGGCCGAGTGGCTGTTGCGCGAGGCGGTCAGCAACCTGGTGGACAACGCCATCCGGTATGCGGCAGCGGGCGGCGTGGTCACGGTCCGGATCGACGCGGACGCCAGCCAGGCCCGCCTTGCCGTGGAAGACGACGGTCCCGGCATGTCGGACGAGGACATTGCCCGGGCCTGCGTGCGGTTCCGGCGGGGCGCGGCGGGCAAGAACACATCCGGCGCGGGCCTGGGCCTGGCGATCGTGGGCACGATTGCCGAAATCCTGGGGGCGCGTCTCGTGCTGGAAAACCGGAACGGGCAGCCGGGATTGCGCGCGGCGTTGGTGTTTTCCCTGGAAACGGGCCAGGATGCTGCGCCGCGTCACGAAATCGGCCGGAATTGAAAGGTTATGGAAAGGTTCGATTTTGTACGGTGGCGTCCACTGGAGCCGTGGGACGCGATCAACCGCCGCCGCGCCGCTGCCAGCGATACCTAGACCAATAAATCCTGGAGACGCAAGAATGCAGACGAGTCTGAAGCTGCGCATCGCAGCCCTGGCGGCGCTTGGCGCCATTACCTTGTCCCTCGGCGCGGCGCATGCCGCCGACGAGCCCCGCCGTCCGGAATGCATCGCCCCGGCACAGCCCGGCGGCGGCTTCGACCTGACCTGCCGCCTGGCCACCGAAGGCCTGAAGCAGAGCGGGGCGCTCAAGACCGCGATGCGCATCGTCTACATGCCCGGCGGCATCGGCGCCGTGGCGTACAACAACATCGTCGCCCAGCATCCGAACGAGCCGGGCACCATCGTCGCGTTCTCCGGCGGCTCCCTGCTCAACCTGGCGCAGGGCAAGTTCGGCAAGTACAACGTCAACGACGTGCGCTGGCTGGCCGCGATCGGCACCGACTACGGCGTGGCTGTGGTCCGCAACGACTCGCCGTACACCGACCTGAAGGGCCTGATGGAAGCCTTCAAGCAGGATCCGACCAAGATCGTGCTGGGCGCGGGCGGCACCGTGGGCAGCCAGGACTGGATGAAGGCGGCGCTGACTGCCAAGGCGGCGGGCGTGGACTTCAAGAAGATGCGCTTTGTCGCGTTCGAAGGCGGCGGCGAAGCGGTGACGGCGCTGCGCGGCGGTCATATCCAGGCCTACATGGGCGACGCCGCCGAAGCCTTCACCATGCTTGAGGGCGGCGCTCCCATCCGCGTGCTGGCCGTCTTCAACGACCAGCGCCTGCCGGGCAAGCTGGGTTCGGTGCCTACCGCCAAGGAACAGGGCTACGACATCGTCTGGCCCATCATCCGCGGCTTCTACGTCGGTCCCAAGGTGTCCGACAGCGACTACCAGTTCTGGGTCGACGCGTTCAACAAGACCACGGCCGCGCCCGAGTTCGAGAAGCTGCGCCAGCAGCAGGGTCTGTTCCCCTTCAACAAGACCGGCCCCGAACTGGACGCCTACGTAAAGAACCAGGTCAAGCAGTACGGCGAGCTCGCCGACACCTTTGGCCTGATCAAAAAGTAAGCCAGCCGCCAGGCTGATTCCCGACAGCGCCCGCAAGGGGCACACCTGCCGCCCGCCTTGGGCGGCGGCAGGGCCGGGCCCGCTGCGCCGCGCCATCCGACTTGAACGGAAACCTGGACCATGAATGATCGAATCCTGGGCATTGCCGCCCTGGCGCTGGCCGTCTTCATGACGGCTGCCGGCTGGAGCATCGAGGCGCCCTTCGCCTACGAACCCGTCGGCCCGCGCGCCTTTCCCCTGCTTGTGGCGCTGATCATCGGCCTGTGCGGGTTGCGTCTCGTCTACAAGGGCGGCCATGCGGTCGAGCGCAATTCCGCCGGCGCCAACGGACGCATCGCGCTGATGGTCGTGTTCGCGACCGCCTATGCCTTTCTCTTCCAGTGGCTGGGCTTCGTGATCGCAACTTCGCTCATGACGATCTTCGTGGGACGCCTCTTTGGCGGCAGCTGGATCAAGTGCGCGATCGGCGGTGTGGTCATGAGTCTTTTCTTTTTCGTGCTGTTCGACAAGGTGCTGGACGTCGTCCTGCCCGGCGGACTGCTGGAGAACCTGATATGAGCGGCATTCTCGATCATCTGTCGATAGGCTTTGGCGTCGCCTTCTCCCTGACGAACCTGCTGGTCGCGGCCATCGGCTCCTTCATCGGAACCATGGTGGGCGTGCTGCCAGGGCTCGGGCCCGTCAACGGCGTGGCCATGTTGATCCCCATCGCCTTCGCCATGAATCTACCGCCGGAAACGGCGCTGATCCTGCTTGCCGCGGTGTATGTGGGCGCCGAGTATGGCGGCCGTATCACGGCGATCCTGCTGAACGTGCCGGGTGAAGCCAGCGCCATCATGACGACGCTGGACGGCTACCCGCTGGCGCGGCAGGGTTTGGCCAACGTGGCGTTGACGCTTTCCGCGTGGTCGGCTTTCTTTGGGGCGATCGTGTCGGTAGTGGGCATCATCCTGCTTGCGCCGATGCTGGCGAAATGGGCGCTCGCGTTTGGCCCCGCCGAATACTTCGTGCTGATGATTTTCGCGTTCTGCTGCCTGACCAGCCTGCTTGGCAAGCAACCGGTCAAGGGCGTGCTGGCCGCGATGATCGGCCTGTCCATTTCGGTAGTGGGCGTGGACGCGAACTCGGGCGTGTATCGCTATACCTTCGAGTCCGTCCACTTGGCCGACGGCATCGATTTCGTCGTGGTGGTGATTGCGCTGTTCGCGGTCAGCGAGATGCTGGAAATGCTTGAAAAGGTAGTGGCTGGCCACAGCGTCGAGGTCAAGCCCAGCGGGCGCAAGCTGTTCAATCTGAAAGAGATGGCATTCACGTGGTGGAGCGTCGTGCGCAGCGCGCTGGTCGGCTTCGGCGTGGGCGTGCTGCCTGGCGCTGGCGCCAGCGTGGCCGCGGCCGTCGCCTATTCGCAGGAAAAGCGCATCATCGAGGCCAAGGATCCCGATGCCAAATTCGGCAAGGGCGACATGCGCGGCCTGGTCGCGCCGGAAGCGGCCGCGACGTCCTCGGCCATCGGCTCGTTCGTGCCGATGCTGACGCTGGGCGTGCCCGGCTCCGGCACTACCGCCGTGATGATGGGGGCGCTGACGCTCTACAACATCACGCCGGGTCCGGTGCTGTTCGACACCAAGCCTGAATTGGTGTGGGGCCTGATCGCCTCGCTGTTCGTGGCGAACGTATTGCTTTTCGTGATGAATGTGCCGCTGGTCCGCTTGTTCTCCAAAGTGCTGTCTGTGCCGGGTTGGCTGATGGTGCCGGGCATTCTGTGCATCAGCTACATCGGCGTGTATGCAATCAACGCAGGCACGTTCGATCTGCTGCTGGTGGCGGGCATTGGCACGCTTGGGTACTTCCTGCGTAAGTTCGGCGTGCCGATGGCGCCGCTGGTGCTGGGCGTCGTGCTGGGCAACATGATGGAGCAGAACTTGCGCCGCGCCTTGTCGATGACGGATGGCGACGTGGGTGTGCTGTTCGCCAGCCCGGTCTCGATTGCGCTGTGGACGGGCGCCGCGGCGGTCGTGATCGTGCCGCAGGTCCTGCGTCGTGTGCGGGCCGCAAGAAAGGTTGCCGCTGGGCCGGTCTGATGGCGCGGTGATGCGCCCCTGACGGTGCGCACACCGGCTCAAATCCAGGCCGGCAAACGTTGAGGGGCGCCTTTCGGCGCCCCTTTTTTTCAGGCGTGCCGCACAAGGTGGCACGCCCGTTTATATATGAGCTTTTGCTCATATATTGAATGTCAGACCTGCTTCAAGCGCTCCAGCGCCGCATCCAGCGTCGTGTCCTTCTTGGCAAAGCAGAAGCGCACGATCCGATGATTGGATTCGGGCGCATCGGGGTGGCGGTAGAACGCCGACACGGGAATCACGGTCACGCCATGATTGACGGTCAGGTCGCGCGCGAAGTCGGCTTCGTTCTGCTTCGAGATCTGGCTGTAGTCAGCCAGCAGGAAGAACGTTCCGGGGCTGGGCAGCGGCCGGAAGCGCGTCTTGGCCAGGCCTTGCGAAAGACGGTCGCGCTTGGCCTGGTAGAACGCCGGCAGTTCCAGGTAGGGCTTGGGATCGCGCATGAACTCGGCCAGCGCGAACTGCATGGGCGAGGGCACGGTGAACACCATGAACTGATGCACCTTGCGCAGTTCGGCGCTCAGCTGCCGCGGCGCGCAGCAATAACCGATCTTCCATCCGGTGGTGTGATACGTCTTGCCAAACGAAGAGATCACGAACGCATGTTCGGCAAGCAGGGGGCGCCGCGCCACGCTGGCATGCGGCTTGCCGTCGAACACAATGTGTTCGTAGACCTCGTCCGACACCAGCAGCACACCCGTGTCGCGGACGATGGCTTCCAGCGCATCCAGGTCGCTGTCGTCCAGCACCGCACCCGTGGGATTGTGCGGAAAGTTCAGCATCAACAGACGGGTTTTGGACGTGATGGCGTCGCGCACGCGTTGCCAGTCGATGCGGTAGTACGGATCGGCTTCGGTGGGCGCGCGCAACGGCACGGGAACCGCGGTGCCGCCAGCCAGGCGAATCGCCGGCAGGTACGAGTCATAACAAGGTTCGATCACCACCACTTCGTCGCCGCTGCCCACGGCCGCCAGCACCGTGGCCATCAGCGCTTCGGTTGCGCCGCTGGTCACGGTGATCTCGGTTTCGGGATCGTAGGCATGGCCATACAGTTCCCGGGTCTTGGCCGCGATGGCCTCGCGCAGGGGTGCGACGCCGGGCATGTACGGGTACTGGTTGTGCCCGTCGGCCATTGCCTTGGTGACAAGCGCGCAGAGCGCGGGATCCGGATCGAAGTCAGGAAAGCCCTGGCCCAGGTTGATGGCCTTGTGCTCGATGGCCAGGCGGCTCATCACGGTGAAGATGGTGGTGCCGACGTCGGGGAGTTTGGAGCGGATCATGTTGGACGCGAAGTAAACACGGGTAGCCGAGGAAATTTCTCGTAAGTATCCCACTAACTCATAATTCCATTTTCAAGAGTTTTCCAACGCGGACGGGATTGTGGTTCAGAACAGGATGGCCCGAGTGCTGGCTGGATTTTGTATTGCGCTGATCGGCGCGTTGTTGGCGGTGTGGGCGCACATGCCGCTGCCGTGGATGTTGGGCGCGCTGCTATTGACCGCGGCCACCCGGATTGCCGGATTGCGAACGGCGTGCCCGAGGCCAGCTCGCAATGCGGGCCAGTGGGTCATCGGCGCCTCGCTGGGGCTGTACTTCACGCCGCAGGTCATCGGACATATCGGCAGCAACGCCGGCCCCATCATTGCCGGCATGCTGTTTGCGCTGGCGCTCGCATTTCTGTGCACCGCGATTCTGCGTCGTTATACCGATGTGGACTTCAAGACCGCGTGGTTTTCATCGGCCATCGGCGGTGCAAGCGAAATGGCCAACCTGGCCGAGCGCCACGGCGCGAGGATCGATCGCGTGGCCACCGCGCACAGCGTGCGCGTCTTGCTGGTGGTGGTCACCGTACCTTTCATCTTTCAGTGGTGGGGCGTGGCGGGGCTGGATCCGACCGTGCCGGGGCCGCGCGATGTGCATGCGGTGGGGCTTGCGGCGCTGGTGGCCCTGACTATCGTGGGCGGCGCTGCCTTCATGAAGTTTCGGCTGCCCAATCCCTGGGTGCTGGGGCCCATGCTTGTCGCCATGATTCTCACCGCGTCGAGCATAGAGCTATCCGCGTTGCCGGACTTTGTGCCCAAGGCGGGGCAACTCCTTATCGGCTGGTCGCTGGGCGATCGTTATCGCCCCGACTTCTTTCGTGCCGCACCGCGATTCATGGCGGCGGTGGCTGGCTTCACGATCCTTGCGCTGGCACTTGCATTTGGCGTGGGCTCATTGCTTTCGCTATGGTCCGCCGCACCAATTCCCACGCTGATTCTGGGCACGACTCCAGGCGGCATTGCAGAGATGGCCATCACCGCCAAGGTGCTGCAGTTGGGCGTTCCGGTGGTGACCGCTTTTCACGTCACGCGCATGGTTTTCGTGGTGATCGTGACCGGTCCTATTTACGCGATTCTGGCGCGTCGGCAAGGCTAATTCCGTCAGGCGGTATTGCCGTTCCAGTGAAAAAAAGCGACATTGGGGTAAACAACTATATGACTCGGTAATGCCGGATGAGTATGCTGATTCCGCAGTTGATTCAAGCAGCGCGCGGACTCGGTCTGCCGCTCTGGCGACAAGCGGGAACACTGGTTTTGCACCGATCGTTCAGTTCGCACGGCGTCCTTGATTCATTGCATTTCGATTTAATTACAGGACGCTAGAGAAAATGGCTCAGAAGGGCAAAGTCAAGTGGTTCAACGCTGACAAGGGTTTCGGTTTCATCACGCCGGACGTGGGCGGCACCGATGTGTTCGCACACTTTTCCGCCATCCAGGGTCGCGGCTATCGCAGCCTGAACGAAGGCCAGGAAGTCGAATACGAAGTTAAGGATGGTCCGAAAGGACCTCAAGCGGCCGACATTCGCCCGCTCTAAATCGGGAAATCCCAATTTCCCGTCCGCCAGGCCCGGCCTGGCTACAACGCCCCAAGACCTCCGGGTCTGGGGCGTTGTTTCATTTGGCCTCCCATTTTGTGGCGCCTGGCAGTCTGGTCGTGCCTATTAAAAACACGCGCTGTTAGTGTTCACTAACATATTCTCGACCACTGGATAACTCTGTGGATAATTATTCCCGGCGTCGTTGATTTTGCTGCTCAGTAATGAAGCAATCTGACAGTGGTCAATCCGGTTTTGCACAGATATCAGCATCAATAACGGCAACCAGATTGGGTTTCCCGTGAATAATCATTCTGCCTGCGCTCGAGCGCTGTAGAGAGGGTTTAATCCGCGTTCTCATAGGGAAACTCGCGGATTTGCGCATTATTTCCAGCTCGCCCGCGGGCTTTTTCCTGCGCTGACAGGCGCGCCGTTCGGGCTCGGTTTGGCGAGTCCGGGCTTGAATCCTGTCTGTTGTTCACAAAGATATCCCCATCCCGGTTATGCACAGAATTACGCCTCTGGGTGCCCAAATTGAGGGTCTGTGCCTGTGGATAGAAGTGGGGATATCGACGAAAGGGTTAGGGTCCGGGAACGGGAATTGCGGAGTTATCCCGATGCTTGGCGTGAGCAGGACGAGCTTCGCCAAGCGGTTGGCGCGCCACGTTGCATTGATGATTTGAGAGGGTCGGACAGGAACCGGGCACTGGATTATCCCAACGATGCCTGCGACTCACTCGTCGTACGGAGAATTGCTCATGGATCTTCTTCCGCCGACTTTTCCACAGCGTTTCACATGAAGTGTTGTCGTCTCGGCCATATGGATGATGGTGCGGGCGGCAGAGTCCGAGCAAGATGATTGTCGGGTCAATGAAGATCGATGCCGTGGGCATGTGCATTTCGGTGGATTCTTGGGGTGGGGATAATTTTGTGAATAACGTGCCCTCCAGTAGTCTGCGCGGCGAGTTTGCTTAAGGTGGCCGGCAGCATCATGCCGATGTACGCCGCCGATTTTGGTCAGCGTGGCCGCAGTCCGCGCTGGCATTAGCATGCCTGCCAACGAGATCGTGGTGTGAGGCCGACGTCGGCAGATCGCGGTGCAGGAGCTGTGGATAAGACAACCGTTGAAGCCAGCCGTGCCTGCTGGTGTTGCGGGAACCCGCGGCAGTTGGGCCTTCGGTGGCTTGTGCTGTTGTTGATGGTATGCACGGGTCTTCAATGCATGGCGTGTACTGGCTTGCACCCTTGATGGCCTGTTGATAAGAATGTGCGTAACCCGAGTCTGGCGTTGAGCAATTCGAACGTTTTCATAGAGCGCGGCGGTTAGCCGTTGTCTGTGGATAAGCCCTAGGTTTTACGCTGGGAACACATGCTTCATGGTTCCTGCTTGCCGTTCGGTTGGCATCAACCTGTGTTGAAGTTTCATGCTGCCGGCCGTCGGAACGGAATGTGAGAACCGTTTCGCTTGCCGCATTCAGCTACCTGGTTGGCTACCCCGGGAACTTTAATGCGGCTTTCGAATCATCCTCTGAGGTTTTTTCCAACCGCTGTGGTCTGAAAAATTCGTTTTTTTGGGCTAGGGGTAGGGTAGGGTGGAATAAATCGATATTTTTCTGCTTTCTTACTTTTCCTGGATCACACGCTGCTGATCGAGGCATTGCTTATTGATGTGGGCCTTCCCGCAGAAAGTGAGATGTGGCGGTGGGATAGACGGCGGCTGCTTCGGGTGTTTCACGTGGAACATAGCTGCTGGCCAGCCGCGTGATCTATGTCTTGGATGTTCCACGTGAAACATCGGCCGTCTTGAGCGGAGTGCGAGTGACGGTAGATTCGGGATGATCTCGAGACCACGACTTCAGCTTGTTGGGGATGCGGTCCAAAGGAACGACTCGCATCTACGTTGCTTTGGCCGTGCTGGTAGAGCGCGCGAGCAGCGTCGAATACCGCGGCCATATCAATCACCGACAGAACACCGAAAACTAGTTCGAACGGCCGACGGCCAGCTGGCATCGAGTACAGCGAGGTTAACCACAACCGTCCATTGGTGCCCGGTGTTCCACGTGAAACACTGGATGGTGTTGAATAACGGTGGTGCGCATCGGGCCCCCTCTGGTGAAGGCGTTTCCGGACTTCGATACTCGAGGTCTTGGCACCCATATATCGCCTCATCAATTCGTACGGATTGGCCCATATGGCTGCCGCTTATCGATGTGCGCCATCGGTACCCCCCCGAACTAAGCGCTTGTTTCACGTGAAACACCCGTTGGTCCGCAGCCCGGATAGGGGCTCTGTGTGGCGAGGAATGATTGCCTAAAGTCCGAATGCACAGGCGGTTGGCAGGCGTACCTGACCCAAACATAGCTGACGGCAGTCTCCGCTGTCTAAGCGTGACGTCAGCGTGCGGTGCAAAGAATTCGGTCATCCGCGCCCGGGGATCTCAGATACCGCTACACGTCCTATGCGCGACGATGTTGACGGTGGGCGAGGGGACATAAGTATGGAGCCCGCCATTGGGTCTAAAGGGACCAACCCGGCTCGCTTGCGATTCGATGCTGCCCCGCGGAATGTTCCACGTGAAACAGTCTCCTGCCCATTTTCCAGTTCCTCCAAGACTCGCCCGCCGCCTAGACCCATACGTCCGGAGTTCGCCTGCGGGATGGCGGAGGAGGCGCTATAGGCACGGACTTCAGCCCTCGCGCCGATGCCTCTGGCCATCTAGGCGAACCACCAAGTCCCCTAACGAATGAATGTTCCACGTGAAACAACGCACGAGCCTTGTTGCGGCGTACTCAGTCGACAAGCGAAGGGGATGTTTCACGTGGAACATCAGCCCATAACACCGGCAGATGCCGATACTTTCAGACCTGTGGGCCCATCTCCCACAAGCTTTCGGGCGACCCGATACAGGCCTGTTGGCGCAAAACACACTCCCCAAAATGTTTCACGTGAAACATGCAAACCCTGCCTCTATAATGAGCGCCGAACGCTCTCTTCTTTACCTTCCCCCATCATGGACTATCCCCGCGAATTCGATGTCATCGTCGTCGGTGGCGGCCACGCCGGCACCGAAGCGGCTCTGGCTGCAGCCCGTACTGGTGCGCAGACGCTGCTGCTCACGCACAACATCGAGACCCTTGGCCAAATGTCTTGCAATCCGTCCATCGGCGGAATCGGCAAGGGCCACCTCGTCAAAGAGGTGGACGCTCTCGGCGGGGCCATGGCACTGGCCACGGATGAGTCCGGCATCCAGTTCCGAATCCTGAACGGCTCGAAGGGGCCGGCTGTCCGTGCCACGCGCGCGCAGGCGGATCGTGTGCTGTATCGCAAGGCCATCCGCGGCCGCCTCGAGAACCAGCCGAACTTGTGGCTGTTCCAACAGGCGGTTGAGGATCTGATGGTGGAGGGCGATCGCGTCGTTGGCGCCGTGACGCAGGTTGGCCTGAAGTTCCGGGCCAAGACGGTGGTGCTGACCGCCGGCACATTCCTGAACGGCCTGATCCACGTTGGCCTGCAGAACTATTCGGGCGGACGCGCCGGCGACCCGCCGGCTATTTCGCTGGGTCAGCGCCTGAAGGAACTGAAGCTTCCCCAAGGCCGCCTCAAGACCGGTACGCCGCCCCGCATTGACGGGCGCACCATCAACTACGCCATCCTGGAAGAGCAGCCCGGCGACCTGGACCCGATTCCCGTGTTTTCGTACATGGGCAACGTGGCCATGCATCCGCGCCAGCTGCCGTGCTGGATCACCCACACCAACGCGCGCACGCACGACATCATTCGCGGCGGTCTGGATCGCTCGCCGATGTACAGCGGCGTCATCGAAGGGGTGGGTCCGCGGTATTGCCCGTCCATCGAAGACAAGATCCACCGCTTTGCCGATAAGCAGTCCCACCAGGTCTTCCTTGAACCGGAAGGGTTGGACACGCACGAGGTGTATCCCAACGGCGTCTCGACCAGCTTGCCTTTCGACGTGCAGCTGGATTTGATCCACTCGCTGCCCGGGCTGGAGAATGCGCACATCATGCGGCCCGGCTACGCCATCGAGTACGACTACTTCGATCCACGTGGACTCAAGAGCACGCTCGAGACCAAGGCCATCGAAGGTCTGTACTTTGCTGGCCAGATCAACGGCACCACCGGCTACGAAGAAGCGGCCGCGCAAGGATTGCTGGCTGGCGTGAATGCGGCGCTGAAGGCGCAGGATCGCGAACAGTGGACCCCGCGCCGCGATGAGGCTTACCTGGGCGTGCTGGTCGATGACCTGGTCACCCGTGGCGTGACCGAGCCCTATCGCATGTTCACTTCTCGTGCCGAATACCGACTTAGCCTGCGCGAAGACAATGCCGATCTGCGCCTGACCGAGATCGGCCGACAACTCGGAATTGTCGACAATGCACGCTGGGATGCGTTCAACCGCAAGCGCGACGCGGTCGCGGCCGAGGTCGAACGCTTGAAGTCGTCATGGGTGAATCCGCGCTTGCTGCCGGCCGAGGTCGCCGAACCGCTGCTGGGCAAGGCAATTGAACGTGAGTACTCACTCGCTGATCTGCTGAAACGGCCGAACGTTTCCTACGAAGCCTTGATGGGCGCCCAAAACGCCGATGGCACATTGCTCGCCGGCCCGGGGGTCGTTGAAGACGACGTGCTGTCGGAACAGGTCGAGATCCAGGTCAAGTACGCCGGCTACATCGCACGGCAGCAGGACGAAGTGCAAAAGCACATCGCCCATGAACAACAGCCGATTCCGGCGGACGTGGATTACGACGCCGTGACCAGCCTGTCCTTTGAAGTGCGCCAGAAGCTCAAGACGCATCGTCCGGAAACGATCGGCCAGGCCGCGCGCATTTCCGGCGTCACCCCGGCTGCGATCTCGCTCCTGCTCATTCACCTGAAGCGCCTGCATTACGGCTCGCGCAAGCAAGCGGCATGAGCGCGCCCGCCAATCAGGCCGGCATCGACATGGCCGGCCGACTCACTCGTGCATGCGAGCTGCTCGGCCTGCGCCCCGACGACGACACCATCGCCAAACTGCTCAATTACCTGGCGCAGATGCAGCGCTGGAATCGCACCTACAACCTGACCGCCATTCGCGATCCGCAGCAGATGCTCGTGCAGCATCTGTTCGACAGTCTCGCGGCCGTAAAGCCCTTCAGCGAGGCGCTGGCCGCGCCCGACGCGCCAGCCAAGGTGTTCGACGTCGGATCGGGCGGTGGCCTGCCTGGCGTCGTTCTGGCGATCATGCAGCCCCATTGGTCCGTGACTTGCGTCGACGCCGTCGAAAAGAAGACCGCGTTCGTGCGCCAGATGAGCGGCGCGCTGGGTTTGCCCAACCTGCAATCGCGGCACGCGCGCATTGAAACGCTGGATCCCGCCGAGTGCGACATCGTCACCTCGCGAGCGTTTGCATCATTGGATGATTTTGCGCAACTCGCGGGTCGCCATGTAGCCAAGAATGGTACCCTCGTCGCCATGAAGGGCAAGGTCCCCGAAGAAGAAATCCAGGCGCTGCACGCGCGCGGGGAATGGCAAGTCGACCATATTCAGCCGCTCCAGGTGCCGGAGCTGCAAGCAGAACGCTGCCTGATCTGGATGCGCCGCAGTCAAGGAACCCTATGAAGAACATACCCCCCAGCACATCCGCCCGCGTTTTCTGCATTGCCAATCAGAAGGGCGGCGTGGGCAAGACGACAACCGCCATCAACTTGGCGGCGGGTCTTGCCACGCACAATCAGCGCGTGCTGCTGGTGGATCTGGATCCGCAGGGCAATGCCACGATGGGCAGCGGCATCGACAAGAACTCGCTGGAGTCCAATCTGTACCAGGTGCTGATCGGCGAGACCACCATCGAGCAGGCGCGCGTGAAGTCCGAGTCCGGTGGTTACGACGTGCTGCCGGCCAACCGCGAACTGTCCGGCGCCGAGATCGATCTGGTGCAGATGGACCAGCGCGAGCGTCAACTGAAGGCCGCCATCGACACCGTCGCGACCCAGTACGACTTCGTACTCATCGACTGCCCGCCCACGCTGTCCCTGCTTACCTTGAACGGCCTGGCGGCCGCGCATGGCGTCATCATTCCCATGCAGTGCGAATATTTCGCGCTCGAAGGCTTGTCGGACCTCGTCAACACCATCAAGCGCGTGCATCGCAACATCAACGACGACCTGCGCGTCATCGGTTTGCTGCGCGTCATGTTCGATCCGCGCATGACGCTGCAACAGCAGGTGTCCGCGCAGCTGGAATCGCACTTCGGCGACAAGGTCTTCAAGACCGTCGTGCCGCGCAACGTGCGTCTGGCCGAAGCACCCAGTTACGGGATGCCGGGTGTTGTGTATGACCGCGCGTCACGCGGCGCACAGGCGTATATCTCGTTCGGCGCCGAAATGATCGAGCGCGTCAGGAAAGACCTGAACTAGCCGTCCCCGATGCCCGACGCCGCGCTCTTTTTTCCGCCACAGCCAACCCTCTCCACGCCGCCCGCCGACGTGCGCGATGCGCTGCGCGTGCGGCTGGAAGACGCGGCGCTCAATGCCACTGCCGTGGGCGCGCAGGTGATCTATGATGGTTGGCTTGTGCGTTTTGCCCGATCGTCGGCCAAGCGGGTCCGAAGCGTCAATGTGCTGGGGTTATCCACACGTCCTTTGGATGAGCGGCTGGCGTATTGTTCATCGTTGTATGCGCGCCAGGGTTTGCCCATGGTGCTGCGCATCACCTCCATCGGCCCCGATTTTTCCCTCGACGCCGAGCTGGAGGCCCGCGGTTATCTCTACACCGGTGAGACTCGCGTCATGAGCACGCCGCTCGCTCCCCGCGCAAGCGTCATGAGCGATCTGCATTTCAGCATGGTCGATGCCGAGCGCTTTGCAGCGGCGGTCGGGGCGCTGCGCGGCTCATCGGCCGCGCACATCGCCGAACACCACGCGCGCCTTGCCGGTCTGGCTGTGGATAAGCAGCCGGTGCTCGCCACCGACGCGGCAGGGCAGGTGGTCGCTGCGGGGATGGCCGTGCGTGAAGGCGACCTGCTTGGCCTGTTCGACATCGTTACCCATCCTGGGCATCGGCGCAAAGGTTACGCCGCTGTCCTGGTGGAGCATTTGCTGGCCGAAGGGGCTGCCGGCGGCGCCAGGACGGCCTATCTCCAGGTCGAGCCGGAAAACATCGCCGCGCGGACCCTGTATGACCGCTACGGATTCAAAGACTGTTACGCGTATTGGTACCGCCTGCCCGCCGAGCAGGCGGACGCCTGAGCCCGGCGCTCAGGATACAAAGACAGAAGGAAAGAGGATTTAATTATGGCCACCAAGAAACCCAAGGGATTGGGTCGCGGACTGGACGCCTTGCTGGGCGCCGATGCGCCCGCAATCGACAACATCGGCAAGGCTGTCGCCAAGCCCGAGGGTCCGCCGTCCACCCTGCCCATCTCGAAGATGCGCGCCGGCAAGTACCAGCCGCGCACGCGCATGGACGAGGGGGCCCTGGGCGAGCTGGCCGAGTCGATTCGCACGCAAGGGATCATGCAGCCGATTCTCGTGCGCGCGCTGGGCGATGCGCCCGGCCACTACGAGATCATCGCAGGCGAACGCCGCTTTCGCGCCGCGCAGCTTGCCGGCCTGAAGGAAGTGCCGGTCCTGGTGCGCGAGGTCGCCGATGAAAACGCCGCCGTCATGGCGCTCATCGAAAACATCCAGCGCGAAGACCTGAATCCGCTCGAAGAAGCGCACGGCGTGCGCCGCCTGCTCGATGAGTTCGGCCTGACGCACGAACAGGCCGCGCAGGCCATCGGCCGTTCGCGTTCCGCCACCAGCAACCTGCTGCGCCTCTTGAACCTGGCCGCGCCCGTGCAGACCATGCTGCTGGCCGGCGACGTCGACATGGGCCACGCCCGCGCGCTGCTCGCGGTCGATGCGGCTACGCAGATCCAGCTCGCCAATCTCATCATCGCGCGCCGCCTGTCGGTGCGCGAGGCCGAAAAGCTCGTTGCTAAGACGGCCAAGGAAGCCGAGGCCTCGGCGTCGCCCAAGAAGAAGACCAACGGCGTGTCTCGCGACCTGACGCGTCTGGAAGAAGCGCTGTCCGATCATCTGGGCACGCGCGTGGCGCTGAAAGTGGGCGCCAAGGAAAAGGGTCAGATCGTCATCGACTTCCACGGCTGGGAGCACCTGAATTCGCTCCTCGAGCGTCAGGGCCTTTCCGGAGCGGTGGATGCCTGAGAACGCATTGCCCGTCATCGCGGTGCTGGCGACGGGGGGCACGATTGCGGGGGCCCAGGCCGACGCCACGTCCGCCGGCTACAAGTCGGGCACTTTTTCCGTGAATGACCTGCTCGCGGCGGTGCCGCAGCTGGCCGGCATCGCAGAGATCCGCGCCGAGCAGGTTGCCAACGTCGGCAGCCAGAACATGACGCACGACGTCTGGCGCTCGCTGGCGCAGCGCGTGGACACGCTTTGCCAGGACGCCTCGGTGGCAGGCATCGTGATCACCCACGGGACGGACACGCTCGAGGAAACCGCGTATTTCCTCAGCCTGGTGAACCGTCATGACAAGGCCGTCGTGCTGGTTGGCGCCATGCGTCCGGCCACGGCCCTGGGCGCAGAAGGTCCGGCCAATCTGTACAACGCGGTGGCGCTGGCGCGCCATCCCGATGCGCGGGGCCGCGGCCCGCTCGTCGTCATGAACGAAGACATCCATTACGCCCGCGAAATCCAGAAGATCGCCAGCGCCGGCCTGTGCGCCTTTGCATCGCCCAATCGCGGCCGCGCCGGCGTCATGCACGGCGGCGTGCCTTGCTTTTACTCGCGCAATGCCACTACCTATGGCGCACAAAGCGAGTTTTCACTCGCATTGTTGGAAAAGGCTGGCTGGCCGCGTGTGGACATCGTCTATGCGTATGCCAACCTGCAGGCCGACCTGATCGATTTCCTGGCCAGCGCCGCCGACGGCATCGTGCTGGCGGGCGTGGGCGACGGCAACGCCACCGACCTGGCCATCGAAGGCCTGCGCCGTGCCGCCGACGACGGCGTGGCCGTCGTTAGGTCCAGCCGCACGGGCAGCGGTTTCGTGGCGCGCGATGTCGAAGTCGACGACGCCAGCTTGGGCTTTGTCGCCGCGCGCGACCTGAATCCGCAGAAGGCGCGCATCCTCCTCATGCTCGCGCTGACGATCACTTGCGATCCGGATGCGTTGCAGCAGGTTTTCGACCGTTATTGAACCGTGGGCGGCGGCTCCGTCGCCGCGCCTTGCTGCGCAAGACCCAGGTTGGTCCGCAGCATGTCGTACACCTGCCGCGTCAGCGGATTGATGAGATCACGCCTTATCCACAGGAAGTAGGTCACGTCCGGCAGGGGCGGCAGCCCTTCCTTTTCTCCCAACACCCGCATCTCCGGCCCCAGCAGTTCCACGCTGCGCGCCGTCACGCCCAGGCCCGCGCGCAGCGCGGCCTTGATTCCCACCAGATTCGGCGCCACGTAGTTCGTGTGCCAACGCACCTGCGCCTGCTCCAGCGCATTGAGCGCCAGTCGGCGAAAGATGCTGGGTTCGTCCGCCAGCACAAGCGGCACGGGCGCATGGGAATCATGCACGTAATCGGCGGATGCCAGCCAGACCGTCGGCGACGTACGCAATGCCACGCCCTCGAAGTCCTGGTCAAAGCGCGTGGAGATCGTCAGGTCGATCTCGCCTGCACGCAGGGCATCCATCAGGAAAGGACTGCGATCGACCCGGATCTCCAGCTTCACGCGGGGCGCCACGCGCGCGATGTGCGTGAGCAGGGTGGGCAGGATCGTGTCCGCCACGTCCAGGGGCGCACCCAGGCGCAGATCGCCTTCCAGCGGCCCGTCCTGCAACGCCCGCAGCGCTTCATCGTTGATGGCCAGCATGTGCCGGGCGTATTCGACCAGCCGCCGGCCATGCGAGGACAGCACCTTGTTGCGGCCCTGCTTTTCAAACAGCGGCAGACCGATCATCGCCTCAAGCCGCTGCATCTGCTGCGTGATGGCCGACTGTGTCTTGTGCAGCCGGTTGGCGGCCTCGGAAAACGTTTCATGCTGCGCGATGGCCGTCAGCGTGCGAAGCAGGTCCAGGTCTAGATTGCGCATCCGTTCAGCGGGAAATGGGTTCAGGGATAACCCGACACATTAGCAGTCCTAATGGAATGTTCAAGCAATTTAAATTGTTGGCATTCACACCGGGCGATACAGTAAGTGCAATAACTCATGAAACAAGAGGGAACAACGACGTGAGCACTGAACATCCCCAACAGGCCGGCATCGACAGCGCGGTCGAAAATATTAAAAAAACTGTAGGAAATAAGGGCCTGAACCGCGACAGCCTTCAGATCGTCCTGGATGAGCTGGTGGCGTTGGCCGGCAATACCGCCTGGTGGGGCGCCGACCGCTATCCGCCGCCCGAGGGCGACGAACGCCAGGCCCGCTATCTGATCGCCGAAGACGCCGACAAGAGCTATGCGCTGTACTTGAACGTCATGCGCCCGGGCAAGAAGATCGTGCCGCACAACCACACCACCTGGGCGTGTATCGCGGCGGTCGAAGGCGTCGAATACAACTACGTGTATGACCGCCTGGACGATGGTTCGCAGCCGGGCGTCGGCAAGCTGGCGCAGATCGATACCGTGGTGGTGGGCCCTGGCACCGGCATCGCGCTGATGCCCGACGATATCCACGCGGTGGAAATCCAGGGCGACAGCGTCATCCGCCATCTGCACATGTACGGACGCGCGCTGGAAACGCTGGACCAACGCCTGGGCTTCGACCTGGAGACCGGCACCTGCAAGATCATGCCGATTGGCGTGCAGACGCGGCGCTGATCATGAGCAAGCCCTTCCGGTCCGCAACGCGCCTGCTGCGCGCAGGACGTCCTCATCAAGGCTGGGTCAACACGCCGGTCACGCGCGCCAGCACGTATGTCTTTGATAGCGTAGAAGCGTGGCGCGACACACGGGCGCGCCGCGAACAGGAGCGTCTGCCGTCCTATGGCGCGCGCGGCACCGACAGCACGCACGCCCTGGACGACGCGCTCGTCGAACTGGAAGCGGGCTATCGCGCCAAGCTTTATCCCACGGGCCAGGCCGCAATCGCCACGGTGCTGCTTGCGTATCTGCGCGCGGGCGATCATGTGCTTGTGACAGACGCCGTGTATGAGCCGGTGCGCCGGTTCTGCGCCGAACACCTGACGCGCCTGGCGATCGAATTCACGTACTACCGGCCGGATGCCGCGGGCATCGAGGCGCTGATCCGGCCCAATACCCGCATGATCTACGCGGAGTCGCCGGGGTCGCTGACCTACGAAATGCCGGACCTCACCGAGTTATCCACAACCGCGCGAAAACACGATTGCTGGCTGGCTGTGGACAACACGTGGGCGTCCGGTCTGGTGCAAAAACCGCTCGCATTGGGCGCCGACATCTCCATTCTGGCCGCGACCAAGTATCTGGGCGGCCATGCCGACGTGATGATGGGCGCCGTCGTCACGAACGAGCGCGCATGGCGGGCGCTGGAACGCGCAACCATCGATTTCGGCCAGACGGTCGGCGCCGACGATGCCTTTCTGGTGTTGCGCGGCATGCGCACGCTGCCCCTGCGCATGGCGCAGCACGCCCGTAGCGCGCTCCTGATCTCCCAGTGGCTCAAGGCGCGTCCCGAAGTCGCGCGCGTTTTGAACCCTGCGCTGCCAGGCGATCCCTCCCACGCGATCTGGCGGCGCGATTGCAGCGGCGCCAACGGCCTGCTGACGCTGGAACTGTCTGACACCTATACCGAGGCCGACGCCGAACGCTTCATCGACAGCCTGCAGCTTTTCGGCATCGGCGCCTCGTGGGGCGGCTTTGAAAGCCTGGTGATTCCGGTGAACTTGCAGGCTGCGCGCTCGCTGCCGGGCCGTGAGGCGCGCGGTCCCATGCTGCGCCTGCACATCGGCCTGGAAGATCCTGACGACCTGATCGCCGACCTTGACCGCGGCCTGGCCGCACTGACTCAACCTATCCGTTCCCTCCGAATCTCATGATGCAGCCGTATAACGACCCCACCTTCGCCGACGTCGATTCGCACACGCTCAAGCAGTGGTTGCACGACGGCCGCGAGATCGCGCTTCTGGACGTGCGCGAGCATGGCCAGTATGGCGAGTCGCATCTGTTCTACGCCGCGCCGGTCCCGTACAGCCGCCTTGAAGTCGACATCGTCCGCCTCGCGCCTCGCCGCGGCGTGCGCGTCGTGGTCTACGACGAGGGCGGTGAGGACGACACCGCGGCCCGCGCCGCGCGCGCCCTTGGCGTGCTGGGCTACACGGATGTGCACCGCCTGGCCGGCGGCATCGCGCAATGGCAGCGCGACGGTTATGCCGCATTCGCAGGCGTGAACGTTCCCAGCAAAACGTTTGGCGAACTCGCCGAAGAGGTTTTCCACACCCCGCGCATCGGCGCTCGCGAACTGGCCGAACGCCAGCGCCGGGGCGACGACCTTATCGTGCTGGACGGCCGGCCCTTCGCCGAATACCAGAAGATGAGCATTCCCGGCGGCATCTGCTGCCCCAATGGCGAACTGGCGCTTCGCGCCCACACGCTGGCTGCGCGGCCGGACACCACCATCGTGGTGAACTGCGCGGGCCGCACGCGCAGCATCATCGGCGCGCAGACGCTCATCAACCTGGGTGTGCCCAATCCGGTCTACGCCCTGGAGAACGGCACGCAGGGCTGGTACCTGGAAGACCTGCAGCTCGAGCATGGCGCGCGCCGCCGGTATCCGGATGACGTCACGCCCGAAGACGTGCCGGCGCTGGCGCAGCGTTCCGCGCAACTCGCCCAGCGTCACGGCGTGCCGTCGGCCAACGCCGCGCAGGTGCAGGACTGGCTGCGCGACCCGCAGCGCACCACGTTCCTGTGCGATGTGCGCAGCGCCGAAGAGTTCGCGAAGGGATCGTTGCCCGGCGCGCAGCATGCGCCTGGCGGTCAACTCATTCAGGCGACGGACCAGTACATCGCCGTGCGCGGCGCCCGCATCGTCGTGTTCGATGGCGAAGGCGTGCGCGCGCCGGTCGTCGCCAGCTGGCTCCGTCAGATGGGATGGGACGCCTGCACGCTCGAAGAAGGCACGGGCGCCGTCCTGGCCCACGCTCCGGCCCAGCCCGAGGCGCCCGCGCTTGCTCTGCTGTCCGATGCGGCCTTGGCCGATGTGCTGAAGCAGGGCGCCCAGATTGTCGACATTCGGCCCAGCATGCGGTACCGCGCGAGCCACGTGGCCGGCGCCCGCTGGTCCATCCGTCCGCGGCTGCATCGTCTGGCCCTCGATCCCGCGCGTCCGGTCGTGCTGCTGGCCGAAGACGCCGCATTGGCGGCGTGGGCGGCACGCGATCTGGCTGCCTTGGGCATCGATGACGTCAAGGCCAATACGGGCACGCCGAACAGCTGGTCCGCTCAAGGCATTTCGCTGGAGACGACGCCCGCCGATCCGCCGGACAGCGATTGCATCGACTACCTGTTTTTTGTGCACGACCGCCACGACGGGAACAAGGCCGCCGCGCGGCAGTACCTCGCCTGGGAAACCAATCTCGTCAAGCAGATCGACGACCGGGAACGCGCCGCGTACCGGTTCCCGGCCAGCTGACACCGCCGCCGCGCGTTTGCGCGGCGACACCCGCTTCAACCTGATCAGTACGCCCTGGCGGCAATTGCCGCCGGGGTGCGGACGGTTCATGGCGAACCGGAATGCAAAGGACGGCCGAGTATCCGGCCGCCATCTCAAGGGGAAATCCAGATGAAGCAACACGCATTGCAAGCTTGCAAGACGGCCGCGGTGGCAGCGGCAGCCCTCGCGTGGGGGTTCGCCGCCCATGCCCAGACGCCGGCGCCGCTGGCGGACTATCCGAAGCAGGCCATCACCGTCGTCTCACCGTTCCCGCCGGGCGGCGGCAACGATGGCGTCGCACGCTTGATCGCACAGGAACTGGGCACCATCACGGGTCAAAGCGTGGTTGTCGAAAACCGCTCGGGGGCGGGCGGCAATGTCGGCACGGCGCAGGTGTCCCGCGCCAAGCCTGACGGCTACACCCTCGTGATGTCGCAGACCAGCGTCATGGCCGTCAATCCGCGCCTGTACAAGAACGTGGGCTTCGATCCGCTGAAGGACTTCGTGCCCATTTCGCAGATCACCTCGGCGCCACTGGTGCTCGTCGCGCGCGCGGATGGCCCGTACAAGACGCTGGACGATTATCTTGCGGCCGCGCGCAAGCAGCCTGGGGTCATCACCTACGCGACGCCGGGCAACGGCACGATGAGCCATCTGATGGGCGCGCTGGTTTCCCAGAAGGCCAACGTCAAGCTGGTGCATGTGCCGTATCGCGGCGCGGCGCCGGCGGTCACGGACCTGCTGGGCGGCACCGTCGACATGCTGATCACCTCGCCGGCATCGGCCGAACCCATGGTGGCGGCCGGAAAACTGCAGATTCTCGCGATGAGTCACGGCGATGGCGTGGGCATCTTCAAGCGCGCGCCCACGTTGAAGCAGGCCGGTCTGGAAGGCATCACCGCGGATGACTGGTATGGCTTGTTCGCGCCTGCGGGAACGCCGCCCGAGCGCATCGCTTATCTGGCTCAGGCCGTGGAGCAGGCCATGAAGTCGCCCGCCGTGATCGCCAAGATCAACAGCGGCGGCAGCCAACCCGTAGGCAGCGCGCCCGCGGCCTTCAAGAGCCGGCTACAGCAGGACACCACGTATTGGGCCGACATGGTGAAGACGGCGGGCGTGTCGCTCGATTGAAAGGCATGTTTGCCAACGCGGGGCAAGGTGTCTAGACTGGAAACGCCTGCGTGCAGGCGTTCCGTCGGCGCACTGATCCTCCGCGCGCCCCTCCTGGAGGGCATCGATGCAGACTTCCTCGGCCTTGTCGGCGCCGCAGCTCGCGGCGTATGCCGCGTTCGCGCAGTCGCTGGCGGATCGCGCCCGGCCCCTGTCGCGCAAGTGGTTCCGGCATCCGCTTGACGTCGACAGCAAGGCCGATGACAGTCCCGTCACGCAGGCAGACAGGCAGGTCGAGGCGGCGCTGCGCGAGGCCATCGCCACGCATCATCCCGGCCACGGCATATTCGGTGAAGAATTCGGCGCCTCTCATGCCGATTCCGAATTCGTGTGGTCGCTCGACCCCATCGACGGCACCCGCGCCTTCATCTCGGGCAATCCGCTGTGGGGCACGCTGCTTGCGCTGCTGCACCGCGGCAGGCCGGTGTTGGGGGTGATCGACATTCCCATGCTCGACGAACGCTGGATCGGCGTGGCGCACGCGCCATCGCAATTGAACGGCAAGCCGTGCACGACGCGCGCATGCACCGACCTCGACAGCGCCATCCTGTATGCCACCGCGCCTGACATCTTCACGGGCGCCGAGCTGGCCGCTTTCGACCACTTGGCAGCCAAGACACGCATGCGCCGTTATGGCGGCGACTGCTACAGCTATGGGCTTCTCGCCAGCGGTCACGTCGACCTCGTCGTGGAGGCGGGGCTGCAACCCTACGATTACCTTGCCCTTGCGCCCGTGATCGAAGGCGCGGGCGGCGTCATGACGGATTGGGCAGGGCAGCCGCTCGGTCTCGCATCGAACGGCCGAGTGATCGCGGCCGCCACGCCTGCGCTGCATCGCCAGGCGATGCAGGTGGTGGGGGCGGCCATGGCCTGACCGGCGCGCCGCCCGCCCGCAGTTCCACGCAACGCTTCAGCCATAAGGTGAACGAGCATGCATGCACTAGGGGTAGCAACGGTGGAAGACGCAGAGCGGCTGGTGCAGGCCAGCCCGCTCTCGCATATCAAGATCGGCCTGTCCGATGTGGACGGCGTCATGCTGGGCAAGTACCTGAGGCGCGACAAATTCCTGGGCGCGCTGCGTTCCGGGCTCGCGTTCTGCGACGTGGTGCTGGGGTGGGACCTGGACGATCAGCTCTACGACAACACCCGGTACACCGGCTGGCACACCGCATACCCCGACGCAAAAATGCGCATCGTGCCGCAAAGCGCGCGCCGTCTCACGCTGGAACAAGGCCCCGGCGGCGAAGACATGCTGCTGTTCCTGGCGGAATTCGAGGGCGATGCCGCCGCCATCTGTCCGCGCCGCCTGCTGCACCGCGTGATCGATCGCGCGGCGGACATGGGATTCGATGCCTATGCCGCGCTGGAGTACGAATTCTTCATGTTCCGCGAGACGCCGCACTCCGTGCGCGCCAAGCACTACCGCAACATGGAGAACTGGACGCCCGGCAATTTCGGGTATTCGGTTCTGCGCAGCACGGTCGAGGGCGACTTCTATCGCAAGCTGCTCGACATGTGCGAGCGCATGGACATGCCCATCGAAGGCCTGCACACCGAGACCGGGCCGGGCGTGCTGGAGGCCGCGCTTGCCGTGGACCATGCGGCGGCGGCCGGCGACAAGGCGTTTCTGTTCAAGACGTTCGCCAAGGCGCTTGCGCAGCAGAACGGCCTGATGGCCACCTTCATGGCGAAATGGTCGCATGACCACCCGGGCCAAAGCGGCCACATTCACCTGTCTCTGCGCCACCGCAAGACGGGGCGTTCGGCCTTCTACGACGCGTCGCAGCCGCATGGCGTTGGCCACCTGCAGGCCGCCTTCATGGCGGGCGTGCAGCGATACCTGCCCGAGTTCATGGCCTTGTACGCGCAAACCATCAACAGCTATTCGCGCCTGGTGCCCGGCTATTGGGCGCCGCTGGACGCCACGTGGGGGATGGAGAACAGGACGACGGCACTGCGCCTCATCCCGGGCAGCGACAAATCGCAGCGTGTCGAGGTGCGCATCGGATCGGCCGACGCCAATCCCTATCTGGCGCTGGCCGCGGCGCTCGCCTCCGGGTTGTACGGCATCGAGCAAGGGCTGTCGCCCGAACCCATGGTGCAGGGCAATGCCTATACGCAGGAGTTTCCCGCGCATCTGCATCTGCCCACGACCTTATGGGAAGCCGCGCAGCGTCTTCGCGGCTCCGACGCCGCGCGTCGGCTGTTCGGCGACGCATTCGTCGAGCACTACGCCGCGACGCGCGAATGGGAAGAACGGCAGTTCCGGCGTCATGTGACCGACTGGGAGCTTGCGCGCTACTTCGAAATCATCTGAACCCGTCCATTGCCATCAGGGTAGCCATGACCCACGAACTCATCACCATCAGCCCCATCGACGGACGTCCGGTCGTGCGCCGTGCCTACGCCAGCGAAGCGCAGATCTCGCAGGCACTGGCCAACGCGCAGGGCGCGCAGCTGGCGTGGCATGCGCTCGGCATCCAGGCGCGGGGGCGCATCGTGGCGGCTGCCGTGGACCATGTCGTGGCGGCCAAGGACGAGATCGCGCGCGCGATCACCATTCAGATGGGCCGTCCGCTGCGCGACGCACCCGGCGAAGTCGACGGCTTCGCCGCCCGCGCGCGCCACATGATCGCAATCGCCGACGATGCCCTCGCGCCCATTGCCGCGCCCGCGCAGCCAGGCTTTACGCGCTTCATCAGCCGCGAGCCCATCGGCGTGGCGCTCACCATCGCGCCGTGGAACTATCCGCTGCTGACCGCGGTGAACAGCATCGTGCCCGCACTGATGGCGGGCAACACCGTCATTCTCAAGCATTCCGACCAGACGCCGCTGTGCGCCGAGCTCATCGATCGCGCATTCCGAGACGCGGGGGCGCCAAGAGGCGTCTTTCAGTACCTGCACGCCAGCCACGACATCACGCAACGGCTTATCCGCGCGCCGGAGATCGGCTATGTGTCCTTCACGGGCTCGGTGCGGGGAGGGCGCATCGTCGAGGAAAGCGCGGCGGGTCGCTTTATCGGCGTCGGACTTGAGCTGGGCGGCAACGATCCGGCCTATGTGCGCGAGGATGCCAACCTGGACGCCGCGGCAGAGACGCTCGTCGACGGCGCCTTCTTCAACGCCGGCCAGTCCTGTTGCGGCATTCAGCGCATCTACGTGGCGCGTGGCGTGCACGACGCGTTCGTCGAGCGCGCCGTTGCCCTGACGCAGCGTTATGTGCTGGGCAATCCGTTGCAGCCGGGCACGACGCTTGGCCCTGTCGTGCGCGCCCGCGCGGCGGCCGATATCCGGGAAGTGATCGCGCAAGCCGTCGGCGCCGGCGCCGTAAACGTGATCGATAACTCGCATTTCAAGAAAGCGAGTGAAAGCTCACTTAACGCGAGCGAAAGCTCGTGTTATGTCGCTCCCGCGTTGCTGACGCAGGTCGACCACCGCATGCGCATCATGAGCGAGGAGTGTTTCGGTCCGGTTGCCGGCATCATGCCGGTAGACAGCGACGAACAGGCCATCGCGCTGATGAACGACAGTCCGTACGGATTGACGGCTGCCGTCTTCACGCAGGACGAAGCGGCCGCCCTGCACATCGGCGGGCAGGTGCGCGCCGGCACATTCTTCATGAACCGATGCGACTACCTCGACCCGGCGCTCGCGTGGACGGGCGTCAAGCAGTCGGGCCGCGGCGTGTCCTTGTCCAAGCTCGGCTACGAACCGCTCACCCAGGCCAAATCCTTCCATTTGCGCAGCCTCTGAGCGCGGCGCCACCAGGAACCGAATCATGACCGTCCCCCACGTCAACTGGAACTATCCCACCGCCATCAAGGTGGGTCCCGGACGCATCAAGGAACTGCCCGCGTGCTGCCGTGAGCTGGGCATGTCCCGACCTTTGCTCGTGACCGATCCCGGACTGGCCGCGTTGCCCATGGTCCGCGATGCCGTGGGCATGTGCCACGATGATGGCGTCGATTGCTCGGTCTTTCACGACATCAAGGGCAATCCAACCGGGCGCAACGTTGACGACGGCGTGGCGGCGTTCAAGCGCGGTCGTCATGATGGTGTCATTGCGTTCGGCGGCGGTTCGGCGCTCGATGCGGCGAAGGCCATCGCATTGATGGCGGGGCAGAGCAGGCCACTGTGGGATTTCGAAGACATCGGCGACAACTACCTGCGCGTCAATGCCGCCGGCATGGCGCCCGTCGTGGCCGTGCCCACCACCGCAGGCACCGGCTCCGAAGTCGGGCGCGCATCCGTCATCACCGACGAGGCCGCGCACATCAAGCGCATCATCTTTCACGCCCGCATGCTGCCGTCCATCGTGATCCTGGACGCCGAGCTCACCGTGGGCCTGCCGCCCAAGATCACGGCAGCCACGGGCATGGACGCGCTGTCGCACAACCTGGAAGCCTACTGTTCGCCGTTCTTTCATCCCATGGCGGCTGGCATTGCGCTGGAGGGCATGCGCCTTATCAAGGCGTATCTGCCGCAGGCGGTTGCCGATGGCGCCGATCTGCAGGCGCGCCAGCAGATGCTGACGGCATCGTGCATGGGCGCCACCGCCTTCCAGCGTGGCCTAGGCGCCATGCACGCGCTGGCGCATCCGCTCGGCGCGCTCTATGACGCGCATCACGGCCTGCTCAACGCGATCTTGATGCCCTACGTGCTCAAGGCCAACGAAGAAGCGGTGGCGCCCCGGCTTGAAGCGCTTGCGCGTTATCTCGGGTTGCCGCGGCAAAGCCCGGGCGCGGTGCTCGACTGGGTGTTGGCGCTGCGCGAGGCCGTGGGCATCCCACATACGCTCGCCGAGATCGGCCTGGATGACGGCCAAGCCGAGCGGGTGGGGCGCATGGCCAGCCAGGATCCTTCCGCCGCCACGAACCCCGTCAATTTCTCCGCCGAAAAATATTCTCAGCTTTTTCGTGCAGCAATTCGCGGAAACCTGTAAGCTTCGCCCCCTCTGCGCGGAAACGCGGCGGAGGTGGAACTGAAATTATGAATTTTTCATCCGAATGGTTTGACAGCGGATTTGAAAGTGTTCATAATCTCAAGTTCTCCGCTGGAGGGGTGCCCGAGTGGTTAAAGGGGGCAGACTGTAAATCTGTTGGCCTTGCGCCTACGTTGGTTCGAATCCAACCTCCTCCACCAGAGACCCATACCTAAATCCAGGCGCGGTTGGCCTGGATTTGCAATGTAAGGCCCGGTGGCCTTGTGCAGCCTTCGCAAAGAAGGTGGCAAGGTTTCCCCGGCCTTCATTTCGAAGGGTTGGGATGAGAGAAGGTGAAAGGGTTTGCCGCGGGTGTAGCTCAATGGTAGAGCAGAAGCCTTCCAAGCTTACGACGAGGGTTCGATTCCCTTCACCCGCTCCAAGATTTTTAAATGCCCATGTGGCTCAGTGGTAGAGCACTCCCTTGGTAAGGGAGAGGTCGCGCGTTCGATCCGCGCCATGGGCACCACAAATTCCAAATTCTTTTCTTCAGTCAGAAGCGCAATCCAGGTCAGGAGTCAGCCATGGCAAAAGGCAAGTTTGAACGTACCAAGCCGCACGTGAACGTGGGTACGATTGGTCACGTTGACCACGGCAAAACGACGTTGACGGCGGCGATCACGACCGTTCTGTCGACCAAGTTCGGCGGCGAAGCCAAGGGCTACGACCAGATCGATGCAGCTCCTGAAGAAAAGGCACGCGGCATTACCATCAACACGGCACACGTCGAGTACGAAACGGAAACGCGTCACTACGCGCACGTTGACTGCCCGGGCCACGCCGACTACGTCAAGAACATGATCACGGGCGCTGCCCAGATGGACGGCGCGATCCTGGTCGTGTCGGCCGCTGACGGTCCCATGCCGCAAACGCGCGAGCACATCCTGCTGAGCCGCCAGGTTGGCGTGCCGTACATCATCGTCTTCCTGAACAAGGCTGACATGGTTGACGACGCCGAGCTGCTCGAGCTGGTGGAAATGGAAGTTCGCGAACTGCTGTCCAAGTACGACTTCCCGGGCGACGACACCCCGATCGTCAAGGGTTCGGCCAAGCTGGCGCTGGAAGGCGACAAGGGCGAACTGGGCGAACAGGCCATCCTGGCGCTGGCTGCTGCGCTGGATTCGTACATCCCGACGCCTGAGCGTGCCATCGACGGCGCGTTCCTGATGCCGGTTGAAGACGTGTTCTCGATCTCGGGTCGCGGCACCGTGGTGACCGGCCGTATCGAACGCGGCATCATCAAGGTCGGCGAAGAAATCGAAATCGTCGGTATCGTTCCGACGGTCAAGACGACCTGCACGGGCGTGGAAATGTTCCGCAAGCTGCTGGACCAAGGTCAAGCTGGCGACAACGTGGGCATCCTGCTGCGCGGCACCAAGCGTGAAGACGTCCAGCGCGGCCAAGTGCTGGCCAAGCCGGGCTCGATCACCCCGCACACGGACTTCACGTCCGAGGTGTACATCCTGTCCAAGGAAGAAGGCGGCCGCCACACCCCGTTCTTCAACGGCTATCGTCCCCAGTTCTACTTCCGCACGACGGACGTGACGGGCACGATCGACCTGCCGGCCGACAAGGAAATGGTTCTGCCGGGCGACAACGTGACGATGACCGTCAAGCTGCTGGCCCCGATCGCCATGGAAGAAGGTCTGCGTTTCGCCATCCGTGAAGGCGGTCGTACCGTCGGCGCCGGCGTCGTCGCCAAGATCCTGAAGTAAGCAATACCCGGATGGGTAGGGTGGGCATTCATGCCCCTCTATCCATCTTTGCTGTAAAAGTAGTACTATGTATGGTTCCGCGAGCCGATGCAGGGCGGAACAAGATTTTGATGTGTTTAGGGGCATAGCTCAATTGGCAGAGCGTCGGTCTCCAAAACCGAAGGTTGTAGGTTCGATTCCTACTGCCCCTGCCACCGCCAGGATAAACCCGCGGGAGATCATCGCGAGTTACGCATTCACGGCGGCTCGCGTCGCAATATGTCTAATACCAGCGTAGAAACCGTAACCAGTACCGCCGACCGGGTCAAGCTCGGGCTGGCGGTTCTCGTCGTTATTGCTGGCATCGTCGGGTTCTCCGTGCTTAGCGCGCAGCCGATGCCCGCTCGGATCGGTGTGTTCGTCGGCGGCCTCGTGATCGCAGCCGCGATCGCCTGGTTCAGCGAACCCGGTCGCCGTACCCTGAGCTTTGCCAGCGAGTCCTACAACGAAGTCAAGCGTGTCGCATGGCCCACTCGCAAGGAAACGACCCAGATGACGGGTATCGTTTTTGCCTTCGTGGCGGTCATGGGCATTTTCATGTGGGTGCTCGACAAGGGCATCGAATGGATTCTCTACGGCCTGCTGCTGGGCTGGAAATAAGGACGGCAAATGAGTAAGCGTTGGTATGTCGTCCATGTGTACTCCGGCATGGAAAAAAGCGTACACAAGGCCCTGAATGAGCGCATCGAGCGCGCGGGCCTGCAAACGTCTTTTGGCCGCATCCTCGTGCCCTCCGAAGAAGTCGTCGAGGTCAAGGGTGGCCAGAAGTCGATCACCGAGCGCCGCATTTTCCCCGGTTATGTCCTGGTTGAAATGGACCTGACCGACGAAACGTGGCACCTGGTCAAGAACACCAACCGAGTCACCGGCTTTTTGGGTGGCTCGGGCAATCGTCCGACCCCGATTTCCGAAAAGGAAGTCGAAAAGATCCTCTCCCAGATGGAAGAGGGCGTCGAGAAACCCCGCCCCAAGATCCTGTTCGAGGTGGGCGAGATGGTTCGGGTCAAGGAAGGTCCGTTTGCGGACTTCAACGGCAACGTCGAAGAAGTCAACTACGAAAAGAGCAAGGTGCGTGTGTCCGTCACCATTTTTGGTCGCGCCACGCCCGTCGAGCTCGATTTCAGCCAGGTCGAAAAGACCTGAATATAACCCCCGGGGAGCCCTGTCCTTATCGGCCAGGGCGATATCACCCGCAAGGAGCAAAGCATGGCGAAGAAGATCGTCGGCTTTATCAAGCTGCAAGTACCGGCTGGTAAGGCTAACCCCTCCCCCCCGATTGGCCCGGCCCTGGGTCAGCGTGGCCTGAACATCATGGAATTCTGCAAGGCGTTCAACGCCAAGACCCAAGGCATGGAGCCTGGTCTGCCGATTCCGGTGGTGATCACCGCTTTCGCCGACAAGAGCTTCACCTTCATCATGAAGACCCCGCCCGCGACGGTCCTCATCAAGAAGGCCGCCGGCGTGCAAAAGGGTTCGGCCAAGCCGCATACCGACAAGGTCGGCACGCTGACCCGCGCGCAAGCTGAAGAAATCGCCAAGGCCAAGGGTCCCGACCTGACCGCCGCCGATCTGGAAGCCGCAGTGCGCACGATCGCTGGCAGCGCCCGCAGCATGGGCATCACGGTTGAGGGGATCTAATCATGGCAAAGTTGTCCAAGCGCGCCGCCGCTATTGCACAAAAGATCGACCGCACCAAGCTGTACCCGGTCGCTGAAGCCCTGACCCTGGTCAAGGAAACCGCCGTCGCCAAGTTCAATGAATCCATTGACGTGGCCGTGCAGCTCGGCATCGACCCGAAGAAGTCGGACCAACTGGTCCGTGGCTCGGTCGTTCTGCCCGCCGGCACCGGCAAGTCGGTCCGCGTCGCCGTGTTCGCCCAAGGCGACAAGGCTGAAGCCGCCAAGGCCGCTGGCGCCGACATCGTTGGTCTGGACGACCTGGCCGACAGCATCAAGGCCGGTCAAATGGACTTTGACGTTGTCATCGCCTCGCCCGACACGATGCGTGTCGTCGGCGCCCTGGGTCAGATCCTGGGCCCGCGCGGCCTGATGCCGAACCCGAAGGTCGGCACCGTGACCCCCGACGTCGCAACCGCTGTGAAGAACGCCAAGGCCGGTCAGGTTCAGTACCGTACCGACAAGGCCGGCATCATCCACGCAACGATCGGCCGCGCGTCGTTCGGCGTGGAACAGCTGCAAACCAACCTGGCCGCTCTGGTCGACGCCCTGCAAAAGGCTCGTCCCGCAGCTGCCAAGGGCATTTACCTGCGTAAGCTCGCCGTTTCGTCCACGATGGGCGGCGGAGCGCGTGTGGAAATTGCCTCGCTGTCGGCTTCCAACTAAGCCAACAGCAGTAAACGTACTTTGGGCTGCATCCGGACCCCTCCGGATGTTGCTGTCAAAGACCGCTGGAGCAGGGCAGTGGAAGGGATTGTTCCTTCCGCAAGGAAAGCAGCATCGCCGCTGCCCCGCTTAATCCCGGAGCTCACCTAGTCCGGATCCAGCGTAGACGGCGTCCCCAGGAAGAATTCTTTACCCGAAGAACTCGTCCAGGCGCCGCATTCGGTTGACGCGCAAGGCTCCGGCCCCAGGCGTCTTTTGATGGAGTGTTCAAACCGTGAGTCTCAATCGTCAAGAGAAAGCGGTGGTAATCGAGGAAGTCTCGGCGGAAGTCGCCAAGGCCCAATCGATTGTTATCGCTGAGTACCGTGGTCTGGACGTCGCCTCTGTCACCGTACTGCGCAAAACTGCGCGTGAATCGGGCGTGTATCTGCGTGTTCTGAAGAACTCGCTGGCCCGTCGTGCTGTTGCTGGCACGGCTTTCGAGCCGTTGGCTGAGCAACTGACCGGTCCGCTGATCTATGGCATCAGCACTGATCCGGTAGCGGCGGCCAAGGTCATTGCTGGTTTCGCGAAGAGCAACGATAAGCTGGTCATCAAGGCGGGCGCTCTGCCCAACAACTTGCTGAACCAAGAAGGCGTGAAGGCCCTGGCCACCATGCCCTCGCGCGAAGAGTTGCTGTCGAAACTGCTTGGCACCATGCAAGCCCCCATCGCGCAATTCGTGCGTACGCTCAACGAAGTTCCGACCAAGTTCGCCCGTGGCCTCGCTGCCGTGCGCGACCAGAAGGCAGCGGCCTAATCGCCCTGTTGTCCGGAATTCGCTGAACGACGAAGCGACACCCAAACCCTGGCATTACCAAAATATTTGGAGTTCTGAAAAATGGCACTTAACAAAGCTGAAATCCTTGACGCCATCGCTGGCATGACCGTGCTCGAGCTGTCCGAGCTGATCAAGGAAATGGAAGAGAAGTTCGGCGTGTCGGCTGCTGCCGCTGCCGTCGCTGTTGCTGCTCCCGCCGCTGGTGGCGCTGCTGCCGCTGCTGAAGAGCAAACCGAGTTCACCGTCGTCCTGCAAGAAGCCGGCGCGAACAAGGTCAGCGTCATCAAGGCCGTGCGCGAGCTGACCGGTCTGGGTCTGAAGGAAGCCAAGGACCTGGTCGACGGCGCTCCGAAGCCCGTCAAGGAAGCTGTGGCCAAGGCTGACGCCGAAGCCGCCAAGAAGAAGCTGGAAGAAGCTGGCGCCAAGGTCGAAGTCAAGTAAGACCTGCGTCAACTGCCCGGGGACAGCACAGTTTGCAGTCCCCGGGCTTTTGCGTTTCCAGGAAACCCCTACTGGGGGTATGCCCATTCAGTGGGGTTTCCTGGAGTCGTATCACCTGGGGCCGTGGTTGACGGCCCATGCAACCTCGAGTCGGAGTGCTCATGCCTTACTCGTACACCGAAAAAAAGCGCATCCGCAAAAGCTTCGCCAAGCGTGAAGACGTTCAAAACGTTCCTTTCCTTTTGGCGACACAGCTTCAATCCTACCTAACTTTCCTGCAGGCGGATACCGCCCCGTCCGAACGCGTAGCCGACGGTTTGCAGGCGGCGTTTACGTCGATTTTCCCGATCGTTAGTCACAACGGTATGGCGCGCTTGGAGTTCGTGAGCTATGTGCTCGGCGAACCGGTGTTCGATGTCAAGGAATGTCAGCAACGTGGCCTGACCTATGCCTCGCCCCTGCGAGCCAAGGTCCGCCTGGTGCTGCTTGACCGCGAAGTCAGCAAGCCCACCGTGAAGGAAGTGAAGGAACAGGAAGTCTACATGGGCGAAATTCCGCTCATGACGGGCACGGGTTCCTTCGTCATCAACGGCACGGAGCGTGTCATCGTTTCGCAGCTGCACCGCTCGCCTGGCGTGTTCTTCGAACACGACCGCGGCAAGACGCACAGCTCCGGCAAGCTCCTGTTCTCGGCCCGCGTGATTCCTTACCGCGGCTCGTGGCTGGACTTCGAATTCGACCCGAAGGACGTCCTGTTCTTCCGCGTCGACCGCCGCCGCAAGATGCCTGTCACGATCCTGTGCAAGGCCATCGGCATGACGCCGGAAACCATCCTGGCCAACTTCTTCGACTTCGACAACTTCGAACTTAAGAGCGAAGGCGCGATGATGGAGTTCGTGCCTGAGCGTTGGAAGGGCGAAATGGCCCGTTTCGACATCGCCGACCGTTCGGGCAAGGTGATCGTCGAGAAGGACAAGCGCATCAACGCCAAGCACCTGCGTGACCTGGCTGCCGGCGGCATCCAGCGCATCTCCGTGCCGGAAGATTTCCTGTACGGCCGCGTGCTGGCCAAGAACATCGTTGACGAAGATACCGGCGAAGTCATCGCCAACGCCAACGACGAGATCACGGAAAGCGTGCTCGGCGCCCTGCGCGCCGCCAACGTGCACGAGTTCCAGGCGCTCTACACGAACGACCTGGACCGCGGTCCGTACATCTCGCAAACGCTGCGCACCGATGAAACCGCCGACCAGATGGCCGCGCGCGTTGCCATCTACCGCATGATGCGTCCTGGCGAGCCGCCCACCGAAGAAGCGGTGGAAGCGCTGTTCCAGCGTCTGTTCTACAGCGAAGAGACGTACGACCTGTCGCGCGTCGGCCGCATGAAGGTCAACAGCCGTCTGGGCCGTGGTGAGGACATCACCGGCCCGATGACGCTGACCAACGAAGACATCCTTGAAACCATCAAGGTGCTGGTTGAGCTGCGTAACGGCCGTGGCCAGATCGATGACATCGATCACTTGGGCAATCGCCGCGTGCGTTGCGTGGGCGAACTGGCCGAAAACCAGTTCCGCGCCGGTCTCGTGCGCGTCGAGCGCGCCGTCAAGGAACGTCTGGGCCAGGCCGAGACCGAAAACCTGATGCCGCACGACCTGATCAACTCCAAGCCGATCTCGGCTGCCATCAAGGAGTTCTTCGGTTCGAGCCAGCTCTCGCAGTTCATGGACCAGACCAACCCGCTGTCGGAAATCACGCACAAGCGTCGTGTTTCCGCACTGGGCCCGGGCGGTCTGACCCGCGAGCGCGCCGGCTTTGAAGTCCGCGACGTGCACCCGACCCACTACGGCCGTGTCTGCCCGATCGAAACGCCGGAAGGCCCGAACATCGGTCTGATCAACTCCATGGCGCTGTACGCTCGCTTGAACGAGTACGGCTTCCTGGAAACGCCTTACCGCAAGATCATCGACGGCCGCGTCAGCGAGCAGATCGATTACCTGTCGGCCATCGAAGAAAGCCACTACGTCATCGCGCAGGCCAACGCCGCGCTCGACGAAGAAGGCCGTTTCGTGGACGACCTGGTCGCCTGCCGTGAAGCTGGCGAAACGATGCTGACCGCCCCGGCCAACGTGCACTACATGGACGTTGCCCCGTCGCAGATCGTGTCGGTCGCTGCCTCGCTGATTCCGTTCCTGGAACACGATGACGCGAACCGCGCACTGATGGGCGCCAACATGCAACGTCAGGCCGTGCCTTGCCTGCGTCCGGAAAAGCCGGTCGTGGGTACGGGTATCGAGCGCACCGTGGCCGTTGACTCGGGCACCACCGTGCAGGCGCTGCGTGGCGGTCTGGTCGACCACGTCGACGCCGAGCGCGTCGTGATTCGCGTGAACGACGAAGAGAACGTCGCTGGCGAAGTGGGCGTCGACATCTACAACCTGATCAAGTACACGCGTTCCAACCAGAACACGAACATCAACCAGCGTCCGATCGTCAAGCGTGGCGACCGCGTTGCCAAGGGCGACGTGCTGGCTGACGGCGCATCGACCGACCTGGGCGAACTCGCCCTGGGTCAGAACATGCTGATCGCGTTCATGCCCTGGAACGGCTACAACTTCGAAGACTCGATCCTGATCTCCGAAAAGGTCGTGGCGGATGACCGCTACACCTCGGTGCACATCGAGGAACTGACCGTTGTCGCTCGCGATACGAAGCTCGGACCGGAAGAAATCACCCGCGACATCAGCAACCTGGCTGAAACGCAGTTGAACCGTCTGGACGATTCCGGCATCACCTACATCGGCGCCGAAGTCAGCGCCGACGACGTGCTGGTCGGCAAGGTCACGCCCAAGGGCGAAACCCAGCTGACGCCGGAAGAAAAGCTGCTGCGCGCCATCTTCGGTGAAAAGGCGTCCGACGTTAAGGACACCTCGCTGCGCGTGCCCTCGGGCATGACCGGCACCGTGATCGACGTGCAAGTGTTCACGCGTGAAGGCATCGTGCGCGACAAGCGCGCCCAGTCCATCATCGACGATGAACTGCGCCGCTATCGCCAGGACCTGAACGACCAGCTGCGCATCGTTGAAAACGACCAGTTCGATCGTATCGAAAAGATGCTGATCAACAAGACCGTCAACGGCGGCCCGCGCAAGCTGGCCAAGGGCGCGACGATCACCAAGGCCTACCTGGCCGATCTGGATCGCTGGCAGTGGTTCGACATCCGTCTGGCCGACGAGCCGCACGCCGTCGTGCTGGAACAGGCCAAGGAATCGCTCGAGCAAAAGCGTCACCAGTTCGATCTGGCCTTCGAAGAGAAGCGCAAGAAGCTGACGCAGGGCGACGAGCTGCCCCCGGGCGTGCTGAAGATGATCAAGGTCTACCTGGCCGTGAAGCGTCGTCTGCAACCTGGCGACAAGATGGCAGGCCGTCACGGCAACAAGGGTGTGGTTTCGCGCATCACCCCGGTGGAAGACATGCCCCACATGGCTGACGGCACGCCGGCCGACATCGTTCTGAACCCGCTGGGCGTGCCCTCGCGGATGAACGTCGGCCAGGTGCTGGAAGTTCACTTGGGCTGGGCTGCCAAGGGTGTTGGCCATCGCATCGCCGACATGCTGCGTGACGAGCGCACGGCGCAGGTCAAGAACGTCCGCGCCTACCTGGACAAGGTCTACAACACGACCGGCACCGGCGCGCGCATCGACGAGCTGACCGATGACGAAGTCATGGAAATGGCCCAGAACCTCAAGAACGGCGTGCCGTTCGCGACGCCCGTCTTCGACGGCGCGACCGAAGAGGAAATCACCAAGATGCTGGAACTGGCCTATCCGGACGACGTCGCCGAACGCATGGCGCTGACGCCTTCGCGCACGCAGGCATGGCTGTTCGACGGCCGCACGGGCGAGCAGTTCGAACGCCCCGTGACGGTCGGCTACATGCACTACCTGAAGCTGCACCACTTGGTCGACGACAAGATGCACGCCCGTTCCACCGGCCCGTACTCGCTGGTCACGCAGCAGCCGCTGGGCGGCAAGGCGCAGTTCGGCGGCCAGCGTTTCGGGGAAATGGAAGTGTGGGCGCTGGAAGCATACGGCGCCGCCTACACCCTGCAGGAAATGCTGACGGTGAAGTCGGACGACATCAACGGTCGTACCAAGGTTTACGAGAACATCGTCAAGGGCGACCACGTGATCGATGCCGGCATGCCGGAATCGTTCAACGTTCTGGTCAAGGAAATCCGCTCGTTGGCCCTGGACATGGATTTGGAGCGTAACTAATGAAAGCGCTACTCGACCTCTTTAAGCAAGTCTCGCAAGACGAGCAGTTCGATGCCATCAAGATCGGCATCGCCTCGCCCGAGAAGATCCGTTCGTGGTCCTACGGCGAAGTTCGCAAGCCCGAGACCATCAACTACCGCACGTTCAAGCCTGAGCGTGACGGTCTGTTCTGCTCCAAGATCTTTGGCCCGATCAAGGACTACGAGTGCCTGTGCGGCAAGTACAAGCGCCTGAAGCACCGTGGCGTGATCTGCGAAAAGTGCGGCGTTGAAGTCACCGTCGCCAAGGTTCGCCGTGAACGCATGGGCCACATCGAGCTGGCCAGCCCCGTCGCGCACATCTGGTTCCTGAAGAGCCTGCCGTCGCGTCTGGGCATGGTGCTCGACATGACCCTGCGCGACATCGAACGCGTGCTGTACTTCGAAGCCTGGTGCGTGATCGAACCCGGCATGACGCCGCTCAAGCGCGGCCAGATCATGTCGGACGACGATTTCCTGGCCAAGACCGAGGAATACGGCGACGACTTCCGTGCCCTGATGGGCGCCGAAGCCGTGCGTGAACTGCTGCGCACCATCGACATCGACCGCGAAGTGGAAACGCTGCGCGGCGAGCTGAAGGCCACCAGCTCGGAAGCCAAGATCAAGAAGATCTCCAAGCGCCTGAAGGTGCTGGAAGGCTTCCAGAAGTCCGGCATCAAGGCCGAGTGGATGGTCATGGAAGTGCTGCCCGTGCTGCCGCCGGACCTGCGTCCGCTGGTGCCGCTGGACGGCGGCCGCTTCGCGACCTCCGACCTGAACGACCTGTACCGCCGCGTCATCAACCGCAACAACCGCCTGAAGCGCCTCCTGGAGCTCAAGGCGCCTGAGATCATCCTGCGCAACGAAAAGCGCATGCTGCAGGAAGCTGTCGACTCGCTGCTGGACAACGGCCGCCGTGGCAAGGCCATGACGGGCGCCAACAAGCGCCAGCTGAAGTCGCTGGCCGACATGATCAAGGGCAAGAGCGGTCGTTTCCGTCAGAACCTGCTGGGCAAGCGCGTCGACTATTCGGGCCGTTCGGTCATCGTGGTGGGTCCGCAGCTCAAGCTGCATCAATGCGGCCTGCCCAAGCTGATGGCCCTGGAACTGTTCAAGCCGTTCATCTTCAATCGTCTGGAGATGATGGGCTTGGCCACGACCATCAAGGCTGCCAAGAAACTGGTCGAAAGCCAGGAACCGGTGGTCTGGGACATCCTGGAAGAGGTCATCCGCGAACACCCGGTCATGCTGAACCGTGCGCCGACGCTGCACCGTCTGGGCATCCAGGCGTTCGAGCCGGTGCTGATCGAAGGCAAGGCGATCCAGCTGCACCCGCTGGTTTGCGCGGCGTTCAACGCCGACTTCGACGGTGACCAGATGGCTGTTCACGTGCCGCTGTCGCTGGAAGCCCAGCTGGAAGCGCGTACGCTGATGCTGGCCTCGAACAACGTGCTGTTCCCCGCCAACGGCGAACCGTCGATCGTGCCGTCGCAGGACATCGTGCTGGGTCTGTACTACACGACCCGCGAGCGCATCAACGGCCGTGGCGAAGGCATCTTCTTCATGGACGTCGCTGAAGTCCAGCGCGCCTACGACAACAACGAAGTCGAGCTGCAAAGCCGCATCACCGTGCGCCTGAAGGAACACGAGCGCGACGAGAACGGCGAATGGCAACCGGTCATCCGCCGTCACGAGACGACGGTCGGCCGTGCGCTGCTGTCCGAGATCCTGCCCAAGGGCCTGCCCTTCACCGTTCTGAACAAGGCGCTGAAGAAGAAGGAAATCTCGCGTCTGATCAACCAGTCGTTCCGCCGCTGCGGCCTGCGCGACACGGTGATCTTCGCCGACAAGCTGATGCAGTCGGGCTTCCGCCTGGCCACGCGCGGCGGTATCTCGATCGCCATGGGCGACATGCTGATCCCGACCGCCAAGGAAGGCATCCTGGCCGAAGCCAGCCGCGAAGTGAAGGAAATCGACAAGCAGTACTCGTCGGGTCTGGTCACGTCCCAAGAGCGCTACAACAACGTTGTGGACATCTGGGGCAAGGCTGGCGACAAGGTCGGCAAGGCGATGATGGAACAGCTGGCCACCGAGCCCGTGACCAACCGTCACGGCGAGGAAGTGCGCCAGGAATCGTTCAACTCCATCTACATGATGGCTGACTCGGGCGCCCGCGGTTCGGCCGCCCAGATCCGCCAGCTGGCCGGCATGCGCGGCCTGATGGCCAAGCCGGACGGCTCGATTATCGAAACGCCCATTACCGCGAACTTCCGTGAAGGCCTGAACGTACTCCAGTACTTCATTTCCACTCACGGTGCGCGTAAGGGTCTGGCCGACACGGCACTGAAGACCGCGAACTCGGGTTACCTGACCCGCCGTCTGGTCGACGTGACGCAGGATCTGGTCATTACGGAAGACGACTGCGGCACTTCGCAGGGCTACAACATGAAGGCCCTGGTCGAAGGCGGTGAAGTCATCGAACCGTTGCGCGACCGTATCCTGGGCCGCGTGGCTGCCGTGGACATCGTCAATCCGGACACGCAGGAAACGGCCATCGTCGCCGGCACCCTGCTGGACGAAGACCTGGTCGACACCATCGACCGCATCGGCGTGGACGAAGTCAAGGTCCGCACGCCGCTGACCTGCGAAACGCGTCATGGTCTGTGCGCGCATTGCTATGGCCGTGACCTGGGCCGCGGTTCGTCCGTCAACCAGGGCGAGGCTGTCGGCGTCATCGCGGCGCAGTCCATCGGTGAACCGGGCACGCAGCTCACGATGCGTACGTTCCACATCGGTGGCGCGGCGTCGCGTTCGGCTCTGGCCAGCGCGGTGGAAACGAAGTCGACCGGTACGGTCGGCTTTGCCAGCACGATGCGTTACGTCACGAACGCCAAGGGCGAACGTGTCGCGATCTCGCGCTCGGGCGAACTGGCGATCTTCGACGACAACGGCCGCGAACGCGAACGCCACAAGATCCCGTACGGCGCGACCGTGCTGGTGGGCGATGGCGAGGCCGTGAAGGCCGGCGCGCGTCTGGCGACGTGGGATCCGCTGACCCGTCCGATCGTGTCGGAATACGGCGGCGCCGTCCGCTTCGAGAACATCGAAGAAGGCGTGACCGTTGCCAAGCAGGTGGACGAAGTCACCGGCCTGTCGACGCTCGTCGTCATCACGCCCAAGACCCGTGGCGGCAAGATCGTCATGCGTCCGCAGATCAAGCTGGTCAACGAGAACGGCGAAGACGTCAAGATCGCCGGCACCGATCACTCGGTGAACATCTCGTTCCCGGTGGGCGCCCTGATCACGGTGCGCGACGGCCAGCAGGTTGCCGTGGGTGAAGTTCTGGCGCGTATTCCGCAAGAATCGCAAAAGACCCGCGACATTACCGGCGGTCTGCCGCGTGTGGCCGAACTGTTCGAAGCCCGTTCGCCGAAGGACGCCGGCATGCTCGCTGACGTCACCGGTACGGTGTCGTTCGGTAAGGACACCAAGGGCAAGCAGCGTCTGGTCATCACCGACCTGGAAGGCGTGAGCCACGAGTTCCTGATTCCGAAGGAAAAGCAGGTTCTGGTGCACGACGGCCAGGTGGTGAACAAGGGCGAAATGATCGTGGACGGCCCGGCCGATCCCCACGACATCCTGCGCCTGCAAGGCATCGAGAAGCTGGCGACGTACATCGTCGACGAAGTGCAGGACGTTTACCGTCTGCAGGGCGTGAAGATCAACGACAAGCACATCGAAGTGATTGTTCGTCAGATGCTGCGCCGTGTGAACATCGTCGATGCGGGCGATACCGAGTTCATCCCGGGCGAGCAGGTCGAGCGCTCCGAGCTGCTCAACGAGAACGACCGCGTCACGGCTGCCGACCTGCGTCCGGCCACGTACGACAACGTGCTGCTGGGTATCACGAAGGCCTCGCTGTCGACCGACTCGTTCATCTCGGCCGCCTCGTTCCAGGAAACCACCCGGGTCCTGACCGAAGCTGCCATCATGGGCAAGCGCGACGACCTGCGCGGCTTGAAGGAAAACGTCATCGTCGGCCGCCTCATCCCGGCGGGTACCGGCCTGGCTTACCACCACGCACGCCGCGACAAGGAATTGCTGGAGGCCGCGGAACGCGAAGCCGCCCGCCAGCAGGCCAACCCGTTCGAGGACGCGCCGGTCACGGTGGGCTCGGACGCCGAGACGCCTGCTTCCGACGTGGGTACCGAGGATTCCGCCGAATAAGCGGAAGTCTCCGGCAGGCTTGCCGCGCGAGGTTCGCGGGCAAGCCTGAAAATCAAAAGGCCGCTGATGAGAATCAGCGGCCTTTTTACTTGCGAAAGAAAGGGTGCGGCAGGACTATTTGGCCGCCTGGGCGCGGGCGCGCTGGAAGGCCGGTCCCCATACGGGGTGGCCAGCTTCGTTGGGCGCTAGTTCGAAGGCCGGATCCAGAAACAGGATGCGCGCGAAGCTGTCCTCGCAGAGCTGCGTATATCGCGTGACGCAGTAGCTGAAAGCCTGAAGCTTGTAGGCCTCGATGCGTACCGCTTTGGATGAGGTGGCCAGGGTGTCGGAACGGGCGACGCCGCGGATGACTTCTCCGTAGCGCCCGGCGCTGTACTGGTCGCGCACCTGCTGCAGTTCGGCCAGGGCTTCGGCCGTTGGAGGGCTCTCGGGTTGCAATTTGGAGATGCCCGTGCAACCGGCCAACAGGGCCGATACGCCAAGCAGACTGCTCAGGATGCGAATTTTCATGGCTTCCAAAGATGTAGGATGGTGACGCGGTACGCTATCGTGCCACAGCCTGATGCGCTCGGACATTTTCGGCAATGTCCTGCCGTTGCGGATTGGATAATATTCCGCCTAAATAGCCCCTGAACCTGTTATTGGCGCATCTGCGCAGCTTCGATGATGTCTACACCCGCCGGCTTGTTGACGCCGCGTGGCCCCTTTTCAGGCGCTGCGCCGTTGGCGCTTCGCCCATTGAGCGCCATTGCCGCCAGCGCGGCGGGCGGGGTGCCGGAATCGCGCATCAAGCGGCTCCTGTCCGATCTTCTGCCTTCGCTTATCGCATTGCATGCGCAAGGGGAAATCTGCGGCGACATCTCGCTCGAAACCGTGGGCATGGATGAAGGGGCGCGGGCGCATCTGCTGCCCGAGCTGGTGGTGGCGCGCTCGCGCCGGGCCAGCAGGACGCCGGCAGCCGGCTTTGCGCCGTTCGAGCTGTACACGGATTCCGTGGAATGGCCGCGCGGACCATGGACCGACATCTATTCCTTGTGCGCCGTGGCGTACGCGCTTGTGATCGGCAGCCGGCCCCCGCCGGCGCCCGAGCGCCGCGCCCACGACGAATACGAAGCGCTGGCGGACATGGGACTGCCCAAGTACGGACAGGATTTCCTGCGGGTCATCGATGCCGGCCTGGCGATGGACACCAAGGCTCGCCCGCAGTCGTTGGCGGAGCTGGCCAGCCTGCTTGGCGTCGCCGCCTACGACGAACCGGCCGAGCCGGAAGACGAATCGGTCGAGACGGCCAAGCCCCCGCCTGTGGCCGGTTTCGCGCAACGGCGCGAGCCCGCCCGCCGGCGCGGTCCGCTGCTGTTCTGGCTGCTGATCCTCGCGCTGATCGGCGCGGGCATCTATGCGTGGTTCCATTGGGGCAAGGGCAGTCCCAATGCGCTGATTACCCGCTCGGAAGTCGTACAGCCCAATCCGCCCGTCGTGCATCCCTTGCCGCAGCCTGCCGCGACAGTGCCCGCGCCCACGCCTACATCCACGCCTAAACCCGCGCCGGCGGCATCGCAAGCGCCCGCCGACCTGCCGCCCTTGACGGCCGGCGCCGCCGCTGGGGGCCAAGCAACCGCGACTGGCCCGGCCGCCGGGCAGGGTTCGCCGTCTGCGCGCACGCAGGCGGATTCGCCAAGTGCCGCCGAGCCGCCGCCCGCGCCCACGGCGCAGGAAACCGCGCCGGCAGCTTCGGTTGCCGAAGAGGCGCCCAAGCCCAAACCGGTGCCGGTTACCGTGCGGGTGGACATCCGCCCCTGGGGCGAAGTCTGGATCAACGGCGTGGCGAGGGGAATCAGTCCGCCCGTGAAGGAGCTCAAGCTGATTCCGGGCAAGTATCAGGTGGTCGTGCGCAACGCAGACCTGCCGCCCTTTCGTATGACGCTCGAGGTCAGACCGGGCAAGCCCGCGGTCATCTCGCACACCTTCCAATAGGATCGCGACCTACGCCTTTGGCAGGTGCAGGATGAATTCGGAGCCTGCGCCGAGCTCGCTCTGCACTTCGATTCGCCCGCCGTGCCGTCCGGCCACGGTATGCACGAATGCCAGTCCCAGCCCCGCCCCGCCAACGTCGTCGCGATTGTCGGCGCCGACACGGGCAAAGGGCTCGAACAGCCGGGCCACGTCCTGCGCCGCGATGCCCTGGCCCTGGTCCTTGATGCGCACGCACCAGAAGCCGTGTTGCTCATCGATGCTGCAATCGACACGCGTGCCGCTCGCGCTGTATTTGATGGCGTTGTCGACCAGATTGCACAGCGCGCGCATCAGCAGCGTCTGCTCGCCGCGCGTGTAGGCGACCGGTAGCGGCGTGCTGGCTTCCAATGCGATGCCGCGCTTGTTGGCGGACGGCCAGAGATCGTCGACGGCGTCCTGCAGCAACCCGCCCAGATCCAGTTCGATGGTGCTGATCGGCATCGATTCGGCGCGGGTCAGATGCACGAAGTCGTCGACCAGCATGAGCGTGCGGTTGGCCAGCAGCGCAATGCGCGAAAGCGTGTCGGGCGGAACTTCCTGTTGCCCGCCTTCCTGCGCCAGTTCCACCAATGCGAGGATCGAGCTTTGCGGCGAGCGCATGTCATGCGAGATGAAGCGCAACGTCTCTTCGCGCTGCCGCTCGGCCTGACGGATATTGGAAATGTCGGTCAGCGTGGCCACCGTGCCCGCGAACTGGCCCTCGGCCGTGTGGATGGGGGCGCATTTCAGGATCAGGTCGCGGCCTGCCCGGTCGCGCACTTCGAGGTCGGCGCTCCAGGGGGAAGCCGAATCGGCTGGCGGACGGCCGCTCAGCGCGTCGGCCACGCGCGCCCGCGCAGCGTCGTCGGCAAAGGTGTGTTCAAGCAGATGCGCCGCCGGCCGGCCGATGCGCGGCGGACGAATGCCCAGTTGCTGGAAGAACATGATGGCGGCCTGGTTGCGAAATCGCACGCGGCCTTCCTGGTCGAACACCAGCGTCGCATCGGGCATGCCGTCGAGCCCGTCAGCCAGGAACCGCCGCAGGTTGCGCACCCGCGCCAGTGCGCGCCGAAGTTCGCCGACCCGGCTCTCCAGCGAGGCGCTGGGATTGGCAAGCTGCACGCGGGCTTCATTCAGGATCGGCGGGTACTCGCGCTGCAAACGCTGCAACTCCGTGTCCATATAGCGCAGCGCGGCTTCCTGGTTACGCCAGCTCCAGAGCGGATAGCACAGCGCCACGCCCGCCAGTGCCGCAGTGGGCGCGAACCACAGATAGGCGTGGGCCAGCAACAGCCACGCTGCCGCGGGGATCACGGCAAGCAACCCAAGGGTGACGAGCAGCGCCTTCTTGGGCGCCAGGCGCCACAAGGCCAGGCAGGCCAGCAACACCGGCAACGCCGCGAACAGCGCGCTCCACGCAGCCGGCGGCCGCTGGAATGCGATGTCGTCGCGCGCGGCCTGCAGGACGTTGGCGACGATCTCCACGCCCGATATGCCGTTGGCGTCGTGCGACACCGGCGTCGGGTAATCGTCGCCCAGGCCGGTGGCCCAAGCACCCACGAGCACATACTTGCCGCGCAGATCTTCCGGCCGCAAGTCGCCGCGCAGCACGGAAAGGTACGACACCGTCCGCACATGGCCTGGAGGACCCGCATACGGAATCAGGATGCGGCCGTCGGCATCGGCGCGCTTGAGCAGACGTTGCGCCTCGTCGGCTTGGCCGCCAACTTCCAGCATCGAGATGGCCAGGTGGTTGCGGCGATCTCCGGCAAACTGCGCGGTGAGAGCGGCTTCGCGCACGACGCCATCCGAGTCGATGACCGCATTGATGAAGCCTGTGGAAGCGGACGTTTGCGCCAGTTCCGCAATGGGCAATCCGATGGCCGTCGGGTTCTTCAGGCGGTCCAGCACCACCGGCAGCACGGTATGCCCATTGCGACGGATGCTGTCTGCAAGGATTGCATCGTCGTCGGCATTGATCTTGTCGGGTTCGGCAAAGATGAGATCCAATCCCACGGCGCGCGCGCCGGTCAGCCGGTCGAGCAGGGCGGCGTGGATGGCGCGCCGCCACGGCCAGCGGCCCAGCGCGTCGATGCTGGCGTCGTCGATCGCCACGATCAGGATATCCGGGTCGGCGGGCCTGCCCGTCAGCATGACCGCGCGGTCATAGAAGACCTGGTCCAGACGGCCCAGGCCGTTGAACGCGCCAAGAAACGCCGCCAACGCTGCCAGCGCCAATGTCAGCCACAGGCCGGACCGCCAGGACCGGTCGAGCGAGTCGGCGGCGTCGGGCATGGCGGGTGCCTTAGTACGCGGTCAGCGTCACAAGGCCGCCGGAGCCGCTGGCCACGCCCAGCCCGTACGACGTCATCAGCATGTTCGCGCCCTCGAACGACTGGACCGAATCCGTTCCGTGAAGGCCGATGGCATCGACGGCGCGCACCGACACGTAGAACGTGCCGGGGCCGGGGGCGGAAAAGCGGATGTCGGGGGTCGGAAAGCTGGCGGAAGAAACGGGCAGCAGGCCTTCGGCGTCGCGCGAGACGCGCACCAGATAGCTTTGCGCGCCTTCGACGGGGGCGAAGGGGATCGACCACGTGCCGCCTGCGCGAACCGGCTCGCCCAATTGCGGCGCAGCCAGCAGCGGACGTACGCCCGACATGGCGCCGTCGGCGCCCACCGCGGCGCCGAACCCTTGCGCCACCGCAACCGGTTTGGCGGGCGCGTCGCCGGGCGCATGCGCCTGCAGGCGCACACTGCCTTGCAAAACTTCGCTATGCACGCCCTGCGCGCTGCGCTGCACGCGAAAGCGCGTTCCGCGCACACCCGTCACTGCAACCGGCGTGCGGATCTCGAAACGGCCTACGCCCTGACCCGCGGGCGCGACGCTGGATTCCACGCTGCCGCGGCGCACGTTGATCACCGAATCCGTCAGCGCGGTGCCCTCGAACTGCCGCAAGCGCGTAAGGTCCACGGCGCCGCTGGACGGCAGCGTGAGGCGGGATCCGTCGGCAAGTTGCAGCGTGACGAAGCCGTCGGGGGCGGTCTCCAGCGTGCTGCCTTCGGTCACAGGCGTGCCGGGCTGCACGGGCTTGCCATTCAGGACTGCGCGGCCACTCACGTGCACCACCTGCGCCTGCGCGTCGCGCACTGGAATCATGGCCAGCGGGATATGCAGCTCCAACCCGATGGGCAGCGTTTCGGGCGTGACGATCTTGTTCAGCGTCTGCAGCCGGTTCCAGTTGGTCGGGCTGTGCGTGTACCGCGAGGCCAAATCAATCAACGTATCGCCGGGACGGACCCGGTGGATGAAGTCGTCGCCCAATGCGCCCGCCGGCTGGCTGCGCGCGGGGGCGGCGAGCGTGATGCAGGAAACCAGGACAAGCAAACAAAGCGCGCGGAAGCGGCTCATGGCAAACGATTCTCCAGGGAGTCGGGCAACGCAGCTATAGCGAAAGGTTCTGGCCGTCGTCGGTCGGGCTGACCAGTTCAAGCCGGTAGCCAAGTGCATAAGAGGAGGTCAGCCGCACACCGTGCTGCGGACGAAGCTGGAGCTTTTGCCGGATGTTCGACAGGTGGGTGTCCAGCGTGCGCGAGGTGGCGGGGATTTCTCGGTTCCAGACGCACTCGGCCAGCACATCGCGCGACATCAGCCGCCCAATGTTGCGAAAGAACAGCAGCGCCAGTTCGAATTCCTTCGGCGCCAGCGTAATGGCCACGTCGTCCAGCGTAATGACGCGTGCGGCGGGATCGACACGGTATCGCGCGACTTCGATGGTCTGGTCCACGGGCTCGGCGATCTGGCTTCGGCGCAGCAGCGCCGCGACCCGGGCCAGCAGTTCAAGGGGACGCATCGGCTTGACGATGTAGTCGTCCGCGCCCGCGCGCAGACCCTCGACCAGGTCATCTTCGGCCGATCGGTTGGTCAGGAAAATCACAGGGATGCGCGCGCCGATATGGGTGCGCAACCAGCGGACCACGTCGTCGCCGTCGATATCGGGCAGGTGCCAGTCCAGCAGCACCAGGTCGAACGCTTCGGTACGCAAAGCCGCGAGCAGATCGCGGCTCTGGTGATAACTGGTGCAAGCATAGCCGGCGGCGGTCAGAACCTGCTGGATGCGCCGAGCCTGATCCAGGTCGTCTTCCAGCGACGCGATTTTCATTAGACGAGTTCTCGCGAAAGTTGGCTGCGCAGGCGCGCGTGTGGCGACCTAGCAAAACGAAGGGGACGGATTTATGTAAACGAATGATAACTCGGGAAAACCCTTCCGCGGCTACGTTATGGCAAGAACTGTCAAACATTGCAAAGTTGACGAATCTTGACTGGAGTTGTTGCGTTCGCGAGCGCCACACTGTTCCAACGATGTCACCAGCCGCGACACAGCAGGCGGTGCAAGGGGAGGGAACGCAGATCGGGACAGATATGAATCAATTGCGCATACTTGTGATGTCTCCGGACGAAGCCGTACGGGGTTCGTCCGTATCCACGCTGCTGCAGGCCGGCATCTCGGCCCGCGGCTGCTCCACTACGCTGGAATTGTTCGGCCTGCTCAGCGGCGGGCACTTTGACGCCGTGGTCCTGGACATCGGCGCATCCGGTGAAATCGGCTACGCCCTTGTCGCCCGCCTGCACGGCTCCGCGCCGCTAGGCATTGTGGTCGTCGGCAAGAACATGTCCGTGGATAACCGCCTGCGCTGTCTTCAGAGCGGCGCCGATGCGTGTCTGCCAGACCCCCAGGATCCACGCGAACTCGTCTGCATCCTTCTCGCCCTTGCGCGCCGGCTGCCCGCCACCGCTGAGCCGGCCGACGCGCACGAGACGGGCAGCGGGCGATGGGAGCTGCGCGACCAGGGTTGGACGCTAGTGGCGCCGACTGGCGTGACGCTATCCCTGTCTGCCAACGAACGTCTTATCGTGCGGGCGTTGCTGAACGTGGCCGGCAAGGCCGTGGGCCGCGACGTGCTGGGCAGTGAGTTGCAGGCGGAAGGGGGCGGAGCGCGCGCCAGCAGCGCACGCAGCATCGACGTCATCGTCAGCCGATTGCGGCGCAAGGCTGAGCACGCAGGCGTGGTGTTGCCGATCCGCACCGTCTACGGCAGCGGCTATCTATTTACTGATCGCTGAGCGCGCAAGGGGGTACACTCCTCCAATCCAGAACGTGGGGCAGGGATTGCTCGCAGGCCGCGCCGCGAGCACTGCGGTATCAAGCACCGCGGATGGCCGCTGGGTCTGCTCGCCGGGTTTGTCCGCCGGGTTTGTCCCTTACATGGCCCCATTTTTCGTCAGCCGCAGCCAACAGCCCGGTTTTTGCCGGCAACGCGCGGCTTGGCGACACTTACAAAAAACTTTGACAGCAGCCCTTCATCTCAGTTATGCTAAAGGGCTTACTGCTTTATTTCGCGCGCAAAATCAGCACGTTTAGGCAGACAGTTCAGGGTCATAGTCGAAGGTGCGTCACGAGCCTTTTGTCCTTTGGTCCAGCTAGTAGTAACTGTTTTTCTGGCTGCCCCCGATTTTGTGCGTTTGTCATGGTTTGTTGGCAAGCCCGCTCTTTTACGTATTTGAACGTTTGAGGCGGTTTTGCGCGAACTGCCTTCTCCGAAAGCTCACCCGCTCCAGGAGACGAGTACGTAAGTACTTACCAGTGGTACGTAAAAGGGATTTCAAAGGTCATGCCTACCATTAGCCAACTCGTGCGCAAGCCGCGCGAAGTCAGCATCATCAAAAGCAAGAGCCCCGCGCTCGAAAACTGCCCGCAACGCCGCGGCGTGTGCACCCGCGTGTACACCACCACCCCCAAGAAGCCGAACTCCGCTCTGCGTAAGGTTGCCAAAGTGCGTCTGACCAACGGTTACGAAGTCATTTCGTACATCGGCGGTGAAGGCCACAACCTGCAAGAGCACTCGGTGGTTCTGGTGCGTGGCGGCCGTGTGAAGGACTTGCCCGGTGTGCGTTATCACATCGTGCGCGGTTCCCTTGACCTGCAAGGCGTCAAGGACCGTAAGCAAGCCCGCTCGAAGTACGGCGCCAAGCGCCCGAAGAAGGCTTAATTACAAGTCAGCAGTACCCCCACGTGACGGAAGTCCGTCACCCGGGAAGTGCGACCGCGCCATCCAGATGATGGGAAGGTGCGCGGCACGTAAGGGGTCGTCCCAATGGGCGGCCATGGCCGTGTAATGAAACACGGTTCAACTGAACAGACACAAGGAAGCAACAATGCCCCGTCGTCGCGAAGTACCCAAGCGCGAGATTCTGCCCGATCCCAAGTTCGGCAGCGTCGAGCTCGCCAAGTTCATGAACGTCGTCATGCTGGACGGCAAGAAGGCCGTCGCCGAGCGCATCGTTTACGGCGCCCTCGAGCAAGTCGCCACCAAGACCGGCAAAGAGCCGATCGAGGTGTTCAGCCTGGCGATCAACAACATCAAGCCGATCGTCGAAGTGAAGAGCCGCCGCGTTGGCGGTGCCAACTACCAAGTGCCGGTTGAAGTGCGCCCCGTGCGCCGCCTGGCCCTGGCTATGCGTTGGCTCCGTGAAGCCGCCAAGAAGCGTGGCGAGAAGTCGATGGATCTGCGTCTTGCTGGCGAACTGATCGACGCCTCCGAAGGTCGTGGCGCCGCGATGAAGAAGCGCGAAGACACGCACAAGATGGCAGAGGCCAACAAGGCCTTCAGCCATTTCCGCTGGTAATTTAAGGATTAATCCACCATGGCCCGCAAAACCCCGATCGAGCGCTATCGCAACATTGGTATCTCTGCGCACATCGATGCAGGGAAGACCACCACGACCGAACGTATCCTGTTCTACACCGGCGTCAATCACAAGATTGGCGAAGTGCATGATGGCGCAGCCACCATGGACTGGATGGAGCAGGAGCAAGAGCGTGGCATCACCATTACGTCGGCTGCTACGACGGCGTTTTGGCGTGGCATGGCCGGCAACTACCCCGAGCACCGCATCAACATCATCGACACCCCGGGACACGTGGACTTCACCATCGAGGTGGAACGTTCCATGCGCGTCCTGGACGGTGCTTGCATGGTCTACTGCGCGGTGGGCGGTGTTCAGCCCCAGTCCGAAACCGTGTGGCGCCAAGCCAACAAGTACGGCGTGCCGCGTCTGGCCTTCGTCAACAAGATGGACCGCACCGGCGCCAACTTCTTCAAGGTCTATGACCAGCTGAAGAACCGCCTGCGCGCCAATCCCGTGCCGATCGTCATTCCCATCGGCGCCGAAGACACGTTCCAAGGCGTGGTCGACCTGGTCAAGATGAAGGCGATCATTTGGGACGAAGCCAGCCAAGGCACCAAGTTCGACTACAAGGACGTTCCGGCCGAGCTGGAAGGTCTGGCGAACGAATGGCGCGAAAAGCTGGTTGAGGCTGCTGCCGAGTCGTCGGAAGAGCTGATGAACAAGTACCTGGAAACGGGTTCCTTGGACGAAGCCGAAATCAACCTGGCCATTCGTCAACGCACCATCGCCGGCGAAATCCAGCCGATGCTGTGTGGCACCGCCTTCAAGAACAAGGGCGTGCAGCGCATGCTGGACGCGGTCATCGACTACCTGCCTTCGCCCGTGGACATTCCCCCGGTCGACGGTCAGGACGACGATGGCAACGCCATCCAGCGCAATGCCGACGACTCCGAGAAGTTCTCGGCCCTGGCATTCAAGCTGATGAGCGATCCGTTCGTGGGTCAATTGACCTTCGTGCGTGTGTACTCGGGCGTCCTGAAGTCGGGCGATACGGTCTACAACCCCATCAAGGGCAAGAAGGAACGTATCGGCCGCATTCTGCAGATGCACGCGAACAACCGCGAAGAAATCAAGGAAGTGTTGGCTGGCGACATCGCCGCCGTGGTCGGCCTGAAGGACGTGACCACCGGCGAAACGCTGTGCGACATCGACTCCCACATCCTGCTCGAACGCATGATTTTCCCGGAGCCCGTGATTTCGCAGGCCGTCGAGCCGAAGTCGAAGGCTGACCAGGAAAAGATGGGTCTGGCGCTGTCGCGTCTGGCTCAGGAAGATCCGTCGTTCCGTGTGCGCAGCGACGAAGAATCCGGCCAAACCATCATTTCCGGCATGGGCGAGCTGCACCTGGAAATTCTGGTCGACCGCATGAAGCGCGAATTCGGCGTGGAAGCCAACGTCGGCAAGCCGCAGGTGGCCTACCGCGAAACGATCCGCAAGGTCTGCGAAGAAGTCGAAGGCAAGTTCGTCAAGCAGTCGGGCGGTCGCGGCCAGTACGGTCACGTGGTCCTGAAGGTCGAGCCCCTCGCTCCTGGCGGTGGCTACGAATTCGTCGACGCCATCAAGGGCGGTGTGGTTCCTCGCGAATACATCCCCGCGGTGGACAAGGGCATCCAGGAAACGCTGCCTTCGGGCATCCTGGCCGGCTACCCGGTCGTGGACGTCAAGGTCACCCTGTTCTTCGGTTCGTACCACGATGTGGACTCGAACGAAAACGCGTTCAAGATGGCCGGTTCGATGGCATTCAAGGAAGGCATGCGCAAGGCTAGCCCCGTGCTGCTGGAACCGATGATGGCCGTCGAAGTCGAAACGCCGGAAGACTACGCTGGCACCGTGATGGGCGATCTGTCCTCGCGTCGCGGCATGGTCCAAGGCATGGATGACATGGTCGGCGGTGGCAAGACCATCAAGGCCGAAGTGCCCCTGGCCGAGATGTTCGGTTACGCCACGAACCTGCGTTCGCTGACGCAAGGCCGTGCCACGTACACGATGGAATTCAAGCATTACTCCGAGGCCCCCAAGAACGTCGCTGACGAAGTCATCGCCGCTCGGGCCAAGTAAATAACCCTTGCCGGGTCCGTCCAACCGGACGGCCCCGGCAGATATCAAGTTTCCTTGAAAGTCAAAGGATAGAGATCATGGCAAAAGGCAAGTTTGAACGTACCAAGCCGCACGTGAACGTGGGTACGATTGGTCACGTTGACCACGGCAAAACGACGTTGACGGCGGCGATCACGACCGTTCTGTCGACCAAGTTCGGCGGCGAAGCCAAGGGCTACGACCAGATCGATGCAGCTCCTGAAGAAAAGGCACGCGGCATTACCATCAACACGGCACACGTCGAGTACGAAACGGAAACGCGTCACTACGCGCACGTTGACTGCCCGGGCCACGCCGACTACGTCAAGAACATGATCACGGGCGCTGCCCAGATGGACGGCGCGATCCTGGTCGTGTCGGCCGCTGACGGTCCCATGCCGCAAACGCGCGAGCACATCCTGCTGAGCCGCCAGGTTGGCGTGCCGTACATCATCGTCTTCCTGAACAAGGCTGACATGGTTGACGACGCCGAGCTGCTCGAGCTGGTGGAAATGGAAGTTCGCGAACTGCTGTCCAAGTACGACTTCCCGGGCGACGACACCCCGATCGTCAAGGGTTCGGCCAAGCTGGCGCTGGAAGGCGACAAGGGCGAACTGGGCGAACAGGCCATCCTGGCGCTGGCTGCTGCGCTGGATTCGTACATCCCGACGCCTGAGCGTGCCATCGACGGCGCGTTCCTGATGCCGGTTGAAGACGTGTTCTCGATCTCGGGTCGCGGCACCGTGGTGACCGGCCGTATCGAACGCGGCATCATCAAGGTCGGCGAAGAAATCGAAATCGTCGGTATCGTTCCGACGGTCAAGACGACCTGCACGGGCGTGGAAATGTTCCGCAAGCTGCTGGACCAAGGTCAAGCTGGCGACAACGTGGGCATCCTGCTGCGCGGCACCAAGCGTGAAGACGTCCAGCGCGGCCAAGTGCTGGCCAAGCCGGGCTCGATCACCCCGCACACGGACTTCACGTCCGAGGTGTACATCCTGTCCAAGGAAGAAGGCGGCCGCCACACCCCGTTCTTCAACGGCTATCGTCCCCAGTTCTACTTCCGCACGACGGACGTGACGGGCACGATCGACCTGCCGGCCGACAAGGAAATGGTTCTGCCGGGCGACAACGTGACGATGACCGTCAAGCTGCTGGCCCCGATCGCCATGGAAGAAGGTCTGCGTTTCGCCATCCGTGAAGGCGGTCGTACCGTCGGCGCCGGCGTCGTCGCCAAGATCCTGAAGTAATTCGGATCTACTAAGCAGCACCCAACCAGCGAGGGCGTGATCCCGCCCTCGCATCTCGTTCTTTAGGAAACGCCATGAAAAACCAAAAGATCCGCATCCGCTTGAAAGCCTTCGATTACAAGCTGATCGATCAATCGGCCGCCGAAATCGTCGACACCGCCAAGCGCACGGGCGCTGTCGTCCGCGGTCCGGTGCCGCTGCCCACGCGTATCCGTCGCTATGACGTCCTGCGTTCGCCGCACGTCAACAAGACGTCGCGTGACCAGTTCGAAATCCGTACCCATCAGCGCCTGATGGACATCGTTGATCCCACCGACAAGACCGTTGACGCCCTGATGCGTCTGGACCTGCCGGCCGGCGTCGACGTCGAAATCGCGTTGCAGTAAGACGCTCCGAGCCTGCTACCTTCGCCGGCAGGTTCGTCAAGAATGGCCGCACTCCCTCGGGATTGCGGCCATTTTGTTTTGCGGCTGCAGTGGCAGTGGCAGTGGCAGAGGTGAGCAGGCACTCACTCTCGTGCAATGTGCGCCGCCGGGCCATGCGCGTATCTGGCCGCAGAACCGGGCGCGCAAACCGTGGCAAAAATGCCCACCGCCGCATGCCTTGAATCCGCTAAGTGCTTGTGCCGCTTAGAAAAAACATGCTAATATGCGAAGCTTGCCATTTTGTGGCAAGTCTAACTATGGATAAAGCGAAAACCGCCCTGCAGTTTGAGGTCGGCGCGCCAAGTCCAGGTTGAACATAGTCGTAGGGCAAAGGCCGTTACCTTTTGCCTGATTAGCCCCGACCAATCGCAGTCGGGAATGGAGAAAACGATGTCGAATTCGACACCCACGCCCGCCGCTCACCGGCTGGGGCTGGTGGGTCGCAAGGTCGGCATGACCCGCATTTTTACCGAGGAAGGTGAATCCATCCCGGTGACCGTGCTGGACGTGTCCAACAACCGCGTGACCCAAGTTAAGTCGCTGGAAACCGACGGCTACGCCGCTATCCAGGTGGCTTATGGCACTCGTCGTGCCTCGCGTGTGGCTCAGCCGCAAACGGGCCACTACGCCAAAGCCGGCGCTGAAGCCGGTAGCATCCTCAAAGAATTCCGCCTTGATCCCGCTCGCGCCGCTGAATTTTCGGCCGGTTCCGTGATCGCCGTGGAATCCGTGTTCGAAGCCGGCCAACAGGTCGACGTCACGGGCACGACCATTGGTAAGGGCTTTGCCGGTACCATCAAGCGTCACAACTTCGGTTCGCAGCGCGCGTCGCACGGTAACTCCCGTTCGCACCGCGTTCCCGGCTCGATTGGTCAAGCTCAGGATCCGGGTCGTATTTTCCCGGGTAAGCGCATGGCTGGTCACCTGGGTGACGTCACCCGCACCGTTCAAAACCTCGACGTCGTTCGCGTTGACGTTGAGCGCGGCCTGCTGCTGGTCAAGGGCGCTGTCCCCGGCCACGCTGGCGCCGACATCGTTGTGCGCCCGGCCATCAAGGCCCCGGCCAAGAAGGGAGCGTAAGTAAATGGATCTCAAGCTCCTGAACGACCAAGGTCAGGCCGCTGCTACGTTCAGCGCGCCCGACACGATCTTCGGCCGTGACTTCAACGAAGCGCTGATTCACCAGATCGTCGTGGCTTTTCAAGCCAACGCGCGCTCCGGCAATCGTGCTCAGAAGGACCGTACGGAAGTCAAGCACTCCACCAAGAAGCCCTGGCGTCAAAAGGGTACCGGCCGCGCTCGCGCCGGTATGACTTCGTCGCCGCTGTGGCGTGGCGGTGGTCGGACTTTCCCGAACTCGCCCGAAGAGAACTTCAGCCAGAAGGTCAACAAGAAGATGTACCGCGCCGGGATCCGTTCGATCCTGTCGCAGCTCGCTCGCGAAGACCGCATCGCCGTCGTCGAATCGTTTGATCTGGAATCGCCCAAGACCAAGGCAGCCGCTGCAAAGCTGAAGAGCCTGGGTCTGGACTCGGTCCTGATCATCACCGACAGCGTCGATGAAAATGTTTACCTCGCCACCCGCAACCTGCCGCACGTTGCCGTTGTCGAGCCCCGTTATGCCGATCCGTTGTCGCTGGTCCACTACAAGAAAGTGCTGATCACCAAGCCGGCCATCGCTCAACTCGAGGAGATGCTGGGATGAACGCTGAACGCTTGATGCAAGTCATTCTGGCTCCGATCGTGACCGAAAAGGCCACGTTCGTCGCTGAGAAGAATCAGCAAGTCGCTTTCCGTGTCGTGGCTGACGCTACCAAGCCGGAAATCAAGGCTGCCGTCGAACTGCTCTTCAAGGTGCAGGTCGAGTCCGTGCAGGTCCTCAACCGTAAGGGCAAAGTCAAGCGCTTTGGCCGATTCGTTGGCCGTCGCCGTAATGAGCGCAAGGCCTACGTCTCGCTCAAGGACGGCCAGGAAATCGACTTTGCGGAGGTGAAGTAAATGGCCCTCGTAAAAGTTAAGCCGACTTCGGCTGGCCGCCGCGGCATGGTGAAGGTTGTCAGCCCGAACCTGCACAAGGGTGAGCCCTACGCGCCGCTGCTCGAAAAGAAGACCCGTGGTTCTGGCCGTAACAACAACGGTCACATCACGATCCGTCATCGTGGCGGTGGTCACAAGCAGCACTACCGTATCGTCGACTTCCGTCGCGATAAGGACGGCATCCCGGCAAAGGTCGAGCGTCTGGAATATGACCCCAACCGTACGGCGCACATCGCTCTGCTGTGCTACGCCGACGGCGAACGTCGTTACATCATCGCTCCCCGTGGCCTGGAAGTCGGTGCAACCGTGCTGTCGGGCACCGATGCTCCGATCCGCGCTGGCAACACGCTGCCGATCCGCAATATCCCGGTCGGTACGACGATCCACTGCGTCGAAATGCTCCCCGGCAAGGGTGCCCAGATGGTCCGCTCGGCCGGCGCTTCCGCCGTCCTGCTGGCTCGCGAAGGCATCTACGCTCAGGTGCGTCTGCGCTCGGGTGAAGTCCGCCGTGTGCACATCGAATGCCGCGCCACCATCGGTGAAGTCGGTAACGAAGAACACAGCCTGCGCCAAATCGGCAAGGCCGGTGCAATGCGTTGGCGCGGTGTCCGCCCGACCGTTCGTGGCGTTGCCATGAACCCGGTGGATCACCCGCACGGTGGCGGTGAAGGCCGTACCGGTGAAGCACGCGAGCCGGTCAGCCCGTGGGGCACTCCGTCGAAGGGTTACAAGACCCGTCGCAACAAGCGGACGAACAATATGATCGTCCAACGGCGCAAGCGCAAGTAAGAGGCGAACACTATGTCACGTTCGATCAAGAAAGGCCCGTTTGTCGATGCTCACCTGATCAAAAAGGTGGACACGGCCGTCGCGGGCAAAGACAAGAAGCCGATCAAGACCTGGTCGCGTCGTTCCACGATCCTGCCCGAGTTCATCGGTCTGACGATCGCTGTGCACAACGGCAAGCAGCATGTTCCCGTGTACATCAACGAGAACATGGTCGGTCACAAGCTGGGCGAGTTCGCGCTGACCCGTACGTTCAAGGGTCACGCCGCGGACAAGAAGGCGAAGAGGTAAGCGATGGAAACTACTGCCATTATCCGTGGGGTTCACATCTCCGCACAGAAGACCCGTTTGGTTGCGGACCTGATCCGTGGCCAGAAGGTCGGCCGTGCCCTGGAAATCCTCACCTTCTCGCCGAAGAAGGCTGCCGTCATCCTGAAGAAGGCTGTCGAGTCCGCCATCGCCAACGCCGAGCACAACGACGGCGCCGACATCGACGAACTGAAAGTCACCACGATTTTTGTGGACAAGGCTCAGTCGATGAAGCGCTTCTCCGCTCGCGCCAAGGGCCGCGGCAACCGTATCGAGAAGCAGACCTGCCACATCACGGTCAAGGTCGGAGCTTAAGGAGTCACGATGGGTCAGAAAATTCACCCCACTGGGTTCCGTCTCGCGGTCACCCGTAATTGGTCCTCGCGTTGGTTCGCCGACGACAAGGCCTTCGGCTCGATGCTGGCCGAAGACATTCGCGTTCGCGAGTACCTGAAGAAGAAGCTCAAGAGCGCCTCCGTTGGTCGCGTGATCATCGAGCGTCCCGCCAAGAATGCCCGCATCACCGTCTACTCGGCTCGTCCGGGTGTGGTGATCGGCAAGCGCGGCGAAGACATCGAAAGCCTGAAGGCTGATCTGCAGCGTCTGATGGGCGTGCCCGTGCACGTCAACATCGAAGAAATCCGCAAGCCGGAAACCGATGCTCAACTGATCGCCGACTCGATCTCGCAACAGCTCGAGAAGCGCATCATGTTCCGCCGCGCCATGAAGCGCGCGATGCAGAACGCCATGCGTCTGGGTGCCCAAGGCATCAAGATCATGAGCTCGGGCCGTCTGAACGGTATCGAAATTGCTCGCACCGAGTGGTATCGCGAAGGCCGTGTGCCGCTGCACACCCTCAAGGCCAACATCGACTACGGCACCTCCGAAGCCCACACCACGTACGGCGTGATCGGCATCAAGGTCTGGGTCTACAAGGGCGACATGCTGGCCAACGGCGAATTGCCGCCGGAAACCGCAGCCCCGCGTGAAGAAGAACGTCGTCCGCGCCGCGCTCCGCGTGGCGATCGTCCGGACGGTGCTCGCACCGGTCGTCCGGGTGGTCGTGGCCGCGCTCCCCGCAAGGCGGATGCTGCTCCGGCGCCTGAAGGAGAATAACCATGCTGCAACCCTCCCGCAGAAAGTATCGCAAAGAGCAGAAGGGCCGCAACACCGGTCTGGCGACCCGTGGTACCCACGTGTCGTTCGGCGAGTTCGGCCTGAAGGCTACCGGCCGTGGCCGTCTGACCGCTCGTCAGATCGAAGCTGCTCGTCGCGCCATCAATCGTCACATCAAGCGTGGCGGCCGTATCTGGATTCGCATTTTCCCGGATAAGCCCATCTCGCAGAAGCCTGCCGAAGTCCGTATGGGTAACGGTAAGGGCAACCCGGAGTACTGGGTTGCTGAAATCCAGCCCGGCAAGGTGCTCTACGAAATGGAAGGGGTTAGCGAAGAGCTCGCGCGTGAAGCTTTCCGCCTGGCCGCTGCCAAGCTGCCGATTTCGACCACGTTCGTCGCGCGTCATATCGGTGCTTAAGGAGTACTAACATGAAAGCTAGCGAACTCCGTTCGAAAGACGCCGCCGAGCTCGGCAAAGAGCTCGAAAGCCTGCTGAAGGCACAATTCGGTCTGCGCATGCAGAAAGCCACGCAGCAACTGGCCAACACCAGCCAGCTGCGCAACGTGCGCCGCGACATCGCTCGCGTCCGCACCTTGCTGACCGAGAAGGCAGGGAAATAAAGATGAGCGAAACTCAAAACACTCAAGTGGCCAAGCGCCAGCGCACGCTGGTTGGCAAGGTCGTCAGCAACAAGATGGACAAGACTGTCGTCGTTCTGGTTGAGCGCCGCGTCAAGCACCCCATCTTCGGCAAGATCATCATGCGTTCCGCGAAGTACAAGGCGCACGATGAATCGAACCAGTACAACGAAGGCGATACGGTTGAAATCGCTGAAGGCCGTCCCATCTCGCGCTCGAAGTCGTGGCGTGTGGTGCGTCTGGTTGAAGCCGCACGTATCATCTAAGTGAAAGCTGCACCTCGGAACGGTTCGCCGTTCTGATATAAAACGGCAAGGGCCAAAACCCTTGCCGTTTTTTTATGTCTCGCACTTGGGAAACCTGAAAGTAAGCATGCTCAGCGTCAGCAAATCAGCCCGGCTTGCCGGTGTGGCCCTGTGCTGGATGGTCATGACCTCCGGCGTGGCGATGGCGCAGGAGCGCGCCGCGCCCGTGCAGCCCGACCTGCCGCCGCCGGCGCCGGCGCCGTCTCCGAAGCCGTCGCCATCCCCGGCGGACGCCACGACGCTCGGCCAGCAGCTGCTGAACGCCGGGCCGGACCCTCGGGTGGAGCTGGACGGCAGATCCCGCGACCATGCAGCCATCTTTGGCACCGATGACCCTGATGAGCGGGCCTTGCTGGATCAGGAACGCGCGCTGCAGGCGCAGCGCGACCAGCTCAAGGTGCTGGAACGCGTGCTGAACGCGCCGCCGCCGGGCGCCGATTCCCATCCGCCCGCGATGATTCCCCTGACTTCCGGGCGTCCCATGAACGTGCCGCAGTTGCTGCCCGCGCCTTCCGGTTCGCAACTGGATCAGCATCGCAGCGAGACCCGGCGCAGCGTCGACGACATGCAGCGGCGCGTCGACGGACTGAGACGCGAGGCCGATGCGCTGAGGCAGGGTGGCAAATAGCCCAAGCCTGGGTCAAGGACAAGCGCCTGGGTAGCGCAAGTAAGTTGTACCGCAAGCGCGCGATCGCCTGCGCACTACGTGCGTCTTGCAAGCTCCCTGAGCCTTCCGGCGACACCGGTCGGAAAGTAGTACACCGACAGCACGAACAGAATCCCAAGCCACAGCAGCCAGCGATCCGGTTCGAACAAAAGCGCCAGCGGCGGGATGCCGGAGACGACCTCGTGCACGGCGTGCAGGCCGTCCTGCAGGTAGCTCTGGGCGAAGACGAACAGGGTGGCGCCGACCACCGCGCCGTACATCGTGCCCATCCCGCCAATCACCACCATCAGCAGGATGTTGAGCATGATCTCGAACGACAGCGTCGTATCAGGGCCGTTGTAGCGCAGCCAGAGCGCGTACAGCGCGCCGGCCAGCGTCGCGAACGCGGCCGCAAGCAGGTTCGAGAGGCTGCGGTAGAGCACGGTGCGATAGCCGATCGCCTCGGCGCGAAAGGGGTTTTCGCGGATGGCTTGCAGCACGCGGCCAAAGGGCGAGTTCACGATGCGCAGCAGCATCAGGAACAGCACCACGCAGACCGCTGCAATCAGGTAGTAGGTGATGATCCGCCCGTCCACGGTGACGCCGAACAGGGGCTCGGACAACGGGCGAAACGCGGGCCGCAGCATCTGCGGGACCTTGAAGTTCAAGCCGTCCTCGCCGCCCGTCAGTTCAGATAGCTGCGATACCAGCGTCTGAAACGCCGCGGCTACAGCCAGGGTGATCATCGCGTAAAAGATGGCGCGCACGCGCAGGCTGGCCAGACCGATCACCAACGCGAAGGCGAGCGACACCGCCAGGCCAGCCGCGGTGCCGGCAAGCACTGCGGTCCATCCCGGTTCCATGCGGATGCTGGCAATTGCCACGCCGTAGGCGCCGATGCCGAAGAACATGGTGTGCGCGAAGCTGACGATGCCCGTGTAACCCAATAGCAGGTCGTAGCTCGCAACCAGGACGATGAAGACCAGGACCTTCGCCGCGACCGCCAACGCCTTGGGGCCGGGGAACAGGAACGGCGCCGCGGCCAGCGCGGCCACGATTGCGACAAGCAGCAGCGCCAGGATCGCGCTGCGCGGAGGATCGCCGGAAAGCAGACGAAACGACATGTCGGCGGCTCCTAGCGGTTGGTGACCGGATACACGCCTTGCGGTCGCCACAACAAAATGGCGACCATCAGCGCGATGTTCGAGAACAGGGCGGCCTTGGGCATCAGAAAGCCCGTGTAATTGGCCATCAACCCGACCAGCAGCGCGCCGATCAGGCAACCCACGGTGGAACCCAGGCCGCCGATCATGATGACGATGAAGATCAGCACATTCACCTGTGCGCCCAGCTGCGGCACGATCGACTGCTGATACATCCCCCACAGCACGCCGCCCAGGCCGGCCAGCATTGACCCGGCGACGAACACGCCGACAAACAGATGCCGGATTCGGTAGCCCAGGCTTTCGACCATTTCGCGGTCCTCGACGCCGGCGCGGATCAACAAGCCGAGCTTGGTGCGGTTGAGCACCCACAGCATGCCGCCCAGCACGATGAGGCCCACCGCCAGCGCTACGACGCGGTATTTCTCGATGGCTGCGTCGCCCAGCAGGAATGCGCCACGCAACGACTCCGGCAAGGGCAGCGTGATCGCCTGCGGTCCCCACATCATCTTGATGATCTCTTCGCCGATGATCATGCCGCCCATGGTGATGAGGATCTGCTTGAGGTGCTGACCGTAAACCGGGCGCACGATCACGCGCTCGAAAGCAAGGCCGACGGCGCCGGCGACCAGCATGCCCACGATCATGGCTGGCAGCACCGCGGCCAGATTGGTCCAGAGGCTGCCCGACTGCGTCCAGTCCGCCATGGAACCCAGCACGGTCGCCGCCATGTAGGCGCCGATCGCGATGAAAAGGCCATGCCCGAAGTTCAGCACGTCCATCAGCCCGAAGACGAGCGTCATGCCCGACGCCACGATGAAGATGATCATGCCCATCGCCAGGCCGGCGAAGGTGAGCGTCACCCAGGTGGAAAACGAACCGACCAGCGGCAGCGCGATCGCGGCCAGCGCCAGCACCAGCAGCACGGGCATGAGATCCGCGCGCGCGCGGGGCAGGGGAGCTTCGATGTCCAGCGTGCTCATTGATGGCTTCCCAATGACAGGCCCAAGAGGCGCGTCTGCAGCGCCTCGTCCTCGGCCAACTCGGCCATCGTGCCCGCGTGCACGACCTGGCCGTTGTCCATGATCGCCGCGAAGTCGCCAACGCGGCGGGCGAAGTTGAAGTTCTGTTCGACCAGCAGGATGGTGGTGCTGGACTGCTTGAGTTCGATGAACGCGTCGATCATGTTCTGGATGATGGCCGGCGCCAGACCCTTGCTGGGTTCGTCGACCAGCAGCAGGCGCCGCGGTTCGATGATCGCGCGCGCCATCGCCAGCATCTGCTTTTGCCCGCCCGACAGCTTGCCGGCAGGATGCAGCCAGAACTTCTTGAGCGCGGGGAAGAACCCAAAGATCCATTCCAGCCGCGCGGTGTCCAGTTGCGCGGCATTCCTGGCCATGCGCGCGGCCAGAAGGATGTTCTCCTTCACGGACAGGTCGCCGAAAATGCCCATGTTCTCGGGCACGTACGCCATGCCCATGCGCGCCATGTCGGGCGGAGAGGTGCGCGTGCCGGGACCGCCGATTGGTGTGCCGTCCAGGCAGACCTGGCCCTGCGTCGCGCGCCACAATCCCATGATGGTGCGCAGCGTCGTTGTCTTGCCTGCGCCGTTGCGCCCGAGCAGCATCGTCACGGCAGACGCCGGCACCGACAGGTTTACGCCGTGCAGGATGTGATACGCGCCGATGTGCGTATGGACGTCCTTCAGTTCCAGGAGAGGCTGCACGGTCATGACGCCTCCGGCGCGCTGATGCCCAGGTAGGCCTGCTGCACGATCGGCGATGCGATCACGGTGGCCGGGTCGCCATCGGCCATCAGCCGGCCGTTGTGCAGCACGACGATCCGGTCGGCCAGTTCGCGCACGACGTCCATCTTGTGCTCGACGAGCAAGATGGTCTTGGACACGTCAGCCTTCAGTTCGCGGATGAGGTCCAGCACGATGGGCACATCATCCACGCTCATGCCGGCGGTGGGTTCGTCGAACATGAACACCGCCGGTTCCAGTGCGATGAGCATGGCGATTTCAAGCTTGCGCTGATCGCCATGCGGCAGGTCGGCGGCGGGCTGGTCGCGGCGCGACGCGAGCCGCGTTCGCTCGAGCAGCGCGTCGGCGCGATCCATGAGGCCGCGATCGTCGCGCCACGTGCGCCAGAACCGGATGTGGCGCCAACCCATGCCCTGCTGCCGCGACTGCAGCGCCAGCCGCACGTTCTCGTGAACGCTCAGCCGGGGGAAGAGCTGCGTGAGCTGAAACGCGCGTCCCAGCCCCGCGTGCATGCGCGCCGGGGCCGACAGCGTGGTCAGGTCTCGTCCGTTCAATGCCACGGTTCCGGCGCTGGCGCGCAGCTGGCCCGAGATCAGGTTGAAGTACGTCGTCTTGCCAGCGCCGTTCGGGCCGACGATGGCGGTCAAGGTGCCGGGCGCGTAGGCGCAGCTGACATCGTTGACCGCCACGTGGCCGCCGAACCGCACCGTTAGCGATTGGGTCTCAAGCATGAGTGCGGGGCATCAGCGCTTGTTCTGGATGGGAACGGCCATCTGGTCCGGCGTGATTTCCTTGACCAGGTCCTGCACCGCCCACGGCACCGACGGGTCGTTCTTGATCCGGAAGTGGTACATCGATTGCATGGCCTGGTGATCTTCCGGCCGGAAGGTCATCTTGCCCTTGGGCGTGTCAAAGCTCATGCCCTCCATCGCCTTGATCAGCGTGTCGGTGTCCGATTTGCCGCCCGTCTTGTTCAAGGCGGCGACGATGGCGATGCCCGATGCCATGCCGCCGGCCGTGAAGAAGTCGGGCGGCTGGCCGAAGCGCTTCTGGTGCTCGGCCACCAGCCAGTCGTTCACCGGATTCTTGGGGATGCCGTAGTAGTAATAGGTGGCGCCTTCCATGCCCGCCAGCGACTTGAGCGGGGTCATGGCCGTCAGCGTATTGCCGCCTGTCGCGATCTCGATGCCGTAACGCTTGGGATCCAGATCGGCGATCTTGAACGGGTTGCCGGCGCCGGCCCACAGGATGAAGATGATCTTGCGGCCGGGCTTGTCCTTGAGCGCATCGAACAGCCGCTGCGCGCCGGCGGTGAAGTCTGTCGCGTTGGCGGGCAGGTATTCCTCGTGCACGATCTTGGCATTCTTGAGCGCACCCTTGAATGCCTTCACGCCGTCGCGGCCAAAGGCATAGTCCTGCGCCAGCATCGCGATCGACGTGCCTTCCTGGTCGAATGCCACGGCGTTCGCGATGGCGTCCTGCGAGGAATTGCGGCCGGTGCGGAAGATGTACTTGTTCCATTTTTCGCCTGTGATCGAGTCCGCCACCGCCGGCTCCACGAGCAGGATCTTTTCATACTCTTCGGCGATGGGCAGCATGGCCAGCGCCACGCCTGACGACGTGGGACCGACGGCGATGTCGGCGTTGTCGTCGGCATAGGCGGACGCCAGCTGCGCGCGGGCGACGTCTGGCTTGCCCTGGTTGTCCTTCTCGATGACGCGGATCTTGCGCCCGGCCACCGTCATGGTGCCCTGCGTGGCGTACTCGAGTCCCAGCATCAGCCCATTCTGCGTCTGCTTGGCGTAGGCCTCCAGCGGGCCGGTCTTGTCATAGACATGCGCGACAACGAAGTCCTTTGCCGCCAGCGCTGAACTCATGCACAGGCTGGCCATTGCGGCGAGCAGAATGCGTTTCATGGAAGTCTCCTGGTATCAGTGGGCGCGCGTGGCCGTGTCGTCCGGTGCGGCAAGGAATTGGCGGATGGGGTCGATCTGGGATGCCACATTCAGGGCGGGGGCGTGGCCGCAGCCGGGAAAGTCGATGCGGTGCGCGCGGGGACCGCGCTGCGTCATGGCGTGTGCGACCTCCGGCAGCAGCAGGTCCGAATCGGCGCCGCGCAGCAGCAGGGTCGGCATGCGCAGCGTGTCGTATCCCGCCCACCGGTCGTAGTCATGGGGATGATGGCTGAATTGGCCGACGATGGCCGGGTCGTAGTGGGCGGTGACCTTGCCATCGGGCAGACGGCGCACGGAGGTCTCGGTCATGCGGCGCCATTGTTCGTCGCTTTGCCAGCCGTAGGGCTTGTAGGCGGCGCGCAGCCAGGCTTCCAGTTCCGTCACCGTGTCGAAGGCGGGCGGGTTGCCGGCATACGCCAGGATGCGCTCGATGGCTGGCTGTGGCAGTTCCGGTCCGATGTCGTTGACGACCAGGTGCGAAATGCGATCGCGCAACGTGGTTGCCGCGGCGTGCATGCCCGTGGCGCCGCCCATGGAGGTTCCCACCCAGCGCACACGCGTGAGCGACAGACCGTCCACCAATGCGCGCGCCAGCGTGACGTAGAAGTCGAGCCGGTATTCGGCCACCGGATCGGGACTCCATTGCGACAGGCCTCGGCCGATCGCATCGGGACAGATGACGCGGTAGTCCCCGGCAAGGGCCCGCGCCAGTTCGTCGAAGTCGCGGCCCGTGCGGGCCAGGCCGTGCCACATGATGATGGGGGGCGCTTCGGCATGGCCCCATTCGGTGTAGTGCAGCTCGCGTCCCGCGCAGCGCAGATAGCGCGACGCCGGCGTGGGGGGCGCGCCTGCCGTCCCTGCCTCGTCCATGGGTCTCCTCCCGGGTTGGCCAGGTTGTGTGCTTATCGGGCTGAATATAGACTTGCGACACGCGCGCCCACAATGCGCCGTCCACCCCACAGCAGGGTGAGTCAACAATATGTAGACGCAAGATCAATTTGCGCGCCCGTGCACCAGGAGACGTGCCATGCCAGATACCGAATTCGCCATTTCGGCCAGCGCCGGCGCCGACCGGCGCGATCAGTGGCGCGCCGCGCTGGCCGATGCCTTCGGGCCGTTCGAGGTGCACGGCGGCAAAGCCGGTCAGTTTGCGGGCCACGTCCGCTACGCCCGCCGCGCCAGCCTGCAATTCAACGACCTGCATTACCAGGGCCAGCGGTTGGAACGCACCGCGGGCAATGTGTCGCGGCTGGACCAGGAGTTCTACACGTTTGGCCTGCCGCTGGCCGGTCCGCTGGCGGTGCGTCAGCAGGGCCGGGAATTCCAGGTGGAACCGGGTTGCGTGTACCTGATGAACCAGAGCCTGCCCTACCAGGCCACCGCCAACGGCGCGACGGGCTATCGAAGCCTGAGCGTCTCGTTTCCCCGTAGCGCGTTGTCGCAGCGGGATTCGCGCATCGGCGCCTTCTACAAGCTGCGCACCGACGACGGATCGCCGCGCGGTGCGCTCCTGGCCGGCTACATGGATCACCTGTTCAAGGGCATGGAAGGCTGGTCCGATACCGAAGCGGCCGAACTGGGCGAGCGGTTGATCGATCTCATCGTGCTCTTTCTGGTGCAGCCCGGACACGGGCAGGTGTCGGAGGCGGACAGCAGCGTCACGGTGGCGCATCGCGCGCGCGTGCTGGCTTACATCCGCCAGCACCTCGCCGATCCGGATCTGTCGCCCTCGCGGGTGGCGCAGAGCTGCGGCGTTTCCGTCGCCTATCTGCACCGCATCCTGCGCGCGGGCGGACTGTCCGTGGAGTCATTCATCTTCGAGCAGCGGCTGGACCGGTGCCGCGAACTGCTCCTGGACGCGCGGCATCGTCATCGCGGCATCGCCGAGCTGGCGTATCAGGTGGGCTTTTCTCATCCTTCGCATTTCAGCCGACTGTTCAAGCAGCGCTTTGGCGTGACGCCCCGGGATCTGCGGGCAGGCGGACGTGCCACACAGGATTGAGCACGAATCGCCAATGCACAACGGCCCGCCGGATCAGCGGGCCGTTCGCCTTTCAGGGCAGGTGAAACCCGCTCAGAACGGCGAAGGCTGGTTGGACAGGTTGACGATGCTGTTGGTGGTCAGGTCCAGGCGGATGTGCTCGGACGGCGCGCCGTTTGCCAGCTTCAGCATGATCGCCATCAACGGCTTGAAGCGCGCCTTGAACAGATCGGCCGGCGTGTTGGCGTTGCTGACGTTGTTGCCGTTCATCTGCACGGCGGCGTTGGTCTGGTTAAGCGCCTGGGCCAGCAGTTTGTACTGGCTGGCGCGCTGCGCCGGAATGTCCGTGAACGCCAGGTCGCCCGCATTGGCAAGTCGCACGAAGTCGCCCGCCATTTCCAGCGCCGTCCACTGCGCGAAGTCCGACAGCTGCATGCCGTTGGCCTGGGCCAGGGCTTGTGCGCGCGCCTGCGCGTTGGCCGCATCCGCGGCATAGGCCGCATTGCTCGCGCCGGTGCCTCCGCCGTCAGACAGGCACGCGAAGAATGCGGGCGTCAGGTTGTTCTGGTTGCCGGTGTTCGCCAGTTCCTTCAGCGTCACCGTCGTTTGCAACTGGGACAACGCCAGCAGGTCTGCGCCGGTCAACGGGCTCTTGACCAGTTCGCGCATTTCGCAGCGCCAGTCGTCGTTGAGCAGACGCAGGCGCACCAGCTCGCTCATGTAGCGGTAGGTGAAGTCGCCGTAGTCCTTGGCGTCCAGGATCGACACGTCCCAGCGCGGCGGCACGGTGTAGGCGTTCTCGGCGCGGTAGAGGTCGAACAGTTCATCAAAGCGCGGCACCTCGTCCAGACGGATGGTCTGCACTTCGATCTCGTCGGCGCTCTGCAGCGTCATGAGTTTGTACGCGGGCACGTAGGCCGCCATGGAGGGCGCCTGGATGTTGAAGAGCGCGTGTTCGCCGCCGTAGTTGCGCAAGGCCATGTCATTGAAGTGCATGTGGCCGCCCACGTGCACCTTCAAGCCGGTCTCGGCCAGCGCGCGGGTGGTGTTCTCCGCGGGGCGGCGGATCATCTGCATCTTGTTGGCGCCCAGCAGCGCCTCGATGTCGTCGGACGCGCCATTGAAGAACTCGGACATCGGGAAGTGGCTGAAGGCGATGACCTGCTTGCCCTGCGCCTTGCCGCGCGCGACCACGTCGGCCAGCCACTTGATGACGTGGGTCTTGTGGGTCAGCATCTTGTTGTAGCCCTGGTCGCCTGAACCGGTGAAGTCGTTTGCGCCCGGGCCCGTGGGCACGTAGACGTTGGCGTCCAGGCCCACCAGCCACACGCCCTTGACGGGTTCGACCACGTAGGACGTGTCGGGCACCATCTTGCACAGCGTGTAGTTCTGCGGCTTGTTCGGGCCGCCCGTGCCTTCGGCACAGATCTCGTACTGGCGGTTGATCCAGTTGGCTTGCGCCGCCGCGGTCGCGTAGTCATAGTCTTCGTACTTGTAGGTGCTGTAAGGCGTCTCGTAATACACGTTTTGCGGCTGGGGCATGAAGCCGTGCTGCTCGAGCGCGGCCGTGATGCCCGAGTAGCCCATGTGCAGCACTTCCTCGGTGCAGTACGTATTGCCGATCCGCGTCCAGTCGCCGCTGTAGGACGTGTTGCACGCATTGGCGCCGCGGCTGTAGATCGGTTGCGAGAAACCGATTGCGCCCGTCACGGGATCCAGGCCCAGATAGTCGCTCTTGCCGGCCGGCTGGTTGAAGGGGCGGTTGGGATCGTGGTTGCCCGGTGCGGCGAAGAACTGGATGCCGTGCTTCTTCGAATAGTCATCCATGATCTTGACCAGGCCGCGCATGTGCACAGGCTGGCCGTCGTCCGAGAAGTCGCCCGGCAGCGCGATGTACTTCACGCCGCGCTTTGCGGCATCGTCCAGCGCGGCCAGGAACGCAAAGTAGTTCTCGTTGAACAGGCGCGTGGACGTCAGTTGCGCGTACATCGTGCGGATGGTCGCGTTGTCACCGGCCTTCGGGTTCGGAATGCCGGGGAACGAGCCATCCTTGAAGTCCGCGTAGACGTCATGGAAGTGGATGTCGGGCATGAATGCAACCTGCACGGGGGCGGGCGGCTGCGCGGGCGTTTCGGTCGGGGGCGGCGTCTCGGCAACGGGCGGCGTCGTGTTGTCGTCGTCCTTGTCGCCGCCGCATGCGGCGAGTAGGGCAACGAGCAGCAGCGAGGCTGCGGCGCGGACGGGGCGGTAAGGGCGAAGCGTCATCGGGCTTGGATATCCTGGATAGTTCGGTGCGGCGGCGTTCGGGCAGCAGTGTTGGCCCTGCCGAGCTGGCAGCCGCTGGTCAGCTGCCTGGGTCAGTTTTTTGGGTCAGCTACTTGTAAGCGGGCCCAATGCTCACTGACCCGCATGACAGCGTCATGAATTCCGAACCGGTCCGCGTCACGCAACAGGCAAAAAAAAAAGCCCCGCACCTGACGTGCGGGGCTTTGCGATGCGAAGGTCGCAGGATCAGACGTGCGTGATGAACTTCGTGACCAGGTAGCCTTCGAAGGTTTCCGTGCCGCCTTCGCTGCCGATGCCGCTGTCCTTGATGCCGCCGAAGGGCGTCTCGGCCAGGGCGCTGCCGAAGTGGTTGATGTTGACCATGCCGGCTTCCAGGCCGTTGGAGACCTTGGTCGCGGTCTTCAGCGAGTTCGTGAACACGTACGAAGACAGGCCGAAGGGCAGGCTGTTGGCGCGGCGCAGCACCTCATCGGTGTCGCTGAAACGAACCACGGGTGCGACCGGACCGAAGGGCTCCTCGGTCATCAGCATGGCGTTGTCGGGCAGGTCCGTGACCACGGTGGGCGCAAAGAAGAAACCCTTGCGGTCCAGCGGACCGCCGCCGACCACCACCTTCGCGCCGTGCTTCCTGGCGTCGTCGATGAAGGCGCTCATGGCGGGCACGCGGCGCTCATGGGCGAGCGGCCCCATCTCGGTGCCGGCTTCCAGGCCGTCGCCAACCTTGATGTTCTTGAGCACTTCCGAGAACCGTGCAAGAAACTGCTCGTACGCGCCGTCCTGCACATAGAAGCGGGTGGGCGACACGCAGACCTGGCCGGCGTTGCGCACCTTGAACTTGGCCAGCATCTCGGCCGCGCGGTCGATGTCCGCGTCGTCGAACACCAGCACGGGCGAATGGCCGCCCAGTTCCATGGTGACGCGCTTCATGTGCGCGCCAGCCAGCGCCGCAAGCTGCTTACCCACCGGCACGGAGCCCGTGAACGACACCTTGCGCACGATCGGCGAACGGATCAGGTAGTCCGAGATCATGGCGGGCTCGCCCCAGACGATGTTCAGGCAGCCCTTGGGCAGACCGGCGTCGTGGAACATGCGCGCAATGGCCATGACCGCGCTGGGCGAATCCTCGGGCCCCTTGAGCACGACCGTGCAGCCGGCGCCGATGGCGGCGGCGATCTTGCGGATGGCCTGGTTGTACGGGAAGTTCCAGGGCGTGAAGGCGGCGCAGACGCCGATGGGCTCGCGCACCACGATCTGGCGGACGTCGGGATTGCGCGGCTGGATAACGCGGCCATAGATGCGCCGGCATTCCTCGGCGTGCCAATCGGCGTGTTCGGCGCAGGAGGTGACTTCGCCCACGGCTTCGGCCAGCGGCTTGCCCTGATCCAGCGTCATGTTGCGGCCGATCTCCTGGGCGCGCTCTCGCGACAGCGTGGCGACCTTGCGCAGGATCGCCGAGCGGTCCATCGGCGAGGATTTCTTCCACGATTCGAAAGCGCGCTGGGCGGCGGCAAGGGCGCGATCCAGATCCGCTTGCGTGGCGTGGGGCAGCTGGCCGAGCACCTCGAGCGTGGCCGGGTTGATGACGTCCTGGGTGCGCCTGCCCTCGCCGGCGACGAATTCGCCGTCGATATACAGCGCCAACTGTTCATACATGCCTGTCGTTCCTTGAGAAATAGGAATGGGTAGCGGAAAGGAGCAGCGGCTGCTGCTGCCCACGGCAGTCTAAACCAGCTTGTCCCGGTCAAACGGAGCCAATCCCCGATGTGAGCTTGGGGCCATTGGGCTCATCGCACGCTTGCGCGCGCGCATCGCCAGGGGCAAAAATAGGGAATCTTCGGCTGTCTTTTCTTCTACCTATGGTGCAACCCGTCGATGCGCGCCCGGCCACCCATCCCAGCCTCTACTCCCGGGTGTTTTTCGGTTTCATCGACTGGCTGCGCCAGCGCATCGCGCAGGCCTCGCTGGTTGGCGACAAACCCATATTCCAGAACAGCCAGTTCCCCTGGATTGCCGCCCTCGAAGCGCGGGCGCCCGCCATCCGCGCCGAACTGACCGGCCTCCTGGCCGACCGCCAGGCCTTGCCTGCCTTCCATCAGATTTCACCGGACGTGGGCATGATCACGTCCGACGACCAATGGAAGACCTTCGTCTTCATGGGCTACGGCCTGCGCTCCGAACGCAATCTTGCGCGCTGCCCGGCTACTGCCCGTGCGCTGCAGGACATTCCGGGCATCCGCACCGCCTTCTTTTCCATCCTTGAGGCCGGCAAGCGTATTCCGCTGCACACGGGGCCGTACAACGGCGTGTTGCGCCTGCACCTGGGCCTGGTCGTCCCCGAGCCGCCCGAGCAGTGCTGGATCGAGGTGGGCGGCGAACGCTATAGCTGGCGCGAAGGTCAGGCTGTCGTCTTCGACGACCTGTATCCCCATCAGGTGCACAACGACACCGACGGCCTGCGGGCCGTGCTTTTCGTGGACTTCGAGCGTCCTTGCCGCGCTCCTGTAAAATGGTTGAATCGCCTGGTGCTCATGGCTGCGCCGTTCACGGACGAAATCCGTCGCGGCAAGGCAAATCATGACGCCTGGGAGAAGGGCTACTACCGCCAGAAATAGGGGCGGATGGCCCGCCAAACCGACCCCCTTGACAGGGGGCGTGGTCTTTTGTGCGCAATCCCAACAAAGTGCTTGCGCTCAAAAATTAACCACGTTAGAATTATCAGCTTTCCCAGATTGTCGATTCATCGAAGCCGAAGGCTAGATGAGCGCGTCGGGGGGAATACCCGCAGGATTTCAACCCAGGGTCGTTGCGTTGCCAACCGGTTGCTGGTCCAAGTAGTTATGGACTTGCCGACATAAAAGCAGGGCGGCTGACCTGACGGGACCAAAACTGGCAGGAATTGCAGTGTTCCCTTGTTGGGAAAACCGTATTTCCAGTTAAGTTGGAACAGGAAAAATCATGATCCAAATGCAGACCACGCTGGACGTGGCCGATAACACTGGTGCGCGTCATGTCATGTGCATTAAGGTGCTCGGTGGCTCCAAGCGCCGTTATGCCGGTATCGGCGACATCATCAAGGTGAGCGTCAAAGATGCGGCTCCGCGCGGACGCGTCAAGAAAGGCGAAATTTACAATGCCGTGGTGGTTCGTACCGCCAAGGGCGTGCGCCGTAAAGACGGTTCGCTGATTCGTTTCGGTGGCAATGCCGCCGTGTTGCTCAACGCCAAGCTGGAGCCTATCGGCACCCGCATCTTCGGACCCGTTACGCGTGAACTGCGTACCGAGAAGTTCATGAAGATCGTGTCGCTGGCCCCGGAAGTGCTGTAAGGAGCCCTACGATGAACAACATTCGTAAAGGCGACGAAGTCATCGTCCTGACCGGCCGCGACAAGAAGCGTCGCGGTACCGTGCTGGCCCGCGTTGGCGCCGACCACGTCCTGGTCGAAGGCGTCAACGTTGCCAAGAAGCACGTGAAAGCCAACCCGATGGCTAACAACCCGGGCGGGATTGTCGAAAAGACCATGCCGATCCACATCTCGAATGTGGCGCTCTTCAACCCCGCAACCGGTCGTGGCGACCGCGTGGGCGTTCAAGAAGTCGAAGGTCGCAAGGTCCGCGTGTTCCGTTCCAATGGTGCCGTTGTCGGCGCCAAGGCGTAAGGGGCGATAGACATGTCTCGTTTGCAAGATTTCTACAAGAGCAAGGTCGCTGGCGACCTGCAGGCCAAGTTTGGCTACAAGAGCGTCATGGAAGTGCCGCGCATCACCAAGATCACCCTGAACATGGGTGTCTCGGAAGCGGTCTCCGACAAGAAAGTCATTGAACACGCTGTGTCGGATCTGACCAAGATCGCCGGCCAAAAGCCTGTCGTGACGAAGACCAAGAAGGCTATCGCCGGTTTCAAGATCCGCGAAAACTACCCGATTGGTTGCATGGTCACGCTGCGTGGTCAACGCATGTACGAATTCCTGGATCGCCTGGTGGCGGTTGCGCTGCCTCGCGTGCGCGACTTCCGCGGTATCTCGGGTCGTGCGTTCGACGGCCGTGGCAACTACAACATCGGGGTGAAAGAGCAGATCATTTTCCCCGAAATCGAGTACGACAAGATCGACGCGCTGCGTGGGCTGAACATCAGCATCACCACCTCCGCGAAGACCGACGAAGAAGCCAAGGCGCTGTTGACGGCCTTCAGCTTCCCGTTCCGTAACTAAGGGGCTGATGACGTGGCTAAACTTTCCCTCATCAATCGCGACATCAAGCGCGCCAAGCTGGCTGACAAGTTCGCTGCCAAGCGCGCTGAGTTGAAGGCGATCATCGACGACCAGTCGAAGACCGACGAAGAACGTTACCAAGCTCGGCTCAAGCTGCAACAGCTGCCGCGCAATGCCAACCCGACGCGTCAACGCAACCGTTGCGTGGTCACCGGTCGTCCTCGCGGTGTGTTCCGCAAGTTCGGTCTGACGCGCCACAAACTGCGTGAAATGGCGATGAAGGGTGAAATCCCCGGCATCACCAAGGCCAGCTGGTAGGAGAAACAATATGAGCATGAGCGATCCCATCGCCGATATGCTGACCCGCATTCGCAATGCGCAGCAAGTGGACAAAGTTACGGTGAGCATGCCCTCCTCGAAGCTGAAGGCGGCTATTGCCGCTGTGCTGAAGGACGAAGGCTACATCGACAGCTTTGAAATCAAGGGCACCCAGGCCAAGCCTGAGCTCGAGATCACCCTGAAGTACTACGCTGGCCGTCCGGTCATCGAGCGCATCGAACGCGTCTCGCGTCCTGGTCTGCGTATCTACAAGGGCCGTACCAGCATTCCTCAGGTCATGAACGGCCTGGGCGTGGCTATCGTTTCGACCTCGCGCGGCGTCATGACCGACCGTAAGGCTCGCGCCAACGGCGTCGGCGGCGAAGTGCTGTGCTACGTGGCCTAAGGAGAGATTCGAATGTCACGTATCGCTAAGTATCCGGTCGAACTGCCCAAGGGTGTCGAAGCTGACATCAAGCAGGATCAGATCACCGTCAAGGGCCCGCTGGGCTCCTTGACCCAACCCCTGACTGGCGACGTCACGATTTCGCTGGACGGTGGCAAGCTCACGTTTGTCGCTGCCAACGATTCCCGTCACGCCAATGCCATGTCGGGCACCGTGCGCGCGCTGGTGGCCAACATGGTCAACGGTGTGAGCAAGGGATTCGAGCGCAAGCTGAACCTGGTCGGCGTGGGTTACCGCGCCTCGGTTCAAGGCGACGCCGTTAAGCTGCAGCTCGGTTTCTCGCACGACGTTTTGCATCAGTTGCCGGCCGGCATCAAGGCCGAATGCCCCACCCAGACGGAAATCGTCATCAAGGGCTCCAACAAGCAAGTCGTCGGTCAGGTGGCCGCTGAAATCCGCGCGTACCGCGAACCCGAACCCTACAAGGGCAAGGGCGTGCGTTACTCGGACGAACGCGTCGTCATCAAAGAAACCAAGAAGAAATAACGGCGCACGCAAGGACGAATCATGGACAAAAAAGTTTCCCGTTTGCGTCGTGCGGTTCCGACTCGCCGGAAGATCAACGAGCTGCGCGTTCATCGCCTCTCGATTTTCCGCTCGAACCAGCACATCTACGCCAACATCATTTCGCCGGAAGGCGATCGCGTTCTGGTCAGCGCCTCGACGGTGGAAGCCGAAGTGCGTGCGCAACTGGCCGGCCAAACCGGTCAGGGTGGCAACAAAGCCGCTGCGACGCTGGTTGGCAAGCGCGTGGCTGAAAAGGCCAAGGCTGCCGGTATCGAACTGGTCGCTTTCGATCGCTCGGGCTTTCGTTACCATGGCCGCGTCAAGGCGCTGGCCGATGCCGCGCGTGAAGCCGGCCTGAAGTTCTAAGCGAGGATCTGTCAAATGGCTAAAGTACAAGGCAAGAACGCCGCGGAAAAAGAGAACGATGACGGCCTCCGCGAAAAGATGATCGCGGTCAACCGCGTGAGCAAAGTGGTCAAGGGTGGTCGCACCATGAGCTTTGCCGCGCTGACCGTGGTTGGCGATGGCGATGGCCGCATCGGCATGGGTAAGGGCAAGGCGCGTGAAGTGCCGGTGTCCGTTCAGAAGGCCATGGAACAAGCCCGTCGCGGCATGTTCAAGGTCGCTCTGAAGAACGGCACGCTGCACCACACCGTGGTTGGCAAGCATGGCGCCGCTACCGTGCTGATTTCGCCCGCTGCTGAAGGTACTGGCGTTATCGCCGGCGGCCCGATGCGCGCTATTTTCGAAGTGATGGGTGTGCGTAACGTGGTTGCCAAGAGCCTGGGCTCGAGCAACCCCTACAACATGGTTCGCGCCACGTTGAACGGCCTGCGCGCCTCCCTGACCCCGGCCGATGTTGCTGCCAAGCGCGGCAAGACGGTCGAAGAAATCCTGGGGTAAATCATGGCTCAGAAGCAGATCAAAGTGACCCTCGTGCGCTCGGTGATCGGTACCAAGCAATCGCACCGTGATACGGTTCGCGGTTTGGGCTTGGGTCGCATCAACAGCAGCCGCGTGCTGGTCGATACGCCCGAGGTGCGTGGGATGATCCGTAAGGTGGATTATCTCGTTTCCGTCTCGGAAGCCTAAGGAATCACCATGTCGGATATGCAACTTAATACGCTGAAGCCCGCCGAGGGCAGCAAGCACGCCAAGCGCCGCGTCGGCCGTGGCATCGGTTCGGGTCTGGGTAAGACCGCCGGCCGTGGCCACAAGGGTCAGAAGTCGCGCTCGGGCGGTTTCCACAAGGTTGGCTTCGAAGGCGGTCAAATGCCGCTGCAACGTCGCCTGCCCAAGCGTGGTTTCACCCCGCTGGGTCAACACCTGTATGCACAAGTTCTCTTGTCGGACCTCGAAGCCCTGCCCATCGACGAAATCGATGTGCAAGCGCTGAAGGCGGCCGGCGTGATTGGCCAGGCGGTTCGTTACGCCAAGGTCATCAAGTCTGGTGAACTCTCGCGCAAGGTCGTGCTCAAGGGCATTACCGCGACGGCCGGCGCTCGCGCCGCCATCGAAGCCGCGGGCGGCTCGCTTGCTTGATCAGAGGTGACGAGTGGCTAACGCGCAGGCATTGGGCAAATCCGGAGCACGATACGGCGATTTGAAGCGCCGTCTGGTGTTCCTGGTGCTCGCCCTGGTGGTTTACCGTTTGGGTACACACATCCCGGTTCCGGGTATCAACCCGGACGCGCTGGCGGACTTGTTCCGTCAGAACCAGGGCGGGATCCTGGGCCTGTTCAACATGTTCTCGGGCGGGGCGCTCTCGCGTTTCTCGATTTTTGCCCTGGGGATCATGCCGTACATTTCGGCATCCATCATCATGCAGTTGATGTCGGTGGTGGTGCCGTCGCTGGAAGCGCTCAAGAAAGAGGGCGAATCCGGTCGTCGGAAGATTACCCAATACACCCGCTACGGCACGGTCGTGCTGGCGCTGGTGCAAGCAGTGGGCATTTCGGTGGCGTTGGAGTCCCAACAGGGACTGGTGATCGATCCGGGCATGCTGTTCCGCTTCACGACCGTCGTGACCTTGGTCACCGGCACCATGTTCGTCATGTGGCTGGGTGAGCAGATCACGGAGCGCGGTCTGGGCAACGGGATCTCCATCCTGATCTTCGCAGGTATCGTTGCGGGTCTGCCCGCGGCGCTGGCTGCACTGCTGGACCTGGTCCGCACCAACGCGATGTCTGTGCTTTCGGCGCTGTTCATCGTGGCTCTGGTGGTGCTGGTTACCGCTTTTGTGGTGTTCGTGGAACGCGGACAGCGCAAGATCACGGTGAACTACGCCAAGCGTCAGGTCGGCAACAAGGTCTACGGTGGTCAGAGCTCGCATCTGCCGCTGAAGCTGAACATGGCAGGGGTGATTCCGCCGATCTTCGCGTCGTCGATCATTCTGTTCCCGGCCACGATCACGAGCTGGTTCTCCAGCAGCGAGAACATGCGCTGGCTTAGCGACCTGGCTGCGGCCCTGTCGCCTCGTCAACCGCTCTACATCACGCTGTACTCGGTCGCGATTATTTTCTTCTGCTTTTTCTACACGGCTCTGGTTTTCAACAGCCGCGAAACGGCGGACAACCTGAAGAAGAGTGGTGCGTTTGTTCCGGGCATCCGTCCGGGCGAGCAAACGGCGCGCTACATCGACAAGATCCTGATGCGTTTGACGCTCGCAGGTGCCATCTACATCACGTTGGTGTGCCTGTTGCCGGAATTCTTGGTGATGCGCTGGAACGTTCCCTTCTACTTCGGTGGTACGTCTCTGTTGATCATTGTGGTGGTGACGATGGATTTCATGGCGCAGGTTCAGGCCTACATGATGTCTCACCAGTACGACTCGTTGCTCAAGAAGGCCAACTTCAAGGGCGCGGGTTTGCCGATGCGGTAAGCAAAAGAATGTCCAAGGACGACGTCATTCAGATGCAAGGTGAGGTTCTTGAGAACCTCCCGAACGCGACATTTCGCGTCAAGCTCGAAAACGGCCACGTGGTGTTGGGCCATATTTCCGGCAAGATGCGTATGCATTACATCCGGATCCTGCCGGGTGACAAGGTCACAGTGGAGCTCACGCCCTATGATCTGACGCGAGCCAGGATTGTTTTCCGCTCCAAGTGAGCGAAACCGGATTACGGAAAATTAGGAGTCAACCATGAAAGTAATGGCATCGGTTAAGCGGATCTGCCGCAACTGCAAAGTTATCAAACGTCACGGCGTGGTGCGCGTTATCTGCACCGACCCGCGTCACAAGCAGCGTCAAGGCTAACTCGGGTTAGCGACTACGCAACGGATTTATTCAAGGAACAGTCATGGCCCGTATTGCTGGCATTAACATTCCGCCGCAACAGCACGCCGAGATCGGCCTGACCGCCATTTTTGGCATCGGTCGTACGCGCGCTCGCAAGATTTGCGAAGCGGCAAACGTACCCTTTGACAAAAAGGTCAAGGATCTGAGCGACGCTGAATTGGAACGCGTCCGCGAACATGTTGGTTTGTTCACGGTTGAAGGCGACCTGCGTCGTGAAGTACAGCTCTCGATCAAGCGTTTGATCGACCTGGGAACCTACCGCGGTATGCGTCACAAGCGCGGTTTGCCCGTGCGCGGCCAGCGCACTCGCACCAACGCCCGGACCCGCAAGGGCCCGCGTCGTGCTGCTGCGTCCCTGAAGAAATAATCGAGGAACAGGATTATGGCGAAAGCTTCCACCAGCGGCGCTTCGCGCGTGCGCAAAAAGGTCAAGAAGAACGTCTCGGACGGCATCGCGCACGTTCACGCTTCGTTCAACAACACCATCATCACCATCACCGATCGTCAGGGCAACGCGCTGTCGTGGGCCACGTCGGGCGGTGCTGGCTTCAAGGGTTCGCGTAAGTCGACCCCGTTTGCCGCGCAGGTTGCCGCTGAAACGGCCGGCCGCGTTGCGCTCGAGTACGGCATCAAGACGCTGGAAGTCCGCATCAAGGGCCCCGGTCCTGGCCGCGAGTCGTCGGTTCGCGCGCTGAACGCGCTGGGCATCAAGATCTCGTCCATCGCCGACATCACGCCCGTTCCGCACAACGGCTGCCGTCCGCCGAAGCGTCGTCGTATCTAAAGGGAATCCACATGGCACGTTATATTGGACCCAAATGCAAGCTCTCGCGCCGCGAGGGTACTGACCTGTTCCTGAAGAGCGCCCGTCGCTCGCTGGATTCCAAGTGCAAGCTGGATTCCAAGCCTGGCCAACACGGCCGCACTTCGGGTGCCCGCACTTCCGACTACGGCCTGCAGCTGCGCGAAAAGCAAAAGCTCAAGCGCATGTACGGCGTGCTGGAAAAGCAATTCCGCAAGTACTTCGCTGAAGCCGAGCGTCGCCGTGGCAACACCGGCGAAACGCTGATCCAGCTGCTGGAATCGCGCCTGGACAACGTCGTCTACCGCATGGGCTTCGGCTCGACGCGCGCCGAAGCTCGCCAGCTGGTGAGCCACCGCGCCATCGAACTGAACGGCCACACGGCTGACATCGCTTCGATGCTGGTCAAGGCTGGCGACGTCATCTCGGTTCGCGAAAAGGCCAAGAAGCAAGGCCGTATCAAGGAATCGCTCGACCTGGCCACCAGCATCGGCATCCCCCAGTGGGTGGAAGTCGACGCGGCCAAGCTGACCGGCACGTTCAAGTCGGCCCCCGATCGCGCTGACGTCGCTCGCGACATCAACGAATCGATGGTCGTCGAACTGTACTCGCGTTAATCACGCCTGCCGGCGCCTCCTTCGCAAGGTGCTGGCAAGCTGGTCCCGCGACCCGGTCGACCCGTTTGCACGTCCCGCAGCAGCCCGCTTTCGCCGTTTTGGTGGAGCGGGCTTTGCGGTAAGTATCGGGCGGCTTTTTCGCAGCCCGTGTTTCAAGCTTTACCGTCTCACCCTGTCCATCAGCCTTATCGGTGTAACGAGCCGAGGGTATTGAAAAGGAATTCAGTACATGTCCACTCAAGGTTTCCTGAAGCCGCGCTCCATTGAAGTCGAACCGGTCGGCACGCACCATGCCAAGATCGTGATGGAGCCGTTCGAGCGTGGCTACGGTCACACGCTGGGCAACGCCCTGCGCCGCATCCTCTTGTCTTCGATGACCGGCTACGCGCCGACCGAAGTCCAGATGACCGGTGTGGTGCACGAATACTCGACCATCCCGGGCGTTCGCGAAGATGTCGTCGACATCCTGCTGAACCTGAAGGGCGTGGTCTTCAAGCTGCACAACCGCGACGAAGTGACGCTGGTGCTGCGCAAGTCTGGCGCCGGCACCGTGCTGGCCAGCGACATCGAGCTGCCGCACGACGTCGAAATCATCAACCCCGGCCATGCCATCTGCAACCTGACGGAAGCGGGCAAGCTGGAAATGCAGATCAAGGTCGAGAAGGGCCGCGGCTATGTGCCCGGCAACGTGCGCGCGCTGTCGGAAGACCGCACGCACACCATCGGCCGCATCGTTCTGGACGCCTCGTTCAGCCCGGTTCGCCGCGTGAGCTACGCCGTTGAAAGCGCCCGCGTGGAACAACGCACCGACCTGGACAAGCTGGTTCTGGACATCGAAACCAACGGCGTGATCTCGCCCGAGGAAGCGGTGCGCCAATCGGCCCGCATCCTGATGGACCAGATCTCGGTGTTCGCCGCCCTGGAAGGCGCCGGCGATTCGTACGAAGCCCCGGTCCGCGGCACGCCGCAGATCGATCCGGTGCTGCTGCGCCCGGTCGACGACCTGGAACTGACGGTGCGTTCGGCCAACTGCCTGAAGGCCGAAAACATCTACTACATCGGCGACCTGATCCAGCGTACCGAAAACGAGCTGCTCAAGACCCCGAACCTGGGTCGCAAGTCGCTCAACGAGATCAAGGAAGTGCTGGCTGCACGTGGCCTGACCCTCGGCATGAAGCTCGAGAACTGGCCGCCCCTGGGCCTGGAGCGTCCCTAAGTCTTGAAAGGGTGCCGCCTCTGCGAAGGGGCGTCTCCCGCAACGCCCGGCCTTTGTTGCCGGGCGATTTGCGAAATCGTCGTAAAATGCCCCGTTTTCTACCGGACCGCAGCCTGATTGCAGGCTGATAGAAGAGCCGGCAACCCGATGGCGGAAACGCCGTCTTTAGATTCAAAGGAAACTTATCATGCGTCACGGTAATGGCTTGCGTAAGCTCAACCGCACCAGCAGTCACCGTCTTGCCATGTTCCGCAACATGGCTGTTTCGCTGATCACTCACGAAGCAATCAAGACCACGCTGCCGAAGGCGAAAGAATTGCGCCGCGTCATCGAACCCCTGATCACGCTGGGCAAGGAGCCCACCCTCGCGAACAAGCGTCTGGCCTTTGCCCGTCTGCGCGATCGCGATGCGGTTGTGAAGCTGTTTGCCGAAATCGGCCCGCGCTACGCGGCCCGTAACGGCGGCTACACCCGCGTGCTGAAGATGGGCTTCCGTCAAGGCGACAACGCTCCCATGGCTTTCATGGAACTGGTTGACCGTCCGGAAGTCGATGAAGCCGCTGAGGACAGCGCCGAGTAATTTCGGCAGCTAGATAAGCGACAAGGGCGGGTCTTCGGACCTGCCCTTGTTTTTTTTCGCCTACATTCGCCGCCTTCGCTTACTGCGCGCATTCGCCGCGCTCATTCTCCACGTTCGGGGCCGCCGCGCAGTTGCCCGCGCAATTGCGCCGCCGTGGCCGCGAGCGCTTCCGGCGGCGATTGGGGCGGCATCTTGAAAGTCAGATCCTGCTGCTCGATGTACTGCGTCGATGTCACGTCCTGCGGGTGGTGCATCGGGATGACGTGCGCATGCGCGTGCGCGACGTGGATCCCCGTGAAGGCAAAACCCACGCGCTCAACGCCGTACAGGCGCTTCATCTGGCGCCCCAGCCGCTGACCCAGGTTGACGATGCTGGCCGCCAGGTCGGCCGGCATGTCCTCGTAGTAGGGATAGTGCTGCTTGGGGATGATGAGCGTGTGGCCGGCGCGCACGGGGTGGATATCCAGGAAGGCCAGGAGGCGGTCGTCCTCGTGGACGACGTGCGCGGGGATCTCGTGACGGGCGATGCGGCAGAACAGGCAGTTGTCGGACATGCTTGCCTCGGCGTGAAAAGGGATGGCGCGGCGGCCGCGCGACCGGCAGCGCCGGGGAGTTGGCCGCAATATCGATAAAATACCTCGAGTTACATCCCACGCGGGTATCCCAAGGAGGTTCCATGTTGCGCGATGACGACGTCGTGCTGGTCATCAGCAATGCGCCGGATCTGCTTCTGGCCAAGCGTATCGCGCACGTGCTCGTCGAGGACGGGCTGGCAGCCTGCGTGAACCTTGGCGCGCCGGGGTTGTCCATCTACCTGTGGAACGGAGAGGTCGAAGGGACGGAGGAAATTCCCATCCACATCAAGACGACCTACGCGCGGCATGCCGCCGTCGTGCAGGCCCTGTCGCAGATGCACCCCTACGATGTTCCCGAGATCATCGTGCTGCCAGTCATCGGCGGCGCGGCGCCATACCTGGACTGGGTGCGCGAGCAGACGGCCATTACGCAGAACAAGAGAAACTGATGTTGCAACTTGCCGGTACGGTTGGCGCGCGCGGGCGCGCCCTCAGCGTGACCCCTTCGATCCTGAGGCACTGCCTCGCGTTGTTGGCAGTGATGCTTGTGCTGCTCGGATGGCAGTCCGCCGCGCGGGCGCAAGCCGAATTCCTCGAACCGGAAAAGGCCTTTGTGTTCAGCGCGCAGATGGCGTCGCCGGATACGCTTGAATTGCACTATCGCGTGGCGCCCGGCTATTACATGTACCGCGAGCGCTTCGGGATTGCGATCACCCCAGCAGACGCCACCACGCTCGGGCAAGCCGTTTATCCCAAGGGCGAAGTCAAATACGACCCGACCTTCGAAAAAGACATGGAGGTCTTTCACAAGGACGTGACGATCCGCGTTCCCGTCGGCGCGGGAGGACAGCCCTTCACGCTGACGTTGACGGGCCAAGGCTGCGCGGATGCCGGGCTGTGCTATCCGCCGATGGACAGCACCGTCAAACTTACGCCCGTGGCCGGCGGTTATGCGGTGGCGGGCACGGGAATTGGCGGGGCCGCGTCCGCGGCGCCGGCAACTTCCGGCGGATTGTCCGCGTTGGTGAACGCGGGCGACACGGGCCTGGCCGATGCCTTGGGCGGTCTGGGCTGGATCAAGACGGCGGGCGTCTTTTTGGTGCTGGGTCTGCTGCTGGCTTTCACGCCATGTGTGCTGCCCATGATTCCCATCCTGTCGTCGATCGTGCTGGGCGGGGCGCAGCACCAGCGGCCCAGCCGCAGTCGCGGTCTGGCGCTGGCCGCGACGTACGTGCTGGGCATGTCGGTCGTGTACACCGCGCTGGGCGTGGCGGCCGGGCTGAGTGGCGCGGGGCTCGCCGCCTGGCTGCAGACGCCGTGGATCCTGTCGCTCTTCGCCATCCTGCTGGCCGTGCTGGCGCTGGCCATGTTCGACGTGTTCACGTTCCAGATGCCTTCCGGCATCCAGGCCATGCTGTCGGACCGGTCCTCGCGCATGCCGGGCGGGCGATATACCGGGGCCCTGGTGATGGGCGCGCTGTCGGCCCTGATCGTGGGTCCCTGCGTTGCGGCTCCGCTTGCTGGCGCCTTGCTTTACATCTCGCAGACGGGCGACGTGGTCTTGGGCGGATCGGCGCTCTTTGCAATGGCGTGGGGCATGGGCGTGCCGCTGCTGATCGTCGGCGCGTCGTCTTCGGCGTTGCTGCCCAAGGCCGGTCCCTGGATGGACGGCGTCAAGCGGCTGTTCGGCATGCTGTTGCTGGCGACGGCGTGGTGGATGCTCATCCCCGTCGTGCCGACGTGGGTGCAGATGACGGGCTGGGCATTCCTGGCTGTCGTGTCGGCCGTGATGCTGCGCGCCTTTGATGCCCTGCCGCCGGGCGCAGGCGCCGGTCGCATGTTTGGCAAGGGGCTGGGCCTGCTGCTCGCCCTGGCGGCCGCGGCGTGGCTGGTGGGGGCCGCCAGCGGGGGCCGCGATGTCCTGCAGCCGCTCTCGCACCTGGCCGCGCGCGGTGAAGCAGCGGCAGCCGGCGGGGCCGCGGCGGGCGAGGTCCAGTTCACCCGGGTTCGCAGCAACGCCGAACTGGACGCGGTGCTGGCGCAGAGCACCCGGCCGGTGATGCTGGACTTCTATGCGGACTGGTGCGTGTCATGCCGCGAGATGGAGCGATTCACCTTTACCGATGCGGGGGTCGCGCAGCGCATGGCTGGAATGGTGCTGGTGCAGGCCGACGTCACGGCGAACAATGCCGACGACCGCGCGCTGCTCAAGCGATTCCGACTGTTCGGCCCGCCGGGCATCATGTTCTTCGAGCCCGGCGGCAAGGAGATCGCGGAAGCTCGCGTCGTGGGATTCCAGGACGCCAAGCGCTTCACCGAGTCGCTGGACCGCGTCCTGGTCCGCTGACGGCACGGCGGACGGGCAGAGCAGCGCGCGCCATCGTCTGATGCGCGCAACGCGGCCCGCCGCGCATTGAATCGAGGGAAGGGGCGATATACCATGATCGCTTCGCCGCCCGCGCGGCGCATCCATCTCCCTCCAGGCTGACGCCGTGACGTCCCCCACCGTTGATGCAAGTCAGGACCGGCATGGTCTGATCTATCTTCAATTGATGTTCGTCATGGCCACCTGGGGCCTGAACATCGTCTCCATCAAGTATCTGACGCAGCACATGGACATCCAGGCGCTGGCCGCCGTTCGGATCGTCATTGCGTTTGTCACCGTCACACTCATCATCAAGGCGCGCCGCGGCCGCATCCCGAAGCTGGGTGGCGCGCAGTTGGGCTGGGTGGCGCTGGCAGGGTTCCTGGTGGTGTACGCGCACCAGGTGGCACTGGTGTCGGGACTGCGCTTTTCATCGGCAGCCAACGGCACGCTGATCATGGCCACCAGCCCGTTGCTGTCCGCCTTCCTGGCCGCCATCTTCTATCGCGAAAAGCTCACGACCACCCGCATCGCCGGCGCGCTGCTGGGCCTCATGGGTGTGGGCATGGTGGTGGTGGGCAGCGGCGCGCAACTCGGACTGACGGGCTGGGGCGACGCGGTGGTGTTCGTGGCCGTGCTCGTCTTTGTGTTTGGCGGCCTGGTGATTCAGCGGATGTCGCGGATGATGGATCCGCTGGGCATGCTTTGGTACATGTATCTGGCCGGCGGATTGATGCTGGTCGGGCATGCCGCGCTGACGCCGTCTTCGTACGAGGCGGGCACGTGGCAGATGGCATGGTGGCCCTGGGCCGTGCTGATGTTTTCGGCGGTGATCGCCTCGGGTGTCAGCAACATCGTCTGGAACGCGGGCATCGCGCGGCTGGGGATCAGCCGCGCCGCGCTGTTCGTGAATTGGTTGCCGATTTTCGGGCTGCTGTTCGCGGCCCTGTTCCTTGATGAGCACGTCACCCTGACCCATGTCGTCGGCCTGGGTTGTGTGCTTGTCGGAACGTGGCTGGGCCTGCGCCGCGGCGCGCAGCCGGCACGCGCTGCCGCTGCAAAGGCCTGATTCAATGGAGGTTGCCGGCGCGCAGGCCGGCAAAGCAGGGGGAAGGGCGCAGACGGCAGTACGCCGCGCCCGCCGGCTTTAGCGCTGGCTTTTCAGCAGCTTTGCCGCTTCGATGGCGAAGTACGTCAGGATGCCGTCGGCGCCGGCGCGCTTGAAGGCCAGCAGCGCCTCCATCATGACTTTGTCGTGGTCGAGCCAGCCATTGGCGGCGGCGGCCTTGATCATGGCGTATTCGCCGCTCACCTGATAGGCGAAGGTCGGCACGCGGAACGTGTCCTTGACCCGGCGCAGCACGTCCAGGTACGGCATGCCCGGCTTGACCATGACCATGTCGGCGCCTTCCTGCAGGTCGCCGGCCACTTCGCGCAGCGCCTCGTCGATGTTGCCCGGATCCATCTGGTAGGCCATCTTGTTGGACTTGCCCAGGTTGGTGGCCGAGCCCACGGCGTCGCGGAACGGACCGTAGAACGCGCTGGCGTACTTGGCCGAATAGGCCATGATGCGCGTGTGGATGTGACCATTGGCTTCGAGCGCGCGGCGCACCGCGCCGATGCGGCCGTCCATCATGTCGCTGGGCGCGACCATGTCCACGCCGGCTTCGGCCTGCGTGAGCGCCTGCTTGACCAGGATCTCGACGGTGGGCTCGTTGACGACGTAGCCGTCCGCGTCGATGACGCCGTCCTGGCCGTGGCTGGTGTACGGGTCCAGCGCCACATCGCACAGCACGCCCAGTTCCGGGAAACGCGACTTCAGTTCGCGGACCACGCGCGGGATGAGGCCGTCGGGATTGGTGGCTTCGATGCCGTCCGGGGTCTTGAGCGCCGGGTCGATGGCGGGAAACAGCGACAGCACCGGAATGCCCAGCGCCACGCATTCCTCGGCCACGGGCAGCAGGGTGTCCAGCGAATAGCGGACCACGCCGGGCAGGGACGCCACCGGCTGGCGCAGGCCGGAGCCTTCGGCCACGAAGACCGGGTAGATCAGGTCATTGACCGTCAGGGCGTTCTCGCGCACCAGACGGCGGGTGAAGTCGTCGCGACGCAGGCGGCGGGGGCGGGAAACCGGAAACTCAGGGGTGATGATCTGCGGGTTCATGGTACGACCTTCGGGGAAATCCAATTTTCGATGTGAGCGCCGGCCTCTTCGAGCCCGATGCGCTCGGGCGCCGAGAAGGGGACCGTATGCAGCGCGCCGATGTCGGCGAGGTCCTTGCGGACCGAGAAGACGGTGCGCATGCGCTGGCCGTACGGCAGCTTGTCGGCCTTGGTCAGCAGGGCCAGCACCGGGCGGCCGGTGGGCGCGATGAAGTTGGCCAGGCGCCGGTCCAGTTCGGTCACGCCGCGGCGGATGTCGATGAGCAGGACGATGCCGACCAGCGATTCACGGTCGCGCAGATAGCCGCCCAGGATGTCTGCCCACTTTTCCTTTTCGTTGCGGGCCACGGACGCATAGCCGTAGCCGGGCAGGTCGACCAGATAGCCGATGTGGGCTTCCGGGTCCAGCGGGTCGGGCAGGCTGAACATGTTGATCAGGCGCGTGCGGCCCGGCGTCTTGCTGGAGAACGCAAGACGGCGCTGATTGCACAGCACGTTGATGGCCGTGGATTTGCCGGCGTTGGAGCGGCCAACGAAGCAGACCTCGGGAGCGCCGGCGGGCGGCAACTGGTCGAGGCGAGCCGCGGAGGTGAGGAAGGAGGCGCGATGTAGGAGGGACACGGATGGCTTTCGATACGGTTGGTTTCGAGCCCTATTGTATAATCCGGCGTTTGCTACAGTGGTCCGCGTGTGCGGAGCCGTCTTTTTTGCTTACTGTTTAGCTGCCATCCAGACGTTTTGTAGCCCTTCTTGTGCCGATGGATGCAGCACCGCAGCAAGATCGCAAAGCAGGACAAGCAAAACAGGTTCGATACGGTTTACTGCAAGTGCGGGCAGGCGTGGGCGCCTTTTTGCGCCTTGATCGATGTGATCGTCGAGGTCTTCATGAAGCGTGTGCTGTCCCGGATGTTGGTTGCGAGCGGGCTGTTGCTCGGCGCCTCCGCCTTCTCTGCTACGAGTTTCGCCGCCAATGGCGCTGCGGGCCCGGCCAAACCAGACGCCGCCAAGGGCGGTCAGCTGTTTGACCAAGGCGACGCGTCCCGCGGCATCATTGCCTGTGCTTCCTGTCACGGCGCGGCGGGTAACAGCACCATTCCGGTGAACCCGAACCTTGCCGCGCAGCCGCACGAGTACCTGGCCAAGCAGCTCGCCGACTTCAAAGTGAAGGAAGGCGCCAAGACCCCCGTGCGCAATGGCCCCGACGGCAATCCCAGCCCCATGACCGCCATGGTGCAGAACCTGACGCCGGCAGACATGCAGAACATTGCTCTGTATCTGGCGCAGCAGCCCCTGAAGGAACCCGCCACCGCCGGCCATGAGAACTTGGTTGAGCTAGGTCAAAAGATCTGGCGCGGCGGTTTGCCGGACCGCAACGTCCCGGCTTGCGCGGCGTGCCATTCTGCCAATGGCGCGGGCATCCCTGGCCAGTACCCCCGTTTGTCGGGGCAGTTCCCCGTGTATATCGAAGAGCAGCTGAAGCTTTTCCGCAGCGGCGACCGCAAGAACGACGTCATGCACGCCATCGCGGACCGCATGTCGGATGCTGACATCAAGGCGGTGTCGGATTACGCGGCTGGCCTTCGGTAAGCGATTGGCCGCAACGTGCGCGGCCGGTCCGCGTTGATGCAACTTGCGCGCGCCGGAACCTCGTTCCGACTCGCACTGTCTATGAGGGGGGTAGCCGATAGCGCGGCCCCCCTTTTTTCATGAATTCGACCCGAACCCACTCCCGCCCCTCTCTGCGCAGCCTGCCAGGCGATCTCTTTGAACTTCTGGGTTCGATGCGTTTTGCCGTCAGCCTGCTGATGTTCATCTGCGTGGCCAGCCTGGTGGGTACGGTGCTGCAGCAGAACCGATCGTCCAACAATTACATCGACCAGTTCGGTCCGTTCTGGTTCGAGGTCTTCGACAAATTCTCCATCTGGCACGTCTACAACAGCTGGTGGTTCCTGCTGATCATGGGCTTTCTGGTCGTATCGACCTCGGTGTGCCTGATCCGCAATGCCCCCAAGATGCTGCGCGACGCGCGATCGTTTCGCGAGCACGTGCGCGAAGGCAGCCTGCGCGCCTTTCCGCATCGCGTCGAGACCACCGAGCCCACCGGCGTGCCGCAGACGGTGACCGGCCTGAAGGCGCTGCTGGGCCGCATGGGTTACGCGGTGCGCGTGCGCGAGGCCCAGGATGGCGTTCTGCTGGCCGCCAAGAAGGGCAGCGCCAACCGGCTGGGCTATGTGTTCGCCCACGCCGCCATGGTCATCATCTGCATCGGCGGCCTGCTCGACAGCGAACTGCCGGTGCGCCTGCAGGTCATGTTCGGCGGCAAGCAGCCCATCGTCGAAAACATGCTGATTTCAGAGGTGCCTGAAAGCGGGCGCCTGTCGGTCAACAACCCGAGCTTTCGCGCAAGCGTCCTGGTGCCCGAGGGCGGCCAGGCCAGCACGGCGGTCGTGATGGTGGGCGATGGCGCGCTGGTGCAGCCCATGCCTTTCACGCTCAAGCTCAAGAAATTCATCGTCGACTACTACTCCACCGGCATGCCCAGCCGCTTTGCCAGCGAAGTCGAAGTCACGGATCCGGACACGGGCAAGACCTTCGATTCGACCATCGAAGTGAACGAGCCGCTGCGCTTCAAGGGCATGACGGTTTATCAGTCGAGCTTTGACGACGGCGGCAGCACAGTCGTGCTCAAGGGGTATCCGCTGGTGGGCGCCAACGACGCGACCTTCTCGGTCGACGGTACGGTGGGCAAGACCAGCGAACTGACGGCGCAAACGGCCAAGGGCCCGCGCAGCATGGGCATCGAGGTCACGGCCATGCGTCCGATCAACGTCGAAGACTTGACCCGCGGCGACCCCAAGGGCGCCGACCAGAGCTTTGCAGAGCACGTGGCCTCGGTCGCGGGCAGCGCGGCCGGCAAGAAGAACGAAAACCTGCGCAACGTGGGGCCCAGCGTCGAATACAAGCTGATCGACGATGCGGGTCAGGCGCATGAGTTCCAGAACTACATGCTGCCCGTCGAACTGGACGGCGCGGCCGTCTTCCTGGCCGGCGTGCGCAATAACGCCGGCGAGCCCTTCCGCTATCTGCGCATCCCGGCCGACGACGACAGCTCCATCGCCGAATTCATGCGTCTTCGCGCCACGCTGGCCGATCCGGCCGCGCGCAAGGAAGCGGCCCGCCGGTTCGCCGAGCGCAACAGCCCGTCGGGCGCCGATCGCCAGCCGTTGGAAACCGCGGCCGAACGTGCGCTGGACACCTTTGCCGCCGGCGGCCTGCAGGCCGTCGCGGCGTTCCTGCAAGCCAATACCCCCGCCGCCGATCTGGAGCGCGCCGCCGATGTCGTGATTCGCCTGATCGGCGCCAGCATGAACGAATTGCGCGCCATCGCGCGCGAACGCGCCGGTCAGCAACCGGTGGCCGTCGATGGCCCGGAAGGCGAGCGCGCGGCAGTGTGGTCGCGTCTGGCCGTGGCCGCGCTGTCCGACCTGACCGTCTATCCCGCACCCGTGTTCCTGTCGCTGGCCGACTTCAATCACGTGCAGGCCAGCGTCTTCCAGGTCAGCCGCACGCCGGGCAAGAACACCGTCTACCTGGGCAGCCTGTTGCTGGTCCTGGGCGTGTTTTCGATGTTCTACATCCGCGACCGTCGCGTCTGGATCTGGGTCAAACCGCAAGACGGCGGCAGCAGCGTCCTGGCGGCCATGACGTCACAGAAGCGTACACTTGACTTCAATCAAGAGTTCGAACGCTTCAAGCAGGCGCTGCTGCGCCAGAAAAAAGGGTCTTAAGGTTATTTATGTCCACCACGACCACCACGCCACCCCCGTCGCCTGAAACGCTTTGGCAGGACGCCTTGTCCGAAACCGGCGATAGCCGCGCGCAACGCGGAAAGCCCGACTGGACTGACATCGTCTTTTTCCTGCTGCTGGCGGTTGGGGCAGGTTTCGCGCTGACCCGCTACGGGCACGCGATGGACTATTACGAGAAGATCATCCTGTGCGGCACGGTGCCGGCGGTGGCCTGGCTGGGCTGGTTGTGGCGTCCGCTGCGTCGTTTGATGATCGCCTGTGCGATCTCCGCAGGCTTCGCACTGATGCTGTACGGCAACGATCTGGCTCGCGCCGAGCAGGTGTTCTTCCTGAAGTACCTGTTTTCCTCGCAGTCCGCCATCTTGTGGATGAGCGCGCTGTTTGCGCTGTCGATGGTGTGCTACTGGATCGGCCTGTTCAGCCCGACCGCCGCCTGGCTGGGCACGGCGCTGAGCTGGGGCGCGGTGTTCGCGGGTGTCACGGGCCTGCTCGTGCGCTGGCGCGAGGGCCATCTGATGGGTCCGGACCTGGGCCATATCCCGGTCAGCAACCTGTACGAAGTCTTCGTCCTGTTTTCGCTCATCACTGCGCTCTTCTACCTGTACTACGAACGTAAGTACGCCACGCGCGCGCTCGGCGGCTTCGTGATGCTGGTGGTGACCTCGGCCGTCGTGTTCCTGCTGTGGTATTCGTTCACGCGCGACGCCGGACAGATCCAGCCGCTGGTGCCTGCGCTCAAGAGCTGGTGGATGAAACTGCACGTGCCGGCCAACTTCATCGGCTACGGCACGTTCTCGCTGGCGGCGATGGTGGGCTTCGCATATCTGGTCAAGCAGCATGGCCACACGACCTCGTGGGCCAAGCTTGCGCCGCTGTTCATTCTGGGTGTGCTGCTGTGCGCCGAGCCCATGGTGTTTCGCACCGATGGCCTTTCCGCGACCTGGATGCTGTACTTCGGCGTGGGGGCCGTGATCGTGGGCGCCATCCTGCTGGGCCGCCGCCGTATTGCGGACGCGCTGCCGTCGCTGGAAGTGCTGGACGACATCATGTATCGCGCCATCGCGATCGGGTTTGCCTTCTTTACCGTCGCAACCATCCTGGGGGCGCTGTGGGCGGCCGATGCGTGGGGTGCGTATTGGCAGTGGGACCCCAAGGAAACCTGGGCGCTGATTGTCTGGCTGAACTACGCGGCATGGCTGCACATGCGCCTCATCAAGGGCCTGCGTGGCGCCATGGCGGCCTACTGGGCGCTGTTGGGCCTGCTGATCACGGGCTTTGCCTTCCTGGGCGTGAACATGTTCCTGTCGGGCCTGCACTCGTACGGCCAGCTCTAAGCCCGCGCCAGCGCGGTGTACAGAAAAGGCCCCTGCATGCAGGGGCCTTTGTGTTTTGCGGCGCGGGCGATTCAGGGAAGCAGCGATTCGCCGCGAAGCTGATCGGCCAGCGTTTCGCGCTGGCGCACGACATAGTATTTGTCGCCGTCGACCATGACCTCGGCCGGGCGGCCGCGCGAGTTGTAGTTGCTGGCCATGGTCATGCCGTAGGCGCCGGCCGATTCCACCGCAAGCACGTCGCCTTGGCGGATGGCCAGCAGGCGCTGCTTTGCCAGCCAGTCGGCGCTTTCGCAGACGGGGCCGACGATGTCGTATTCGGCGGTGTCGCCGGCACGCGGGTGCAGCGGCTGCACGCCGTGAAAGGCCTCGTAGAGCGCGGGGCGCAGCAAGTCGTTCATGGCCGCGTCGACGATGGCGAAATTGCGGGCTTCGGCGTGCTTGATGTATTGGACGGTGGTGAGCAGCATGCCGGCATTGCCGACGAGCGAGCGTCCCGGTTCCAGGACCAGATGCAGATGTCCCTGGCCGCGCGCGTTCAGCCGCTCGAAGACGCGGTCCAGCAGGGCGCGCGGCGATGGGGGCGTTTCGTCCTGGTAGCGGATGCCCAGTCCGCCGCCCAAGTCCAGGTGTTCGATGCGGATGCCCGCCTGTTCCAGGCTTTCGATCAGGTCCAGCAGCTTTTCCAGCGCATCGAAGTAGGGACTGATATCTGTCAGCTGCGAGCCGATATGGCAGTCGACGCCGACGATACGTAGGCCGGGCAGCGACTGCGCGGTGCGGTAGGCAGCCAGTGCCTGCCCGATGGCGATGCCGAATTTGTTTTCTTTCAGGCCGGTCGAGATATAAGGGTGTGTGCGGGCGTCCACGTCCGGATTCACGCGCAGCGACACCGGGGCGCGCAAGCCCATGTTTGCCGCGACGTCCGACAGGCGATGCAGTTCGTCCACCGATTCGACGTTGAAGCACTTCACGCCGGCGAGGAGGGCGTCGCGCATTTCCCAGGCCTGCTTGCCCACGCCCGAGAACACGATACGCGACGCGTCCGCGCCCGCGGCGAGCGCGCGATGCAGTTCGCCGCCCGACACGATGTCAAAGCCGGCGCCCAACCGGGCGAATTCGCCCAGCACCGCCAGGTTGGAATTGGCCTTCATGCCATAGCAGACAAGTACCGGACGTTGGCCGATGGCGCTGCAATAGGATTGCCACGCGGCTTTCAGCGCCGCGCGGGAGTAGACGTAAAGGGGCGTTCCCAACCGTTCGGCCAGATGGTCAAGCGGCACATCCTCGGCGTACAACACATTATTGCGGTACTGGAAGTAAGGATGGCCGGCCAATTCTGGCGGGGTGGGGAACGGGGGCGTCATGGGAGGGACGGGGCCGGAGGGATCTGCGCAGGCGGCGGCGTTTGTTGCGTGCGGGCCGGCGCCTTGCCGTCAGGGGGCGGCGGCATGAAGAGCGGCCCCTTGTACCCGCAGGCCGCCACCATGCCGGTCGCCAGGAGCGTGGCTACAATGCGAAGAGCCATGCGGCTGTATGCCAATTGGAACACTGGGAACTCCGTAATTCTTGCAGGCTCGATTATGACCGAAACCGAATTTCTTGCGTTGATCGACCAGGTGCTGGACAGCATCGAAAGCCAGGCCGATGACTGGGCGGCTTCGCTCGACGTCGATGTGGAAACCAGCCGCAGCGGCAATGTGCTGACGATGGTTTTCGAGGACAACACCCACGTCGTGGTGAACAGCCAGGCTGCCATGCAGGAGCTGTGGGTCGCCGCGCGCAGCGGCGGCTTTCACTACCGCTACGATGGCCAGCACTGGAACGATACCCGAGGCGGACCGCAGTTGCCGGACGCCCTGTCCCAGATCTGCTCGGCTGCCGCCGGCGTCCCCGTGACGATCCGGCTGTAAAAAAGGCCGGCCCGATGGGCCGGCCTTTCTGCATCAGAAGGGAATCTTCTGCGACCAGGGCGTGGCGGTCTGCGTGCCCACGCCCGGCGCGACCTTGATCCGGGTGTCTTCGCCAGAGCCGCTGGTGAGGCCGTTCAGGAATTCACCCAGCGTGTCGGCTTCCGGCAGTCCCAGACGGGCCACTGCCTGTCCGGGCGGGAACTCGGAGAAGTAGAACTCGCCGTTTTCCACGAGCAGGCCATCCGGACGCGGGCGCTGCTTTTCTTCGGGCACGCCCTTGAGCACGGTCTGCATGTAATCCACCCAGATCGGCATGGCCACGCCGCCGCCGGTTTCGCGCGAACCCAGCGACTTGGGCTGGTCAAAGCCCAGCCAGGCGGTCGCGGCCAGCGTGGGCGTATAGCCCGAGAACCAGGCGTCCACGGATTCGTTGGTCGTGCCCGTCTTGCCGGCGATGTCGCCGCGCTTGAGCAATGCACGCGCACGCGCCGCGGTGCCGTACGTGGTGACCCCGCGCAGGATGTCGTCCATGACCCAGGCAGTGCGCGGGTCGATGGCGCGGGCTGCGGCGTCGCCAGCGACAACCGGCTTGGACTGCATGATGACCTTGCCGCTGCTGTCGGTGACGCGGTCGATCAGGTAGGGCGTGACGCGGTAGCCGCCATTGGCGAACACCGAGAAGGCGCCTGCCAGCTGCAGCGGCGTGACCGAGCCGGCGCCCAGCGCCAGCGGCAGCACGGCCGGCTGGCGCGCCTTGTCAAAGCCGAAGCGCGTGAGATAGTCCTGCGCGTACTGCGGACCGATGGCCTGCAGGATGCGGATCGACACCATGTTCTTGGACTTGTACAGGCCCTGACGCAGCGTCAGCATGGGTTCGTACTGGTTGCCGTAGTTCTTGGGATTCCAGGCCTTGGAGCCGGTTTGCGCGGCGGTCAGCTCGAACGGCTGGTCCGAGATCTGCGTGCCCGGCGTCAAGCCGCGTTCCAGCGAGGCGGCGTAGATGAAGGGCTTGATGTTCGAGCCCGGCTGGCGCCATGCCTGCGTCACACGGTTGAAGTTGCCGCGGTAGAAATCAAAGCCGCCGACCATGGCGCGGATGGCGCCGTCCTGCGGCGACAACGCCACGAAGGCCGCCTGCACCGAAGGCATGTTGATGATTTCCCAGTTGTCGCCGAACTTGCGGATGTAGACCACGGAACCGCGCTTGATGCGCTGTTCCGGCTTGGCCTTGTCGTTCAGCGCGCGGGCCACCACGCCCAGCACCTTCTTGTCCGTGACGGTGATGATTTCACGCGAGCTGCGCGCCAGCTTCACTTCGGTGGGGCTGGCCGACAACACCACCGCGGTCAGCAGGTCGCCGCTGTCGGAGAACTTGTCGAACACACCATCCAGGAATTCGTCCAGCGCGGCGGGGTTGTTCTCGGTGCCCGGGGGCAGGTCGAGCTGCTCTTCCGGACCGGGATAGGGCGCGCGGCGCGTGTATTCCAGCACGCCTTCGCGCACGGCGCGGTAGGCGGCTTCCTGGTCCTTGGACTGCACGGTCGTGTAGATGTTGATGCCGCGCGAATAGACGTTGTCCTGGTACACGTTGTAGAGCAGCTGGCGCGCCAGCTCGGCCACGTACTCGCCATGGATGGAATAGCCGCCGGCCGGCGTGCCTTCCGCGGACTTCATGACGATCGGCTGCGCCATCGCCTGCTTGTATTCCGGTTCGGTCAGGTAGCCCAGCGAATGCATGCGGCCCAGCACGTAACGCTGGCGCAGTTCGGCGCGGGGGCGGTTGGCGATGGGGTTGAAGCGCGAGGGCGCCTTCGGAATGCCGGCCAGCATGGCGGCTTCGGCCGGCGTGACTTCCGACAGCGGCTTGCCGAAGTACGTGCGCGATGCGGCCGCAAAGCCATAGGCCCGGTGGCCCAGGTAGATCTGGTTCATGTAGAGCTCGAGGATCTGGTCCTTGGTGAGCTCGGATTCAATCTTGAATGTCAGCAGCAGTTCGTAGAACTTGCGCGAATAGGTCTTTTCGGACGACAGGTAGAAGTTACGCGCGACCTGCATCGTGATCGTGCTGGCCCCCTGCGTCTTGGACATGCTGATCAGGTTGGTCAGGCCGGCGCGCACCACCCCCATCCAGTCGATGCCGCCGTGCTGGTAGAAGCGGTCGTCCTCGGCCGCCAGCACCGCGGACTTCATGACGTCCGGGATTTCGTTAAAGCGCAGCACGTTGCGGCGTTCTTCGCCGAACTCGCCGATCAGGACGCGGTCTGCGGTGTACACGCGCAGCGGCACCCGCGGCCGGTAGTCCGTCATGGCGTTCAGGTCGGGCAGGTTGGGCCACGCGAGCGCCAGCGCCATTCCCGCGAGCAACACACCGCACAGGAACAGGCCGGCGAAAAGAATGCCGGTTTTTACGAAGAACCGCAGTATCGGGGAGCCGCTGCTGGCGGGCTTGTCTTTCTTGGAGGAATTCTGGGGCTTGCTCATCGCGGCGATTTTACGGGTATCTCCGGTCCCGCCTTATCGCGGGGGATCGGTTTCTGTAACAAAATAGGTCAGTGTGGTGCGCGGGCAACTGCGGCAAATGTGATAATGCCGGCATGAACTTTGCCGCTAACTCATGTCCGGAGGCTGCCCCGGACCCGGCGCGCGCCGACGCAGCGCCTGAAAGCCAGCCCTGCGCCGTCGAGTGCACGGGCAAGACCGTGTCGTTGCCGCACGACCTGCCGGTATTCTTGGTCGGAATGATGGGCGCGGGCAAGACAACCATAGGCCGTAGCCTGGCGCGTGCGCTGGGGCGCGACTTTATGGATCTGGATCATGAGCTCGAGGCGCGTTGCGGCGTACGGGTGCCGGTAATCTTCGAAATCGAGGGCGAAGCCGGTTTTCGTCGCCGAGAGTCCGCCGCCTTGGAAGAGTGTACCCAACGGCGCAACATAATTCTTGCCACCGGCGGCGGCGCCATTCTGGCCCCGGAAAACCGGCAGCTCTTGCGTCAGCGCGGGATTGTCGTCTATCTGAGGGCCAGCGTGGATGAATTGTTCCGCCGGACCTGCCGCGACCGCAACCGGCCCCTGTTGGCCACCGCCGATCCGCGCGGCACGCTGCGCGACCTGATGACCCGGCGCGAGCCGCTATACAAGGAAGTGGCCGACCTGGTGGTGGAAACGGGGTCCATGCCCATCCACACCCTGGTCAAGGCGCTGCTGCCGCAATTACAAGCTTTCGAGAAGCGCATATGAACGTTGTTGACGTCGACACCCCGGGTGGAAGCTATCCGATCCACATCGGACCTGGCCGCCTGGATTCCCTGGATCAATGCATTCCCGCGGACGCGACCGCGATTGCCGTGGTCACCAACCCCACGGTGGCGGCCCTGTACGGCGAGCGCGCTGAAGCGGCGCTGGCGCGCACGGGCAAGCGCGTGCTGCGCATCGAACTGCCTGACGGCGAAGCCTACAAGGACTGGCAGTCTCTTAACCTGATCTTCGACGCGCTGCTCGGCAACCGCCTGGACCGCCGGTGCGTGCTGGTTGCGCTGGGCGGCGGCGTCATCGGCGACATGACCGGCTTTGCCGCGGCCGTGTACATGCGCGGCGTGCGTTTCCTGCAGGTGCCCACGACGCTGCTGGCGCAGGTGGACTCGTCGGTGGGCGGCAAGACCGCCGTGAATCACCCGCTGGGCAAGAACATGATCGGCGCGTTCTATCAGCCTATCGCGGTGGAAATCGACACCGATGTGCTGAACACCTTGCCCGCGCGCGAGGTCTCGGCCGGCCTGGCCGAAGTCATCAAGTACGGCCTCATTCTGGATCCGGCGTTCTGGAACTGGTGCGAGGACAACGCGCAGAAGCTACGCGCCCTGGACGGCGACGCCGTTGCCTACGCGATCCGCCGCTCGTGCGAACTGAAGGCGCAGGTGGTGGGCAAGGACGAGCGCGAATCCGGGTTGCGCGCGATCCTGAACCTGGGCCACACATTTGGCCACGCCATCGAGTCGGGTCTGGGCTACGGCGCCTGGCTGCACGGCGAGGCAGTGGGTTGCGGCATGGTGCAGGCAGCCGAGCTGTCGGCCGATGTGGCGGGCTTCGATCGCGCCGACGTGGCGCGTGTGCGTGCGCTGGTGCAGGCTATCGGGTGCCCGGTCGTCGCGCCCGACCTGGGTGCGGACCGCTGGCTGGACCTGATGCAGGTGGACAAGAAAACGGAAGGGGGCTCGATCCGCTACGTGCTCATGCCGCGCATCGGCGAGGCCGTGATGCGGCCGGCGCCAGACGATGCGGTGCGCGCCGTGCTGGCCCGGACCACCCAGTAAACGCAGTGATGGACGGTGTTGCAGATGAATGAACTGGCTTCCTATGCTTCTCACCCGTCCCGATCGCGCGGCCGGACCCACACCGAGCCGCCGCCGGAAAACCGCACGGAGTTCCAGCGCGACCGCGATCGCATCGTGCATTCCAGCGCCTTCCGGCGGCTGGAATACAAGACGCAGGTCTTCGTCAACCATGAAGGCGACCTCTTTCGCACGCGCCTGACGCACAGCCTGGAAGTGGCCCAGATCGCGCGCACGCTGGCGCGCAGCATGGGGCTGTCCGAAGACCTGACCGAAGCCATCTCGCTGGCGCATGACCTGGGCCACACGCCGTTCGGCCACGCCGGGCAGGACGAGCTCAACGCCTGCATGCGCGAACTGGCGCCGCAGGCGGGCGGCTTCGAACACAACCTGCAAAGCCTGCGTGTGGTGGACGAGCTTGAAGAACGCTATGCCGACTTCAACGGCCTGAACCTGTGCTTCGAGACGCGCGAGGGCATCCTCAAGCATTGCTCGGTCGCCCATGCACGGATGCTGGGGGAGGTCGGCGAGCGGTTCCTGAACCGCACGCAGCCGTCGCTGGAAGCTCAGCTTGCCAATCTGGCCGACGAGATCGCGTACAACAACCACGACGTCGACGACGGTTTGCGCTCGGGGTTGATCACGCTGGACCAGTTGAAGGACGTGTCGATTTTCGAGCGCCACCATGCGTATGTGCTGGACCGCTATCCCGGCCTGGCGCCGCGGCGCGCGGTGGCCGAAACCATACGCCGCATGATCAACACGCTGATCGTCGATCTGACCCGCACGACGCTGGCGCGCATCCGGGACGCGGCGCCTGCCAGCGCGGACGATGTGCGGCGCTCTCCGCCGCTGGCGGGGTTCTCCGACGAGATCCGCCGCGAAGCCGACACGTTGAAGAAATTCCTGTTCGACAACCTGTACCGGCACTACCGCGTGCTGCGCATGACGAGCAAGGCGCGCCGCATCGTGCGCGAGCTGTTTGCGGCCTTTCTGGACGATCCGCGCCTCTTGCCGCCCGATTACCGCCGCGAGCAGTTCAACGAACAGGCCCGCGCCATCGCGGACTACATCGCCGGCATGACCGACCGCTACGCCATCCGCGAACACAAGCGGCTGTTCGACATGGCGTAGCCGCGCTGCGGGCAAGCCCGTCTTCAGCGGTGCTTGCGGTAGGGCTCGTCCGCTTCGACGAAGGTGGCTTCGGCCAGCGCGTCGCGCGTCCACTCCTGCATGGCGGGCAGCGCCAGCACGGCATCCATGTACTCGCGCACGGGGCCTGTGGCCGCAATGCCGTAGGTCGTGAAGCGCGAGACCACCGGCGCGAAGAACGCGTCGGCAATCGAAAACGTGCCAAACAGGAAGGGGCCGCCCTGGCCGAACTGCGCACGCGTTTCCTGCCAGATGGCCTGCACGCGCGCCACGTCCGCGCGCGCCGCTTCCGGAAATTCGATGCCCGGCAAGTGGGCTTCGACGTTCATCGGCATGGCCTGGCGCAGCGCGTTGAAACCGCTGTGCATCTGCGCGGCCAGCGAACGCGCCCGCGCGCGTGCCTTGGGGTCATGGGGCCACAAGGCGGCCTCGGGGTGGCGCTCGGCGGCGTACTCGCAGATGGCCAGCGAATCCCACACGGCAAAGTCGCCGTCCAGCAGCACAGGCACGAGGCCCGCGGGCGACACCTGCGCCACCCGCTCTGAAAACGCCTCGGTGAACAGGCCGACCTTCTGCTCCGTGAATGCGATGCCGGCGGCGCGCAGGGCGATCCACGGACGCATGGACCAGGAAGAGTAGTTCTTGTTGCCGATGATGAGGGTGTACATGCTGGCGTTTCCTATGCAGATAGGGAAGGTTCAGTCGGCCGGCTTGCGGCGCAGTAGCTTGCCCAGGTACTGGCCGGTGTGGCTGGCCTCGGCCGCCGCAACCGTCTCCGGCGTGCCTTGCGCCACGACACGGCCGCCGCCGTCACCGCCCTCGGGGCCCATGTCGACCAGCCAATCCGCGGTCTTGATGACGTCCAGGTTGTGCTCGATGATGAGCACGGTATTGCCGGCGTCCACCAGTTGATTGAGCACCTGAAGCAGCAGCTCGATGTCGCGAAAGTGCAGGCCCGTGGTCGGTTCGTCCAGGATGTACAGCGTGCGGCCGGTGCTGCGGCGCGACAGCTCTTGCGACAGCTTCACGCGCTGCGCTTCACCGCCGGACAGCGTGGTCGCGCTCTGGCCCAGGCGGATATACGACAGGCCCACGTCGATGAGCGTGTGCAGCTTGCGCGAGATGGCGGGCACCGATTCGAAGTACTCGAGCGCCTGCTCCACGGTCAGGTCCAGCACTTCGCTGATGTTGCGGCCGCGGTAGCGGATCTCGAGCGTCTCGCGGTTGTAGCGCTTGCCGTGGCAGACGTCGCAAGGCACGTACATGTCCGGCAGGAAATGCATCTCGACCTTGACCACGCCGTCGCCCTGGCAGGCTTCGCACCGGCCGCCCTTCACATTGAAGCTGAAACGGCCCGGATCGTAGCCGCGCGTGCGCGCTTCCGGCACGCCCGCGAAAAGCTCGCGGATGGGCGTGAACAGGCCCGTATAGGTGGCCGGGTTGCTGCGCGGCGTGCGCCCGATGGGGCTTTGATCGACGCTGATGATCTTGTCGAAGTTCTCCAGCCCCTGCATCGACACGTAGGGGGCGGGCTCGCTCTGCGCGTGGTGCAACTGGCGCGATACGGCCACGGCCAGCGTGTCGTTGATGAGCGTGGATTTGCCCGAACCGGACACGCCCGTCACGCACACGAGACGGCCAGCCGGCACACGCAGTTCGACGTTCTTGAGGTTGTTGCCGGTGGCGCCGGTCAGCGTCAACCACGGCAGTTCGTCGTCGACGGGACGGCGCTTCGGGATGGCGATGGCGCGCGCGCCGCTCAGGTACTGGCCCGTCAGCGAATTGGGATCGCGCTGCACGGTCTCGGGGTCGCCCTGGGCGACGACCTCGCCGCCGTGTTCGCCGGCGCCGGGGCCCATGTCCACCACCCAGTCGGCCATGCGGATCATGTCTTCGTCGTGCTCGACGACGATAACGCTGTTGCCCAGATCGCGCAGATGTTGCAGCGTGCCGATCAGGCGGTCGTTGTCGCGCTGGTGCAGGCCGATGGAGGGCTCGTCCAGCACGTACATCACGCCCGTCAGGCCCGAACCGATCTGGCTGGCCAGACGAATGCGCTGCGCTTCGCCGCCGGAGATCGTGTCCGCGCTGCGGTCCAGTGACAGATAGTTCAGGCCCACGTTGTTCAGGAAGCTGAGCCGCGCCTCGATCTCGCGCACGATGCGCTGCGCGATCTCCTGCTTGGCGCCGGTCAGGTTCAGGTTGCGGAACCAGTCCAGGCAGCTGGACAGCGGCATGGACTCGACTTCATAGATGGCCTGGCCGTGGCGCTCGCCGCCGCGCGGGTCGTGCCCGATGAGCACATTGCGCGCTTCGGGGCGCAGCCGCGAGCCGGCGCAGTCGGGGCAGGTCTTGATGTTGCGGTACTTGCCCAGTTCCTCGCGCACCGTCGCCGAGTCCGTTTCGCGCCACCGGCGCTCCAGGTTCGGGATGACGCCTTCGAACGTATGGCGCTTGACGGTACTGCGGCCTTTTTCGTTCAGGTACAGGAACGAGATCTCTTCTTCGCCGGACCCGTACAGGACCTTGTCGCGCAGCGCTTCGGGCAGCTCCTCGAAGGGCGCCTCGATGTCGAATTCGTAATGGGCGGCCAGGCTGGTCAGCAGCGAGTGCGTGAACGCATTGCGGCGGTCCCAGCCGCGGATCGCGCCGGCGGCTAGGCTCAGTTCCGGAAAGGCGACGACCCGCTTCGGATCGAAGAAGCCCACCTGGCCGATGCCGTCGCAGCTGGGGCAGGCGCCCATCGGATTGTTGAAACTGAACAGGCGTGGCTCCAGCTCGGGCAGGCTGTGGCTGCACACCGGGCAGGCGTAGCGGCTGGAGAAGACCTGCTCGCGCTCGTCGTCCATGTCCAGCGCCAGGGCGCGGCCTTCGGCAAGCTGCAGGGCGGTTTCGAAGCTTTCGGCCAGGCGCTGCTTGCTCTCGGGCCGGATGCGCAGGCGGTCGATGACGACGTCGATGTCGTGCTTCTCAGTCTTTTTCAGCGGCGCCATGCCGTCGATTTCCATCATCTGGCCGTCGACGCGCAGGCGCACATAGCCCTGCGCCTGCAGGCTGGCGCATTCGTCCTCGAAGCTGCCCTTCTTGCCGCGCGCGATGGGGGCCAGCACGGCCAGCCGCGTCTCGGGCGTCCAGCCCAGCACCGCGTCGACCATCTGGCTGACGCTCTGGGCCTGCAGCGGCAGGCCATGATCGGGGCAGTAGGGCGTGCCCACCCGCGCGTAGAGCAGGCGCAGGTAGTCGTGGATCTCGGTGATGGTGCCGACCGTGGAGCGGGGATTGTGTCCCGCAGCTTTCTGCTCGATCGAGATGGCCGGCGACAGCCCCTCGATGAGATCCACGTCTGGCTTGTCCATCAGTTGCAGGAACTGGCGGGCGTAGGCGGAAAGACTTTCCACATAGCGCCGTTGGCCTTCCGCGTACAGCGTGTCGAACGCCAGCGAGGATTTGCCGGACCCGGACAGGCCTGTGACCACCACCAGCTTGTGGCGCGGCAGGTCCAGCGAGACGTTCTTGAGATTGTGGGTGCGGGCACCCCGGATGCGTATGCTCACGTCTGTATGGGTAACGTCCAGTTGCGTCGAAGACGCCTTTGATCCCGCGCACCCTTTGGGCGCATTTAAGCGGTTTCAAAGGCCAACTTGGTACTATAGCGCGCCGAATCCCCTCGCGTTCAAGGTCCTCCATCTGGTGGGACGGAGCCGGGGCCGGCGCCGCACCGCCAGAATCAGACCGTGAGCGTATGACGTCAGATGCATGCGCGCCGCCCTAGTCATCGTTGAAATTTCCGCATGCCGGCAGACACCAAACTGAAATTGACCCCTTTCGAGCGCCGCGCCAGCGTGGCCTTGGCCGGCCTGTTTGCCGCGCGGATGCTGGGACTGTTCCTGTTGCTGCCGGTCTTTGCAGTGGCCGCAAGCGGCATGCCGGGCGGCGACGATCCCGCCCGCGTCGGCCTCGCCCTAGGCATGTACGGGCTGACCCAGGCTTTCATGCAGATTCCCTTTGGCCTCGCGTCCGACCGGTGGGGGCGTCGTCCCGTGGTGCTTTTCGGGCTGCTGCTGTTCGTCATCGGCAGCGTCGTCTGTGCGCAGGCGACCGATGTGTTCTGGATCACGATCGGCCGCGCCATTCAGGGGGCGGGGGCCATTTCCGCGGCGGTCACCGCCTGGCTGGCTGACGCCACCCGCGACGAGGTGCGCACGCGCGCCATGGCGATGGTGGGCGGATCGATCGGTCTGTCGTTCGCCGTATCGCTGGTGCTCTCGCCCGTGCTGGTGGGCTGGTGGGGGCTGTCGGGACTGTTCTGGACGATCGCCTGCCTGGGCGTCGTCTGCCTGGCCGTCGCGCGCTGGGTGGTGCCGGTGGTGCCTCGTACGCAGGCCCGCACCATGCAGGCGGCCAAGCCGCGCGAGGTCCTGACCCATCGCGACCTGCTCCGGCTGAATTTCGGCGTGTTCGTGCTGCATCTGATCCAGGTGTCGCTCTTTGTCGTGGTGCCGGCGCTGCTGGCCAAGGTCGGCGGGCTGGACGCGCGCGACCTCTGGAAGGTCTACCTGCCGGTCATTCTGGTGTCTTTCGTTTTGATGGTGCCGGTGGTGTTCGTGGCGGAAAAGCGGCGGGCGCACCGCGGCGCGCTGCGGGCGTCGGTGGCTGGGCTGGTGCTGGTGTGCGCGCTGCTGCCGGCCGCCAGTCACGGCTTCTACACGCTGGCCATCGCCCTGACCGGCTTTTTCGTCGCCTTCAACGTGCTGGAGGCGTTGCAGCCCTCGCTTGTGTCGCGCGTGGCGCCGGCGGCCTACAAGGGGCTGGCGCTGGGCTTTTACAACACGGCGCAGGCGGCGGGGCTGTTTGCGGGCGGAGCCCTGGGCGGATGGCTGGCCGCGCATTCGGGCGCCAGCGCGGTGTTCGTGGCCGCGGCGGTGCTGTCGGCGATCTGGCTGGCGGTCACCTGGGCGCTGCGGCCTCTGGCATGATCGCTGGGACTTTCCCGCAGCGTGAGGAAAGTCGCCGATCTGGTCGCAAACGGCGTTCAACAGCGCCGAAATGGTTTGCCAACCGTGATCGATTTGTCACCGAACCCGTTTGGCGCGACGAGCGCTTTCGTCGATAATACGCATCAACACAGGCTTCACCTGAGCAATCGCCGGTCATCGCTTCGCTGACCGGCGACTTTCATGAAGCCGGTCTTCAACATCGCTTTTTTATGTTGTTGCCGGCGCGCTCGCGGCAACGCGAATCGCAGGCTGTCAACAACAGAGGGACATCGGCATGGCATCGGTTAACAAAGTCATACTCGTGGGCAATCTGGGTCGCGACCCGGAAGTCCGCTACAGCCCCGACGGGGCCGCAATCTGCAACATGTCGATCGCCACGACCTCGTCCTGGAAGGACAAGGCCAGCGGCGAAAAGCGCGAAGAAACCGAATGGCACCGCGTCGTCATGTACAACCGCCTGGCTGAAATCGCCGGCGAATACCTGAAGAAGGGCCGCTCGGTCTACATCGAAGGCCGCCTCAAGACGCGCAAGTGGCAAGACAAGGACACCGGCGCCGACCGCTACAGCACCGAAATCGTCGCTGACCAGATGCAAATGCTGGGCGGCCGCGAAGACGGCGGCGGCGGTGGCGGCAGCTACGGCGGCGGTGGCGGCTACGACGACGCCCCGCGCCAGCAACGCGCCGCCCCGGCGCAGCGCCCCGCGCCCCAGCAACGCCCGGCGGCTCCCGCAGCGGCCCCGGCTAGCAGCGGCGCCAACCTGGCGGACATGGACGACGATATTCCGTTCTAGGCGGAATTCGGTGCGGTTCGGAAAACGGGTGGCCCTTTGGGTCCGCTTTTTTTGACGTCGGACTGCCTTCGATGGACGCTGCCGGTGGCGGCGGCTACTTTTTCCCGGGGGCCGGCGTCGGTTGGTCGCCTGCCGGGAGAAAGGCCTGCACCAGAAAATCAATGAAGGCGCGCGCGCGGGCCGTCTGATTGCGGCGCTGCGGATAGTAGACGAACAGGTCGGCTGACGGCAGCGCGAAATCGGGCAACACCACCCGCAGCCGGCCGCTTTCCAGGTATTTGGCCAGATCCCATTCCGACCGGATCAGGATGCCGTGGCCATCCAGCGCCCAGCCCAGGACGATGTCGCCGTCGTTGCTGGAAAGCCCGCCTTCGACCTTCACCACTTCCACGCTGCCTTGATGCGTGAAGCGCCAGACGCCGTGCGCTTCGTCGTTTTGACGATGAAGAATGCATTGGTGATGGGCGAGGTCGGCAAGGGTGGCCGGCGTGCCGTGCGCCTTCAGGTAGTGAGGCGAGGCGCAAAGAAAGCGACGATTGGTCATGATGCGCCGCGCGGCAAGACGCTTGTCGGGGAGTTCGCCGAAGCGGATGGCCAGGTCGAAGCCGCCTTCCACCAGGTCGATGGGACGGTCGGTCACCTCCAGTTCGACCTGGACCTGCGGATAGCGCCTTGCAAAGTCCGAGACCAGCGGCGCGATGGTCGTGCGGCCGAAACCCAGCGTGGCATTGACCCGGATAAGGCCGCGCGGTTGCGCGCTGCTGCTCGACACCACGTCCTCCATTTCCCGCAGGTCAGCAAGGATCCGAGCCGCGTAGGTCAGATAGGTTTCGCCTTCATTGGTCAGACTGATGCTGCGTGTCGTGCGGTTGACCAGCCGCACTCCGAGGCGCTTTTCCATCAGCGCGAGCCGCTTGGTGGCCGCGGGAGGCGTCAGGTCCAGCTGCCGCGCCGCCGCGGACAGGCTGCCCAGCCGCGCGATCAGCACAAAGAATTGCAACTCTGAGGCAAGGTCGGCTTTCACTGGAAGTTAATAATCAAATGAACTTGGGTGAATTCTAGGGCAGGAATGCGCCACTAATCTATCGATTCACGATGCGCCCCAACTGGAGACAAGCATGAGAATCGTCGATATCCGAGAGCAGACCCTGCCCATCAGTTCACCTATCCGCAACGCCTACATCGATTTCAGCAAGATGACGCTAAGCCTGGTCGCGGTGATCACCGACGTGATCCGCGACGGCAAGCCGGTGGTCGGCTACGGGTTCAACTCCAACGGCCGCTATGGTCAGGGCAAGCTGATGCGCGAGCGCTTCATCCCGCGCGTGCTGGAGGCGGACCCGGATTCACTCACGGATGCCACGGGGCGCAACCTGGACCCGCACAAGATCTGGGATGCGATGTTCAGGAACGAGAAGCCCGGCGGCCACGGCGAGCGATCGGTGGCGATCGGCACGATCGACATGGCCGTGTGGGATGCGGTGGCGAAGATCGAAGGCAAGCCGCTTTTCCAATTGCTGGCCGAACGCTACGGCAATGGTCAGCCCGACCCGCGCGTGTTCGTCTACGCTGCGGGCGGGTACTACCATCCGGGACAGGACCACGCCAAGCTCAAGGACGAGATGCGCAGCTATCTGGACCGCGGCTATACGGTCGTGAAAAAGAAGATCGGCGGTGCATCGCTGGACGAAGATCTGCGCCGGATCGACTCGGTGCTGAGCGTGCTGCAGGACGGCCAGAAGCTGGCTGTCGACGCCAACGGGCGGTTCGATCTGGACACGGCGATTGCGTACGCCAAGGCGCTGTCCCAGTACGATCTCTTCTGGTACGAGGAGGCCGGCGACCCGCTGGACTTCGAGCTCCAGGCGACGCTGCGCAATTACTACGACAAGCCCATGGCGACGGGCGAAAACCTCTTTTCGATGCAGGATGCCCGCAACCTGATCCGCTACGGCGGCATGCGCGCGGACCGCGACTATCTGCAGTTCGATTGCGCGCTCAGTTACGGGCTGGTGGAATATCTGCGCACATTGGCGATGCTTCGTCAGCACGGCTGGTCTGCCAGCCGGTGCGTGCCGCATGGCGGGCACCAGATGTCGTTGAACATCGCGGCGGGCCTGGGGCTTGGCGGCAATGAAAGTTATCCGGATCTGTTCCAGCCGTTCGGCGGGTTTCCGGATGGCGTGAAGGTGGAAGCTGGCCATGTGACGATGCCCGATCTGCCTGGCATCGGCTTCGAGGGCAAGTCGGATTTGTATGCCGTCATGCGCGCGCTGTCGGCGTGACGCAGGGTGGGGCGGCTCCGTCGGCTGAGTCGCCGGACCGCCCGGCGCCAGCGGTCCGCGTGCCGCCGGGTCCGTACAAGCCATGTTGCCAATCCGCCTCACGAAATAAATCGTTTCACTTAAACTGCTTGCGCTGTCTATCTAGTAGTAGGTAAGATTCATCCATCGACGCAGCGCACCCAACAAAACCGCCCGGCGCCGAACTCAGAAATACAGTAGGACCGCTTTTTTATTTCGCTCGACATCTACCTACAAGTAGATAGCTAACTGAAACGCACACTTCAACTTATCTCGGAGATTGACCATGAAGACCCTCGTATCCGCCCTGATTCTTTCCGCTTCGTTTATCGGCGCCGCCCAAGCCGGCGAACTGGACTACCCGCCTGCCCTGGACACGCACAGCACGGTGACCCGCGCTCAAGTCCAGCAAGAATTGGCCGCTGCCCGTGCCAACGACGAGCTGGCGTTTGGTGAAGAAGGCTACGCCGCCGCCCCGATCGCTTTCGCCAGTGACAAGACCCGCGCCCAAGTGAAGCAAGAACTGGCTGCCGCCCGCGCCCAAGGCCTGACCGACAGCGGCGAACTGGACTACCCGCCCGTTCAAGGCTGATTTTTTCGACCGCTTATCTATCTATAGCTAGATAGCTGTAACCCAACTTCGACGCAGCAACTCACATTGACTGGAGCATTCTCATGAAGACCCTCGTATCCGCCCTGATCCTGTCCGCTTCCTTCATCGGCGCCGCCCAAGCCGGCGAACTGGACTATCCGCCCGAACTGAATACCCAAAGCCCCGTGACCCGTGCTCAAGTGCAGCAAGAACTGGCCGCCGCCCGTGCCAACGGTGAACTGGTGTTCGGCGAAGAAGGCTACGCCGCCGCCCCGATCGCTTTCGCCAGCGACAAGACCCGCGCCCAAGTGAAGCAGGAACTGGCTGCCGCCCGCGCCCAAGGCCTGACTGATGGTGGCGAACTGGACTACCCGCCCGTTCAAGGCTGATTTTTTTCGACCGCTTATCTATCTATAACTAGATAGCTGTAACCCAACTTCGATTTAGCAACCCACACTGACTGGAGCATTCTCATGAAGACCCTCGTATCCGCCCTGATCCTGTCCGCCTCTTTCATCGGCGCCGCCCAAGCTGGCGAACTGGACTACCCGCCCGCCTTGAACACGCAAAGTACGGTGACCCGCGTTCAGGTGCAGCAAGAACTGGCCGCCGCACGCGCCAACGGTGAACTGGTGTCGGGCGAAGAAGGCTACGCCGCCACCGCGTATGCCCACGCCGGCGACAAGACCCGTGCCCAAGTCAAGCAGGAACTGGCCGCCGCCCGCGCCCAAGGCCTGACCGACGGCGGCGAACTGGACTACCCGCCCGTGCAAGGCTGAAGCAGATGGCAATCGAAGCGGACCCCGGGAACGGGATCATTCCCGGCCGGGGTTCGCTGGCACTGTCGGCGGCTTGAGCGGCCCTCTCGGCAATACCGATCAGGGACCGTCCCAATGACGAGCCGACCTATTAGTAGGTAATATGCAGCCATGGATACCCCGACTTCCAACACCACTCGCGAATTGCTTCTGGCGCATGCCGAGAAGCTGATCCGCATGCGCGGATGCAACGGCTTCAGCTACCGCGACCTGGCTGAGCATGTGGGCGTGAAGACGTCCAGCATCCACTACTACTTTCCGGGCAAGGACGACCTGCTTTACGAAGCCGTCGAAGCCTACAGCTCGCGCGCACTCGGCGCGGTGCGTGGAATCGATACCAAGCTGCCGGCGCAGGCGCAGCTTGAGAAATACCTCTCGATGATGGAATCGGCCGCTTGCGGTTCCGGTGAGCTCTGTCTGGGCGGCATGCTGGCCGCTGACGTGATGAGCCTGTCCGAGCGGGTCCGCGGCGCGTTGCAGGGATTCTTCCGTGCGCACGAAGCGTGGTTGGCCCGCGTGCTGGCCGAAGGCGCGGCGCAGGGCACGTTGAAGTTTTCCGGAACGCCCGAAGCCGCGGGGCGCGCCGTGTTCGCGACGATCCAGGGCTGCCTGCTGGTGTCGCGACTGTTTCAGCAGCCGCCGGCGCTGTGCGAAGCGATCAGCGCGCTTTACGTCGAATGCGAAGGCAAGACGGCGGGACACGCAGCCTGAACGTTGTGCTCCGGCACCCGCCTTTCACTGATTCACGGCCGCCTTGCGCTTGCAGGCGGCCGTTGTCATTGGGCCCGCGGGTCTCGTAGCAGCGGTTCTACGCCAACGCGCGGGCCATGTCGGTGCTGGTGCGTTGCTGCACGCCAAGATCCCGCATGCGATGCAGAAAACCGGCCTGCGCGTGGGCAAAACCCGCGACCGGACTCATGCAGTCGGTCAGCAGCACGATGCGCGACAGATTGCCGCCGGGCAGATGTTCGGCCAGGTGCTCGACGGTGGCCTTCACGCAGTGGCTGCCCGCTTCGCCCGCCACAAGAATCAGATCCGCGCGGTCCAGCGAGTCCAGCAAGCCGCGGTTGAGCTGGCTGCGCGGGTCGTCGGCGTCCGGCACTTCGGCCATCAGTGCGCTGTAGTGTTCCGTCCAGGGGTTGGCGCCCTTGGGCACCTTGCGCACGATGAACTGGCGGTCTTCCTCCCAGCGGCCGTAGGCGGCGCGCACGTCGGCATGCACGTTGTGGCCCCAGGTGCCGATTTCGCAATGCACCGGCCAGGCCATCAGGGTGTAACGGCCGCGCGCTTCAAGTTCGTCCAGGTAGTTCAGGGTGCGCGGCACGTCGTCATCATGCCGTGGCACGAATTCGCCCGCGCGCAACTGCGCGGCCGTGATCGGCGTGAAGGGCGGCACCGGGTCGCCGTTGCCCATGCGCCAGAAGGTGGGGTGCGCGATATCCAGCCGGTGGTGCGAATCGAGCGTGACCGTGATCGACGAGAGCGCGTGAGCGGTGGCGTCAATGAAGCGCGCCAGCCGCTGCATGTCCGCATGCGCGCCTGCGATGGGCAGCGCGGGCTCGACCGCCGATCCGGTCAGGGGATCGGTGGGCCGATAAGAGTCGGGTAGGTCGCAAAAATCGTTTTGCGGGTCGACGATCAGCAGATGAATGGAGCGCGTCATGGTGTGTGGGGCGGGGTGGAAACCGGACGGTAATCCCGGTCGCCCGGACTCAGAACAGCACAAGATGGTCGGCGCGGTCGGGCAACTGGCGCAGCAGCGCGCGCCACTGGCGCCAAAGGACGGAGGATACGCCTAATGCGCCTATCGGAATGAGAATCCACATGGCCTGCTCCTGTCAAGATTCGCACGGTCGTGCGAAATTTAGCGAAAGTAAATGCCGGGACGGAGCCGGCGAGTTGGGACTACTCGATGTACTTGAAGCTGCGGTACGTGGAGATGAGGCGTTCGTAACCTGCCTTCACGCGCTCGTGCGCCTTGGGATCGCGAAGGAACCGAGCGTCGTGCATCAAGCCGATCATCAGGCTGTAGACCTCGAACACCAGCTGCTGCGGATCGGTGTCGGGACGCAGATGCCCGGCCTCCAGCGCCTGGTTCACCGTGCGCACCATGGCGGCGCGCCAGCGTTTCAGGTTGTGTTCCAGCACCGAGCGAAGCGGGGAGTCGACGTCGTCGTATTCAAATGCGCCGGCTACGTAGATGCAGCCGGTAAGCGTCTCGACATTGCTGGCGCGGTCGATCCACAGCGAAACCAGGGCATTCAGGCGCGGCAGACCGCGCGGATACGCCATGGCCGGCGTGAAGACGGCTTCGACGAAGCGCCGGTCGTATTCGTCCAGCACCGCCTGCTGCAGGGCTTCCAGCGAGCCGACGCGCGAGAACACGCCGCTCTTGCTGATGCCGAGCCGTTTGGCGACCTGGCCCAGCGAAAGGCTTTCCATGCCTTGCGCGGCGGCCATGTCGAGCGCCGTGTTCACGATCGCCGCGAAGGTGAGTTCGCTTTTCTCGGTTTTTGCTGTCATGGCGCGAATTTAGCACGATCGTGCGAAAAGGTCGTTGCCTTTAATTCGGGGCGGATGCCAGCGTGAGATCCGGCTTGCGCGAACGCCTTGGCGGGCAGTGTCAGCCGAAAAAAAGCCGGACGACAATGCCGTCCGGCGTGGTCACGCTTGCAGAGCCTGGATCAGGCGCGCGCGGCCTTGTACTCCAGGCGGTACTTGTGCAGCAGCGGCTCGGTGTAGCCGTTGGGCTGCGTCAGCCCTTCGAACACCAGCGCGCACGCGGCCTTGAACGCCAGCGAGGTGTCAAAGTTGCCTGCCATCGGCTGGTAGAGCGGATCGCCCGCATTCTGCCCGTCGACGATCTTGGCCATGCGCTTGAAGGTCTCCATGACCTGATCGCGGTTCGTGATGCCGTGGCGCAGCCAGTTGGCGATGTGCTGGCTGGAGATGCGCAACGTGGCGCGGTCTTCCATCAGCCCCACGTTGTGGATGTCGGGCACCTTCGAGCAGCCCACGCCCTGGTCGATCCAGCGCACCACGTAGCCGAGAATGCCCTGCACGTTGTTGTCCAGTTCTTGCTGGATGTCGGCGGCGGACCATTTGGAAGGATCGCCCACCGGAACCGTGAGCAGGCCATTCAGAAGCTCGTCGCGCACGCTGTCCAGCCGGGTGCGCTCGAGTTCCTGCTGGACCGCCTGCACGTCGATCTGGTGGTAATGCAGCGCGTGCAGCGTGGCGGCCGTGGGCGAGGGCACCCAGGCGGTATTGGCGCCCGCCTTGGGATGCGCGATCTTCTGTTCGAGCATGGCGGCCATCAGGTCGGGCATGGCCCACATGCCCTTGCCGATCTGGGCGCGGCCGCGCAGGCCGGCGTCCAGCCCGACCAGCACGTTGTTGCGCTCGTAGGCGGTGATCCATGCGCTGGACTTCATGTCGCCCTTGCGCAGCATGGGGCCGGCTTCCATGCCCGAGTGCATTTCGTCGCCGGTGCGGTCCAGAAAACCCGTGTTGATGAAGGCGACGCGCGAGGCAGCGGCTTCGATGCAGGCCTTCAGGTTGACGCTGGTGCGGCGCTCTTCGTCCATGATGCCCATTTTCAGGGTGTTGCGCGGCACGCGGATCAGGTCTTCGACGCGGTCGAAGAGCTCGCTGGCGAACGCGGCTTCGGCGGGGCCGTGCATCTTGGGTTTGACGATGTAGACCGAGCCCGTGCGCGAATTGAGCTTCTTCTGGCGGTCCTGCAGCGCGGCCAGGCTGGTGACGACGGCGTCCAGGATGCCTTCGGGAATCTCCTGGCCGTCGCGGTCCAGCACGGCCGGGTTGGTCATCAGATGGCCCACGTTGCGCACGAACATGAGCGAGCGGCCATGCAGCGTCAAGGCCGAACCGTCCGGCCGCGTGTAGTTGCGGTCCGCGTTGAGCTTGCGGGTGAAGGTCTTGCCGCCCTTGGTGACTTCCTCGGTCAGGTCGCCCTTCATCAGGCCGAGCCAGTTGCGATAGATCTGGACCTTGTCGTCGGCGTCGACAGCCGCGACCGAGTCTTCGCAGTCCATGATGGTGGTCAGCGCCGCTTCGACCACCACGTCCTTGACGCCCGCCGCGTCGGTGCCGCCGATCGTGCTGGCGCGGTCGATCTGGATCTCGAAATGCAGGCCGTTGTTCTTGAGCAGGATGGCCGTGGGGGCGGACGCATCGCCCTGGTAGCCGACGAATTGCGCGCCGGACTTGAGGCCGGTTGCGCCGGTGGCAAGCGCCACGCGCAGCTCACCGCCTTCGACCGTGTAGCCTTTGGCATCGGCGTGCGAGCCCTGCGCCAGCGGCGCGGCGGTGTCCAGGAAGCTGCGTGCGCGCGCGATGACGGCGGCGCCGCGTTCCGGGTTGTAGCCGCGGCCCGTGTCGCCGGGCGTGGCGGGTATGGCGTCGGTGCCGTACAGGGCGTCGTACAGGCTGCCCCAGCGCGCGTTGGCGGCGTTCAGCGCATAACGGGGGTTGGACATCGGCACGACGAGCTGCGGGCCGGCCTGCTGCGAGATTTCGGTGTCCACGTTGTCGGTGGTGGCGCGCACGGTGGCCGGTTGCGGCAGCAGATAGCCGATGCCTTCAAGGAACTTGCGGTAGGCGGCCGGATCCGTGATGGGACCAGGATGGGCGCGGTGCCAGGCGTCAAGCTCGGCCTGCAGGCGGTCGCGCTCGGCGAGCAAGGCCCGGTTCTTCGGCGCCAGATCGTGCACCAGGGCTGCAAAGCCTTGCCAGAAGGCATCGACATCCAGGCCGGAGCCGGGCAGCGCTTCCTGTTCAATGAATTGACTGAGATTGGCCGCCACTTGCAGGCCGTGGTGCTGGATGCGTTGAGTCATGCGGATCTCTGGCGATAAGTAAGGCAGACCGGCGCGCCGCGCCGGGTGAGGGGTGCTGACATCATCGTCCGCGCCCGCGCCGATGTCCATACGCAAACCAGCTGGTCATACCAGTTTGTGACGCCAGCGTCGGGCGAAGCGACGATTTTTGTGGTTTGATATCAGCCACTTACCTAGGCAAGGCCGAGCCGCGCAAGCGTCGACCGCGCATGGTCATACCACTGGTGCGGAGATTGCATGCACGCGGAAATCGAAGAAAAGCCCCGTCAGGTGGCCGATGAAGTCGCTGAACGGATCGAGCGCCTGATTCTGGATGGCGTGCTCAAGGCGGGTCAGGCCCTGCCGTCCGAGCGGCGCCTGACCGAAAAGCTGGGCGTGTCGCGCACGGCGCTGCGCGAGGGCCTGAAGCTGCTGCGCGCGCGCGAGATCATCCACACCGCGCAGGGCAAGGGCTCGTTCGTGGCGCATATCTCGAAGGTGGACGCCGGCCCGCTGATGCATCTGTTCAATTCGCAGCCGCGCACGCTGTATGACCTGCTGGAAGTGCGGTCGTTGCTGGAGGCCGAATCGGCGCGGCTGGCGGCCATTCGCGGAACCGAGGCGGATTTCATCATGATCCGGCGCCGGTATGACGAGATGGTGTCCGCGCAGGGCGCCGCCACCGATACCGCCACCCACGCGCATCTGGATCATGCATTTCATCTGGCGATCTGCGAGGCCTCGCACAATCCCGTGCTGGTGCATACGCTGCAATCGCTGACGGATCTGCTGCTGGGGTCGGTGTTCGCCTGCGTGAACAACCTGTATCACCGAGAACCGGAAAAGCGGCAGATCGACCGGCAGCACACGCGGCTCTTCAATGCCGTGATCGGGCGCCAGCCCGAGCAGGCCCGCAAGGCGGCGGCCGACCATGTGGATAGCGTGCGCCAGAGCCTGGCGGACATCGAGCAGGAAGAACAGCGCCTGGTGCGCGCGACGCTGCGCCTGGAAGGCTGGACGTAACGCCGCACGCGCGACGTGCTGGTCGCGCGTGCGGCCCCGGGACCGCTAGCGGTCGGCTACCGCGCAGCCGGCCAGCGCCAGGGGCTTGCCCGCATAGATGCGGCCGAAGCGGTTGGTGAGGAGCGCGTCCAGACCGATGGCCTCTTGTCCCACAAAACCCTGCTGCGCCAGCACGCCGTGCGCCACCAGATCGAGCGCGGCGCAGATGCCGGCAGCGGTGGACAGCTGGATCGCGCTGAGCCGATGGCCGTCCACCTCGGCGCCGAACACGCGGATCGGATACGACTCTTCTTCCAGGCGGCCATGCCGATAGCCGGAGGCCGATGCCTGGATGACGATCACATCCTGCTCGGTGGTGGGGATGGCCGACTCGAAGATGTCCTTGAGCAGATCGCGGCGATCGCGCAGGCGCAGGTCATTGAGCAGCAGCTTCATGATGCTGCAATGACCGGGGTAGCGCACCGACTTGTAGTCGACGTTGCGGGCGCGCCCCAGCAGCGTGGCGGGCAGGGTACCCAGGCCGCCGGAGGTGTTGAAGGCCTCGTATTCGACGCCGTCCAGCGCAAAGGTTTCGTAGCCTTCCAATGCGGGCACGCTGGTCAGTTGCCCGTCGACGATGGCCTCGCACGGATTGCAGTATTCGTTGATGAGCCCCTCGGTGCTCCACGTCAGGTTGTAGCGCAGGCTGTTGGAGGGATAGCGCGGCAGTGCGCCGACCCGCATCCGCAGGTCCAGCAGGGTGTCAAAGCGGCGGGCGAGCGCGTTGCCGACGATGCCGATGAAGCCGGGGGCCAGGCCGCATTGCGGCATGAGGACGCCGCGCGCCTCGCTGGCGAGCGCCTGGATCGCATGCGTGCTGGCGACGTCTTCGGTGAGGTCGAAGTAATGCACGCCGGCCTTCGCACATAGGCCCGCCACCGCGACTGCGCGATGAAAGGGCAGCGCATTGACCACCGCGTAAGCGCCTTCGATGCAGCGGGCCACGCCGGCGTCGTCGCTTACCTGGCGCGTTTCGCAGCCCAGTTCAGCCAGCACGGCAAGGCGTCCGGCGTCCTGGTCCGCGACCAGAACCGAGTAATCGCCGCTGCGTTCCAGCATCAGCGCGATCGCGAAACCGATTTTTCCGGCGCCCAGCAGAACGATGGGCTTGGTGTGCGTGGACATGATGCTGCTCCTGCAATGAGAGGGAAGGGAAGTGGCCTCAATCCTATGCGGGAGTGCTGTCGATTTGTAGCAGCAAAAATGTCGAATCGGCTTTAAGTAACGTCGTTATGACTTATTTATCTGTCGAAGCGTCAAACAAAAAGCCCTCTGGCTTGTGGCCAGAGGGCTGCCTGGTTGTGATTCACGGCCGGCGCGGCCCGTGGATCAGCTGCCCAGGTGGGGGGGATAGTCCATGTTGCCGAAGGTCACCAGGCCTTCGGTCTTGGCTTGCGCCAGTTGCGATTCAACTTGGGCGCGGGTCAGCGTCGAGGCGGAAGCCGAAGCCGCGACGGGCGGGTAGTCCATGTTGCCGAAGGTGACCTGACCGGCGTTCTTGGCCTGGGCCAGTTCAGCTTGCACTTGCTGCGAGGTCAGGCTGCTGCGTTGGGCGATGGGGGCGGGGTAGCCTTCTTCGCCGAAGGTGTATTGGCCCGAAACCTTGGCTTGTTGCAGCTCGGCTTGAACCTGAGCGCGGGTGGTGGCTTGGTCGGCTTCGGCAGCTTGGGCGCCGGCGGCCAGAACGGACATGGACAACATCAATGCGGTAGCAAGGGTTTTCATGGCAGACCTCCGAGTCTTGTGAGCTTGGGATTCGAGCCTCAGACCTGATTGCCTGGGGCTCGCTTGCTGTGTCCCGATGAGAGGCATTCTGTGCCTAAATAACCCTGGGATAAACCCTTATTCCTTGAAAACATCTTTCCATAATCATGGCTAATCAACATGGATTGTCCATGTTGGCGCCATGGGTGGCGATATTTCCATTGGATGACGTGTCAGATTTCCGGCAGCGCGCCGGGGGGGGGCGTCTGCAGGGAAGACAGGAGGAGGGGGGGCGGTCAGCGCGTGCGGAAGACGCGCTGGCCAGCAGACTGCGGCGGATCAGCGGTTCAGATCGGCCAGTGCGTCGTTGTATTCGGCCTGCGCTTCTTCGAGCTTGCGTTGGGCCTTGTCGATCTTGTCCTGCTTGCCCTTGGCCTGAGCCTCTTTCAGCTCCTGCTGGCGTTCGGCGACCTTGGATTGCTTCTCGCGCACGTCGGACTCGCGCTGCGATTGCAGGCGGCTGTCGGTGCAGCTTGCCTTGGCCTCGGACAGCGCCTTGCGCAGACCCGCCTCGCGGCGTGTGTTGTTCTGCGCCTGCGCGGCGGCGATGTCGTTTTCGATGTGGCAGAACTTGGCCGCGCAACCGCGCAGCGGTGCGCAGTCGGTGGCGGCCTGTGCCGGCAATGCGGCAAAGAGGGCGCACGCGGCGGCGGCGACAGTCAGGGATTTGAACGATGCGGGCATGCGGTGACTCCGTGACGTGGGCGGAAAGGCCATCATCGCCCGCGCGCGGCAATCCCGCAAACAGGCGGGCCAAGGCGGCAAACGCCACGGCCGGGCGCCGTGGCGTTTGCCGGGGATCAGCTGATCAGCGCACCGGCCAGCGCGGCCGCGACAAGCAGCGCGCCCAGCCACAGGTTGGCGCGAAAGAGCATGAAGTTACGGTCGGGGCGCTGAATGTCGAAGACTTTCAATTGCCACGCGAGGTGCGCCGCCACGGCAATCATGCCCACCTGATAGGCCCACGACAGGCCCATCGCATGCCCGCCCCAGGCCCACAACAGCACCGTGCCCACGTAGAAACCGCCGATCCAGAGCTTGCCCTGGTCGCCAAAGCGCATGGCGGTCGAGTGCAGGCCCAGGCTGCGATCGTCGCGCACGTCCACGTAGGCGTAGATGCTGTCGTAGCCTACCTGCCACAGCACGGCGCCCAGCCACATGGCGATGGCGGCAAGCGGCACATGGTTCTGCGTGTCCGACCAGGCCATGAGCATGCCCCAGTTGAAGCAGATGCCCAGCACGACCTGCGGCCAGTACGTGACGCGCTTGCACAGCGGATAGATGAAGACGAAGGGCAGGACCGCCACGGCCAGCCAGCGGCTCATGTCGTTCAGGAAAAAGAGCAGCGAGCCGCAGACCAGCAACTGGCCGAGCAGGAACCAGGTGGCGTTCTTCATCGACAGCTGGCCGCTGGTCAGCGGACGGAAGCGCGTGCGTTCGACGTGCTTGTCGAAGTTGCGGTCGCACATGTCGTTGACGGTGCAGCCGATGCCGCGCATGAGCAACGCGCCCAGCGAAAACACGATGAGGCGTTTCAAGTCGGGCAGTCCGCCCGCGGCCTGGACCAGCGCGGCGATCGCCGGCAGCAAGGTCAGCCAGGTGCCGATGGGACGGTCCAGGCGGCACAGGCGGGCATAGGGACGCCATGACTTCGGAAGCCAGCGTTCGACCCAGTCGGTGAAGACGATGTCACTGAGGTCGGCGGGGGAAGGTTGCGAAGCGCTCACTGTCTCGGTCAAAAGAGGTCGGGAAAGCCGACAGCATAAAACAACGGCCGGGCGCTGCGCCCGGCCGATCGGTGATCAACGCATCCGCGCCGTCCCTGCGGGGACGGCCGCGGACGTTGTCATTCCGCCTTCAGCAGCTTGCCCAGGATGGCGATGCCGGTGCGGATCTTGTCTTCCGGCACGGTCGCGAAACTGAGGCGCAGCGTGTTGCGCTTGCCTTCGCCGCTGTAGAACGGCGCGCCGGGCACGAAGGCCACGTTCTGCGCGATGGCTTTTTCGAGCAGCTTGGTGCTGTCGATGTGCTCGGGCAGCGTCAGCCAGATGAACATGCCGCCTTCCGGCTTGGTCCAGGTGACGGTGGACGGGAATTCCTTTTGGATGGCGTCCAGCATGCAGCTGCCCTGGGCGCGGTAGATCTCGCGCACGTTCGGCAGGTGTTCGGCCAGGAAGCCGTCCTTGACGATCTCGTACACGGCCATCTGGGTCAGCGTGGGCGTGTGCAGGTCGGTGGCCTGCTTGGCCTGCACCAGCTTGTTGATGAGGGCGCGGCCGCCAACGATGTAACCCAGGCGCAGACCCGGCGCCAGCACCTTGGAGAACGTGCCCAGGCGGACGACGTTCGCGCCGTATTCCTTGGCAAGCGCGATCAGGCCGGGCTGCGGCTCGCCGGCGTAGCGCAGTTCTCCGTAGGGATCGTCCTCGACGATGGTCAGGCCCAGTTCGGCGGCGCGCTTGACCAGCGCGATGCGGCGTTCCAGGTTGAGCGTGCGGCCCGTCGGGTTCTGGAAGTTGGGCAGGGCGTACAGGAAGCGGGCGCCGTCAGCCAGTTCGGGCGTGATCGCTTCGGGGATCAGGCCGCCTTCGTCGGTGGGCACCGGCACGAATTTCGGCTGGTACAGGCTGAACGATTGCAGCGCGCCCAGATAGCTGGGGTCTTCGACCAGCACCTTGCTGTCCTTGTCGATGAGCACCTTGCCCAGCAGATCCAGCGCCTGCTGCGAGCCGGAGACGATGAGGACCTGGTCGGGGGCGACGTCGGCGCCGGACGCGGTCAGTTCATCGGCGACCCACTTGCGCAGGGGCGCATAACCTTCGGTGGGGCCGTATTGCAGGGCCGCGCGGCCGTTGGTGGACAGGACCTTGTCGAATGCCGCACGCACCACTTCTACCGGAAAGCCGCCGGGCGCGGGCAGACCGCCTGCGAACGAAATGACTTCGGGGCGCTCGGTGACCTTGAGAATCTCGCGGATGGCGGAGCTGGTGAGTTGCAGGGCGCGTTCCGAAAAGGAAAACGCAGGTTCGATAGGCTTGTCCATGGAGTGCTTCTTGATCAAGAAGGGTGGGTCGGGTGATACGGTTGACAACAAAGTATTGTCCCATACGGTAACAGCCCGGCCCCTTTATCGGGGGGAACCCCTAAAATCACCTGCATCGATAACCGCCTGTACAGTTACATTCCATGTTCGAAGCCGCTCCCATCGTCGCCGAGTCCAAAGCCGCCCTGTATGCCGAACTTGTCGTCCAGGCGCGTGCGCTGCTGCAAGGCGAGCCCGACCGCATCGCCAACGCCGCGAACCTGAGCGCGCTTGCGTTCCAGGCCCTGCCCGAACTGAACTGGGTGGGGTTTTATTTCTTCGACGGCACGGAATTGGTGCTGGGCCCCTTCCAGGGCAAGCCCGCCTGCGTGCGCATTGCGCTTGATCGCGGCGTGTGCGGCGCGGCGGCCAGCCAGCGCCAGACGCAGCTCGTGCCGGACGTGCATGCCTTTCCCGGCCACATCGCCTGCGACGCGGCTTCGCGTTCGGAAATCGTGGTGCCGCTGGTGCACCGGGGCGAACTGATTGGCGTGTGGGACGTGGACAGCCCCGTGCCGGACCGCTTCGACGAAGACGACCGCAAGGGCATGGAAGCGCTGTGCCAGGTGTTCCTCGCGACGCTCGGCTGATTGCCCTCCCGCGGCCACCGGATTCGGCCGGAAATGCCTGTCGTTGACACCGCCGCGCCCGCCCGGTAGATTGCTGCATCCGCCGCCTATCGCGTCCCCGCTCATTCATGATTCATCAGGCCCACCAGACTGCTAGCCACCTCCGCGCCCTTGGCGTGGTGCTGGCTGCCGCCGGCCTGAAATCCAAAAAACAGCCGCTCATCTGACCGGAGCATGCTGTTCCGTCAGATGGGCGACGGAACAGCGGCCTGCCGGCAGCGCTTTGGCGCACCCGCGCGCACCCCCACTGATATCCCGAGCACTTCTGTACGGTCCCCCAACGGTCCATACGAAGGAGTGTTCTCATGCAATCGAATCAATCTCTGTTCCAGGGTGTCTGGGTGCCCCTGGTCACGCCGTTTTCGGGCGGCCATGTCGACGGCGGAGCCCTGCGCCGCCTAGTGCGTCACTATCTGGCGGCGGGCGTGGACGGACTGGTCGTGTGCGGCAGCACCGGCGAGGCAGCGGCCCTGGACGATGCCGAGCAGCTCGCCGTGCTGGACGCGGTGCTGGCCGAAGCCGGCCCGCTGCCCATCGTGATGGGACTGGCCGGCAATCATCAGGGCCATGTGCTGCAGCGGCTGTCGGCCTTCGGCACGCGGCCGCTGGCCGGCATCCTGGCGCCCGCGCCGTATTACGTGCGCGCGGGCCAGGAAGGGGCTGCCGCCTACTTCCGCTGCCTGGCCGATGCCTCGCGGTTTCCGCTGGTGCTCTACGACATTCCGTACCGGACCGGCACCACGTTGGACACGTCCACGCTGCTGGCGCTGGCGGCGCACCCGAATATCGCCGCCATCAAGGACTGCGGCGGATCCCTGGAAAAGACCGTAGCGCTGATTGCCGATGGTCAGATGAACGTGCTGGCGGGCGAAGACCTGCAGTCGCTGTCCGCAATGTGCCTGGGGGCCACGGGCATGATCGCTGCCGCCGCGCATGTTCGTCCCGATCTTTTCGTGGCCATGCACCGCGCGGTGCGGGCGCAGCGGCTGGACGAGGCCAGGACCCTGTTTCATGCGTTGGCGCCGGTGATCCGGTTGACGTTCGGCGAGCCGAATCCGGGGCCGTTGAAGGCGCAACTTGCCCGCCAGGGGCTGCTATCGAACGAATTGCGCCTGCCCATGTTGCCGGCCAGCACGGCGCTCGCGGCGCAGCTGGATGCCGCGGTGGATGCGCTGGATCGGCAGTTTCCGGCGGGTGGGCCGGCGCTGCGCGCGGCATGAGCGCTTTGTGGCGTCCGGATTCAATTGGTAATACTTGCCCTACCGGGAAGCTGACGGATTGCTTATGATGCGGCCATTCTTCGGGGTGAAACAAAACCTTCATGGGCCAAGCTTTTGAAGCCTTGTCCGCCTGGCAGGTCATGCTGGCGGGGCTGCTCTTTTTCGGCGGCATCTACCTGGTCTTTGGCGCGGCCACTTGGCTGCTGACGCGGCACATCCTGCCGGCCCTTGGCCTGGGCCGGCCGCTGGATCCGCGGCCCCTGGCGCCGGGACAGCTGCGGCGCGAACTGGCTCAGTCGGGTCTGTCGATCCTGCTGTTCGGCACCGGCATGATCTTTCCGTGGGGCCTCTTGCAACTGGGTTGGGCGCGCCTGGACCCGGACGCGAGCTGGCAGCAGATCGTGCTGGAAATCCTGGCGCTCGTGGCCTGGAACGACGTGCATTTCTGGATCAACCACCGGCTGCTGCATACGCGGCTGCTGCGCCGTTTTCACCTGCCGCACCACCGTTCGGTCGTGACCACGCCGTTCTCGACCTACAGCTTTCATCCCATCGAGGCGCTGATGCTGGGCAACGTGATCCTCTTGCCGATGGTGGTGCATGATTTCAGCTTCTGGTCGCTGCTGTCGGTGCCGCTGTTCAGCCTGTTCTTCAATTGCATCGGCCACGCCAACTACGATTTCTTTCCCAAGGTGTCGTACGCGCACTGGTTTGCCGCCAGCCGCCGGCACCATCTGCACCATGCCTGCTACAACGGCAACTACGGCTTCCAGTTCACCTTCATGGATCGCCTGTTCCGCACGCGGCTGGGGGCGGACGCCGCCGAGCGCCAGTTGCAGGCCCACCGCCAGCGCGAGTCCGGCGCGGGCCTGCGAGGCTCCGCATAGTGGCGCCAAGCTTGGGCCCGCGGCGCACGCTGCCCGCGCTGCGCAATCGGCGCGATTGGCAGAGCCTGGCCTACCTGGCCGCGCTGCCCCTGCTTGCCGGCTGGCAGTGGTTCCACGGGTTCTGGTGGCCGGCCTACGCGCTGATGCTGTTCCTGACGCTGGGCATCGGCGTCATCCATCACAATCACACGCACCTGAGGATGTGGCGCGGCCGCCGCGCCAACCGCATCACCGATTTCTGGATCACGTTGCTGCAGGGCCATCCGACGTTCGTGTTCTACCCGGCCCACGTCGCCAATCACCACCGCTTCAAGCACGGCGCGCGCGATGTGGCGCGCACCTATCGGTTTGGCGGCGATACCAACCATCTGTGGGGCTACCTCATCCATCCGGTGCAGGCGGCCTGGGTGCTGTATCCGGTGTTCTTTGCGTGGCTGGGCCGGTTGCGCCGGCACTGGCCAGGCGCCTGGCGCTATTGCATGGCGCAGTACGGCGCGTGGCTGGGCCTGTGGGCCGGCCTCATCGCCGTGAATCCTGCCAAGGCGCTGGTGTTCGTGATCGTGCCGCAGCTTCACGGCCTGCATTGGCTGCTGGCCACCAACTATCTGCAGCACGCGCATGCGGACGGCGGGCCGCGGCAGGTGGCGGGCCTGAACTACGCGCGCAACTTCGAGGGGCTGGTCAATCCGCTGCTCTTTAACATCGGCCTGCACACTGCGCACCACGAGCACCCGCGCGCGCACTGGTCCGAGCTGACCCGCCTGCATCGCGACCACTACCGCGGCCGCGTGCGCGCCGAATTGAATGAGCGCGGCCTCGCGCCCTACATGTTCCGCGTGTTCGTGCTGGGCGCCTTCGTCCCCAGGTTTCGCAGCCGTTCCTGCATGGCGCCCGAGCACGTCCGCTAGCGCCGCACTCCCCCTTTTTTAACCAGAGATCCGTCATGCCCATTGCGTTTCATCGTGTCTACCTGGAGAGCGCCGGTTATTTCATGCCGGGCGAGCCCGTGTCCAACGAGGCCATGGATGACTACATCGCCCCGCTGAACCGCATGTCCAGCCGGATCAAGACCCGCATCCTGGCCGAGAACGGCATCAAGCAGCGCTACTACGCCATCGACCCCGAGGGCGCGACCGTGTTTTCCAATGCGCAGCTGGCGGCCAACGCCATCCGCGATTGCCTGCGGCGCCACGACACCGACCTGTCGGCCATATCGATGCTGGCCAGCGGTTCGTCCGGGGGCGATGCGCTGATGCCGGGGTTTTCCAACATGATCCAGGGCGAGCTGGCCGCGCCGCCCATGGAAACGCTGTCGGTGCATGGCATCTGCGCCGCGGGTGTGTCGGCGATCCAGGCGGCCGCGCAAGGCGTGGAACTGGGCGCGCATGCCAGCGCGCTGGCGGTCGCCAGCGAATTGCCGTCGCGCCTGTTCAAGCGCTCGCGCTTTGCCGCGCGCGGCTACGACGCCGACTTCGACGCGCACTTTCTGCGCTGGATGCTTTCGGACGGGGCCGGCGCGGTATTGCTGGGCAACAGCGGACGGCCGCTGCCCGGCGCCTCGCAGGGCGTGCGGCTGCGCCTGAAGTGGGTGCATCAGCGCTCGTTCTCGGGCGACTATCCGGTGTGCATGCAGCTCGGGCTGTCCGCCGACCGGAGCAAAGGACACCTGGACTACCCCTCGTGGAACGAGGCTGAAACCGACGGTGCGCTGTCGCTGCGCCAGGACATCCGCCTTTTGCCGCATCTGTTCGACATCGGCATCCACGAGTACGCCAAGCTGGTGCGCGACGGATGGGTGGATCCGGACCAGGTCGATCATTTCCTGTGCCATTACTCGTCCGAGAAATTCATTCCCGTTGTGGAAGACCTGATGGAGAAGGCCGGGCTGGTGATCCCGCGCGAGCGCTGGTTCAGCAACCTGGCGTGGCGCGGCAACACCGGCGCGGCATCCATCATGATCATGCTGGCCGAGTTCCTGGAAACGCGCGAGGTCAAGCCCGGCGAGCAGATCTTCTGCTACATCCCCGAATCCGGGCGCTTCATGGCGGCCTACATGCTGCTGGAAGCCGAAGCGGTGCACGCAACGCCCGCAGTGGCTGCCGGTGCGCCCGCCGCGGCCGCGCGCGAGGATGCCGGGTCCGCCGATGCCGACGCGATCGCGCCGCCGCATGATCCCGACATGGCGCCGCAGGGCCTGGGACAACTGTTGACCGAGCTGGCGGCGATCTGGCACGACTACCGCTCGCGCGTGTGGCGCACGCCGGTGATCCGGCGTCTGCGCAACCGGCAGTTCCAGACCGCGGACTACCTGGCGTGGATGGAGAACTGGATTCCGCAGGTGCGCGAAGGCAGCAAGTGGATGCGCGAGGGCGCCGCGTCGCTGACCGAGCAATACGCGCCGCTGGCCGCGCTGATCGACATGCACGCGGGCGAAGAACAGAACGACTTCCAGATCCTGTTCCAGGACTATCGCAACGCCGGCGGCGCGGTGGACAGCATCGATGCCTTGCGCCGCAACCCCGGCGGCGAAGCGCTGAACGCCTATTTGCACAGCCTGGCCGCCACGCGCGACCCCATCGGGCTCTTGGGCGCGATCTACATCATCGAAGGCACGGGGCAACGCATCGTGCCTGCGCTCTTGCCGCTGCTCAAGGCCAGCCTGAAACTGCCGCCCGACGCCTTCCGCTTCCTGGAATACCACGGCCACAACGATGAACACCATCTGGCGCGGTGGCTGTCGGCGGTGGAACTGGCGCTCGATTGCGACGAGGATGGGCGCGCCGAACAGCGCATCGTCGACACCGCGCGCCGCACGGCGGCGCTTTACCTGATGCAGTTTCATCATGTGATGGAGGCGGACGCGGCATGAAGAAGGAACCCGAATTCCTCGCCCGGGAACACGATCCGGCGGACCCCAGCCCCTGGCTGGCCCTTTACCTGGATCGCAGCACGCCGCTGCCGGACAAGGTCAAGAAAGCGTGGCTGACGGATTCCAGCTGCGCGTCGCGGCAATACCTGCTGCCGTTCCTGCGGCCGATCGCGCGCGCCTTCATCATCCTGATCCAGATCGTCAAGACGTTCCTGCCGCGCCGTTGGTCACATTCGCGGCTGCTGCACCGCATCCTGGCCTGGGGCTTGAAGCGGTTCGTGTCGCCCGAGGCCAACTGGCTGATTTTGCGGCACTTCCATCTGGGGGCGCAGGCGCTGTCATTCATCGCCGCGAACTCGCCGGTGCCCATCAGCACGACGCCGCTTGAGCCGACGACGATCGACGATTTGAAGGACGATCTGTTCGTCAAGCACGACCTGAACCTCTTTAACTTCGTTATCCGGCTGAACCAGGCGCTGCGGGACGCGGGCGTGGAGATGCATGCCCCGCAGACGGTGGACTATTCGATGCTGCGCGATCCGCCGATCCGGCTGGAGGACATGCCGCAGGGCAAGCTGAACTTCCTGGACCTGCAAAGCGCCATCGAACTGTTCACGCCGCTTTATCAGCTTTTGCTGACCGACAACGATTTCTGGCGCGCGGCCAATTCGCTTCAGCTTGACGAGACCGTGGGCATCTATGCGGCCAAGCTGCTGGGGGCCCCGCAGCACCTCATCCTGGTCAACAACAACCATCCGCTCGTGCCGATGTCCACGCTGCGCGCGGGCTACCGGCTGGTGCTGCACGGGCTGTCCACGGAAATGCTGCACAGCCTGCTGATGGAGATGAAGGCGGCGCAGGCGGGCGCCGAGCCGCCGGCCCCGATCGCGTAGAAAAGGCGGCAGGGATCAGTGTTGACCCGGCGTTACACCGGCCGGGCGCTGGGCTATATTGCGACGCTTGTCTTACAAGCCCGGCGGCTCCCGTAGCCGCCGGGCACCCTAGGAAATGCCGCAAATGCCTCAGACGCTAGAGGTCATCGCCACCATCCTGTTCGCCGTGGCGGTCCTCCATACTTTCTCGGTTCCCTTCTTCGCGCGGCTCGCGCATCGAGGGGGGCCGCACGCGGGCTTCTGGCATCTATTTTCCGAGGTCGAGGCCGTCTTCGGCGTGTGGGCGTTCGCGCTGATCGTGACCATGGCCGCGCTGGCCGGACCGGCGACCGCCATCGACTACATGGACACGCGCAACTTCACGGAGCCGCTGTTCGTTTTCGCGATCATGGTCGTGGCGGCCAGCCGGCCGATTCTTGAGCTGGTGGGGCTGCTGGTGCGCATCGTTGCGCGAGTCCTGCCGATGCCGCGCGAGCTGTCCACCTTCTTCGTCGTGATGGCCATGGTGCCGCTGGGCGGCTCGTTCATCACCGAACCGGCCGCGATGACGCTGGCCGCGATCCTGCTGCGCGACGCTTACTTTCGCAGCAGCGGCCGGGCCGGTTTCAAGTACCTGACGCTTGGCGTGCTGTTCGTGAACGTGTCCATCGGCGGCGTGCTGACGTCCTACGCGGCGCCGCCCGTCCTGATGGTGGCGAGCACGTTCGGCTGGGATTCGGCCTACATGCTCCAGCACTTCGGCTGGCGCGCGGCGCTGGCGGTCTGCCTCAATGCGGGGCTGCTGACGTTCATCTGCCGCAAGGCGCTGCTGGAAGGCGCGGTGGGCACGCGCGGCGGCGTCGACGCTCCGGATGGCGCGGGCAAGCGCGCGCCGGTGCCGGCCATCGTGATCGCGGTGCACCTGGTGTTCCTCATCGCCATCGTGCTGACTGCGCATCATCCGGCCATTTTCCTGGGCTTGTTGATGATGTTCATCGGGTTTTCCGAGGCCTACAAGCGCCACCAGGACCGCCTGATGATCAAGGAGGGCCTGATGGTGGGCTTCTTCCTGGCCGGGCTGGTGGTGCTGGGCGGACTGCAGAAATGGTGGCTGCAGGACCTCTTGGGAGGGCTGGAGCCTTTCGTCCTGTTCTGGGGCGCAACCGCGCTCACGGCCATTACCGACAACGCGGCGCTCACCTACCTGGGTTCGCTCGTGGAGGGCACCAGCGAGGCCTGGCGTTACATGCTGGTGGCCGGCGCGGTCACGGGCGGAGGGCTGACGGTGATCGCCAATGCGCCGAACCCGGCCGGTTTCGCGATCCTGAAGAACCATTTCCCGGACGGCAGCATCTCGTCCGGGCGCCTGTTCCTGTGCGCCTTGGGACCGACCCTGGTGGCGGCCTTGATGTTCCTGCTGCCGGTGTAGGGGGCCGCCCGCCTGCCCGGGCGGTCTGCCCCCCGGGCGCGGCCCGGGGCCTGCACACTGGGCCGGACTCCGACGCTTTATGAAAAACCGCTAAAATTCAAGACTTTCCCGTATTTTTTCTGGCCTGGCCCAGCGGCCGCGCCCCGCGCCCGCGCGCGGCGGCAGGCCGATTTTGATATGCCCGGCTTTTCGCCTGGGAGTCCTCGATGCCCATCTATGCCTACAAGTGCAGCGCCTGCGGCCATGCCAAAGACGTCTTGCAGAAGATCTCTGACGCGCCGCTTTCGGAATGCCCCGAATGCGGTCAAAGCACGTTTTCCAAGCAGGTGACCGCGGCTGGATTCCAGCTCAAGGGCTCCGGCTGGTACGTCACGGACTTCCGTGGCAACGGCAGCGGCGGCAGCCAGGGCGCAGCGCCCGCGGGCGCGTCAGCCCCGGCTGAAAGCGCCGCACCCGCCGCCGCGCCTGCCGCGGCGCCGGCAGCCACG
>NZ_CADIJP010000007.1 GCF_902859725.1 Achromobacter mucicolens | reverse complement strand
GCCTGCTGCACCGGGGCGGGCGCCGGAGCCGGCGCGGCGGCGGGCGCAGCGGGCGCGGGTGCAGCAGCGGCTGCGGCGGGATCCTTATGCTCCAGCGCAAGCTGCCTCAATACGGCGCAAATACGCTCAAACACGGCGTCATCGGGCTCTTCGGAGGCCCGATAGGCGTCCAGTTGGCTTTTGAGCACGTCTTTCGTTTCCAAGAAAATATCAATCATGTCCGTGCGCAGCGCCATTTCGCCACGCCGGATCGCGTCCAGAAGGTTCTCAAGCAGATGGGTCGTGCCCGCCAGCTGGTTGAAACAGCCGAACGTCGCCGCACCACCCTTGATCGAATGCGCCGCGCGAAAAATGGCGTTGAGCTGCTCGATGTCGGGCGAGCCCACATCAAGCTCGAGCAACAGCTGCTCCATTTGCGCAAGCAGTTCGTCCGCCTCGTCGAAAAAGGTCTCGTAAAACTGACTGAGGTCCAAACCAGAACTCATGACCCGTACGCCTTTCTAAATGAACCTGCTACGCGCCGGCCTGCTCGTCGAGCAGCTCGGTCGCCAATTCCACCAGCACATCGGGATCAACCGGCTTGGAAAGCCAGCCGCAAACGCCCAGATCCCGGGCTGCCATCTTGCTGTCCACGTCGTCCTCGGTGGTCAGCACCAGCACCGGCACATCCACGTACCGGTCCTCTTCGCGCAACCCCTGGATCAACTCCAGACCGCCCTTCACAGGCATGTTCCAGTCGCTGACGACCAGGTCCACCGCGTTGGCCATCGCCACCTCGAGCGCTTCCTGGCCATTGCAGGCCGTCAACACATTCCAGCCTGCGCCGGTCAGCGTCGCCTGAACGATCATCCGCATGGTCGTGGAATCGTCCGCCACGAGTATCGTTGCCGTCATTGCTGTCGAACCCCTTCAGCGGGCGGGGTGTTCACCGCCTCGCCCTGCTTGGTTGCCGTTGCGGCCCGGCTGGCGGCTTGCACCGCCTGCACGGCCGTCCCCACCTCGCGCGCATCCTTGGCGCTCAAATCCGCGGCTGCGGCGTTCTCGCTCTCGATGCGCTTCTGGGTGCTTTGGTTGAGCACCACCAGGCTGATGCGTCTATTAACGGCTGCATACGGATCATCTTTAACCAGACTCATGCTGGACGACAGACCCTGGATGCGCATGACCTTGCTTTCGTTCATGCCGCCCGCCACCAGCTCCTGGCGCGAGGCGTTCGCCCGGTCGGCCGAAAGCTCCCAGTTGCTGTAGGCTCGCTCGCCGCGCGCATACTGCGAGGCGTCGGTATGACCCGAGATGCTGACCTTGTTGGGCAGTTCATTGAGCACCGGCCCCAACTCGCGCAGGATGTCGCGCATGTACGGCTGCACTTCGGCGCGGCCGGTCGCGAACATCGGGCGGTTCTGGTTGTCGATGATCTGGATGCGCAGGCCTTCGGTCGTCAGGTCGATGAGCAGCTGCGGCCGGAAGGATTTCAGGACGGGGCTGGTCTCGATGACGTTCTCGAGGCGCTTCTTGAGGTTTTCCAGGCGATGCTGCTCGCGGCGCTCGGCGTCGCCCATGGGCTGGGATTCGACCCGGTTGCCCTGGCCGCGGCGGACGTCGCCTTCGCTGCGCAACGGATCCTGCCCGCCGCCCGGCACGGCACTGGTTTCGGCCGAGCTGCTGGGCCCGCCCGTGATGGCGACGCGCAGCGGCATGCGGAAGTATTCCGCGATCCCCTTGAGTTCTTCCTTCGGCACGATGCTGACCAGCCACATCACCAGGAAGAACGCCATCATCGCCGTAATGAAGTCGGCGTACGCGATCTTCCAGCTGCCCCCGTGGTGCCCGCCGCCCTTGACCTTCTTGCGGCGGATCACCACACGGTGATTATTTACCGTGCTCATGGCCCGCTCCGTCAGGCCTTGCCGGTCGACTTGGTCTGGCGCACGTGCTCTTCCAGCTCACCGAAGGTGGGCCGGACCGCCGAGAACAGCACCTTGCGGCCGAATTCCACCGCAAGCTGAGGCGGATAGCCGTTCATGCTGGCCAGCAGCGTCGTCTTGATGCACTCAAGCACCTTCATGGCCTCATCCGTGCGGCGCTCCACGCGGGAGGCGAGCGGACCGACGAAACCATAAGCCAGCAAAATACCCAGGAACGTGCCGACCATGGCCTTGGAGATCAGGTCGCCCAGGATGGCGGGCGGCTGGTCCACGGCCGCCAGCGCCTTGATCACGCCCAACACCGCGGCCACGATACCGAAGGCGGGCAAGCCGTCGGCCATCTGCTGCAGCGCATGCGCCGGCACTTCGCGCTCGTGGCGGTAGGTTTCGATTTCCTCGTCCATGAGCGTCTCGATTTCAAACGAGCTCATGTTGCCGCTGATCATGATGCGCAGGTAGTCCGTGATGAACTCCATGAGCTTCTCGTCTTTGGCGATGCGAGGATATTCGCTAAAGATCGGGCTGGAGCCCGGATCCTCGATGTGCGATTCGATGGCCATCAGGCCTTCGCGGCGCGCCTTGTTCAGCAATACGTACAGGAGCGCCATCAGCTCCATGTAGACGTCCTTGCCGTAGCGCGAGCTCTTGAGCGCGTCGGGAAGCGCCTTCTTGACCAGCATCAGCGACTTCTTGCTGTTGCCCGCCAGGAAAGCCCCGAACGCCGCGCCGAAGATCAGCGTCAGCTCGAAGGGCTGGTAGAGCGCGCCCAAGTGTCCGCCCAGCGCCATGAAGCTGCCGACGACCGACACGATCACCACAAGAAAACCGATAACAATCAACACAACGGGCCCCTGCCAACGAAGTCTATAACTTGCGTCAATGATCCCCTGTCCCCCCTGCCCCAAAAAGGCGGGTTAGGGGGTGTTTTCCAGGGCTTTTGATGTATTTGGACGCCCGATCAGGTCGGAGCGGCGGTCGCAATGGGGGCTGCACGGGTGCCGGCACGTGCCTTGGCCGCCGCGCGCGTCTTGCCCGCGCGGGGTGGCGGACGGCAGATGGCGCACACAAAATCCGATTGGGGATCATGGGCATGGGCAATGAAATGGCCGCCACACTGCCGGCACGCAGAAAGCTGCAGCATGCCGCTGTCGAAGAATCGCACCAGCATCCACGCCCGGGTAAAGCTCAGGACGGGCTCGGCATCCGCGGCTTCCTGCCCCGCGTTTTCGAGATACAGGCGATACGCGTCGATGGTGGCGCGTATGCCTTTGCTGGTGGTGCGCGTATTCAGAAACGAATACACGTTATAGAAGAGAGAGGAATGGATATTCGGCAGCCAGGTCATGAACCAGTCGACCGAAAAAGGCAGCATGCCCTTGGGTGGCGAGCAGCCGCGGATCTCGCGATACAGGCGGGCGAGGCGATCGTGGCTGAGGCTGGTTTCAGCCTCAAGCACCTGAAGGCGCGCGCCCAGCGTAATCATGGAGCTGGCAAGCAGGATGTCGTCCGCTTCCTGGGAAACGCTCTTGGAGGCCATGACAGGTGTGTGTCCGAGTGGGATTCGCGGGCCGTCAGGCCAGTTCTTCGACAGGCTGCTTGGCGAGCAGGATGGTGGCGTGGGCTTGTTGCAGCGCACCACCCAACACATCGTGGGTCAGCGCCGACAGCAGGCTGTAATCATCGAAACGGAAGCGGCACAGCAGCGAGCTGGAGCTGGCCAGTTTTACCAGTTGCGCCGGCGAAAGGCGCATGAGAATGTCAGCGACTTCATTGCTGAAACCCAGGCGGAACATCGATGCGGCATAGTCATCACGCAACATCCGCTGAGCCAGTAACAAATATGACAGATTCACTTCGCGAATGTCTGCCAGCAAAGAATTTTCTACTTGTTGCACGCCGTACTCCCTATCCCTATCCCACCCGAGGGGCTTGATTACTCATAGCGCAGGCAACGTTTGTTACCTGTCCGCTCGCTGCATCCTGTTTTAATGCGAAATGTATCATTTGTTCGCAATTTAAGTAAAATTTACCACAGGTCATGTCATTTTCTATGACTTATATGACAAATCTTTGTTGATGTTGCGCAACGTGCCTTTCTAGACACACCTTGACATACAAGTTCGTGACAAATTTTGGTCAATTTGCCAAATAAGCATTCAAAACGTTGCGTACTTCCTGAAATGAACGGCCGCCCATTGCCGACAATGCCATCTTGACGATTCCCTAGATTCGCCCGCATCACCGTAGCCGCGCTTGTCGACAATGTCGCAAATTGACAACATCGACCGCGCTTCACGATCGACTCCGCCAGAATTCCCGCAATGCCCCACGCAGATGACAGCCTGGTCGAATATGCGCCGCTAGTTCGGAAGCTGGCCCTGCAATTGCTCGCCCGTTTACCCGCCAGCGTCGAACTCGATGACCTGATACAGGCCGGCATGATCGGCCTGCTCGACGCCGTCCGCCGTTACCAGGAAACCGCGGACGCTCAGTTCGAGACCTACGCCACGACGCGCATTCGCGGCGCGATGCTCGATGAGCTTCGCGGCCAGGATTGGCTGCCGCGCAGCGTGCGCACGAAAGCCCGCAAGATCGAACAGGCGATCCAGTTTCTGGAACAGCGTTTGATGCGCGCGCCGACCGAAGCCGAGATTGCCAAGCAACTAGAGCTGCCGCTGGACGAATACCAGACGCTGCTGCACGACGCGCAAGGCGTGCAGATCGTCCACTATGAAGACTTCACCACCGAGCCCGATTCGGCTTCGGGTCAGGCGGACTGGTCCGCGACGCTGAATCACGGCGCGCCCAGCGGCAATCCGCTGGACTCGCTGCTGGCCGGCGACTTCCGGCAGGCTCTGGTTCACGCCATCGACGCCCTGCCCGACCGCGAAAAGCTCTTGCTGTCGCTGTGTTACGAACAGGGGCTGAACCTGAAGGAAATCGGCGCGATCATGAATGTGACCGAGGCGCGGGTGTGCCAATTGAGGTCGCAGGCGACGGCGCGGATACGCGCAAGGTTGAAGGATCAGGCCTGGCAGGAATTGCCGCAGGAAGGGCAGATCGCGCAGATTATTTGATCTGCTTGTCCTGCCGGAGTGCTGCGGTTTCTCGCCCCCACCCGAATACTTGGACGAGGCCAAACCTTGCGTCACGCCGAAGTTGCACGACCGGACGGCAAACGGATACCAACCGCGAAGTCCGATATAGGGCGGCCAACGATCTAGGGCCGCCAACAATCGTAAGTCCGCTGTGCGGGAAATTTTTTCCTGTTGGCCGGACTGCTTCACAGCACACTCCTGCTGGACTACTCAACCCGGCTCCCGACGGTGGGGCCATTGTCAATCAGCAGGAAAACAAGCCGCTCATCGGCCAAATTTACGATTGCCAAAAAAAAAACCTAAAGATTGATTTTGGACTGCCGTAATCCTGGCAACGGAGAAATTCGAAGACACAAGTCAAAGAATTCTTCCCGTTACAAAGATGGGCGGCCCCGCTGCCCGGTTTGAAGAAGCCTTTCTCTCTTGGGAGCCTAAACATGGCTGCAGTCATCAATACCAACTACTTGTCGCTCGTTGCTCAGAACAACCTGAACAAGTCGCAATCTTCCCTGGGTACCGCCATCGAACGCCTGTCGTCGGGCCTGCGCATCAACAGCGCCAAGGACGACGCCGCCGGTATGGCGATTGCCAACCGCTTCACCGCGAACGTCAAGGGCCTGACCCAAGCCGCTCGTAACGCCAACGACGGCATCTCGCTGGCTCAGACGACCGAAGGCGCCGCCTCGGAAGTCAACACCCACCTGCAACGCGTTCGCGAACTGTCCGTGCAAGCCGCCAACGGCAGCTACTCGCAAGAACAGCTGAACTCGATGCAAGACGAAATCAACCAGCGTCTGTCGGACATCGATCGCATCTCGCAACAAACCGACTTCAACGGCGTGAAGGTTCTGTCGGATTCGGCCAAGCCCCTGACGCTGCAAGTCGGCGCCAACGACGGCGAAACGATCACCCTGAACCTGACCGAAATCAGCGTCAAGACCCTGGGTCTGGACGGCTTCAACGTCAACGGCTCGGGCGTGACCCAGAACCGTACGGCTACCGTGTCCGACCTGCAAGCTGCCAGCGGCACCGCCGCCGGCAACGACTGGACCGTTCAAACGAACCACGCTTCGGCCACCGCCGAAGACACGTTCGGCAAGCTGCAGAACGGCAACAAGGTCACCGTGGGCACGGGCACCGCCGCCACGACCTACACGTACGACGCCACTGCCAAGAACTTCACGTTCACCGACACGTCGGCCTCCGACGCTGGCTCGATCACCGCGCTGGCCAACACGCTGCGCCCGGCCACCGGCACCACGACCGCCACCTACACCCACAGCAACGGTTCCGCTTCGACCTCGTTCGAAGTCGACGCCACGGGCAAGGTCACCATCGGCGGCCAAGCTGCCTACCTGGACACGGCCGGCAACCTGACGACCAACAGCGCCAGCGCCACCGCTGCCACGCTGGACGGCGTGTTGCAAGCCGCGGCCACCACGAACGCAGCCGGCACGTCGTCGGTTTCGATCGGCGGCAAGACGTACTCGAACGTCGGCGGTGCTGGTAACGCTTCCAAGCTGCAATTCACCAACACGATCACTTCGGACGCCCTGCTGGCTAACGTCAAGGGCGCCGCCGACTCGTCGATCCAACTGGGTGCTGGCATCACCAGCGCCACTGTGACTCTGGCCAATGGCGTCTCGGGCACGACCTTCGTCGACGACAAGGGCGAGTTCACGACCACCCAGAACTACACCACGGTGTACACGGTCGATCCCAACACGGGTAAGGCCACGGTCAAGAGCGGCACGGGTACGGGCGATTACGAAGCCAAGGTTGGTGCAACGGCTTACGTCAACTCCGAAGGCAAGCTGACGACGGAAACCACCAGCAAGGGCACGAAGACGACCGATCCGATGAAGACGCTGGACGCCGCCTTCACGAAGCTGGACAAGCTGACCGGCGAACTGGGTGCTGTGCAGAACCGTCTGGAATCGACGATCGCCAACCTGAACAACGTGGTCAACAACCTCTCCAACGCTCGTTCGCGTATTCAAGACGCCGACTACGCCACGGAAGTGTCGAACATGTCCAAGGCTCAGATCCTGCAACAGGCTGGCACCTCGGTTCTGGCGCAAGCCAACCAAGTGCCGCAAACGGTTCTGTCGCTGCTGCGTTAATTCAGGAACCGCCTCCCGGGCAACGGAGAGAGATCATCCTCTCCGTTTTGTCCGGCCGCATCGGTCCTTCGCGCCGATGCAAGGAAACCAAAGCCCGCCTTATGGCGGGTTTTTTTCGTTTCTGTGCGGCGCTCAGCTTTTCTGAAACTGACGGGATATTCACACGCTGATTGATCGAATAGGCTGCGCCACTCATTCATAGAATTGCTGCAACAAATTCAGTTGGTTCGTCCCACCGCCAAGCCTCATGTTCCATCCGGCCTACATCCACCGCCAAACCGCCGCAGAGCCCGGCCCTGTCGCGCCCAGCCATTCTCCCGCAAGACTGCGGGCGACGGCGCATCTCTATGGCATCGACGCCGTTCCCTTGGAGCAAGCGCGGATATTGACGATTGGTTGTGGCGACGGTTCCGGCCTGTTGCCATTTGCGCTGGCCTATCCCAAGGCGCAGGCGATCGGTATCGACGCCTCGGAGGTTCTGATCGCGCAAGGCACGCAAGCGGCCCGCCGGCTGGAAGCCACCAATCTGCAACTTTATGTCGGTGACTTATCCGACGTCGGCAGCCAACTCGGCAAGTTTGACTACATCATCGCCACCGGCCAATACAGTTTCCTGCCCGAGGAGGCAGGCCTGGAGCTGATGACAGCATGCGGCCAACTGCTGTCGCCAAACGGCATCCTTTACTTGGACTGCCACGTGTACCCCGGCGCTAAATCGCTTGAGGTGGTGCGCGACGCCATCATGCTGCACGGCCATGCAGCAACGAACGATGACGAGCTTAGGCAATCCGCCATCGCCGCTCTGACGCTGTTTAAAGACGGCATGGCGGCAGGCAATCCGTTCAGCGCGTCGCTTTCTGTGGCAGCCGCGCAATTCGATCAAAGCTTGCGCACCGACGGGCAGCCGGCTCGGACGAACCCTTTGGTGTGCAACCCGAGTTACTTCGTCGAAATCGCGGGCCGAGCCGCGCAGGCTGGGCTCGCCTACCTGGGCGACGCGCAACCTCTTAGCGAAATCCCGCTGTCATTCGGACAGGGCGTGTCGCTGAACCATAGTCTGTTGGCCATAGGCCAACCCGCGACTGTCCGTCAGCAATACCTGGATTTCGCCACCGGCCGCGGTTTCCGCCAGTGTCTTTGGATATCTCAGTCACTCGCAGACGAGGCGCTTGGCAAGCTCGATATGAATCGCCTGCGCGACTTGCGATTCGCGTCCGGTCCGATCCGGCTTGCCGGCAATGGCCAGGAACAGGGCGCAGCCTATGTGAACCATCTAGGCAGATCCCTGATTACGCACGATCCCGACATGGTAACTGTGGTCGATACGTTGGGGCATGCCTGGCCTGGCTCACTGCCGTACTCGACGCTGCTCGCAGTGCTGTTACACCGCAATCAGATCGATGACACGGCCGCACGAAAGATTCTAGATCGCCTGCTGCACACCCTCATGGAACACGACCTGATCCATTACTGCCTGGATCATGGGCCTTACGACCTCGAGACAGAAACGCCGCTGCGTCTCTTAGGGTTTTTGACCGACTCCCCGGCATCCGGCGAGGCCGCGTTGCCACGTTTCAACCTGTGGCACGAAACGGTCAATTTCATGCCATCGCGCGCCCAAATGGTGATCCTTGAGAATTTGGCGGCGGGACGGCTGCCCTCTGCGACCACCGTGGATGGCGATTCGTTCGAGCCCGCAGATGTGGGCGAAACCCTGACCATGCTTAAACGCTATGCACTCGTGCATGGCGGCGCAAAGGCTTGGGCCGATATGCTGCGCAGTACTCTGAAGGCGTCTGCCGACAGCTACATGCCGCTGACGGGCCTTTACGCGAGCGCCATGGCCCGCATATGTCTGGATGCGCGCGTCCTGTCTGGAAACGGGCATCAACCAAATCCGCCTCCGATCATCGCGGCTCAGGCCCACCGAATGCACGAACTACTGATGCAAAAGGCGCATGTGGACGCCGAGCAGGCAGCCCGTCGCATCATCAAGCTCGCTCCAAATTTCTGGGATGCCTGGGAAGCCCTTGCTTTCTCGCTTTTCGGCACGTTCCGGAACCTGGAGGCATTGCAAGCTGCGTTGACTATGCTGGATCTGGCGCCAGCCGATGCGCAGAGCCACATCATGCTTGCCGCGGTGCTTACCCAACTGGGGCGCACCTCCGAAGCGATCGTAATCAGTCGCCGCGCTGTCGAGTTGGCAAACCGCAGCGCCGAATCCCATTCGGCTCTTGCCGACGCCCTGGCGGCTGAAAGGCGCTATAAGGAGGCCGAGACAGCCAACCTAGCTGCGCTCGCGCTGAATCCCACGCATCGCAAGGCGCTCATCAATCTGAGCAAGATCTATATAGATTCAGGTGAGGTCACGCGCGCCGAAGAGATGACCCGCAGAACGCTGTCGCATTATCCGTCGGCGACGGTTGCACGCAACAATCTGTTGTTCGCGCTGAACTACTCCGATGAACGGACGGCGGAAGAGGTGTTCCAGGCCTATGCCGACTACGATACCGAACAATGCGTGCACTTGCGCTCGACATGGAAACCGCATAACAACGGCCGCAACCCTGACCGCAAACTGAAGATCGGCTATGTGTCGCCGGACTTCCGGCACCATTCAGGCAATTGCTTTATCGAACCCTTGTTCGCGCACCATGATCGCGACCGCTTCGAGTTGACCGCTTACGCGGAGCTGGTGTCCGAAGACGCCACGACACCCCGACTCAAAGCCTATTTCGACCGCTGGGTACCAACCGCCACTTTGACCGATGCCCAACTGGCCGAACGCATCCGCTCGGACGGCATCGACATCCTGATCGATGTGGCCGGACACACTGCCGGAAATCGCTTGGGCGCGTTTGCTCGCAAGCCAGCACCCGTGTCGGTGACCTGGCTGGGATTCGGCTACACGACCGGACTGTCGGCGATTGATTACATCATGACCGACGAGGTCATGCTGCCAAAAGGCTACGAACGGTTGTTTTCGGAAGAGCCCTGGCGCCTGGAGCAATGCAACTTCATCTATCGGCCCGGTAACACCACCGGGGACCCGGGACCGCTTCCGGCGTTGAGCAATGGCTATGTGACGCTTGGCACGTTGACCCGCGCAATTCGGATGAACGACCGCACCATCAAGGTCTGGTCTGAGATTTTGCGCCGTTTACCCAAGGCGCACCTGGTAGTCAACAGCGCGAGCTACCGCGACGGCCCCATGTGCGAGCAGCTGAGCCGCCGCTTCGAAGCCCATGGAATCGAGCGCAACCGCCTTGAAATCGGCTGCACCAGCCCGCCCTGGGACGTGCTGCGTGGCATGGACATCGGCCTTGATTGCTTCCCGCACAACTCGGGGGTCACGCTGGTCGAGACGCTGTATATGGGCATCCCTTACGTCACGCTGGCCGACCGCCCCAGCGTCGGCCGCATTGGCGCCTCCGTGCTGAACGGAATAGGTCATCCGGAATGGATCGCAGACGATGAGCAAGCCTATATCCAAAAGGTCGTCGACCTGGCCAGCGACCTTCCAGCGCTGCAGGTCCTGCGCAACAAGCTACGTGACGACATGCGGGCCAGCGCCTTGATGGACGAGCCCGGGTTTGCCCGCAAGTTTGAAGCTGCCCTGCGCGGCATGTTCGCCAAATGGTGTGAGAAGAAAGCATGAAAGCAATCATCCTGGCCGGCGGCCTTGGCACCCGGATTTCCGAAGAGACCCACACGCGTCCCAAGCCGATGATCGAAATCGGCGGGCGGCCCATCCTGTGGCACATCATGAAGACCTATTCCGCCCACGGCGTGAACGACTTCGTGATCTGCTGCGGATACAAGGGCTACATGATCAAGGAATACTTCGCCAACTACTTCCTGCATATGTCCGACGTCACGTTCGACATGGCCGACAACCGCATGGAAGTGCATCAGCGCAAGGCCGAACCGTGGCGCGTGACACTGGTGGATACCGGCGAGAGCACGATGACGGGCGGCCGCTTAAAGCGCGTGGCCGACTATGTGAAGGAAGACGAGGCGTTCTGCTTCACCTACGGCGACGGCGTGGCCGATATCGACATCACCGCCCTGCTCGCGTTTCACCGCAAGCATGGCAAGGCCGCGACGGTCACGGCCGTGCAGCCGCCGGGACGCTATGGCGCGTTGCGCCGCGAAGGCGACCAGGTCACCGGCTTTGCGGAGAAACCGCGCGGCGACGGCGGTCTGATCAACGGCGGCTTCTTCGTGCTGTCGCCCAGCGTCCTCAAGCTGATCGAGGACGACGACTGTACGTGGGAACTGGGTCCGCTGGAAACGCTGAGCCGCGAAGGCCAGCTGCACGCTTACGAACACCTGGGCTTCTGGCAGCCCATGGACACGCTGCGCGAAAAGAACCTGCTGGAATCCCTCTGGAGCACGGGCAAGGCGCCATGGAAAGTCTGGTAACGCCCAGCGCAGGATTTTGGCGCGGCAAGCGCGTCCTTGTGACCGGTCACACCGGCTTCAAGGGCGGCTGGCTGGCGATCTGGCTGCAGCGGCTGGGCGCGCAAGTGACGGGCATTGCCCTGCCGCCGTGCACGCAACCCAGCTTGTACGAGGCCGCTCGCATCGGCGACCTGATCGACAGCCGCCATTGCGACATCCGCGACGCCGCTGCACTGCGCGAGCAGGTGCTCGCCGCCCGTCCGGAGATCGTGCTGCATCTGGCCGCGCAGGCGCTGGTGCGCCCAAGCTATGCGCAGCCTGTGGAGACGTTTGCCGCCAACATCATGGGCACCGCCCATCTGCTGGATGCCCTGCGCGCCACGCCCTCGGCCCGGGTCGCGGTCATGGTCACGACCGACAAGGTCTACCGCAACAACGAATGGCCCTACCCGTACCGCGAGAACGACGCATTGGGCGGACACGACCCTTACAGCGCCAGCAAGGCCGCCAGCGAGCTGGTCATTGCGTCCTATCGCGACGCCTTCCTGCGTGAGCAGGGCCTGGCCGTGGCCAGCGCGCGCGCGGGCAACGTGATCGGCGGCGGCGACTGGTCGGCTGACCGCCTGCTGCCCGATGCCGTGCGCGCCTGGCAAGGCGGCAGAGATCTTCATGTGCGGCGGCCCCAATCGGTGCGCCCGTGGCAGCACGTGCTGGAACCGCTTGCCGGCTACCTGACCCTGGCGGAATCGTTGTGGAACGCGCCTGACCTCGCGGACGCCTATAACTTCGGGCCCGATGCGGCCGAAGCAGCGTCCGTGCGCACCGTGGTGGATCTGGCTCAGGCCGCGTATGGCAAGGGCCGCGTGGTCTATGCCGAGCAGATCGAAGGCCCCCATGAAGCGGGGCTGCTGACGCTGGACACGTCCAAGGCGCGCGCCGTGCTGAAAGTGGCGCCCCGATGGCCGCTGGCGCAGGCGGTCTCGCGCAGCATGGACTGGTACCGGCGCTTTGACGCGGGCGAGGACGCGCTGCCGCTCTGCCATGCCGATATCGACCAGTACGAGGCGCAACCATGAGCCTGGGCGTTCTCGACACCCCGATTTCGGGCCTGAAGGTCGTGCAGCGCCATCCGCGCGGCGATACCCGCGGATTTCTGGCGCGCCTCTTCGATGCATCCGATCTGGCCGCATGCGGCTGGATGGGGCCAGTCGCCCAGGTCAACCACACCTACACCGCGCAGGCCGGCACCCTCCGTGGCATGCACTACCAGTTGCCGCCCTTTGCGGAAATGAAGCTCGTGAGCTGCATCCGGGGCGTGGTCTGGGACGTCGCCATCGATCTGCGCCAGGGCTCGCCCACGTTCCTGCAGTGGCATGCGGAACGCCTGTCAGCGGACAACGGCCGCGCGCTGCTGATTCCCGAAGGCTTCGCCCACGGCTTTCAGACGCTGAGCGACGACGTGGAAATGCTGTACTGCCACTCCGCCCCCTATGCCCCGCAGGCCGAGGCCGGCCTGCATTTCCAGGAGGCCCGCGTCGGCATCTCCTGGCCCGCCCCCCCTACCCTCGTGTCCGAGCGCGATCAGCAACACCCGCGCCTGGACGCTGCTTACTTTGGAGTCGCACTGTGAAGTGCCGCCATTGCCAGGCCGAACTGCGCCTGCCCTTTCTCGATCTGGGCCACGCCCCGCCGTCCAACGCCTACCTGAGCGAAGCGGCGCTGCGTGGACCGGAGACCTGGTTTCCCCTGCGCATTCTCGTGTGCGAATCCTGCTGGCTGGTCCAAACGGAAGACCACGCGGGCCGCGAAGCCCTGTTCACGGACGACTATGCCTACTTCAGCTCGTTCTCGTCCTCGTGGCTGGCGCATTCGCGCCGCTACGTGGACGCGATGATCGGCCGCTTCGGCCTGGGCAAGGACAGCATGGTCGCCGAGATCGCGGCCAACGACGGCTATCTGCTGCAGTACGTCAAGGACGCCGGCATTGCCTGCTACGGCGTGGAACCCACGGCCAGCACCGCGCAAGCGGCACGCGACCGCGGCATCGACATCGTGCAGCGTTTCTTTGGCGTGGAGCTGGGCGACGAACTCACCGAATCGGGACGCGCCGCGGACTTGATCGCCGCCAATAACGTATTGGCGCATGTCCCGGACATCAACGACTTCGTTTCGGGCTTTGCCGCGCTGCTCAAGCCGCAAGGCGTGGCGACGTTCGAATTTCCGCACCTGCTGCGCATGGTGCAGGAAGGCCAGTTCGACACGGTCTATCACGAACACTATTCCTACCTGTCGCTCACGGCGGTATCGCGCATCTTCACGGCCAACGGCCTGTCTGTGTTCGACGTCGAACACCTGAGCACGCACGGCGGCAGCCTGCGCGTCTTTGCCCAGCGGCTGGACACGGGCAAACACGAGGCAAGCGCCGAAGTCGCACGCACCCTGGACGAAGAGCAGCGGGCTGGCGTCGCCACACCGGATTTCTACGCGTGCTTCCAGCAGCAGGCCGAGCGGGTCAAGAACGACCTTCTGGCGTTCCTGGTCGAGCTGCGCCGCAGCGGCAAGCGCATCGCCGCCTACGGCGCGGCGGCCAAGGGCAACACGCTGCTGAACTTTGCCGGCGTGCGCCCCGACCTCTTGCCTTACGTGGTGGACCTGAACCCCGCCAAGCAGGGTAAGTACCTGCCCGGCAGCCATATTCCCATCGTCGCCGAAGCCCGGCTGCGCGAGGACCGGCCCGAGTACATCCTGATCCTGCCCTGGAACCTCAAGACCGAAGTGTCGGAGCAGCTTGCCTACGCCCGCCATGATTGGAACGCCAAGCTGGTCACGGCAATCCCGTCGCTCTCCATCGACAGCGGTCCGCACGCATGAACCACCGGCCGGTCACCGTTCTGGGCGCGTCGGGCTTCATCGGCCGCCACCTGGTCGCGCGCCTGCGCGCCGATGGCGTCGCCTGCGACGCGCCGCCGCGCCAGGATGCGGGCCTGTTCAGCCGGCCGCTGGGACACGTGATCTACGCCATCGGCCTCACGTCGGACTTTCGCAGCCGTCCGCTGGATACCGTGGAGGCCCACGTCTGCCTGTTGCGCAGCCTGCTCGCGCACGGGGATTTCGACAGCCTGACCTACCTGTCCAGCACGCGCGTGTATTCGGGCGCCGCCAGCACGCGCGAAGACGCTACGCTGCGCGTCAATCCGAACGACCCGAGCGACCTGTACAACCTGTCCAAGCTGATGGGCGAATCGCTTTGCCTGCATGGCGGACGGACGGCCAAGGTGGCGCGCCTGTCCAACATCGTCGGCCTGCGCGACACGCCGGACAGCTTCATCGACCAACTGCTGGAGGAAGGGGCGCGCGACGGCCGCATCACGCTGCGCACCGCGCTGGAATCCCGCAAGGACTATCTGCACATCGACGACGCCGTGTCGCAGATCATGGCCATCGCCCTGTCCAACGCGGCCGGCATCTTCAACGTCGCGCACGGCGCCGGCGTGGAGAACCGCGAGGTCGCCGCCTGCGTGCGGGACGTGCTGGGCTACCCTGTCTCGGTCGCGCCCGGTGCGCCGGCGTGGGCGTTCGACGACATCGACGTGCAACGCACGCAAGCGCTTGTCCGCCGGCCTCCACGTCCGTTTTCCGAATTTTTCCCGAATTTTCTAGCGCAGTACCGCCTGCACAAAGGAATCTGAATGTCCTACCTTGAAACCACGCCCGACGCGCACCCGGAATACCGCCAGGAGAAGGAAGCCCGCATTGCCGGCTTCGCCAAAGACCAGGAGTTCCGCGAGCTGTCCATCGCCTGGCGCCAGATGGCGCTGGAGCGCAAGTACATGAACAACTTCTCGTGGGCTGGCCGGCCGCTCATCCAGCTGCCGATGGACGCCATGGCCATGCAGGAACTGATCTGGGCCGTGAAGCCGGACCTCATCATCGAGACGGGCATCGCCCACGGCGGTTCGCTGATGCTGTCGGCATCCATGCTGCAACTGCTGGGCGCCGGCGACGTGGTCGGTGTGGATATCGAAATCCGCGGGCACAACCGCAAGGCCATCGAGGCCCATCCGCTGGCCAAGCGCATTCATCTCATCGAGGGCTCCAGCATCGACCCGGCAACGATTGCGCAAGTGCGCGCGCATGCCGAGGGCAAAAAGAACATCATGGTGTGCCTGGACTCCAACCACACCCACGACCACGTGCTGGCTGAATTGAACGCGTACGCGGATCTCGTCAGCGTGGGAAGCTACTGCGTCGTGTTCGACACCTTCGTGGAAGACATGCCGGCAGACTACGAATGGCCGGGCCGCCACTGGGGCAAGGGCAACAACCCCAAGACGGCCGTGTGGGAATGGATCAAGCAGCACCCCGAGTTCGAGATCGACCGCTCGGTCGAAGACCGCCTGCTCGTCACGTCGGCGCCGGACGGCTTCCTGCGCCGCGTGGCCTGATCGCGCCACGGTCTGACAGCATGATCCACATCGATCCCACCGCGCGCGTGTCCAAGCTTGCGGATATCGAGGATTCGACCCGCGGCACCCGCATCGCGGTAGGACCGCGGGCGGTGATCGACGCCTTCGTCAAAATCAAGCCCGCGGGCGGCTCGGGCGATGTCGAGATCGGGCCGGAATGCGTCATCAATTCCGGCTGCGTGCTCTACACCGGCAACGGCATCCGCATGGGCGCGCGCGTGGCCGTGGCCGCCAACTGCACCTTTGCGCCAGCCAACCATGAATTCCGCCGCCGCGACCTGCCCATTCGCGAACAAGGCTTCCGGCCCAGCAAGGGCGGCATCGTGATCGAGGACGACGTCTGGATCGGCGCCAACTGCGTGCTGCTCGATGGCGCCATCCTGCGCCAGGGTTGCGTCATCGCAGCCGGCAGCGTCGTGCGCGGCGAAATCGAGGCCTATTCGATACAAGGCGGCAATCCGCTCAAGCTTTTGGGACGACGCGAAGCCACGGGCGACTGACGCCGGCGATGCGAACCCCGCGAATATTCTCTCGAAGCGCCCCATTTTCCGTCCTATTCCCCGGTTGGCCCCTGCGGACTTGCTTCATAATTGCCACCGCAGCTTTGTATCCATATTTTTCACCCGATGACCGCCACGCCTCCAGATCCACTCGCTACGCAGCACGACGGCACTCCGGATCCAGACGGCCAGGGGCCGGCGGACACGCGGACCCAGCGCCTGCAGGAAGAAAACCGCGCCCTGCGCGAACTGCTGGCCGCGCAGGTGCACGCGTCGCTGCCGCGGCAGGACCCGGGCTGGGTCAGGCGCCTGGGCTGGTGGCTGATCTCGGCGCCCGGCGCTGCGCTGGTTGGGTGGCGCAGCCTCTTCGGGCGCGACGATGGCGAACCCATCACGCGCCGCAGCGTGGGATGTGCGGCGGTGACCGTGATCTATACGCTGGCCATTTATGGCGCACTGGTGCTGCTCGTCGTGTCGTGGAATTCGCCTAACACGGCAACGTCGGGCTCGACGGCCGCCAGTCCGGTGCGCGTGCCCCTGACCCCGCAGCCGACTCAGCCGCCTGAATCGGATGCGGCCAACAAGCGCGCCGCGCCGTCGCCGGAGGGAAGCCAAGAGGAAAAGGCGACTGATTCCTCGTCGGATCGGCCGGCGCCGAATGCTTCCTCTTCCGCGGCAGACCGGCCTGAGACGAACGCTGCTTCTTCCGCGTCGAATCAGGCCGCGTCGGCTTCTTCAGCGCCGGATCATGCCGACGGGGCTTCTTCGACGTCGGATCATGCCGCCCCCGCGGCCGCTTCCGCGGAACCGGCTCGCGCCGCAGCCTCCCCATCATCTTCCGAACACGCGCCCACCGGTCCGCAGCCGTCGCTGCGCATCACCGTGATCCCCGCGCCGGACCCGATGGCGTGGGTCGCCGCGCTGGATGGCGAACTGGAACGGTGCGCGGAACTGGGTTTCTTCGAGCGTCCCGAATGCGCATGGGCAGCGCGCAAGCAATTCTGCGAACCCAATCAAGGCTGGGGCAAAGTGAAGGAATGTCCGGCGCAACCGTAATGCGCCAGGGCCGCTCATGGCGCGGCGCGCCCGAAACCGGCAGAGGCCGGCATGTCACATGCCCGCCACGTACTCGCGCCACAATGCACTCCGGCCCGCGATCATTGCGAAATGTTTTGCATCATTCGAACGGCGTGCCCCATAATGCGACTTGCTTCGGCCGTTGACCCGGCCTCACATCACCAGGACACCTAGACCATGGATGCTTCCGTCAACAACACCGTCAATTCCGCGCTGGCCCTGCGCGACGCGAATCTCATGATGGAAGTGCAGGCATCGGTCACGAAAAAAGCGATCAACGCGCAAGCCGACTCGGTCGCCACGCTGCTCCAATCGCTGCCGGTGCTGGCCATCGACGGCACGCTGGGTTCGCGCATCAACACCCACGCCTGAATCCCTGCCGCGCGGCAATCGGCTGCAACGCACTGAACGAAGATCAGCCGCCCACGGGCGGCTTTTTCGTGGCCGGACAGGACGGGCCGGGGATTCAGACATCTGCGCCAAAGCTCGTTTTTCGATAGCCGAAGACTCTGCGTCGCTTACCCTACGGTGACCGTTCCCCCCCCGGCTTGCGCCCCAACCCCACGAGCAGCTTCGCCAGCAACCCATCCAGTTGCGCTTGCTCCTTCTGCGTCAACGACGCCAGTGCCTGCTGCTCATTCGCCACGTGCAGCGGCAGCAGCTTGTCGATGAGCGCCAGTCCGGCCGGGGTAAGACGCACGAGCGTGCTGCGCCGGTCGTTGGGTGATGGCACGCGTTCGATGAGGCCCTTGCGCTCCAGGCGGTCCAGGCGGCTGGTCATGGCGCCTGACGACAGCATCAGCCCTTCATGCAGGTCGGTGGGTGTCATGGCGTAAGGGCTGCCCGACCGCCGCAGCGTGGCGATGACGTCGAATTCGCCTTGATGCAGTTCGAATTGCGCGGCCAGCGGCAGGAACCAGTTGCGCTCCAGTAGATGCGTGGCTTGCAGCAGCCGCCCCACCAGCGCCATCACATTGGCGTCGATGTCGGGCCGCTCGCGCTGCCATTCTTCCTGCGAGCGCCTTGCACGGTCATTCATGGTTGTCTCTGCGTAAAGCTATTTGCGTTGGCAGCCATGATATCCCGTTGCCGAACTCACCATGCCGTCTATATACTTCGACATCAAATAACTTGATGTCGAGATATCCATGACGCGCGTGAGGTTACGCCCCTTGTTTGCCATCGTCGCCATCGTGGCCGTGGCGCTGAACCTGCGGCCCGCCCTGGCCGCCATCGGGCCGTTGCTGGATATGATCCAGGAGGCCACCGGCGCAACCAACACGCAGGCCAGCCTGTTGACCACCTTGCCCGTGTTCGTCATGGGCGTCTGCGCGCTAGCGGGTGCACGCATTTCGGGATGGCTGAATGAGCGCATCGGGATCGCGCTGGGCGTGGCGCTCGTGGCCGTTGCTTGCGCGGCGCGCTACGTTGGGACGCAGACCTACGGGCTGCTGCTGACGGCGGTGCTGGCGGGGGTCGGCATTGCGCTGGTGCAGACCTTGTTGCCCGCCTTCATCAAGCGCAATTTCGCGCATGACATGGGACGCGTGTTCGGCTTGTACACCACCGGCATCATGGCGGGCGCGGCCGTGGCGGCGGCCAGCGCTGCGGGGCTTGCAGGCAGCTTCGGGTGGCCCGCCGCATTGGCCTTCTGGAGCGTACCCGCCCTGCTCGCACTGCCGCTGTGGCTCAAGGCCGCGCAAGGTCGAGCCGACGCGACCTCGCCCCTTCACCGCACGGTTCGCACGGCGCCGCGCAGCTTCTGGCGCAATCTGCGGGCGTGGGAGCTGATGCTGTTCTTTGGCATCGGCACCGGGGCCTACACGCTGGTGCTGGCGTGGCTGCCGCCGTTCTATACCAGTCTCGGCTGGGAACCTTCCGCCGCGGGCTTTCTGCTGGGCGGCCTGACGCTGGCCGAAGTGATGGCGGGTCTGGCCGTGTCGGCATGGATCGGCAGGTTTGCGGATCGCCGCAAGCCGCTGGCCGCCGTGTTGACCATTCTGATCTGCGGACTGATATGCCTGATCGTGGCCCCCCTCAAGCTGGCGCTGCTGGCGTGCCTGCTCCTGGGCATCGGAATCGGCGCGCTGTTTCCGTTGTCGCTGATCGTGGCGATGGACCACCTGGACGATCCCGCGCAAGCGGGAATGCTGGCGGCTTTCGTGCAAGGCGGAGGCTACTTGATTGCAAGCTTCATGCCGTTGCTGGCAGGCGTCCTGCGCGATCGGTTTGCAAGTTTGACCGAGGCATGGATTGTGATGCTGGCCGGCGCGGTCGTGCTGCTGGCGCTGGCCCTGCGGTTCTCGCCAGGTTCGTATCGGCGGATCGACGCCGGGTAAACAGCGCACACATCCACAGCGCACGCATCCACAACGCACATAAGAAAAAAAGCGCCGCCCCCTCAAAAAGGAGCGGCGCTTTTTGTTGCGATCGCGGCAAGCCGCGGCGCGTTACTTCTTTTTCATCGGCGGCAGGTCGGTGCAGACGCCTTCGGCGACTTCCGCGGCCATGCCCACCGACTCGCCCAGGGTCGGGTGCGGGTGGATGGTCTTGGCGATGTCGACGACGTCGGCGCCCATTTCCACGGCCAGGGCCAGTTCGCTGATCAGGTCACCCGCGTGGGTGCCGACGATGCTGCCGCCCAGGATGCGATGCGTCTCGGCGTCGAAGATGAGCTTGGTGAAGCCCTCGTCGCGGCCGTTGGCGATGGCGCGGCCGGAGGCGGCCCACGGGAACACGCCCTTCTCGATCTTGATGCCCTGCTTCTTGGCTTCGTCTTCGGTCAGGCCAACCCACGCCACTTCCGGATCGGTGTAGGCCACCGACGGGATGACGCGCGCGTCGAAGAAGGACTTCTGGCCGGCGGCGGCTTCGGCGGCGACGTGGCCTTCATGCACGGCCTTGTGGGCGAGCATGGGTTGGCCGACGATGTCGCCGATGGCGAAGATGTGCGGCACGTTGGTGCGCATCTGGCGATCGACCTCGATGAACCCGCGGTCGGTCACGGCGATGCCCGCCTTGTCGGCGCCGATCTTCTTGCCGTTGGGGCTGCGGCCCACGGCCTGGAGCACCAGGTCGTAGCGCTGCGGCTCCTTGGGCGCGCCCTCGCCTTCGAAGGTGACGTAGATGCCGTCCTTCTTGGCCTCGGCGCCCACCGTCTTGGTCTTCAACATGATGTTGTCGAAGCGGTAGGCGTTCTTCTTCTGCCACACCTTGACCAGGTCGCGGTCAGCGCCCTGCATCAGGCCGTCCAGCATTTCCACGACATCCAGGCGCGCGCCCAGCGTGGAGTACACCGTGCCCATTTCCAGGCCGATGATGCCGCCGCCGATGATGAGCATCTTCTTGGGCACTTCACGCAGCAGCAAGGCGCCGGTGGAGTCCACGATGCGATCGTCCTGCGGCAGGAACGGCAGCTTCACCGACTGGCTGCCGGCGGCGATGATGGCCTGCTTGAAGCGCAGCGTCTGGGTCTTGCCGTCGGCGCCCTTGACGGTCAGGTGGTTGGCGTCGGCGAACTCGCCCACGCCCGTCACCACGGTGACCTTGCGGGCCTTGGCCATGCCGGCCAGGCCGCCGGTCAGCTTGGCGACCACGCTGTCCTTGTAGCCGCGCAGCTTGTCCAGGTCGATCTTGGGCTCGCCGAAGCTGATGCCGTGGGCAGCCAGTTCGCGCGCTTCGTCGATGATGGCGGCGTTGTGCAGCAGCGCCTTGGACGGAATGCAGCCCACGTTCAGGCAGACGCCGCCCAGCGTGCTGTAGCGTTCGACCAGGACCACGGACAGGCCCAGGTCGGCGGCGCGGAAGGCGGCGGAATAGCCGCCAGGGCCCGCGCCCAGCACCAGCATGTCGTATTCGCCGTCGGCCGAACCGCTGAAGGTGGCGGCGGCCGGAGCTGCAGCCTTGGCGGCAGGCGCTTCGGATTTCGCAGCTTCAGCCTTGGGAGCGGCTTTCTCGGCCGGCTTGGCGTCGGCTTTGGGAGCCGCTTCCTTGGCGCCAGCGTCAGCACCCGAGGCCGCTTCCACTTCCAGCACGACCGCGCCTTCGGCGACCTTGTCGCCGACCTTAACGGCGATGGACTTGACCACGCCGCCTTGCGACGCGGGGATTTCCATCGAGGCCTTGTCGGATTCGACCGTGATCAGGCTCTGTTCCGCCTTGATCGTGTCGCCCACGGCCACCAGCACCTCGATGACTTCCACTTCCTTGAAGTCGCCGATGTCCGGCACTTTGATTTGAACGGTATTGCTCATAGGGCTCCCCGTTTACAGCGCGATGCGGCGGAAGTCGGCCAGCAACGCACCCAGATAGGCGTTGAAGCGCGCGGCCGAGGCGCCGTCGATGACGCGGTGGTCGTAGGACAGCGACAGCGGCACCATCAGGCGCGGCACGAACTGCTTGCCGTCCCAGACGGGCTTGTGCGAGGAACGCGACACGCCCAGGATCGCCACTTCCGGCGCGTTGATGATGGGCGTGAACGAGGTGCCGCCAATGCCGCCCAGCGACGAGATCGAGAAGCAGCCGCCCTGCATTTCAGCGGGCGAGATCTTGCCGTCACGCGCCTTCTTGGACAGTTCGGTCATTTCCTGGGCGATCTGCAGGATGCCCTTCTTGTCGGCATCGCGAATCACCGGCACCACCAGCCCGTTGGGCGTGTCGGCCGCAAAACCGATGTGGTAGTACTGCTTGAGCACCAGGTTGTCGCCGTCCAGCGAGGCGTTGAACTCGGGGAACTTCTTCAGGGCCGCGACCACGGCCTTGATCAGGAAGGCCAGCATCGTGACCTTGATGCCCGACTTCTCGTTTTCCTTGTTCAGCGTGACGCGCAGCGCTTCCAGGTCGGTGATGTCCGCTTCGTCGTTGTTGGTGACGTGCGGGATCATGACCCAGTTGCGGTGCAGGTTCGCACCCGAGATCTTCTTGATGCGCGACAGCGGCTTGGCTTCGATCGGGCCGAACTTGGTGAAGTCGACCTTCGGCCACGGCAAGAGGCCCAGCGCGGCGCCATCGGCGGAACCACCGGCAGCGGCCGCCGCCGGCGCAGCCGACAGGGCCTGCTTGACGAAGCCGCGCACGTCGTCGGCGGTAATGCGTTCCTTGGGACCGGTGCCCTTGACCTTGGAGAGGTTCACGCCGAGTTCGCGCGCAAACTTGCGCACGGACGGCGAGGCATGGGGCAACTGACCGGGCTTGAGGTTGGCGTCTTCCAGCGCGGCGGCGGGCGCCGGGCGCGCGGCCGGGGCCGACGAGGCGGCGGCCTCGGCCTTCGCTTCCGACTTGGCGGCCGGGGCCGAGGCTTCGGACTTCGCGGCCGGGGCGGCGGCGGCTTGCGCACCGCCTTCCACCACCACCACGACCGAACCCTTGGCGACCTTGTCGCCCACCTTGACCTTCACTTCCTTGACCACGCCGCCTTGCGAGGCCGGGATCTCCATCGAGGCCTTGTCGGACTCGACGGTGATCAGGCTTTGCTCGGCCTTGATGGTGTCGCCGACCGCGACCATGACTTCGATGACTTCGACTTCCTTGAAGTCGCCGATGTCCGGCACTTCGATCTCGACCGGGCCGCTGGCGGCAGCCGGGGCCGAGGCCTCGGCCTTGGGCGCAGCAGCTGCGGCCGCCTGCTTGGGTTCTTCCTTGGCAGCCGGCTTGGACTCGGCCTTGGGGGCTTCTTCCTTGGCGGCGCCAGCGTCAGCCTCGGCCGCTTCGACTTCCAGCACGACTGCGCCTTCGGCGACCTTGTCGCCGACCTTCACGGAGATGGACTTCACCACGCCGCCCTGCGACGCGGGGATCTCCATCGAGGCCTTGTCGGATTCGACCGTGATCAGGCTTTGTTCCGCCTTGATCGTGTCGCCCACGGCAACCAGCACTTCAATGACTTCCACTTCCTTGAAGTCGCCGATGTCGGGAACCTTGATTTGCACGATGTTGCTCATGTCTCTTTACCCTCAGGCGTATTGCGGGTTGGCTTTGTTCGGATTGATGCCGTACTTCTTGATGGCTTCGGCCACCTTGGCGACCGGCACCTTGCCTTCGTCGGCCAGCGCGCGCAGGGCGGCCACGACGACGAAGTGGCGATCCACCTCGAAGTGCTCGCGCAGCTTGGCGCGGAAATCCGAACGGCCGAAACCATCGGTGCCCAGCACCTTGTATTCACGGCCCTTGGGCACGAACGGACGGATCTGGTCCGCAAAGAGCTTCATGTAGTCGGTCGACGCGATGATCGGGCCTTCCGTCTTGGCCAGCTGTTCCGTGACGTAAGCGACCTGCGGCTTCTTCTCGTCGGGGTGCAGCATGTTGTGGCGTTCGGCGTCCAGACCGTTGCGGCGCAGCTCGGTGAAGCTGGTGACGCTCCAGAGGTCCGAGGCGACGTCCCAATCGGCGGCCAGGAGCTCCTGCGCGGCCATGACTTCGCGCAGGATCGTGCCCGAACCCATGAGCTGCACGCGGTTCTTGCCCTTGCCGTGCGACTTGAGCTTGTACATGCCCTTGATGATGCCTTCCTCGTCGCCCTTGGTCAGACCGGGCTGCGGGTAGTTTTCGTTCATCACCGTCAGGTAGTAGTAGACGTTTTCCTGGTCTTCCACCATGCGCTTCAAGCCATGCTGGATGATCACGGCCAGCTCGTGGCCGAACGTCGGGTCGTACGAGACGCAGTTCGGGATGGTCGAGGCCAGGATGTGACTGTGGCCGTCTTCGTGCTGCAGGCCTTCGCCGTTCAGCGTCGTGCGGCCGGCGGTGCCGCCCAGGAGGAAGCCGCGCGCCTGCATGTCGCCGGCGGCCCAGGCCAGGTCGCCGATGCGCTGGAACCCGAACATCGAGTAGTAGATGAAGAACGGGATCATGATGCGGTTGTTCGAGGAGTACGACGTGGCCGCCGCAATCCACGAGCTCATCGCGCCCGCTTCGTTGATGCCTTCCTGCAGGAGCTGGCCGTCGGCCGATTCCTTGTAGTACATGACCTGGTCCTTGTCGACCGGGGTGTACTTCTGGCCTTCCGGCGCATAAATACCGATTTGGCGGAACAGGCCTTCCATGCCGAAGGTGCGCGATTCGTCGGCCAGGATCGGCACGACGCGCGGACCCAGTTCCTTGTCGCGCAGGACCTGGTTCAGGATGCGCACGAAGGCCTGGGTGGTCGAGATTTCACGGCCTTCCGCGGTGGGCTCCAGCACGGCCTTGAACGCGTCCAGCGCGGGGGCCTTGAGCTGTTCGTCGGCCTTGGCGCGGCGGCGCGGCAGGTAGCCGCCCAGCGCGGCACGGCGCTCGTGCAGGTACTTCATTTCGGGCGAGTCTTCGGCCGGCTTGAAGTACGGCAGGTCCGCCAGCTTGTCGTCCGGGATGGGGATGCCGAAGCGGTCGCGGAATTCGCGGATGGAGTCCAGCTCCAGTTTCTTTTGCTGGTGGGTCGGGTTCTTGGCCTGGCCGACGTGGCCCATGCCGTAGCCCTTGATGGTCTTGGCCAGGATGACGGTGGGCTGGCCGGTGTGGTCGCTGGCCGACTTGAAGGCCGCGTACACCTTGTGGGGATCATGGCCGCCACGGTTCAGGCGCCAGATGTCCTCGTCGCTCATGCGCGACACGGCTTCCAGCAGCTTGGGGTGCTTGCCAAAGAAGTGTTCGCGCACGAATTTGCCGTCGTTGGCCTTGTACGCCTGGTACTCGCCGTCGACGGTTTCTTCCATGATCTGGCGCAGGATGCCTTCCTTGTCGTGCGCAAGCAGCGGATCCCAGTAGCCGCCCCAGATCAGCTTGATGACGTTCCAGCCCGAACCGCGGAAGTCGCCTTCCAGTTCCTGGATGATCTTGCCGTTGCCGCGCACCGGGCCGTCCAGACGCTGCAGGTTGCAGTTGATGACGAAGATCAGGTTGTCGAGCTTTTCGCGGGCCGCCAGGGCGATGGCGCCCAGCGACTCGGGTTCGTCCATTTCGCCGTCGCCGCAGAACACCCAGACCTTGCGGTTGCTGGTGTCGGCAATGCCGCGGGCGTGCAGGTACTTCAGGAAACGGGCCTGGTAGATGGCCATCAGCGGGCCCAGGCCCATCGACACCGTCGGGAACTGCCAGAAGTCCGGCATCAGCTTGGGATGCGGGTACGAGGACAGGCCCTTGCCGTCCACTTCCTGGCGGAAATGGTTCAGCTGGTCTTCGGTCAGGCGGCCTTCAAGGTAGGCGCGGCCATACATGCCGGGCGAGGTGTGGCCCTGAAAGTAGACCAGGTCGCCGCCGTGACCTTCGTCTTCAGCGTGCCAGAAGTGGTTCTGGCCGCAGCCGATCATGGTGGCCAGCGAGGCGAACGACGCGATGTGGCCGCCCAGGTCGCCGCCATCGGGCGGGTTGTGCTTGTTGGCCTTGACCACCATGGCCATGGCGTTCCAGCGCACGTACGAGCGGATGCGCGATTCCAGCTCCAGGTTGCCCGGGTGCGCCGGCTCCAGGCCGGGGGGAATCGTGTTGACGTAAGCGGTATTGGGGGAGAACGGAATGTGAGCGCCGGAGCGACGGGCTTCGTCGATCAGGCGTTCCAGCAGGTAATGGGCGCGCTGCGGTCCTTCGCGATCAAGGACGGCTGCCAGGGCTTCGAGCCACTCCTGGGTTTCAAGGGTGTCTTCGTCGTTGGCGGCCTGCACGGCGCCAGCCTGGGCGTTAGAGGACATCGTGTGTCTCCTGTTGGGGTTCGTTCGTGACCACAAACCGCTTATTGATCTGCTCGCGGACATTGCATGGTAGCCGGGATCATCCGGGCTACCATGTCATGAATGGGGTCGGGGCGTTCTAAGGACCTGCCAGGGGCGGTTTCCCTGTCAGGCGGCATTCTAAGAAAGAAGATTAACCGGTCGCAAGGAAAATTTCATGTTGCGGTACGGCATTTCATAATGCGGAAACTTGAACAGAACCTGAATTGCTGAACGCCCTGGTTTTTATGGGCTAGGACGAATGGTGGACTTGATTCCCGGCAATTCCGTTCCAACACGCACTAAAATGCGCGGTCTACCGGCCCCGAATTCCATGTCCAGCGCGCCCAAGTCCAACATACCTACGCCTTTCCACGATCACGCCCGCACCCGGCGGCGCGGGGTGTACTGGGTCACGCCCGCCATGGTGCTGATCCTCTATATCTGTGTGATGGGGGTGTTCTTCTGGTTGCAGCGCATCCATGACGACAGCGTCATGTTTGTGACCATAGACCAGGAACTGCGCCAGCAACGCCTGATCTGGGTCGTGCTGGCCCTGTCCTGCGTCATCGTCATCAGCCTGCTCATGCTGTGGCGCTATACGCGCTTCCGGTCCACCGCCGAAGCCGCGCTCATTGCCGAGACCGGTTTCCGGCGCGCCATGGAAAACTCCATGTCCACGGGCATGCGCGTGCTCGACATGGAGGGCCGCATCGCCTATGTGAACCCGGCCTTCTGCCGGATGATCGGCTGGAACGAGGCCGACCTGATCGGCCGCAGTCCGCCCTTCCCCTATTGGGTGCCGGGCCGCCACGAACAGCACCAGCACACGCTGGACGTGCTGATGTCGGGCAAGACGCCCAGCAGCGGCCTGGAGGTCGAGGCCCAGCGGCGCGACGGATCGCGCTTCACGGCGCGCATGTACGTGTCGCCCTTGCTGGACCCCAACGGCAACCAGATCGGCTGGATGACGTCCATGACGGACATCACCGAGCCCAAGCGCATCCGCGAGGCCCTGACGGCCGCCCACGAACGTTTCATGACCGTGCTGGAAGGCCTGGACGACGCCATCTCGGTCACCGCCGACACGCATGACGGGCTGGAGCTGCTGTTCGCCAACCGCACCTATCGCCGCGTGTTCGGCGCGCAGACGGGCGGTCACGACGAACTGCTGGCCGGCCGCCGCGGCCGCTTCACCGACGAATCGGTCGAAGTTTTCGCGCCGTCCGTGCAGCGCTGGTTTGAAGTGCACCACCGCATGCTGGCCTGGACCGACGGGCGCCGCGTGCGCATGCAGGTGGCGCGCGACATCACCGAGCGCCGCGGCCACGAAGAAGCGTCGCGCGTGCAGCAGGAAAAGATCCAGCTCACCAGCCGCCTGACCACCATGGGCGAAATGGCCTCGTCGCTGGCGCACGAACTGAACCAGCCGCTGACGGCCATTGCCAACTACAGCATGGGCGCGGTGGCCCTGGTCAAGGCCGGCCACACCAGCCCCAACATGCTGCTGCCCGCGCTGGAAAAAGCCGCCTCGCAGGCCGAGCGCGCCGGCAAGATCATCAGCCGCATCCGCGAATTCGTGAAACGCAGCGAGCCGCGCCGCCAGCGCGTGGCGATCGGCCGCATTGTCGACAACGCCATCGGTTTTGCCGAGATCGACGCCCGCAAGCGCCGCATCCGCATCGACAGCTTCGTGCCGTCCAACGCGCCCGACGTCCTGGCCGACCCCATCCTTATTGAACAGGTACTGCTGAATCTGCTCAAGAACGGGCTGGAAGCCATGGAAAAGAGCGAGTCCGACGAGCTTAAGGTTGCCGTAATTCTTCACGACCAGCATATCGAGGTGGCCGTGGTGGACCGCGGCCACGGCTTGGCCGAACCCGAGCGCCTGTTCGAACCGTTCTTCAGCACCAAGTCCCAGGGCCTGGGCATGGGGCTGAATATCTGCCGTACCATTATCGAATCGCATCACGGCCGCCTGTGGGCTGACCCCAACCCGGCCGGCGGTACTATCTTCCGCTTCACCCTGCCCTGCGCTGCGACCCAGACGCAGGCCCAGAACGATCAGTCCGAGGAGTTGCACGCATGAACACGCCCCACCTGTCGAGCACGGTATTCATTGTCGACGACGACGAAGCGGTCCGCGATTCGCTGCGTTGGCTGCTTGAAGCCAATGGATACCGCGTTCGCGCCTACGCCAGCGGCGAATCGTTCCTGGAAGACTACGACGCCAGCCAGATCGGCGTGCTGATCGCCGACGTGCGGATGCCCGGCATGAGCGGCCTGGAACTTCAGGAACAGCTCATCGCGCGCAATGCCCCGCTGCCCATCGTGTTCATCACCGGCCACGGCGACGTGCCCATGGCGGTGTCCACCATGAAGAAGGGCGCCGTCGACTTCCTGGAAAAGCCGTTCAACGAATCCGACCTGCGCGAGATCGTGGCGCGCATGCTGGAGCAGGCCACGCAGCGCGTGAGCAAGCACCAGGCTCAGAAGGACCACGAAGCCATGCTGGCGCGCCTGACCGCGCGCGAGCAACAGGTGCTGGAGCGCATCGTTGCGGGCCGCTTGAACAAGCAGATCGCCGACGACCTGGGCATCAGCATCAAGACCGTCGAGGCGCACCGCGCCAACATCATGGAAAAACTTGAAGTGACCACCGTTGCAGATTTGATGAAAGTGGCTCTGGCCAAACCCGAGGCACACGCATGACCGCAAGGATTATTGACGGCGCCGCGCTCTCGCAGCGCATTCGCGAAGAAGTCGCCGAGCGTGTCTCGGCCCTGGCCGCCAAGGGCACCCGCCCCGGCCTGGCCGTTGTGCTTGTCGGAGCGGATCCCGCGTCGCAGGTGTATGTGCGCAACAAGGTCGCGGCCTGCGAAAAGGCCGGACTGCATTCCGTGAAAGAGCAATACCCGGCCGAGATGACCGAGGCCGAACTGCTGGCCCGCATCCAGGTCCTGAACCAGGATCCCAGCATCCACGGCATCCTGGTGCAGCTGCCCCTGCCCAAGCACATGGACGCCCACAAGGTCATCGAGGCCATCGCGGCCGAAAAGGACGTGGACGGCTTCCATATCAGCAATGCTGGCCTGCTCATGACCGGCCAGCCGCTGTTCCGTCCCTGCACGCCGTATGGCGTGATGAAGATGCTGGAATCGGAAGGCGTGAACCTGCGCGGAGCTGAGGCCGTCATCGTGGGCGCCAGCAACATCGTGGGCAAGCCGATGGCCATGCTGCTGTTGCAGGCCGGCGCCACCATCACGATCTGCAATTCCAAAACGCGCGACCTGGCCGCGCAGACCCGCCGCGCCGACGTGCTGGTCGTGGCCACCGGCAAGCCGGGCATGATCGACGGCTCGATGATCAAGCCGGGCGCCGTCGTCATCGACGTGGGCATCAACCGTGGCGCCGACGGCAAGCTGTGCGGCGACGTGGACTTCGCGTCCGCCAAGGAAGTGGCCGGCGCCATCACGCCGGTCCCCGGCGGCGTCGGCCCCATGACCATCGCCATGCTGCTGGTCAACACGGTCGAAGCGGCGGAACGCGCCGCAGGCTGAGTGCGTAGACCTCGGTGTCTGACACCCGTGTGAGATGCGCTTCAGCTTGAACGGGCGTCTCAGGGGTGTCAGACACTTGCCGCAACTTGGGGTCAGGCACCCTCCCCGCCCGCCGGCGGGCCTTGCGTTCGGGACGATCGCCCTCACCTGATCCTTATCGCCGGCGCGCCGCGCGCCGTCCGCCACTCAATAAGCCGGTAACACCATGACTCAGAACCCCCTGCTCGCTCCCGTGTCCGAACTGGTCGATTACGCGGCCGTCAAACCCGCGCATATCGTGCCTGCCGTCGAGGAGCTGCTGGGCATCGCCCGCAAGGCCGTCGACCAGGCTGCCGACCCCGCGCTCGCGCCCACCTGGGAGGCCGTGGTCGAGCCCTTGGACACCGCGTCCGAGCGCCTGTGGCGCGCCTGGTCGGTGGCCGGCCATCTGAATGCAGTCGTCAATACGCCGGAGCTGCGCGAGGCCTATAACGCCGCGCTGCCGCTGGTCACCGAGTTTTCGACCTGGGTGGGCCTGCACGAAGGCCTGTACAAGCAATATCAGCGGCTGGCCGCCGCGCCCGACTTCGCGTCCTGGACGCCGGTGCGCCGCCGCATCGTGGAAATGGCTCTGCGCGATTTCCGCCTGAGCGGGGTCGAACTGCAAGGCGCGGACCGTGAACGCTATGCCCAGATTTCCGACCGCGAGGCGCAGGCCTCGCAGAAGTTCTCGGAAAACGTGCTCGATTCCATCGACGCGTGGTCGTTGATCGTGGAAGACGAAAGCCGCCTGGCCGGCATTCCGGCGGACGTGATCGCCGCAGCGCGCGCCGCCGCCCAGGAAGACGGCAAGGCCGGCTGGAAGCTCACGCTGAAGATGCCCTGCTACCTGCCCGTCATGCAGTACGCCAAGGACCGCTCGCTGCGCGAGGCGCTGTACCGCGGCTACGGCACGGTCGCGTCCGAGCAGGGCGACGCCAAGTTCGACAACTCGCCGCTGATCGAAGAACTGCTGGCGCTGCGCGCCGAGGAATCGGGCCTGCTGGGCCTGGGCACGTTTGCCGCGCTGCGCTTGCAGACGCGCATGGCCCGCGACGCCAAGGAAGTGACCGGGTTCCTGCGCGACCTGGCCGCGCGGGCCAAGCCTTTCGCGCAGCGTGACCTGGCCGAACTCACGGCCTATGCCACCGGCGAACTGGGCCTGGACAGCCTGCAGCCGTGGGACGTGGCCTACGCCTCGGAACGCCTGCGCGAATCGCGCTATGCGTATTCGGAAGACGAGGTCAAACAGTACTTCACCGAACCGCGCGTGCTGGCCGGCCTGTTTGACGTGATCCAGACCCTGTTCGGCGTGCGCCTGGCCGAAACGCCCGTGTCGTCGTGGCACGGCGACGTGCGCGGCGTGCGCGTCGAAAGCCCGGAAGGCGCGCTGATCGGCCATCTGTACCTGGACCTGTACGCCCGTGCCGGCAAGCAGAATGGCGCCTGGGTCGACAGCGAGCGCACGCGCCGCGTCGTGGCCGGCACGGTGCAGACGCCCATTGCCTACCTGACGTGCAATTTCTCGCGCCCCAACGGCGATCGTCCCGCCGTGCTGACGCACGACGACGTCATCACCCTCTTCCATGAAACCGGCCACGCGCTGCACGCGCTGTTGTCCGAAGTCGACGAGCCCGGCGCCGCGGCGTTCGCCAGCGTCGAATGGGACGCCATCGAACTGCCCTCGCAGTTCATGGAAAACTTCTGCTGGGAATGGGCCGTGGTGCAGAAGCTGTCGGCGCACGTGGACACCGGCGAGCCCCTGCCCCGCGCGCTCTACGACCGCCTGGTCGCCGCCCGCAACTACCAGAGCGGCATGCAGACGGTGCGCCAGATCGAATTTGCGCTCTTCGACATGCTGATGCACGACCGCAGCAAGGGCGCGTCGATTTCCGAAGTGCTGGCGTTGCTGCAGGAAGTGCGCCAGGAAGTGGCGGTGCTGTTCCCGCCGCAATGGCATCGCCTGCCGCACGCCTTCTCGCACCTGTTCGCGGGCGGTTACGGCGCGGGCTATTACAGCTACAAGTGGGCCGAAGTGCTGTCGGCGGACGCGTACGAGGCCTTCGAGGAAGCGGCTGCCAAACAGGCGGGCAATGCGCTGGGCACGCTGGATCCGGAAACCGGCGCGCGCTTTCGCCGCGAAGTGCTGGCCGTGGGCGGCTCGCGCCCGGCGGCCGATTCGTTTGCCGCGTTCCGCGGCCGCGCGCCGCGTATCGATGCGCTGCTGCGTCATAGCGGTATGACGGCTGGCTGATCGAGCGGTTGTTCGCTCCCTGGAAATGGCCCGCGTTCAAGCGGGCCATTTTTTTGATTTCAGCCTGCGCCAGCACAAGGCATTGCGCCCGCGCAAACTCTCCACAGATCCAGCAGGTAGAATCCGAAAGGTTTACCCCCTTCCGGCTACTGGACCCATGCGACACTCGATTACCGGCCGCTTCTTTCGCGGACTGCTGATGGCTTTGTGTGTGTTTCTTGCCGCCTGCGGCGACAGGAACGTGGACTGGACGCTTTACAACGTCAAGGGGCACCTGCCGGACCTGAAGTTCTCGCTGCCGGGCGCGGGCGGCAAGACGGTCAGCAGCGACGACCTGAAGGGCAAGACGGTGCTGCTCTTTTTCGGGTACGCCAGCTGCCCGGACATCTGCCCCACCACCATGGCGCAGTTGACCGCGGTGTTGCAGAACCTGGGCGACAAGGCCAAGGACGTGCGGATTCTCTTTGTCAGCGTGGACCCGCACCGCGACACGCCAGACATCCTGCAGGCCTACGTCAATGCCTTCAACAACAACGCCATCGGCGTGACGGGCGACGAAAAGCAGATCGCGGACCTGGCGCGCCGCTACCGCGTGGCCTACCAGATTGAAAAGCCCCGCCCTGGCGACGACGCCGACATGTACGAAGTGACGCACAGCCGCGGCGTGTACATTTTCGACAAGGACGGAAAGGCGCGCCTGCTGGCGTCCGACACCGACAGCATCGAGGCGCTGACCAAGGACGTGCGCCAGCTCATCGACTTGACCTCCTGACCCGACGGGCGGGGGCCGCACACCAGTTGTTACAACGGTGGCGCGCGGGGTGCGGGTATCCGTGAGTATCATCAATCCACATTGCCCCCTTTTCCCTAGTAAGGAGTACGCGCATGAGCATCATCATCATGATCATCGTCGGGTTTATCGTGGGCCTGATCGCCCGCGCCATCATGCCCGGGGACCAGAACATGGGGATCATCATGACCACCATTCTGGGCATCATCGGCGCCGTCGTGGCCGGCTTCCTGGGACAATCGCTGGGCTGGTACGCCCCCGGCGAACCCGCGGGATGGATCGGATCCGTCGTCGGCGCGATCATCGTGCTGTTCGTGGTGGGCCTGATCGCAAGAAAGCGCACCTGACGTCCGCGCGTCCGACAGGCAAAAAAAAACGGGCCGATCGCAAGATCGGCCCGTTTTGCATGGCAAACCGGAAACGCGCGCCAGGCAATCAGCCCGCGGGCGCTGCCGGCGCGGCAGGCGCGGCAACCGTGCGCTCCGTCCAGCCGCCGCCCAGCACCTTGTACAGCGTGACCAGATTGGTCAGCCGCGCCAGGCGCGTGTCGACCAGCGCCTGCTGCGAGGTGTACAGCGAACGCTGCGAATCCAGTACGCTCAGGTAATCGTCGATCCCCTGCCGGAAACGTTGCTCGGACGCGTCATACGCGCGCTGGTTGGCGTCCACCAGCAACCGCTGCGCCTGGATCTGCTCGTCAAGCGTGCCGCGGCCGGCCAACGCATCGGCCACTTCGCGAAATCCCGTCTGGATGGATTTCTCGTACTGCGCCACCTGGATGTTCTTCTGCACCTTCGCCAGATCCAGCCCCGCCAGCAGCGAGCCGCCCGCGAAGATCGGCACGGTGATCTGGGGCACGAAGCTCCAGGCCCCGGAACCGCCGTCGAACAAGCCGCCCAGGCTGGCGCTGGCGGTGCCGGCTGAGCCGGTCAGGCTGATGGTCGGAAAGAACGCCGCGCGCGCCGCGCCGATATTGGCGTTGGCGCCCTTCAACTGATGCTCGGCCGCACGGATGTCCGGGCGGCGGGCCAGCAGATCGGACGGCAGGCCGGCGGGCAGCGTGGTCGGCAGCATGCTGTCGTCCAGCTTGACCGCATTGTCCAGCGCCGCCGCCATCTCGGGCGACAGCGGCTGGCCCACCAGCAGCACCAGCGCATTGCGGTCCTGCGCGGCCTGGCGCGTGTATTGCGACAGGTTGCGCTCGGCCGTGCGCAGCGACACTTCGGCCTGGCTCAGGTCCAGCGCGGTGGACAGGCCCTGGTCGTAGCTCTGCTTGGTCAGGTTGAAGGAGTCTTGCTGGCTCTTGAGCGTGTCGCGCGTCAGGCTGAGCAGTTCCTGGTCCGCGCGCAGCGTAAGGTAAGCGTTCGCAACTTCGGCGATCAGCGTGAGCTGCGTGGCGGTGCGGGTTTCGTCCAGCGCCAGATACGACTCCAGCGCCTTGTCGCTCAGGCTGCGGATGCGGCCAAAGAGGTCCAGCTCCCAGGCGGACATGGCGGCGCCCACCTGGTAGCTGTGGCTGGTGGTGGCCCGGCCGCTGGGCGACAGGTCGGCCGGCGTGCGTTGGGCCGAGCCCTGGCCCGCCACGCCGATGCTGGGCGCCAGGTCGGCGCGCTGGATGCGGTACTGCGCGCGCGCCGCCTCGACGTTCAGCGCGGCCACGCGCAGGTCGCGGTTGTTGGTCAGCGACTGTTCGATGAGCTGTTGCAACAGCGGATCGCCGAAGAAGTCGCGCCAGCCGATATCGGCCACGGCCATGCCACCGGGCGCGGCCGTCTGGGCCGCGTTGTAGGCCGGCCCCGTGGGGTAAGCCGCGTCGATGGGCGCATCGGGGCGCTCGTAGGTGGGGGCCAGCGAGCAGCCCGCCAGGGCCGCCGCCAGGGATACAGACAGCAAGGTTCTCATCGGGAATGTCATTACGGTTGACCCTCCGCCGGCACGTCCTGCGGCCCCTTGGCGCTGGTGTCGTGCTTGTCGACGTTTTCGCTCATGCGCTTGACCTTGAACACGCGCAGCATGATGACGAAGAAAGCCGGTACGAAGAAGATGGCCAGGAACGTGCCGGTCAGCATGCCGCCGATCACGCCCGTGCCGATGGCGTTCTGGCTGCCCGAGCCCGCGCCGCTGGAAATCGCCAGCGGGGTCACGCCCAGGATGAACGCCAGGGACGTCATCAGGATGGGACGCAGACGCTGACGGGCGGCGTGGATGGCCGATTCCGTCAGGCTGGCGCCCGACTCGTAGTGCTCCTTGGCGAACTCCACGATCAGGATGGCGTTTTTGGCCGCCAGCCCGATTGTCGTCAGCAGGCCCACCTGGAAGTACACGTCGTTGGACAGGCCGCGCATCAGCGTGGCCAGCAGCGCGCCGATGATCCCCAGCGGCACCACCAGCATGACCGCGGACGGAATCGTCCAGCTTTCATAGAGCGCCGCCAAACACAGGAACACCACGATGAGCGAGATCGCGTACAGCGCGGGCGCCTGGGCGCCGGACAGGCGTTCTTCGAACGACAGGCCTGTCCATTCAAAGCCGACACCCACCGGCAGCTTGGCCGCCAGGCGCTCCATTTCTTCCATGGCCGCGCCCGAGCTGTAGCCCGGCGCCGCCTGGCCCTGGATGTTGTACGACGGCACGCCGTTATAGCGGTTCAGCTTCTGCGGGCCGAAGCTCCAGGTGGCGGTGGAGAACGCCGAGAACGGCACCATGTCGCCATCCTTGTTGCGCACGTACCACTTGTTCAGGTCTTCCGGCAGCATGCGCGAGGATGCCTCGCCCTGCGCGAACACCTTCTTCACGCGGCCGCGGTCGATGAAGTCGTTGACGTACGACGAACCCCACGCGGTGGCCAGCGTGCTGTTGATGTCCGACACGGCCACGCCCAGGGCGCGGGCCTTTTCGCGGTCGATGTCCAGCTGGTACTGCGGCGCGTCCTCGATGCCGTTGGGACGCACGCCCGCCAGCACCGGGCTCTGAGCGGCCTCGCCCAGCAGCTGGTTGCGCGCGGCAAGCAGCTTCTCGTGGCCCACGCCGGCGCGGTCCATGAGCTGGAAGTCAAAGCCGGTGACGTTGCCCAGTTCCATCACGGACGGCGGCGGCACGACGAACAATTTCGCACGGCGTTCCGTCTGGGCGAAATGCGCGTTGGCGCGCCCCGCCACGGCGGCGGCCTTCAGGCTGGCGTCGCCGCGCTCTTCCCAGTCGCGCAGCTTGATGAACAGGATGGACGCGTTCTGGCCGCGGCCGCCGAAGTTAAAGCCGTTGACCGCGAACACCGAGGTGACGGCGTCCTTTTCTTCGGTCAGCAGGTACTTGGTGGCGTCGTCGATGACGGCCTTGGTGGCCTCGGCGGTGGCGCCGGCGGGCGTCTGGATCTGGGCGAACAGGATGCCCTGGTCCTCGGCCGGCAGGAACGCGGTGGGGATGCGGGTGAACAGCCAGCCCATCGCGATGACCAGCGCCAGATACACGACCATCAGACGCTTGGTGCGGTTCAGGCCGCGCGCGACGGTGTTGGCGTAGCCATTGCTGCTGCGTTCGAACGTGCGGTTGAACCACCCGAAAAAGCCCTTCTTGGCGCCATGATGGCCCTTGGGAATGGGCTTGAGCAGCGTCGCGCACAGGGCCGGGGTGAAGACGATGGCCACGATCACGGACAGCACCATCGAAGACACGATCGTGATCGAGAACTGCCGGTAGATCACGCCCGTGGAGCCGCCGAAGAACGCCATCGGGATGAACACGGCGGCCAGGACCATCGCAATGCCGATCAGCGCGCCGGTGATCTGGCTCATGGACTTGCGCGTGGCCTGCTTGGGCGTGAGGCCCTCTTCGGCCATCACCCGCTCGACGTTTTCCACGACCACGATGGCGTCGTCGACCAGCAGGCCAATGGCCAGCACCATGCCGAACATGGTCAAGGTGTTGATGGAATAGCCGAAGGCGGCCAGCACGCCGAACGTGCCCAGCAGCACCACCGGCACGGCAAGCGTGGGAATGATGGTCGCGCGGAAGTTCTGCAGGAAGAGATACATCACCAGGAACACCAGGATGATGGCCTCGACCAGCGTCTTGAACACTTCATGGATCGACAGGCTGACGAACGGCGTCGTGTCGTACGGATAGACGACGTCCATGCCCGGCGGGAAATACGGCTTGAGGTTGTTGATGGTGTCGCGTACCGCCTGCGCCGTGTCCAGCGCGTTGGCGCCCGGCGCCAGCTTGATGGCCAGGCCCGAGGCCGGATTGCCGTTGTAGAAGCTGTCGATGGCGTACGTCTGGCCGCCCAGTTCGATGCGCGAGACATCGCGCAGGCGCACCTGCGAACCGTCGGAATTGACCTTGAGCAGGATCTCGCCGAAGTCCTCTGGCGTCTGCAGGCGCGACGGGCCGATGATGGTGGCGTTCAGCTGCTGGCCGCGCACGGACGGCAGGCCGCCCAGCTGGCCGGACGACACCTGGACGTTCTGTTCCTTGATCGCGGTGGTGATGTCGACCGTGGTCAGCCCGTAGTTGACGAGCTTGGCCGGGTCCAGCCATATCCGCATCGCATACTGCGAGCCGAAGAGCTGGAAGTCGCCCACGCCCTGCGTGCGGCTGATGGGATCCTGCACGTACGAGGCGACGTAGTCGGCCAGGTCGTCCTTGGTCATCGTGCCGTCGGTGGACACGAAGCCCGCCACGATCAGGAAGTTCTTGGTGGCCTTGGTGACGCGGATGCCCTGCTGCTGCACCTCCTGCGGCAGGAGCGGCTGCGCCAGCGCGAGCTTGTTCTGGACCTGCACCTGCGCGGTGTCGGGGTTGGTGCCCTGCTTGAAGGTCAGCGTGATGGACATGCTGCCGTCGGAGTTGCTTTCCGAGGAGATGTACTGCAGGCCGTCAAGACCGTTCATCTGCTGCTCGATCACCTGCACGACGGTGTCCTGCACGGTCTGCGCGGACGCGCCCGGGTAGGTCACCGCGATGCCGATGGCGGGCGGCGCGATGTTGGGATACTGGGCAACCGGCAATTGCAGGATGGACAGCGCGCCGGCCATCATCAGCACGATCGCAATCACCCAGGCAAATACCGGCCTGTCGATAAAAAACTTTGCCATGCGTGGCTCCCTGATTACTGCTTGGCCGGCGCGGCGCCGGCAGCTTGCGGCTGCTGCGGCTGCGGCGCCTTGGCGCTGGCCTCGGTGGCGACCACTTCAACGCCGGGGCGCACCATCTGCAGGCCTTCCACGATCACGCGGTCGCCGGCGGCCAGGCCGTCCGTCACGAGCCACTTGTCGCCGATGGCGCGGTCGGTCTTCAGGTCACGCAATTCGACCTGGTTCTTGGCGTTGACGACCAGCGCGGTCGGCTGGCCGCGCTGGTTGCGCGTCACGCCTCGCTGCGGCACCAGCAGGCCGTCGGCCGCAACGCCGTCAGCGAGCCGCGCGCGCACGAACATGCCGGGCAACAGGCGCCGGTCCGGATTGGGGAACACGGCGCGCAGCGTGATCGAGCCCGTGCCCGGGTCCACGGTCACTTCCGAAAACTGGAGCTTGCCGGTCTCTTTGTATTGCGAGCCGTCTTCCAGCGTCAGCGTGACCAGCGCGGCCTGCTCGCCATCCGCCTTTTGCAGCTGGCCGCTGGCCAGCGCATCCTGCAAGCGCAGCAATTGCACGCTGGACTGCGTGAGGTCGACGTAGATCGGGTCGATCTGCTGCACCGCGGCGAGCGCGCTGGTCTGATTGGCCGTCACGAGCGCGCCTTCGGTGACCGCGGAGCGGCCGATGATGCCGTCGATGGGCGACAGCACCTTGGTGTAGACGAGGTTGATGCGGGCCGTGTCCAGCGCCGCCTTGGCCGACAGCACATCGGCGGCGGCCTGGTCGCGCGAGGCGACGGCGTTGTCGTAGGTCTGCTGGCTGACCGCGCGGGTAGCGACCAGCGGCTTGTAGCGCTCGGCCAGCAGCGCGGCCGTCTTCTGCTGCGCCTGGGCGCGGGCCAGCGCAGCCTTCTGGCTGTCGACGTTGGCCTGGTAGAGGGCGGGATCGATCTGATAGAGCTGTTCGCCCGCCTTGACCTCGCCGCCCTCGGTGAAGAGGCGCTTCTGGACGATGCCGTTGACCTGCGGGCGGACTTCGGCCACGCGGAATGGGGACGTGCGGCCAGGCAGTTCGGTGGTAAGGGAAACGGGCTGCGTCGCCAGGGTGACGACCGTGACCTGCGGCTTGCCCGCCTGGGGCGCCTCTTGCTTCTTGCCGCAAGCGGCCAGGGTGAGAGCCGATGCCGTCAGCGCGAAGACCGCCGCGCCGCGCCACATAGCGCTTTTCTTATTCATAGATTGCATTCCCGATTTCAATAAAGGTAGCCCCACGCCGCGCAAGCGCCGCGTGCCTGTTGGCCCTGGAGGGGCCGGTTTGCCTGGGGCGATTCTGCGAAGAACATCAGCCCGTCAGACCGTCTTGGCGCGGTCCGCGGCGTTCGACCTGGGTGGATTCGCGTGGAACACGCAAGGCTGGACGTTTATCGCATTGCTGCATTGCAGAACTCGCATTCTGAGTTATCCCGCTTTAGAAACAAAGGGGCATGAAGAGAAAACATCATTCCATTTATGGGACAATTGTCCGATCCGCACTGTGACAAAATTCCGTCATGAAACGCCTACAGGGAATGGAACTCTTCGTCGAGGTCGCCAAGACAAACAGTTTTAGCCGCGCTGCGGCAACGCTGGGCGTTCCCAAGTCGACCTTGTCTCGCCAGGTGGCCGAACTGGAGCGGTCCGTGGGGCTGCGGCTGCTGAGCCGCACCACGCGCAAGGTGGAACTGACCGACGCCGGGCGGCTGTATTTCGAACGCTGCCAGCGCATCGTGGCCGAGGCGCAGATCGCCCATGAAGAACTGCAGAAGCTGGTGGACACGCCGGCCGGACCGCTACGGGTGAACATGCCCGCGGACTTCGGCACGGACTTCCTGGCTGAATCGTTCATGGAGTTTTCCCGGCGCTATCCCGATGTGACGTTTTTCCTGGACCTCGCGAACCCGGACCACGCTTCGCGCGTGTTCCAGACCTGCGACGTGTCGATCGAGATCGGCGACCTGCCCGACTCGACCCAGATTGCAAGATTGCTGGGCATGCTGCCTGCCTACCTGTATGCCTCGCGCGAATACCTGGAAAAGCACGGCGAACCGAAGCATCCCAGCGACTTGACCCGGCACGAGTGCATTGAGTTCCGCGCGGAAGGCGCCGGCCGCGTGACGCGCTGGCCGCTCACCAATGGCGAACAGCACATCGAGTTCACGCCGGGCAACCGGTTTTCCGTCAACGGCGTCGCCATGGCCCGCCGCCTGGCCATGCTGGGCGCGGGCATTGCGGTGCTGGTGGGAGGTCAGTTGGCGGAACAGCAGTCCGGCCAGTTGCAGCGCGTGTTGCCCGACTGGCAGCTTGGCCCGTTTCCGGTCCACGCCGTCACCGAGACGCGCCTGCTGCCCGCCAAGACCCGGATCTTCATCGAGTTCCTGATGGAGCGGCTGGGCAGCCACTGGCAAGCGAAGGATACGCCTGCTTTCATGAAACGCGGCTAAGGCCGAAACAGACTGAAAAATCCTTCGGCCGCCGACAAGTGTTGTCGGGTGAGGTGACCAATGCTGCGAGAGGTGTTTCGCCAGGGTGTCTGACACCGGGCTTAGCAGAAAGACGGGCGCACCCGGCTGGCGAGCACCGGCTCAAAACGATTCGTCGTCGCGCAAGTAGCGCCATTGGCCCAGCGGCAGATCACCCAGCGCGACGCGGCCGATGCGCACGCGTTTCAGGCCGATCACTTTCAATCCCACCATTTCGCACATGCGGCGGATCTGGCGTTTCTTGCCTTCGCGCAGCACGAAACGCAGTTGATCGTGATTCTGCCAGCGCACCTGGGCGCGCTTGAGCGGCTTGCCGTCCAGCGACAGGCCGTGGTTCAGCAAGGCCAACCCGTTGTCGGAGAGCTCGCCCTGAACGCGGACCAGATATTCCTTGTCGATGGTGGAGTCTTCGCCAATCAGTTGCTTGGCGACGCGGCCGTCCTGCGTCAGGACGAGCAGCCCTTGCGAATCGATGTCCAGGCGGCCGGCGACGGCCAGACCGTCCAGATGGGCGCGTTCGAAACGCTGCGGGGCGCGGTCGCCGGCAAATCGCGAGCGTGAATCGATCAGGGCCACGGCGGGCGTGTAGCCTTTTTCGGCCTGGCCGGACACATAGCCCACGGGCTTGTTGATCAGGATGGTCACGCGGGAGGTCTGGCGCGCGTGCGCGGCGCGTTCCAGCGTGATGACCTGGTCGGGATAGGCGCGCGCGCCCAATTCGGACACGACGACGCCGTCGACGCGGACCCAGCCGCGCTCGATATAGCTGTCCGCCTCGCGGCGGGAACAGAGTCCGCGCTCGGACATGAGCTTGGAGATACGTACTTTTTCCATGGGCGGTATTGTATGCGGGCCGGCTGCCCTGCCCCGGTCCTGCGGCATTGCGACGCAGACGGCCTTGCCGCGGGGCTTGGCATAATACGCAGCCATGACGAAACCCGCAGCCCATCGCCCCCCTCTCGCCGCCGGCTGGCTGGCGCAAGCCCCGGCCCTTCTGTCCCCCGCCCAACGCCACTGGCTGTTCCGGCCCGGCGCGCTGACCGCTGGCCTGCGCCAGGTCGGGCAAGTGCGCCTGCGGGTGCTGGCCGAGTACGCCGACGGCGCGCCGGCCGACGAGGCGCGCGCGATGCAGATCGCGCCGGGTGCGCCCGTGTGGATCCGCGAAGTGCTGATGTCGGTGAACGGCGTGGACAGCGTGCCGGCGCGCAGCCTGACGCCGCTGACGGCCTCGCACGGCGCCTGGCAAGGGATGCGGCGCCTGTTGACCCGGCCGCTGGCCGACATGCTGTATCACGACAGCACGGTCATCCGGTCGCCGTTCGCATGCCGCCGTCTGGCGTCGCCCGTGCCGTTCCATGCCACTGCCTCGGACGTTCTGCCGCCCGAAGCCCGCGCGCTGCAGGCCGGCCGCATCTGGGCGCGCCGTTCGGTGTTCTGGCGCCAAGGCCAGCCGTTGCTGGTGGCCGAGTGCTTTCTGCCGGACTTCTGGGAATTGATCGCGGGCCGGCCCGTGCCGCCGCTCGTGCCCCACCAGCGCACGCCGCGCTGAGCCTGAGCCGCTGACCGGCGGCCCCCGCGCAGGCGTTCAGCCTTCGTACCGACGCCCCTGCGCCAGCAATTCCGGCGTGCCGATGACGTCGTTCAGCCCGTCGAAATCCAGCATGCTGTCCTTCCACGGCCCCGTCGTGCCATGCTGGCGCAGGCTGCCGTAGTAGCCCTGCAGCGTATGCGCGACGGCGCGCGCGGTGCCGCCCGGGAAGATCACGATGCGAAACCCCACGGCGGCGAGCGCGCCGGCGTCCTGCACCGGCGTCTTGCCGCCCTCCACCATGTTGGCCAAGAGCGGCACGCGCGCCGCGAAGCGGTCGCAGGCCGCGCGCATCTGTTCCGGCGAGCGCAGCGCTTCGATGAAGAGCGCGTCCGCTCCAGCCTCCAGATAGGATTCGGCGCGGTCCAGCGCCGCCTCCAGGCCCTCGGACGCCAGCGCGTCGGTGCGCGCCAGGATCAGCGTCGACGCATTGACGCGTGCGTCCACGGCGGCGCGCAGCTTGCCGCACATCTCGGCAGCGGGAATCACGCTCTTGCCGTCCAGGTGGCCGCAGCGCTTGGGAAAGGTCTGGTCTTCGAGCTGAATCATGGCCGCGCCCGCGCGCTCGAAGCCGCGCACGGTGCGCTGGGTGTTCAGCGCGTTGCCGAATCCCGTGTCGGCATCCACGATCACGGCCGCCGACACGCGCTCGGCGATGCGGGCCAGCGTGTCCTCGACCTCGGTGTACGTGGTCAGGCCGATGTCCGAGCGGCCCAGCCGCGAGTAAGCGATGGACGCGCCCGACAGGTACAGCGCGGAAAAGCCCGCCTGCTCGGCGATCAGCGCCGACAAGGCGTCGTAGACGCCGGGAGCCAGCACGGTGCCGGCCGCCAATTGCGCTTTCAGGTTCTGTGTTTGCATCTTGGGTTCCTAATCCAGGCGGCGCCCGAGCAGCGCCGCCGCCGTGGCCGCGGCGATATGGCCGCCGGCAACCGCGCTGAGCAAGCCGTTGCCGGACAGATAGCCCGACACGTCGTTGCCTGAAACGCCCCGGGCGGCGCCGCCCGCGGCCAAGAGGTTGGGCAGCGCCTGGCCGGCGTTGTCCAGGACGCGGCATTGCGCGTCGATGTCCAGTCCGCCTTGTGTGTGAAAGAGTGCGCCGGTCACCTTGACCGCGTGGTACGGCGCCTGCAGGGTCCGTTCAAAGCGGCGTCCCAGCGGATCCGGCGCGCCGGGGCGGACCGCATCCAGCGTCTGGCCCAGCACGAGCGGATCGCAGCCGATCAGCGCGGCCAGCTCGGGCACGCCGGCGCACGTCTTGAGCGCCTGGCCTTGCTCGGCCTGCACGAAGTCGGGAAACCCGCGCGCCAGCGCAAGCGTGCGGTCGTCGAAGACGTTCCAGGCGACCGAGTCCGGCTGCGCCAGCACGTGGACCGCGGCCTCGGAATAGCCGTGCGTCTCGTCGTGAAAGCGCCGGCCCTCGCGGTTGATCTGCACGCCGCCGTCCATCATCACGGCCCAGGAAATTAGCGCGCCTTGTGGCGTGGCCCAGGAGCCGTGGCCCTGGTAGCCGCCCAGGTCCGCCAGGCGCGCGCCCAGCTGCGTGCCCCACTGGATGGCGCTGCCGTCGTTGCCCGCATGGCCGCCGTAGACGGCCTCGCGCATGGCGGGCAGGTACTCGCCCACCATCGCGGCGTTGCCGCCAAAACCGTTGCAGGCCAGGATCAGGACATCGCAGCCGATCACGTCGACCGAGCCGTCCGGGCGTTCGCAGCCCACCGCCGACACGCGGCCTTCGTCGTCCGTCCAGATTTCGCGGGCCAGCGCGCGCGTCAGCAGGTAGGCGCCTGCCCCGGTGGCGGCGCGTTCCAGGGCGGCGACCAGCGCCGCGCCGGTGCGCTCGGACAGCGTGTGCATGCGCCGCGCCGTGTGTCCCGGATACAGGAAGCCGTCCAGCACCTCGAAGCGCAACCCGTGCGCGGCCAATGCGTCCATGGCGGCGGCGGCCGCGCCGGTGTACGCGGCCACCAGGGCTGGCGAGGCCGTGCCGTTGGCCTTGGCCTGGATGTCGGCGGCAAAGCGCTGCGCGTCGTCCTCGATGCCTGCGGCGCGCTGCACCGCGGAGCCGGCCGCGGGAATGAACCCGGAAGACAGCGCCGTGGATCCGCTGGGCACGGCATCGCGTTCGATCAGCACCGTCTCGATGCCGGCGCTGGCCAGACGCAGCGCCGCGGTCAGGCCGCAGGCGCCCGCGCCGATGATCGCCACCGGCACGTGCATGGCGTCCGCACCGGGCGCCTCGCCCCTTCTGACGACGGGTGCGCTCACGATGCCAGCCTGTCCAGCAGGTCCTGGCACGACACCACCTCGGCCACCGTGCGCAGGTCCGCCAGCGCGGCCTCGTGCATGGCGGGTGTCGGCGCGGCGCAGCCATCGGCCAGCACCGTCACGTGATAGTCGCGCATGTGGGCATCGCGCACCGTGCTGGCGACCCCGCCATTGGTGACGATGCCGGCCACCACCACGCTGGAGATGCCCGCGCGCCGCAGCACCCAGTCGAGCTGCGTGTTGAAGAAGGCGGAATACGCGACCTTCCAGACCGATACGTCGACCAGCCCGTCCAGCTCGGCCACATTAGCCTGTCCGGATGAGCCGGCCACGAAATCGCCACGGCGCAGGAACGGGCGCAGCTGCTTGAGATGCGGCGAGATCATGGGTTCGCCATGCGCATCGGGCCACAGCGTGAACTGGCTGGCGGCCACGAAACCGCCCTGCCCCTTGAGGGCGCGGGCCACGGGCGCGACCCGCGCGGGCAAGGCCCTGGCCTGCGGGCTGACAGCGCCGCCGCGGTCGTAGGCGCCGCCCGGCGCCAGGAAGTCGTTCTGCAGATCGATGATGACCAGCGCGGTCGTGCGGGGATCGAAGGCGTGCATGACGGGCTCCTACGATGCAGTCCGGGCGATCAGCAGATTGCCCAGGGAATCGACCCGGCCCGCAAAGCCGGGCTCGATCCAGATGGTGGTGTCGGGCTGTTCCAGGATGGCGGGGCCCGCCACCTCGGCGCCGACCGGCAGGTCCAGGCGCGCGTAGCGCACCGCATCGTGCCATTGCCCGGCATGAAAGACTGCCTGCGTGCCCAGCGCCGCGGGCATGGCTGTGCTGGTGGGCGCCAAGAGGGCCAGATCGAACTTGGGACGCTGGCCGATCCGCGCGTAGCGCAGGTTCAGGATACGGATCGCAATGCCGGTGAGGCTGCGGCCAAAGGCGGCCTGGTAGGCGCGGTCGAACGCGGCGGCAATGCCCTCGCGGCTAAGGTCCGCGCGGCCCACCTCGACGCGCACGGTGTGGCTCTGGCCCACGTACAGCATGTCCAGCTCGATGCTTTCGCGGATGCCCTCGAACGACACGCCCGCCGAATCCAGGCGCTGCTGGCAGGCGTCCGCCAGCCCGTCGATTCGGGCCAGCAGGTCGGCCGCGTCCAGCGCATCCAGCGCCACGTTCAGTGTCTGCACGCCGTCATGGCGCATGTCGGCCATGACGCAGCCCAGCGCCGACGTCACGCCGGGGTAGCGCGGCACGATGCCGTGGGCGGCGTCCACCTCGTTCATCATGGCGCACACGTGCAGCGCGCCGCCGCCGCCAAACGGCATGTAGGCAAACTTGCGCGGATCGTGGCCGCGCTCGATCGACACGACGCGGATCGCACCAGCCATCTTGGCGTTGGCGACCGTCAGGATGGCTTCCGCGGCCGCGTGAACGTCCAGGCCCAGCGGACGCGCCACGTGTTCCTCGATGGCGGCGCGCGCCAGGTCGACGTCCATCTTGGCCAGAAGACCGCCGCCCAACGGGCGGTGCGCGGCGATGCGGCCGAGCAGCACGTTGGCGTCCGTGACGGTGGGCCGGGTGTTGCCGCGGCCATAGCAGGCCGGGCCGGGGATGCTGCCCGCGGATTCAGGGCCGACTTGCAGCAGCCCGCCGGCGTCGACGCTGGCGATCGAGCCGCCGCCCGCGCCGATGGTTTCGATCTGGATCATCGGCGCGCGCACGACCATGCCGAAGTCGATGGCGGTCTGCGCCGACAGCGAGGCCTCGCCCTCGGCCACCAGCGACACGTCGAACGAGGTGCCGCCCATGTCGCCCGTGACCACATTGGGAAAGCCCGCGGCGCGGGCAATGGCCGCGCAAGCGATCACGCCGGCCGCCGGCCCCGACAAGGCGGTGCGCACGGGCACGTCGCAAGCCGTCTGGCGCGACATCACGCCGCCATTGCTCTGCACCACCAGCAGTTCGCCCTGGAAGCCGTGCTGCTGCAGATCGGACTCCAGCCGCGTCAGGTAGCTGCCCACCACGGGCTGCAGCGCGGCATTCAGCACCGCCGTCGAGCACCGCTCGAACTCGCGGATCTCGGGCAGCACCTCGGTGGCGGCGGTGACGTTGCCGTTGGGCCAGATGGACCGCACGCGCGCGGCGGCCTGGGCCTCGTTGACGGGATTGGCGTAGGCGTTCACGAAGAACACGCAGACCGCCTCGCAGCCTTGCGCCAGCAGCGTGCGCGCCGCGGCCTCGACCTGGTCCAGGTCCACGGGCGTGTGCAGCGCGCCATCGGCCAGCACGCGCTCGCGCACTTCCAGGCGCAGATCGCGCGGCACCACGGGTTCATAGTTGCCGCGCAGGCCCCAGGTCTGCGGCCGGTCGCGGCGGCGCATTTCCAGCACGTCGCGAAAGCCCTCGGTCGTGATGATGCCGGTGCGCGCGACCTTGCGCTCCAGCAGTGCGTTGGTGCCCACGGTGGTGCCGTGCACGATCGTCGCGATGTCGCCCGCGCCGTCAGCCACGCGGGCAATGCCGTTCATGAAGCCGCGCGCTTCCTCGCCGCGGGTCGACGGCACCTTGACCACGCGGGCGCTGCCGCCCGCCTCGTCCAGCACGAACAGATCCGTGAACGTGCCGCCCACGTCCACGCCCACCACCAAACCTTGCGCCGCGCTCATGCCGACTGCTCCTTCTGAATGTCACCCACATAGCCCATCTTGCGGTCGTGCTCGCGCGCCGCGGGGTCACGCCGCGCGGGATCGCCATAGCCGCCTCCGCCCGGGGTTTCCAGGCGCACGCGGTCGCCGCGTTGCAGCCGGATGCCTAGCATCTTGGAACTCATGGGCGGGGACAGCCACTGGCCGTCCTGCTGATAGCGAAAAACATTTAGCGCGGCCTGGCCGCCTCCCGCGATGCCCTTGGGCGCGCTGCGGCCGCGTTCGCCGAAGATGAACGCCTCGGCGCTGTCTTCCAGCAATTCGATTTCATAGATGGCGCCCAGGCCGCCGCGATGCGCGCCATCGCCCGCCGAATCCGGACGCAGCGCCCATTGCGTGAAGCGCACCGGATACGCCGCTTCCAGAATTTCCAGCGGCGGAATGGTGGCGGTGGAGATCGGCGCATTGCCGTGGCTCAGGCCGTCGCCGTCCGAATGCCCGCCGTGGCCACCGCCAAAGAAGCTGAACATCACCCAGCGCTGGCCCTTGCGGGCGGCGTCGCTGCGGTAGCCGGCGATCGACAGCGCGTTGATGGTGCCGTAGGCCTGCGCCATCGCGCGGTCCGGCGCGGCCTGGGCCATCGCGCAGAAGATCACGTCGATCATGCGCAGGATGGTTTCGGTGTAGCCGCCCACCGGACGCGGACGGTCGGCCGAGATCACCAGGCCGTCCGGCAGCGTCACCTCCACCGCATCCAGCACCCCTGCATTGGCGGGGACATCCGGGAACAGGTGCTTTAGCGCCACGTAGCAGGCCGCGATGGCGGTGGCGCGCGAGATGTTGACCGGACCCGCGCAGGCCGGCGATGTGCCGGTGAAGTCCAGCCCCAGGCGGTCACCGGCGATGGTGAGCTTGAGCGCGATGCGCAGCGGCGCGTCGCGCACGCCGTCGTTGTCCAGCATGTCTTCAAAGGCGTACTCGCCATCCGGCAGCCGGGCGATGTGATCGCGCATCAGGCGGCGCGCCCGTTCGCGCAGGGTGTCCAGGGACTCCAGCACCGTGGCGTCGCCGTATTCGTCCAGCAGACCGTCCAGCCGGCGCGCGCCCAGTTCCAGCGCCGCGAGCTGGCCGTTCAGGTCGCCCCACAGGCTGTCGGGCAGGCGCGTGTTGGCCTTCAGGATGGCCAGCACGTCCTGGTCCAGCACGCCGGCGCGCACGATGCGCACGGGCGGGATCTGCACCGCTTCCTGCCAGCATTCGGTGGCGGCCGGGTTGTAGTTGCCGGGCACCGCGCCGCCCACGTCATGCCAGTGGGCCGCCGACGCCAGGAAGCAGAACAGCTTGCCGCCGCGAAACACAGGCTTGACCAGCTTGAAATCGTTGGCGTGCGTGCCGCCTTCGTACGGATCGTTGAACAGCCACACGTCGCCATCCACCATGCCGCCACGGCCGGCCGCAGCCTTGGCCGCCGCCTTCACCGCGAACGCCATCGCGCCCACGAAGACGGGCAGGCCCGACTTGCCCTGGATCAGCGTGGCGCCGGTGGCGGCGTCGTACATGCCGTGGCAGGCGTCATGGGCCTCGGCGATGATGGGATTGAACGCGCTGCGATACAGCGTCGCGTCCATTTCGTCGGCGATCTGTTCCAGGCGGCCCTTCAGGACCGCCAGGGTAACGGGGTCAAGCATGATGTTGTTCCTAAGAGGTTTGACGCTGTTTCAGCAGATTCAGCAGTCCGCCGGCCTGCACCATGTCAAGCAGGAAGCCGGGCACGGGCTCGCAGTGCAGTTCGGCGGGCGTGCCGCCGGGACGGCCGATGCGGCCGGCGGCCGGGTCGAACGTGATGCCTTCGCCCTCGGCAAGGGTGTCGGCCTGGCTGCACGTCAGGAGCAGCAGCCCCACGTTGAATGCGTTGCGGAAATACAGGCCGTTGAAGGACGGCGCGATCACGGCGGCCACGCCCAGGCGCACAAGCGCCGCGGCCGCCTGCTCGCGCGACGAACCGATGCCGAAGTTGGGGCCGGCCACCAGCACGTCGCCGGGCTGGACCTGGCCGGCAAAGTCGGGCCGGACCCGCTGCAGGCAGTGGCGCGCGATCTCGTCGATGCCGAATTTCATGTAGGCGCCCGGCGCCAGCGCATCGGTGTCGATGTCCGCGCCCACGCGCCAGACGCGGTGCGTCGTGGTGTCTGCGTTCATGCCAGGAACTCCCGGGGATCGGCCACGCGGCCCGCCACGGCCGACGCCGCGACCGTGTAGGGCGAAGCCAGGTAGACCTGCGCGGTCTCCGAGCCCATGCGCCCCTTGAAATTGCGCGCCGTGGTGGAAATGACGCTGGCGCCGTCCGGAATGGACCCGCCATAGCCCGCACAGGCGCCGCAGGACGTGGCCAGCACCTGAGCCCCGGCGTCACGCAGCACCTGCATGACGCCCTCACGGTCGGCCTGTTCCTGATCCACCCGGCTGGCCGGCGCAACCATCAGCTGCATGCCGTCCGCCAGCCGGCGGCCGCGCAGCACGCTGGCCGCGGCGCGCAGGTCATCCAGCTTGGCGCCGGTGCAGGCGCCGATATACGCCACCTGAACCGGCACGTCGTTGTATTCGTCCACGCCGCGCGCGTTGGCCGGGCTGTGCGGCGCGGCGACCTGCGGGGCCAGCGCCGCGGCATCGAACTCGTGCCATTCGGCGTCGGCCTGCGGGTCGCTCTGCCAGCGCGCCAGGTCCAGGTCCGCCGTCACGCCCGCCTCGCGCAGATAGGCCGCGGTGGTCTCGTCCGGGGCGATCAGGCCCACCTGCGAGCCCAGCTCGGCGCTCATGTTCGACAGCGTCATGCGCTCTTGCATGGACAGCGCGCGCACTGCCTCGCCGCAGAATTCCACCGCCTGGTAGCGCCCGCCGTTCATGCCGTAGCGGCCGATCATGTGCAGCATCATGTCCTTGGCGGTGACGCCGGCCGCCAGTTGCCCGCGCCAGTGCATCATCAGCGTCTTGGGCACCTTGACCCAGATCTGGCCGGTGACCGCCACGCCCAGCATTTCGGTGCTGCCGATGCCGAACATATACGCGCCAAACGCGCCGCCGGTCGGCGAATGGGAATCGCCGCCCACGCAGAACATGCCGGGGCGGATGTGGCCGTGCTGCGGCACGACTACATGACAGATGCCGACCGAGTCATACACGTTGGGCAGTTGCTGCTCCGCGGCCCAGTCGCGCGCGATGCGCACGATGCGGCGCGATTCGTCGTCCGATTCCGGCACGTAGTGGTCGATGACCAGCACGATGCGGGACGGGTCCCACAACGTGGCGCCCAGCTCTTGCAGCATGGGCTGCAGGCGCCGGGGGCCGCTGGAATCGTGGAACATCGCCAGGTCGACTGCACAGGTCACGATTTCGCCCTCGGCCACCGTCTCACGCCCGCAGGCGGCGGCGATCAGCTTCTGGGCCAGGGTTTGAGGCTGGGCCATGATTACATCCCCAGATAGGCGCGGCGCACGTCGTCGCTGGCCAAAAGGTCGGGACAGCTGCCGCTGTAGCGCACGGCGCCGTTTTCCAGCACATAGGCCCGCTGCCCGGTTTCGAGGGACTGGCCCACGTTCTGCTCGACCAGCAAAATAGCCAGTCCGTCGCCATGCAACCGCTTGATGAGGCCGAACAGTTCCTCGACCATCAACGGCGACAGGCCAAGGGAGGGTTCGTCCAGGATCAAGAGGCGCGGCTCGGCCATGAGGCCGCGGCCGATGGCCAGCATCTGCTGTTCCCCGCCCGACATCGTGCCCGCCAGTTGATCCAGGCGTTCGCGCAGCCGCGGAAAAATGTCCAGCACCTTGTCCAGGTTTTGCGCGCGGCGTTCGCGCGCCCGGGTGAACGAGCCCAGTTCCAGGTTCTCGCTCACGCTCAGGTTCGGGAACACGCGGCGGCCCTCGGGCACCTGGATCAGGCCTGCCTGCACCACCTGACGGTAGTGGCGGCCGGTCAGGTCCTGGCCTTCGAAGCGCACCGTGCCGCCCCACGGCCGGCACAGGCCGCACACCGTGTTGTTCAGGGTGGATTTGCCCGCGCCGTTGCTGCCGAGCAGCACCACGATCTCGCCCGCGCCCACATCCAGGTCCACGCCGCGCAGCACTTCCATGCGCCCGTAGCCCGCCCGCAAGCCTTTGACCTCCAGCAGCGCGCTCATGCCGGCGCTCCCTGCGCGGCAAGCCGCGCCGCCGCGCCGTGGCCCAGATAGGCCTCCACGACCTTGGGGTCGCGCGTGACCTCGCCGGGCGTGCCCGAGGCGATCAGGCGTCCCTGCGCCAGCACCCACACATGCTCGGCCAGGCTCATCACCGCCCGCATCACGTGTTCGATCATCAGCACGGTGACACCATCGTCCACCAGCTTTTTCACCACCGGAATCATCTCGTCGATCTCACTGGGGTTCAGGCCCGCCAGCACCTCGTCCAGCAGCAAGAGGCGCGGCCGCGTGGCCAGCGCGCGCGCCAGTTCCAGGCGCTTGCGTCCGGCCACCGTCAGGTCCGCCGCCGGCTTGTCCAGCGAGGCCTGCAGGTTGACGCGCGCGGCCACGGCCTCGGCCGAGGCAAGCGCCTCATCGCGGTCCGCCAGGCGCAGATGCGCGCCCACGGCGATGTTCTGGCGCACGGTCTGCGCGCCGAATGGCTGCACGATCTGGAAAGTGCGGGTCAGGCCGAGCCGCGCGGATTCGTGCGGCGCCTGGCCCGTGATGTCCTGGCCGGCGAAGTGCACCGAGCCCGACCCGGGCTTCAGAAAACCCGACAGCAGGCCAAATAGCGTGGTCTTGCCGGCGCCGTTGGGTCCGACCAGCGCGGTCAGCGAGCCTTCCCGCACATCCAGGCTCACGTCCTGCACGGCCTTCAGGCCGCCAAACGTGATGGACAAATTGCGCGCTTGAAGCAGGATGTCAGACACGGGCGCGCTCCTTCATTCCAAACAGGCGGCCAAGCGACTGCCCGCCGCCGGTGATGCCGCGCGGCATGAACATCACGATCAGAATCAGCACCGCGCCGTAGATCACCATGCTGATGCCCGGCAGCTCGCCGAAGAGGTTGCGGGTCAGGTCGGCCAGCGCATGCAGCGTCACCGCCCCCAGCAGCGGCCCCCACAGGGTGCCCATGCCGCCCACGATGGCGCCCACCAGGGCCTCCACCGACACGGCCGAGCCAAAGGCGATGCCCGGGTCGATGTACTGGAAGACCTGCACGTAAAAGGCGCCGGCCACGCTCATGAAGGCGGCCGACAGGGCGATGCCACCCAGCTTGACGCGCAGCGGATTCACGCCGATGGCGCGCGCCGCGTCCTCGTTGTCGCGCACGGCCTGCAGGTAGGCGCCGAAGCGGGAATGACGCAGCCACGCGGTCACCAGCAGCGCCAGCAGCACGAATGCAAGCAGCAGGTAGATGTAGCCGCGGCGCGAGCCGAACTGCATGTTGGCCACGCCTTCCTGCAGCGGCACCATGAGCCCGACGCCGCCGCCGGTAAACGAGGCCGAGAGCGCCAGGATGCGGAATACTTCAGCAAATGCCAGCGTCACCAGCGCAAAGTACGAACCCTTGAGCCCGTAGCGGAACGTCAGCCCGCCCACCGCCACGCCGACCAGCGCGCCCAGCGCAATTGCCATGGGCAGCACCAGCCACGGGTTCAGGCCCAGGTTCAACTGGCCCAGCGCCTGCGCGTACGCGCCCACGCCGAAAAAGAGCGCATGCCCGAACGACAGCTGGCCGCCGTACCCACCCAGGATGTTCCAGGCCTGCGACAGCAGCGCCGCGTAGAGCGACATCATCACGAACGTCAGCAGCACGCCCGACTGGGCCAGCGCGGCCACGGCCACGAGCACCACCCCGAATAGCGCGATAGCGAAAAGATCCCGTTTCATGCTCAGCCCCTCGCCCCGAACAGCCCCTGCGGGCGAAACAGCAGCACCGCGATGAAGATCGCGAAGATGCCCATCTGTCCCAGCGAGTCGCCCAGGAACAGGCCGCCGATGGACTCCACCACGCCAATGAGCAGTCCGCCCACCAGCGCCCCCACGAAACTGCCCATGCCGCCCAGCACCACGATGGTGAAGGCGACCAGCACGAAGCCGCTGCCCACCTGCGGATTGACGTAGTAGGCCGGCAGCAGAAAGCACGCCGCCGCGCCCAGGCAGGCCATGCCGATGCCGAACGACACCGCGTAGACCTTTTCCACGTCGATGCCCATCAGCTTGGCGCCCTGCTTTTCGCGGGCGACGGCGCGGATGGCGCGGCCCAGGTCGGTGCTGCGGATGATCCAGAACAGCACCGCCGCCACCGCCAGCGCGCCGCAGAAGGCGATGACCTTGGGCAGCGCGATCATCGCCGGGCCGATCTCGACCGTGGACAGCGTGTACGCGGTGTCGATGCTGCGCGTGTCGGACTTGAACCAGACCAGCGCCAGGTTCTCCAGCACGATCGCCAGGCCCAGCGTCACGAGCAGGATGTTCTCGTCCTTGCCGTGGCTGGCGCGGTTGATGACGACGCGCTGCAAGGCGTAGCCCAGCACGAACATGCCGGGCACCACCAGCGGCAAGGCGGCATAGGGATCGATGCCCAGCCGGTCCTTGAGCAGGTACACGGCGTACAGCGCCACCATGAGCGCCGCGCCGTGGGCAAAGTTGATGATGTGCAGCACCCCGTAGATCAGGGTCAGGCCCAGGGCGATGAGCGCGTACACCGCGCCCGTCGTCAGGCCGTTCAGCACCGAGGAAAAGAGGATGGCGGGATCGAGCATGGGTCTTGTCAGGCCTTCAGCGGGAACACGGCATCGGCCTGGCGGTATTCGGCCGGGAAGATCACCTTGATGTCGCCGCCGATCACCTGCGTAAGCAGCGGCTGCGCCCCGGTGTTCTGGCCATTGACGAACTTGGTCGGGCCATAGGGCATCAGGTTGTCCTGGAAGGTGCTGGACGCCAGCGCCTCGATGATCGCGGCGCGGTCGGCGGACTTGGCGCGCTCCAGCGCATCGGCCAGCAGCAACATCGCGGTGTAGGTCATGAAGACCTCGTAGCTGAAGTACGCGCCTTTCTCTTCCACGCGGGCCTTCAGCGGCGCGACGCGCGCATCCTTCGGGTTGAACCAGTGATTGCAGTCGATGATGCCGTTGGCGATGTCCGGAAATTCCTTCAGGAACTTGTAGCTGGAGGCTGCGCCGCCCAGCACCGAGTAGATGGCCTTGGGCTGCACCTTCTGCTGCTTCATGGCGCGCAGCAGCAAGGCGTATTCGTTGTAGTAGTTGGCCGGGATCACGATGTCGGGATTCACGGACCGCATGCGCAGCACGATGTTGTTGAAGTCGCGCGTCGGGTTCGGGTGCTTGACGACTTCCTTGACCTCGAAGCCGTGTTCCGGCAGCGACTTGGACAGGAGCGCGGCGGTGCCCGTGCCGAACAGCGAGTCCTCGTGCACGATCATCACGGTCTTGGCCGGCTTGCCGGCGGCGTCGTTCAGCGCGGCCAGGTCCAGGATGGCGCGTTCGCTACAGGCACGGTAGCCCGGCCCAAAACGGAAGGTGTTCTTCAGGCCACGCTCGACGATCTGGTCGGCCACGCCCACGTCCACGACATGCGGCAGGTTGTACTTGGCGGCCGTCTGGGTCGTGGCCAGGCAGATCGCCGAGGCATACGCGCCCACGATCGCCGACACCCCCGCCTCGTTCATCTTCTCGACTTCGGCCGATCCCGCCTCGGGACGCGACTGCGCATCGCCCAGCACCGCTTGCAGCGGCGCGCCGCCCAGCGACTTGATGCCGCCCGCCTTGTTGATGTCCTCGATGGCCAGCAGCGCGCCCAGGCGGCATTGCTGGCCGGAATACGCCAGCGCGCCCGTCACCGGGTGCAGCACGCCGACCTTGATGGGCGCGGCGCCCTGCGACCGGGCCACCCACGGGGCGGACACGAGGGCCGCCGCGGCGGCGGATTGATAGAGGAAAGTGCGGCGCGAATTCATGGGCGGATCTCCGAGGGGTTCAATGAAATTGGGCCGACAGCTCTTCGCTGACCCAGACCTTGGCGTCGATGCTGCCGACGCGCGATAGCTGCAACTGATATTGGTAGCGGTCGGGCCGGTACAGGCCCTGCAGCAATTGCACCGGCCGGTCGCCCACGTCGCGCACCAGACGCGTGACGGCCAGCAACGCCGAACCGACCGCAACGTCCAGCAGCCGCGCGACCTGCGCATCGGCCAGGCGCGCGGAAATCGTCTGCGTGGCGCCGCCGAATTCCACCCCCGCGGCTTCCAGCAGCATCAGGAGGGGTTCGCGTTCCAGGTCTTCGCGCGTGAAATCGGCCACGGACTGCGGCACGTAGGTGGTGATATGCGAGAGCGGCCCGGCATCGGTGCTGCGCACGCGCAGGCTTTTGTGCACGGGGGTGCCGGGCGGGATATGCAAGGCGTCGGCCACGGACGGCGGCGCATAGACGAGCGTGCTGTCCAGCACCTGCACCGACGTGCGCAAGCCCATGTTGACGATGTTTTCCAGCAGGCCGGTCAGGTGCGCCTTCTGCTGCGAATCGGGCGCCGGCGCACTGTGCGCGGCGGCTGCGCCGCGCAGGGGCCACGTGCCCAGGCCGGGGCGGCGCGACACCAGGCCGTCGGCAACCAGCATTTCCATCGCCTTGCGAATCGTGATGCGCGCGACGTCGAACTGGTCCGCCAGCGCATGCTCGCCGGGCACGCCGTCTTGGTCGAACCGCCCCTCCTGCAGTTGTTCGCGCAGGACGAGATAGATCTGGTGGTATTTCGGAAGTGGCAATGAGGTTCCCATGACGGGAACTCTAGGGGTGTCCTAATGTACGGTCAATGGAACAAATGGTCCCGGCGGTTGTTCTATCGGGAAAACACCGACTCGATCCGATTCCGTCCCCGCTGCTTGGCGTAATACAACGCGCGATCGCTGCGGCTGAGCGCCAGCCCCGCATCGTCGTCGTTGTTGTGCAGCGCGGAAATCCCAATGCTGACCGTCAGCGGGATGGGGCACCCGCCCGTGGAATACGGCGTGTCGGCGATCCGCCGCTGCACGTTGCGGGCAAACACGTGCGCGCGTTCGAAGTCGGTGTCCGGAAGGACGACCGCGAACTCCTCGCCCCCGATGCGGCCCACCAGGTCGATTTCGCGCAATTGGGCGCGCAGCATGTTCGCAAAATGCTGCAACACACCATCGCCGATGGCGTGGCCCCAGGTGTCGTTGATGTGCTTGAAGTGGTCCAGGTCGCACATCAGCACGGCCGCCCCCTGACCGCCCTGCCCCTTTATCCGCGTCAGCTCCGCGGCGATGCGCGACATGAAGTGGCGGCGGTTGGGCAAGGTGGTCAGCGCGTCGGTCGCGGCCAGTTCGCGCAATTCCAGTTCCGCCCGCTTGCGGTCGGTGATGTCGGTGACAAAGCCGTGCCAGACCACGCCGTTGTCGGCGTCGCGGCGCGGGCTGGCATCGCCCTGCCGCCAGCGCACGCCCTGAAGCGGCAGGCACACGCGGAATTCCAGATGCCAGGGCATCTGCGCCGCGGCCGCAGCCTGCAGCGACGCGCGGTAGGCCGGCAGGTCGTCGGGATGGATGCGCTGTTCGATGGCAGTGGTGTTGGCGCGCACGTCGTCGGCGGTGAGCTCGAACATGTCCCAGATGCCCGCGCTGACATACGAGAACCACGAACCGCCCTCCGGCACCGGCCGGCATTGAAACACCAGCCCGGGCACGGCGTCGGTCAGGTTGACGACGAGATCGGCGGTGCGCTTGAGCCTTTCGGACATGGCGCGCAGGGTGCTGATGTCCGTGGTCGTGCCCATCATGCGCAGCGCGCGGCCCGTTTCGTCGCGGCTGACCACCTTGCCGCGGCTGCAGATCCACTTGTAACTGCCGTCCTTGCAGCGGATGCGGTGCTCGACTTCGTAGCTCTCGGTCTTGCCATCGAAGTGCGCCTGCATGGCGGCCCGAACATAGTCCAGGTCGTCCGGATGCAGGCGGGTGTAGGCGTCTTCGATGCGCGTCGTGAGCTCGGCTTCGCTGTAACCGAGCAAGGCCTTCCAGCCCGGCGAATAGGTGATCTCGCCGGTCAACACGTTGCGGTCCCATACGCCAGTGCCGCTGCCGGCGATGGCCAGCGACAGCTTGCGGGCTTCGTCGCGCCAGGTATCTTCGTCGGCACGCTCGCAGGCCAGCGCATGGCGCTTTTCAATGGCCGTGGCTGCAAGGCCCGCCAGATCCTGCAAGGTTTGCTGATCGTCGGGCGACAGGCGGCGCGTCTGGTTGTGCAGCAGGCGCAGCGTGCCGAGCAGGCGGCCATCGGCGGCGCGCACCGGATGGTCGAGGGACCAGGGAAATGGCGCGGGCCCCGGCGCGGCGCCGGCCACCGCCCGCCACGCGCCATCGGCGTCGGTGCACGCGATGACGGCCATGTCCACGCCAATCGTGCGCTGGGCCAGCCGCGCCAACCTGTCCAGCGGACCGTCCGGTTCGCGTGGCGCGCCGGCCGCGTCGGGGCCAGACGGGGGGATGGGGGACGCATCTCCGGAAGCGGGCATTTCGAAACCTGATCAATACGGAATTCACCGGTACAGCCGGCCAGCGCGTGGTGGCTGACATTCTGTCACGTTCCGCACCAAAATTGCATCATTTCGGCGGGTTGATCTCCGAGTGACCGTTTGCCGAGTTCCGCACTGCCGGCGTGGCGTCGTCCCGCTGCCCGCTGCCCGCTCAAGCGGTTTTTGGCCGCGTGTCCACCGGCAGGGACAGCAAGGCGGTAAGCAGGGCCAATCCCACATGCGCAAGGTAGATGGGCGAGAAATCCGCATGGCTGGCGGCGCCATGCCCCAGCAGCACCACGGTGACCGCCACACCCAGCACGCCGCCGATCTGGCGCGTCGCCTGGTTGACCGCGCTGCCCACCGCGTAATGCTGCGCCGGCAGCCGGTTCACCGCCGCGCCGGACAGCGACGGCAGCACCATGCCCACCCCGATGCCGCTCAGCAGCAGTCCGGGCAACCATTCGCGCATATAGGCCGGTTCCGCGCCCGGCACCAGAAGGAACCACAACCCGCTGGCCGCATACACCAGCGCGCCGCCCACGAGGAAGGGCCGATGCCCCATCCGCGCCGCCAGCCGGCCGGTGATGATCGCCGTCGGCATCACCAGCAGCGGGCCGGGCGTGACCGCCAGCCCCGCGCGCGGCAGGCTGTAGTGCCAGACGCCCGTCATGTAGAAGAAGAACGCAAAGAACATCATGGCAAAGGCGATGCCGAAGCTGAGCGTCGCCAGGTTCACGTAGCGATACGTCCGATGCTTGAAGAGCGCCAGATCGACAAGCGGGTGCGGCGTCACGCGCGCCCAGACCACGAACGCGATCAGCGCCATCACGCCCACGGCGGCCGCAACCGCCAGTTCGCCGCGCTGCCACGTTGGCGACTCCGACTGCACGATGGCCAGGGCCACCGCGCCCACGCCCACCATCAGCAACGCCATGCCCACCCCATCCACGCGCCGCCGCGCGTCGGGCTTGACCGATTCCTTGAGCAGGCCCGCGCCGAACCACAGCGACACCGCGCCCAACGGCAGGTTGATGTAGAACGCCCAGGGCCAGCCGGCCACGTCCACCACAAAAGCGCCCAGGCTCGGTCCGACGGCCGCCGCCAGTCCGCCCACCGCGCCCCACAGGCTCACCGCCACGGACCGCTGCGACGCCGGAAAGGCCGCCAGCACGATCGACAGCGATGCCGGCGTCAAAAGCGCCGCGCCGACCGCCTGCAGCACGCGCGCGGCAATGAGCCACTGTTCCGTGGCGGCAAGCCCACAGGCCGCCGACGCCGCCAGAAACAGCAGCACCCCGCCCATGAACATGCGCTTGCGGCCATGCGTGTCGGCCAGTCCGCCCGAGGGGATCAGCATGGCGGCAAAGACCACCGTATAGGCGTTCAGGACCCAGGACATGTCCGCGGCCGAGGCCGTCGGAAACCCTTCGCGCAGCGCGCCGAACGCCGCATACAGCATGGTGCTGTCCAGCGACACCAGAAAGACTGCGATGCTGGCGATCCAGAAGACGGGCCAGGGCGAGGTCTGTGGCGCGTCGGGACGGGACGGGGCGACGCCGGTTGCGGTCAGGCTGACCGCCGCAGCCCTGGCGCCAGCGGAAGTTGTGGGGGTACGCATGGCTGTCCGGTCCCCGCTTACAGATAGACGGCGGGGTTGGCGGTCAGGCCCTGCTTGACCTGGCGCGTCAGCTCGTCGGCCAGCACTTCGCGCTCGCCCGCCTCCAGCGCGTCCAGCGCCTGGGCCACGATGGCCTGCGGCGAGGACTTGGGCGCATCGATGTCTTTGGTCAGATCGGTGTCCACGAAGCCCATGTGCAGGCCCAGCACCTGCGTGTTCTGAGCCTGCAGCTCCTGGCGCAGCCCGTTCGTCAGCGCCCACGCGGCGGATTTGCTCATCGCGTACACGCCCAGCATCGGCCTGTTTACCCAGCTGGCGATCGACAGGACATTCAGGATCGCCCCGCCGCCGTTGGCGGCCAGCACCGGCGCGAAGGCCTGCGACACCAGTAGCGGGCCGAAGAGGTTGACGTCCAGATGCCGGCGCGCCGACTCCACGCTGCCCGGCGCGAGAAAACCGCCGAAGTCCGCAATGCCTGCGTTGTTGATCACCAGCGTCATGTCGCCCGCCAGTTCGGCGGCGGCGGCCACGTCTTCGGCGCGCGTCACGTCCAGCTTGACCGGCACCACGCCCTCCAGCGTGATGGCCGACGGATCGCGCGCGGCGGCGTAGACCTTGCGGGCGCCCCGGGCCAGCGCCTCGCGGGCAAAAGTCAGACCGAGGCCGCGATTGGCGCCCGTGATGAAAACAACGGCGTTTTTCAGTTCCATGATGCGCATTCCTGAGGAGGCGTTGATGTGAATGTAGGGACTTCGGTAAATCACAATATGATGAGCATCATATTTATGGGCAGCAAAACGGCCGCGCAGTGCGGCCGGGGAAATCGAATCAGTGAGACGTTGCGGCAGCCTCGTGGTCGTACTGGTCCAGCACCGCCTGGCGGGCAGAGGCCAGCACCGCGCGCCCGCGCGGGTTGTCCCCCAACGCCCGCGCCAGTTGCAACGCGCCGACCAGGGTGCTGAGCACCGCCGCAGCCGCGTGTTCGCCGGCCTCGGCGGGCAGCACCTGCTGCACGGCTTCCATCAGCCGCTGCACCCGGCTGGCCGCCACCTCGCGCACGTCGTCCGACTGGCGGGGAATTTCCGAGGCCAACGCCGCCACGGGGCAACCCCGCTCGCAGCCGGCCAGGTGCGCGTCGCTGAGATAGGCTTCAACCCAGGCGCGCAACGGGCTGGCGCCTTCGGCGCGGCGGCGCGCCATGTTCTGGGACAGGCGCGCCGCGCCATCCTGGCCGGCACGCTCCATCGCCGCCGCCAGCAGCGCGTCGCGCGAAGGGAAATGCGCGTAGAAGCCGCCGTGCGTCAGGCCGGCTTCCTTCATGACGTCCGCGACGCCTACCCCGGAATACCCAGCGCGGCGGATCGCGCGCGCCGCCGCATCGACGATGCGTTCGTGGGATTGTTCCTTGCGGGAGGCAGACATGATCGGGGCGCCAAAAATATGATGATCGTCATATTAAGCCCGCCCTGTTCCGAAACGCAAGCCCCGGCCCTTATTTCAGCGCCACACCTCGGGTTCGAGGGTGACTTCGCCCTTGGCCGCCGAAAAATACACCACGCCGTCCGAGATATTGGCGTTCAGCTGCATCGTGCGTTCGGCCAATTGGCCCAGCGCCCGGCTCTGCTCGGCCGGCAGGTTGATCACCTTCAGGTTGCGCGTGCGTTCCAGCTTGTTGCGCACGCCGTCCCACCAGATCTTGCTGGCCGAACCGCCATAGCAGTACACGATCACCTCGTCGGCCCGGCCACAGGCACGCAGGATGCGGCGCTCTTCAGGCTGGCCCACTTCGATCCACAGCTTGATCTCGCCCGTCAGGTCCTTCACCCACAGGTCCGGCTCATCGGTATCGCTCAGCCCCTTCGTGAACGACAGCTCCTCCTGCGCATGCAACGCAAACGCCGCCAGCCGCACCATCATCCGCTCGTCCGTTTCCGAGGGATGACGCGCCACGGTAAGCCCGTGACTGCCGTAATAATGGCGATCGGTATCGGCGACGTTCAGGTCGGCCTTGTAGATGGTGGCGCGCAGGGCCATGGCGTAGGTCCGTTCAAAAGCGAATTGCGGGAAGGCCGCCATGATAACCGCCCGCTGCGGGGCGCTACTGCCTGGTTCGTCCTTCTGGTCGCTGCCACCCGCCCCCTGGCCCGCTGGCTTTCCCGGCCCGCAGTCACCCGCGGCCTGGACCGTGTGACCGGGGCGGTGTTTATTGCATTTGGGTTGAGGTTGGCGCTGGAAAAGCGCTGATGGATGGCGGGGTGTTTGAACACCCGCGCTTGGATGGGTGTCAGACACCCGGGAAGGCCGGCTGCACTATCACGCGCATTTCGTAAGGGTGTCAGAGACCTGGCGGCGCAAGCGTCTATCAACAAGCACCGCGTCACCAGCGCGCAGCGTCATCACCACGACGCAAGACACCCAAACGCCAAAGAAGGCCGCCCGCGCGGCCGATTTTGGCGGCCCCGCAAGATCTTCCGCCCCACCCCACCCGCGGCAAAAACGCAAGAACCCAACTCGCCCCGCCACCCAGCGCCAGCAACTAACGGAGCGGCTGGTGACGGGCCGGGTGCGAGCTCGGGGCGTCGATGCGCCCGAGGGAATCCGAAGGCAGGCGCCGAAGGGCGCCAACGAGGCGGGGTGGGATGCTCTCGTTGTGGCAGTCCGGCGCCTACCGGCTGATGGATGACGACGTCCCATACCCCAGCGCCCTCCCCACTGCAGAGGGCGCACCTACACCATACAAGGATGATGCAGGGGGGGGCCGCCTAGGCAAGTCCGGAGCGAAGGCTCCGGACCGCAATCGTGGCCCCGCGCTCGCACCCGGCCCGGCGCCGGCCGCGGCCTAAGAACCCCGACCGCCGCCAGCATCGACAGCACCGCCAGCAAATACAGCAAACACAGCAAACAACATCAAAGCCAGTCAACCAAGCAAACCAGCCGACACCGCCTCAATAAACCCCAATGGCATGCCGCGCCACGAAATGCCCATCTCCCACGGCAACCAGCGGCTCAACCAGCGGCTCATCCCCCACCCGGCGCATCGGGCTGGGAATCTCATCCACCAGCAGCGACCGCTCCCGATGCCGCCGCTGCGGATCCGCGATCGGCACCGCCGCCATCAGCTTCTTCGTATAAGGATGCTGCGGATTTTCAAAGATCGCCCGGCGCGGCCCGATCTCCACGATCTGCCCCAGATACATCACGGCCACGCGGTGGCTCACCCGCTCCACCACCGCCATATCGTGCGAAATGAACAGGAACGACACACCCAGCTCGCGCTGCAGATCCAGCAGCAGATTCACGATCTGCGCCTGAATCGACACGTCCAGCGCCGACACCGACTCGTCCGCGATCACCACCTTGGGATTGAGCGCCAGCGCCCGCGCGATGCAGATCCGCTGACGCTGCCCGCCTGAAAACTCATGCGGATAGCGGTCGATCATTTCAGGCAGCAACCCGCACTTGTCCATCAGCCACCGCACCCGATCCTGCGCCGCTTTGCCGCGCGCCACCTTGTGGATCAAGAGCGGCTCCATGATCGAATAGCCCACCGTCATGCGCGGATCCAGCGACGCGAACGGATCCTGGAAAATGAACTGGATATGCTGGCGCAGCGTCTGCATGGCGCTGCCGCGCAGTGCACCGATATTCTTGCCGTCGAATTCGATCGACCCGCTCTTGCTCTTGACCAGTTGCAGCAATGAACGGCCAGTCGTCGTCTTTCCGCACCCCGACTCGCCCACCAGCGACAGCGTCTCGCCCGGATACAGGTCAAAGCTGACCTTCTCGACCGCATGCACGCGCTTTTGCACCCGGCCCAGAATGCCACCGGTAATGTCAAAGCTGGTCGTCAGATCCCGCACTTTCAGCACCGGCCCGTTCTCGCGGCGCACCGTCGACGGCGCGGCCACCGGCGTATCCACCAGCCGCGCCGGATCCGGCACGCGCGCGGCTTCGTCCACCTTCAAGAGCGGAAACGGCGCCGGCTCGTCCGTGCCCTGCATCGCGCCCAACCGCGGCACCGCCGACAGCAGCGCCCGCGTGTAGGCGTGCTGCGGACGCGCAAAGATCTCGTCCGAACCGCCCTCTTCGACCTTGTCGCCCCGGTACATCACCAGCACGCGGTCGGCCACTTCCGCCACTACCCCCATGTCGTGCGTGATGAAGATCACGCCCATGTCCATCTCTTCCTGGAGCTGGCGAATGAGTTGGAGGATCTGCGCCTGGATCGTGACATCCAGCGCGGTCGTCGGCTCGTCGGCGATCAAGAGTTGCGGCTTGCACGACAGCGCCATCGCGATCATCACGCGCTGGCGCATGCCGCCCGACAGCTGGTGCGGATAGCGGTCCAGGATGGCGCGCGCCTCGGGAATGCGCACGCGCTCCAGCATGCGCAGCGTCTCGGCGCGGGCGGCCGCAGCGTCCAGTCCCTGATGCAGCTGCAGGGCCTCGGCGATCTGGTTGCCGGCCGTGAAGCTGGGGTTCAGCGAGGTCATCGGCTCCTGGAAGATCATGGCGACATCCGCGCCGCGCACGCGTTGCAGCGTGGAATCGGGCTCATTGACCAGATCCAGCACGTCGCCGCTGCGCCGGCGCAGCAGCATCCCGCCGTTGGCGATATGCCCGCCGCCGTACTCGACCAGCCGCATCAGCGCCAGCGAGGTCACGGACTTGCCGGACCCCGACTCGCCCACGATGGCCAGCGTCTCGCCGCGGTTCACGTGAAAGGAAACATTGCGCACCGCTTCCACGGTGCGTTCGGGCGTTTTGAACCGCACCGTCAGGTCATTGACCTGCACGACGCGGTTGGAATCCATGGTTGCCATATCGATTACTTTTCCTGACGCGGATCGAGCGCGTCGCGCAGCCCGTCACCCAGCAGATTGAAGCCCAGCACCACCAGGAAAATGGCCGATCCGGGGAAGATCGACATCCAGGGCGCCTGGGTCATGAAGTTCTTGGCCGTGTTCAGCATCGAGCCCCACGACGGCGTCGGCGGCTGCAGGCCCAGGCCCAGGAAGGACAGGCTCGCCTCGGCGATGATGGCCGTGGCGATGGTGATCGTGGCCTGCACGATCAGCGGCGGCATGACGTTGGGAAATACGTGCCGGCCGATGATGCGCAGGTCGGAAGCGCCCAGCGCGCGGGCGCTCTGCACGTAGTCTTCGTTCTTGACCGCCAGCACCTGCCCCCGGGTCAACCGGATGAACTTGGGCGCCGCCGATACGCCGATGGCGATCATTGCGTTCGTCAGGCTGGGCCCCAGGAAGGCGGCCAGCGCAATGGCCAGGATCAGGAACGGGATCGCCAGCAGCGCCTCGGTGGCGCGCGAGATGATGCTGTCCGTCCAGCCGCCGAAGTAACCGGCTGCCAGGCCAAAGGGCACGCCTACGACCAGCGCGATCAGCACCGATACCAGGCCCGCCATCAGCGAGGCGCGCGCGCCGTAGACCATGCGGCTGTAGATGTCCCGGCCCAGCTCGTCCGTGCCCAGCCAGTGCGCCGCCGACGGCGCCTTGCGGATGGTGGTGAAGCTGGTTTGCAGGGGGTCCTGGCTGACGATGAACGGGGCCAGGATGGCCACCAAGACGAAGAACAGCACGATGCCCAGGCCGAGCATCGCGATACGGTTGCGTTTGAACTTGGCCCACGCGCGATTGCGGCTGCGGGGCGGCGTGACGGCTGCGGCCGTTGCAGGAATTGCGCTCATGAGTGCCTCAGGCGGGGATTGACCAGGATGTACAGGATGTCGGCCAGCAGGTTCATCAGGATGAAGCCCACCGCCACGCAGAGCACCACGCCCTGCACCACCGCGTAGTCGCGGGTGAACACCGCGTCGACCACCAGCTTGCCGAAGCCCGGGATCGTGAAGACCTGTTCGGTCAGCACGGCGCCAGCCAGCAGTTCGCCAAACAGCAGCGTGACCAGCGTGACGATCGGCATGAGCGCATTGCGCAGCGCGTGGCGCAGCACCACGCTGCGCGGCGACACGCCCTTGGCGCGGGCGGTGCGCACGTAATCCGCGGACAGCGCCTCCAGCATGGAAGACCGGGTGTGCCGCATCAGGTATGCGGCAATCGCGGTGGACAGCACCAGCGACGGCATCAGCATGGTCTTGATGGACAGCCAGAAGTCCTCGGACGGCGACACGTAGCCCGAGGCCGGCAGCAGCTTCCACTGCACCGACACCACCATGATGAGGATGATGCCCAGCCAGAAATTGGGAATGGACATGCCGGAGAGCGCCGCGATGTTGGCGCCCATCTCGACGGGCTTGCCCTTGCGCACCGCGGCGATGATGCCCATGGGAATGCCCACCAAAAGCGCAAAGAACATCGCCATGGCGGCCAGTTGCAGGGTGACGGGCAGCTTTTGCGCGATCAGCGTCGTGACGGGCACGTCGGTGCGCAGGGACTTGCCCAGGTCGCCTTGCAGCACCTGCCCGGCCCAGGCCGCGTACTGCATCGGCAACGGGTCGTTCAGGCGGTATTTGTCGCGCAGGTAGTCCAGCACGGCCGGGTCGCGCTCTTCGCCGGCCAGGGTCAGCACCGGATCGCCGGGCAGGATTTTCTGCAGCATGAACACGATCATCGACACCAATATCAGTGTCGGGATCGCGACGATCACGCGGCGCAAGATGAGTTTAAGCATGAGGAAAACCGTAAGACAGGAACGACGGACGGCGCCGGCCGGACAAGGGACGATGCGCGTCCGCCGCAAACGACAACCGGACGCGCAAGGCGCGTCCGGCGGGTGCGGCGGTCGATTGCCGCCCCAACATTACTTCTGCGCGAACGTCACGCCCTTGAGCCGGATCATACCGTCCGGGTAGGGAGTGAAACCCTGGACCTTCTTGCTCATGACGAAGGGCCACGGCTGGTAGTAGTTGTACACGCCGGGCAGTTCGTCCTGGATGATGGTCTGCGCCTGGTCGTAGATGGCCTTGCGCTTGGCCTCGTCCGGCACCGTGCGCGCCTGGTTGAGCAGCTTGTCGACTTCAGGATTGCAGTAGTGGCCGTCGTTCAGCGCGCCCTTGCAGGTGACGAAGGCGTGGATGTTGCCGTCGGGATCGACCCGGCCGGACCAACCCAGCATCACGATCTGGAAGTTGCCGCCCGAGGCTTCCTTTTGCAGCGCGGCGTATTCGGTCGGGCGCAGCGACAGGTCAAAGCCCGCCTCGGCGGCCATCGCCTGGACGATCTCGGCGATGGACGAGGTGGTGGTGTTGTTGCCAAACACCAGCTCGGCCTTCACGCGGTCAAAGCCCGCCTGCTTGAGCAGGCTCTTGGACTTGGCCACGTCGCGCTGGGTGACGGGGAACTTGTCGCTGTGATAGGGGCTGGCGGGCGGGAACGGCTGCTGGGCCGGTTCAAAGATGCCGCCGCCGGCCACTTCGTTGATGGCGTTGCGGTCGATCGCGTACTGGAATGCCTGGCGCACCAGCTTGTTCTTGAACGGGTTGTCTTCGGCGCGCTTGCCGTTGCCCACGTTGAACATGAACTGCTGAAAGCCCAGGCCCGCGACCGGTGCGAACGTCAGGTTGGCGTCGGTCTTGACCTGCGGGGCGTCGGACGGATTCAAGCGTTCCAGCATGTCCAGGTCGCCGGCGCGCAGGTTGGACAGGCGCACGGTGGTGTCCGGGATGGGCAGGAACGTCAGGCGCTTGAAGGCGTAATCCTTGGCGCCGTAGTACTGGTCGAATTTTTCGAGAACGATGCGGTCGTTCTGGATGCGTTCGACGAACTTGTACGGACCCGAGCAGATGGGCTTGCGGCCCACGGCGGCGACGTCGTCCGAGAAGGTCTTGGGCGACAGCATCATGCCGGCGCGGTCGGACAGCTGCGCGAGCAGCGTGGCGTCCGGTTCCTTCAGGGTGAGCACCAGCGTGGTGGCGTCCGGCGCGTCGACCTTGGCGACCGAACGGAGCTCGCCCTTGCGCAGGCTGTCGGGCAGGCTCATGGCGCGGTCCAGGTTGGCCTTGGCCGCGGCCGCATCGAACTTGGTGCCGTCGTGGAACGACGCGTCGTCGCGCAGCTTGAAGGTCAGCACCTTGTTGTCGTCGCTGAACGACCACGAGGTGGCCAGTTGCGGCACGAAGTGCAGTTTGGGATCGATGTCCACCAGCTTGTCGCACAGCGACGTGAACACGATGCGGCCCACGTAGGTGCGGGCGCGGTGCGGATCCAGGACGTCGGGATCTTCCTGCAGGCCGATGCGGATGTTCTGGGCGCTGGCGGCGCCGGCGGCCAGCGCCAGCAGGCTGGCGCCGAAGGTCATGGTCAAGCGTTTCATTGTGTTTATTCCCCTTGTTGCTGCATTTGCCGGTTTAAGGAAGCGCTTTAGAAGCCCACCGCCTGGCCGTCGCGACGGCTGTCGCTGGCGGCGACGTAACCCAGTTCGTTGTCGTTTTCGGACATGCGCCAGATGAATTGGCCGGCGCCGAAATCCATGTACGGATCGTCAACGGATTTCAAAGCATGCCCCAGGTCTTTCAGTCCCGCAATCGTAGAAGCCTTCATATTGGTCTCGATGTCGAGCGTGAAGTCGCGGTTGACCTTCCAGCGCGGAGCGCAGCATGCGGCCTGCGGGTTCTGGTGGTAGTCGATCATGCGGACCACGGTCTGCATGTGGCCCTGGGGCTGCATGTCGCCGCCCATGACGCCAAAGCTCATGACCGGCTTGCCGCCGCGCGTGAGGAAACCCGGGATGATGGTGTGGAACGGACGCTTGCCGCCTTCGACCACGTTGGCCGACTTGGGATCCATGGAGAAGCCCACGCCGCGGTTCTGCATGCTGATGCCCGTGCCCGGCACGACCACGCCCGACCCGAAGCCCATGTAGTTGGACTGGATGAACGAGATCATCATGCCGTTTTCGTCGGCGGCGGTCAGGTAGATGGTGCCGCCCGCGTGCGGACGGCCGGCCTCGAAATGGGTGGCCTGGTCCAGGCGGATCAGCTTGGCGCGGCTGTCCAGGTAGGCGTCCGACAGCATTTGCTCGGGCGTGACCTGCATGGCTCGGGGGTCGGCGACGTACTTGTACAGGTCGGCGAAGGCCAGCTTCATGGCTTCGATCTGGATGTGCTGCGATTGCACCGAATCCACGGGGATGTCGGCCATGTCGAAGCGTTCGACGATGCCCAGCGCGATCAGCGCGGCGATGCCCTGCCCGTTCGGCGGGATTTCGTGCAGCTCGTAGCCGCGATAGGACTTGGAGATGGGCTTGACCCATTCCGGACGGTAGCCGCGCAGGTCTTCCAGCGTCATCGCGCCGCCGCATTCCTTGCTGAAGGCGGCGATGCGCTCGGCCAGTTCGCCTTCGTAGAAGTCGCGGCCCTTGGATTCGGCGATACGGCGCAGCGTGTTGGCGGCGTCGGGGAAGCGGAAGTGCTCGCCGACCTTGGGCGCGCGGCCTTCGGGCAGGAAGGCCTGGGCGTATCCGGGCTGCGACTTCAGTTCCTCGGCGGCGGCGGCCCACTTGTGCGCCACGACGGGCGGCACGGCATAGCCGCGTTCGGCGATCTCGATGGCGGGTTCGAACAGTTGTTCGAACGGCAGCTTGCCCAGCTTTTCATGCAGCGCGGCCCAGCCGGCCACCACGCCGGGAACCGTGACCGCGTCCCAGCCGCGCTTGGGCTGGATGGCCAGGCCATTGGCGTCGGTGCCGTACTTGCGCTTGAAGTATTCGGTGTTCCATGCGGCGGGCGCGACGCCCGACGAGTTCAGGCCGTGCAGTTCCTTGCCGTCCCAGACGATGGCAAAGCAGTCGCCGCCCAGGCCGCAGGAAACCGGTTCGACCAGGACGATCGTGGCCGCGGCCGCGATGGCGGCGTCCACGGCGTTGCCGCCCTTGAGCAGCATGCGCAGCCCCGCCTGGGCAGCCAGCGGGTGCGACGTGGAGACCACGTTGCGGGCAAACAGCGGAATGCGGACGGAAGGATACGGGTTGGCCCAGTCGAAGGTTTTCATGTGGCGGGTCTCAAAAGGTTAAGCGGGCGAAGTTACTCTCGTGCTTTAATTAAATCAATTTGATTTTTTGTTCCGTCATAAAAGAATTTTTTATGAGTACGATCCGTTTCATGCGCACGTTTCTGGCAGTCGCGCACCACGGTTCCTTCTCGGAAGCGGCCGAGCAGGTGGCCCTGACGCAGGCGGCCGTCAGCTTTCAGATGCGCTCGCTGGAAGCCGAGCTGGGACGAGAACTTTTCGACCGCAGCGGGCGCCTGGCCATCCTGAACGCGGCCGGGCGCGAATTGCTTCCTGAAATCAAGCACTTGCTTGATTTATACGACAGACTGCGGCGGCCGAACACCGCGCCCGGCGAATTGGCCGGGTCCGTGTCGGTGGGCAGCATCGTGTCCTGCATGGGGACACTATCGAAGGTCATCTCGGGATTGAAAAAGGCCCACCCCAAGCTGGACGTGCGCATCCTGTCGGGCAAGGCCAGCGAGCTGGCGGGCAAGGTCGAGGACGGCGAGCTGGATGCGGCGTTCCTGGTGGAAGCCGGGCGCAAGATGGCCAGCACGCGCTGGACCGCACTCTATGAAGAACAGATGGTGGTGATCGCCCCGCGCTCGGCGGCCGGCAAGGACGCCCGCGAGGTGCTGGCGGGCAATCCGTTCCTGCGCTTTGACCGCACCCAGCGCACCGGGCTGCAGATCGACCGGCTGCTGCGCCGGATGGCGGTGCCGGTCAATGATTTCCTGGAACTGAACGCGATCGAGACGCTGGTGGAACTGGTGCGCCAGGAAGTCGGCGTGACGCTGCTGCCGCTGATCAACGGCGCGAACTGGCAGCACAGTCCGGAGTTGCGGATCTTCCACCTGCCCGACGACCTGGGACCGCTGTCCCGTTCCATCGGGATGCTGGAACGCCGAGAACACGCCCGCCAGGGCATCACGGCGGCGATCTGCGAGGCGTGCGCGCAGGCCTTCCGCGCACGCGAACCGCAGACCCCCGCGTGACGTTTACATCGCCATGGCCGGATCGGTCACGGACGCCTTGCCGGTTTCGACGCGGCCGGCAAAGCGGCGCAGCCACGACGGATCCTCGGCAAGCCGCACCGTGAAGTCGTACCACGCGTGGCTGCCCGCCAGCGCCCAATGCTGCTCGACCTGCGCACCCGCCGCGACCGTGAAGGTCCAGCGCTCGTGGTTGGCGTAATACGCATTGGGCGTGACTTCAAAGGTGCACGGGGTCTTGCCGGCGTTGATGAAGCTGACGTAGACGTCGCCATTGGCGATGTCGTAGCAGACGCGGATCTCGGCATCCTGCTGCGCCGTGCGGTCATGCGCCACGTCGCCGGCGAAATGGCGGTGCCAGCCGTTGGGGCCCAGCACCCACAGGTCGTACTTGCCGCCGTCGGCCGCCGTGTCCCAGCTGCCTTCGAGCTGCTTGCCCGGCTCCACGGTGTAGCGGCGCGGCAGGCGGTCCAGATGCAGGCGGTCATACACATGGAACACCGCGGCCTGCTTGCCGGTGTTTGAAAACACCAGCCACATGTTGCCGGTGCCCGGCTGGCTGCGGCCGCTCGCGTGCAGCTCGTACGGCAAGGCGCGGGAATAACGCACGCCGGGCTCCTGCACGCCCTTGGCCTGCGTGGACGGATCGGGCAGCGGCACGGCGGTCAGCGCTTCCTGCGCGGCGCGTTCCTGGTCCGATCCGCTGCGGGTCAGGATGTTCAGGTCGGGCAGTTTTTCGTCGTTGGGCGTGGCGAAGTTGAAGGCCGAGGTCAGGTCGCCCAGCACGGCGCGGCGCCACGGGCTGATGTTCTCTTCCTTCACGCCGAAGCGGGCTTCCAGGAATTGCAGCACGGAAGTGTGGTCGAAGGCCTGGGAATTGACCCAGCCGCCGCGGCTCCAGGGCGACACGACGTACATCGGCACGCGGGGGCCGGGGCCGTAGACGCGGTTGTCGGCGGCGTCCTGGGCGGACGCGTGCGTGTGGCGCTCCAGGTCGGTGTTGACGGTGGAGGCGCCGGCCATCGAGCCATCGGTATTCAGCGAGGGCGCGGCGGGCGGCGGCACGTGATCGAAGTAGCCGTCGTTCTCGTCGAAGTTGATGAGCAGGACGGTCTTGCTCCAGACGTCCGGATTGGCGGTCAGCGCGTCAAGCGTTTCCTGGATGTACCAGGCGCCCTGCACGGGGCTGGAGGGGCCGGGGTGCTCGGAGTAGGTTGCCGGCGCCACGATCCATGACACCTGCGGCAGCGTGCCGTTCATCGCGTCGTCGCGCAGCGCCTGCAGGAAGCCGCCGTCCGGCATCGTGTTGGCGGTGCCCTTGTAGAGCGGATTGGCCGCGTCCATGCTGGGCGTCCAGGCCGGATAAGGCGCGCCGTTGCTGCCGTTGCCCGCCAGTTCGTTGGCGCGGCGGTATTGCTGGAAGCCGGCCAGCGGGTTGTCGCCGAAGTTCTCCGGCAGGTTCTGGTAGACCTTCCACGTCACGCCGTTTTCCTGCAGGCGTTCCGGATACGTCTTCCAGGTCCAGCCGATGTTCGAGGCGCCCAGGCTGTCCCATTGGTTGCGGGTCGACGGGCCGTTACCCTGCGCCAGCGGATCGTTGGTGCCGGTCCAGTGAAAGAGGCGGTTGGTGTTGGTGCCGCCGTGGGTGGAACAGTGATAGGCGTCGCACAGGGTGAAGGCGTCGGCCAGCGCGAACTGGAACTCGACTTCCTTCTGGCGGTAGTAGCCCATCGACTGGTTCTGCTTGTAGCGGGGCCATTGATACATGCGGCCGCCGTCCCAGGCCATCTGCGCATCCACGTAGTCGTGGGGCGTGCCGGCCACGCGCTGGGCGTTGCCCTGCGTGCTGTCCAGGTGATACGGCATGACGACGCGTGTGCCGTTGGTCTGCTCCCAGACCGAGCGGTCCTGCGGCAGCGGGATGGTGATGCGGTCGCCAAAGCCTCGCACGCCCTTGAACGTGCCGAAGTACATGTCGAACGAGCGGTTCTCCTGCATCAGGATGACCACGTGCTCGACGTCGTTGATGGTGCCGGTGCGGTTATTGGCGGGAATGGCGAGCGCGCGGCGGATCGCCGGCGGGAACATCGACAGCGCGGTGAGGCCCGCAGTTGAGGCAGCGGCGTTGCGCAGGAACCGGCGCTTGCCGGCGTGGATCGTGTCTTTATCGGACTTCACGGAGGATTTTCCTATGTGTCTGGGATAGGCGCGGCTCAGGGCGCGCAACGCAGTTCGGGCTTGGCCGGCGGCGGCGTCGTGGGCGTTTCGGGCTGGGTGGGCGTACCCGGATTGCCGGGCGTGGCGGCGTCGTCGTCGCCGCCATCGTCGCCACCGCAGGCGGCCAGGGTGGCGGTCAGCATCAGCACCGCGCCGGCGCGCAGGAAGCCGCGCAAAATCATGGACTTGCTCATGGGGTATTTATCCTTGGGACATCAGGGAAACAGTTCGTAGACGGACTTGCCGGACAGGGCGAGGGATCTCACTTCTTCCTCGGTCAACGCCCGCGACCAGAACGCCAGGTCATCGAAAATCATCGTGTACGGGCCCTTGGTGCCGGCGCAGCAGATGCCGTAGGTGCCGCGGCCGTCTTCGTTCAGGCCGATGTGCGGACCGAAGATGCCGGCGACCTGGGCCAGGTTGACGCCGGGCGTGGCGGTGGAGGTGACGCTGCGCACAAAGCCCAGTTCGCTGTCGTAGCGGTAGGCGGTCATGGTGCGGGCCGTCTTGTCGATGGTCATGGCGACGTAGACGGGCTTGTTGGGCGTGAACTTCACGCCGTTGATGTCCGCGCGCTTGCCGCCGCCGGCGATGTTGAAGCGCAGTTCGGGCCCTGCCCATTGGGCGATGGTGATGCCAGGGTTGCCGCCGGAGTTGTAGTCTTTGTTGCCGATGATCGAGCGGTCATTGGCGGTGCCGTCGGACTGGAACCAGAAGCCGATGGTGAACGCCTGCACGCTGTCCAGGAGGCCCGCCGGATAGTCCAGCTTGAATGCGCCCAGGGCCGCCGTGCCGCGCTCGTTCCGGAAGCTCTTGCCGTACACGCCGGGGTCGGCATAGGCGGGCGCCTGGGTGCCGTCGAACGGCGTGATCGCGCCGCCGCCGGCGGCCTTGTCGGCCACGTCGCCCTCGAAGGGGAAGAACATGGTCAGGCCGGTGCGCAGCGAGGCCAAGAGGGGCACGGGCTTGACGTAGACGACCGTGGCGCGTGCGGCGCTGACCGCGTGGCCGGTGGAGACGCTGTAGGCCACTTCATGCACGCCCTCGGCATTGAAGGTGAAGCCGGTGTCGACGTATTCGGTGGCGGTGCCGGGCAGGCGCGCAACTTCCTTGCCATCGCGGCTGACGACGATGTCGCCGGTGGGTTCTCCAACGCGGACCCAGGTGACGGTGACACTCTTGTTGTCCATGGAGGTGCGGGTGGCAACGCGGCGCAGCGCCAGCGGCTCGCTGAGCGCGGTGCCGGCCATGTCGTAGGCGGTGGCCTCGGGCAAGGCGTCCAGGTGCGACAGGACAGTGGGCGCCACGTCGGCAGCGCTGGGCAGCGCGTACCAGTTGGTGTCCCATACGCCGTCGAACGAGGCGTCGTCGGCGCTGCCGCCGAGCAGCGCGGGCTGATTGGCGGCGAGCAGGATGGTCTTGTTGGAGGAGAACGGCAGGCCGTCGCTGCCGCCGGTCTTGTCCAGGCCGTGACTTGTGGCGACGACCATGAGCCAGTTTTCGTTGGGGTGCGCGGCGCGGCGGTCGACCAGCTGTTTGGCCAGGACGCCAAGGGCGGCGTCGGTCTGGCGGATGACAGCGTCGTAGGTGGTGCCGAAGCCGCTTTCGGCGGCGGCGCGTTCGGGCGCGCCGAATTGCGCGACGACGAGGTCGTAGCCTTCGGCGATGCGGTCGCGGGCTTGGGAGGCGACGCAATCGTCCTGGCCTGCGCAGTCGGTTAGCGTCTGGACGTAGCCGGCGTCGCGGTCGATGTTTAAAAGGCTGGCCAGCAGCGATGAGTTGAAGGCGCCGGCGGTGCGCGCTTCAGGCTGCGCGGTCTTGATGCGTTGGAACAGGCTGGGGGCTTTCATGCCCTGGCTCTGGGCATTGGAGCGCACGCCGTGGACGTCGGCCCATTGGCCGGTGAGCAAGGTGGCCCAGCCAGGTGCGGTGAGCGTGGGCTGTTGGGTCACGGTGCCGGTCACGCCGCCGGTCCAGGCGCGGGTGACGGTCAGCTGGCTCAGGTTGGGAAGCGTGTTGTCCGCCACGCCGCGCCGCAGCGCGTCATACGTCAGGCCGTCCACGCCGACAAACAGCACCTTGCTGGCGCTCGCCTCGCCCGGCGTGGTCACGGGCGGCTGGGTCGGCGGGGCCACGGGGGCTTCGTCGTCATCATCATCACCGCCTCCACAGCCGGCCAATACGCTGGTCGCCAGCAACATGGCGCACCATCTTCTCCAATTCAATGTCTGCATTGCTTCTCTTCTCTTTTTCATGAAGGGGGTCTTACGCTGGCCGACATGGTGGCGACCAAACGTGAAAGACCCGTGAAGCAAAGGCGAGAAACCTTGATTGCTGAATCAGGATTCTTTTGCGGATGAGGCAATGCAGGTGTGCAGTTCGGTGGGCTCGTTTGCGTGCGAGGCAAGGGAGCGGGTGGGTTTTCGGCGGCTGGGAATGTGGTGATGGCGGGTGTTTTGACACTCGGAAAGTCGACACGACATGCCGGCGACCTTGTCCCCGGGCTGTCTGACGGCTTGTTCGCTTTTGCGTTTTGGCTTGCCTGAGGTTGAGTTCTTGAGACGTCCGGCACGGCGACGGCCCGGGGCGCGCGGGGCCACGATTGCGGTCCCGAGCCTTCGCTCCGGACTTGCCTAGGCGGCCCCCCCCGTCGTCATCTTCGTCCGCCTTCGGCTCCCTTCAGATTCCCTCGGGCTTATCGACGCCCCGCGCACCCCGGGCCGCCACCGCACCGGACTCGAGCAGTTGAAGTTTTCCGGGCGGCGGGACGGTCAGCGTGCTTGGCGTTCTGTTGGAGACGTGCCCGGGGTTGAAGCGGCTTGCGGTGCCCGTCCCCGTTCGGCCGCGCGGGCGGCCTCCGGGGACTTACGCGGTGTCTTGCGGCGTGGCGATGGCGCTTCGCGTGTGGCAAGGTTTGGGTCGGTTTTTTTTGGGGGGGAAGGTGATGGTGCCGGGTGTCTGACACCCAATGAGACATTGCGACAACCAGCATTCACTTCCATGGGTGTCAGACACCCAACATTGCTGTCATGAATCGCCGCTATAGTCGGCCGCGTTGCTTCATCTGCCGTTCAATCCCATGCCTTTGTCCCTGCGCCTGCCCCTGCCCTCCGCGCCCGCCTTGCTGCGCGTCCTTGCCGTCCTGGCTTTTGCCGCGGGGCTTGGCGTGTGGGCGTCTATCCTGCTTGCGCCACAGCCCGGGCCCCTGCCCCCGGCGGTCTCGGCCGCTGCGCCGCGTGCGGCCGACAATACGCCGGTCGCGCTGTGGTTCGGCAAGGATGAAGCCATGCGCACGCAGATCACGGTGCTGGGGGTGATCGCGGCTGGGCCGGATGGTGCGGCCGTGCTGAGCGTGGACGGCGGACCGCCGCTGGCTTGGCGCGCGGGCGCTGAAGTGGCGCCGGGCATCGTGCTTCGCGACATCGCGGCGGACGCCGTGACGGTCGAGCAGTCGGGCCGCGCGAGCCGCCTGGCCGCGCCGGCTGCACAGGACGCGCCGGGCGGAATCACGCGCTTGAAGTGAATGCCGGCGGGTGACCTGCCGGCGTGCGCATTACTGTCATATTTCATGTCCACAATCCCGGGCTTCTACTGAAAGACCGGAGTTGCAAAGTGCGTCAGTTACCGCGCGGGCTTGCCCGCCAGCAGGGCTTTACCCTCATCGAGATCATGGTGGTGATTGTGATCATGGGGATTCTGGCCGCGCTGGTGGTGCCGCGCGTGCTCGATCGCCCGGATCAGGCGCGTCAGGCGGCCGCCCGGCAGGACATTGCGGGCATCATGCAGGCGCTCAAGCTGTACCGGCTGGACAATGGCCGCTACCCGACCACGGCGCAAGGCCTGCGCGCGCTGGCGCAGAAGCCGGAGGGCGTTGCCAACTGGCGTGGCTACCTGGACAAGCTGCCCAACGATCCGTGGGGACACCCCTACCAATATCTGAGCCCCGGCGTCAAAGGCGACGTCGATGTCTTCTCGTTCGGCGCCGACAACAAGCCCGGCGGAGAAAGCGGCGATGCCGACATCGGTTCCTGGGAACTCTGAACGCGGTTTCACGCTGGTCGAAGTCCTGGTGGTGCTGGTGATCGTGGCCATCGCGGCCAGCATGGTGAGCCTGTCGGTCGGGCGTGGAGACAATCGTCTGCGCGCTGACGCCGAGCGCCTGGCGGACGCGTTCACCGTGGCGCAGAGCGAGGCCCGCAGCGACGGGCGCCCGATTCGCTGGCTGGCAAATGGCCAGGGGTGGTCGTTCGAGCGCAACGGCCGCGCGGCCGGCCCTACCGCGCAAGACGACATTCCGGTGCCCCCCGACCGTCTCGACACCGACGAGGTGCTGCGTCCGCAGGCCTGGTCGGCCAGCCCGGTGCAATGGCGGCTGGATCCGGACCGGCCGCTGATCTTCAACACGGAATGGGTCGCCGCGCCCATGACGTTGACGTTGAGCGCGGCAGACGTGCGCGTGACACTGCAACGCGATGCCGCGGGACGCTATGAGATCCGCTGACGAATTCGCCCAGGCCGCCCTCGATGGCGCGGCATTGCCGCGTCCGCGCAACCGCCAACGCGGTTTCACGTTGATCGAAGTGCTGGTCGCGCTGGCGATCATCGCCGTGGCGATGGGCGCGGCGTTGCGCGCCACGGGCGTCATGGCCGCGAACAACCGCGCACTGCAGGACAAGACCCTGGCATTGCTGGCGGCGCAGAACGCGCTTACGCAGCTGCGTCTGGAACAGACGCTGCCGCGCGCCGGCTCGCAGACGGTGCCGTGTCCGCAAGGCGGCCTGGCGCTGCAGTGCGAGCTGGTCTTCACCAATTCGATGAACCGCAGTTTTCGGCAGGTGTCGGTGAAGGTCCACGACGCCGCGTCTTCGCGCGATGGCGCGATCCTGCTGCAGCTCGACGGACTGCTGTCCAGCCTGCGATGACCGCGCGCCGCACACCGCAATCCCAGGCCGGCTTCACGCTGATCGAGGTGCTGGTCGCCCTGGCGCTGATGGCGCTTGTCAGCCTGATGGCCTGGCGCGGCCTGGCCAGCGTGTCGGGTGCGCGCGATCTTATCGCCGCGCAGGCCGAGGACACGGACGCCATCGTACGCACGTTAGGCCAGATGGCGCGCGATGTGGAGCTGTCGTACGCGGGCCCTGCGTTCGACTCACCGGGTCTGGACGCGGTGTCGTTCACGACGGGCCTGCGGCTGTTGCCGCGCGCCGCCGGCGGGCAGACGCTGGAAGTCCTGCGTCCCGATCCCGATGGCAACGGCCTGTGGCAGCGTGTTCAATGGCAGGTCCGCAACGACGGCCTGTGGCGCACCAGTGGCCCATCCGCGCCGCGCAGTCCGCTGCCGGCGGCCGTTGACGGCGTGCTGCTTTTACCGGGCGTGCGCAACCTTGCACTGCGCGCCTGGGTGCCGGGCGTGGGCTGGGTGGACGCGAACGCGGCGTTCGCGGCGGCGCCCAGCGGGCTGGAGATCGTTTTTGATCGTGGCGTGCCGGGCGATCTGCGGCGCTACTCGCGCATCCTGGAGCTGCCATGAGCCGCAGGGCTGTTCACGCACAGGCCCCGTGCAGCGGTCATGGGGGAGGCGGCGGGGCCCGCCAACGCGGCGCGGCGGTCGTCAGCGCGCTCATTGTGGTTGCAATCGTGGCCGCGCTGACCACCAGTCTGTTCCAGCGGCAGACCGCCAGCACGCGGCGCGTGGAGAATGAACTGGCGCGCGTGCAGGCGCGCGCGATGCTCGCGGGCGGCATCGACTGGGCGCGGCTGGTGGTGCGCGACCACGGCCGGCGCGAGCCCACCACCCGCGGCGACCAGATCTGGGCGACCCCGGTGCTGGACACCCGTATCGAGCGCCCCGGCGACGACCGCGTGGCGGTGTTCTCGGGCGGGGTCCAGGACGAACAGGGCAAGTACAACCTCTACAACCTGGCGCGCAATGGCGTGGCGCAGCCCGAGCAGGAAGAGATTCTGCGGCGCCTGCTCGGCACGCTGGAACTGCCCGACACGCTGGCAGCGCGCATCGTCGACATCGTTGCGGCCGCACAGCCGCCCGCGCTGGCGGCGGACGCGCCCAACACCGCGGCGCAGCCCGGCCCGCTGGCGCGCGCGCCGTTGCCGCGGGGCGTGGACGAAATCGCGGCGCTGCTGGACCTTGAACCGCCCATGCGAAACGCGTTGCGGCGCACGATGACGCTGCTGCCGTCGGCGACCCAGGTCAACGTCAACACCGCGCCCGCGGAGGTGATCGCCGCGCTGGTGCCGGGGCTGTCGCTTGCGCAGGCCCGCGCCTTGGCGGGCGAGCGCGACCGCGGCAACTGGTTCAACAACACTGGCGACTTCGCCAACCGGCTGGCGGGCACGGGCGTGAAGACGCCCGCGCCCGCAGTCTCCACCAACAGCAGCTGGTTCCTGGCCAGCGGCACCGTGGTCTACGAACGGGCGCGCGTCTCCATGCAGGCGCTGATGCGCAGCGCCCCGCCGGCCGCTCCCGAAACCCTCTGGACGAGAGAAACACCTTGAAGAACACCCTGCGCATCGCCCTGCCCGCGCTGGAGGAATTTGGCGCCGATTCGCCGCTGCCCTACGCCTGGTTCGACCGGCGCGGCCGCTGCGTGCGGCAAGGCGAGCTGGCGCTGCGCGCCCTTGGGCACGCCTGGCCCCAAGCCGTGTGCGAAGCGGTTCTGCACCCGGCCGACGTCATTTCGGCCACGGTGCAGATTCCCGCCGTGGCGCGCGCGCACTTCGGGGCGGCCGTGCGCGGCGCGCTGGAACCGCTGGTCCTGAGCGACCTGGATGGCCTTGCCATCGGTCACGGCGCGCGCGCCGCCGACGGGTCCGTTGCGCTGGCCTGGTCCCCACGCGAACCGGTGCGCCGCGCGTGGAGCCTGCTGAGCGAACAAGGCCTGCGCGTGCGCGCGCTGATCGCCCCGCAAGCGCTGGCGCCAGCCACCGATGCGCCGTTGCGCGATCCTGCCGATCCGCGCTGGCACGCGCCTTCGCCCGCCTGGTCGCTGGCCATGCCGCACCTCGCGCCGGTCAGCGTGTCACGCTGGCGGCCGGTGTGGCGCTGGGGCGCGCTGGCGGCTGTGGTGTGGATAGCGGGCTTGAACCTGTATGCCGCGCAACTGCGCGGCGAAGCGGACACCTTGCGGCGTGGCATGCACGACCAGGTGCTGGCGGCATTTCCGAACGTGCCCGTCGTGCTGGACCCCGCGCGCCAGGCGCAGCAGGGGCTGGACGCGTTGCAGGCCAACCGCGGCGCCGCCAGCGCTGGCGACTTCCTGCCACTGGCCCGCGCCGCCGCGCAGGCGCTGCCCTTTGCCGCCGACAAGGTCGCGCACCTGACGTACGCCGACCAGGCGCTCACGCTGCAACTGGCGGACGCCGGACCGCAAGCGCAACGCGTCGCAGAAACGCCCGCGTTGATCCAACAAGCCGCCGCCCTGGGGCTGAAGCTGGAACGTGGCGATACCGACAACACCTGGCGCATTGTGCGCAGCCAACCATGACACCGCTACATCGACTTCAAGCCGCGTGGCAGGCCGCCCGCAAACCCGTGGACCCCGCGCTGGCGCGCGCCCGAGCGCGCTACCAGGCGTTGGCCCCGCGCGAACGCCGCCTCGTCGCCGGCGCGGCGTTGCTTCTGGGCGCGGCGATTGGCTTTGTGACGCTGATCGAGCCCGCCCTGAACACCGTGCGCAAACTGCACGCCGAGCTGCCAGGCCTGCGCACGCAGGCCGCCACCGTCGCCGACCTGACGGCGCAAGCCGCCGCCCTGCGTCAGCGCAGCGCGGTTCCCGCAGGAGCCATGCCCAGCACACAGGAGCTGTCGGCCAGTCTGGAACGCGCCGGCCTGCCCGCCGGGCAATGGACGCTGGCCGATGCCGACGCGGGCGGCGTCGCGCTGTCGTTGGAGCAGGCGCCGTCGTCGGCGCTGATGCGCTGGCTGGATGGTGCGGGGCGCGATTGGGGACTGGCCATCTCGCAGGTGGACCTGACGCGCGCCGCAAACGCCAACGGACGGCCGCTGCCGGGCCTGATCAACGGCAAGGTCGTGCTGCTGCCGCCGCAGGCGGCCGGGAGCCGCTGATGCCGCTGAAATTTCCTTCCCGCCGCGTGGCGGGCCTGTGGTTGGCTGGCGTGTTGTGCGCCGCAGCTGCGGGTGCCTCCGTGCTGCCCGCGCGATGGGTGCTGGCGCTCTTGCCCGACGACGCGCCGGTCACGTTGGCCGACGCCAGCGGCACGCTGTGGCACGGCAGCGCGTGGATCGCCCTTGGCTCCCAAGGCGCGCGCCGCGTGCTGCCGCAACCGGTGCAATGGCAATGGCGCTGGGACACGATGGCGCTCGACATCTCGCATCCCTGGCTGCAAGGCGCGTTGCGCGCGCGCCCGGGGTGGAACGGTCTGGCGCTGCCCGCGTCGTCCCTGCGCGTGCCCGCGACGGTATTGCCTGCGCTCGGCGCGCCTTGGAATACGTTGTCGCCGCAAGGCATGCTGGAAATCAGCTGGCAGCCCTTTCGCCTGGGCGCCCCGCTTCCCCCCGGCCCGGCCGTCGACGTGCGCTGGCGCAACGCCGCGACTGCGCTCTCGCCCATCACGCCAGTGGGGACTTATTTGCTGCGCGTGCAGGGCGGTAAAACCGGCGCGACGCTGGTCCTCAGCACGGAAAGCGGCCTGCTCGACGTCAAGGGCCAGGGCGGCAGCGGCCCCCGGGGCATCAGCTTCCAGGGCGAAGCCACATTCGCGCGATCGGCGAATGAGGCCGACCGCGCCGCGCTCGACGGCCTGCTGTCGACCCTGGGCCGCCGCTCGGGCGACACGGTGACGTTCAGCGTGGGGAAATCGGCGCGATAGGGGCGGCGACGGGCGCGACTGCTACGCGTCGCGCGTGACGCGCAGGATTTCTTCCGGCGACGTTTGCCCCGCGTCCACCCACCGCTGGCCGTCTTCGCGCATGCTGCGCATCCCGGCGGCCGCCGCGGCGCGGCGCAGTTCGCGTTCGTCGCGGCCTTCGTGGATGAGGCGGCGGGCCTCGTCGTCCACCGTGAAGAGCTCGTGGATGCCAGAGCGGCCGCTGTAGCCGGTGTGGTTGCAGGCCTCGCAGCCCACGGGGTGAAAGACCTGCACGCCATCCAGCATCGACGGCGACTTGCACACCGGGCACAGCTTGCGCACCAGCCGCTGCGCCAGTACGCCCAGCAGCGACGACGCCAGCAAAAAGGGTTCGACGCCCATGTCGGTCAGGCGAGTGACGGCGGACACGGCATCGTTGGTGTGCAACGTGGCCAGCACCAGGTGGCCGGTCAGCGAGGCTTGCACCGCGATCTGCGCGGTTTCCAGGTCGCGGATTTCGCCGATCATGATGACGTCCGGGTCCTGGCGCAGGATGGCGCGCAGGGCCAGCGCAAAGCTCATGTCGATCTTGGCGTTGACCTGCGTCTGGCTGATGCCGGCCAGGTCGTATTCGATGGGATCCTCCACCGTCAGGATGTTGCTGGTGGAGGCGTCCAGACGGCTCAGCGCCGCATATAGCGTGGTGGTCTTGCCGCTGCCGGTCGGGCCGGTCACCAGGACGATGCCGTGCGGCTGGCGGATCAGACGGTCCAGCTGCGACAGAACGCCCGGGCTCATGCCGAGCTTTTCCAGTTGCAGCCGGCCGGCCTCCTTGTCCAGCAAACGCAGCACGGCGCGCTCGCCATGCCCGGTCGGCAACGTGGACACGCGCACGTCGATGGGACGCCCGCCCACGCGCAGCGCGATGCGCCCATCCTGCGGCAGGCGCTTTTCGGCGATGTCCAGATGCGCCATGATCTTGATGCGCGAAATCAGCGCGGCGTGCAGCGCCTTGCGCGGCGACACCACATCGCGCAGCGTGCCGTCCACGCGGTAGCGCACCACGGAATGCGTTTCGAAGGGTTCGATGTGGATATCGCTGGCGCCGTCGCGCGCGGCCTGCGCGAACAGCGCGTTGATCATGCGGATCACGGGCGCGTCGTCCTGCGCTTCCAGCAGGTCCGCCACCTCGGGCATGTCCTGCATCAGCCGGTCCAGGTCGATCTCGTTCTCCGCCACGCCCATGACCGACGCCGCGTCTTCCGAATGGCTGTAGGCCGCGGTCAGCAGCGTCTCCAGCGCCTCGTCGTCGATTCGCGTCAGGCCGATGTCGCCGTGGCAGCGCCGGATCTCGCGCACGGCCCATTCCGGCGTGCGCGGACTGACCGTCAGCTGCGCCTGCCCCCCGCGCAGCGATAGCACCGCGCGCTGCGCGCGGGCCCAGGCGTACGGTAAGGGGTGCGCGCTCATAGCAGCTTCTCGGGGTCCACCGCCACCGTCATCATGACGGGCCGCGGCGCGCGAATGGGTTGCTGGGCGGGCGCGGGCGGCGTGCCGGGATACTGGCGCACCGCGAAGGTCTCGACCGTGGCCGGCGGCGGACGGCGCAGCGTGGCCGCCTGCTGCTCGGGCCGCAGATCGTAGGCATTGTTCGACACCGACGGCGCCGAGCCCGGCAGCGGCAGCATCGGCGCCTGCATGTCCGGCAGCGCCCAGTGGTCGCGCGGCTGCACCGCGCCCTGCGCGCGCCGCATGTAGTCGTAGCGGTCCATCGTGACGCTGGCGCTGCGGTTGGCATCGCGCACCACGTACGGTCGCAGGAACACCATCAGGTTGGTCTTGGTGCGCTTGCGCGTGTCGTATCGAAAGAGCGAACCGATAACGGGCAGCGAACTCAATCCCGGCACCGCGTTGGACGTGAGCGTCACGTTGTCTTCCAGCAGGCCGCCCAGCACGATGATCTGGCCGTCGTCGATCAGCACGCTGGTGTCGATCGCGCGCTTGTTGGTGACGATGCCGGTGGTGGCGTTCGAGCGGCTTTCGTCGATGCTGCTGACTTCCTGATAGATGTCCAGCTTGACCGAGCCGCCTTCGGAAATCTGCGGCCGGATGTTCAGTTTCAGGCCCACGTCCTCGCGTTCGATGGTCTGGAACGGATTGGAGCTGCCATTGCTGCCCGAGGTCACGTACTGGCCCGTCACGAACGGCACTGTCTTGCCGACCAGGATGCTGGCCGACTGGTTGTCCAGCGTCAGCAGGTTGGGCGTGGACAGGATGTTGGCCTCGCCCGTGTTCTGCATGGCGCGCGCCAGCACGCCCAGGTTGATGACCTCGTTGCCCAGCACGTCGACCGTGCCCTTGACCACGCCCAGGCTCAAGCCGCTGCCCAGCGCGTCGATCGAGGTCGGTCCGTTGCCGGTGATGCCGCTGCCGCCCAGGTTCGTGCCGCCGATGAAGCTGGTGCCGTTGCCGTTGATGTTGCCCGCGCCGGTCATCCACTGGATGCCGAATTCGGCGGCCTTCTCTTCGCTGACTTCCACGATCAGGCTTTCCACCAGCACCTGCGCGCGGCGCTGGTCAAGCTGGTCGATCACTTCACGCAGGCTGCGGTACAGCGGCTCGGGCGCGGAGATGATGAGCGAGTTGGTTGCGGGGTCTGCCTGGATGGTGGCGCCGCCCGCGGAATACGACACCGCCTGCGTCGAATTGTCTTCGCGCGCGATGCGCTCCTGTTCGCCCGACAGGCCACTGCGCGACGAGCCCGACTGGCTGGACATGCCCATGCCTGCCTGCGGCGCCGAGCTGCTGGCCGTGTTCTGCGTGCGAGCGCCGCCCTGCGCGCCGCCGGTGCTGCTGCTGGTGCCCGGGGCTGCGCCCGGCGCCGAATTTGCCTGGCCCGTCAGCAGCCCGCCCAGCACCTCGGCGATGCGCGTGGCCTGCGCGTTGCGCATGTACACCACGTGCAGATTGCCCGCGCGGTTCTGCTGGGCGTCCAGCTTCTGGATCAGTTCACGCGCCAGGCGCGTGCGCGCCGGACTGCCCGAACGCACCAGCACGCTGTTGCTGCGCGGATCCGCCACGACCGCGATGCGCTGCGTGGGGTCGCTGCTTTGCGTGTCGAGCAGTTGCGAGGCCAGGATGGCGATGTCCGTCGCGATGGCCGATTGCACCGGCACCACGTCCGTGTCCATCGAACTGGGCACGTCGATGCGCGCGATGACCGCGGCGATGCGCTCCAGGTTGTCCGCGTAATCCGTCACGACCAGCGTGTTGTTGCCGGGATACGCGTTGATCGGGTTGTTCGGCGGCACCATCGGGCGCAGCACCGGCACCAGGTTCGCGGCGTTCTCGTACTTCAGCGGGAACACACGCGTCAGCATTTCGCCGCTGTTGCCCCCGCCTTTGGCAAAGGCCGACACGGGCACAGGCGCCCTGCCCGCCGCGGCCGGCGCGCCAGCCGCAGTCTTGGCGCCTCCCGGTCCCGCTCCGCCCACAACGGCGCTGCCTTGCAGCTTGGCGTCGGCCTCGGGCACGACGCGCGTCACGCCGTCCACGTCGACGATGGCAAACCCTTGCAGCCGCAATGCGCCGGTCAGCATGGACAGCGCCTGCGCGCTATCGACGGGGCGATCCGAAACCAGGGTGAGCTTGCCCTTGACGCGAGGGTCCACCAGGAAGTTGCGCTGCGTGAACAGGGACAGCGCGCGCAACACGGCGGGGATGTCCGTGTCGACGAAGTTCAGGCTGACGCGGTTGTCCGCCTGTTGTGCGTGAGCCGTGCCGGCGGCGGGTCCGAGTTGACTTGCGGCAAGCAGGAATGCAAGGCTGAATTGCGCGATGTGACGCATGACGAGATAGGTGCCCGAGACGTGAAATCGTTTGGAAAAACGGGAAAGCGCGTCGGAGTATACGGGGTGTGACTGCAACATCCCGGTCATATTTCATAGGCAAGGTGACGGGCTGGAAACCCTTTAAATTCGGGGCTCTTGGCGATTTCGGCAGGTGCTTCCGCTTTATTACAGCCATGCCTTCCTATCGCTATGAAGCCACCGACGCGCTCGGAAAAATCGTGCGCGGCACGATCGATGCCGACTCCGAACGCGGCGCCCGGAACCAGTTGCGCGGCCGTGGTTTGTTGCCCCTGTCGACCTCGCTGGCGGCGCGCGCCGAAGGCATGGGCGCGGCGCTGCGCGCGCGCCTGTCGGACGCCGATCTGGCGTGGCTGACGCGCCAGCTCGCCAGCCTCCTGGCCGCACGCCTGCCATTGGATGCGGCGCTCAGCGCCACGCTGGAACAGGCCGAGAAAAAGCACATTGCCGCCACGCTGGGCGGCGTGCGCGACGATGTGCGCGCCGGCCATCGCCTGTCCGCGGCGCTGGCCTCGCGGCCACGCGACTTTCCCGAAATCTATCGCGCGCTGATCGGCGCGGGCGAGGAATCGGGCGACCTGGCGCAGGTGATGGAAAAGCTGGCCGACTACATCGAGGAACGCAACACCCTGCGCAGCAAGGTCATGACGGCCTTCATCTACCCGGCGGTGGTGGCCAGCGTGTCGGTGGTCATCGTGATCTTCCTGCTGGGCTATGTGGTGCCGCAGGTGGTGTCCGCCTTCAGCCAGGCCAAGCAGGAATTGCCGATGCTCACGCGCGTGATGCTGGGGCTGTCGGACTACGTGCGCGAATGGGGCGCGGTCACGGGCATTGCGGTGGTGGCGGCCATCGCCTTGTGGCGCTACACGCTGCGCGTGCCGGCTGCGCGGCGGGCCTGGCACGCGCGCGTGCTGCGGCTGCCGCTGGCCGGCCGCTTCGTGCTGGGCGTGAACGCCGCGCGCTTTGCGTCCACCCTCGCGATCCTGAGCGGCAGCGGCGTGGCCCTGCTGACCGCGCTGGAGGCCGCCCGCCGCACGCTCAGCAACGACGTGCTGCGGCTGGCGGTCGACGAGGCCGCGGCGCGCGTGCGCGAGGGCGCGGCGCTGTCATCGTCGCTGGGCGCGCAAAGGGTCTTTCCGTCGCTGCTGGTGCATCTGATCGCCAGCGGCGAGAAGACCGGCCGCCTGCCCGAACTGCTGGACCGGGGCGCGCAGAACCTGTCGCGCGACCTGGAGCGGCGCGCGATGGCGATGACGGCCCTGCTGGAGCCGGCGCTGATACTGCTGATGGGGGGATTTGTCCTCTTGATCGTGCTGGCGGTGATGATGCCGATTCTGGAGATGAACCAGTTGATCAGGTAGGAACGCGGGCCGCGAGTGCGGCCCGGTCAAAGACAAGACTCAGAGCGCCTCTTCGTCGCTCTCGCCGGTGCGGATGCGGATGGCCTGTTCCACCGGTGTCACGAAGATCTTGCCGTCGCCGATCTTGCCGGTGCGGGCGGCCTTGACGACGGCTTCGATGGCGGCTTCGACCTGGTCGTCGGGCAGCACGACTTCGACGCGGATCTTGGGCAGGAAGTCCACCACGTATTCGGCGCCGCGATAGAGTTCGGTGTGGCCCTTCTGGCGGCCGAAACCCTTGACTTCGGTGACCGTCAGGCCGCTGACGCCGACTTCCGCCAGCGCCTCGCGGACTTCGTCGAGCTTGAAGGGTTTGATGATGGCGGTGACTTGTTTCACGTTGGTCGTCCTGGGTTTTTGATGTGGTGCGTCGCCCTGCCGCGCGGCCCGCTGTCTTGTGACACAGGCGGGCGCCGGGCGCAATGGACAGAGAATAACACCGCGCGGTCGCCAAGCGGCGCCCGCGAATTTTCTGCCGCCGCCCCAATGTGGTGCGCGGCGCCGCCCTCAGCTTTCAGGCGCCTGGTCGGGAATCTGGTCGGCCTCGCGCATCCAGACCACGGACTCGGAGTCGCTGGGCGCGCGCCAGTCGCCGCGCGGCGACAGCGAGCCGCCGGAACCCACCTTGGGCGCGTTCGGGATGCAGGTGCGCTTGAACTGGCTGGTCCGGAAGAACTTGTCCAGAAAGATCTTCAGGTTGCGCTTGATGGCGGCCAGGTCGTATTCGTTGCGCACGACGTGCCCGGCCTCGGGCCAGGCGCCCGCCTCGCGGTCGCGCCAGGCCGTCCAGGACAGGAAGGCCACCTTGGTCGGCGCAAAGCCGTAGCGCAGCGTGTAGTACAGGTTGAAGTCCTGCAGCTCGTAAGGGCCGATCGAGGCCTCGCTCTTTTGCTCGGGCTTGTCGTCCGCGCCGCCCGGCACCAGCTCGGGGCTGACGTCGGTGCCCAGCACGTCCAGCAGCACCTGCGCGCCCTCGTCGCCCAGGCGGCCCGATTCGGCCACCCAGCGCACCAGATGCGTGATCAGGGTCTTGGGCACGCTGGCGTTGACGCTGTAATGCGACATATGGTCGCCCACGCCGTACGTGCACCAACCCAGTGCAAGCTCGCTCAAGTCGCCCGTGCCGATGACGATGGCGTTGCTGAAATTGGCCAGCCGGAAAAGGTGGTTGGTGCGTTCGCCCGCCTGGACGTTCTCGAAGGTGATGTCATAGACCGGCTCGCCGTTGGCGTAGGGATGGCCCAGGTCCTTGAGCATCTGCAGGCAGCTGGGGCGGATGTCGATTTCGGAGGCCGTGCAGCCCACCACCGCCATCAGACGGCGCGCCTGCTGCAGCGTGCGCGTGCTGGTGGCAAAACCCGGCATCGTGACCGCCAGGATGTTCGAGCGCGGCAGGTCCAGGGCGTCCATGGCCTTGGCGCACACCAGCAGCGCATGCGTGGAATCCAGCCCGCCCGAAATACCGATGACCACCTTCTTCATGCCGCTGGCCGACAAGCGCTGCGCCAGCGCCTGCACCTGGATGTTGTAGACCTCCTTGCAGCGCGCGTCTCGTCGCTGCGGGTCGGCCGGCACATAGGGAAAGCGCGCCACGCGCCGTTCCAGCGCCAGTTCGGCATCCTCGAGCGGCGGATTCACCGGAACCGCCACGCGGCGGAATCGGCGGACTTCGTCCGCGTGGCGGCGCACGGACTGGCCGAAGGTGCTCTGGCGCATGCGTTCGCGCGACAGGCGCTCCAGGTCCACGTCCGAGAACAACAGGTGGGAATGGTTCAGGAAGCGCTCGGATTCGGCCAGCAGCTCGCCGTTTTCGTAGATGAGCGCCTGCCCGTCCCAGGCCAGGTCCGTCGACGACTCGCCCCGCCCGGCCGAGGTGTACATATAGGCCGACAGGCAGCGCGCCGACTGCTGCGACACGAGCTGGTGACGGTATGCGGACTTGCCGACGACGATATTGGAGGCGGACAGGTTGACCAGCACCGTGGCGCCCGCCAGCGCGGCATAGGATGACGGGGGAATGGGCACCCAGACGTCTTCGCAAATTTCAACGTGAAACTGGAACAGCGGCAGCTTTTCCATCTGGAACAGCAGCTCGGACCCGAACGGCACCGTCTGGCCCAGCAGGTCGATCTGCGTGTCGATGGCGCAGTCGGCCGCGCTGAACTGGCGGGCTTCGTAGAACTCGCCGTAATTCGGCAAATACGTCTTGGGCACGACGCCAAGGATGCGCCCGCCGGCCGCCACCACGGCGCAGTTGAACAACTGGTGCGCCACCCGCAGCGGCGCCCCCACGACGATGGCGATATCCAGGTCGGCGGTGGCTTCAACCACCTGGGCCAGCGCCGCCTCGCAGGCGTCCAAGAGGGCCTTCTGGTGAAAGAGATCGTCGCAGGTGTAGGCCGACAGGCCCAGTTCCGGAAACGCCGCCAGCACCGCGCCGCCTTGGGCGGCCTGCTGCGCCAGCGCGATGGTCTGCGCGGCATTGAACGCGGGATCGGCGACCCGGCACTCGGGCACGCCGACCGCGACCCGGGCGAAGCCGTGGGAATACAGGTTGAAGAACGGATTCGACATCGGGGATTTCGCCTGGAGATTGCGACGTGGAGGGGTGCGCCGGGGGGGCTGGAGGCCCGGGAATCAACGGCTGGATTATCTCACGGGCCCTATTCCGCCTGGCGCGGCATCTTGCCGTCGGTCAGGCCGCGCTCGAACGGCAGCGCCGGACTGCCGTCCATGGATCCTTGCCGGTCGCGCTCGGCCGACAGCGCCGCATGGATGGCGCTGTCGCGCAGGTATCCGCCCATGGCGCCGATGTCGGCGCCGGACGGCTGCTGGTACAAGCGCAGGCCCAGCTCGGGCAGGATCGCCAGCAGATGGTCGAACACGTCGCCCTGGATGCGTTCGTATTCCACCCACGCGGTCACGGCGGTAAAGCAATAGACCTCGACCGGAATGCCCTCGGAGGTGGGCTCCATCATGCGCACCATCATCGCCATGTCCTGGCGGATTTCCGGATTTTGCTTCAGGTAGGCCAGCGCGTAGGCGCGCAGCGTACCGATGTTGGTCAGACGGCGCCGGTTGGCCGGCACGCTGGCCAGTTCGCCCAGCGTCTGGTTGGCCTGAACGATGTCCTGCGTCTTGCTTTGCAGATAGTCGTGCAGCAGCCGGAACTTCATCAGCCGCTGCGCCTCGTCGTCGGTCAGAAAGCGCACGCTGGCCGCGTCGATGCGGATGGTGCGCTTGATGCGCCGGCCGCCGGATTCGAACATGTGCCGGTAGTTGCGGTAGCTTTCCGAGAACAGCTTGTAGGTCGGCACCGTGGTGACGGTGTTGTCCCAGTTCTGCACCTTCACGGTGTGCAGCGCAATGTCCTTGACGAAGCCGTCCGCGTTGCATTGCGGCATCTCGATCCAGTCGCCGATGCGCAGCATGTCGTTGCTGGTGAGCTGCGTGCTGGCCACCAGCGACAAGAGCGTGTCCTTGAACACCAGCAGAAGCACCGCCGACAGCGCGCCCAGGCCGGAGATCATCCAGAGCGGCGAGCGATCGATCAGGATGGAAAGCACCAGGACGGTGCATACCGCCATCAGGATCAGCTTGCCGATCTGGATATAACCCTTGATGGACCGGGTCTGCGCGCGGGTCGTGGCCGAATAGGTGTCCTGCCAGGCGCTCAGCACGCCAGAAAACGCCACGAAGACGCAGATCCAGGCGCCCGCGTGGGCCAGCCGGCCCACGATGGTGACCACCCGCTCGGCGTGGGGGACCAGGTCGATGCCCATGGAAACCACCGCAAACGGCACCGCGTACCAGAGGTTATGGTACGCGCGGCGGCGCTGCAGCGCCTTGTCCCAATCGCCGTGCCCGCTGACCACGAGCAGCCGGTGCGCAAGCAGCAGGACCACCCGCGCGACCACCCATTGCACGAACAGCGCGGTCAGGATGAGCGCGCCGATGCCGATCAGCGTCTGCGCCCAGATCTCCCGGGGCATATGGGTATCAATTTGGGTGACTAGCTCTTCCCATTCCAGGGGCATGGATCCGTACTCGCTCTACAGGGTCGTGAAACCGGGGTCTTGCACTGACCGGGATTATCCGACAACTCGCGCCCTTAGCGGGTTCCGGCCCCGCATAACGGCCGCCGTCGCCCGGCGTGGCGCAAGGCCCTATAATCCTGCCCATCATGGCAAACACTCCCTCCCCCGATCAAAACCAGTTCGCCAACAAGGCGCAGGCCTGGTCCGCCCGGTTCTCCGAGCCGGTTTCCGAACTCGTCAAACGCTACACGGCGTCCGTGGATTTCGACAAGCGCCTGGCGCGCCACGACATCCAGGGCTCGCTCGCGCACGCGGACATGCTGGCCGCCCAGGGCATCATCGGCGCCCAGGATCTGGCCGACATCCAGCGCGGCATGACCCAGATCCTGTCCGAAATCGACGCCGGCTCGTTCCAGTGGCTGCTCGACCTGGAAGACGTCCATCTGAACATCGAAAAGCGCCTGGTGGAACTGGTGGGCGACGCGGGCAAGCGCCTGCACACCGGCCGTTCGCGCAACGACCAGGTCGCCACCGACATCCGCCTGTGGCTGCGTGACGAAATCGACACCCTGCAGATCCTCTTGCGCCAGCTGCGCCACGCCCTGGCGACGGTCGCGCTGGAAAACGCCGGCACCATCATGCCGGGCTTCACGCACCTGCAAGTGGCCCAGCCCGTCACCTTCGGCCATCACCTGCTCGCGTACGCCGAAATGTTCGGCCGCGACGCCGAGCGCCTGGCCGACTGCCGCCGCCGCGTGAACCGCCTGCCGCTGGGCGCCGCCGCCCTGGCCGGCACGTCTTTCCCGATCGACCGCGAACGCGTCGCCAAAACCCTGGGCTTTGAAGGCGTGTGCCGCAATTCGCTGGACGCCGTCTCCGACCGCGACTTCGCCATCGAATTCTGCGCCGCCGGCGCGCTGATCATGACGCACGTCTCGCGCCTGTCCGAAGAGCTGGTGCTCTGGATGAGCCCGCGCGTGGGCTTCATCGATCTCGCCGACCGCTTCTGCACCGGCAGCTCGATCATGCCGCAGAAAAAGAACCCCGACGTGCCCGAACTGGCCCGCGGCAAGACCGGCCGCGTCAACGGCAACCTGGTCGCGCTGCTGACCCTGATGAAGGGTCAGCCCCTGGCCTACAACAAGGACAACCAGGAAGACAAGGAAGGCCTGTTCGACACGGCGGACACGCTGCGCGACACGCTCACGATCTTCGCGGACATGGCCGGCGGCATCAAGGTCAAGGCCGACAACATGCGCGCCGCGGCGCTGCAAGGCTTTGCCACCGCCACCGATCTGGCCGACTACCTGGTCAAGCGCGGCGTGCCCTTCCGCGACGCGCACGAAGTCGTGGCCCACGCCGTGCGCGACTGCGAACAGCGCGGCTGCGACCTGGCAGACCTGTCCACCGCCGAGCTCACGGCCTACCATCCCAGCATCACCGAGGACGTGCACCAGGTCCTGACGCTGGAAGGCTCGGTCGCCGCGCGCAAGCACGTGGGCGGCACCGCCCCCGAACGCGTCGCTGAAGAAGCCCAGCGCGTGCTGGCGGAAACGGCGCAAGGCTGATTTCGGCTTGCCGTAGATGCGTTGGATGCAAGGCCCCCTTTTGGGGGCCTTGTTGTTTCCGCCCCCAGCCAGCAATCCCGCTCCCGGGCCGGATATGATGGCGCCTTTGCCGCTCTGTCCCCGAGACCATGATCCTCGCGCGCGCGCCGCTCAGGCCCCTTATTCCACTGCGGATGTCGCTGGCCGTGCTGGCCGTCTCCGCGCTGCTCGTTGGCGCCGGCGCGTCGCCCGCCCAAGCCCAAACCGCCCGCAAACCCTCCCCGTACGAAAACGGCCGCCCCCTGCGCCCCGACGAGGTCGAGGCACGCAAGGCCGAGGACGCGCGGTGGGGAGGCCCGCGGTTCCTGGCGCAGATCAAGACCCGGGCCGAATTCGATCAACTGGCGCGGGTCTATAACGCCGGCACGCCGCTGGAAATCCCCCATGTGCTGTTCGTCATCGACCGCCAGCGCGCCGACCGTATCTATTACGTCAACACGCCGCGGTACGGGCTGCACGAGACCTTTGCGCGTGAGCGGCGGCTGCTGTCCGGCGACCGGGCCGCGCTGGTGGCGCAGTACAAGGATCCCAATCGTCGTCTGCTGTTCGGCACGCTGAGCTGGCAGAACAGCCTGCCCGGCTATACCTATGAGTTCTGGGAAGGCGATCTGCTGACGCCAGAACTGCTGACCCTGACGGCGCAGCGGCTCTCGGCCACGTTCCCTCTCCCGCTGAAATTCAAGAGCAATTCCACGCTGCAGGAAGAGACCGCACGGCGGGCCGGGCTGGACTTCGTCACGCAGGAGGCGCTGCTGCGCGAGCAGACCTTCTTGCCGCTGAACACCGGGCGCGCGCAGGGACGGCTGCGCATCGTCAAGGCCGTGGATGAAACGGCTGACCTCTCGCCCACCGACATCGTGGTGCTGGACGAGGTGCCCGTGGCGCTGACGCCAGTGGCGGGCCTGGTCACGCAGCGCCCATCCACGTTGCTGTCCCACGTGAACCTGCTGGCCAAGGGCTGGCGCATTCCGAATGCCTACGTGCGCGACGCCGCGGCCGCCTTGCGCGAGCATGATGGCCAATGGGTCGAACTGACCGTTGAAAGCAACGGCTACCGGGTGCGGCGCATCGCGCAGCCCGCCGCGTCGACGGCCTCGGCGGCAACCCCGGCCTCCTCGCCCTCGCTGCCCAAGCCCGACCTGTCGGTGCGCGCCCTCAAGCCGCTGTCCGGCATGACCACGCGCGACAGCCGCCACTGCGGGGTCAAGGCGGCGAACCTTGGCGCGCTGACGGCCGTGCTGCCGCCCGCGGCCAGCGTGCCCGACGGCTTTTGCATTCCGTTTGCCCAATACGCGGCGTTCATGGACCAGCTGGGGGTGCCCGCGCGCGTGGCGGCGCTGGCGCAGCGGGCCGACTTTGCCAGCGACGCCAACGTGCGGCGCGCCGAACTGGCCAAGCTGCGCCAGGACATCGTCGACGCAACGCCCGATCCTGCCCTGTCGGCCGCGTGGCGCGCCCGCTGGGAAAAGCAGTTGGGTGGCCACGGCGTCTTCGTGCGCAGCTCGTCCAATTCCGAAGATCTGCCGGGCTTCAGCGGCGCGGGCCTGTACACCACCGTGCCGAACGTCACGCAGGCCGATGCGCTGGCCCGGGCCGTGCAGACGGTGTGGGCTTCGGTCTACAACTTCGAGGCTTACGAGGCGCGCCGCACCGCAGGCTTCGGACAGGACGCCGTCGTCATGGCGGTGCTGGTGCAACGGGCCGCGGCGTCGGACAGCTCGGGTGTCATGATCACGCGCGATCCCTTCGACGCCTCGCGTCGCCACGTCACCTACCTGTCCGCCAAGCGCGGACTGGGCATCAAGGTGGTCGAAGGCAAGCGGCAGGCCGAACAGGTGATGTATTCAAGCTGGTCCAAGGCGGTTCAAGTGCTGAGCCGTTCCGCCGAGGACACGCAGCTCGTGGCCGACGCGGGCGGCGGCGTGCGCGAAGTGCCCCTTGAGGGCGCACGCCAGGTGCTGAACGATGCGCTGGTCGCCCGGCTGGCCGCCGTGGGACGGCAGGTGAAAAAGCGCTTGGGAAATGGAGATCAGGACATCGAATGGGCCGTGCAGGCAGACAAGATCCTGATCCTGCAGGCGCGGCCTTACGTCGACGGGAGCCGCTGAAGGCCAACGCGCCAGGCGTCCGATGGGACCGCAGCGCAGGTCCTGCATGCGGCATGACCAGGACGAAAGCAAACACGGCGCGGCCTTTGCGGGCCGCGCCGTGCCGGGGCATCAGGTCTGCAGACCGTCAGATATGCAAAGCATGCCCCAGCGCCTTGAGCGCCGCCTCCTGGACCGCCTCGCCCAGCGTGGGATGCGCGTGGATGGTGCCCGCCACGTCTTCCAGCGTGGCGCCCATCTCCAACGACTGGCCAAAGGCCGTCGACAGTTCCGACACCGCGCGCCCCACTGCCTGCCATCCCACGATCAGGTGATTGTCGCGCCGGGCCACCACGCGGACAAAGCCGTCGGTGGATTCCAGCGTCATGGCGCGGCCGTTGGCGGCGAAGGGGAAGGATGCCGTCAGGCAATCCAGGCCGGCGGCTTCGGCCTCGTGGGGCGACAGGCCCGCCACCACGACCTCGGGGTCGGTGAAGCAGACGGCCGGGATGGATGCCGGCTGGAAGTGGCGGCGCTTGCCCGCCACCAGTTCGGCCACCATCTCACCCTGCGCCATCGCGCGGTGCGCCAGCATCGGTTCGCCCGCGATGTCGCCGATGGCCCAGACGTCGCGCATGGACGTGCGGCATTGGTCGTCGATGCGCAGCGCGTTGCCCTTGCGGTCCAGCTGCAGGCTTTCCAGCCCCCAGCCCTGCGTGCGCGGACGGCGTCCCACCGAGATCAGCACGCGGTCGGCCGGCAGCAGGGTTTCGGCGCCGCTGGCGTCCTGCACCCGCACCGCGTCGCCCTTGCCGTTCAGCCCCAGCACCTTGCGGCCCAGGTGCAAGGCCACGCCCATCTTGTCCAGCGCGACCGCGACGGGCTTGGTGAGCTCGGCGTCGTAGGTCGGCAGGATGCGGTCCTGCGCTTCCACGACTGCGACTTCGGCGCCCAGCTTGCGGTACACGGTGCCCAGTTCCAGGCCGATGTAGCCGCCGCCCACCACCACGAGCTGCTTCGGGATGCTGACGGGCGACAGCGCCTCGGTGGACGACACCACGATGCCGCCGAAAGGCATGGACGGCAGCGGCGTGGGTTCGGAGCCTGCCGCCAGCAACAGGTGCTCGCACTGGATGCGAACGCGCCCCGCATCGGGGGTTTCGACTTCCGCCGTCTTGCCGTCCAGAAGCGTGGCCCAGCCGCGCACGACTTCCACGCCGTTCTTCTTGAGCAGCGCGCCCACGCCCCCCGTCAGCTTGCCGACGATGCCGTCTTTCCAGGCGACCGTCTTGGCGATGTCGATGCGCGGCGTGTCCACGGCAATGCCAAGCGCCGATTCGCCGGCGTAGTGGCGCGCCTTGTCGAACTCCTCGGCCGCGTGGATCAGGGCCTTGGAGGGGATGCAGCCGATGTTCAGGCAGGTGCCGCCCAGCTGCGCGCCCTCGACCAGGATGGTCGGCACTCCCAGTTGTCCGGCGCGGATGGCGGCCACGTAGCCGCCGGGGCCGCCGCCGATCACCAGCAATGTCGTTGTCTTTGTGATCTGGCTCATGCTCACTCCACGAAAAGCAGCGCGGGTTGTTCCAGCAGCGCGCGCACGGCCTGGATGAAGCGCGCCGCGTCCATGCCGTCCACCACGCGGTGGTCGAAAGACGAAGACAGGTTCATCAGCTTGCGCGCCACCACGGCGCCGTTGCGGAAGGCGGGGCGTTCGACGATGCGGTTCACGCCCACGATGCCGACCTCGGGATGGTTGATGACCGGCGTGGTGACGATGCCGCCCAAGGGGCCCAGGCTGGTGATGGTGATGGTCGAACCGGACAGCTCGTCGCGGCCGGCCGACCCGCTGCGCACCGCCTGCGCCAACCGATTGATCTCCGCGGCCATGGACCACAGGTCGCGCGCCTCGGCGTGGCGCATCACCGGCACCATCAGGCCGCCGTCGCTTTGCGTGGCAATGCCGATGTGCACCGCGCCATAGCGCGTGACCACCCCCGCCTCGTCGTCGTAGCGCGCATTGATCTGCGGGAAATCGCGCAGCGCCACCACCATCGCGCGGGCCAGGAGCGGCAGCAGCGTCAGCTTGCCGCGCGACTCGCCCCATTTGGCGTTCAACTGCACGCGCAGGTCTTCGAGCTCGGTCACGTCGATTTCCTCGACGTAGCTGAAATGCGGGATGCGGCGCTTGGACTCGGCCATCTTCTGCGCGATCTTCCTGCGCAGACCGATGACCGGCACGGCGTCTTCGTCGTTGCGTTCCACATAGGCCGACCCGCCGCGCGCACTGCTGGCGGCGCCCTGCCCTTGCAGCCAGGCGTCCAGGTCTTCGTGCAGGATGCGCCCGGCCGGGCCGCTGCCCTGCACGTAGCGCAGCTCCACGCCCAGATCCCACGCACGCTTGCGAACGGCGGGCGATGCCAGCGGCTTTTCACCGGGCTGGCGGATCGCCGCGGGCGCGCCGCCGGATTGGCGCGCGGCTGGCGACTTGGCCGACGCGGAGCCAGAGGTGGATGCGGATGTTGATGCAGATGATGATGACTTGGCCGGCGGGGAAGTTGCGGGCGCCGATGCGCCGGGCGCCGACACGCCGGGCGTCGATGCCGCTGCGCCACTTTCCACCAGACTCGGACCACCAGCGCGCTGCGCCCCGTCGGCAGCAATCCCGCCAGCCGCGGGCACAGCCGCCTTCGCCGCCGGCACGGCCGCCGCAGCCCCCGCCTTCACATTCCCTTCGCCTTCGACTTCCAGGCGGATCAACTCGCCGCCCACGGCCATCACCTGGCCAACATCACCGCCCAGCGAGATCACCTTGCCGACCACCGGCGACGGAATCTCGACCGTGGCCTTGTCCGTCATCACATCCGCCAGCGGCTGGTCCTCGGCGACCGTGTCGCCCACCTTGACGTGCCAGCCCACCAGCTCGACCTCTGCGATGCCTTCGCCGATGTCGGGCATCTTGATGATATGAATCCCCATGTCATGCCTCCATCGCGCGTTTGAACGCTTCGCCGACCCGGCGCGGGCCGGGGAAGTACGCCCATTCCTGCGCGTGCGGATAGGGAGTGTCCCAACCGGTCACGCGCTCGACGGGCGCCTCCAGATGATGGAAGCAGTGCTCCTGCACCAGCGCAATCAACTCCGCGCCGAAGCCGCAGGTGCGCGTGGCTTCGTGCACGACCACGCAGCGCCCGGTCTTCTTGACAGAGTTGACGATGGCGTCCAGGTCCAGCGGCCACAGGCTGCGCAGGTCGATGATCTCGGCATCGATGCCGGTTTCCTCGGCCGCGGTCAGCGACACGTGCACCGTGGTGCCGTAGGTCAGCACCGTCAGTTCCGAACCCGGGCGCACGATGGCCGCCGATTCCAGCGGCACGGTGTAGTAGCCCGTGGGCACGACGCTTCCGGGACGCCCGGTCCACGGCGTGACCGGGCGGTCGTGGTGGCCGTCGAACGGGCCGTTGTAGAGCCGCTTGGGTTCCAGGAAGATCACCGGATCATCGTTCTCGATGGCGGCGATCAACAGCCCCTTCGCGTCGTACGGGTTGGACGGCATCACCGTGCGCAACCCGCAGACCTGCGTGAACATTGCCTCCGGACTCTGGCTGTGCGTCTGCCCGCCGTAGATGCCGCCGCCGCAAGGCATGCGGATGGTCATGGGGGCAATGAATTCGCCCACCGAGCGGTAGCGCAGGCGCGCGGCCTCGGACACGATCTGGTCCGAAGCCGGATAGAAGTAGTCGGCGAACTGGATTTCGCACACCGGCCGCAGGCCGTAGGCGCCCATGCCCACCGCCACGCCGACGATCCCGCCTTCGGAAATGGGGGTGTCGAACACGCGCGAGCTGCCGTACTTGGCCTGCAGGCCTTCAGTGCAGCGGAACACGCCGCCGAAGTAACCGACATCCTGCCCGAACACCACGACGTTGTTGTCGCGCTCAAGCATGACATCCATGGCCGAGCGCAAAGCCTGGATCATGGTCATCGGCGCCGAGGCCGGACCAGCGTTGTTATCGATTGCCATGGTCAGACTCCGAGCTGCTGGCGCTGCCGGCGCAGATGCTCCGGCATGTCCTTGTACACGTCTTCAAAAATGCTGGCGGCGCTGGGGACGTGGCCGTCCACCAGGGTGCCGTAGCTCTCGGCTTCCTTTTGGGCCGCCAGGATCTCGGCGTCGAGTTCGGCGCGGACCGCGTCGTGCTCGGCGTCGGACCAGATGCCCAACAGGATGAGATGTTTCTTGAAGCGCTCGATCGGGTCGCCCAGGGGAAAGTGGCTCCAGTCGTCGCCGGGCCGGTACTTGGAGGGGTCGTCCGACGTGGAGTGGGGCCCGGCGCGATAGGTCACCCATTCGATCAGCGTCGGGCCCAGGTTGCGGCGGGCGCGCTCGGCCGCCCAGCGCGAGGCGGAATAGACCGCCAGGAAATCGTTGCCATCCACCCGCAGCGACGCAATGCCGCAGCCCACGCCACGGCCCGCGAAGGTCGCGCCCTCGCCGCCGGCGATGGCCTGGAAGGTGGAAATGGCCCACTGGTTGTTGACCACGTTCAGGATGACGGGCGCGCGGTAGACGTGCGCGAAGGTCAACGCGGTGTGGAAGTCGGCTTCGGCGGTGGCGCCGTCGCCGATCCAGGCCGAGGCAATGCGGGTGTCGCCCTTGATGGCCGACGCCATGGCCCAGCCCACCGCCTGAATGAACTGCGTGGCCAGGTTGCCCGAAATCGTGAAAAAGCCGTTCTCGCGGTCGGAATACATGACCGGCAGCTGCCGGCCCTTTAGCGGGTCACGCTCGTTGGACATGAGCTGGCACATCATCTTCACCAGCGACACATCGCGCGAGAGCAGGATGCTTTGCTGGCGATAGGTGGGAAAGCACATGTCCCCCTTTTCCAGCGCCATCGCGTGGGCGGTGCCGATGGCCTCCTCGCCCAGGCTCTGCATGTAGAACGAGATCTTCTTCTTGCGCTGCGCGGTCAGCATGCGCCCGTCAAAGATGCGGGTCTTGAGCATCGCCCGCATGCCGGCGCGCAGCATGTCGTGGCTGATCTCCGGCGCCCACGGCCCGACGGCATGGCCGTCATTGTCGATGACCCGGACCAGGCTGTAGGCCAGTGGACCGGTGTCGACCGCGGCAACATCAATGGGGGGTTTGGGCACCTCGCCGGGCGGCGATAGATGCAGATAGGAGAAGTCTGTCTTGCAACCCGGTCGCCCTGTCGGCTCGGGGACGTGCAACTTCAGCGGCCCATATTGGCTCATGTATTGTCTCCACGCTTGATCGTGTCATGCGTTTTCTTCCTACCAAGGCATTGCCAGAGGCGTGTGACCTCGGACGCTGCCGTCGACGGCTTGCACCCGGGGATACTTGGGCAAAGCCGTTGACGAGATTAGCACAGGGGACAGGGCCGATGAGCGGGCCGCGCGGCCTTTTGGGGCCGCATTGGACTGAGGGTTTTCCTCAGGCGGCGCCGGTCCATTCCGTGACGAATTCACGGTAGTCGGGACGCTTGGCGGGGGGCACCGCGCACGCGGGCGTGCCCACGGCCAGAAAGCCCAGGAAGCGGTAATCCAGCGAGTCCAGCCCCAGCGCGTTCTGCACGTCTTCGACGTAAGTGCCCAGGCCGGTGCTCCAGAAGGCGGCGTAGCCCAGCATGTGGACCGCGTTCAGGATGTTCATGACCGAGCAGCCCGTGGCCAGGAGCTGTTCCTGCTCGGGAATCTTGGTGTTGTCGTGGGCGATCTTCTGGGCCACGGCGATGAACAGGGGCACGCCGGCCATCCATTCGCGGACGGACTTTTCCTTTTCAGGCGTCATGCGCGGATCGCCGCTGCGCTTGACCGCGTCCAGCGCCATGTCCGCCAGCTTGCCGATGGCTTCGCCCTGGATCACGACGAAGCGCCACGGGCGCAGCGCGCCATGATCGGGCGCCGCCATGGCGGCCTGCAGGATCTGTTCGAGTTCGTCGGGTTTGGGCGCCGGAGCCCGCAGAAACTTGAAGGAGCGGCGCGAAGTCAGGGCGTGGAGCGGGGTGGCGGTCTGGGTGACGGTCATTGATCGATGCGCAAATGGGAAAAAAACAGATTCTCATAGTACGCGATGACGGCCGCCCCATCGCCGATCCCCTGGCCTGCAACAAGGACATCGCGCCGTTCGCGGTCACCCCAGGTGGGTATGGCGCTCCTGCCGCTCTTCGACCTGCATTTCGGTCAGGCCGTGCAGGATGCCGCAGTCGTCCGTGTCCGGGCGCGCCGACACGCAGCGCTGGCGCAATTCGCTCAGTTGGGATTTCAGCTGCATCAGTTCGGCAATGCGCTCGTCCACGTGGGAGATGTGCTCGTCGAACAGCTGGTTGATCGGGCCGCAACCGGTGCGGTGGTTGTCGGCCACGGACAGGATGGCGCGGATCTCGTCCTGCGTCATGTCCAGCGCCCGGCAGTTGCGGATGAGGCGCAGGCGCTCCAGGTGCATCTGCCCGTAGCTGCGGTAGTTGTTCAGACCCCGCTCCGGCGCGGGCAGCAGTCCTTCCTTTTCGTAGTACCTGACGGTTTCGACCGTGGTGCCGGCCGCCGTGGCCAATTCGCCGATACGCATCGCTGCCTCCCGGATCCGATCCGATGATTAGGGGTTGACCCTATAGTAACTCCAAGGTGTGGAATTGCGTCACCAGCTTATTTCAAGGGTCAAGCGGATGTCTTTACCTCCGGTCAAACAACGCGAACATCAGTCGGGCGGGGCCTGCGGCTCCTGCTGCGGTCACGATGAGGGCAAGGCGCCGCATGCAGACGCCGGCCATGCGGCTCAGGGCCACGACGGCCACCATCACGATGACCACGATCACGGCGCACCCGCCCACCAGCACGCCGCCGCGGCCCCTGGCCACGCCCACGGCGCGGATGCCTGCTGCGGCCACGCGCACGGCGATGCGGTCCTGCAGCCGGCCGCCGCTGCCGCGACGCTCACCGCCGGCCCCGGCCAGCTGCTGGCGCGCCTGCGCATCGGGCAGATGGACTGCCCCACCGAGGAAACGCTGATCCGCAAAAAGCTGGACGGCGTCGACGGCGTGCATGCGCTGGACTTCAACCTGATGCAGCGCATCCTGACCGTCGTCCACGCGGAGGGCGCGCTGGACCGTATCGTCGCGGCCATCAAGTCGCTGGACATGACGCCCGAGCCCCTGGCCGACGGCGCGGCCGCCGCGCCCGCCCCCGCCGCCAAGGCGGTGAACTGGTGGCTGATTGGCGGCGCGGGCGTGCTGGCCGCGCTGTCGGAAGTCTCGCACTACCTGGACGCCCCGCTCTTGGTGACCGCCGCGCTGGCCGTGGCCGCCATCCTGGCCTGCGGCGTCAGCACCTATCGCAAGGGCTGGATCGCCGTGCGCAACGGCAACCTGAATATCAACGCCCTGATGAGCATCGCCGTCACCGGCGCGGTGCTGATCGGCCAGTGGCCCGAGGCGGCCATGGTGATGTTCCTGTTCAACGTGGCCGAACTCATCGAAGCCCGTTCACTGGACCGCGCCCGCAACGCGGTGCGCGGTCTGCTGGACCTGGCGCCCGAGACGGCGACCCTGCGCCAGGCGGACGGCAGCTGGGTCGAAGTGCCCGCCGCGTCGCTGCAACCGGGCGGGATCGTGCGCGTGCGTCCGGGCGAGCGCATCGCGGCCGACGGCATCGTCGTGAACGGCTCGTCGGCCGTGGATCAGTCGCCGATCACGGGCGAAAGCCTGCCCGTCGAAAAGACGCAGGACGATCCCGTCTTCGCGGCCACCATCAACACGTCCGGCTCGTTTGAGTACCGCGTGACCGCCGCAGCCGGCAACACCACGCTGGCGCGCATCATCCACGCGGTGGAACAGGCGCAGGGCGCGCGCGCCCCCACGCAGCGCTTCATCGACCGCTTCTCGCGCATCTACACGCCTGCGGTCGTGGCGATTGCGCTGGCCGTCGCGGTGCTGCCGCCACTGCTGTGGGGCCAGCCGTGGTTCGATGCCCTGTACCGCGCGCTTGCGCTGCTGATCATCGCCTGCCCGTGCGCGCTGGTGATTTCCACGCCGGTCAGCATCGTCAGCGGCCTGACCGCCGCCTCGCGCCGCGGCATTCTCGTCAAGGGTGGGGTCTATCTGGAAGAAGGCCGCAACCTGAAATGGCTGGCGCTGGACAAGACCGGCACGCTGACGCACGGCAAGCCCGTTCAAACCGACCTGCAGGATTGGGACGCGGCGGCGCCTGGCCCTCACCCTGCCGCCCTCGTCGCGGCAAGCCTGGCGGCCCGATCAGATCACCCGGTCTCACTGGCCGTGGCCAACGCCGCGCGCCAGGCCGGCAGCACGCTGCTGGACGTCGAGGCCTTTACCGCCCTGCCCGGCCGCGGCGTCAGTGGCCAGGTGGGCGGGCAGACGTACCACCTGGGCAACCGCCGCCTGATGCGGGAACTGGGCGTCTCCAGCGCCGCGCTCGACACGCGCTTTGACGAGCTGGAGAGCCAGGGCAAGAGCGTCATCGCGCTTTCGGACGGCAGCCGCGTGCTGGCGGTGGCCGCCGTGGCCGACACGGTCAAGCCCACCAGCGCGCAGGCCATCGCCGACCTGCACGGCCTGGGCGTGCGCACGCTCATGCTGACGGGCGACAACACGCCGACCGCGCAGGCCATCGCGCACCAGGTCGGCATCGACGAAGCGCGTGGCGACCAGTTGCCCGAGGACAAGCTGGCCGCCATTGAAAGCAAGCTGGCGCCGGACATCCGGGTCGGCATGGTGGGCGACGGCATCAACGACGCGCCCGCGCTGGCCCGGGCCGACATCGGTTTCGCCATGGGCGCGGCAGGCACCGGCACGGCGATCGAGACCGCCGACGTGGCCCTCATGGACGACGACCTGCGCAAGATCGGCACCTTCCTGCGCTTGTCGCGCGCCACGCACCGCATCCTCGTGCAGAACATCGCGCTGGCGCTGGGCATCAAGGTGGTGTTCCTGGCGCTGGCCGTGACGGGTCACGCGACGCTGTGGATGGCGGTGTTTGCAGACGTGGGCGCGAGCCTGCTGGTGGTGGCGAACGGCCTGCGTCTGCTGCGCGCCGCCCCGGCCAGCCGGTAAGCCAAGCGGGCGGTGCGGCGAATCCCCGTATGATGGCGAAAAACAGAGCCGCCCCGCGCGCCATCAAGGAGACTGCCGCTTGTCCGCAGGTACGATTTCGCCCGTCCCGGAGACCTTTCCCACCTTCGAATCCTCGGATTTCTCGGGAGAGGGATCCTTTTACTTCGACCTCGTGCGCCTGCAGGATCACGACGACATCCCGCGCGGTTTCCTGCACCGGCACCGCTATTACCACCTGTTGTGGATGACCGAGGCGCAAGGCACCCACCTGCTGGACTTCGAGCAGCACGAGGTGCGCGACCACTCGGTCTTTTTCCTGTCGCCCGGCCAGATCCACGCGTGGACGTCGTCGGTCAAGCCCAGCGGCTATGTCATGAACATCAGCACCGAGTTCTTCGCGCAGATGTTCCCGCGCGCCGACGACATCGCCAAGTTCCCGTTCTTTCACCTGGCCGGCGGATCGCCGGTCATCTACCTGACGCGCGAGCAGCACGACGCCATGCTGCCGCTGCTGGCGGAAATCGAACGCGAAACGCGCGACCGGCAGACGGGCCGGTTCGACGTGGTGCGCTCTTACCTGCTGATCCTCCTGACGCAACTGCGCCGGCTGTATCCGGCCGACGAGCGCGAAACCGAGGCGGGTCCCAGCTATTCGCTGGCCAAGCGCTTCACCATGCTGATCGAAGAGCACTACCTGGATTTCTCGGCTATCCGCCAGTACGCCGACGCGCTGTGCATCAGCGAACGCCAGTTGAACGAAGCGGTCAAGCGCAGCGTGGGACGCACGGCCAGCCAGCTCGTGCAGGAACGCATCGCGCTGGAGGCCAAGCGGCTCCTGTGCAACACGGATCTGGGCATTGCCGAAATCGGCTTTCAGTTGAACATCGAGGATCCGGCCTATTTCGCGCGCTTTTTCAAGAAGCACACCGGCTGCACCCCGGGCGACTTCCGCAAGAAGTACTACCGCCCCATCGAGTGATGGCTGAGTGACTGGCGGACAGCGGCCGCGCGACCCGGCCCGCAAAAAAGTGCAAAACAAGCTCTGATCTGTCCTAACGCGCCCTGACCGGGGCTGCGTAAAGTTCATCCGGACTCAACCCGCCGCGCTGCGGCCAGATTGAAATTGCGATGAACGACACTTCGACATTGATGACGGGCGGCCAGCACGTGGTGCGGGCCCTGCTGGACCACGGCGTGGATACCGTATTCGGCGTACCCGGCGAGAGCTACCTGGACGTACTGGACGCGCTGTACGCGCATCGCGACCGCATCCGGCTGGTGTCCTGCCGCCACGAAGGCGCGGCGGCATTCATGGCCGAAGCGCACGGCAAGCTGACCGGTCGCCCCGGCATCTGCATGGTCACGCGTGGCCCCGGCGCCACCAACGCCAGCATCGGCGTGCAGACGGCCTTCCAGGATTCCACCCCGCTCATCGTGCTGGTCGGCCAGGTCGGCAACGACATGGTCGAGCGCGAGGCGTTCCAGGAGATCGACTACCGCCGCATGTTCGGCCAGTTCACGAAGTGGGTGGCGCAGATCGACAGCGCCGCGCGCGTCACCGAATACCTGAACCGCGCATTCTCCGTCGCCACGTCCGGCCGCCCCGGCCCGGTGGTCCTGGCGCTGCCCGAGGACATGCTGACCGACGTGGCCCCGGCCCTGCCCTGCGGCACGATCCAGGTGCCGCAGGCCTATCCGGCGCCCGACGCCCTGGCCAGCATGCGCACGCTGCTGGCGGGCGCCCAGCGCCCCCTGATGATCGTCGGCGGTTCGGGCTGGACCGACGCGGGACTGTCAAGCCTGACCCGCTTTGCCGAGCTGAACGGCCTGCCCGTGGCGTGCTCGTTCCGCCGGCAGGATCTGTTCGACAACCACCACGCGCAATACGTGGGTGAAGTCGGCATCGGCGTGAACCCCGAACTGGCCGAGGCGGTGCGCCAGGCCGACGTCATCCTGGCGGTGGGCGCGCGGCTGGGCGAGATGGTGACGGGCGGCTATTCGCTGCTGCAATCGCCGGTGCCCAGCCAGACGCTGATCCACGTGCTGGCAAGCCCCGAAGAGCTGGGCCGCGTGTACCAGCCAGCCGTGAAAATCCAGGCCGGCATGGACGCCTTCGCGAAGACGGCGGTGGAGCTGGAGCCCGTGGACGCATCGCCGTGGCGCGCGTGGGCGCAACGCCTGCACGACAACTACCTGCGCTACACCGAGCTGCCTGCCCCGCGCACGGGCCTGGACCCGGCGCGCGTCATTGCCGCGCTGCGCGACCAGTTGGACCCGAGCGCCATCCTGACCAATGGCGCGGGCAACTACAGCGCCTGGGCGCATCGTTACTACCGTTTCACCCACCCGCGCACACAACTGGCGCCGACCAGCGGCGCCATGGGTTACGGCGTGCCCGCGGCCATCGCGGCCAAGCTGCGCCATCCCGACCGCCAGGTGATCTGCCTGGCGGGCGACGGCTGCTTCCTGATGACTTCGCAGGAATTGGCCACCGTGAAGCAGCACCAGCTTGGCATCGTCTTCATCGTGTTCAACAACGGCATGTACGGCACGATCCGCATGCACCAGGAGGTGCACTACCCCGGCCGCACCATCGGCACGGACCTGTGCAACCCGGATTTCGTGGCGTACGCGCAATCGTTCGGCGTGACGGCCGAACGCGTACAGACGCATGAAGCCTTCACGCCCGCGCTGGCTCGCGCGCTGGACAGCGCAGCCCCTTATCTGATCGAACTCAGCCTGGACCCGGAGGTGATCACGCCCCGGGCCACCCTGACGAGCCTGCGCGAAAAGGCGCGCACCGCCGGCGCCTGAGAGACCAGGCCCGGCAACCCATAAAAAAACCCAAAACACTGGAGAGAGACATGACGAAAACCCTGACCCCCGTGCGGCGCCTGGCCGCCGCCGTCCTGATGGCCGCCGCGTCGCTGGGCACGGCAGCAACGGCCGCCGCGGCCGACTTCCCCGAACGCCCCTTGCGCATCATCGTGCCCTTCGCCGCGGGCGGCGCCACCGACGTGATCGCGCGCACCGTGGCGCAGGCCATGTCGACACGGCTTGGCCAACCCGTGGTGGTGGAGAACAAGGCGGGCGCCAACGGCAACATCGGCGCCGTCATGGCGGCCCGCGCCGAGCCCGACGGCTACACGCTGCTGATGGCCACGTCCAGCCACGCCATCAACGCCACGCTCTATCACAAGCTCGACTACAGCCTGACGCGCGACTTCGCCGGCCTGTCCAACCTGGCGTCGGTGCCGCTGCTGCTGGTGGTGAACCCCTCGGTGCCGGCCAAGACCCCGCAGGAACTGGCGGCCTATGCCAAGGCCAACGGCAACCGCGTGAACTACGCCTCGGGCGGCACCGGCACGGCTTCGCACCTGGCCGGCGCGCAATTCAATTCGCTGGCTGGCGCGCAGATGACGCACGTGCCGTACAAGGGCGGCGCGCAGGCGCTCAACGACCTCATGGGCGGACAGGTCCAGATCATGTTCGCCAACCTGCCCGAAGTGCTGTCGCAGGTGCAGGCCGGGCGCCTCACGCCCATCGCGGTCACCGGCACGCAGCGCCATGCGGCGCTGCCCAACGTGCCCGCATTCTCCGAGGCGGCCTACCCGGCCATGAACGCGCGATCGTGGTTCGGTCTGTTCGTGCCGGCCGCCACGCCCGCGCCCGTGGTCGAGAAGCTGTCCAAGGCCGTCACCGACAGCGTCGCCGACCCGGCCGTGCAGGACAAGTTGAAGGGCCTGGGCGCCGACCCCGTGGGCGACGGCCACACCGCCTTCCAGAAATATGTGAACACCGAAGTGGAACGCTGGAGCGAGCTGGTCAAGCAGTCCGGCGCCACGGCCGAATAACACGCTTTCCGCTACCCCTATCAAGGATCAACATGCTTTACGACGTCCGTACCTATACGTGCCGCGCCGGCACCATCAAGAAACACCTGGCGCTCTATGCCGAGCACGGCTACGAGGTGCAGAGCCGCCATCTGGGCAAGCCGCTCGCCTACATGCAGACTGAAACCGGCAACGTCAACTCCTACATGCACATCTGGGTGTACGACAGCGCCGCCGACCGCGAAGCCAAGCGCCAGGCGCTGCAGAAGGACCCGGCCTGGGCGACCTACCTGACCAAGAGCGCCGAAGCCGGTTACCTGATCAGCCAGGAAAACCGCCTGATGACGCCGACGGCGTTCTTCAAGCCCTGATGTAGCACGCAGCAGGCGGCGCTAGCCCGCCTGCTCTTCCTGCGGCCAGTCCCGCAGCACGGGCGCGTCCGGCGCGCCCGGTCCCACGTCGCGCAGATGGTCGTGCTGCAACAGCGCCATCCGATAGGCATCGCGGTACGCGCCGTTGGAAAAGAATTCCTCCTTGAGCAGGCCTTCGATCTGGAAACCGCACCGTTCGTAGATGTGCACGGCGGCGGTATTGTCCTTGTCCACCACCAGATACACCTTGTGCAGGTTCAGCACCCGAAACGCATAGCCCACCGCAATGCGCGTCGCGGCCTTGGCGTAGCCCCTGCCCTGGTAGCTGGGCGCGATGATGATCTGGAATTCTGCCCGGCGATGGATGTAGTCGATCTCCACAAGCTCGACCAGCCCGGCCGGCTGCCCCGTGTCGTGCTCGATGATGAAGCGCCGCTCGTTCTGGTCGTGAAGGTGGCGGTCGTACAGCGCGACGAGTTCGTCATAGGCTTCGTACGGCTCTTCGAACCAGTAGCGCATGATGACGTCGTTATTGTTGATCTTGTGCACGAAGTGCAGGTCGCCGCGTTCGAGCGGGCGTAGTTTGATATCGGATATGGCCGACATGGGTACCTCGAAATGACCGCTGATGTGCGGCCATTCTATGTCAAGCCCTCACGTCCCGCCTGGTGGAAACCGCAGCCGCTTGCGAGCACGCAAGTATCTCTAGGAAATACCTCGGAATCTTTATAAAATCCCTGCAGTTCCCAACCGGCGCGGACGCCCACCGCCACCCTACAAGCGATTCCCATGAGCCGTCCCGACCCTCTCTTCGTGCAATCCCTGGCCAAAGGCTTCGAACTGCTGGAAGCCTTTGCCCAGCGCCCGTCAACCATGAGCATGAACGAGCTCATGGAGATCACCGGCTTTGACCGCAGCACCACGCAGCGCATGACCCACACGCTGGTCACGCTGGGCTACCTGGAACGCGGCGCGGGCGGCAAGGGCTACACGCCCGGCAAGAAGATCCTGCAGCGCAGCTTCGATTACATGCGCAGCGTGCCGCTGCTTGAACGCGCCACCCCGCTGATCGCCGAAATGCAGCGCGAAACCAACGAACGCGTCGAACTGAGCCTGTTCGATGACCTGTACATCATTTTTGCGCTGCGACGCCAGACCAAGCGCCAGACCTTCAGCAGCACGCTGGCCGGCCGCGCCCTGCCGATGGTGCAGACGGCCGGCGGGCGGGCCATCATGTCCCACCTGCCCGAGGAGGAAGTCGAAGACATCCTTTCCCGGTCCAAGGACATGCCGCTCGACACCATCCCCAGTACGCCCAAGACCGACAACGACCCGGACCGCATCCGGGGGCTGGTCCAGCAGGCGCGCCAGGATGGGTATGCCACGGCCATCGAGGAAAGCATGCTGGGCGAGCTGAACCTGGCCGCCGCCATCCTGGATCATCGGCATCGGCCGGTAGCGGCCATCCAGATCGCCGGGCTGGTGTCCGAATGGGCTTCGCCGGCGGAGTTTGCGCGACGCTATTCGCCGCTCTTGCTGACCGCGGCGCGGGGGCTGAGCGGCAAGGTGGGGCTGTCCTGAACGGCCTTTCCTACTTGCCGCGCCAGAACAGCGGCAATGGGGCCGGCACCATGCCGTCGAACTTCTTGTCGTACGCCTTGAATTCCGAGTATCCCCCCAGCGGCACGAACATCACCTGCTCGTAGGCGCGCTGCTGGATTTCGGCGGCCACGCGCTTCTGCGCTTCCAGCCCGCTCACCGACTCGAACTCGGCGCGCAGGCGCTGGATGGTGTCGTCCTTGGTCCAGCCCGGATAGCCGCCCTCGCCCCGTCCGTCCAGATTGGCGTTCACGATGGGGTTCAGCAGGTCCATGCTGGTCAGACTGGAATGGAAGATGCTCCAGCCGCCTTCGGCCAGCGGCGCGTCCTTGCTGCGCCGCGAGAGCAGCGTGGCCCAGTCCATCGACTGCACTTCCACGTTCATACCGATGCTGCGCAGCGCCTGCGCGGTCACGGGCGCCAGGCTGGACAGGCTGCGCACGTCGGTCGGATGCAGCACCACGATCTTCTCGCCCGCGTAGCCGCTGTCCTTCAGCAACGCCCGCGCCTGCGCCAGATTGGCGGGCTTGGTCTGCGTCGCGCCGTCTTCGGTCTGGTATGCCGAGATGCAGCTCAACATGGCGCCACACAGCTTGTAGTAGGCCGGATCGCCCAGCGAGGCATCCAGGTAGTCGGCCTGGTACAGCGCGGCCAGCACCGCACGCCGCACCTTCACGTTGTCCAGGGGCGGCTGCTTCCAGTTCATGCGCAAGGTGTAGGTTTCGGACGCGTCGCCATAGCTCTGCACCGTCACGGTCTTCACGCCGTCCAGCTGTGGCAAGAGGTCGGGCGCCACGTTCTCGACGAAGTCGATTTCGCCCTGGCGCAGTGCGTTCACCGCGGTCTGCGCATCCGGCACGTTCACCACGTCGATGCGGTCGAACATGGCGACCTTGCCCCCGGCAAAGCGGCTGGCCGGCTCGTTGCGCGGCACGTAATCCGCATTCTTCACATACGCGGCCTTCACGCCGGCCTGGAACTCGGCTTGCAGGAATTTGTACGGACCCGAGCCGACGGTTTCCTTGATGGCCTCGGACGGCGGCGTCGCCGCGATGCGACGGGGCATGATGAACGGCACGGGCGAGCCCGGCTTGGCCAGCGCATCCAGCAGCAGCCCGTAGGGCTTGGTGAGCACGATGCGGAAGGTGTCGGCCGACGGGCTGTCCATGCTCTGCGTGGTGCCGGCCAGGCGCGAACCGACGGGATCGCGCTGCGACCAGCGCTTGAGGGACGCCACCACGTCCTCACCGGAGACGGGCGCACCGTCATGAAATTTCAAGCCCGGCCTAAGCGTGAACATATAGGTCAACTGGTCGGGCGACACCGTCCACGACGCCACCATCTGCGGCTGCGGACGCGAATTCGCGTCCAGCGAAAACAGCGTGTCGTACACCATGTACCCGTGATTGCGCGTGATGTACGCATTGGTCAGCACCGGGTCCAGCACGCGCAGCGGCGCATGCATGACCACCTTGGCGCTGACCGGCTCGGCCTGGGCCGGGCAAAGGGAAACCGCCACCGCGATGACGGCCAGGGCGGCCGCCGCAAAACCACGTTGTCTCATCATGTGTCCTTATCGTAGGTACGGCAGAAATGGCGGCCGGGTCAGGGCCGCGCCAGCAAAACCGATTCAGTCGTGCAGCGCCCTGACTGCCTCCAGCAGCGCGCCGTCGCCAATGGGTATGCCGCAGGCCCGCAATGCGGCGTCAACGCCGCCCAGCGCGCCCAGGATCATGGCGGGATGCACGTCGCCCAGGTGGCCAATGCGGAACATCCGTCCGGCGAGCGGCCCCAGCCCGCCCGCCACGGCAACGTGGAAGCGTTCGCGCGCCACGGTACGCATGGCCTCGACGTCCACGCCGTCGGCGACCGAAATCGTGGTGACCGACACCGCCCGCGCGGCGGGATCCTGCACGAACAGCCTGAGCGCGCCACCGCGCGACCACGCGTTCACCGCGGCATGCACCGCGTTCGCTACGCGCCGGTGGCGGGCGAACACCGCCTCCTCGCCTTCGGCGGCAATCAGCGCCAGCGCGGCGCGCATGCCGGCCAGGAGGCTCTGCGGCGGCGTGCCGCAGAACTTGCGGTAAAGCAGATCGCTCTTGCGCTTGTTCCAGTCCCAATAGGCACGCGGCGTGGGATTGGCTTGCGCCGCCTGCAGGGCGCGCGCGTCGACCGCGGTGAAGGACAGCCCCGGCGGTCCCATCAGCGCCTTCTGCGATGCGCCGATCGCCACGTTGACGCCCCACTCGTCCATGCGGAAGGGCGTGGCGCCCAGCGAGGCGATCACGTCGGCCACCAGCAGCGCCGGATGGCCGCTGGCGTCCATGGCCCGGCGCACGGCCGCAATGTCGCTGGTCACGCCGCTGGCCGTGTCGGTATGCACCGCGAACACGGCGGCGATGCGCCGCGCCGTGTCCGCCCGCAGCGCCGCTTCGATCGCGGCCGGATCCAGCGCCTGTCCGGGGCGGGTCGGCGTGCGCAAGGCCGTGGCGCCCATGGCCTCGGCATGCACGGCCCACGCTTCCGCGAAATGGCCGCTGCCGGCCACCAGCACCTGCGCGCCGGGCGCGACCAGATTGGCAATGGCGGCTTCCCACGCGCCGTGCCCGTTGGCCGCGTACATCAGCACGTCCGCGTGCCGCGTGCCGCGTGCCCAGCAGACGGGCCAGGCCCGCCTCGCAATCCGCGACCAATTCGGCCAGCCGCGGATCGGATAGATCCATGCACTGGCGGCCCATGGCCTCGCGCACCGCATCGGGCACGTGCGTCGGCCCGGGCGTATGCAGGAACTGCGGCCCGGCCAATTCGGCGCGTGCTGTCGTCAGGCTGTCTTTCATTCGATCGTCTCCAGGTCCGGCTCCAGCAGGCGCCGCGCGGCGGTCCAAACCCGCTGCGTGTAGATCGGGGCGGTGGGCCGTTCAAACTGGCTCGCGGTGCGCTCGCACACCGCCTCCGGCGGGAATACCAGTGGCGCGCCGGCCGATTGGGCCTTGACCTGCGCCTGGCAGGCGCGCTCCAGGTAATAGATATTGACGAAGGCCTCGGCCACCGACGATCCCGCCGCCAGCAGGCCGTGGTTGCGCAGGATCATGGCCTTGTGCGGGCCAAGGCTGGCGACGAGGCTTTCGCGCTCTTCGAGGTCCAGCGCGATGCCCTGGTAGTCGTGATAGCCGAGCCGGTTGTAGAAGCGCAGCGCATGCTGCGTGATCGGCAGAAGCCCATCGCGCTGGCACGCCACGGCAATGCCATCGGCGGTATGCGTATGCACCACGCACGCCAGATCGTGGCGCGCGGCATGCACCGCCGAATGAATGGTGAAGCCGGCCGCGTTGACGTGCTGACTGTCGGCGTCGCCCGGATCGACCGGATTGCCGTCCAGATCGATCTTCACCAGGTCCTGCGGGCGCATTTCGTGAAACAGCACGCCGTAGCGGTTGATGAGGAAATGATCTTTCGTGCCCGGCACCCGCGCGCTGATGTGGGTGTCGATCAGATCGGTCATGCGAAAGTGGGCGACGAGGCGGTACAGGGCGGCCAGTTCGTCGCGCACGCTCGCTTCGGTGAGTTCTTGCGTCATGAGGGCTCCGGTTGGAATCAGGCGTTGTCCGCCGCCAGGTCCGGCTGGGCGCGGATCAGCCGGGCGACCGCCAGGCTGCCCGCGTCCCCCAGCCGTTCCAGCTCGCGGATCACGTTCAGGCGGTCGGCCACCGATTTGTCCTGGTTCAGCTTCATCTTTCCCTCCAGCCCGGCAATCGGGATCTCCAGCGCCGCGATCGCCGTGAGGCGCGGTGCCGTCAGGCTCTCGGGCATCTCGGGAAAGCGCCATTCGCCCCCCAGCGGCGTGTCGTAGCGAGCCACCGTTTCCGCCAGGACCGCGCGGATGGCCTCGGGCGCATCGATCAAGCGTGGCGTGCCTCGCGCATGGACCGCGGTGTAGTTCCACGTCGGGAACGTCTGCCTGTTGACGTACCAGCTGGGCGAAATGAACGCATGCGGTCCCTGGAACAGCACCAGCGCCTGCGCGCCGTCCTGCAGGTCCCGCCACTGCGGATTGGCGCGCGCCAGATGCGTGACCAAGGTCCCGCACGCGCCGTCCTCGCGCAGCAGGAACGGCAGGTGCGTGGCGTTCGCGCCCGCCGCGCCCACGGTCACCAGCGTGGCGAAACTGTGGGTGCGCATGAACGCGTGCAACGCACCGATATCGGATTCGGCATAGGCCGGCGGGGTGTACATGGCGTCCCCTAGGCCTTCGCGTGCAGCCAGCGCGCGGTGTCGTCGAAGGCTTCGCCCGCGACGGCGGCAATCGAAACGGCCTCCAGAAAGCTGTGCGCGGTGCCCGGGTAGACCTTGGACGCGACGTCCACCCCGGCCTCGCGCAGCTTGCGCTCCAGCTCGATGCTGTCGTCATGCAGCGGATCGCATTCGGTCACCACCAGCCAGGCCGGCGGCAGGCCTTGCAGGTCGGCGCGCAGGATGTCCACGCGCGGATCGAAGAAATCCTTGCCGTGGCGGATGTGCATGCCGCGGAACCAGATCATCATGTGCAGCGACAGGCCGTACTCTCCCGCGCCATACCGCACGACCGAATTGCGGAACAGATTGCTGCCGAAGCCCCCGTAGTTCAGCACCAGCCCCTTGATGAGCGGCACGCCTTCGTCGCGCAGCGTCAGGGCCGTGCCCATGGACAGGTTGGCGCCGGCGGAATCGCCGCCCACAAAGATCTGCCCGGCATCGATATCCAGTTCGCCCGCCGACGCGGCGACCCAGCGCAGCACGTCCACGCATTCCTCCAGCGGCTGCGGGAACTTGGCCTCGGGCGCGCGGGTGTAGTCCACCCCAACCACCACGACCCCGGCGCGCTCGGCGTATTCGCGCATCACGCGGTCATGCGTGTCGATGCTGAACAGCACGAAGCCGCCGCCATGGATGTACATGAAGGCGCCCGGCAGCCGGCGCTCTGCCGGGTAGTAGACACGCACGCGCACCGGTCCATGGCGCGTCGCAACCTGATGTTCCGCCGTGCGCGCCATCTCCGGGCCGCCCTGGGCCCACGGCAGGCGTACCTTTTCGGCATTGGCGCGGCCCTGTTCGATGGACAGGGTGTCGCGGCGGGGATACTGCGACGCATCGGCCGCCATGCGCCGCAGGAACTCGGCTATCTGCGGGTCCAGGGGCGCGGGCGTGCCGGTCGGGATGGTGAACGCGGGATCTTCGAAATACATGGAATGTCTCGTCTTGGGTTGGCAATCGGAAAACGGGTGGCGGCGTCAGTAGCCGCGCGTCAGGTCCACGGTGTGGGCCAGGGCCTCGCCCTGGCCCAGCCGGCGGATGTTGGCCACGACCTGCTCGGCCACGGTGACGGGCGCCGGCATGGTCGCCATGTGCGGGGTGACGATCACCCCCGGCGTCGACCACAACGGATCGGCCGGATCCAGCGGCTCCTGCGCGAACACGTCCAGCACGGCGCCGCGCAGTTGCCCGCGCGCCAGCGCGTCGATCAGGTCCGCCGCGACCAGGTGCTCTCCCCGGCCGCAATTGACCACCGCCGCGCCTTGCGGCAGCGCGTCGAAGGTGCGCCGGTTAAGGATGCCGCGGGTCGCGTCGGTCAGCGGGACCAGGCACACCAGCACATCGGTGTTGGCCAGAAATTCGTCAAAGGCAGCCTCCCCGGCATAGACGCGCACGCCGTCAAGATCGCGCGGCGTGCGCGACCAGCCGTTGACCGCATAGCCCAGCCCCGGCAGCACGGCGGCGATGGCGCCGCCCAGCTCGCCCAGGCCCATCAGCCCGATCCGGCATTGCGACGCCGGCGTCTGCGGCGGCCGGTTCCAGCGCGCGGCGCGCTGGTTGGAGAGCGCCAGATCCAGCTTGCGATGAAAGGTCAGCACGCACCACAGCACGTACTGCAGCATCCCCTGCGCCAGCTCCGGGTCCACCACGCGGCAGACCGGCAGCCCGCGCGTGCGCTGGCCGTCCAGCAGGTTGTCCACGCCGGCGGCGATGCTGTGGATCAGCTTCAGATTCGGCATGTCGTCGTAAACGCCCAGGGGCGGATTCCAGCAGACCGCCACCTCGGCGTGCAGACTGCGCGGATCGGGCCAGACGGCAACGTCCAGGTCGGGCGCCAGCCCCTGCAAGAGCGGCTGAAAGTAGGAAAGATTGGCGGATCGGCTCAACAAGGCAACGCGTGTCATCGGGGGTTTCCTTCAAGCGCCGGCCAACGCCAGACCGGCCGCATCGCGGCTGCCCAGTCCGTCCTTGCCGGGAATGGCGGCCAGCAGTTCCTGGGTGTAGCGGCTGGCGGGCCGCGTGAATATCTGCTCGGCGGGGCCGATCTCCATGACGCGGCCGCGCTGCATCACGGCGATGCGGTGACATAGCCGGGCGGCCACGCGCAGGTCGTGGGTGATGAAGATCATGCTCAGGTTCAGTTGTGCGCGGATACGCTCCAGCAGATCCAGGATCTGCGCCTGCACGGACACGTCCAGCGCCGACACCGCCTCGTCCGCGATCAGGATTTCCGGCTCCATCATCAGCGCCCGCGCAATCGAAATCCGCTGACGCTGCCCGCCGGAAAACTCGTGCGGATAGCGCTTGAGCGCGCTGGCATCGATGCTGACCAGCGCCAGCATGTCGCGCATCCGCGCCTGCACGCGGGCCGGGTCTTCGCCGTAGTTCAGCGGCCCCTCGGACAGCGTGGCTTCGATGGTCAGGCGCGGGTTGAAGGACCGGTAAGGATCCTGGAACACCATCTGGATGCGCTTGCACCACTGGCGCCAGGCCGCGCGCGACAGGTTCGAGACGTCCTCGCCGTTCATGACGATGCGGCCGGAGGTGGGCCGTGCGAAGTGCGCCAGGCACCGGCCCAGCGTCGTCTTGCCCGAGCCGGACTCGCCGACGATGCCCAGCGTTTCGCCGCGCGCCAGCGACAGCGACACGCCGTCCAGCGCATTGACCTCGCGCCGCTTGGAGCGAAACAGGCTGGACGTCACGAAACGCATGCCCAGGTTTTCGACGGAGATGACGGGATCGGCTGCGGCCAAGGGCGCGCCGGCGCCGAACCTGCCTTTGGGCACCGCGTCGATCAGCTTGCGGGTATAGGGATGCTGGGGATTGGCCAGCACCTCGGCAGCCGTGCCGGCCTCGACGATGCGGCCGTGCTGCATCACGATCACGCGATCGGCAATCTCGGCCACCACGTCGAAGTCGTGCGTGATGAACAGGATGCCGGTGTCGTGACGCTCGCGCAGGCCGTGCAAGAGGCGCAGCACCTGGGCCTGCGACGTCACATCCAGCGCCGTGGTCGGCTCGTCCGCGATGATCAGCGCCGGCTCCATCGCCAGCGCCATCGCGATCATCACGCGCTGGCGCTGCCCGCCCGACAGTTGGTGGGGAAAGGCGTGACGCAGCGTCTCGGGCGACGGCAGCCGCATATCGGTCAGCAACGCCAGCACGCGCTGGTCGACTTCCCGGCGCGACAGCGACGGGCCATGGAACTGGAAGATCTCGGCGATCTGGTCGCCCACCTGCATCAGCGGATTCAGGGCCGTCATGGGCTCCTGGAAGATCATGGCCATGCGGTCGCCGCGCAGCGCACGCAGCTCGGCCAGGGAGGCGTGCGTGATGTCGCGGCCCGACAAGAGGATCTGTCCGCTTTCGAGCTTGAGCACATTCTTGGGCAGCAGGCCCATGACGGCGCTGGCCGTGACGGACTTGCCCGAGCCCGATTCGCCGACGATGCACACGATTTCGCGCGGGCGGACGGTCAGCGCGATGCCTTCGGCGGCGTAACGCCGGTCGCCGGCGCCGGGCAGGCTGACCTTCAAATCGCGGATTTCCAGAATGGGATGAGAGGACATTGGCTTTCAGCCCTTGCGTTGACGCGCCATGCGCGGGTCCAGGCGATCGCGCAGCGCGTCGCCGAACAGGTTCACTGACAGGATCAGCAGCGCCAGGAAGACGCCCGGGAACAGGACGATCCACGGCGCGCGCTGGAAGAACGGACGGCCCTCGGAAATGATGCTGCCCAGGCTGGGGATCTCGGGCGGAAAGCCCAGGCCCAAAAAGCCCAGCACGGCTTCGATCAGGATTGCCGAGGCGCAGATGAACGTGGCCTGCACCACCAGCGGATTTATCGTGCTGGGCAACACGTGGCGCCACAGCACGCGCCAGGTCGCCGTACCCATGCCGAGGGACGCTTCGACGTAAGGCTCCTCGCGCACCGACAGCACCACGCTGCGCACCAGCCGCGCCACCCGCGGAATCTCCGGGATGGCGATGGCCGTCACCATGGTGGGAATGGTCGCGCCGCCCAGCGCCACCATGGCGATCGCCAGCAGCAGGCCGGGAATGGCCATGATGCCGTCGATGATGCGCATCACCACCGCGTCAAGCTGGCGGAAATAGCCCGCCAGGAGGCCCAGCAGCAGGCCGGCGCACACCGAGATCAGGCTGACCAGCGCCGCCAGCGTGATCGACAGCCGGCCGCCGTAAAGCACGCGCGAAAACAGGTCGCGGCCCAGCGAATCGGTGCCCAGCCAATATTCGGCGCTGACCGGTTTGAGCCGCATCCGGGGCGCCAGCGCGGCGGGGTCATGCCAGGTGATCAGGGGCGCCAGCATGGCCAGCCCCACCAGCGCGGCCAGCAGCGCCAGCCCGGTGAACATGAGCGGATCGCGCGTGAGCGCGGGCCAGAAGGAACGGGGACGGTCCAGAGCAGTTGTGGTCATGTCCGGCCTCAGTAGCGGATGCGCGGATCGAGCACGACATACAGCAGGTCGATCGCCAGGTTGATGAAGACATACACGAACGAGAAGAACAAGATCGTGCCCTGCACCACCGGATAGTCGCGCGCCAGCACGGCGTCGACGATCAGGCGGCCCACGCCGGGGATGTTGAAGATGGTCTCGGTGACGACCACTCCGCTGATCAGCGTGGTGAGCGCCAGCCCGATGACGGTGACGATGGGCACCGCGGCGTTGCGCAAGGCGTGGCGGTACAGCACGTAGCGTTCGGGCACGCCTTTGGCGCGCGCCGTGCGCACGAAGTCCTCGCCCAGCACTTCCAGCATGCTGCCGCGCGTAATGCGCGTGATCAGCGCCACGAACACGGTCGCCAACGTGATGGTGGGCAGCGCCATGTGATACAGAAACGTCCCGAACCCCGACGCCAGCCCCGCGTAGCCCTGCACGGGAAACCAGTTCAGCTTCACCGAGAACGCCAGGATCAGCAGATAGCCCACCACGAACGCCGGCACGGAAAACGCCAGCACCGTGACCGCCAGCGTCACGCGGTCGAACAGGCCCTTGTGCCACCAGGCGGAGAAGACGCCCAGCGGAATCGCGGCAAAGATGGTGAGCAGGATCGCGCAGATCGCCAGCGCCATCGTCGGCCCCAGCCGCTGGCCAATCAGCGTGGTGACCGGGTCCTTCGAAATGATCGAGGAGCCCAGGTCGCCCTTGAGCAGTGCGCCCATCGCCAGGGCGTATTGCGTGGCCAGCGGACGGTCCAGGCCCATTTCGGCCCGAACCTCGGCCACCGCCTGCTCGCTGGCCATGTCGCCGGCGATGACGCGGGCGGGATCGCCCGGCGCCAGCCGTAGCAGCAGGAATACCACGGTGGCCACCACCAGCATCACGGGGATGGCGGCCAGCACGCGCTTGAAGATCAGGTTGAGCATGATGGAGATCCCCTTGCGCTACTTGGGCGAGGTCCAGAACAGCGGAATCGGCGCATCGACCAGATCAGCGAACTTGGCGTTGTAGCCCTTGAATTTGGAGTACCCGCCCAGCGGCACGTACATCACCTGTTCATAGTTGCGGCGCTGGATGGCCTGGGCCAGTTCGCGGCGCTCGTCCTCGATGCGGGCGGCGGCGAAGCGGCTGCGCAGTTCGTCCATGACGGCGTCGTGCGTCCAGCCGGGATAAGTCGAGTCGGCGCGCCCGTCCAGATTGGGATTGCCCACCGCCGAGATCAGGTCCAGGCTGGACATATTCGATTGGAAGATGCTCCAGCCCCCCTGGTCCACGCCCTCCTTCTTGCTGCGGCGGCTGAGCAGCGTCGCCCAATCCATGGACTGGATCTCGACGTTCATGCCGATGCTGCGCAGCGCCTGCGCGGTGACCGGCGCAATGTTGGCGAAGATGGGCAAGTCGGCCGGATGCAGCACCACCACTTTCTCGCCGGCATAGCCGCTTTCCTTCAACAGCTTGCGGGCGTGCGCCAGGTCCGGCGCCTTGATCTGCGTGGCGCCTTCCTCGGACGCATAGGGCGACACGCAGGTCAGGACCGCGCCGCAGACCTGATAGACGTCCGGATCGCCGATCTGCGCATCCAGGTAGTCCGCCTGGTACAAGGCGGCCAGCGCCGCACGGCGCACCTTAACGTTGTTGAACGGCGCCTGCAGCCAGTTCATCCGCAAGGTGAACATGTTGGAGTTCTTGCCATAAGACTTGAGCGAGATGCCCTTGGCGTCCTTCAACTGCGGCATCAGGTCGGGCGGCACATCTTCCAGAAAGTCGATTTCGCCATTGCGCAGCGCGTTCACCGCCGTCTGGCTATCAGGGATGTTCAGCAGTTCCAGCCGGTCCACGGTCACGACCTTGCCGCCCGCGAACGCGCTGGCCGGTTCCTTGCGCGGCACATAGCCGTCGAACTTCAAGTAGGTGGCTTTCACGCCGGCCTGGAAATCGGCCTGCACGAACTTGTAGGGACCGGAGCCGATCGTCTCGCTGATCGCCTGCGAAGCCGGCACGGACGCGATGCGCTTGGGCATGATGAACGGCACCGGCGAGCTCTCCTTGGCCAGCGATTCCAGCACCAGCCCGTAGGGCGACTTGAGCTTGAGCGTGAAGGTGTCGGGGCCGGACGCAGTCAGTTCGGCGGTGGCGTTTTTCAGCCGATTGCCGATCGTGGCGTCGCCGGCCTGCCACCGCTGCAGGGACGCAACGACGTCGTCGGCTGTGACAGGCGCCCCGTCATGAAACAGCAGCCCGGCGCGCAACTTGAAAACATAGGTCATGCCGTCATCCGACACGGTCCACGAGTCCACCATCTGCGGCTGGGGCCGACCCGAGGCGTTCATCGAAAACAACGTGTCGTACACGAGATAGCCGTGGTTGCGCGTGACATAGGCCGACGTCAGGATCGGATCCAGCACGCGCAACGGTGCATGCATCACGAACTTTGCCGTGGTCTCGGCGTGGCTGGCGGCCGGCGCGGCGGCCAGCGGCGCGGCTGCGGCCAGGAACATTGCTGCGGAAAACAGAAAGGATCGCTTCATTTCTTCCCCTTTTATGGTTTGGTCCGGCGCCGGCAGCGTGCCGCGGGCCCGGGTGCGGATCAGGGCAGCAGTATCTGCCGTCCCGTCCAAGGAGCCGCGCGCTCCAGCTCGGCGGCCAAGCGCAGGATCTGGTCTTCGCGCCCAAAATGCCCGATGAGCTGACTGGCCACCGGCACACCCGATTCCGTCCAGTCCAGCGGCAGGCTGGCCGCCGGCTGGCCCGAGGCATTGATCACCGCCAGGAATGTCGCGTAGCGAGACACTTTTTCGCGGAACGCCCAGAACTCGCCTTCCAGCGCCAGATCCCCCAGCTTGGCCGGCAGTTGCGCCAACGTGGGCGTCAACACCAGGTCAAAATCCGTCATGGCCGCCTCGATGGCGCGTCCGATGGCGTGGAAACGGTTGATCGAATCCACGTATTGCGTGGCCGTCAGTTCGCGTCCGACCGACAGGCCGTCGCGGATGACCGGTTCCAGGTCGTCGTCACGCAGATCGCGGCCGCGGATCGCCAGCCGCGTCTGCACAGCCAGCACGATGTTGGTGGCCAGCACCGTGCCGTGCGCGCGGACGAATCCCGAATAGTCCAGATCCGGCAAAGGCGCTTCCACCACTTCGTGCCCCAGTTCCCGGCACAGGCGGGCGGTGCGCTCCACCGCTGCCAGGCATTCCGGCGCGATGGCGATCCCGTTCCATGCCTGGCGCCACAGGGCAATGCGCAGCGGCTCGCGGCGCTGCTCGCGCACGGAATCCAGATACGACCCGGGCGCGGGCGGCGCGGCATAGGGCGCGCCCGCGGCATAACCGCTGATGCCGTCCATCGCCGCCGCGGTATCGCGCACGCTGCGCGTCAGCACGCCTTCGCACGCCATGCCGCCCCAACCCTCGCCGCGCGCAGGTCCCATCGGTACACGTCCCCGGCTGGGCTTGAGCCCGAACACCCCGCAGCAGGCCGCCGGGATGCGGATCGATCCGCCGCCGTCGCTACCGTGGGCCACCGGCACGATGCCCGCCGCCACCGCCGCCGCCGCACCGCCGCTGGAACCGCCGACGGACCGGTCCAGCGCACGCGGGTTCAGCGTGGCGCCGCCATTGCGCCGCGCCTCCGTAGACGGCCCCATGCACAGCTCGGATACCGTGGTCCGCGCGAATGGAATCAGTCCCGACGCTTCGAAGCGTTGGGCCAGCGTCGCATCGAACGCATATTCCGTGTCGTCGAACAGCGCCGAACCCAGGCTGGACGGAAAGCGCTTGCTCGGCAGGCCCGAATCCTTGAGCAGGAAAGGAATGCCGCGGAACAGGCCGCGCTCGGTCCAGTTGCCCGCCAGCTTGCGCCCCGTTTCACGCTGCACATAGGTCAGCGCGTTCAATGGCGCACCGCGTTCCTCGGCCAACTGCAACGCGCATTCCATCAGCTCGGCCGGCGTGACTTGGCCGCGTGCAACCAGCGCCGCCAACGCCAAACCGTCCTGCTCTTCGTACTCGTCTGTCCGCATGACTTCCCTGCAACCTTGATGCGCCTGGGTGGCCGGCGCGATAGCCCGCATCCGATTCGATGCCCTGCTTTATTGCCTACGTTTCAAGTATTGTTTAGCAATACTGATGTAGTACATAAAAATATTCTAAGCGAGCAACTTCGGGGCACGCAACGCGCGATTCATCAGGGATTTCCCGCGCTGGCGGGCTTGCCGATGCGTCGTCGCGTTCAGGCGTGGACGGCGGTATTGCTGATCGCGTCGCCGCCCCCAATAATTTGTGGACGCTCGCATTCCCCCTCTCTCACACGGCAAGGAAAAACGCTCATGCACATCCTGGTTGCTGGCTTCCAGCACGAGACCAACACCTTTGCGCCCTCCAAGGCGGGTTACGACAATTTCGTGCGCGGCGAAGGCTTTCCCGCGATGGTGCGCGGCGCTGACATGCTGGCGCTGCGCGAGGTCAACATCCCGGCCGGCGGATTCATCAATGCCGTGGCGGCTGAAGGCCACACCGTGCAGACGGTGATCTGGGCGGGCGCCAGCCCGTCGGCCCACGTGACGCGCGATGCCTATGAGCGCATTGCCGGCGAGATCCTGGACGCGGTGCGGGCTGGCGGCTTTGACGCCATCTACCTGGACCTGCACGGCGCCATGGTCACCGAGCACCTGGACGACGGCGAAGGTGAACTCCTGGCCCGCGTGCGCGAGATCGCGGGGCCCGGCGTGCCCGTGGTCGCCAGCCTGGACCTGCACGCCAACGTCACCGCGCGGATGCTGCACAGCGCTGACGGCCTGGTGGCCTTTCGCACCTATCCGCACGTGGACATGGCCGACACCGGCGTGCTGGCCGCGCGGCTGCTGATTGCGCGCATTCAGGCCGGAGAACAATGGACCCGCAGCGAGCGCCGCCTGCCCTTCCTGATTCCCATCAACGGCATGTGCACGATGCTGCAACCCTCGCAGGGCGTGTATGCGCTGCTGAGCGAACTGGAACAGACGCCGGAGGTCGCCTCCGTCTCTTTCGCGCCGGGCTTTCCGGCGGCGGATTTCCCTGAGTGCGGACCCGTGGTGTGGGCCTACGGCACGGACGCCGCCGCGGTCGAAGCGGTCACCGAATCGCTGTGTGCACGCGTGCTGGAACTGGAACCCGAGTGGTCGCCCGATTTCCTGGAACCGGCCGAAGCCGTGCGCCGCGCGCAGGCCCTCGCCGCCGGCGCCACGCGGCCCGTCGTGATCGCCGACACGCAGGACAACCCCGGCGCTGGCGGCGACGCCAACACCACCGGCATGTTGCGCGCGCTGGTGCAAGCCAACGCGCAGAACGCGGCGCTGGGCTTGCTGTACGACCCCGAGGCGGTGCGTCGGGCCACGCAGGCTGGCGTCGGCGCCACGGTTGCGCTCAGCCTGGGCGGGCAGTCCGGCGTCGCGGGCGACGCCGCGTTCGAGGGCGAATTCGTGGTCGAGGCGTTATCGGACGGCAAGCTGCGCTTTGACGGACCGATGATGAACGGCATGGACGTGGACCTGGGCGCGACGGCCACGCTGCGGATCGGCGGCGTGCGGGTCGTGGCCAGCGCCGGCAAGGCGCAGATGCTGGACCGCAACCTCTTCCGCGTCGGCGGCGTGCAGCCCGAGCAGATGGCGATCCTGGTGGTGAAAAGCTCGGTGCATTTCCGGGCCGACTTCCAGCCAATTGCGCACGAGGTGCTGGTGGCCAAGGCGCCCGGCCCGATGCAGGCGGATCCCGCGGATCTGCCGTGGACGCGGCTTGAGCCCGGGATGCGGGTGCGGCCGCAGGGGCAGCCGTTCAGGACGGCGTGAAAACGACATGGCCGGCGCGAAGGCGCCGGCCATTGCAGTCAGGGCGGCCACGCTTGGGCGGAATTACTTCAGCTTGCCCTGCGGGTTGACGAAGTCTTCAAGCGTCAGCCCCTTTTCCTTCAGGATCGCTTCCAGCAGCGGTTGCAGCTTGCCCAGGCTTTCCTGCACGGTTTCGCGCACGGTGTCGACGATGACCTGCGTGCTGCGTTCGATCTCGATGTTGACCGCATCGCCCACCTGCTTGTCCTCGAAGACCGTCATGCGGCGCGTCTCGGGAATCAGCCAGACCTCGAACCAGCCCTCGGCGCGGTTCACTTCCGACACGGTGAGGCTGGCGCCGTTGATGGCGATGTAGCCCTTGGCGAACACGTATTTGCGAAAGGCCTCGGGGATGCTGAAGCGCATCAGGCGATTGGTGTCCGACGATTTCACCATCAGCACCTGCGAGGTGAAGTCCACGTGACCGGACAGCGGATGGCCGCCGATCTCGGCGCCGTCCTTGGCCGCGCGCTCCACGTTCGCGCTATCGCCCTCGGCGTAGCTGCCCAGCGTGGTGATCGCCAGGCTTTGCAGCATGACGTCGAACGTGGCCTGGTTCTCGGACAGGATTTCCGTGACGGTCAGGCAGACGCCGTCCGTCGAGACGCTGGCGCCAATGGCCAGGTCAGTGCAGAAACCAGGGGGAAAATCCAGCGTGAAGGTGCGCAGGCCTTCGCGATCCGCGATCTTTGCGATCTTCGCGGTGCCTTGAACAATACCGGTGAACATACGGATCCTGAATGCGGGGCGGCAGGCCCCGGAAGCAAAACATCAACGTTAACCGATATTTTGCCCGGGTCCTTGGTCAGGGCCGCCGCCCCGCCCCGCGATCAGTGGCGGATCGCGATGGTCTTCAGGGACGTGAAGCCGTACAGCGCCTCAAAGCCCTTTTCGCGGCCGTAGCCAGACTGGCGCGAACCGCCGAATGGCAGTTCCACGCCGCCGCCAGCGCCGTAGTTGTTGACGAACACCTGGCCCGCGCGCAGCTTGCGCGCCAGGCGCATCTGGCGACCGCCATCGCGCGTCCACACGCCCGCCACCAGGCCGTACAGGGTGCCGTTGGCGATTTCCAGCGCTTCTTCCTCGGTGTCGAAGACCATGGCGGCCAGCACCGGGCCGAAGACTTCTTCCTGCGCCAGGCGGCTGTCCGGCGGCACGTCGCGGAACAGGACGGGCGGCTGGTAGAAGCCGGCCTCGGGCGTGCCGTCCTTCAGCTTGCCGCGCGCGGCGACCTTCATGCCTTGCGCTTCGGCTTCGGCCAGGAAGCCGCGCACGCGGTCCTGCTGGCGCGCGTTGATCAGCGGACCCACATCCAGGTCGGCCGCCGCCGGGCCGGTCACCGTGGCCGAGAACGCGTCGGACAGGCGCTTGAGCACGGTTTCGTACACGCCGCGCTGGATCAGCACGCGGCTGCCCGCCGAGCACGTCTGGCCGGCGTTCTGGATGATGGCGCCCAGCAGCACCGGCATCGCGGCGTCCAGGTCGGCGTCGTCAAACACGATCTGCGGCGACTTGCCGCCCAGCTCCAGCGTGACGGGCACGTGGTTTTCGGCGGCGGCATGCGCCACCATCTTGCCCGTCTGCGGCGAGCCCGTGAACGAAATGTGGTCGATGCCGGGATGCGCGGACAGCGCGGCGCCCGCCTCATGGCCGTAGCCGGTGACGATGTTCAGCGCGCCGGCGGGCAGGCCCACTTCAGCGGCGATTTCGGCCAGCTTCAGGAGCGACAGGCAGGCGTCCTCGGCGGGCTTGACCACGCAGGCATTGCTCGCGGCCAGCGCCGCGCCGACGCTGCGGCCGAAGATCTGCAGGGGGTAGTTCCAAGGCACGATGTGGCCGGTCACGCCGTGGGGCTCGCGCACGGTCAGCACCGTGAAGCCGGGCGTGTAGGGAATGGTCTCGCCGTGCAGCTTGTCGACCGCGCCGGCATAGAACTCGAAGTAGCGCGCCACCGCGGCGGCGTCGGCGCGCGCCTGCTTGATGGGCTTGCCCGTGTCGGCCGACTCCAGCTGCGCCAGTTCCTCCTGGCGGTCCAGCAGCGCGAAGGCGATCTTCATCAACAGGCGGCTGCGCACGGCGGGCGCCATCTGGCCCCACTCGCCCTCGAAGGCCTGGCGGGCGGCCTTGACGGCACGGTCCACGTCCGCCTCGTTCGAGCGGGCCAATTCCTCGAAAGGCTTGCCATCGGACGGGTTCAGGACGGGAATGGTTTCACCGGTGGCCGCGGCCACCCATTGGTTGGCGATAAAGTTCTTCTGAGTCACGATGTGCGGAGTAAAGTAGCGGCCGAACGGCCGGTTGGGGGAATCTGCGTGTCTCCAGGCGCTTGCCGGCAGAGGGCCAGCCGCGCCGCCAGCGCGTCATGCGCGCGGGCGTTGTGGTGTGATGGCAAGGTACGGGAGCCCTCCGTAACTTGTCAATTGGAATGACAGCTTTTATCCCAAGGTTCAGGATATTTTTCTGGATGATCGGGTTATCCCTAATATTTCAGGGGCTTAGCGCCCGGCGGGGAAGTCATGCCGCATGACAACCCGTCCCCACTTCAAGGAGCGTCCGATGAGCAACGTGCGTGACCCGCAGCTGGAATCGCTGCTGGCCGCGGCCACCCGCCCCCGTCCCGAACTGGACGTTCTGGCCGAGGTGGCGTCCGGCCTGGGCTACGTGCGCGCCGAGCGTTTTGCCGAGCGCGTCTACGAAAGCCTGTTCTACGCGATCGCCACCGGCAAGATCGCGCCCGGCAACAAGCTGCCGACAGAACTGGAACTGGCCGCCCTCTTCGAGGTGTCGCGGCCGGTCGTGCGCCAGGCGCTGGACCGCCTGCGCGAAGATCAGCTCGTGGACTCGATCCGCGGGTCCGGCACCTACGTCAAGTCCAAACCGGACCTGATGGGCGGCATGCCCGCCGTGGACCCCGCGCGCCGCGTGGGCCATATCCTGGAAGGCCTGGAACTGCGCATGGTGATCGAGCCCGAATGCGCCCACCTTGCCGCGCTGCGCCGCACGCCCGAAGACCTGCAGGAAATGGACCGCATGCTGACCGGCTACGAAGAGGCCGACGCGTCCGGTGCCATCGCCCACCATCACGACTACGGATTTCACCGCGCCATTGCGTCCGCCACCGGCAACCAGCGCTTCGTGCAGGTGCTCAAGTCGCTGGAGTACGACGTCAGCCACGCCGTGAACGTCATGCGCCATCTGGTGCACAGCGAACCCTGGAAGCGCACGCGCGCCGCCATCGACGAACATCGCCACATCTATAAACTGATCCGCGATCAGGATGCCGAGGGCGCCCGCAACGTCATGCGCGCCCATATCGAAAAAGCCCGCAGCCGCATGCTCAACAGCGGCTCGGAACACTGAGCAGGAAGCTTCAATTCATGTCATCGCAACGCCCGCAACCAACCCTGGACCAGCAACTCGTCATCGTCACCGGCGCCAGCCGCGGCCTGGGCGCCGCCATCGCGCAGGCCTTTCTGCGTGAAGGCGCCAAGGTCGTCATCAACTACCTGAACAGCGCCGACCGCGCGCAGGCCCTTGCAGCCATCGCCCCGGACCGCGCCCTGGCCGTGCAGGCCGACGTGCGCGACCCCGCGGCCGTCGCCGCCATGGTCGCCCGCGCCAGCCAGCATTTCGGCCAGCCGGTCCACACCATCGTCAACAACGCGCTGCCCGCCTTCCAGTTCAACGGCGATGCCCGCCCCCACGCCGACACGCTGGACTGGGCGCAGATGAACGCCCAGCTCGAAGGCAGCGTGCGCGCCGCCCTGAACACCACGCAGGCCGCCCTGCCCGGCATGCGCGCCGCCGGCGGCGGACGCATCATCAACGTCGGCACCAACCTCGTCCAGAACCCGGTCGTGCCTTACCACGACTACACCGCCGCCAAGGCCGCGCTGCTGGCCTTCACCCGCACGCTGTCGCACGAGCTGGGCGCTGACGGCATCACCGTCAACATGGTGTCCGGCGGCCTGCTGCGCACCACCGACGCCTCCGCCGCCACCCCCGACGCCGTCTTCGACATGATCGCCGCCGGCACCCCGCTGCGCGAGGTCACCACGCCGGAACAATTCGCCGACGCGGTCCTGTTCTTCGCCAGCCCGTGGTCGCGCGCGGTGACCGGGCAGAACCTGATTGTGGATGGCGGATTGGTCAAGGGATAAGGAAGCGGATCGGGCTGCTGCCCGGACAACGCCGTTGTCTCGTGTGTTACGGTGGAACGGCAATCCACCGCAACCCAGGAGGCAAGATGAAGACACAGATCAGTTATCGAAAGCTCGACGGCAGCGAAGGCGTGGCTTTGGTCAACGGCGGCATTTCCGAGGCCCAGCAGGCCAGGCAGGAATTGGCAAACTGGCTGGACCTGCCCGAGGCAAAGACGGCCGGCAACCCCGACGATGTCGACGCCAGACTGCGGGGCGGCGGCATCGACCCGGGCTCGGTCGAGTTCAATCACATCAGTGAGTAGCAAAAGAAAAACCCCGATTCGAAGGAATCGGGGTTTTTGCTTGAAGGGGTCAGACACCTTGCGGCAATGGCGGAGCTACGGTGGGTGAGAATCCGATGATCGAGTTCAGCAAGCAGAAGAAGACAGCATGAGCGGGTATCATCTGGCCTTATCCCCGGCGAATGCCAACCACGCCCCGGATGCGTAGCCAGATGAGTAGCTAGACCGGGGTTTGGAAGGCGCCACCGCCAAGAACCGCCTGAATAAACGGTCTGAAGAAAACATGAAACTCGCCACCTGCAAGCCCGATGCAGGTGGCCCGCTGTTTCCCACCATGCACACGATGCCCCGCCAGCCCGCATAACCGCGGGCTGTTTTGTTTCCCATGGCGTCATGTAGTACTTTCCTGGCGACAACTCAATTTGTAGCTAGGTTTGTAGCTAGGCGGCTAGCTACAAAGTTTGGAGGCAGAAACGCATGGCCAAGCGCGGCAAGAATTTGCTGGAAGACATACAGATCCGCCGGTGGGTTTCGGCTGGTCAGCCGATTTCGAGGACGGACGGGGACGGGTTGACGTTCACCCTTTCCCGGGCTGGAACCGCCACCTGGGTGCTGCGATACCAGCACTTGAAGCGCGCCCGGGAACTCACCATCGGGAACTACCCCGACCTGACCTTAGCGGCAGCACGCGCCCCTGCTCGCGGGCATCGTGCGTCCATCGACCAGGGGATCGATCCAGCCCTGGAGAAGCAGCGGGACAAGGCCCGGTCCGAGAAGATCTCAAATGTCCGCGCACTGGTCGCCGACTTCCGCGCCAAAAAGCTGGAAGGGCTGGCCGCCGACACCATCACCTACCGGAACTGGGATCTGGACAAGGCGATCCTTCCCAAGCTGGGCGCCATACCGGTAGACCAGGTGCAACCGTCTGACGTCGTGCACATGCTCACATCCACCAAGCGGACGTGGACCATCAACAAGCGCGTGCTGACGACCGCCAAACAGCTATTCGCCCACGCCTGCGGCCTGCGCCTGATCGACACCAACCCGGCCGCCGGCGTCGATCTCGTATCCCTCTTGGGGCCGCGCCCACCGATCAAGCGACGAGTCATGCTGACCGAGGCCGAGCTGCGCGGGCTGCTGGCCAAGATCGAGGACATTGGGACGGAGAACGCCCTGGCGCTGCGCATCCTGCTGGCCACCTGTGTCCGATCGGTGGAGCTGGCCAAGGCCCGATGGGAGTACGTCGACCTGGAGCGCGGCACCTGGTGGGTGCCAGAAGAACACGTCAAGGTCCGGCGCGGCTTCACTGTGCCGCTCACGCCGACCGTAGCCGGCTGGTTCCGGCAATTGCAGGCCCTGGCCGGCACGTCGGAATGGGTGCTGCCGGCCAGGCACGAGCGCCGCCGGCGCAACCAGGGCGGCGATACACATGTAGGCGAAACCACCCTGTGGGCTGCCATCCGGCGCGCCTTCGACCGCGGCGACCTGGACATCCGCCGGTTCACCCCGCACGACACGCGCAGCACCGCCAAGGGCCACATGCGAAACCTGGGCGTCAGCAACGAGATTTCAGAGCTGGCCCTGAATCACAAGCTCAAGGGGATGGAGGCGATCTACGACGTGCGGGACGACATCCCCGAGCGGCGGGCCGCGCTCGAACTGTGGGCGGCCTACCTGGAGAGCTGCGCCAGCGGCAAGGACTGGAATGTGACGCCCCTGCGCGCGGCGTCTTGAGGGGCAACCCTAGGGCTTGGTCTTGGCCAGCAGCTCGGACTTCTTCTGGCCGCCGGCGGTGCTGCCGAAGTAGTAGGAAATGATGCTGGTCCAGGCGGTGCCGAGCGAGCCGAGCAGGATATACAGCGGTTCCTTGCTGGCGGCGGGGATGGCCGCAAAGACCATCACGGAAAGCATGCCGAAGAAACCGGCGGTCACCAGGTAGGCGAGGATTCGCGGCGTCCAGTCCTGGCGCTCAATCTCGCGGTGCCGCGCGTCGGCCCGGTCGTCGGCCGCGATCTTTTCGAGATCCGTCTCGCTCTTGAATCCCATCTCGGCCATACGCGCCGCGAATTCCTGCTCGGCTTTCTTGAGTTGCAGCAGAGTGCTGGGGTCGGCTTCGGCCAGCTTCTTGGCTATTTCGGCGTCCGTCGCGTCATCCCCCAGGCCCAGCGCTCTGGTGATGGCTGCCACCGCGCCGCCAGCGAGCGGTCCGCCCAGGGCAGTCGCCAGCATGGGCGCCACGTTGCCCAACACGCTCTTCCAGTCGAAGTTCATTGCAGATCCCCCGCGGCGTACCGCAGATTGGCAACCACGCGCCGCGACCAGCCTTTGCCAAAGCTGGGCCAGGTCTTCAGATCGGTGTAGAACTGCTCGCGCTCGGCGTTGAAGAGAAGCAGGATGGCCGCCGCGCCGCGCGCAGCTACCGCCGCCAGTGTCTTCGGCCCGATGATGCCGTCATCCGTCACGCCCGCGGCGCGCTGAAGAAGCTTTGCGGCCTGGCCGTTGCCGTGGTTCACCGCAGCATCGAATAACTGAAAAGCGACCGGGAACTGCATGCGGTCCGCCTGCACCTTGTCCCAGTATTGCGACCGGTAGATAGCCTTGGCTGTATCGCGCGGCATGTCGCGCATGGCGCCCGAATACCCGTTGGCCCGCGCCACGGCTATAGTCACGCCCCACATAGTTTCGCCGCCAGGGTCGTCCGGATGGTTGCTGTAGCCGCCCTCATGCCCGATGAGGCGGTCGAATGCTGTATCGAAATTCATCTGTCGCACCTATTCATCGTTGAGAGTTTTTGAAACATCGGGTACCCCCCCTTTTTTCACCATCTGAGTAATCAGCTTCCACTCCCGGTCCTTGCGCTCGTTGTCCTTCTTGATGAGCAGCACGTCCGTCTGCATCGTGTTCATGCCACCGATAACCTGGTCAAGCTGGTTCACGCTGCGATTACCAAACCAGATGTACCCACCGCTCAGCAGCGACGCGGTGAAGAAGGCCGCAGCGCCCCAGGCGTAGAGCTTGTCAACCCGGCGCTCAAGGACTGATACCCGGCTGACCAAATCCCCATAGTGCGGCTGTTCCATAACGTTCCTTTGGACGTAAAAAAACCCGCCGAAGCGGGTCCGTTAAGCGATTCATCGGTCTTTTTGCTACGATTCCGTCCACTCGTGGAAGGGACAAGTTCATGCCTCAAAGTCAGACACGCATCTATGGCCTTGAATATGGCCGCGCCGTTGCTGTCCTCTTCGTACTTCTTTGGCACGAGCACATCTTTGGTCGCGGGCGAATGTTCTACCCTGAGACAGCCTTTCCCGCATGGCCTTCGATATCGGACGTCCTGTACAGCAACGTTCTCTTGCAGGCTGTTCCGTTCTTCATATTCATTTCATGCTTTCTTTACGCATCAAAGGATCCTACTCGGGCAAGCCTGTCAGCACGAACTAAGAAACTGATCACACTGCACTGCTTTTGGGCGGTCACATATTTCTTGGTGCTAGGGGGCGTCCCTTCCTTGCTAGGGGCCTTCTCGACTTTCCAGATCCGCCCTCTTTATGCCCTGTTCACAGGCATGGGGTCCTACTATTTCTTCTCCGCCCTGCTAGTCACGACAATCGCAACTCATTTTGCGTCCCGACTGGGTGACACTGCTCTTTGGGCCTGCCTCATTGGCTCTCTGCTTTCCATCACAGGTATGCAGGTTGCGGCGATCACGGGCTGGAACACATGGGCTGCTGCATTCTGGAATCCCCTGAACTACCTTCCTACAGCCCCTGCCGCTGTTCTCTTAGTTCGCTACACCAGCAAAGACAAGATCGCACCCTGGTTTGCGCTAGGGGCTACTGCCTTCTTCGTCCTGAGTGCAATCCTTGAGTGGCTGCTCCTTCCAGGCCGTATTTTCATCAGTTCATATGGGTACGCGATGCCTGCATACACGCGTATCTCCCCGATGATCTTTTCCGTTGTCGCTACGCTGCTGCTTCTCAGAATTCGTAGCCCAGCGCCTGCGTGGGTTACCTTCCTGGCGAAGTACTCCCTTTCCGTCTACTGCCTACAAGCCTTCGTGATCACATGGACATCCCCATTGGCCCAGGCGCCTATATTGAAGACGGCAGTGGACCTGGCCATTACTTACGGGCTTGCCCTATTTCTGCATAAAGCCATCTTCAGGAATGGCCTTCTTGCGGCAGATCGTCCTTAGGTATCGGCAAATTTCCTTCCGCCAACCATTCCATGTAGACGCGATAGTCGGAGTTTTGCTCGTCGCGAGGGATGTACAAACCGTCGCCCACTCTGCAAACGCAAGATTCATCAATGATCTTGTACATAGTCATAGTTCCGCCGAGATAATAAAGCTGGATGAAATGGCGTTCGACTGGAGAATAGAAGCATTGCCTGCCACCAACCCACTGGCCACAGTGACAGAAACCGCCGCCAACGATTTGGAAATTTGAGCGAACGCGACGCCGCTTGCGCCAACGTTACCGCCGCCTACAGTTGTCACCCCAAAACTAGTGTTTCCGCCAACACTGATGGAAGGCGCCGCTCGTTTAGGAGAATACCGAAGAAAGCCCTGCGCGGTTGTTGTTGAGATAGCTTGCAGCGTAGCGAATGGGGTAAACGTAGTATCTGAGGCCTGCACTTCCAAGTACCGCACGCACGCGTCCACCTCATCAGAAATCGGTCTTTCGATAAACGGAGACGATACCGACCCAACCTCCAACTGCACATTCCCGATTTCTAGCGTCGCCGCGTTCGTGCCGACCAGCCGCACCGAACCCGTGGAGCGCGTGGTCTCGGTGGATAGCCAAGTGTTCATGGCTCCCTCGGCGTTCGTGCCGCTCCCAAGGTCGAACACCACGCGCATGCCGATCCCATTGGTGCGGTTCCAGTTCGCGATACCGCTAGCGTCAATAGGAACCGTGACAGTCTTGAATTCCCAGGCGCCAGCGTTGGCGATGGTGAAGTTGGCGACGTAGGCACGCCAGCCAGGGCTGCCTCCGTTCAGGAACGCCAGGCTGTAAGTGCCGGCGATAGAGGCCTTCACCCAGAAGCCAATCGTGAACTTGCCGCCCCACAGTGTGCCCAGCGCCAGCGCGAGCAAGTTCTGACCCTCCAGGCGCTGCTCGAAAACGTTTTTGTCGGCGGCGCCCGGCGTTGCGGCAGCGTTGGACGTCAAGCGGCACGTGAACCCGCCCACGCGGTTCTGCCCGAAATCGGAACCAGCCGCCTGCTGGGTTACCGTGACGGACGCGGTACCGGCGACGTTCGCGCGCCACTGGTTCAACGTGTACGGCTGCGTGGTGGCGCTGGTGATGGTGAACGACGTGCCGCGCTCAGCAATCCGAAAATCGCCGTTGATGATCTTGTTCCGGTGCGAGAAAGGCCCGTTGCCGAATCCGCCCTGGAAGTCGGAAACGTAGCCGCCGCTGCTCCAATAGAACAGCCCCTGGCCCGCCAGGTAGACCACGCCGATATCGCTGCTCGGGAGCGAGTTCACCACCGTGATCCCGCCAGTCGTGCCACCGGCCGAGCCCGAAATGTCGTCCTGGGACCACACCAGCACGTCGGCTGCGGTCTTCAGCACCCACGTGTACTTCACGCCGTCCTGCAAGAAAATCACCGCCTCGCCGCGGTCGTCCAGGATGATGGGGTTCGTGTTCGCGGCCAGGCCCGCGGCATCCTGATAGGTCACGGCCGGCGTGGTGGTGGTGTTCACGTACGTGTACAGGCGCTCACCAACCAACGGCCGGCCGTTCAGGTCGATGGCGTTAAACCGGGGGGAGACGTAAGATTGCGACATTGCAAGCCCCAAAAAGGAAAGCCCCTCAGTGAGGGGCGTGAAATATGGATATCGAGTTCTGGTTGAAGGCTGCAGCCCCCGTTCTGGGGGTTCTTTTCTGGCTTCCGATCATTCGCCTATTTGAGCGCCGAGCCCGTCGCAACGCCGCCCGCAATTGGCACCGTCGCCAAGTACGGAAGCAGGCGATTGCGGAGTTCGGGCGGAAGCTGGGCCGCCTGGCTGGCCGGCTGGCCCGATAGCGCCGCATTCGCCGCGCGCTCATTCCCATACGCGCGCATCTGGTCCCGGATGATCCGCAGGAACGGAATCTGACCAACCGGGCCCGACACCTCCGCAAGCAGGTTCATCACCGCAGACCCGGTATTGCTGTTGTTCACCGCCGAGCCGGCGGGCTGCGTGGTGATGTACTGGCCCACCCGTCCAACCGCTTCCAGGCGCGCCACTTCTTCAGGCGAGAACAGCGCCGACAGCTTTTCCCTCCCCATCCGCTGCAGCGCGCTCATGTAGCGTGACACCGCCATCGGCGTGTCGCCCGTAGCATTCGGCCCGAACGCGGCCGACCGCAGATACTCAGCCACCTGCGCGCGCGCCTGTTGGATGGCGCCCTCATCTGCGGATAGGATTCGACCCAGCGCGCGGGTTTCCTCGGTGGTGGCGTTCAGCAAGTACTTCTGCACGAATTTCTCGGGGTCGGCGCCGTCCAGTGCAGCTTTCAGGGCTGGCGATCCTTCGATCCGGCCGAAGCGATCAGCCGCGAGACCGCGCGCCGCGCTGAAGGCCTGGGCGGCGTCTGGTCCGATCTGGCTGCCAGCGCTCGCCAAGTCATCAACGCTCGCCAGCACGCCGGCGCGCAGCTCGTCCAGGGCACGCGCTTGCACGCGGTTCATCGGGTCATAGTTGCGGTTGATGACCCTGATAATGTCTTCGGCGTCGCCAACCGTCAGCGCAGCGGTCTGCCGGCCGCCGGTCAGCCCCAGGCGATCCAGACGCTGGCGCACCGCGCCGGGGATCACGTCCGCGCCAAAGTCCGACAGCACCTCGCCATAGCGCTGGGCCAGGGGCACAGCAGGGATATCGGCGTTCACCCCGGCCATGCCGCGAGCTGCCGTGTAGGCTTCGTCCACCGCAGCGCGCGCGGGCGCATCCGCTTCTCGCAGGGCGTTCATCAGGCTGTTCCCTGCTGAAAACGGCGTGTCCGCTTGCGCCGCGCCGATGCGGTCGAATTCCGAAGTCAGCAGCCGGTTCTGCTCCGAGAACCGATCCGCCAGCGGGTTGCGCCCGCCGCCCAGGTCGATGCCGCGCATGTTGCGTTCCGCGGCGAATTGCATCGGGTCACGGGTTACCTGACCTCGAGTGGGCGCGACGCCAAGGGAATCGAAGTCCGCGCGCCGCACAAGGGCTGCCGGGTCGGGCACGTCGCCGCTGCGCATGGCCGCCTGAACCTGTTGCCGAACGCCAGCCAGAATATTCTCCGGGATTTCAGACAGATCACGGATGCCCATTTCAGGCCCCGCTTCCTGGATGGCGCGCAGGATCTGCGCGTCCAGCTCCGCCTGGTTGGCGAACCTGCCACGGACCCGCTGGGCAATCGCCGCGACTTGATTGCCCACGAAGTCACCAACGCGCGCAGCGACCGGGGAAAGCACCACGCCTGCCACCGCGCCTCCCAACGCTTGGCTGCCCTTCGTGCCCCAGAATTCATCCTGCGCGCGCGGGGTCACCACTGGCTGTAGGGCCGCACCTGTGGCTCCGGCGGCGGCCCCGCGGCTGGCCAACTGGAACAGGCTGTTGGCGCCGCCCATCAGGCGCGCCACGGGGATGTTCGCCGGGCTGACCACGTTGCCGGCCAGGCGCGCGGCGTCAAACCCATCGCGCCCGGCGAGTTCGCGGGATTGGGCATATTCCTGGTTGGCGGTGCGTACCTGACGGTCGACGTCCGCGACCTGCTCGTCCATGAAGCGCCTCGCAGTCTCACCGCCGAGAGCGTCGGGGATCAGGCCACTGGCCGCGCGCACGCCGCGCACCAGCATCTGCGCGCCAGCGTCCAGAGGGTCGCGGACCGCGCCCATGAAGGCCCCGCCAGCCAACCCGCCACGACCCTCGCTCGGTGCCGTAACAACGGGCTCTTCCTGCGCCATAGACAGTTTGAGCACGCCGTCCGCGCCGCGCGTTTCAGTCGCTCCAGTCGCGGCCGGCGCTGCGGCCGGTGCCGTCAGGCCCAGATGCTGATAAATCTCCGAGTCGGAGTAGCCAGCCTCCCGCGCGCGCTTGATGCGGTCTGCAAAGCCAGAATTCCGCGACAGGTGCCCGATGATATCGGCGTCACTGTATCCGGCCTCCTTGGCGATTTTCACCTTTCCGGCGAAGTCCGGAGCAGGCGCGGCCTGTGCGGACGGCAGGATCGCCTGGGCGGCCCGGTCCAAGAACCCGCCGGAGCGCCGAACCAGGTCGGTCGCGGCGACCAGCTTGCGTTCGTAGTCCGGGTCTTCCGCGTAGCCGCCGGCCTTAAGCGCACGGGCGTATGCCTGAGCGTCCGTACCGGCATTGATCGCGCTCTGGTAGCGTCGGTTGATCAGCCCGGCGAAGTCCTGGCCGAATGCGTCCGGAGTGTCGTAGGCCCGGTAGCGGTCGTTGCTGCCGGTCATGTTGTCCACGGCCGCCACGCCGCCGCCGGCGAAGTCCTTGATGTTGCCCAGGTTGTTGGTGCCGGGGACGACACTACGACCCCAGCCCGTCTCCAGCCCCCACTGGCCAAGCAGGACGGAAGGATCAACGCCAATCGCTTTGCCGACCGCAGCAGCCTGCGGGCCGTACTGCTGCGCAAATTCTTGAGGGGAAGCCATGTCAGTTTCCGAAGATGTCGCCAAGGGAAGGACGTGCGGCTGCTTGGGGCTGCGCAACCTCGACAACCCCAAGGACACGCCCGCCAAGGTGTACGACTTCGACCAGCAGCGCGACGTGGACACCGTCGTCCCCCAGTTCACCGAGCTGCTGGGCAAGCCCATCGGCCTGCTGTTCACGTTGGAAGAGTACAAGCCGGGCAAGTGGCGCCCCAACCTCGCAGGCGCCTTCCAAGCCAGCACCGAACTGGTCGCCTCCGAAATCTTGGACCGCAAGACCCAGCCGCTGCAGCTCGCCAAGATGGTTCAGGCACTGCGGGACAAGCCGCTGCGCACCGGTGGCGGCTCCCTGGAAGACGGCAACCGCGCCGCGGCGGCAGCCGGCGCTTCCGCCGTCGACGACGACATCCCGTTCGCCCAAGCCTTCGGGCGCAAGGCTCATTACTTCTGAGGCCCGCCATGAACATGCCCCTCTACGCCCTCACGCAGGAATACCGCACGCTTGCGATGCTCCTGGCCCAAGGTGAATTCGACGAGAAGACGGTGGCCGACACCATCGAGGCCAGCGGCCTGCCCGAGCAGATCGGAGAGAAGGCCCAGGGCTGCGAAATGGTCGCGCGCACCTTCGAAGCCGACATCCCGACCATCGACGCGGAAATCAAGCGCCTGCAGGAACTGAAGAAGGCGCGCCAGGCCCGCGCCGATGCGCTGCGCGACTACCTGCTGCGCAACATGATCGCCGGCGACATCCAGGAGATCGAGTGCCCGCTGTTCCGCATCAGCATCGCCAAGAACCCGCCCGCGGTGGAAGTCTTCGACGAGAAGCAGATCCCGGCCGACTACTTCACCAGCCCGCCCGCGCCGCCGCCCGTGCTGGACAAGAAGCTGATCGCGCAGGCGCTGAAGGACAACCACGACGTGCCCGGTGCGCGACTGCGCCAGGGCCTGCGCCTGTCGATCCGCTAACCCTTTCCCAGCAGCACAACCTACGGAGCAATCCCGCATGTTCTCGATCAGCGAGCAAACCGCAACCCTGGCGCACATCAACGTGCGCACCGAGCGCCACGGCGATGAGCCTGCCGGCGCGGCCGACCTGAAGATCAACTTCACCGATGGCAACGGCGTTCTGTCCGAATTCCACCCGGTGCTGCGCTCGTTTCTCTACAAGCAAGAAGAGTCCCCGGACCAGGGCGAAATGCCCGTGGGCGATGCGCTGACTGTGCGCCGCTTTGGCGACCTCATCGAGAAGATCCGCCTCAAGCACGAGCTCGTCGGCGCCAAGGTGCTGATCGGGTTCGGCCTGGGCGGCGCTTCCGATATCGAACTGGACCCCGCCGACGTGGATGGCTTTGCCGCAGAACTCATGGAAGGTGGGAGCGTGGTCATCACCTTCCGCGTGAAGTGCCACCCGAGCGGCGAGCAGATCAAGAAGCTGTACGAGGTGCTGGGCAACGAAATCACGATCAGCATCACGCCCGCCCAGGAGAAGCAGCAGTCGCTCGGCCTGGACCTGGAAGCGGCATAACCCCACGGCCGGCGCGGCGCTGCCCGCCGGCCACCTATACCGAGAAGACCATGAGCGACAAGATCATCATCCTTGAGCACGAAGGCACGTCGTACATCCGCACCGGCTACCAGACGGTGAGTCCGGAAAACATGCTGGTGAACGGCCAAGCCGGGGCCGCTCAGACCTGCCCAGGTAATCCCCGTTGGCTCATGGTCTCGGGCAGCATTCAGACTCTCGCGCGAATCCCCGCTCCCGGCCTCGAGCTTGTCGGATGGATCCTGAAGCCTGAATACCGCGACGTCACGACGTTCCCGGCCGAGCTGGGCGCGGACGCGTTCCGCTACGAATACGACGAAGACGAAGAGGACTGCTACATCCCCACGGATCCTACTGCTGTCTACAAATCGGTCTTCTACGAAAAGAAGCACCAGAACGTCCAGCGCGAGCCGGAGCCGCTCGAGTTTATGGTCATTGACCGGGATTGCGCCCCGAAGTCCAAACCGGACGACGTCAAGGTCGAATTCCCCGCCAGTCTGCGCGAGTACCCCGAAACGTGGCACAAGCACCCGGTGACCATCGATGGCAATGCCTTGTTCGGGCGCGCGGCAACCGCGTTGGTAGAGGCTGCGCGCGAACGAAGCGGCGACTTTGCCGTCACCGACCATCGCAACATTGGAACGGTCACCCTCATGGGGTATATGCACCATGAGCCGAAGCAAAACGATTACAAGGTTGGCGGCCGAACCGTGCGCCGGACGCAGACCAAATCCGAATTCAGGATCATGGAACTCGCGTCGGCGGCGTCCAACTATGCGAAGAGTGCCGACATCGTTTGCCGCGGCCTTTCCGGCAGCGACTGGGCCGATCTGGAATCCAAGATCAACGGCTTCATCGACTTGGTGCTGTCGTACATCAAGCCCGGCAGCGTGCGCGTGTGCGAGTGCTGCAAAGGCGACGGCTACATCGTGACGGTGAAGCCATGATCCCCGCCATGAACCGCCAGCAGCGCCGCATGATGGAAAAGCAGCAGGCCCGCGTGCGCGCCACGCGCCGGCCTGATCGCCCGGCCCGCCTGCCCATGCTCATCAATACCCAGCAGACCCTGGCGCCGCTGGAAGCCATCATCGACCAGATCGAGCGCGACGGCACCGTGACGGTCGACCCGCGCGGCGTGCCGGTCTTCCACTGCGTCGCGGACGGCGAGTGGTACGCCAGCGCTCCGGCGATTGCGGGCATGGCGGACTTCTTCGACATGTGGGCGACGCGGCACGGCAGCCCGTTCAAGGCTGCGGCGCTGCGCCAGCTCGCCCGTCGGCTCGACGTTGGCATGCCCATCGATGGACCGCTGATGGCCGCGCTGCACGCCGAGATCCCCGCGCTGCGCCGCATCGGCGCCGGGCTGACGCAGGCCGACGCATCGGACCTGCTGCGCCAGACGCAGATCAAGGCCGAGCTGGAGGCCCGCCCATGACCCGCCGCGACCCCGAAGACGACCCGATCGCGAACTTCATGCTTGAGCTGGGCCCGACCGGCGTGGCGATCTTCATGGCCGCCGCGACCCTGGCCTGCTTCTGCGTCGCCTACCACCTCGTTTCCCTTCTACCCTGGAGCGTGAACAAATGACACAACAATGGAAGCCGATAGCCTCTGCGCCGAAGGACGGAACGGCTATATGGGCAATCGGGCAGCTATACACGAAACCGTTTCAGTACGAATGCGAGTGGAACGGCGCTCAGTGGTATCACGGCTTTGGCGATGGCTGGGAGTCTCTGGAACCGAGCCACTGGATGCCGCTGCCCCCCGCTCCTGGAACCCCTCCCGCCAGCGCACAGGACGATGCGAAGGACGAGCGGCAGGCGTTCGAGGCAGCGATGGGCGAACCTTTGCGAGTGCTGCTCGGGCCCGGCGCGGGCGGCATGAATTATTTCGACGGCACCGAATACGACTCGGCCTATGTGCAGGCCGCGTGGCTCACATGGAAGCAGGCCCGGGCTTCCGCTCCCCTTGCTGGCGATTCGCTGGAGGTGCTGACCGATGAAGAAATCCTAGATCGGTGGGATACCCATGTGGGAGATTCGCCGATAACCGAGTCCGACAAGCTTTGTTTCTCCCGAGAGATCGAACACGATCTGCTATCCAAACTGAGCCAGCGGGAGGCTAAGGACGCGGCACGGTATCGATGGTGGTGCGACACCGGCAACGACATTACTGCCGCTGACACGATTGGTGGCAAGCCGACCATCGACGCCGCCATCGACGCCGAAATGGCAGCCTCTCAGCAGCAGGAAGGGTAGATGGCAGTCGACCCGAAATCACCGGCCACGGCCGCCGAGGCTGAAAAGCTGGCCGCCCGCTTCGTGGGCGAATACCTGACCTCCTGCCGCATGACCGACCGCGCGCAGATCGGGAATTATCTGATGAAGCTGTGCAGCGTCTCGGGCGTGGTGATGGCTCAGGCCGAGGGTTCGGAGATGGCTTGCCGACGCTTGGAGGGGACCGCCGAGTTTATCCGCAAAACGATGCCGCTAAGCCCGGCAAAAATGGAGCCGATCCAATGACCAACGAGAACAACGCCGCCCACCCTGGGGAAGACGACATCACCGCGCGACTGCGCGAGAACGCGGACCTTGACGCCGCAGAAGACGGAAACCCGGCTGTCATTCGCCTGGAACGGGAAGCCGCCGACGAAATCGACAGGCTACGCGCCCTGCTGTCCAAGCTGCGCGCCCCTGTAGCCGATGAGCGGGCGGCGGAACGCATTGCGACGCTTCAACGTATGCGCGCCGACTACAACCCCAGCAACGGCCCCGCGAGTGAATTGAAAGCTGCCGCCTTGGACGCAGCAATCGCCGCCCTGGCAAGCGCCCCTGTAGCCGATACGTCGGCGATCATCCGCGACGTGTGCGAACTGGACCCTGCGGACGAAGGCCCGGATACGGTCAGTGTCACCGTGGCTGACCTACAGCACATCATCGAACGGCATAGCGCCCCTGTAGCCGGGGAGGCGCATATCCGTGAACTGCTGGCGCGCTGGGAATTACAACGCCACGCCGCCAATGAATGGGCGGATATGGCCTGCAACGGCGTGCAGTGGATCCGCAACATCAGGGACGGTATTTCGACGGCGGAGGAAGCCCTGGAAAACCTTGCATCCAACATGACCCACTGCCGTGAAACGCAGGCCCGCGCAGGTACGGAGCCACCTGCGGCGCCCCAGGCCAGCGAGGCGGTGCGCGATGCGGCGTTGGAGGAGGCGGCGACCTTCCTGGAACGCAACCGGTCGACGTGGGTCTCCACCAGAGCCGCCTTTGAAATTCGCGCTCTCAAGACCCAGAGAGCCGCCCTGTCCGCGCAACCGGGCGCGCAGATGAACGGAGGCAGCGATGCAGAGTGACCGCGAATTGCTGGAACTGGCGGCGAAGGCGGCTGGACTCGAATATCACTGGGTCAAGGTTGACGGAGGCAGCCTGATGCAAGCCTCTGAGCCGGGCAGCAGGAGCGAGGAATCGTGGAATCCGCTCACCGACGACGGCGACGCGCTGCGGCTGGCGGTGAAGCTGTGCATCACAGACTTGAAATTGGCCGTGGGCGCACTTGTGTTTGCCGAAGGCTTCCAGGAAGACAAATACGCCGCCACCCGCCGCGCCATCGTCCGCGCCGCCGCCGAACTTGCCCAGGCCCACCCCGACCACAAGGACGGAGGCGCGGTCTATGAATGACCTGCATACGGATCTGGCGGCAGAGCGCGCCAAGGTGGAGTTGCTTCGCGCCGCCATCCGCAATTACCTGCACTGGCCGTTCAGATCGAGCGAAGAAGCACTGAAACAGGCCCTGGCTGACACCGACAACAAGGAGCAGTAATGGCTGACCTGAAACCTTGCCCGTTCTGCGGCTCCGAAGCGTTTGCGACCTACAAGACCGATGATGACGATGATATCCGCCGTCATTCGGTGCATTGCCGCGGGCGCTGCGGCGCACAGATGGGCGGCAGTTGCGTCACTCACTACAGCGAGGAAAGCGCCGTCAACGCGTGGAACCGCCGCACTCCAGACGCTCGCCTGGCCGCCCAGCTCCGCGAGTGCGCCGAAACCCTCGGGGCCGACCAGATCGACGAGCAGCGCGCCATGCGGGCCTATGCCGATTCGGTGAAGCTGCTGGATGAATTGAAGGAGGAAAATTGAATGGCACACGCAGCCCAACACCAAGCACCGGCCGCGGCGCCGAAGCTGCTTTACCGTCTGCGCGAGGCCGAGGAAGCCCTGGGCCTGTCGCGCACGATGATCTACCGGCTCATTAAGCGCGGCGACCTGGAGAAAGTCCAGATCGGCGACGCCACCCGGATCACGGTATCGAGCGTCCAGGCTCTGATCGAGCGCAGCAAACAGAAGAAGGCGGCATAGGGGCGCGGTATCATTCCCCATCCGCCGGGAATGGCCCGCTGCCCTACCTCACGCCGACTTTGTAGCTAGATTTGTAGCTAGCGGCAGAATTTCAAAACTCGATGGCCTGAGAGCCGCATAAATAAACGATCTATAAAAATTATGAAATTAGCCACCTGGAACGTCAACTCCCTGAACGTGCGCCTGCAACAGGTCCTCGACTGGCTTGCCGCCAATCCCGTCGACGTGCTGTGCATCCAGGAGCTCAAGCTCACCGACGACAAGTTCCCCGAGGCGGCGTTCAAGGAAGCCGGCTATCACGCCGTCTGGGCCGGCCAGAAGACCTACAACGGCGTCGCGATCATCTCGCGCATGCCCGGCACGACGATGGTGCGCAACATTCCCGGCTTTGAGGATTCGCAGCAGCGCGTGCTGGCCCTGACCTTCCCCAGCCCCGAAGGCGACGTGCGCGTCGTCTGCGCCTACTGCCCGAACGGCCAGTCGGTCGGTTCCGACAAGTACGCCTACAAGCTGGAATGGTTCGAAGCCATGCGCAAGTGGCTGGCCGAAGAGATCAAGCAGTTCCCCCGCCTTGCCGTGCTGGGCGACTACAACGTCGCCCCGGCCGACGAAGACGTGCACAACCCCGAAAAGTGGGAAGGCCAGGTCCTGGTGTCCGAACCCGAACGCCAGGCCTTGCGCTCGCTGCTGGACCTGGGCCTGACCGATTCGTTCCGGCTGTTCGAACAGCCGGAACAGTCGTTCAGCTGGTGGGACTACCGCCAATTCGCCTTCCGCCGCAACGCCGGCCTGCGCATCGACCACGTGCTGCTGTCCGCCCCGCTGGTCAAGCGCTGCGTCGCCTGCGTCATCGACAAGGAACCCCGCCGCAACGAGCAGCCCTCGGACCACGCCCCGGTCATCGCCACCCTGCAATTCGTTTGAAAAAATTCGGTACCGGCGCATGTTGCGCACCCAGGCCGAATTCCTGTATATTTCTGCTCTTGCTTGATTTGGGGCGGTAGCTCAGCTGGGAGAGCGTCGCGTTCGCAATGCGAAGGTCGGGAGTTCGATCCTCCTCCGCTCCACCAAATTCCAGACGGAAAAGCCTTGGACACTTTGTGTGCCAAGGCTTTTTTGTTTCTGTGCGTCTGATTTGCTTCGTGTAGGCGTTGGCCGCCGTCACTGGCGGGCCCAGAATGTTCGCCATCCGGCCGCAATGGCCAAGCGGACTCTCTTTATGGCTTTCATCAAAGTTCAGCACACGTCCGAAGCGCGGTATACCGCAGCGGCAGATCGCATAGCCGAGCAAAGTCGCAGAAGCGATTTGCACCTCTTCGACAATCCCGCGCCAACCGTCCGGCCAAGCCGCCAGACATGCCTAGGCTCGCTGTTGGCAGCCATCGCTCATGAAGCCGGCCCACTAAGTGACGAAGAGGTCGAAATCTTCAATCTTGTTCGGGACAAGACGCCTGCCAAGCCCATGCCTATCCGCTAGGCCCCTCCCCTCAAACCCGCTCCTGATCCAACCTGCGCACCGCCCCGCTCAGCGTCGAGAAATCAAACTCCTTGCGCCTGCGCATCACCAGCCGGATCAGCACCGTCGTCACCACCGGCACAAAGGCCGCAAGCAGGAACGATTCCAGCAGGAACACGGGCTTGTCGCCCGGTGCGGGAAAGAAGAACAGGCCGGCGACGAGGCCGGTGATGGTCGAGAGCGTGGCGGTGAAACCGTCATGCTTGCGGCTGAAAAGGCCGTAGAACACCGGGAACGCGGCGGCCGAGCACAGCAGGTCGGCCAGCAGGAACAGGTACAGCACGCTGTAGCCCTGCGAGGCCACGATCATGACGGGAATGGCCATCAGCAGCACCAGCGAGCGCGCCAGGCGCTTCATGGTGCCTGCGGTGGCGTTGGGCATCAGGCGGCGCAGGTCGACCGCGATTATGCTGGTCACCGCGCTGATGGCGGTGTCGGCGGTGCTCATAACCAGCGCCAGGCCCAGCGGGATCAGGGCGATGACGAACCACACCGGAGCGTGCGGCATGATGACGCTGAAGAGCGCAATGGAACTGTCGCCCGCCGGGGCCAGGCCGACAAACGCCAGGCCGAACAGGCCCATCAGGAAGATGAACGGCGCCACCAGCACGCCGCCCAGCAGAAAGCCGTTGCGCATCGTGCGCGCGTCGCGCGCGGCGTAGATGCGTTGCCAGTTGCCCTGGTGGAAGATGCCGGTCAAGAGGATGGCGACAAAGAAGGTCAGGCCGGCTTTCACGCCCACCGGGTCGGTCACATCCAGCAGTTGCGGCGCCTTGGCCTGCAGCGCCTCGATGGTGGGCAATGCGCCGCCGGCCGCCTGCCAGCCCACGACGCACAACACCACCAGCAGCGGCACGATGATCATCATCTGCACCTGATCGGTGAAGATCGAAGAGCGCAGCCCCCCGTAGGTGGTGTAGAGCAAGGTCGTCCCCATCACGATGGCGGCGGTGGCCCACAACGGCACGGGCGCCAGCATGGCGACCAGCTTGGCGATGGCCGTGACCTCGGCGGACAGCGCGATGAAGAGATAAAAGAGCATGATGAACAGCGCCAGGCCATACATGGGCCGGCCGTAGCGCGCCATCAGGAACTCCGTCAGCGTGTGACCGTGCGGGATCAGTTCGCGCATGCGGCGTCCCAGCGGAATCATGACCAGCCGCGGCGACATCGAGCCCAGCGCATAGCCGATCACGGCCGCCAGGCCGCCCCAGGTGGCCGCCTGCGCGGGCGAGAAAAGAATCCAGGCGCCCAGCGTGGACGCCATCAGCGTGAGGATCGTGCCAAACGAGCCCTGGCTGTTGCGCGCGACGATGTAGTCTTCCAAAGTGCTGCGCTTGCGCCGGGTGTACAGCACGCTGGCCACGGCGAAGCCGCCCGAGAACAGCAACAGCCATATCAGGGCGGTGGTTTGGGTCAACATGAAGGTCGGTCCTCCCGCGGGCGGCCTGCGGCCACACGCGTAACGCGGCGGCCCGCCGTCGGAAGGCCGCAAGATGAGTGGAATCAGGGAGGGCGCGCGAGACTTGCGGAGTCCTTCCCTTCGCCGGCATTACCCGGATCAGGTTCAAAGGGTTACCGCGTTGCCGCGGAATCTCAGCCCATGCAGGGCTCCCCCAGGAATTGCCGCAAGGTTAGGAGAGCGGCGCGGCGATGTCAACGCGCGGCGCTGGCCGGTGTGGCGGGCAGGGGGTGGCTGGCAAGGGTGGCGGGCGCCCGCGCGGGCGATTTATGCTAATTTCGCCCGCTTGCGGCACCGGCGGGCGTGCCGGACGCGGCAACCGATGACGCCAACGAAGACCTGATCGCCATGATGCACCTGAACCTGTTCATTTTCGGCTGCGGCCACCACCGCGCGGCCTGGCGCCACCCGGACTCGGCGGCGGAGCGGCTGGGCGACATCGCCTATTACGAAAGCCTGGCGCGCACGGCCGAACGCGGCAAGCTGGACGCCATCTTCTTTGCCGACGGCCAGTCGATGGACAACATCGGCGACGGTCCGCGCTGGTACCTGGAACCCCTGACCACGATGGCGGCCATCGCCCGCGCCACCACGCACATCGGCCTGATCAGCACGGTATCCAGCACGTTCTTCACGCCCTTTCATGCGGCGCGCATGGTGGCCTCGCTGGATCACATCTCCGGCGGCCGCATGGGGTGGAACGTGGTGACGTCGATGTTCGACGCCGAAGCGCGCAACCACGGCTACGAAGCCATGCCCGGCCACGACTGGCGCTACGCGCGCGCCGAGGAGTTTGTCGACGTCGCGCTGCGGCTATTCGACTCGTGGGACGACGACGCCCTGGCCATCGACCGCAACGGTTACTTTGGTGTGCCCGACCGCCTGCACAAGATCGATCACCACGGCGAGCATTTCCTGGTGGACGGCCCGTTGACCGTGCCGCGACCGCCGCAAGGCCATCCGGTGCTGTTCCAGGCGGGCGCCTCGGACCAGGGCCGCGATCTGGCGGCGCGGCGCGCGGAAGCCATCTACGCGGTGGCCTACGACCTGCCGGCCGCGCAATCCTATTACCGCGACATCAAGCAGCGGGTGCGGGCCGCGGGCCGCGACGCCTTCGTGCCGATCATGCCCGGGCTGGTGACCTATGTCGGCTCGACCGAAGCCGAAGCCCGCGCCAAGCAGCGCGAACTGGACGAGCTGCTGCCCGCGGACGCCTCGCTGCGCCAACTGGGCATGTTCGTCCTGCAGGATTGCTCGGGTTGGGAACTGGACGCCCCCGTGCCGCCCCTGCCCCCCTTGTCCGAGTTCAAGGGGCCCAAAGGCCGTTACGCGACGATCCTGCGCATCATCGAGACCGAACAGCCCACGGTGCGCCAGTTGCTGGGCAGGCTGGCCGCGGGCGGCGGGCACTGCACGATGGTGGGAACGCCAGAGCAGATCGCCGACCGGATGGAACACTGGTTCAGGAACGAAGGCGCCGACGGCTTCAATCTCATGCCCCCGTCACTGCCGGGCGGCATTGACGATTTCGTGGAACAGGTGGTGCCGGTGCTGCAAAAGCGCGGGCTGTTCCGTAAAGACTACGAACACGCCACGCTGCGCGGGCATCTGGGATTGGAACGGCCGGGACGGCGGACGAGCAAATCCACGATACCCCCGGCGGTTTGACGGGTGCCCTGGGCACCCCGTCTTGCTCGCCCACGGGTTGGCTTAATGTTACGCCCGCGAGGCCAATTGGTCTGATTTTGACTTTGGTCAATTTGCATCGTAGCGGCCAATCTACGCTTGTTGTCAAACCAGCGCATTAACGACATTGAGGACCAAAGACAAGCTTCGTTAAACGTGGCATGCCTGACTCGTTCGAGACAGGCCAAACCGGACGCTGACAACGTAGCGATCAGGTTTATTCACGCTGACTGTGCACCGATATGCCTGGCATTCGAGGAAGTAAGTCGTGAACGCACTCGATACAACTGCCCCGAGTTTCCTGTATTGGGTGTCGACATTGGTCCTGGCAGTCTTGCTCGCCGCGCCCTCCTGCCCCGCGTCGGCCGACGCATCAACCGATTCGCAAGCAAAGCTGCCAACCCGGCCCAGGATTGGCTTGGTGCTCGCTGGCGGCGGCGCCAAGGGCGGCGCACACGTCGGTGTGCTCAAAGTCCTGGAAGAACTCAAGATCCCGATTGATTACGTGGCGGGCACCAGCATGGGCTCGATTGTCGGCGGTCTTTACGCATCCGGAATGCGTCCCCAAGAAATCGAGCGGGAAATTGAGAGCATCGATTGGCAAGGTATCTTTATCGATTCCCCGAACAGGGAAGATCTCTCATTCCGGCGCAAGCAAGACGACTTGTTGTATGTCTTCAAAATGAAGCCCGGCTTTAATGAAGGCGAGATCAAGTTGCCGTTGGCGTACGTCCATGGCCAAAAATTTGACTTGCAACTGAACCGCCTGACCGCGCGCGTGAGCGGCATCAAGGACTTCGCACGGCTTCCCATTCCGTTCCGCGCTGTGGCGACCGACTTGGAGACGGGCCGCGAGGTAGTCCTCAAGTCCGGCAATCTCGCGCGTGCCTTGCGTGCAAGCATGGCGGTACCGCTGGCCTTCGATCCGGTCGAAATCGACGGCAAACTGCTGATCGACGGCGGCACGAGCAACAACGTTCCCGTCAACGTGGCAAGAGCCATGGGCGCGGATATCGTGATCGTTTCCGATCTCGGCAGCGGACTCCTCAAGCGCGACCAGATCAACTCCGCCGTCGATGTGACCGAGCAAATCGTCAACTTTCTGTTTGCGCTCAATTCCGAGGAACAACTCAGAAGTCTCGGTCCTCGGGATGTCCTCATCACCTCCGACCTGGGCGACATTGGCGCCAGCAGCTTTGACCGCGTCAACGAGACCATCGTCATCGGGGAACGGGCCGCGCGCCAAGCCGCGAAATCACTCCGGCAGTACGCGCTTAACAAGCAGGATTACGCCCGCTACCTGGCCTCGCATGCACAGCCCCCGAAGCAAGATCTCACGTTGGCCTTCGTGCGCATCGAAAACCAGTCCAAGGTCAGTGACGCTGTCATTGCCAGCCATATACGTGCCAAACCAGGCGAACCGATCAATGTCGCCCAGTTGGAACAGGATATACAGGAGATCTATGGTCTGGAGATATTTGAATCCGTGCGCTACGAACTCGTCGAGCAGGACGGCGAGACCGGGTTGGTCGTCCGTGCCAAGGAAAGACCGTGGGGTCCCGGTTATCTTCAGGGCGGGTTGATTACCTCGAGCAATTTCAAGGGTGACGCGCCTTTCCGTCTGGGCGTGGCCTATACAAGAACACAGATCAACTCGCTCAACGGCGAACTGCGTCTGGGCGGTCAGATCGGCGACGAGCCCTCGATCTTCGGCGAAATTTTCCAGCCGATCGACCCCGCTGCCCGATATTTCGTCAGTGGACGGTTGGGCTACCTGACAAGAAACGTCAACCTGTTCGACAGCTCGGGCAACAATATTGCCCAGGCCCGCACAAAGGGTTATGGCCTTGAACTTGGCGCGGGCCGCCAGTTCGGCACCTGGGGCGAAGCGCGGCTCGGTTACTACTACGAGACGGGAAAAATCGACAACGGCATTGGCGCACCGACCGCCAGCCAGAACTACGACACGGGAATGGTCTTCTTACGTCTGACCGATGACAAGCTCGACAGCTTGTACTTCCCCAGCAAAGGGCATATCGGCAAGGTCGAATACCGCTTGTCTCGCAAGGCGTTTGGCGCCGACACCGATTTCGAGCAGATGACGCTCGGCTATCAGCACGCTTACAGTTGGGGACGCAATACCTTATTCGGCGGGTTGGTGGTGAACCTCACCATGAATGAAAATGCGCCGATTCAGAGTCTCTACCGGCTAGGAGGCTTTCTGCGGCTATCGGGCTTTTCACAGGACGAGTTATCCGGCCAGCAAACGGGTTTGGCACGGGTGGTCTACCTTCGACACCTCAACGACACCAAACTTTTCAAGGCTTACGCGGGAGCAAGCCTGGAGGCGGGTAATGTCTGGGAGAACTCCGGGACGATCTTCAATCGATCAATTTTCGCGGGCAGCGTGTTCGTCGGCGCAGATACCCCTATCGGTCCTCTATATCTCGGCGCGGGACACACCAGCACGGGGAGCAATAGCGTGTATCTGTTTCTCGGACCGTTATTCAGCTTCTGACACAGGGGAACTACCATCATGCAGAAGGTCCTCGCAGCCGCATGTCAACCCTACAACATTGTTTTCATCCTTACTGATCAGGAACGCATGTTCCGTTCGGGTGAACTACCACGGAATTACCGCCTCCCTGCGCACGAGCGGCTGATGCAGCGCGGTGTGACGTTCGAGAATCACCGCATCAGCTCCTGTGTCTGCACATCTTCGCGGTCCGTGATCTATACGGGCCGCCACATCCAGCAGACACGGATGTTCGACAACATCAATTTCCCGTGGATGCAGAGTCTGTCGACCGACATCAAGACGCTCGGTCACCTGCTTCGCGAAGCCGGCTACTACACCGCCTACAAGGGAAAATGGCACCTCACGCGAGAGTTCGAGACCGGCAACACGCTCGCCGCGCCAACAAAGATCTTCACTCAGGAGATGGAGGCCTACGGCTTCTCGGATTACCTGGGCGTAGGCGACATAATTGGCCATACCCAGGGCGGCTACTTGCACGATGGCATGATTGCCGCGTCGGCGGCCAGTTGGCTGCGCGGCAAGACGGCCGATCTGGCGAAAGCGAACAAGCCTTGGTTCCTTGCCGTGAACCTGGTCAATCCGCATGACGTGATGTTCTACGACACCGATGAACGCGGGCAGCCGGTTCAGGCCAGGCACGCCCTGACCCATCTCGCAGGCGATCCCGCGCACGCGATGTACGCCAGGCAATGGGACTTCGAGCTACCCACCAGTTTTTCGCAAGCGATCGACGCCCCCGGCCGTCCTGCCGCGCACGCCGACTTCGCCCTGGCCGACAGCGTCATGACCGGGCCGGTTGCTGCCAGCGAGCCATGGCGTTGGCGCAAGCGCCACAACTTCTATCTCAACGCACTGCGCGACGTGGATCGGCACATCATGACGGTGCTGGATGAACTGGAAGATCGCGGTCTTGCCTCCAGCACGATCGTCGTCCTGACCTCGGACCACGGAGACCTTGACGGCGCACACCAGATGACCGGCAAGGGCGCCACGGCATACCGCGAGCAGAACAACGTGCCGCTCATTGTGTCGCACCCTGCCTATCCAGGCGGCAAGCGCTGCCGTGCGGTCACCTCGCACCTTGACCTGGCGCCCACGCTCGTCTCATTGACCAATGCCAGTCCCCAAAGGAAGGCTGCCATCCTGCAGTCATTGCCCGGCAAGGACATCTCCCAAGTGCTGGCCTCGCCCGAGCAGGCGGCGTTGGATGCGGTACGGGACGGCCAATTGTTCTGTTTCAACATGTTCGCGTCATTGGACGGCGATTTCCTTGATAAGGCCCGAAAGTTGCTCGGGCAGCCCGATAGCGCGGCCAAGATCAAGGAAGCCGGTCTCGGCCCGGACTTGAGGAAACGCGGCGCGATCCGCGCCGTATTTGACGGCCGATACCAATTCACGCGCTACTTCTCCCCAAAGCAGCACAACATGCCTGCCTCGATGGAAGCATTGTTCGCGCTGAACGACGTTGAACTATTCGACCTGCAAGAGGACCCCGATGAAATGCACAACCTCGCACGGGATCCTGGCAAACATGCCAGCTTGCTGATGGCCATGAATGCCAAGCTGAATCGGCTGATCAGCGCAGAAGTGGGAGAGGACGCCGGGCAGATGCTGCCGGGCGGCGTCGAGGGCGGATGGGTCGCAACGCCCGCCATATACGACCTGTGATGGGTAATTTCCGAACCGCCGGATTGCTGTCCTGATTTCCTGAAGAGGCCGCGAATATGAGATGCGGATTCATGCAGATCGCACTACTGTCCACGCTGGGCGCCGCGCTCCCCTTACATGCCGAGCAACCTGCCCAGCCGGACACCCTGGGTGGCGGGCTGATGTCGCGCCCCCGGCTCACGGGCAATTGGTTCGGGCTGCGGGATGACATGGCCCGAAAGGGCGTGACGCTCGACGTCGATCTCTATTGGATGCCGCAAACGATCATGAGCGGCGGAACGGACACCGTGGGAGGGGCCTGGGGAAATGCCACCGCCACGCTAGAACTCGATACCGGCAAAGCGGGCCTTTGGGCAGGGGGCCATTTCAAGCTCCAGACGGTATCCAGCTTCGGACACAACATCATGCAGGAGACGGGCGCCCTGGTTCCTGCCAATATCACCTGGATGCTACCCAGCCCGACCAAGACCGACACCGGCGTGCAGGAGCTTTCCTATACGCAGTTCTTCAGCCAAAAATTTGGCGTGACCGTGGGCAAAATCAATTCGATCGCGCCAACCAACGTACTGCATGGCAACTACTACACCGGTTTCCAGAACACGGCATTGAATCTGCCGCTGGCCATGGCCCTGGTCCCGCTTTCGGCCTACGGTGCAGGGGCAATCTATCTCCCCTCGCACGACCTGACCTTTGCGGCGATGGTGCTGGACCCAAACGGCACCATCATGGATAACGACCTGGGCAATGCGTTCGACGACGGCGTGATGGCCCTCACCACCATGGACATGAAGGTCAAGCCCTGGGACCTTCCCGGCCACCAGAACCTGACGCTGGCCTGGAGCAACAAGACGCGCAATTCACTGACCCAGGACCCGGGAAATCTCGCCGCCTTTCTGCTCACGACACGCTTTCCGCGGCTTGGCGATCCAGGCCCTGTACTTGGCAAGATCCTCGCTCAGTACCCTGGCATACCCACGTCATCCAAGCCCTTGAACACGGAGAACAGAACTTGGGCCGCCGTCTATAGCTTCGAACAGTTTCTCTGGCAACCGAAGGGCGCTCCCGATCGCGGACTCGGCCTTTTCTTCAGTGCTGGCGTCAGCGACGGCAAGGCGAATCCGGTCAAGGCCAGCTTCTCCTTGGGCGTGGTCGGCAAGGGCATGGTTCCAGGAAGGCCGGACGACGAGTTCGGAATCGGATGGGCACGGACAAAGTTCAGCGATAACTTCGTTCCGTTCCTGCGCGACAATTTTTCCCTCGGGCTGCAGCGCGAGGACGTGGTGGAGCTTTACTACGATGCGCCCGTGACCCCATGGCTTAGCATCAGCCCCAGCCTCCAGATCATCTTCCCCGCGATGAGCAAAACAGTGGGCGCGAACAATAATTTTCAGGATTTGAGCACCTCGTACATTGCCGGTGTGCGTGTTGGCATCCGTTTCTGAAGCCTCCGCCCAAATCTTGACTTTTATCAAGTAGCGCCAGGATTCAACTGTTAGCGTAAGCCCACGCTGTTCAGGCCATGTGAGATCGGGGACCGCCATGATTGACAACCTGGGTAAGCTTGTGGGGTATTTACTGCGCCACTCCGCTGCGGTGGTGGGGCTGATCCTGGCCACCGCGGGAGTGGCGGCCGCGCAGCAGTCCAATGCGCCGCCGGGCTCTCCCGCTGCAACGCGAACCATCGACGGTCGGCAGTTGCCTGCTCCCAGCATGCCGTTCGGCGGCAAGATCGAACGCAACGCGATGCAATCGACCCCGTTCTGGCAGGCCCGCATTGCCCCGCCCGAGGGCGCGCCGAACGTACTCTTGATCATCACCGATGACGTCGGTTTCGGCGCACCGTCGACCTTTGGCGGCGTCATCCCGACGCCAGCCCTGGACAGGGTCGCCGCGATGGGCTTGCGGTACACCAACATGCATTCCACCGCGCTTTGCTCGCCAACACGGGCCGCTCTCATCACCGGGCGCAACCACCATTCGTCCGGCTTCGGCGTCATCTCGGAACAGGCAACCGGCTACCCGGGCTATGACAGCGTCATCACCCGCGACAAGGCGACAGTCGGCAGGATCCTGAAGGACAACGGCTACAACACATCGTGGTACGGCAAGAACCACAACACGCCGGGCTATCAGGTCAGCATGGCCGGGCCATTCGATCAGTGGCCCGTCGGCATGGGTTTCGATTATTTCTACGGCTTCATGGGTGGCGACACAAGCCAGTGGACGCCCGGAAATCTCTTCCGCAACACAACGCAGATATACCCGTTTGAAAACCGGAAGGGCTTCAATCTGATTACCGCGATGGCGGACGAAGCCATCGATTACATGTCCCAACTGAATATGCTGTCGCCCGATCAGCCCTGGCTGATTTACTTTGCGCCAGGCGCCGCCCACGCGCCGCATCATCCCACGTCGGAATGGATCAAAAAAATCGAAGACATGCACCTCTTTGATGAAGGCTGGAACAAGCTGCGGGACACAATCTTCGCCAATCAGAAAAAGCTCGGTGTGATTCCACAGACGGCGCAGCTGACCCCATGGCCATCGGACCTCCTGAAAAACTGGGACCAGCTCACGGAAGACGAAAAGAAGCTGTTTATCCGGCAGGCCAATGTCTACGCGGCTTACCTCGCCTACTCCGACGCCGAAATCGGCCGGGTGATCCAGGCGGTAGAGGACTCGGGTGAGTTGGACAATACGCTCATCATCTACATTTCGGGCGACAACGGTTCGTCGGCGGAGGGCACGATGCAAGGCACGCCGAACGAGGTGGCGATGTTCAACGGCGTCGAGGTGCCGGTCAGCGTGCAGCTGAACAACTATTACGACCTCTGGGGCTCCGAACATACCTACAACCACATGGCCGTCCCCTGGGCCTGGGCTTTCGACACCCCCTTCAAGTGGACCAAACAGATTTCCTCTTACTTTGGCGGCACCCGGCAAGGCATGGCAATCGCGTGGCCAAAGGTAATCACCGACAAGGGCGGCATACGCAACCAGTTCGCGCATGTCATCGACATCGCCCCGACGATACTGGAGGCTGCCGCCATTCGCGAGCCCTCGGTGGTGGATGGCATTGCACAAAGCTCGATGGAAGGCTCAAGCCTGGTTTATACGTTCGATGCGGCGAACGCCAATGCGCCTGCTCGCCATCTCACTCAATACTTCGAGATGTTTGGCAACTTCGCCATTTACCACGACGGCTGGATGCTGGTGGACAAGGTCAGCCGTCCGTCATGGGTGACGACGGGGCCGCAGGACGTCAATCCAGCCAGGGCCGAGTGGGAGCTCTACGACATCAATACGGACTGGACCCAAAGCCACGACGTGGCTGCCCGCCATCCCGATAAGGTCAAGGAGCTGGAAGCGATTTGGTGGCGGGAAGCCAAGAAGTACAACGTGATGCCGCTCGACGCCTCGGTGGTAAGCCGCCTGGTCACCCCACGGCCGTCGACCACCGCGGGGCGCTCGACCTTCACGTTTCCCGGCAGGATGACGGGCATCTCGAATGGGGTCGCCCCTTCCATCCTGAATGCCTCCTACACCTTCACCGCAGAGGTGACAGTGCCGCAGGGCGGCGGCGAAGGGATGATCATCACGCAGGGCGGCCGCTTCACCGGCTACGGCTTGTTCGTCAACAAGGGCAAGCCTACCTTTGTCTGGAATCTGTTTGGCCTGCAAAAGGTGGTTTGGGAAGCGGCCGAACCCTTGGCGCCAGGCAAACACACGCTGGCGTTCGATTTCAAGTATGACGGGCTCGGCGCGGAGACGCTCGCCTTCAATGACTTCAGCGGGATTGGACAAGGCGGTACAGGAGAATTGAAGGTCGACGGCGCCGTCGTGGCGACGCAAAAGATGAAAAACACTGTTCCTATCATCCTCGCCTGGGACGAAAACATGGACATCGGCTCGGACACCGGCACACCGGTTGATGACGCGGCGTACGCAGTGCCTTTCGTCTTCACGGGCACCATCGACAGCTTGAAACTAATCGTCGACCGGCCGCAACTGAGTGACGTCGACCGGGCCCGGCTTGAGCAGGCGTTAAAGAAGACTTCGGAGTGATGCCGCTGTCGCAGGCGAGCCTATCTACAGATTGGGGTACTTGCCCACGATCTCCAGCACGCCATTGATGACGAACTGCACCCCCATGCAGACCAGCAGAAAGCCCATGACCCGCGAGATGGCCTCGACGCCGCTCTTGCCGATCACGGCCACGATGCGGCCCGCCCAATGCAGGCAGATCCAGAACAGCAGCCCCAGCAGCGAGAACACGATGATGGGCGTCACGGCGACCACCCAGCGCACATAGTCGGGCGCAATGGCGGATTCGACCGAGGATGCGCCGCTGATGATCATCGCGATCGTGCCCGGGCCGGCTGTGCCCGGCAGCGCCAACGGCACGAAGGCGATGTTCGGGCTTTCGCGTTCCAGCGCATCGGCCGTGGCTTCGGCTTCCAGGGCGCGTGGATGATCCGACGGAAACAGCATGCTGAAGCCGATGGTGACCACGATGAGCCCGCCCGCGATGCGCAACCCGGGGATGGAAATGCCGAAGGTGTGCATCAAGAGCGCGCCGGCGTAGTAAGTCACCAGCATGATCCCGACGACATAGAACGCCGCCTGGGTCACCTGCTTTTGGCGTTCCTTGAACGGAATCTGGTTTCCGAGCGACAGCAGCAGCGTCATGGAAGTCAGCGGATTGGCCAGCGGCAGCATCAGTGCCAGACCCAGGCTGACCAGCTTGCCCAGTTGAATCAGTTCATCGATCATGAAGGCTCGCTAGAGTGTGCGAGCCATCTACTCTACCTCACCCTGGCCGGCGGTTTGCTGCCGCACGGTCACGAAGCGGGTGCGGCCCTTCGCGTCCGCGCCTTGGTCAAGGCGTTCAGCATCGTCCTGGCTAATCATCAGCATCCATTAAACTGATGCAATTCCCGCGGCGGGCCGCGCTGCCTAGCATACAAGCGCCCGCCGCCCGCGGTTCTGCCGCGGCGCATTGCCATTGCCACCCGGAGTTTCTCTTGAGCGACATCTATCACTTCAGCCGCGGCACCGCCCCGCTGCTGATCTCCATTCCCCACCTCGGCAGCCAGATTCCCGAGGCGCAACAGCCGCAAATGACATCCGTCGCCCTGCAGTCGGGCGACACGGACTGGCACCTGGACACCCTGTACCAATTTGCCCAGGCGCTGGGCGCCTCCGTGCTGGGCGCGCGCTATTCGCGCTACGTGGTCGACCTGAACCGTCCGCCCAACGACGAAAGCCTGTATCCCGGGCAGACCAAGACCGGCCTGTGCCCCACCCAGGCGTTTCGCGGCGATGCCCTGTACCAGAACGAGGCCGTGCTGACCGACGCCGAACGCGCCCAGCGGCTGGAGGCGTACTGGAAGCCGTATCACGCCAAGCTACGCGAAGAGCTGGACCGCATCAAGGCCGAGCACGGCACGGTGCTGCTGTGGGAAGCCCACTCGATCGCCAGCGTCCTGCCCCGCCTGTTCGAAGGCAAGCTGCCGGACCTGAACATCGGCACGTCCGACGGCGCATCGTGCGCGCCCGATATCCTGGCCGCCGTGCAAGGCCGGCTGGACGCGTGCACCGACTACACCTGGGCCGTCAATGGCCGCTTCAAGGGTGGCTACATCACGCGCCACTACGGCGCCCCGGCGGACAACGTCCACGCCATCCAGCTCGAGATGTGCCAGTCCACCTACATGGACGAAACGTACCCGTACGGCTATCGCCCCGACCTGGCCGGCAAGGTCATTCCGGTGGTCGAAGGCATGGTGACTGCCGCGCTGCGCCAGACCACCGCGCGCCAACGCTAACCCCCGCCCTTCGCAGCCGGACGCCAACGCCATGACCCGCTTTTCGTTCAGCACCACGGAAAACTATCCGGAATGGAACCTGCTGCTGACCTGGGTGGCGGTGGTGGAGGCCGCGTCGGTGTCCGGCGCGGCGCGGCTGCTGGGGTTCTCGCAGGCGGCGGTGTCGCAGCGGATCAAGCAGCTTGAAGCCGCCATGGCGACCGAACTTCTGGACCGCAGCACCCGCCCGGCCCGGCCCACGCCGGCCGGCGAGCTGCTGTTCGAACACGCCGCGCGGCTGCTGGCGCAGGCCGGCGACATGACCGAAAGCGTGCGCAACCTTAGCCGGGCCAAGCGCAACATCGTGCGTTTCGGTTGCGTGGATTCCTTTGCGGGCACGTTGGGGCCCACGCTGATCCACGGCCTGTCCGGCGCGTCGCGGCAGATCCGGCTGTGGTCGGGCATTACGCCCGTGCTGGACAAGCAGCTGGAGGACCGGCAGCTGGACCTCGTCGTCACCACCAGCGCGTCGGCGGGCAAACCCAACATCCGCAAGTACAGCCTGTTCAGCGAGCCCTACGTGCTGATCGTTCCGCGCTCGATGAACATGGACCGGATCGATACGCTCAAGGAATTGGGCAAGCGCGCGCAGTTCATCCGCTACAGCGCGCGTTCGTTCATCGGCGCCGAGATCGACCGGCTGGTCGAGTCGCACGGCGTGACGATTGAACGCACCTACGAGTTCGACAACACCGATCCGCTGCTCAGCCTGGTCACGGCGAGCCTGGGTTTTGGCATCAGCACGCCGCTGTGCATCTGGCAGTCGCGCCACTTTCTGGATCAGTTGCGCGTGTTGCCGCTGGCGCCCTACCTGGGCGCGGCGCGGGCCGACGATCCCAGCCTGTCGCGCACGCTGTTCCTGGCCGCGCGCCAGCAGGAAGTGGGCAAGTTGCCCTTTGAAGCGCGCGACGTGATCCTGATGGCCATGGAACGCCTGATCCAGAAGGAACTTGCGCCGGCCCTGGGGCTGCCGCCGGCCACGCTGTGGCGCAGCCTGCGGCGTTGACGCCCCCGATTACGGCAGCGATGCCGTCAGCGCCGGCACGGCCTCGAACAGGTCGCCGACCAGCCCGTAGTCGGCCACGCCGAAGATCGGCGCATCGCCATCCTTGTTGATGGCCACGATGACCTTCGAGTCCTTCATGCCCGCCAGATGCTGGATGGCGCCCGAGATGCCGACCGCCACGTACAGCTCCGGCGCGACGATCTTGCCGGTCTGGCCGACCTGCCAGTCGTTCGGCGCGTAGCCCGCGTCCACCGCGGCGCGCGAGGCGCCCAGTGCGGCGCCCAGCTTTTCGGCCAAGGGATCCAGCAGCTTGAAGTTCTCGGCGCTGCCCAGGCCGCGTCCGCCCGAGACCACGGCGCGGGCGCCGCCCAGGTCGGGGCGTTCGGACACCGCGATCTCACGGCTGACGAATCGAGCCAACCCGCTTCCAGCAACGGCTTCGACCGTTTCCACCGTGGCGCTGCCGCCCTCGGCGGACGCGGGGTCGAAGGCCGTGGGCCGGATGGTGGCGACGATAACCGGATAACCGCTCTTGACCGTTGCGATGGCATTGCCGGCGTAGATGGGACGCTTGAACGTGTCTGGCGCCAGCACTTCAATGACATCCGAGATCTGCGCCACGTCCAGCAAGGCGGCGATGCGCGGCGCCACGCCCTTGCCCTGCGCCGTCGCGGGCAGGAACAGGTGCGAGTAGCCGGGGGCAAGCGCGACCGCCTGCGCGGCCTGGGTTTCGGGCAAGCCATCGGCAAGCTGCGGCGCCTGCGCCAGCAGCACCTTGTCCACCCCGGCAACGCGCGCGGCGGCGTCGGCCACGGGCTGCGCGTCCCCGCCCGCCACCAGCACATGGACGGGCATGCCCAGCCGGGTGGCCGCGGCGATGCTGTTGAGCGTGGCGCCGGTAAGCGCCCGATTGTCGTGTTCGGCAATAACAAGGACCGTCATCAGATCACCTTGGCTTCGTTCTTCAGTTTGTCGACCAGCGCGGCCACGTCCGCCACCTTGATGCCGGGCGCGCGCGCCGCGGGTTCCTCGACGCGCAGCGTCTGCAGGCGGGACACGGGATCCACGCCCAGCGCATCGGGCGTCTGGACATCCAGCGGCTTCTTCTTGGCCTTCATGATGTTGGGCAGCGTGACGTAGCGCGGCTCGTTCAGGCGCAGGTCCGCCGTGACGATCGCGGGCAGGGTCAGTTCCACCACTTCCAGCCCGCCGTCGACTTCGCGCGTGACGCGCGCCGTGCCGTCGCCGATGGCGATGGCGCTGGCATTGGTGGCCTGCGGCCAGCCCAGCAGGGCCGCCAGCATCTGGCCGGTCTGGCAGGCGTCGTCATCGATCGCCTGCTTGCCCAGGATCACCAGCGCGGGCGCTTCCTGCTGCACGACGGCACGCAGCAGCTTGGCCACTTCCAGCGGCTGCAGCGCGGCGTCCGTCTGCACCAGCACGCCGCGGTCGGCGCCGATGGCCATCGCGGTGCGCAGCGTCTCTTGCGACTGGGCCGTGCCGCAGGACACGGCCACGACCTCGGCGGCAGCGCCCTGCTCTTTCAGGCGCACGGCGGCCTCGACGGCGATTTCATCGAACGGGTTCATCGACATCTTGACGTTGCCGATGTCCACGCCGCTCTGGTCGGCCTTGACGCGTACGTTGACGTTGTAGTCAACCACGCGCTTGACCGCGGCAAGTACCTTCATGGAAACACTCCTGAGTGAAAGGAATCAACGGCCGTTACCGCGTCGGGGCGGAAACGGATGCAGCTTGTTCAGCCGGGGCTGGCAGCGGAGACGGCGATGGTGAGGATCACGGCGAATCCGGCGGCGGGGGTGGCAGGCAGCGGGTGGGTGTCTGGTGCGGGGACGCCCCGCCACAGCAGGTATTCGCCTGATTCCAGCTCCCCCGGAAAACCAACCTGACCGCCCGTCCCACCTGCTTGCGCGGCCACGATCAACTGCGTGACCGTGCGCCCGGCCATCACGCCGGGCAAGCCGCCCACGTCGCATCGGCCTGCCGCCACGCCCGCGCAAGTCACCGACGCCACCGCCTCGCCACGCCGGACAAAGAGGTTCAGCACGCGCACCGGCCCGCCGATCAACGTGGACTGCAGCACGGCATCGCCCCCGAACGGCGCGGGTTCGCGAGGCCGCAGCGCCACCAAAACCCCTTCCCCTTGCAGCGTCACGCCTTCCCCGGACAGCACCACCGACACGCGGTCGTAGCCGGGAAAGCGCGAGTACGGTCCATCGCGCTCGATATCGGCGATGCTGACGCGCCAGCGCCCGTCCGGGTCAGCTGCCAGCGTGCGCGTGACGCCGCCGCCGTTCTTCCAGGGCTCGGGCGGCAGCGCCAGCCAGCTGGCGCGCTGCGGCTCGGCCAACTCAGGACACCGCGCCAAGGCCGTACTTCCCGGTCAACAACGCGCCGCGCTGAAAGCGGCCAAGTTCATAAGGCGTGAGCGACACGTCGGTTGCCAGGCCCAGCGCCTCCTGCGCCAGCACGCGGCCCACGGTGGGCGACAGCTTGAAGCCGTGGCCCGAGAAGCCAAAGCCCACGATCAGGCCTTGCACGCCGGGCACGCGGCCCAGCACGGGATTCCAGTCGGGCGTCACGTCGTAGACGCCGGTCCAGGACGACGCCAATCCGGCCGCCTCGTAGGCCGGAAAGCGGTCGGCGACCTGCGCGCCGACTTCGGCCACGTAGTCCAGCGGAATGTCCCCTTGTTCGGCGTCGCTCTTTTGCAGCGCCTCGCCCACGATGCCCTCGCTCACCAGCATCTGGTTGCCGCCATAGCTGCGGCAGTACAGCATGCCCGGCGAAGCCAGGTCCTTGAAGACGGGCATCGAATACGTATAAGGCGCGGCGTCGCATTCCAGCGCCAGCACGGCGTGGCGCTCAGGCACCACGGGCATGGCAACGCCCGTCCAGCCGGCAAGCTCGGGCGTCCAGATGTTCTGCGTGCTGATGACCAATGGGGCGTGGTAGTCGCCTTCCGACGTGGAAACGCCCGTCACGCGGCCGTTGTCGATGAGCAAGCGCTGGACGTTGACGTTCTCGCGGATGGTGACGCCACGGCGGCGCGCCCCGCGCGCAAAGCTGGTGGCCACCAGGTACGCGTCGGCAAAGCCCGCTTCCGGCTCGTAGCCGATCAGCGCGGCATTGTCGAAAGACGCGATGGGCAGCAGTTCACGGGCCTGCGCGGCGTCCAGCAATTCCAGCGCGATGCCCTGCGCCTTTTGCTGCGCCAGCGCGCCGCGCAGCGGTTCCAGCTTGTCGTCGTCGGCGGCGGTGATCAGGTAGCCGCATTTGACCAGTCCGCAGGAGGCCTCGTCGTCGCCCAAGTAGCTGGCGAAATTGTTGAACACGCTCCAGGAGCGTTGGGCCAGCTCCACGTTCTCGCGCACGGAATAGTGCGTGCGCAGGATGCCGGACGACTGCGACGTGGTGCCCGCCCCGATGGTCTCGCGGTCCAGCACCAGCACGCTCTTCGCGCCGAGCTCGGCCAGGTGAAAGGCCACCGAACTGCCGATCACGCCGGCACCAATCACGATCACGTCATAACTTTTCACGACAAGGCTCCAAGGACAAGTGCCGCGAGTGTGGGCCCGGCCTTTCGGAGCCGCGGCAATATAAGCGCCGCGAATACTTAATAAAAGCGTTCTGGAAAAGCGCGCCGGGCGTCAGGCGGCTGCGCTGGCGGCGGCGCCCGCCTTTCCCTACCTGCCTGCGGCGCGCCGATTAAGCGCCGCTGATGTTGACCATCGCCGCTCCTTATATTCATGCCGCGGCCGGATGCTCGGGCGAAAGTCTCGTCTGCCGCACCCCAGAGTGCCGGCGACATGGAATCCATCGGTCAATCTACAGACAGTAGGGGAAAAATATGAACATGAATCGCCGCGCCATGCTGGTGCGTACCGCTGCGCTCGCGGGCGCCAGCGCCCTGGGCTTTCCGATGATCGGCCGCGCCGCGGGCGCGTCCTACACTTATGGCGGCTCCGCCTGGCTGGGCCATTACTCCGCCTACATCGCCATGAAGACGGGGCTGTTCGCCAAGCAGGGCCTGGACATCAAGTGGCAGAGCTTTGCCACGTCGTCCGACCGCATGAGCGCGGTGATGGCCGGCAACATCGATCTGGCGGGCACCGGCGTGGTGTCGTCGCTGGCGCTGATGGCCGCGGGCGCGCGCCAATTCCAGGTCATCGCGACCCCGAACAACTTCGGCCGCGCCGAGGGCGTGCTGGTGCGCGAGAACGTCAAGTCGGTGGCCGACCTGAAGGGCAAGAAGATCGGCGTCACCTACGCCTCCAGCGCCCACGTGCTGCTGCTGGACGTGCTGCGCCAGGCGGGTCTGAACCCCGACCGCGACGTGGCCATCATCAACCTGCCGGCCACCAACCTGTTGTCGGCCTACCAAGGCGGGCAGATCGACGCCGCCGTGGCGTGGACGCCGGCCTTTGACCGCATCAAGGCTGTGCCGGACACGCATGTCCTGCTGGACGACACGGCGTTCTCGCTCTACAAGCAGTACGCCATCACCCCGGGTCCGGACGTGCTGCTGACCCATGCCAAGCTGGGCAAGGAGAACCCCGAGGCCGTGCGCCAGTTCCTCACTGCGGTGTTCCAGGCCAATGCGATGCTGACGAACCAGCCCGAAGAGGCCGCGGGCGTGCTGCTGGAGCTGACGGGCCTGTCCAAGGACGAACAGCTTGCGGTCATCAAGCAGACGCAGTGGTATTCGGCCGAGGACCAGAAGGCCCTGATGATCGAGCCGGGCAACTTCGTGAACGGCATGCAGAAGCTGGCCGAAATGCTGGTGTCGCTCAAGCAGATCGACCGCGCGCCCGCCGTCAAGGACTGGGTCCAGTCCGCGTATCTCTGAACCCGGGACATTCTGCCTATGTCCGCACGTTCTTCTTCACGCGAAACACGCCTGCTCTGGGTCAGCGTGTTTTCGCTGCTCGGCTTTCTGTTGCTGTGGGAGGGGCTGTGCCGCGCCGGCGCGGTCGATCCCATTTTCCTGCCCGCGCCGTCCCAGGTCCTGGCGCGGGCGCTGTCCATGTCGGACCAAGGCACGCTGTTCTACAACGTGCTGGCTTCGACGCGGCGCGTCATGGTGGGCTTTCTGGCCGCCGTGATCGTCGCGATTCCCCTGGGCATTTTGCTGGGCACCTCGAAGGTGGCGCGCGCCGTCTTCGATCCCATCATCTCGTTCCTGCGTCCGCTGCCATCGATGAGCTGGATCCCGCTGTCGCTGCTGTGGTTCGGCATTACCGAAACGCAGAAGTACAGCATCGTCTTCATGGGTTCCTTCGTGCCCGCCCTGCTTTACGTGATGGAAGCCTCGCGCAGCATCGATCCGGTGCTGGTGCGCGCCGCGCGCAACCTGGGCGCCAACCGCTGGCAGGTCATGCGCGAGGTGCTGTTCCCGGGCTGTCTGCCGCAGATCCTGTCGGGCATGAAGATCATCCTCGGCCTGTCCTGGACCTGCGTGATCTCGGCCGAGCTCGTGGCGTCCAAAGAAGGCCTGGGGTTCATGATCATGAACGGCAAGGAATTCTTCCAGACCGACACGGTGGTGCTGGGCATGGTGCTGATCAGTTTCACCGTGCTGGTGACCGATCTGTGTTTGCGGCTTCTTGAACGGTGGGTGCTGGCATGGCAGCGATGAACGACACGATGATCCGGCTGACGGACGTCTCCAAGGCCTACGGCGACGTGCCGGTGCTGGACAAGGTGAATCTGGAGGTCAAGCGCGGGGAATTCCTGGTGCTGCTGGGCGCCTCGGGCTGCGGCAAGTCGACGCTGCTGAACCTGATGGCCGGCTTCATCACGCCCAACACCGGATCGGTGCAGATCAACGGCAGAGAGGTCACCGACGTGACCGCCGCGTGCGGCATGGTGTTCCAGCAGTACGCGTTGTTTCCGTGGCGCACGGTGCAGGAGAACGTGGAGTTCGGCCTGAAGATGCGGGGCATGTCCCGCCAGGAACGCGCGCCGATCGCCCGCCGCTTCATCGAGATGGTGGGACTGAAGCACGCGGCGGACAAGTATCCGCATGCGTTGTCGGGCGGGATGAAGCAGCGCGTGTCGATCGCGCGCGTGCTCGCCAACGACCCGGACGTGATGCTGTTCGACGAGCCCTTCGCCGCGCTGGACGCGATGACGCGGCAAGTGCTGCAGGATCAGCTGTTGTCGATCTACGAGCAGAGCGGCAAGACCATCGTCTTCATCACGCACTCCATCGACGAGGCGCTGACCCTGTCGACGCGCATGGCCGTCATGGGTTCCAAGCCCGGCCGCATCGTGCAGGACATCCAGAACGACCTGCCGCATCCGCGCAGCGCGGACGTGCAGTTGTCGCCCCGCTTCGTGGAACTGAAGCGCGCCATCTGGGAGCGCGTGCAGGAGGAGGTCACGCGCAGCATGGAGCTGGCGGCCGACTAGTGGCGGGGGGGCTCCGATGGGCGCCCCGCCCTTGCCCCGCGCCCTGCTACGCGCGGCGGCCTTCCTCGGCCAGGAACTCCACCAGCGCCGGCAACGAAGGATCCATCGGCCGGTTGGCATGGATGCGCATCACATAGCCCCACGAACCCGCCATGCGCAGGTGGGGCGTCAACGGCACCAGCCGGCCGCTTGCCAAGTCTTCGTCGATGAGCGGCGCCCGGCCCAGCGCGATGCCGACGCCTGCCGCCGCGGCGGCCACCACGGTGCTCAGGCCGCTCAACACCATCGGGTCCTGCCAGTCGTCCGGGGCCAGACCCAGCCTGGGACGCCAGGTTCGCCAGTCGGTCTCGGGGCTGTCGATGTGCTTTTCCTCCAGCCAGCGATGACGCAGGAACACGCGCGGATCGTTGCGCTCGGCCTCGGCCACCAGCGCCGGGCTGCACACCGGCACCACGGTCTCGGTCATGAGCGGGATGTCGCCCGGCGCGGCGATGTGCGGTCCCATCGCGCGCACGTGCAGGAAGGCCAGATCGATGTCCTGGGTCTTCCAGGCCGGATCCTGGCTGGCGTGCAGATACACCTGGATGTCGATGTCCGGATGCAGTTCGATGAACCGCCCGATGCGCGGCGCGAGCCATAGCGCGGCCAGCGAGGGGTTGGCGGACACGTTCAACGTATAGCGCCGCTTGCCGCGGGCGCTGGCCCGGACATTGCGGCAGGCTGTCTCCAATAGGGTCAAGGCCTGTTGTACGGATGCCAGCAGCGCGGCGCCCGCCTCGGTGGTCTCGGCGCGCCGCACGGTGCCGCCCCGGCGCAGCAGGGGCGCCCCCAGATCGGCCTCAAGCGCCCGCAACTGATGGCTGACGGCGCTTTTCGTGACGTTCAGCTCTGCGGCGGCGCGGCTCAGGCTGCCCAGGCGGGCCACGGCTTCGAAGGCGCGCAAGGCGGCCAGCGGCGGAGTGCGGGAGGAGGCGTCGGACATCGGTTGAGTTTATCTCAACCCTTGATTGAAAATTCATCGCTTTCGCATGCAGGCCGGATCGGGGACCATGCAGGCTCTGGATGGAGTAATGGCTATGTATTTCGATTCGAGGCTGTGGCGCCTGACCGAGGGTCTGCGCGCCGGCATGGCGGGCGGCATCTTTCTGGGCCTGCTGGCCCTGGCAGCCGGGATTGCACGCTACGTGTTCCTGGGCCAGCTGCTGGCCCGCGTGTTCGACGGTGCGCCGTGGCAGGACTGGGCAGCGCCCGCGCTGTGCGTGGCGGCCATGGTGCTGCTACGAGCGTTCCTGGACGACTGGCGCACGGTTCAGGCCAACCGCACGTCGGCCGCCATCCAGCACACGCTGCGCGCGCGGCTGTACGACCGCATCGTCGCGCTGGGGCCGGCATGGTTTGCCAACCAGCGCACCGGCGGCGTCATGCTAACCGTGGTGGACGGCGTCGAACAGTTGCAGACGTTCTTCGGACAGTACCTGCCGCAGGTCGCCATCGCCGCGGCCGCGCCGTTCGCGATCTTTGCCGTCATCGCCTTCTGGGACGTGCCGACCGCCCTGGTGTTTCTGGCCGCGGCGCTGTTCGCGCTGTTCGGGCCGATGGCGGTGCACATGCTGGACCGGCGCGCCAGCCTGGCGCGCAGCCGGTCGCTCAACGAATTTGGCGAAGAATTCCTGGACGCCGTGCAGGGCCTGCCCACGCTCAAGTCGTATGGCCAGGGCAAGGCCTGGGGCGAACGGCTGGCCGCCCGCGCGCGCAGCCTGTCGGACAACACCTTCTGGGTGCTGTCCGTCAGCCTGCTGACGCGCGGCATCAGCGATCTGGGCGTGGCGCTGGGCGCCGCGCTGGCGCTGACGCTGGGCGCATGGCGCGTCGCCGCCGGCGACATGAGCGTCGAGGCGCTCCTGATCGTGCTGATGGCCGGCACCGAGATCTTCCGGCCGCTGCGCGACCTGCGCGCGGTGCTGCACCGGGGCATGCTGGGCCAATCGGCCGCCGCCAGCATCCACGCGCTGATGGACGCCCAGCCGCTGACGCCCGCCCCGGACACCGCCGGGCGAGCGGACGCCGCCCGCCTGGCGCCCACCATCGAATTCGACGACGTGGCGTTTTCGTACACGCCCGAACGCGCCGCCCACCAGGGCCTGGCGTTTCGCATCGCCGCGGGCGAGCGCGTTGGCGTGGTCGGCCCCAGCGGCGCGGGCAAGTCCACCATCGTGCGGCTGCTGCTGCGCGAATGCGTGCCGCAAGGCGGCGTGGTGCGGGTCGGCGGACACGACATCAACACGCTGGACACGCAGTTCCTGCTGTCGCACTTTGCGCTGGTCAGCCAGGACATCACGCTGTTTCACGGCACCATCGACGACAACCTGCGGCTAGGCCGCCCGGACGCCACCCAGGACGAGGTGCGTGCGGCCGCGCGCGCTGCCAACATCGACGACTTCATCATGGCGCTGCCCGACGGCTACGCCACGCGCATCGGCGAACGCGGCCTGCAGTTGTCGGGCGGCCAGCGCCAGCGCGTGGCGATCGCCCGCGCCCTGCTGCGCGATGCGCCCATCCTGATCCTGGACGAGGCGCTGTCCTCGGTGGACACCGAGAACGAGGCGTTGATCCAGCAGGCGCTTGACCGTCTGATGGCCGGCCGCACGACGCTCATCCTGGCCCACCGCCTGGCCAGCGTGATCGGCGCCGACCGCATCCTGGTCCTGGACCAGGGCCGCGTGGCGGAATCGGGACCCCATGCCGCGCTGATGCGCCAAGGCGGGCTGTACCACCGGCTGATGCACGAACAGGCCGCCGCGCATCGGAATCCCGCCGCGGGCGCGCCGCCTGCCGCGCGGCCCGACACGGCGCGGGCGGCTGTCCCCGACGACGGCAACAGCCAGGGCCCTGCCCTGCGCCCGCTGGACGCCGACGCCGAACAGGTCGGCTGGCGCGCCACGCTGGGCACGCTGCTGTCGGTGGTGCGGCCGTGGCGCGGCACGCTGATTGCGACCATCCTGCTGGGCGTGGCGCGCGTGGCCGCCTTCATCGGCGTGGGCGTGTTCAGCGCCCTGATCGTGGCCGCCATCCGCGATGGCCGCGAGACCGGCGCGCTGGTCGCTGGCCTCTTGATCGCCGCGCCGCTGGCTGCCCTGTTCCACTGGCTGGAATCGTGGCTGGCGCACGCGATGGCCTATCAGCTGCTTGCCGACATGCGCGTCAAGCTCTACGACAAACTCGAACGGCTGGCGCCCGCCTATCTGCTGCAGCGCCGCTCCGGCGACCTGGTGGCGCTGGCGACTCAAGACGTGGAGATGGTGGAGTATTTCTACGCGCACACCATCGCGCCGGCCATCGTGTCGGTGCTGGTGCCGCTGTCCGTGCTGGGCTTTCTGGGGTTTTACAGCTGGCCGGTTGCGCTGGCGCTGCTGCCCTTCCTGGCCTACGCACTGCTGTCGCCGGTGCGCGGCCGCCAGCGCGTGGACGCCCTGGGCGACAAGGCGCGCCAGGCATTGGGCGAAATGAGCGCCCACACCACCGACACCATCCAGGGCCTGGCGGACCTGACGGCCTTCCAGGCCACCGGCCGGCGCCGCGACCAGTTCCTGAAGGTGGCGGACCACTACCGCGAGCGGCGTCTTGCCATTCTGCGCGACCTGTCGCGCCAGACCGCCTGGTTCGAAACCGCGATGGGCCTGGGCGGCCTTGCCGTGGCGGTCGTGGGCGCGTTGCAGGTGCAGGCGGGCGCGCTGTCCGCCGGCATGCTGCCCCTGCTGGTGCTGATTGCGCTGGCCACGTTCCTGCCGGTGTCTGAGATCTCGCAGGTCAGCCGGCAGCTGGCCGACACCATCGCCGCCACGCGCCGCCTGCACGTGGTGGCCAACGAACCCGAACCGGTCGTGGACGGCCCCCTGCCCGCGCCGGTGGCGGCCCACGGCCTGTCGCTCGCCTTCGATCGCGTCAGCTTTGCCTATCCCGGCAAGCGCCAGGACACCCTGCACGACCTCAGCTTCACCGTGCCCGCCGGCGCCACCGTGGCGGTCGTGGGCGCCTCGGGCGCCGGCAAGAGCACGGTGGCCAGTCTGCTGTTGCGCTTCTGGGACCCGCGCGAAGGCGCGGTCAAGCTGGACGGCGTGGACGTGCGCCAGCTCAGGCTCGACGGCCTGCGCGAGCGCGTGGCGCTGGTGACGCAGGACACTTACCTGTTCAACGACACGCTGGAAGGCAACATCCGGCTGGCCCGTCCCGAGGCCAGCCGCGAGGACCTGATGCGCGCGCTGGAACAGGCGGCGCTGGCTGACTTCGTCAAGCGCCTGCCCGAGGGCCTGGCCACACGCGTGGGCGAACGCGGCATGCAGTTGTCGGGCGGCCAGCGCCAACGCATCTCGATCGCCCGCGCCTTCCTGAAGAACGCGCCGGTGCTGATTCTGGACGAGGCCACCTCGCACCTGGACACGCTATCGGAAATGCAGGTGCGCGGCGCGCTGGACGTGCTGATGCGCCACCGCACGACGCTCGTGATTGCGCATCGCCTGTCCACCATCCGCGATGCCGATCTGATCCTGGTGCTGGACCGCGGCACGCTGGCCGAGTCTGGCACGCATGACCAGCTGCTGCGCAAGCAAGGCGTGTATGCGCGGCTGGCAAGCCATCAGGGCGGCTACGCGGCCGCGGCATCGCAGGCCGGCTAGCGCCGCGTTGAAAAAAACCGACAGCCCATTCCGTCCCTGCACACGGCCCGTTGATTCGCCTACATCACTTCGATAGAATCGGCAATTCGGGCCGTTGCCCATTCTTTTTTTCCCCCTCACCCACCGACAGGGAGGCTGCATGATGTACCCCATGCCGAACGCCGTCCCGCGCGTGTCCCCGCGACGCCATTAAGTCGTCGCCCGCGCGGCCCCGTCGCCAGTTCCGTATCTGGCGACCGGTCCGCCGTGCCTATCTGAACCCTTGAACGCAGTGGCCAGCGCCCAACAGGCGCCCGGCGTGTTTTCCCCTCTTTCCTTACAAGGAACCTGGCGCGTTCGTACCGCCAGACCATGGCAATGGCTAGAAAAAAAATCGACTTTCGAGGACAGGCCTTCAAGGATGTCCTGGGCTTTACCTTCCGCTATTGGGGCCGGCAACCCTTGCGCATCGTGGTCATCGTGGCGCTGGCCCTGCTGTCCGCCGTGGCCGACGTGCTGACGCCGATGTACGCCGGCCGTCTGGTCGACGCAGTGGCGTCGGGCGCGGCCGGCGACCAGCTTGCCTGGAATGCCGCCATCACGGCCTTCTGGCTGCTGGTCGCACTGGGCGTGGGCGGCACGCTGCTGCGCCAGGCCGTCTTCCAGAACATCATCACCTTCACCCTGAAGATGATGAACGGCATCGCCTCCAATGCGTTCTACCGCGTGCAGCGGTTTTCCACCGACTGGCACGCCAACAGCTTCGCCGGCTCAACGGTGCGCAAGATCACGCGCGGCATGTGGGCGGTGGACCTCTTGAACGACACGCTGCTGGTGGCGCTGCTGCCGTCGGTCGTCATGCTGGTGGGCGCCACCGCCCTCTTGGGCGCGCACTGGCCGCTGATGGGGCTGGTGGTGGGCCTGGGCTCGGTCCTGTACATCGCCGTCACCGCCACGCTGTCGCTGGCCTATGTGGCGCCCGCGGCGCGCCTGGGCAACGCCTGGGACACGCGCATGGGCGGCGCGCTGGCCGACGCCGTCAGCTGCAACGCCGTGGTCAAGGCCTTTGGGGCGGAGACGCGTGAGGAAGCGCGCCTTGACCGGGTCATCGACAAGTGGCGCCGCCGCACGCGCCGCACCTGGATCCGCGCCACGTTCAACGGCGGCATCCAGGGCGCGATGCTGGTGGCCATGCAGGCGTCCATCCTGGGCGCGTCGCTGCTGCTGTGGTCGCGCAACCAGGCCAGCGTGGGGGACATCACGTTCACGCTGACCATGTTCTTCGTGCTGCAGGGCTATCTGCGCGACGTCGGCATGCACATCCGCAACCTGCAGCGGTCGGTCAACGACATGGAGGAACTGGTGTCGCTGGAGAAGCAGCCGCTTGGCGTGGAAGACCGGCCGGGCGCGGGCGCCATCGCCGTGACGGCGGGCGAGATCCGCTTCGAGGACGTGACGTTCCGCTACGGATCGCACCACACCGCGCTGTACGACCGGTTCTCCGTGCGGATCGCGCCGGGCGAACGCGTGGGCCTGGTCGGCCATTCGGGTTCCGGCAAGACCACGTTCATCAAGCTGATCCAGCGCCTGTATGACGTGAACGGCGGGCGCATCACCATCGACGGGCAGGATATCGCCCAGGTAAAACAGGCGTCGCTGCGCAGCCAGATCGCTATCGTGCAGCAGGAACCCGTGCTGTTTCACCGGACGCTGGCGGAGAACATCGCCTACGCGCGGCCCGGCGCGTCGCAGGCCGACATCGAACAGGCGGCCCGGCTGGCCAGCGCGCATGATTTCATCATGGCGCTGCCCAAGGGCTACGACACGCTGGTGGGCGAACGCGGCGTCAAGCTGTCCGGCGGCGAACGCCAGCGCGTGGCCATTGCGCGCGCATTCCTGGCCGACGCGCCCATCCTGATCCTGGACGAAGCCACGTCCAGCCTGGACAGCGAAAGCGAGGTGCTGATCCAGCGCGCGATGGACCGCCTGATGGAAGGCCGCACGACCCTGGTCGTGGCGCACCGCCTGTCGACGGTCCGCGCCCTGGACCGCCTGCTGGTGATGGACCATGGCCGCGTCATCGAGGAAGGCAGCCACGACGCGCTGATCCGCCTGAAGGGGGGCCTGTACCGGCGGCTCTTCGAGCGCCAGGCGTTGGAACTGACCAAGGGCCTGGATCCGGCGGAACTGCTGGAAGACGGCGCCGTCCCGCGACCCGCCAAGACCGACGAAGTCGACGCAGCTTCGTTCGCCTTCGGCAAGTAACGCTGGCGCGGTGCGAAGCAACAAGGCCCGGCGCAATTGCGCGCCGGGCCTTTCTTGTTGGCGGTTCACCGCATTGGGCTGGTGTCTGCCGATCCCCTCCCCCCCGGTGTCATACACCTGGCAAGTTGCCGCGCCCGTCAGCCCGGGCGGTTGGCGAATGTCAGGCGCAGGCCGAAGCCGATCAGCGCGGTGCCGAAGACCAGGCCCTGAATCTTCTGCGCACGCGGACTTGCCGACATCCAGCGGCCTACCGCGCCGCCCGCCAGCGCGCACAGCACGTCGAACGTCAGGCCCAAACCGACGAGGATGACGCCCAGCACGGCGAACTGCTGGCCGATCGGGCCGCGCTCGGGGGACACGAACTGAGGCAGGAGCACCGAGCAGAACAGCAGCGCCTTGGGGTTGAGCACGTTGGTGAGCACCCCGCTCATCAGCGCGGGTCCCCAGCCCGCATGCCGCGGCGCGACCTCGCCGTTCAAGGGCGGAATCGCCAGCGGCGCGCGCAGCAGACGGATCCCCAGCCACACCAGATAGCAACCGCCCACCGTGCGCGCCGCGTCGAACGCCCACGGGTGGGTCTTGAACAAGGCCGCCAGACCCAGCGCAGCCAGCGTCACGTGCGCCGCGCGTGCGATCGCCAAGCCCGCCGCCACCGCCAGCGCCTGCCCGCGGCCGCGCAGCAGACCGGTTTCCAACAGCAGGATCATGTCCGGCCCGGGCACCACATACACGATCAGCAGGGCCCCGAGAAACAATGCCATATCGGCCATGACCGCGCTCCACCACAAGTTTTCAATGGCGAAATTCTAGAAAAAAGGGGCTGGCATGTGCTTGCCATTCTTGCCAACTTCGATACCATTCCTGGCACAACACACCACTCCAAACTCGAATTCCGTTCATCCATGCCAAAACGCCAACTTGACGCTTACGACCGCCGCATTCTGGAGGCATTGCAGAAGAACGGCCGGCTCACCAACGTGGAGCTCGCGGACCAGATCGGTCTGTCTCCGTCGCCCTGCCTGCGCCGCGTGCGGATGATGGAGGAAGCCGGCGTCATCCAGGGCTACGAAGCGCGCCTGGATCCGCACGAGGTCGGGCTGGGATTGACGGTGTTCGTGGGCGTGAAGGTCGAGCGCCACCACGAACGGGACGCCGAGATGTTCCGCAACGAGGTCAGCGCGCTACCGGAGGTGATCGCCGCGCACCTCGTGTCCGGCGAATCCGACTTTCTGTTGCAGGTCGTGGTGCCCGATCTGCGCGGGTATGAGCATTTCCTGCTGCATACCCTGCTGAAACTGCCGGGCGTCAAAGATATTCGCAGCAACTTCGCGATCCAGACGGTTAAGCCGCAAAGTCCCCTGCCGCTGGATCATCTGGGCCGATAAGGCTCGTCACCTCACGGCATGGCCGCCGCCGCCCGGTCCACCGCCGCGCTGCGCCGCTCGAAACGCGCCTGCGACATCGCCAGATAGCGCTCCACAATGGCCGGCTCGGACGTCTTGGGCGTGCCGCCCGGAAACGGCGGCTTCGGATCGTATTCGATCTGCAACTGGATCAGCTTGGCGACGTCCTCGCCGCATAGCGACGCCACCACCTTCAACCCCATGTCGATTCCCGACGTCACACCGCCGGCCGTGAACACATTGCCGTCCACACACAGGCGCTCGTCGCTTGGCGTAGCCCCGAAGCGGGCCAACAGTTCGCGCGCGCGCCAGTGGCTGGACGCACGCTTGCCCCGCAGCAGCCCGGCCGCGCCCAGCAGCAAGGAACCCGTGCAGATTCCGAACAGGTACTTGGCGCCCTGCCCTTGCCTGCGTGTGAAGTCCACCCACGCCGGATCGACGATGGCATCGTCCGTACCCGGCCCGCCCGGCACGACCAGCAGGTCGCAAGGCAGCGCCGAGTCGATCGTCTGCGTGGGCACGAAGCGCAGCCCCCGGTCGCACCGCACCGGCTCCATCGTTTTTGCGACAAAATCCACGGTGAAGCCCGGCGCGTTCGCCAGCACCTCGTACGGCCCAGTCATATCGAGCTGGGTCAGCCCTTCGAACAAGACGATATTTACTTGCATGACGTTGCTCCCATGAAAACGCCAGAGCCCAGCATAGGCGAACGCGCCACGCGCGGCGCGCCAGAATGCGCGCCAAATGCGCCAATCGCGCCACAACGCGTGATTTTCGTGCTGTACGACGGTTTCCAGCCGCTGGACCTGGCCGGACCGTGGCAGGCCTTCAGCTCGGCCAACGAAGAGGCGGGCCGCCCGTTGTACGCCCTGCACACGATCGCGGCGACGCCAATCGTCGCCACGTGGGAACAGGGGCTGCGCATGCAGGTCGACGGCACCTTCGAGGCCGACGGCGATGCGCCCATCGACATGCTGCTGGTGCCCGGGGGCCCCGGCGTAGACCGGGCCGCGGCGCACGGCGAAACGCGCGCCTGGCTGCGGCGGCGCGACGCCGGCACGCGCCGCACCAGCAGCGTCTGCACCGGCGCGTTCGTACTGGCGGCGGCCGGACTGCTGGACGGCCGCGCGGTCACCACGCACTGGCGCTCGGCCGACCGGCTGCGCCAGCTCTACCCCGGCCTGCGCGTCGACGACGACCGCATCTTCATCGAAAGCGGCAAATACTGGACGTCAGCGGGGGTCACGGCCGGCATCGACCTCGCGCTGGCGCTCATCGAGCGCGACTTCGGCGCCGCGCTGTCCCAACAGGTCGCGCGCCGCCTCGTCGTCTTCATGCGCCGCAACGGCGACCAGCGCCAATACAGCCAGACGCTGCGGCTGCAGGACCGCGTGGCCGCGCCGTTTCGCGAACTGGTCGAAAAAATGGAAGCGCGGCTATCGGCCCGCTGGTCGGTGGACGACATGGCAGACGCCTGCCAGATGTCGCGGCGCACCTTCCAACGCAAGTTCGCGGCCCACTTCGGCGTCGCACCCACCGAAGTCCTGCGACGCCTGCGCGAGGAGCGCGCAGGTGCCCTTGAGAGCGTCGGCAAGATGACAAGGAAGGCCGTCGAGCAACACGTGGGCCCGGTGCACAAGCGCCCCCGGCAGTAACGGCTAGGCAGCGTCAGATCGTCGTAGGCCGTCCGACGTTGCGGTCACCGTGGTCGGGGCAGCACCTCTGCGCGGCCGCCGATCGTCCGCCGCTGCCGGTGTCTGACACCCTTGGTAGATGAACTTGATATGAAGCCAATCTCACCAGGGTGTCAGACACCTAGGACAATTGCTGCCACCAGGGTGTCAAACACCAGGAGCAGAAGCAGCCACACGCGACGCGCCATCGCGACGACGCAAGACACCGCGTAAGCCCACGAAGGCCGCCCGCGCGGCCGCCCGGGGGCTGGCCCCGCAAGACCTTTCTCTCCCACCCAACTGTGTGCAAGAACCTCAAGAACCCAACTCCCCCCGCCGCCCGTAAAGATTCAACCATAGAGCCCGGTGTGGCGTGGGCCTGGGGTGGGCGGGGCGTTTAGATGCGCCCGGCGGAAACCGAAGGGAGCCGAAGGCGGACGAGGTTGTGCGCGGGGGGGGCCGCCTAGGCTAGTCCGGAGCGAAGGCTCCGGACCGCAATCGGAGCCCCGCCCGCCCCAGGCCCACGCCGCGCCGGGCGTCTAAAGAACCGAGCCCGTCACCAGCAACGGCAACATCAACGCCAAGCCCTATTCCCCAGTCACCCCACCAACCCCACCGACATCCCCCCACAAACATAAAGCACCTGCCCCGTCACAAACCCCGCACGCGGATCCAGGAACATCGACACGGTATGCGCCACCTCATCCGGCTGGCCGACCCGCCCCACGGGAATCGCCGCCTCCAGCGCCAGCGTCTTCGGCGCACCCGGCGGATTGGATTGATTGAACAGCTCAGTCGCCACGGGCCCAGGCGCCACGGTGTTCACAGTAATGCCATCGCCCGCCAGCTCCAGCGCCCAGGTCCGCGTCATGCCCGCCAGCCCGGCCTTGGACGCCCCGTACACCGACCGCCCGCCCTTGCCCAGCGCGGCCCGGCTGCCGATGTTCACCACGCGCCCGTACTTCGCCTGCCGCATACCCGGCAACAGCGCCTGCATCAGCAGGATCGGCGCGGTCAGGTTCAGCGCCATCGTGCGCGCCAGTTCCTCTTGCGTGATGTCCTCGATGTTGGCGACCTGGATCATCCCCGCGTTGTTGACCAGATGCAGCACCGGCTGCTGCGCGGCAAGCTCACGACCCGCGGCGATGGTCGCCGCCGCGTCGCACAGATCCACCGAGCGAAAAGTCTCGCCCGGAAGCAGTGTCTCGGGCGACGTACGGCTGAAATTAACGACGTGAAAGCCGTCTTCGATCAGCCGCGCGACGATGGCACGGCCGATTCCCCGGCTTGCGCCGGTGACGAGAGCGGTAGGTGGGTTCATTGCGCCTTGATTCCCTGGTCCTTGATGAGTCCGCCCCACTTCTTGCGTTCGGCGGATTCGAACGCGGCCAAATCCTTGCCGAACAGCGTGCCTGGCTTGGCGCCCATGGTGGCGAAATTGGCGGCGATGGCCGGCGTCGCCAAGCCGCTGCGGGCGGCAGCGATCAATTGCTCGACGACCGGGGCCGGCGTGTTGCGCGGTGCATACAGCGCAAACCATGCGGTGACATCGAACCCCGGCAATCCGGACTCGGCCACAGTCGGCAGGTTTGGCACCGACGGATCGCGCGCGGCCGACGTCACCGCCAACCCGCGCACCAGATTGCCGTCCTTGATCTGCGCCAACGCGCCCGGCAGGTTGTCGAACAGGAGATCCACCTGCCCGCCCGCCACCGCCGGCAGCGACGCCGAAGTGCCCTTGAATGGCACGTGCAGCATCGTCACCCCCGCCATCGCCTCGAAGTACGCGCCCGTCAGGTGCACCGACGAACCGATGCCGGGCGACGCATAGGTCAGCTTCTTGTCCGCGGACTGCTTGGCCGCCTTGATCACGTCCGCCACCGTCTTGTAGGGCGACTTCGCGCTGACGGCGATGACATTAGGCGTGGTGGACACCAGCGCGATCGGCACGAGGTCGCGCTCGGGATCGAACGGCATGTTGCCGTAGAGAAACTGGTTGATCGTCTGCGTGCCGATCGTGCCCAGCCCCAACGTGTAGCCGTCGGCCTTCGCCCGCGCGACGTAAGCCATGCCGATGTTGCCGCCCGCGCCCGGCTTGTTCTCGACCAGCACCGTCTGCTTCAGCCCAGGCTGCAGCGCGTTGGCGATGGCGCGGCCAAAGAGGTCCGCGCCCCCGCCCGGTGGGTACGGCACAACGACGGTCACGGGATGCTCGGGATAGCCCGCTGCGTGGGCTGCGGGTAGCGCCAGAACGGCCAGCGCGGCAAGGGCAATGCGCCATCCGGCGCGCGGCTGCGGCAAATGCGTCATGGTCTCGTCTCCAATCGAACCCGCTGATTGCGGATTTCTTTTTAAAGTACGTAAATACGTACTATATTCATAAGAACATAGAAAACCGACAGGAGACAAGCAGATGAAACGCTGGACGCAACGCCCCGAAGGTTCCACCTGGGGCGACTTCGGCCCCGACGACGAACTGGGCCGCCTGAACCTGCTGACCGAGGAAAAGGTGCTGCAGGCGGTGCGCGAAGTGCAAGCCGGCAAGGTCTTCTGCCTGTCGCTGCCGCTGGATCTGCCCGGCGGCAACGTGCTCAATCCGCGCCGCCACGCGCCCACCCTCAAGCCCACCTTCCGCGAGGGCACGCCTTATTTGAACTTCGCCATGTCGCAGGTGCAGCCCGAGGCGGTCGACGTGCTGTCGGACGATCAGGTCACCCTGTCCATGCAGTACTCCACGCAATGGGACGGCCTGTGCCACGTGGGCGCGATGTTCGACATCCAGGGAGACGGCCAGGCGCGCCGCGTCTACTACAACGGCTACGCAGCCGGGGTGGATGTGTTTGGCGGCGCGGATCCCGACAACTCGCAGGCGCCCTGCTGCCCGCCGGGCGGCTCCTTTGCGCGCAAGCTCAGCGTCAGCCGCTACGCCGAAAAAGGCATGCAGGGCCGCGGCGTGCTGGTCGATCTGGCGCGCGCGTTTGGCCCCGGCCGCACCCTCGTCGGCCATGACCGGCTCCAGGCTGCCATGCGCGAGCAGGACGCCGTGCCCGAGCCCGGCGACATGCTGGTGCTGCGGACCGGATTCGCGGAAGCCATCGTGGCCATGAATGGCCAGCCCGATCCGCACAAACTGGAGGAAACCGGCGCGGTGCTGGACGGGTCCGACCCCGCCCTGCTGGACTGGATCACGCAATCCGGCATCGCGGCCATCTGCGCCGACAACTACGCGGTGGAATCGTATCCGGCACGCACGTCCGGCCCCGGCCATTCCATTCTGCCGCTGCACCACCATTGCCTCTTCAAGCTGGGCGTGCCGCTGGCCGAACTGTGGTATCTGAAGGACCTGGCCGACTGGCTCCACGCAAACGGCCGCAGCCGGTTCCTGCTGACCGCCCCGCCGCTGCGCATGCCCGGCGCGGTGGGTTCGCCCGTGACGCCCATTGCCACGGTGTAAGCCATGCCCCTGCCGTACTCGACCTTCTCCGACCACCTGGATGCGCTGGCCGCCCGCAAGCCCGATGCCATTGCACTGATCGACCGCGACCAGCCGGTCAGCTTCGCAGACCTGCGCACGCGCAGCCTGGCGCTGGCGGCGGGCCTGTCCCGCATTGGCGTGCAGCCCGGCCACCGCGTCGCCGTCTGGCTGCCCAATTGCGCGGCCTGGGTCGAATCCTTTCTTGCGTGCGCCCACCTGGGCGCGCTGGTGCTGGCCGTCAACACGCGCTTCCGGTCGGTGGAGGTGGCCGACATCCTGGGGCGCGGCCGCGCCGACTGGCTGGTGTACTGGCCGGATTTCAAGGGCATCGACTTCCAGGGCATCCTGGATGGCGTGGCGCCGGTGGATGTGGATCAGTTGCAGGGCGCAGTCGCGCTGGCCGGGCCCGACGAACTCCCTCCGGCATCGCTTCACGGCAAACCGGTGCATCGGTACGACGCGCTGCTGGCCTGCGCCGACCCCGCACCCATCGCGCAAGCCAATGCCGGCGTGCTGTGCTTCACCACGTCCGGCACCACGTCCAAACCCAAGTTCGTCCTGCACGATCAAAAGACCTTGCTGCGGCACGGCGCGATGGTCGCGCAGGCGTTCGGCTATGACGACCGGGCCTGCGTCCTGGCCAGCGCGCCGTTCTGCGGCGCCTTCGGTTTTGCGACGCTGGCCGGCGGCTTGGCGCGCGGCGTGCCCGTCGTGTGCGCGCCCGTCTTCGATGCGGCCCAATCAGCGCAGGCCATTGCCCGCCACGCCGTCACCCACACCTACGCCAACAACGAGGCGCTGGTCGGCATGATGCAGGCCGCCGCGCCCGGCACGTTCTCGTCCGTGCAGCTGTTCGGCTTTGCCAGCTTCACGCCCGCGCTGGACAACATGCTGGACCTGGCCGGCGCGGCAGGTGTCCCGCTCACGGGCCTGTACGGTTCCAGCGAACTGATCGCGCTGGTGGCCGGCCAGCCCCGCGACCCCGCCGACGGCGACGTGTCCGCCCGCCACCAGCCCGGCGGCACGCTCATCTACCCCACCGCCCGCGTACGCGCCCGCGATCCCGAGAGCGGCCAGGTGCTGCCGCACGGGCAGTCCGGCGAAATCGAAATCCTGTCGCCCAGCCTGATGCAGGGCTACCTGGACAACCTGGACGCCACCCGCGCCGCCCTGACGGCCGACGGCTACTTCAAGACCGGCGATCTGGGCTATACGCTGACCGACCGCCAATTCGTGTTCCAGACCCGGATGGGCGACTCGCTGCGGCTCTCGGGCTTTCTGGTCAATCCGGTGGAGATCGAGCAGGTCGTCGAAACCCTGCCGGGCGTGCGCGCCTGCCAGGTAGTGGGCGCCACGCGCCACGGCAAGATCGTGCCCTACGCCTTCGTGCTGCTGCACGCGGGCGCCCAGGCCGACCCGGCCGGTTGGACCGCCGCGTGCAAGGCGGCGATGGCAGGTTTCAAGGCGCCCGCCGGGTTTACCGTGCTGGACGCCTTTCCGTCGGTCGAGAGCGCCAACTCGGTCAAGATCCAGAAGCACCGGCTGCGCGAGATGGCGGACGCTATGCTCTCGGGTTCCGCGTCATAACCATCCGCCCGCCATGCCCGCCCGCAAGCTTTTTTCGCGCAGTCCCCAGCCGCTTTATCTGCAGGCCGCCGCGCTCTTTCGCAGCCACATCCAGAACCGGACGTGGCGGCCCGGACAGCAGATTCCGCCGCTGGAATCGCTGATGGAAACCTACGGCATCTCGCGCGCAACCATCCGCCAGGCGTTCGGCCTGCTGGAAGAGGACGGCCTCATCCGGCGCTCGCGCGGGTCGGGCACCTTCGTGAACGCCGAGCTGCCGGAAACGCCCACGCTGCTCATTCCCAAGACCTGGGCCGAAACCGTCGAGCTGAGCAACCAGCTGGGCACCGTGTCGCTGGTCGAGTCCAACGCCGACTCCCCCCTGCCCGACACGCTGGGCATGCCGTGCGGCGCCGACCGCAGCGGCAGCTTCCAGTACCTGCGGCGCATCCACACGACCGATGCGGGCCCCTTCTGCTATAGCGAGGTCTTTCTGGACAGCGGCCTATTTCGCAAGCATCGCGCCCGCATCCAGAAAAGCACCGTGGCGCCGGTGCTGGACCAGTTCTACGGGGCGCGCATCTCCGAGGCGCGCCAGGTCCTGAACGTGATCGAGGCGGGCCAGGAGTCGGCCGAATCGCTGCAGATTCCCGTGTCCTCGCCGGTGGCCGAACTGCGCCGCTATGCCTGCATCGACGGCCGCGTGGTGTATTTCGCGCGGCTGGAATTTCCATTTCGCAAGGTGCGAATGGAATTCGACCTGCTCACCAACCGCTGACCAGCTCGCGGCCCCGCCCCAAGGAGACCATCGCCCACCCATCGCCCACCATTGCTGTCCGAATCACAAACACGGCGCCAGATCAATAAAACCAGGACACGCGCCCGCACTATCCGAAAAGAATCCGGCATACAGGGAGACAACCATGAAGCATGCCGACAAGACCCGGATTTCAATGCAGTGCCGCAGCAAGATCAACCAATTGTTCGCCGCAAGCGCTGCGGCGGCCATTGCCCTGGCGGCCACAGGCGCACACGCGCAATCGCCTGCGCCCGCCGTCTCTGACGACGTCGTGCGGCTGGGCCTGATCCTGGACATGAGCGGCGTCTATGCCGACGTGACCGGCAAGGGCAGCGCCACCGCCGCCGAGATGGCGATCGCCGATTTCGGCGGGACCGTGCTGGGCAAGAAGGTGGACCTGCTGGTGGTGGACCACCAGAACAAGGCCGACATCGCCGCGGCCAAGGCGCGCGAGTGGTACGACATCCAGAAGGTCGACGCCATCATGGACGTCGCCGGCTCCGCGCCCGCGCTGGCCGTGCTGGAAGTGGCGCGCGAAAAGAAGAAGATCGTCGTCTTCAGCGGACCGGGCACCGAGCGCATCACCAATGACCTGTGCTCGCCGTATTCCGTGCACTACACCTACGACACCTGGTCGCTCGCCAACACCACCGCGCGCGCCACCGTCGAGCAAGGCGGCAAGAGCTGGTACTTCCTGACGGCCGACTACGCATTCGGCCACACGCTGCAGGCCTCGGCCACCGACGTCGTGAAGGCCAACGGCGGCACGGTGCTGGGCGCTTCGCGCCATCCGCTGGGCTCCAGCGACTTTGCCTCGTACCTGTTGCAGGCGCAGGCCAGCAAGGCGCAGATCGTCGGGCTGGCCAACGCGGGCGGCGACACGGTCAACGCCATCAAGGCAGCCAGCGAATTCGGGCTGACCAAGGGCGGGCAGAAGATGGCGGGCCTGCTCCTGTACATCAACGACATCCACGCCATCGGCCTGGACGCCGCCGCGGGCCTGACGCTGACGGAAGCCTTCTACTGGGACATGAACGACCAGACCCGCGCCTGGTCGCAGCGCTATTACGACAAGCTCAAGAAGATGCCCAACATGAGCCAGGCGGGCACGTATTCGTCGGTGATGCACTACCTGAAAGCCGTGCAGGCGGCGGGCACCGACGAGCCCACTGCCGTCATGAAGCAGATGAAGGCCACCCCCATCAACGACTTCTTCGCCACCAACGGCCGCATCCGCGAAGACGGCCGCATGGTCCACGACATGTACCTGTTCGAGGTGAAAAAGCCGTCGGAATCCAAGCGGCCGTGGGACTACTACAAGCTGGTGGCCACGCTGCCCGGCGACCAGGCCTTCATGCCGCTGTCCCGGTCGACTTGCCCGCTGGTCAAGAAGTAAAGCGTTGGGCGTTCCCGCGGCGGGCGGACGCGGCTGATGGCATCAGCGGCGGGTAACGCCCGCCGCGTTATCCTTGCGGCTTTGCCTTCGCCGCTCCGACATGCCACAACGCGCAGCCCGAATCATCGAGGGAAAGATTGACCAGATCCGGCTCGCAACGCCAGTCCGGCGAAACGATGCCTTCCTGCGGATCGGCGCGGAAACCATCTGGGGTCCCGGGCTGGACCCATCGCACATCGCCCAGCTGCGCGCCTTCCACGACAAAGGCACGGCCGTGCGCATTGGCGTGCTGGAGGCCCAGCATGGCCTGAACCGATTCTGTTGGGCCGTGCCGGCGCAGGGCGATCCCATTGCCCCGCTTACCTACCAGACCGCGCAACGGCGTAGCGGGCGCGAGGCCGCGATCTGCGGCGCCGTGGGCGTGACCGCGCTGGGTGCTGCGTGGCTATCCGGGATCGCGACGCTGCCGCGCGTATTCCTGATGGTGTTCGCGCTGGTGATCGCGTTGATGGGGCTGGTACTTGCCGCGAATGCCTTGCATGTCCTCTGGCACAACCACCGCGAGCGGCCACGCATTCTCGCCAGCGAGGCGCAGTTCGATCCCGCCCGGCGGCCAGCGGCCATGGCGGCCGCTTCAGCCGCGCCAGCCTCCCCGCGTCCCCGGCAGGAACCGGCCGCGCTGATGCAGGATGGCGATCCGCCCCTGCTCCTGATCCGGGGGCAGCTCGACGGGATCACGCATGAAACGCGGCATGTGCACAAAGGCCCGACCTACGGCCACTATCGCTTTTCCATCCAGGGCCGCCCGTTCCTGATGACGGTCGATGAATCGCTGGGAAGCTGGCAGCCGTTCCTGGCGCAGGACGATGCCGTTGAAATGGCCGTCAACGCCCAGCCGGTTCCGGGCGAACCGCATGCGGTGTATGCGCTGCGCAATCTGGAGGACGGGCGCGCCTACATGTGTCATCTGCGATTCCGCGCCATTCCCGGCCGCGACACGCCGGTCGGCGTCGGCATGAACCAGCGAGCGCCCCTGCTCAAGGCCATCGGCAGCCTGATGCTTGCGGTCTGGCTGTTTCTGATTGGCCTGACCTGGTTCATGGACGCCGACGCGCTACAGGGAGATTTTCCGGAACTCGCGCTCTTCATCCTGGGGATGTTCCTGCTGGTATGGCTGTGCTTTGCGCTGCCGCTTCTGTGGCTCGACATGCGGTGGCGCATGGGCAGGCCGACACGGCGCCAGCGCATCACCGAACGCATCTACGCGCTGCTCGGTCTGGGCACGCCGTTCGCCCCCAGCCAACGCATCGAAGAGGTGTGAACAGACCGGCGTATCCTTGCCGCATGCCTGACTGCCGCTGGAGACCCGCATGACCCAACCCGCCCCGCGCCCCATCGCCGCCACCATCGCCGCCGTCGTGCGCGACGGCCACGTGCTGCTGGTGCGCCGCGCCAATCCGCCCGATCAGGACCGCTGGGCGTTTCCGGGCGGCAAGATCGATGCCGGCGAACGCCTTCCCGATGCGGCCGCGCGAGAGTTGCTGGAAGAGACCGGCGTCACGGCCGAGCCGCTGCACGTCTTCGACGCCGTCGACGTATTCGACCGCGACGACGCAGGCGCCCTGCGCCGCCACTTCATCCTGATCGCGGTGCTGTGCCGCTGGGTGTCTGGCGAACCGGTCGCCGGCGACGATGCCCGCGACGCGCGCTGGGTGTCCCTGGACGACCTGGACGCCCACGCGCTGGCCACCAGCTTCGGCGTGGCGGAACTGGCGCACAAGGCGGCGGCGTTGATGGCAGCGCGCTGACTGCCCGATACGTTAAGGTGTAGCCCCACACCCCTTGTCTCTTCATTCCTGGAGTACCGAATGACCGGATTGTTCATCGTGGTGGCGGCGCTGGCGTTCTTGATGCTGGCGGCGTATCGAGGCTATAGCGTCATCCTTTGCGCGCCCATTGCGGCGATGGGCGCGGTGCTGCTGACGGACCCGTCGGCGCTGGCGCCCGTGTTCTCGGGCATCTTCATGGAGCGCATGGCGGGCTTTGCCAAGCTCTACTTCCCCGTGTTTCTCCTTGGGGCCGTGTTCGGCAAGCTGATCGAGCTATCGGGCTTTTCGCGCGCCATCGTGCAGGCGGTGCTGCGGCTGATCGGAGCCGAGCGCGCCATCGTGGCCATCGTGCTGGTCTGCGCGGTACTCACATACGGCGGCGTGTCGCTGTTCGTGGTGGTGTTCGCGGTATACCCGTTTGCCGCCGAGATGTTCCGCCAGGGCGGCATCCCCAAGCGTCTGATGCCGGGCGCGATTGCGCTGGGCGCCTTCACGTTCACCATGACGGCGCTGCCGGGCACGCCGCAGATCCAGAACATCATTCCGACGACCTTCTTCGAGACCACGACCTGGGCCGCGCCCTGGCTGGGCCTCATCGGCGCCACGTTCACGCTGACCGCGGGCATCGCCTACCTGGAATGGCGCCGCAAGCGCGCCGCCGCGGCCGGCGAGACCTACGGCACGGACCTGCGCAACGAACCCGCCACGCCCCCCGCCGAACGCAATCATCATCCGCTGATCGCGCTGCTGCCGCTGGTCGTGGTGGGTGTGATGAACTTTCTGCTGACGCGCTGGATCCCGGGCTGGTATCCCGCCGGCTCCGAAGTGAACCTGCCCGGCCTGCCCAAGCCCCTGCCCGTCAACGCGGATGAACAGGTGGCGCTGTGGGCCGTAATGGGTGCGCTGATCGCGGGCATCGTCACCATCCTGCTGTTCTCGTTTCGCGCCATCAAGTCGCATTTTGCCGAGGGCAGCAAGAGCGCCGTGTCGGGCGCGCTGCTGGCCTCGATGAACACCGCGGCCGAGTATGGGTTCGGCGGCGTCATCGCCGCGCTGCCGGGCTTTCTGCTGGTGGCGCAGGCCCTGAAAGCCATTCCCGATCCGCTGGTGGGCGAAGCCGTGGCGGTGACGACGCTGGCCGGCATCACGGGATCGGCCTCCGGCGGCATGAGCATCGCGCTGGCCGCGATGTCGCAGACCTTCATCGACGGCGCGCTGGCGGCCGGCATTCCCATGGAAGTGCTGCACCGGGTCGCTGCGATGGCGAGCGGCGGCATGGACACGCTGCCGCACAATGGCGCGGTCATCACGCTGCTGGCGGTCACGGGCCTGACGCACCGCCAGTCCTATGGCGACATCTTCGCCATCACCCTGATATCGACGCTGTCGGTGTTCCTGGTGATCGGCGTGTTCTACCTGACCGGCATCGTCTGATCGAAGGCGGCGGCAAACACGCCCGCCAGCCACTGCGTGAACACGCGCACCCGCGCCGGCACCTGCCGGTTCTGCGGCGTCAACACCGACACCGGCATCGGGGCGGGCGGCGCGTGGGGCAGCACGATCTTCAAGTGCCCCGCCGCCAGTTCGCGTTCCACGCGATAGCGCGGCACCTGCACCATTCCCAGGCCCGCCAATGCCGCGCTGGTGTAAAGCTCGGCGCCGCTCACGCTGACAACCGCGCGCGGGCGCACCTGCACGATGCGCCCATCGATCCAAAAATCCAGCGGCGCCGCGCGGCCCGTGGCGCTGGACACGTAGTCCACGGCCAGGTGCTTTTCCAGCGCCTGCACGCTGTCCGGCATGCCATGTCGAGCCAGGTACGCGGGACTGGCCACCGTCACCTGCGGCATCTGCGCGATCGTGCGACCGACAAGCGTCGAATCCTGCAGCACGCCCGCCCGCAGCACGCAGTCCACGCCTTCGCGCACCAGATCCACCAGCCGGTCGTCTTCGCCCAAATGCAGGGCAATGTCGGGATAGCGCTTCAGAAAGTCCGGCAGGCCGGGCATCACGAAAAAGCGGGCAAGCGTGCCCTGCGCATTGACCCGGAGCAGCCCCTTGGGAGCCGTATCCAGGAACGCCCCATCGGCCTCCTCCAGGTCGGCCAGCAGCCGCACGCACCGCCGGTAGTGGGCCTCGCCGTCGTGCGTCAGCCGCACCTGGCGCGTGGTGCGCTCGAGCAGGCGCGCGCCCAACCGGGCTTCCATGCGCTTGATCAGGTTGGTCACCGTGGCGCGCGGAATGCGCAGGTCATCGGAGGCCTTGGTAAAACTGCCGCGCTCCGCAATGCGCACGAATACCTGCATTTCCTGGAATCGATCCATGCCTTTGGCTACCTGCCACGCAGGCCTATTGTTAAAGCAAATGAAATTATCTTAGCAAACGCAGGCTAATTATCTTTCGAACGGAATAGTCGATCATACGCCTCACCCCTTCACGGAGAGATCCCATGACCGACCAAGCTTCCCAGCGTGTTGCCCTCGTCACGGGCGGATCGCGCGGCATCGGCGCCGCCATCGTGCGCCGCCTGGCCAATGACGGCTTTGCCGTCGCCATCAACTATTCGTCCGGCGCGGCAGACGCCGACGCCCTGGCCGCCGACATCCGCCAGGCCGGGGGCCGCGCCCTCGCGGTGCGTGCAGACGTCTCCAAGCCGGATGCGGTGCGCGCGATGTTCGATGCCGTCACGGCCGAATTCGGCCGCCTGGACGTGCTGGTCAACAGCGCGGGCGTGCTGCAGGTGCAGCCGCTGGCGGACACCAGCGACGATCTGTACGACCGGACGTTCGACATCAACACCCGCGGCACCTTCAACACCCTGCGCGAGGCCGCCGCCCGCCTTGCCGATGGCGGCAGCATCGTCAATGTGTCCAGCACCACCGTCGCGCTCAACCTGCCCGGCTACTCGGTCTACATCGCCAGCAAGGCCGCCGTCGAAAGCCTGACGCAGGTCTTTGCCAAGGAACTGCGCGGCCGCCAGATCAGGGTGAATGCCGTCGCCCCCGGCCCCGTCGCCACCGAGCTGTTCTTCAAGGGCAAGAGCCCCGAGCTGATCGAGCACTACGCCAAGATGCCGCCGCTGGAACGCCTGGGCCAACCGGATGACATCGCGGGCATCGTCTCGTTCCTGGCGGGACCGGACAGCGGGTGGGTAAATGGGCAGATCGTGCGCGCCAATGGCGGCGTGGCCTGAAAATTTTTCGTCAGCGCCGGCGCCTTCCTGCGGCGCGCTCTCATCCCAACGCACGAGCCCGGCCAGTCGGCCGGGCTTTTCTTTCACGGCGCTGAACGCCGCATATTTGCTGCTGTCCTCATCCGTTCTACCCATGCGCGCCTCGGCCGATGGACCGAGGGGCCGTTGCGGGTTTTGAAATTTTCCGATCGCGCGCTCGGGACTTTGCATTACGGAAAAGTCTGGCCAGTCGGACGAGGTTTGCATGAGACGGAGTGCCTAAGCCGTGGTTTAGCCTGACCCGGCAGTACTCCGACTCACCTTGATCGATTGGACGAAAGCAATGAATCAACTCATTCATCCGGACTGCCACCCCTTTACCGCCGCAGGCAATCTGAAGCAGATCTCCGCGTATTACGAGGAAGGTCGCCGTGTCATGTGGATGATGCTGCGCGCGCAACCGCGCCCGTGCTTTAACCATGAACTCATCGACGAGATCATGACCCTGGCGCGCGCCGCCAAGGATTCCGGCCTGCCCATCGACTTCTGGGTCACCGGTTCGCTGGTGCCCCAGATCTACAACGTTGGCGGCGACCTGAACTTTTTCGCCGAGGCCATCCGCACCGGCAAGCGCGAAGCGCTGCGCGCCTATGCCCGCGCCTGCGTGGACTGCGTGCATGCCGCCACGCGCGGTTTCGATACCGGCGCCATTTCGCTGGCGATGATCGAAGGCACCGCGCTGGGCGGCGGCTTCGAGGCCGCGCTGGCCCACCACTTCGTGCTGGCGCAGAACAATGCGCGCATGGGCTTTCCCGAAATGGCGTTCAACCTGTTTCCCGGCATGGGCGGCTATTCGCTGGTCGCGCGCCGCTCGGGCATGAAGCTGGCCGAAGAGCTGATCGGCACCGGTGAATCGCACACCGCCGAGTGGTATCACGGCCGCGGCCTGGTGGACGTGCTGTTCGAGCCGGGCGATGCCTACAAGGCCACCCGCACCTTCATCGACGTGATGCGGCCCAAGCTCAACGGCATGCGCGCGATGCTGCGCGCCCGCCAGCGCGTGCTGAGCCTGTCGCGTTCCGAACTGATGGATATCACCGAGGATTGGGTCGAGGCGGCCTTCTCCATCGATCCGAAGGACCGCGCCTACATGGAACGGCTGGTGATGGCGCAGAACCGCCGCACGGCAGGCAGCTCAGAGGCCACCGAAGTGGCCACCATGCACTGATCCGGCGGCGCGCCGCCGGTTGCGTCACGCAATGAGATGCAGCCGGCGGCGTTGCGCCAGCCAGGCGGTGAACTCTTCCGCCGGCATGGGCTTGGCGTACAGATAGCCCTGCTTGGCGTCCACGCCCAGGGTGTCCAGGAAGACCGTTTCTTCCTGGGTCTCCACGCCCTCGGCGATGACCTTGAGCTCCAGCGTGCGCGCCACGGCGACGATGGCGCGCGCCAACGCCTGCGACACCGGATTCTCGTTGACGCCGCGCACGAAGCTGGCGTCGAGCTTGATCGCGTCCAGCGGAATGCGCGCCAGCTGCGACAGCGACGAATAGCCCGTGCCAAAGTCGTCCAGGTGCACGCGCGCGCCCAGTTGCCGGAACTGCTTGATGAGTTCGATGGCCGCGTCTTCATCGTCGATCAGGCAGCTTTCCGTCAGTTCGATATCGAGAAGGCAGGGATTGAGGCTGGCGTCGTTGATGGCCCGCATGAATTCGCTGACCACGCCCTTGTCGTCCAGTTGGCGGGCCGACATGTTGATGGCGATGCGCAGGTTCAGGCCGTCGCGCTTCCAGGCCGCCGCCTGCCGCGCAGCTTCGCGCATCACCCAGACACCCAGCGGCGAGATGAGGCCCGACTCCTCGGCATACGGGATGAAGGTGTCGGGTCCGACCATGCCGCGCTCCGGAGAGCGCCAGCGCACCAGCGCTTCCACGCCGTCCACCTCGCCGGTGCGGCCCACCAGCTTGGGCTGGTAGTACAGCATCAGATGATTCTCGGCCAGCGCCTTGCGCAGATTGGTGTCCAGCCACACGTAGTCCGCGTTGCGACGGTCCATGTCGGGCTGGAACACACGGTACGTATGGCGGCCCGCTTCCTTGGCCACATACATGGCGATGTCGGCGCTGCGCACCACGCTGTCCAGGTCGGCCCCGTGGTCGGGATACATGGCGATGCCGATGGAGCAACTGGTGTAGACCTCGATGAGGCCCTGGCGGAAGGGCTCGCGCAGCCGGTCGATGATGCGCTGCGCGGTGGCCTCCAGCTGCCAGGCCTGCGCCTCTTCCTGCAGCACGATGAATTCGTCGCCGCCCAGGCGGGCCAGCGTCTGGCCATCGGAAAGGCAGTTCGAGATGGCGACGGCCACGGCTTTCAACAGCCGGTCGCCGAAGCCGTGCCCGTAGTGGTCGTTGATGCGCTTGAAGTTGTCCAGGTCCAGGAACAGCACCCCGCCCCGCCCTTCCCGGCCGGCGTCCAGCGCTGCCTTCAGCCGCGACGTAATCGCGTGCCGGTTGGGCAGGTTGGTCAGCATGTCGGTGTTGGCAAGCACACGCAGGCGCTCCTGCGCCTGGCGTTCCTCGGTGATGTCGGTGCCCGAGCAGATCAGGTAGACGCGCTTTTCGCCGCTGCCGCTGGTGACGAACTTGTTGCGGAACAGAAAGAGGCGCGGCCCCTTGACCGTGTTGATCGTGCGCTCGACCTCATACGACTGTCCGCGCTTGTAGAACTCGGCAATATTGCGGCGCGAGGCGATGGCTTCTTCGCGCGTCATGAACATCTCGAAGACGCTGCGGCCCACGATGTCCTGTTCGCGCTTGCCGGTGTATTCCTCGCTGAGCTTGTTGAAGCGCTGCACGCGGCCGTTCTGGTCGACGATGACGATGACCGAATTGGCTTCGGACACCACCGTTTCGGCGAACGACAGGCCTTCTACGAGGTCCTTGGCGACGGATTCGGTATCGGTGTGGGCCGAGGCGGTGCCGGCCCATTCGTTCGGGTTGATCTTGCGGCCGACCAGGTGCAGGTGCAGCAGATCGCCGTACAGCATGATGTCGATGCGCACGCTGGACGTGATGCCGGTCAGGCTGCGCACGGCCTCGGCCTGATCCGGGCGCAAGGCCATGGCGATGTTGGTCGCGCCTTTGACTGCGGCGAGTTCAATCGCATCGCTATCGGCGGACAACCGCCAATATGGGCTCTGCGTACCGAAATGCGTGTGCAGGATCGACTTTTCGTCCTGGTTCTCAGTCATTGGTATCCCCCCGCCGTCCTAAGGCCCGCGAAACACATTACGGGCTACTGAATTTGGGGTCAACCACCTTTGCGGCGGTGCAAACCTGTTTATTGCGATTTATTGCATAGCCATTCCCGCAGCTTTGCAATTGTCTGAAATATAGGTGTTTCCCCGGCGTAGCCGTCGTGCGACGGGAATCGATTATTTCGGTTCCTTTCAATAGCCGCAAAAACGACAACGCCGGAAACCCTTGGCGGATTTCCGGCGCATGGCGGCGATGGCGCGCAAGGCACCCGCGGCAATGGGCTTATTCGCCCTTCACACCCGCCTCATCGATGACCTTGGTCCAGCGCGCCACTTCGGCCGACACGCGCGCGCCGGCGTCGGCGGGCGTGGTCCACGTGGCGATCGCGCCCTGATTCAGGAGCGACGCCTTCACTTCGGGCTTGGCCAGGATCTTCTTGAGCTCGGCATTCAGGCGCTCGATGACCGGCGCCGGCGTGTTGGCCGGCGCCACGATGCCGAACATCGAGCTGACCTCGAAGTCCTTCAGGCCGGCCTCGGCGGCGGTGGGCACGTCGGGCAGCGCATCGACGCGCTGCGGCGAGGTCACCGCCAGGGCGCGCAGCTTGCCCGCCTTGATGTTGGCCTGCGCCGCAGGCACCGTCTCGATCATGCTCAACACCTGTCCGCCCATCAGGTCGGTCATGGCCGGGCCGCTGCCCTTGTAAGGCACGTGCAGGATGTCGGCGCCCGCCGCGCGCTTGAACATTTCGCCGGCCAGATGCTGAGGCGAGCCGTTGCCGGCCGAGGCCATGGTCAGGTAGCCGGGCTTGGACTTGGCCAGCGCGATGAATTCGGGCAGCGTCTTGGCCTGCACCGACGGGTTCACCACGAACACCAGCGGCACGGTGCCGACGATGGACACCGGCGCGAAGCTCTTTTCCACGTCGTACGTGACGCGGCCACGGTAGAGCGCGGCATTGATGGAGTGGCTGGTCAGCGCGCCCATCAGCAACGTGTAGCCGTCGGGCTGGGCCTTGGCGACCTGGTCCGCGCCGATGTTGCCGGCAGCGCCAGCGCGGTTTTCCACCACCACGGTCTGGCCCAGCGCGCCCGTCAATTCCTGCGCGAGCACGCGGCCGATCACGTCGGTGGCGCCTCCGGGCGGATAAGGCACGATCATGCGGATCGGCTTGTCCGGATAGGCGTCGGCGGCATGCGCCGGGGCGGAAAGGCCGGCGCACAGGGCCAGCAGGGAAAACAGCACGGCGCGGCGCGGCCGCAGACGCAGGTCTGACATAGGGTCTCTCCAAGCCGGGATGGGTATAGGAATGAACGGACGCCCGGTTCGTCAACCGCGCCAGTGTAGGGGTCCGTGCTTGATTGAAGAATCGCCATTTTTCTATCGACTGATCTTCATTTCAGATCAATAGAGGGCATCTGCACAAACCGCTTGCGAGCGTTGCAAGGGGCTGGATATGATGACGCCGCAGGATTATCAATAATATTATCGGGACTGAAAATGACGGACGAGACCAAGGGCGGCAAGCCCGGCAAGGGCCCCTTTGACAGCGACAGCGCCACCGCGCAAGGCGTCGCCCGCGGGCTGACCAATTACGGCGACAAGGGTTTTTCGCTGTTCCTGCGCAAGGCCTTCATCAAGGGCGCCGGCCTGTCGGACGATGCCCTGGCGCGTCCCATCATCGGTATCGTCAACACCGGCAGCAGCTACAACCCCTGCCACGGCAACGCCCCGCAGCTCATCGAGGCCGTCAAGCGCGGCGTCATGCTGGCCGGCGGCCTGCCGATGGACTTTCCCACCATCTCGGTGCACGAAAGCTTCTCGCAGCCCACCAGCATGTACCTGCGCAACCTCATGTCCATGGACACCGAGGAGATGATCCGCGCGCAGCCGATGGACGCCGTCGTGCTGATCGGCGGCTGCGACAAGACCGTGCCCGCGCAACTGATGGGCGCCGCCTCGGCCGGCGTGCCCGCCATCCAGCTGGTCACCGGGTCGATGCTGACCGGCTCGCACCGCGGCGAGCGCGTCGGCGCCTGCACCGACTGCCGCCGCTACTGGGGCCGCTACCGCGCCGAGGAAATCGACGCCGTCGAGATCGCCGACGTGAACAACCAGCTCGTCGCCAGCGTGGGCACCTGTTCCGTCATGGGCACGGCCAGCACGATGGCCTGCATCACCGAAGCGCTGGGCATGATGGTGTCCGGCGGCGCCTCGGCCCCGGCCGTCACCGCCGACCGCGTGCGCGTGGCCGAGCACACCGGCGCCACCGCCGTCGCCATGGCGGCTTCGCGCCTGACCCCGGACCGCATCCTGACCGGCAAGTCCATCGAAAACGCGCTGCGCGTGCTGCTCGCCATCGGCGGGTCGACCAACGGCATCGTCCACCTGACCGCCATCGCAGGCCGCCTGGGCATCGACATCGACCTGGCCGGCCTGGACCGCATCAGCCGCGAGACGCCCGTGCTGGTCGACCTGAAGCCGTCGGGCCAGCACTACATGGAAGACTTCCACGACGCGGGCGGCATGCCCGCCCTGCTGCGCGAGCTGCGTCCCTTCCTGCATCTGGACGTGCTCACCGTGTCCGGCCGCACGCTGGGCGAAGAGCTGGACAATGCGCCCCCGCCCTTCAAGCAGGACGTCATCCGCACGGCCGCCGCGCCCATCTATCCGGTGGGCGGCCTGGCCGTGCTGCGCGGCAACCTGGCGCCCGGCGGCGCCATCATCAAGCAGTCGGCGGCCAATCCGCAACTGATGGAGCACGAAGGCCGCGCGGTGGTGTTCGAAGACGCCGAGGACATGGCGCGCCGCATCGACGACGACGCGCTGGACGTGACCGCCGACGACATCCTGGTGCTCAAGCGCATCGGCCCCACTGGCGCGCCGGGCATGCCCGAAGCCGGCTACATGCCCATCCCGAAGAAACTGGCGCGCGCCGGCGTCAAGGACATGGTCCGGATCTCGGACGGCCGCATGAGCGGCACCGCGGCCGGCACCATCGTGCTGCACGTGACGCCGGAATCCGCCATCGGCGGTCCGCTGGCCTATGTGCAGACCGGCGACCGCATCCGCCTGTCGGTGGCCCGGCGCGAAATCGCGCTGCTGGTCGACGACGCCGAGCTGGCGCGCCGCGCCGCCGCACAGCCCATCACGCGGCCGGCCGCCGACCGCGGCTACCGCAAGCTCTTCCTGCAGTCCGTGACCCAGGCCGACCAGGGCGTCGACTTCGACTTCCTGCGCGCCGGCGTCACGCACGACACGGTGCCCAAGAAGTAAACCTGCCCTCATTGCCATGAACGCCACCATGCCCGCAGCCTTGCAGGAACCCGCCCCCGACGCCGTACAGGCGGCGGTGGCCGCGCTGGAGGAAGACATCGTCTTCGGCCGGCTGCATCCGCGAGAACGCCTGACCGAGGACGAGCTGATGGCGCGCTTTGGCATGAAGCGGCACGCGGTGCGCCAGGTGCTGGTCGACCTGGAGCTCCTGGGCGTGGTCGAGAAAAAGCGCAATATCGGCGCAGTGGTGCGCGCCTTCTCGGTGCGCGAGGTCATGGAGCTGTACGCCTTGCGCGAAGTGCTGGAAGTGCACGCCGCCCGCCAGATGCCGCTGCCCGTGCCCGAAGCGCGGCTGGCCGCGCTGGTGGCGGTGCAGCGCGAGCACGACGCCGCGGTGGCCGCGGGCGACGCGCGCCGCGTGTTCCGCAGCAACCAGCACTTTCACCGCGAATTCGTCGGCCTGCTGGACAACGCCGTGCTGGGCCAGGCCATCGAGGAATACGCGCGGCGCACCCACCCGATCCGCTTCGGCTCCCTGGTGACAGCCGGCCACCGCGAGCGGGCGCGGCAGGAACACTGGACGATGATCCAGGCGCTGCGCGACGGTAACCGCGACGCGCTGATGGCGGTGTGCCGCGACCACCTGATCCCGTCGCGCGATGCCTATCTGGCCTCGCAACAGGCGTATGCGCAGACGCAGGGCGCACACCCAGTCGCTGGCGCGCCGCGCTGACGCCTGCCGGCAACGCCCGGCCGCCCTCGCCCGGCAACAATTTGACAAGCCCTGCCTGGAATCGGTAATAATAACAATTACTATTTCCCGTAATTCGCATGAGCAGTTGTCCCGCCTCCGACTGCGAGGCGCCGGCGGCTTGATCAAAAGGTTGGATCTTGAGTACGCCGGGATGCGCCTTCCCCTCCTCCATCGAAACGCTTTATAGCGATCACCACTCCTGGCTGAGAGGCTGGTTGCGCCGCCGCCTGGGCAACGCCGATCAGGCCGAAGACCTGGCGCACGACACCTTCATCCGCCTGCTTAGCAGCGACCGGATTCCGGCCACGCTCACCGAGCCGCGCGCGTTTCTTACCACCGTCGCCCAGCACCTGGTGTCCAACCACTGGCGCCGCGAGAAATTGGAGCGCGCTTATCTGGAGGCGCTGGCCCAGGCCCCGCAGGCGGTGCACTGGTCGCCCGAGGACCGGGCCATCGTGCTGGAAACGCTGCTGGAACTGGACCGCCTGCTGGATGGGCTGCCCGCCATCGTGCGGCAGGCATTCCTGCTGTCGCAGCTGGACGGGCACACGCATGCCCAGGTGGCCGAAGCGCTAGGCATCTCGGTTCCCACGGTCAAGCGCTATCTCGTCAAGGCCTTGCAGCGCTGCTGCTTCGCCGATCTGTCTTTTACCGGATGAGCCGCCGCATGTCCGCCTCGCCCTGGTACGGCGCCACCCGCGATGCGGCTGCCGTATCGCCCGCCGTCGCGCAACGCGCGCTGGAATGGCTGGTGCAATTGCAAGATGACCCCGTCGCCCCGGAAACGGTGCGGGCATGGACCTCCTGGCGCGCCGCGCACCCCGACCACGAACGCGCGTGGCTGCGCATTGAATCCGTGCAAGGCCGCCTGCAGCCGCTGGCCGGCCCGGGAAGCTCGGCCATCGCGCAGGCTGCGCTGGCGGCCCCCGCCTGCGCCCAGCGCCGGCGCGCATTGAAGGCCGTGAGCGTCCTGGGTATCACCAGCGGCGCGGCCTGGGGTGTCGGGCAGAGCGCCCCGTGGCGCTCTTGGACGTCAGACCATCGCACCGCCGTCGGCGAACACCGCAGCCTGACGCTGCCGGACGGAACCCGTGTAGTGCTGAACACCGACAGCGCCATCGACGTGCGCTACAGCGCGGGCTTGCGGCGCGTGGCGCTCATCGCGGGCGAAATCCTGATCACCACCGCCCAAGAGACAGGCGGACCCCACCGTCCCTTTCTTGTTGAGACCGCGCACGGCACCGCGCGCGCGCTGGGCACCGAATACGCCGTGCGGCTGCTGGACACCTCGACCGAGGTCAGCGTGTTCGAAGGCGCCGTCCAGATCCGCCCGCGCGACGACGGCGCGCACGGACTGACGTTACAGGCGGGACTGCGCGCCCATTACTCGTCTCGTGGCGTCGCGCAGCCGGCCGCCGCCGAGACCAACCAGATCGCCTGGAAGGACGGCTTCATCGTGGCGCGCGGCATGCGCCTGGCCGATTTCATTGCCGAACTCGGCCGCTATTGCCGCGATACGCTGAGCTGCGATCCCGCCGTAGCGGACCGGCTGCTGTCCGGTTCCTTTCCCGTCAACAACGTGGACAAGGTGCTGGCCGCGCTCAGCGCCACGCTGGACATCCGCGTGGAAACCGAGACGCGGCTCTGGCGCGGCCGCCGTCTGCACCTCATCGCCGGCCCCGACACGGCGCGTCCGTCGCCGCTGTTACAAAAAAGCTGATCCGTTTTTCGATCCGAAGGGTCAAGGAGGGTGAGCACACAGCAACCTCACCTCTCTGAAAGGCCAGTTCATGAATCACGTCCGGGCGCCCAAGCGCCAGCCCTCCCGCATCCTGCGCCGCGCAGCCACGGCGCGCCTGGCGGGCCGCATCGCCACCGCCACGCTGCTCGCGGCGCCCGCACTGGCCGTCTCCACCGCCGCGCACGCGCAGGCCGCCGTCACGCGCAGCTACGACATTCCCGCGGGAACGCTTGAGGATGCGCTGGGCCGCTTCGGGCGTGAAGCCGGCATCGTGCTGTCGTTCCGGCCCGACGTGACGGCTGGCCTGCAAAGCAACGGACTGCGTGGCGCCTACGGCGTGCGCGGAGGGCTGGACGCCCTGCTGGCCGGCACCGGCATCCGCGTGCTGCCACAGTCCAATGGCAGCTATGTGCTGGACCGCCCGGCCGGCGCGGGCATCGCCACGACGCAACTGCCCGCCGTGACGGTGACGGCCTCGGCCGCCGATCCCACCCTGCCCGCGCCCTTCGCGGGCGGCCAGGTGGCGCGCGGCGGCGGCCTGGGTGTGCTGGGCACGGGCGACATCATGGACGTGCCGTTCAGCACCACCAACTACACCGCGCAGATGATCGAGAACCAGCAGGCCCGCACGCTGGCAGACATCGTCATCAGCGAGTCCTCGGTGCGCACCACCACGTCCAGCGGCGGCTTCTCCGATGAATTCCAGATCCGCGGCTTTTCCGTCGCGGCAGGCGACGTGGGCCTGAACGGCCTGTACGGCCTGGCGTCCGCCAGCCGCATGCCCGCGGCCTTGATGGAGCGCGTCGAAGTCCTGAAGGGCCCCGGCACGCTGATGAACGGCATCGGCCCCAGCGGCAGCATCGGCGGCGGCATCAACATCGTCACCAAGCGCGCGGGCGACGAACCCCTGACCCGCCTGACCACCACCTACCAGAGCAAATCGCAACTGGGTGGCCAACTCGACATGGGCCGGCGCTTTGGCGAGAACAACGAATGGGGCATCCGCGCCAACGGCGTCTACAGCAACGGCGACACCAACATCGATGACGGCAAGCAGGAGCAAGGCGTGGGCGCGCTGGCGCTCGACTACCGCGGCACGAAGCTGCGCTGGTCGCTGGACGCCTACACGCAGCACGAAGACATCGACAATTTCCGCCCCCAGATCGGCTTCCAGTCGAACGTGACGTCGCTGCCGTCGCCGCCGTCCGGCCACCGCAACTTCTATCCCGGCACCAAGCTCAAGCTGAACGACTCGACCGTGGCCACCCGCCTCGAGTACGACATCAACGACCACCTGATGGTCTACGGCGCGACCGGCTACCGCTACGGCACCGCCGAGCAGACCTTCCCGTCTGGCCCCGCCGATGCACTGGGCAATTTCACGGTGTCCAACGCCTATTACGACTCGTATTCGCGCACCTGGACGGGCGACGTCGGCCTGCGCGCCCGCTTCGACACCTGGGGCGTCGGCCACACTGTCACCCTGTCGGCCACGCGCCTGGACCAGGAGTCCGGCAACGCCTACGTCACGTCCTCGGGCCCGGGCGTGCCGTCCAGCATCTACCGCCCCGCGCCGCTGCCCCCGGTCACGGCCTACCGCGGCGCGCCGCAAAAGGCGTCCAAGACCGAGTTGACCAGCTACACGCTGACCGACACCCTGTCCTTCGCCGACGACACCCTGCTGATCACCGGCGGCCTGCGCAACCAGCGCGTCGCGCTGGACAACTATTCCACCGCCACCGGCGCGCGCCTGAACGCCTATGACGAAAGCGCGATTTCCCCGGTCGCCGGCATCGTGTTCAAGCCGATTTCCAACGTCTCGCTGTATGGCAACTTCACCTCCGGCCTGACCCGCGGCGGCATCGCCCCCGCCACGGCCGCCAACGCCGGCCAGGTGTTTGCGCCCTACAAGTCCAAGCAATACGAAGCGGGCGTGAAGGTCGACTGGGGCAAGATCATCACCAGCGCCTCGGTGTTCCAGATCACGCGCCCCAACTCGATGACCGATCCCGACACGCGGATCTACAGCTTCGACGGCGAACAGCGCAACCGCGGCCTGGAGTTGTCGGCCTTCGGCGAAGCCATGCCCGGCCTGCGCATGATGGCCAGCGCCACGTTCTACGACGCCACCCTCAAGCGCACCGCTGGCGGCGTGAACGACGGCAACGAAGCCAACGGCGTGCCGAAGAACACCTTCAACCTGGGCGTGGACTGGGACACCCCCTGGGTGCGCGGCCTGAGCCTGAACGCCCGCGTGATCCACACCTCGTCGATGTACTTCAACGCGGCCAACACCCTGACCCTGCCCTCGTGGACCCGTTACGACATCGGCGCGCGCTACAACACCGAAATCCTGGGCCGCTCCGTGGTGTTCCGCGCGAATATCGAAAACCTGTTCAACAAGGACTTCTGGCTGGCCAGCGGCTCGTACGCGACGGTGGCCGCGCCGCGCACGTTCTTGTTGTCGGCGCAGATTGATTTTTGATCCGCACGCGTGCAAAGATCCGCGGCCCCCGCGCCGCGAATCCGCTGCCTGCCGCAAAGCCGGCCTCCGCAACGAGGCCGGCTTTTTTCATCGCGGCTGCGCCGCCACGTACTCCCGAAGCGTCTGCACCAGCGCCACGGCGGCGGGCGACAGGCTGCGGTTGCGCGCCGTCACCAACCCAATCGAGCGCTCGGCCACCGGCGCCGTCAGGCGGCGCTGCACGATGCCGGTCTGCGCCACCGCGCCGGCGGCGATCTCTGGCAGCGCGGCCACGCCGAAGCCGCATTCCACCATGGCGACGATGGTGGTCAGGTGCTCGGCCTCGAAGGCGGGCGCGAAGCGGATGCGGTTCTGCAGGAAGGCCCATTCCGTGTATTGGCGCACGCTGCTCGGGTGCACCATGGACACATGCTCCGCGCCGGCCGTGTCGGCCCAGCGCAGCGGCCCCTTTGCGCGCGCAAGCGGATGCGCCTCGGGGATCAGCAGGATGAAGCTGTCGGACATCAGCGGCACGTAGTGCAGGTCGGCGTGCTGCGGGTCGGCGGCGGTCAGGGCAAAGTCCACTTCGCCCGCGCGCACCAGGTCGAAGGCCGGGCCGGACAGCGTGTCGCGCACCTTCAGCGCGACATGCGGGTGCGCCTGGCGATAGGTCATCAGCACGCGCGGCAGCAGCCGTGCCGCCAGCGACGGCAGCGCGGCGACCGACACCTGGCCCTCTTCCGCGCTGGAAATGCCGCTCACGGCGGCGATCGCGTCGCGAAACGCCGCCTGCAGGGTCGCGGCCTGCTGCAGAAAGACCTCGCCCGCGGCCGTCAGCCGCACGGTGCGCGTCGTGCGGTCGAACAAGCGCACGCCCAGCGCCTCCTCGATCCGCTGGATCTGCGTGGATAGCGCCGACTGCGACAGATGCAACTGCCCGGCGGCCTGCCGGAAGTTGAGCGTACGGCCCAGCACGAGCGTGGTGTCGATGTCGCGCATGGAGAGATTGATCTGCATGGTTTGTCCCCGGGCGTTATTGATCTGATTGGTCGATCATTCTATTAAAAAATTCTGATTCATCAATCAACCGAGCTTCTCTACACTCGCCTCCAGACGGATTTCCAGAATCAGGAGAACAGCATGCAGAAGGACGCGAAGGCGCTGCCCAATCCGGGCGCGGCGCATGCAGTGGTGGTGGGCGGCGGCACGATGGGCGCGGATGTGGCCGTCGTGCTGACGCGCGCGGCGTGCCGCACGACGGTGATCGAATCGAATGCCGAGCGCTCGGCCGGCGTGCCGGCGCGGGTGGCGGAAAACCTGAAGGTCATCGGGCGCGAGGCGAACGCCACGCTGCTGGCCACCGCGCCGTCGCTGGACGCGGTGGATTGGTCCACCGTGGATCTGGTCATCGAGTGCATTCCCGAGCGGCTGGACATCAAGCAGGCCCTGTTTGCGGACCTGGCGCGGCGCACGCGGCCGGACGCCATCCTGGCCAGCAACAGTTCCAGCTTTCCGATCAGTGCGATCAGCCAGGGGCTGGACACGCGCGGCCGCATGCTGGGCCTGCACTTTTTCATGCCCGCGCACCTGGTGCCGCTGGTGGAAGTGGTGCTGGGCGAGGCCAGCGACGAGGCCTGCGCCGACACGCTGATTGCGTTCATGCGGCGTTGCGGCAGCGTGCCGGTCAAGGTGAAGCAGGATCTGCCCGGATTTCTGGCCAACCGCCTGCAGCACGCCTTGTCGCGCGAAGCCTTTGACCTCATCGACCGCGGCATCGCGTCGCCCGAGGACGTGGACGCCGCCGTGCGCTTCGGCTTCGGCTTCCGGTTCCTGGCGGCGGGCCCCGTCATGCAGCGCGACCACGCCGGTATCGACGTTCATGCGGCGGCCGGCGCCACGATGTATCCCACCTTCTGCAACGCCGACCACCCGGCGCGCTGCCTGACCGAACGCGCCGCCGACGGGCGCCACGGCATGAAGGCCGGCGAAGGCTTCCATGTCTGGACGCCCGAGACCATCGCCGCCGAACGCGCGCGCTACGACAGGCTGCTGCGCGCGGGCCTGGACCTGATTGCCCCCGAACTGCCGGAGATCCAGCCATGAGCGCCGCTGCCCCCTCCCCCGTCCTGCCGCGCGCCGCGCTGGCCGACTCGCCCGTCATCATCACCGTCGCGCCCAACGGCGCCTACAAGAAGGCCGCCGACCACCCGGCCGTGCCTTTGACCGCGCAGGCGCTGGCCAGCGAGGCCCGGGCCTGCCTGGACGCAGGCGCCGCCATGATGCACATGCACGTGCGCAAGCCCGACGGCAGCCACCTGCTGGATGCGCAGGCCTATCGCGACGCGCTTGCCGCAGTGCACAAGGCGGTTGGCGACGAACTGCTGGTGCAGGTGACCAGCGAAGCGGCGGGCGTGTACCAGGCCGCCGAGCAGATCGCGATGGTGCGCGAACTGCAGCCCGAAGCCGTCTCCATCGGCCTGCGCGAAATCGCCGTGCCGGGCATTGCCGAAGCCGATCTGGCCGCCTTCCTGGCGTGGCTGGCCGAGCGCCGCATCATGACGCAGATCATCCTGTACGACGAGGCCGACGTGCGCCGCTGGCTGTCGCTGCGCGCGCGCGGGCTGGTGCCGCCAGGCGCGTGGTCGGTGCTGTTCGTGCTGGGGCGCTACAGCGCTGGGCAAACGTCGTCGGCGTACGACCTGCTGCCCTTTTTGGCCGCCTACGATCATTCGCTGCCGTGGGCCATCTGCGCCTTCGGCCCCGAGGAAAACGCCTGCGTCACGACGGCTGCCGCGTTTGGCGGACACATGCGCGTGGGGTTCGAAAACAACCTGAAGCTGCGCGACGGGACGATCGCCCCGGACAACGCGGCATTGGTGGCGCAGGCCGCGCAAGGCGCGCGGGCATTGGGCCGGCCGCTGGCGACGGCGGCGGACGCCCGGCGCATTTACGGCGCGCTCGGCTGACGCAGCCGCGGGCCGGATCGCGGCCGCCTGACGCGGCGGCGGGCGGCCGCCGTGGTCGCGGGCGGCATCGCGGACATCTGCGCTGGCATCTGCACGGACCGTCTTTCCCGTCATCGCAGCGTAAACAGTCCGCGTTAACTTCTCGATTATTTCGCTGTGTTGCAACATTGACGCGGCGCAAACTCATCTGCTACAAACTTTCGCATCAGTACGTTTGACGCAATACCCCTACAAGCTTTCGCAGCGAGGTGGTGTGTGCAAGACGAATCAGATGGCTACACAAAAGCCCAGGAATTCCGAAGTTTCCTGTTCCTGGCGGCAGTCATGGCTCCGGTGCTGGCAGTGGTCATCGTGGCTGGGTACGGTTTTGCAGTCTGGATCTACCAGATGTTTGCAGGCCCCCCGGGAAGCTGATGACAACCGCCCTCCCCCCTTCCCCCGACAATCGGCCCGCCCCCGCGTCCTGTAGCGCGGCGCCCGAGCTGCACATCGCCAGCATGGTGGTGCATGCCGCCCCGCGCCGGCTGGCCGATGTACGCGGCGCGATCCTCGCGATCGACGGCGGCGAAATCCACGGCGCTTCCGAGACCGGCAAGCTGGTGGTCACGCTGGAAGCCCCCTCTACCGAAGACATGCTTGCACGCATCGCGCAGATCCAGCGGCTGGATGGCGTACTGGCCTCGGCGTTGGTGTATCAGCATTCCGACACGCTTGCCGCGATGAATGAGGAGATTGACGATGTCCATGGCTCGTAGAGAGTTCATCAAGCAATCTGCCGCCGCCGCTGCCGCCACGGTAGCCGGCATCCCCATCGTGGGCTACACGCAGAACATCGTGACCGAGTCGGAAGCGGCCAAGCTGAAGTGGTCGAAGGCGCCCTGTAGGTTCTGCGGGACCGGCTGCGGCGTGAACGTCGCGGTGAAGGACAATCAGGTGGTGGCAACGCACGGCGACTTCAACGCCGAGGTCAATCGCGGCCTGAACTGCGTCAAGGGCTATTTCCTGTCCAAGATCATGTACGGCAACGACCGGCTGACCTCGCCGCTGTTGCGCATGAAGGACGGCAAGTACGCCAAGGATGGCGAACTGGCCCCGGTCTCGTGGGATCAGGCGTTTGACGTCATGGCCGAACAGTTCAAGCGCGTGCTCAAGGACAAAGGCCCCGAAGCCGTCGGCATGTTCGGCTCGGGCCAATGGACCATCTGGGAAGGCTATGCCGCGCTCAAGCTGATGAAGGCGGGGTTCCGCACCAACAACCTCGACCCGAACGCGCGCCACTGCATGGCGTCGGCGGCGGTGGGCTTCATCCGCACCTTTGGCGCCGACGAGCCGATGGGCTGTTATGACGACATTGAAAGCGCCGACGCCTTCGTGCTGTGGGGCGCCAACATGGCCGAAATGCACCCCATCCTGTGGACGCGGGTGACCGACAGGCGGCTGAGCAAGCCCAATACCAAAGTGGTGGTGCTGTCCACCTTCGAGAACCGGTCGTATGAACTGGCCGACGTGTCGCTGACGTTCACGCCGCAGACCGACCTGGCGATCCTGAACTACATCGCCAACCACATCATCAAGACCAAGCGCGTCAACCGCGAGTTCGTCGACGAGCACACCCGGTTCCTGGAGGGCAATACCGACATCGGTTATGGCCTGCGTCCGGAGCACCCGCTGCAAAAGGCCGCCAAGAACGCCAACAATGCCGGCGGGTCGCGCCCGATCACCTTCGATGAGTACGCGAAGTTCGTCTCCAAGTACGACCTGGAATACACCGCCAAGCTGACCGGCGTGCCGGCGCGCAATCTGGAAGCGCTGGCCGAGCTGTACGCCGACCCGAAGATCCGGGTCATGTCGTTCTGGACCATGGGCTTTAACCAGCACACCCGCGGCGTGTGGGCGAACAATCTGGTCTACAACATCCATTTGCTGACGGGCAAGATCTCCACCCCGGGGAACAGCCCTTTTTCGCTGACGGGCCAGCCGTCGGCCTGTGGCACGGCGCGCGAGGTGGGCACGTTCTCGCACCGCCTGCCCGCGGACCTGGTCGTGACCAACCCCAAGCACCGGGCGCGCGCCGAAGAAGTCTGGGGGCTGCCCGACGGGACCATCCCCGAAAAGGTCGGCGCCCACGCGGTCTTGCAGAACCGGATGTTGAAGGACGGCACCATCAACGCCTACTGGGTGATGGTCAACAACAACATGCAGGCCGCGGCCAACATGTTGAACGAAGGCTACCCCGGCTACCGCAACCCCGCCAATTTCATCGTGGTGTCCGACGCCTACCCGACGGTCACGACGATATCGGCGGATCTGGTTCTGCCCACCGCGATGTGGGTCGAGAAGGAAGGCGCCTACGGCAACGCCGAGCGCCGCACGCAGTTCTGGCACCAGTTGGTCAACGCGCCCAGCGGCGCGCGGTCGGATCTGTGGCAATTGATGGAGTTTTCGAAGCGCTTCACCACAGACGAGGTCTGGCCTGCGGACCTGCTGGCCAAAAAGCCCGAACTTCGAGGCAAGACGCTTTTTCAGGTACTGTTCGAGAACGGCAAGGTCAACAAGTTTCCGAACACGGAGCTTGACCCGGAGTACGCCAACGACGAGGCAAAGGCGTTCGGCTTCTACGTGCAGAAGGGGCTCTTCGAGGAATACGCCGAGTTCGGCCGCGGCCATGGCCACGACCTGGCGCCCTTTGACACCTATCACCAGGTGCGCGGGCTGCGCTGGCCCGTCGTGGACGGGGTCGAGACGCGCTGGCGTTACCGCGAGAAGGCGGACCCGTACGTAAAGGTCGGCTCCGGCTTCAATTTTTATGGCAACCCGGACGGCAAGGCCAACATCTATGCCCTGCCCTACGAGCCGCCGCCCGAGGTGCCGGACGAGGAATATCCCTTCTGGCTGTCCACCGGCCGCGTGCTGGAGCACTGGCACTCCGGCTCGATGACGCGGCGCGTGCCGGAGTTGTATCGCGCCTTCCCCGACGCGGTCTGCTTCATGCACCCGGATGACGCGCAGGCCATGGGTCTGCGGCGCGGCGTACTGGTGGAGATCGCGTCGCGGCGCGGCAAGATGCAGACCCGTGTGGAAACGCGCGGACGCAACAAGCCGCCGCGCGGCCTGGTGTTCGTGCCCTGGTTCGATGCCGGCCAATTGATCAACAAGGTCACGCTCGACGCCACCGATCCGATCTCGTTCCAGACCGACTTCAAGAAGTGCGCGGTCAAGATCACCAAGGCTTGACGGCCGACGGAGACGCTCATGAACATTCGCGCCACTTCGATCGCCATCGTCTTTCTGATCGGTTCCAACGCGTGGGCCGCGCCGCCCGACCCGATGGTCGATCCGATGCGGGGGCCGACGCCGCTGACCGAATCGGCCACGCCGCCCCTGATGCCCCCGGTTGAAAACCGCGACGTGCGGCGCATGCGCACTTACTCGATGCAGCCGCCGACCATTCCGCACAAGATCGACGGCTACCAGATCGACAAGAACTTCAACCGCTGCCTGGCCTGTCACGCCCGTGTCAACACTGAGCAGACGCAGGCGGTGCCGCTGAGCGTGACGCACTACATGGACCGTGACAGCAACGTGCTGGCCGAAGTGTCGCCGCGCCGCTACTTCTGCCTGCAGTGCCACGTTCCGCAAACGGAGGCCAAGCCGCTGGTCCCCAACAACTTCCAGGACATCGACGTGATCCTCAAGCGCCTCTCCGCCCCGGCGCCCGACAAGAAGTGAGGGACAGGAGCCCGTCATGGTCAAGCTCATCAAGCGTTACTGGAACATCATCCGCCGGCCCAGCGTGCACTTCAGCCTGGGCTTTCTGACCGTGGGCGGATTCATCGGCGGCATCCTGTTCTGGGGCGCGTTCAACACCGCCATGGAGCTGACGAACACCGAGAAATTCTGCACCGGCTGCCATGAAATGCGCGACAACGTGTACGCGGAATTGAAGGGCACGATCCACTTCACCAACCGCTCGGGCGTGCGGGCGCTGTGCTCGGATTGCCACGTGCCACACAACTGGACCGACAAGATCGCCCGCAAGATGCAGGCGTCCAAGGAAGTCTGGGGCAAGATCTTCGGCACCATCGACACGCGCGAGAAGTTCGTGGACAAGCGGCTGGAGCTGGCGCAGCACGAGTGGGCGCGCTTCAAGGCGAACGACTCGCTGGAATGCCGCAACTGCCACAACTACGAGTACATGGATTTCACCCGCCAGAGCGTGCGCGCACAGAACATGCACTCGACCTACCTGGCCGACCGCTCCAAGACCTGCATCGACTGCCACAAAGGCATCGCCCACACGCTGCCGCACATACCGCCTGGCCAGACCTCTGAAGCGACGCCGCCGGCCAGGGCGTCCAAAGAGGTCGCCAATGCGGCCCGCTGACGCACCGCCGCCGATGCTGAGCGCGCGCGGGCTGGTCAGCCGGCGCGGGGCGCCCGAAGGGTCTGCGCCGCTGGATTTCGACGTGCATGCCGGTCAGCTGCTGCACGTGCAGGGCGCCAATGGCAGCGGCAAGACCAGTCTGCTGCGGATGCTGGCGGGCCTCTTGCGGCCTCTGGACGGCGCCGTCATCGGCTGGGGCGGCGATATCCGCCGCGATCCGGCGGCGCACTTTGCGCGCACGGCCTATCTGGGACACGGCAACGGCCTGTCGGGCGACCTGACCGCACTGGAAAACCTGCGCTGCGCGCTGCACGTGGCCGGCACGCCGCATGGCGACGACGCGATCGCTGCCTGCCTGCAAACGTGGAGGCTGGGCGGCTGCCTGCACACGCCGGCCGCCCGCCTGTCGCAAGGCCAGAGCCGCCGCCTGGCGCTGGCCGGCGTGGTGCTGGGCGCCAAGCCGCTGTGGCTGCTGGACGAACCCGACGCCGGTCTGGATGCGGCCAGCCTGGACCAGTTGGGCGAAGCGCTTGCCGCCCATCTGGCCGCGGGCGGCGCGGCCGTCGTCGCCTCGCATCGCGGACCGGCAACCCCTGCCAAACACACCCAAACCCTGAACATGGATGACTACGCGGATGCTGGCAACGTTGTCTCAGTTGGCACTGCGTGAAGTCCGGCTGGCCTGGCGTCGACCGGCCGACACGCTGGGCGCGACGCTGTTCTTCATCGTCACGGGGTCGCTATTCCCGCTGGCGGTGGGGCCCGATCCCGTGCTGCTGCTGGCAATCGGGCCCGGCGTGCTGTGGGTGTGCGCGCTCCTGGGCATCCTGCTCAGCCTCAATCGCCCATTTGCGCAAGACTACGACAACGGCGCACTGGAGCAGCTGCTGGTGTCGCCGCATCCGCTGCCCATGCTGGTGGGCGTGAAGCTGGGCGCGCACTGGTTCAGCACCTGCGTGCCGCTGATTCTTGCCAGCCCGGTGCTGGCGTTGCAATTCGGCCTGCCGCCGCACGCCATCGGCATCCTGGTGCTGTCCCTGCTGCTGGGCACGCCGACGCTGGCGCTGGTGGGGGGCCTGGGCGCGGCGCTGACGCTGGGACTGCGCGGCGGCGCACTGCTGCCGCTCCTGGTGCTGCCGCTGTATGTGCCGGTGCTGATCTTTGGCGCGGGCGCCGTGACGGCCACGCACGCCGGGCTGGGCGCGGGACCGCAGCTGTCGCTGCTGGGCGCGGGCCTTTGCCTGGCGATCCTGCTCTGCCCCTGGGGCGCATCGGCGGCGCTGCGCGTGGCGCTGGACTGAGGTTATCCATGCACAATCCCTCCACCTTCGACGCTCCCCGCCCCGCTGCCGCGCGGTCTAGCTGGATGCGCTATGCGTCGCCCGCGCTGTTCTATCCGCTGGCCGGGCGGATGATTCCGTTCTTCGCGGCGGGCGCCGCCCTGCTTGCCGCGGCCGGCTTGTACACGGGCCTCGTGGTCGCGCCCATCGACAGCCAGCAGGGCGAGGTCTACCGCATCCTCTTCATCCATGTGGCCGCGGCCTGGATGTCGATGTTCCTGTATCTGGTGATGGCGGGCTATGCGGCGCTGGGCCTCATCTTCAATACGCGCCTGTCGTTCATGATGATGCGCGCGCTGGCGCCCACGGGCGCGCTCTTTACCTTCCTGACGCTGTGGACCGGCGCGCTGTGGGGCAAGCCGACCTGGGGCACGTGGTGGGTGTGGGACGCCCGGCTTACGTCCGAGCTGATTCTGCTGTTCCTGTACCTGGGCTTCATGGCCCTGCAGGCCGCCACCGACGACACGCAGCGCGCGGACCGCGGCGGCGCGATCCTGCTGCTGGCGGGCGTGGTGAACGTGCCGATCATTTATTTCTCGGTGCAATGGTGGAGCACGCTGCACCAGGGCGCCTCGATCAACCTGACTTCGGCCCCCAGCATGGCGCGCGTCATGGTGACCGCCATGCTGCTGATGGTGGCTGCCTTCTGGCTTTACAGCGCGGCGGTCGCGCTGGCGCGCGTGCGCGGAATCATTGCGGAGCGCGAGCCGGGCGCCGTGCTATCGGGTGGCACGCCGGCGGCCGGTTCGCCGGACAGCGCGGCGGCTGGCGGCGCGCAACGCGGTACGCGGTCGGAGGCGCCATGAACTGGGATACGTTTTTTTCGCTGCAGGGCCACGGACCCTACCTGATGGGCGCCTATGGCGTCACGATCGCGCTGATGGCATGGGAAGTGCTGGCGCTGTGGCGGCGCGCGCGCCGCGCGCGCCGACCGGGAGGGCCACGCCGATGACCCCGCGCAAACGCCGTGCGCTCGCCATCGTGGGCGGCCTTGGCCTGTTGGGCCTGGCCACCGCGCTGGTGCTCAACGCGCTGCAATCGAACCTGGTGTTCTTCTTCAGCCCGACGCAGGTGGTGGCGCACGAGGCGCCCGCCAGCGGTAGCTTCCGCGTGGGCGGCCTGGTCGAACAAGGCTCGCTGCGCCGCGACGCCGACGGCCTGACGCTGCGTTTCGCGGTGACGGACACCGCCCACGCCGTGCCTGTCACCTACCAGGGCCTGCTCCCCGACCTGTTCCGCGAGGGCAAGGGCGTGGTGGTGGCCGGCAAGATGGGCACGGACGGCGTGTTCCGCGCGACCGAGGTACTTGCCAAGCACGACGAAAACTACATGCCGCCCGAAGCCGCCGACGCGATCAAGAAGGCGGAGCAACGCGCGCAGGGTGCGGCAGGCTATGCCCCGGCCCTCAAGGCGGAGGCGCGATGATCCCCGAAATCGGTCTTTTCTGCCTGATCCTCGCGCTGCTGGTCGCGGTGGCGCAAGGCACCCTGCCGCTCATCGGCGCGGCCACCGGCTGGCAGGCCGGATTGCGCGTGGCCAGGCCCGCCGCCATTGGCCAGTTCGGCCTGACGACGCTGGCCTTCGCCTGCCTGGCGTGGTCGTTCGTCCACAACGATTTTTCGGTGTTGTATGTGGCCGCGAATTCCCATGCCGACCTGCCGGCCGGCTACCGCTTCGCGGCGGTATGGGGCGGACACGAGGGGTCGCTGCTGCTGTGGCTGTATCTGCTGACCGCGTGGACGCTTGCCGTAGCGCTGTGCAGCAAGCGCCTGCCCTTGCCTTTCGTCGGCCGGGTGCTGGCGGTGATGGGCTGGATCAGCGTGGGCTTCCTGCTGTTCATGCTGTTCCTGTCCAATCCGTTCGAGCGCCTGATCCCGCCCGCCATGGCGGGCCGCGACCTGAACCCGCTGCTGCAGGACCCCGGCATGATCGTGCACCCGCCCATGCTGTACATGGGTTACGTGGGGTTCTCGGTGGCGTTCGCCTTTGCCATTGCGGCGCTCCTGTCGGGCGAGCTGGACGCGATGTGGGCGCGCTGGGTGCGGCCGTGGACGCTGGCCGCGTGGACGTTCCTGACCATCGGCATCCTGCTGGGCAGCGCGTGGGCGTACTACGTGCTCGGGTGGGGCGGCTGGTGGTTCTGGGATCCGGTCGAGAACGCGTCGTTCATGCCGTGGCTGGCGGGCACCGCACTCATCCATTCGCTGATCGTGACCGAGCGGCGGGGCGCATTCCGAAGCTGGACGGTGCTGCTGGCCATCTGCACGTTTTCGCTCAGCATCCTGGGCACGTTCCTGGTCCGCTCGGGTGTGCTGACTTCGGTCCACGCATTTGCGGTGGACCCGGGCCGGGGCCTGTACATCCTCGCGTTCATGACGTTGATCGTGGGCGGCTCGCTTGCCCTGTATGCCTGGCGCGCGCCCACCGTCGGGCTGGGCGGCGGCTTTTCGCTGCTGTCGCGTGAATCGCTGCTGCTGTCCAACAATGTGGTGCTGACGGTCGCGGCGGGTTCGGTTCTGCTGGGCACGCTGTACCCCGTCGTGCTGGACGTGATGGAGTGGGGCAAGATCTCCATCGGGCCGCCCTACTTCGAAGCCGTGTTCGTGCCGCTGATGACACCCGCGATCTTCCTGATGGGGGTGGGACCCGTCGCGCGCTGGAAACAGGCCGAGGTGCCGGAGCTGGGCAAACGCCTGTGCGTGGCCTTCGTGGTCAGCGTGCTGACGGCGGTGCTGGTGCCGCTGGCAATGCCCGGGCCATCGCGCTTTGGTTCGCCGATGATCGTGCTGGGCCTGTGGCTCGCCGCCTGGTCTGTCGCCAGCGCCGCGGCGCACGCGCGCCAGCGCCTGATGGATGGCGACGGCGAGGTGCTGCGGCGCCTTACGCGCCAGCCGCGCTCCTGGTACGGGATGCTGCTGGCGCACGTGGGCGTGGGCATCTTCATCGCCGGCGTCACGCTTGCCAACGGCTACGAGGACAAGCGCGAGCTGCGCGTGGACGTGGGCGCCACGCAGGAAGCCGGCGGCTATCAGTTCACGTTTGCCGGCATCGGCCCGGCCTCCGGCCCCAACTACACCGCGCAGCGCGCGGTATTTCACGTCGTGCGGGACGGCAAGCCGGTGGTGACGCTGTATCCCGAAAAGCGCCACTACACGGTGCAGGACATGGCGCTCAGCCAGGCCGACATCGACAGCGGCTTCACCCGCGACCTCTTCGTGGCGCTGGGCGAACCGGTTGCCGACAACGCCTGGACCGTGCGCATCCAGGTCAAGCCCTTCATGACCTGGATCTGGACCGGCTGCATCCTGATGGCGCTGGGTGGCCTGCTGGCGGCGGGCGACGGCCGCTACCGGCGTGCGCAGCAAGCGCAGACCAAGGCAGAGGCACAGCGGGCAGCGCAGGCCGGCCTGCCCGAGACCGCCCGCGCGGCGCGGGAGGGCTATTGATGCTGCGCTACCTGCTGCCGCTTGCGATCTTTCTGACGATGGCCGTGTTCCTGGCGAAGGGGCTGTCGCGCGATCCGCGCGCGGTGCCTTCCGCGATGATCGACAAACCCGCGCCCGCCATCGGCCTGCCCGACCTGCTGGAGCCCGGCAAGACGCTGGACGTGGAGTCGCAGCGCGGCAAGGTGTGGCTGCTGAATGTGTGGGCGTCCTGGTGCGGCCCCTGCAAGGACGAGCTGCCCGTGCTGCGCGAGGCTGCGCAGCGCCACGGCATCGCGCTTTACGGGCTGAATTACAAGGACAAGCCTAACGAGGCGCGCCAATGGCTGGCGCGCAATGGCAATCCGTACCTAGCGTCCGCCAGCGACGTCGACGGGCGCGTGGGCATCGAATACGGCGTCTATGGCGTGCCCGAGACCTTCGTGATCGACGGCGACGGGCGCATCCGCTACAAGCACCTGGGCCTCATCACGCCGGAGCTATGGCGCACCCGCCTGCAACCTGTCATCGAGGCGCTGCAATGACCGCCGCGCCCTGTCTGCACCGCCTGCTTCTGCCGCTAGTGCTAAGCCTTCTGCTGCTGCCCGCCGCGCTGCTTGCCGCGCCCGCGCCCAACGCCGCGCCCGCCGCCGTGCTGTCGGCCGAACAGGAGCAGCGCGCAGACAAGCTGGCGCATGGATTGCGCTGCCTGGTCTGCCAGAACCAGACCCTGGCCGAATCCAATGCGCCGCTGGCGCAGGACATGCGCAACCTCATTCGCGGCCAGCTTGCCGACGGCAAGACCGACGCGCAGATCATGCGCTTTTTCGAAGACCGTTACGGCGACTTCGTGCGCTACAACCCGCCGTTCAAGCCGGTCACCTGGCTGCTCTGGCTGGGCCCCTTCGCGCTGCTGGCGCTGGGCTTTCTAGTGCTGGTGCGTACGCTCAAGCGGCGCGCGGGCGTGCGTGCGCCGCTGACTGCGGATGAACGCGCCCGCGCCGCCCGCTTCCTGGATTCCGGCTCATGACCACGCTCTGGCTCATCGTCCTGGCCCTGCTCTTGGCCACCCTGCTCTGTCTGGTGCCGCCGCTGCTGCGCCGCACGCCGGCCGCGGAGACCGCGGCGGACGCCAGCGTGCGCGCCTTCTACCTTGCGCAGCGCGAACAACTGCGCCGCGATCTCGCCAACGGCGCCCTCACCCCGCAGGCGCACGCCCGGGCTGACGAAGAGCTGCAGCGCGACCTGCTGCAGGATCTGGCGATGCGCCGCGATCCGCGCGCGAGGCTGGGCGGTCAGCGCGCCGGCCTGGCCGCGGCCTGCGTGCTGACGGTGGCCGTTCCGGTGGCCGCGGTGCTGCTGTACGGCCAGCTCGGCAATCCACGCGCGGCCGCCACCGTCGCCTTGTCGCAGGCGCCCGAGCCGCATGCGCAGGCGGCGGACAACGACATGGCGCTGGCGATCAACGCGCTGGCCCAGCGCCTGCGCGCCGCGCCCGATGACGCCGACGGCTGGTACATGCTGGCGCGTTCCTACGAAACGCTGGGCCGCTACAACGACGCCGTCGCCGCGTATCAGGAAGTGCTGCGACTGGTCCCCGGCCAACCCGCCGTGCTGGCCGATCTGGCCGACGCGCTGCTGTCGGCGCGGCAGGGACAGCCAGACGAGACCTCCATTGCCGCCGTCGCGCAAGCGCTTCAGGCCGATGCCGACCAGCCCAAGGCCCTGGCGCTGGCCGGCATGATGGCGCTGCGCCGCGGCGACGCCGCCGACGCGCTGACGCACTGGGAACGGCTGCGCGCGCTGCTGCCCCCGGACTCCGAGGCCACGCGGCAGATACAGACGAACATCGCGCAGGCGCGCGCCATGGCGGCAAGCGGCAGGGCGGCGCCCGGCGCAGCGGCGCGCGACGCAACGGCGCCCGCCCCTTCCGCCGGCGCTTCGGTCACGACCGCCCGGCTCGCCGGCCAGGCGCGGATCGCCGACGCCCTGCGCGATCAGGTCCGCCCGACCGACACCGTTTTCATCCTGGCGCGCCCCATGACAGGATCGCGCATGCCCGTCGCCATCCTGAAGATGCAGGCCGCGGACCTGCCGCGGGCCTTCGTGCTGGACGACAGCACCGCCATGTCGCCGGACGCCACGCTGTCCAAGGCCGGCAAGGTGCGTGTGGAGATTCGCGTCAGCCGCTCGGGCAACGCCGCCGCCCAGCCCGGAGACCTGAACGGCGTGCTGACGGATGTAGGGCCTCGGGCGGACGGCCTGGCGCTGGTGGCCGACACCGTCGTGCCCTGACGCTTACCGCCGCGCACGCGGGCCGGCCCCCATCCTTCAGACCCGCTCGATTCGGGCAGGCAGGCCTTGACGCACCGCAGCGCCCGACACCCAATCGATCCAGACGTTGGCGTGCTGGCCCCGCGTCGCGTCGCCAAAACCCAGGTCGTTCAGGTTGACGCCCGCGGCCAGCGCCGGATCATGCGGCATGGGTTTGCCATCGACGACATGGACGCGCGCGCCCAGCTCGGTGTGGCCGTAGCCGTGCTCGATGCCCACCGCGCCCGGCTGCACGCCGTCGCGCAGCAACGCCGGCCCTGTCACCGACCCGCCCGGCGTGACGATGCGCACCGTATCGCCGTTGCGGATGCCCAGCCGTTCGCCGTCCTGCCGGTTGATCGACACCGGGTTGTGCGGATGCACCTGGCGCAGGCGGTTCACGCCAATCGACAACGAGCTCATCAGATTGGACTTGAACGAACTCAGCAGGAACGGCCACTCTTGCCGTGGATACGCATCGCGCATGTCGCGTCCGTCCGCCAGCCTGGTCGGGTACCAGGTGGGACAGCCGCTGTACCGCTCGCCCGTCATCGCATGACGAAAGCCCGCCAGCTCCTCGCTCCACACCTGCAGCGGCTTGGCGTGCGCCACGCGCGTGCGGCGCGTCTGGCCGCCTTCTTGCGTCCAGGCCTCGTCCATCCGGTCAAATCGCCCGCCGCGGCTCATCAGCATGGCCACCTGCCGCCATTCGGCAGGCTTGAGCTTGGCTTGCAGCAGGTCACGATAGCGGTCGACGCCGGTCAGCGCCATGTCGTCGTCGCTCGCCTGCGGCACCGGCCGTCCCGCGGCAAACGCGATGTTCGCCATCCCGCGCAGGAAAAAGTCCTCGGGCGTATCCAGCGCGTACTTGGCGCCCTCCTTGTCCGACATCGCGCCCTCGCCGAATCCCGGCATGGCCAGGCGTTTGGCGCACGCGATCAGGAAGGTCTCCAGGCAAACAGGCTCGTTCGTGGCCGAGCGCGCCACGCGCGGCTGCACGGTGGGCCACCGCACCGTCGAGGCCTTGGCCACCACGTCCGCCCACGGCGCCGACACGCCCCAGCTTTCGTACGTGACCGTGTCCGGCACGATGTAATCGGCCAGCGCGTTGGTCTCGTTGATGAAGGGGTTGATCGACACCGCCAGCGGCAGGATGCGCGGGTCCTTCAGCTTTTCCAGCGCCACGTGCCTGAACCCGGCAATGCCGTAGACCGGGTTGCTCATATGGTTGAACCAGACCTTGGCGCGGTACGGATAGCCCGACAGCGCCGAGGCCAGCATCTCCGAACTGAGGCCGCCCGTCGCCGGATACCACGGCGCGGCTGCCGGATAGGCAGGCTGGCCCGCGGCCTTTTTGCGCTTGAATTCGCTGGATTTCTCGTACGGAAAGCGGTTGCGCGACAGCGACACGCCCTTGGGCGTGGCCTTGTTCGCAAAGCCGGCAATGTTGTAGCGCGGCCCCGCGCCGTAAGGCGGAAACGGCCCGGCATCCAGCACCAGTCCGCCTTCCACGTTCAGGTTGCCCACCAGCGTGTTGAGCATGGCGATGGCGTAGGCGGTGTAAAAGCCCGCGCCGCTCATGGTGCCGCCGTGCGCATCGGCCACGGCGCGCTTGCCGTGACTGGTGAAACGCTCGGCCAGGGACGCGATTTTCGCTGCCGGCACGCCGCAGAGCGCGGCGTACTCGTCCAGCGTCTTGCGGCGCGCTTCTTCGCGCAGCAGGTCCAGCGAGGTGCGCGCCCGCAGCGCCCCTTGCGTACCCGCCAACCCGGGCGCGGCGACCGGCTCGTCGACAAACAGCGCGGCCGGCGAGGCCGTCGTGTGCGGCGCCAGCGTGCCGTCCGCCAGACGCACGACGTAGACGTCCTCCCATTTCTCGTCCGCATCGGCCGGACGCGCCCAGCCCATATCGGCGCCACGCAAAAAGGCGCCCAGGCGCGGATGGCCCGGTTCGGCCACCACCAGATGCGTGGCGTTGGTCCACGCCGCTTCGCCCGCCGCCTTCATGGCTGCGGGGCCCGGCTGCGCCAGCATGCGCGCGTCGAAGCGTTCGTTGTCCAGAATCCAGCGGATCAGCCCCATGGCCAGCGCCAGATCGCTGGCCGGATTGACGGGCACCCATTCATTGCCCGATCCCGCCGACAGGCTGGACGAGGCCGGCAGCACGGGCGACACCACCACGTAGCTGAATCCCGATTCCTGCGGGCGCACGCGCGCCTCGGCCAGCTGACGGGCCTGACGTTGAAAGGGATTGCCCGCCTGCGCCGGCGCCGCGCCAATGAAGAGCCCGAAGCGTGCGTTGTCCCAGTCCGGCTTGCCGTGCGGCATGCCCTTCAGGTCGCCCAGCGCCGCGCCCGCCCCCACCCGGAAACTCTGCCCGCAGTACGAGCCGTGATTGCTGAAGTTGACGGTGCCGAAGGACTGCCCCGCAAAGCGCTGGATCAGCGGCGTGCGCCCTTCGTTGGAGGCGTCGGTGAACAGGAACTGGTTCACCTTCGCGCCGTACTCGGGATTGTCGGGGTCCAGCGGCGTCTCGCGGTCGTAGATCGCGCGCAGGCCGTCCACGTGGCCTTCGCCAAACAGATCGCCGCCTTCACAGACTTCCTCGACCAATTGCTCGAAGCTGATCGTCTGCCACTTGCCCTCGCCGCGCTTGCCCACCCGCTTCAAGGGCTGCAGCACGCGATACGGGCTGTCCATCTGTTCCAGCATGGCCGAGCCGCGCGCGCACGAGGTGGCGCGCCCTTCCAGGCCGCTGTCGCCGCCCAGCTGCGCGTAGACCTCGCGCACCGGCGTCTCCATGGCCGCGGGCCGCGTCGTGGCCAGCGGGTGATACGGGTTGCCAGCGACGCGCAGGATGCGGTTCTCTGCCGTGTCCACGCGCAACCGCACGCCGCATTGCGTCCAGCAGCCCAGACAGCTCGACGGGCTGACCGTCTGCCCCGGCTGGGCGCTGAGCGCACCGGTCAGCGGGTCGATGCGGAACTCCGGCGGCAGCGAGTTGCCGCGCACGGCATGCGCCGTCGGCACGCCGGCCGTGCCTTGCGCCAGCCCCTTGACCGCCTTGACCACCGTGTCGCCGTAGCCCGCGGCAAACGCCGCCATGCCGCCGGCCGCCAGGCCGCCGCGCACCATGAGCTTGCGGCGGGCCTCGTCGCGAGGCAGATCCGGGCCATCGTCCGCGGCGCCGGGCTTGTCGTCTTTGTGTTGCTTGTCCATTGCGTTCTTATCCATGTGCTTTCGTCTCGGCGCGCGCTCAGGCGGCCACGGCGCGTGCGCGCGCGGGGTAGATGTCCAGGGCCCAGGTCACGACGGTGATCAGCGCCACGCACAGCCCCAGCACGCCCACCATGCCCAGCAGCCCATCGCTGCCCCAGGGCATGTCGTACAGGTACAGCCCCGCACCGTACTTGGGCACGCCCTGCACGCTCATGAAGACCACCCACCGGAAGATCCACGCCGCGCCCAGCATGGTCAGCGCCAACGCGGCCGACGGCAGCGGCGCGGCCAGCGTGCGTGCCGGCCGCTGCAGCAGCGCGACGATGCAGAAGGCCGTGATGACGGCGCCCGCCAGGCTCAGACGCCAGATCGGAAAGTCCGCGAAAAGCCGCAGCGCCGCCTCGAAAGACGCATCGAGTCCCGAGAGGCCCAGCAATGCCCACGCACCCGCGCCCATTGCCATCATCACGACCGCGGTCACGCTCAGCCGGCGCAGCATCGCCACCGGCAGCACGCGCAGTCCGCCGGGCAGCCAGCGGCCCACCAGGAACATCGCGCCCAGAGCGCCCAGCCAGGCGGTCAGCGCAAAGTTCACCGGCAGGAACACGGTGTGCCACAAGGGCCGCGAACGCAGCACCATCACCTCGGCGCCGGTGTAGACCAGGATGGACAGCGCCGACAGCGCCAGCGCCGCCGCCACCACCCGCAGCCACCCCATCCGGCCCCACCACCACACCGCGCAGAACAGCAGCGCCAGCGTCACGAAGACCGGCAGCAGCAACGCCCCCAGCCACATCCATGACCACGGCGTGATGTGCGCATAGAAGTGCCAGAAGCGGCCGGGCTGGTGCAGGTCGGCCAACAGCGACACCGGCGCGGCGATGGCGCTGACCAGCAGCACCGTCACCGCCGCCGGCAGCAGGCGGCGCGCGTCGGAGTCGGCCCGGCCGAAAGCCGCGAAGGCGGCGGTCAGCGCGGTTGTGGCGCTGATGCCGATGAGAAAGAAATACTGCACGGCCCAAGGCAGCCAGGCAGCGTCGTAGACCGGCGTGAGCAGTTCAGAGATTTGCATGAGTGTCTCCTTCCTTGGCTCAATGGCCGCCCGCCAGGCGCACGCCGGCCTGGCCGTCGACCTGGTGAACAAACGCATCGGGCAGGCCGATGTAAAAAACATGGGGATCGGTCTTCATCTCGGGCTTGAGCACCTTGATGTCCGCCTTGTGTTCGGCCAGCAACCGCGAAATGGCGCTGTCCGGATCGTTCATGTCCCCGATCACCCGGGCGCCGCCCACGCAGCTTTCCACGCACGCCGGCAGCAACCCCGCTTCCAGCCGGTGCTCGCAGAACGTGCACTTGTCGGCCGTCTGGGTCTCGTGATTGATGAAGCGCGCATCGTAGGGACAGGCCTGCACGCAGTAACCGCATCCCACGCAGCGCGCGTTGTCGACCAGCACGATGCCGTCTTCGCGCTGGAAGGTCGCCTGCACCGGGCAGACCGGCACACAGGGCGGCTTGTCGCAGTGGTTGCACAGGCGCGGCAGCATGACCATCGAACACGGCCCGCCCGCGTCGGGCGTGACCTCGTATTGCAGGACGGTGGTGCGGAACTGCCCGATGGGCGGCACGTTCTCCAGCGAACAGCTCACCGTACAGGACTGGCAGCCGATGCATTTGCGCATGTCGACAACCATGCCGTAGCGCTTGCCGGCCATGCCGGGCCGTCGCGGCGGCTGGCCATTAAGCTGGGGCGCGGCGTCGGCATGAATGGGAATGACGGTGGCCGCGGCGCCCAGGCCGAGCAGCCCTTTCAGAAAGCCACGCTTGCCCGGCAGCGGTGTTTCCGGGGGACTGGTGGGGGTGTGCATCGTTAAACTCCGAAACGTTTAGGTGTTACGGAAATTAACTTATCACTTGGAGTTATATAGAGCCTTGATAAGTGTCAATTGGGGGACGGAAGCTTCAGCGCCGGTGCCCACGCCGCGAGTTTCTGCGCGAAGCTGGCCGAAGCGTGCGCGGGGCTGGTCGAAGGCAGTTCAAAAAACTGAATTGAGGCGGCCGCAGGCAGGTTTGGCAACGCATGGCGCCGGAACATCGCTGCGGCCTTCGCGCCGTTGAAACAGATGCGCGTGATCGAGGGATATCGGCCCAGGAAGGCGTTGAAATCGTTCGGCACCAGCGTGTCGCCCCGGATATCGGCGTCCAGACTGCCCGGCCGTTCGCAAGCCTGCAGCACATCCCACAGCGCCACGCGGTTCGCCCGCAGTGCCTGCAGCCGCTCGTCGTAGCCCAGCCCGGCATCGAACCCGAAGATCTGCGCCGCCAGCGGCCAGAATGCATTGCGCGGATGCGCGTAATACTGCGCCTGCCGCAGCGACGCCACGCCCGGCATGGAGCCCAGCACCAGCACGCGCGGGCCGTCCCCCGCCACCGGGGCAAATCCCGTAACCACCGCCTCGCGCCGCGCCGCCGCGATGTCATTCCTGATCTTGTCCATGCCCGGAAGAATACCCGCCGCGACGCTGGCCCGCCCGCCTCGCCCGCATTGATCGTTCGCCACATGGAACGGTGCTTATCAATCACGAGCACTACCGGGAATGCCGATCCGCCCTTATCTTCTTCCCTATGACGAACGGCCCCGAAGGGGCCGCGCAACAGGAAACCTCACCATGAAGAAGATCCTCGGCGTGCACGCCAGCCCCCGTCCCCACTGGGTGGGCGACGGATTTCCGGTGCGCTCCATGTTCTCGTACAACGACAAAGGCCGCGACACCAGCCCGTTCCTGCTGCTGGACTACGCCGGCCCCGCCGAATTCGGTCCGGCCAGCCAGCCCCGCGGCGTCGGCCAGCACCCGCACCGCGGCTTCGAGACCGTGACCATCGTCTACAGCGGCGAAGTCGAACATCGCGACTCCACCGGCAACGGCGGCGTCATCGGCCCCGGCGACGTCCAATGGATGACGGCGGCGTCCGGCATCCTGCACGAGGAATTCCATTCCCACGCCTTCACCCGCACGGGCGGCAAACTGGAAATGGTGCAGCTCTGGGTCAACCTGCCCGCCAAGGACAAGAAGGCGCCGGCCGGCTACCAAGGCATTCTGAACGCAGACATCCCGGTCGTGCCCCTGCCTGACGACGCCGGCACGCTACGCGTGATCGCCGGCAACTACGCCGGCCACGCGGGTCCCGCCCGGACCTTCACGCCGATGGACGTGTGGGACGTGAAACTGGCGGCGGGCAAGACGGCAACCTTCCCCGTTGCCGCGGGCCGCAACAGCATGCTCGTGATGCTGCGCGGCACGGTGCTGGTCAACGGCGAATCCGTCGCGCGGGATGCGCAATTGGCACTGTTCTCCAAAGAGGGAGAAGACATCACGGTCGAAGCGAATAACGACGCGGTGTTTTTGATCTTGAGCGGGGAGCCGATTGATGAACCCGTGGTCGGGTATGGGCCGTTCGTGATGAACTCGCAAGCGGAGATCGTCGAGGCGATCCAGGACTTCAATGCCGGAAAGTATGGGCAGATGGGGTAAGGGTTGCCACAATGTGAAGGGCAAAGCCGCGCATTCTTGTGCGGCTTTGCGCGTTTTGGCCCCTCCCTGCGCGGGCTTGTTCGCTAAGGGGACCGAATCGACTTCTCAAAGAAAAAAGAGGAACGCAGCGGCAATGGCCGTGGGCACCAGCGCACCAGACAACAACCCCAGCATGCTGACGGCGCCATTGGCGAAGCCGCCTCGAAGCAACGCCACGCCCGCCGGGTTGGGCGCGTTGGCGATGACGGTCAACCCGCCGCCTGCCACCGCGCCGGCCACCAGCATGTACTGGGCCTGGCCGGAAATGCCGTCAATGAGCGAACCCAGATAGGTCAGCGCGGCGTTGTCTGTGATTGCGGTCAGCGCCAATGCGCCCACAAACAGCACGTTGGGTTCGAGCCCGCTCACGATGGGTTGCAACCACCACTGTTGCATGCCGCCCAACACCACCAGCCCTGCAAGAAAGAAGCCGACCAACAGCGCCTCTTTGATGATGAGCGGACTTTGACTGCCCTTGTAAGCCTGCGTGTAACCGATGAAGAACAGGAACAGCGCCAGGAAGATGATCGGGTGGTGCGCGGTGAACACGACCGCGGCCAAAAAGAACAAGTGCACGGCGATGACGACCGGCGACATTGGGGCCGCGGCCTTCTTGGTCGACAACACATCCCCAGAACGCAGGTAAGGACGCAGCAACACGGTCACGAGCGTGGCATTGACCAGCACGGCCAGCGCCGCCTTCCAGCCAAACGTGGTGAACATGAAAGCGCTATCCCACCCCCAGGTCGAGGCCACCATCAGAACGGGCGGCGCAGCATAGGATGTCAGCGTGCCGCCAATCGAGATGTTCACGAACAGGACACCCAGCGCCAGGTACTTCAGCCGCTCCGGCATGTCGCGATGGAAGACCTGCGGCGCCAGCATCATGGCCGCAATCGTCATGGCGGCCGGTTCGGTCACCAGGGATCCCGCCAACGGGACCAGCGCCAGGCATAGCCACGCCTTGGCGGTCTGGTCCTGAACGGGCAGGACCCGCGCCACGCGTTCGACAAGCCGCATCACCACCGTCAACACCGGCAACGAGGCCGCGATGACCATCACGACAAATACGAAAGCCGGTTCCGTGTAGTTGCGCGATTCGGCATACGCCAGCGCCGAGCCGCCCGACGCGGCCAACGCCATCAGGATGAGCAGGATCGCCGCCCAAAATCCAAAAACGACTTCGACCTCACCCAAGAGATGCAGCAGACCGCCATGACGTTTGCTGCGATGCGCCAGGCGCAGGAAGATCGGCGCGGAAAAGGTGTGCAGCAAGGCAATCGCAAAAACAATGGCGGCGATGATTTGCAGTCCGGACTCTGTCACGTTGGCGTTCCTGTGTAAAAAAGGGATGAGTGTTTGTGACCCGGATTTCAGAACCGAGCGGACGAGACCCGCGCAACTTCCACCCAGAGACGCGTCATGACGACATGCCTGACCAGGTCGAACAAATGGGCAGGCGCATTGGCGGGCACCAAAACGCGCCGTATCAGTCCCTGCAAATCCACACGCACGCACGGCTGAGACGCGGGCCGCACGCGTTGGCGTGAAAGCGTTCGCAGGCGCACGCGGCTCTTTGAAGGCATGTCGATTTTCAGTACGGCGTCTTCCGGGGGCAGCACGGCGTGATGCAGCGCGTCGAGTGTCGTGCAGACATAGACCGAACCCGGATCGGCCGCGTCATCCTGGATTCGCCGATTCCACTCCTGAGAACCGACCAAGGTTGCCGTGGAGCCGCGCTTTGGAAGGTCAAAGCGCAAGTGGCTGAATTCAAGCAGTTCGATGAATTCCACAAAGGGAAGCTCGCGAACGACCGTCAGCGCCTCTGCGGCCTTGTTGGTGTCCTGACTCAGCCCCAGTTGCTTCATCACTCCCTCCTGTAAATAAAAAAAGGGGCCAGCCAGTGGCCCCCGAATATCGGCGCTTCGCCGCTTGGCGGTCAGGCGTTGGCCTGGACGCGCTCAAGCTCACGGACGCGCTTGCGATTGCGCACCGTCGAGAACACCAGCCAGGCGGCAAGCGCCAGGATCGCATAGACAAAGCCGGCGCTGATCGGACGATCAACGAAAACGCTCATGCTGCCGCGCGACAACAGCAACGCACGGCGGAAGTTCTCTTCGACCATCGGACCCAGCACGAAACCCAGCAAGAGCGGCGCGGGGGAAAACCGAAGCTTCAGGAACAGGTAGCCGACCAGGCCAAGCACCAGCACCATGCCCACGTCGAACAGGTTGTTGTTCGTGCTGTAGACGCCGACACACACGAAGAACAGCGCAGACGGGAAAAGATACTTGTAGGGGACTTTCAACAGTCTTGCCCACATGCCGATCAGCGGCAGGTTCATCACGACGAGCATGATGTTGCCGATCCAGAAGCTGGCAATCAGCCCCCAGAACAGGTCGGCGTGCTCGGTCACCATCTGCGGGCCAGGCTGAATGCCGTGGATGATCAACGCGCCCAGCATCAGGGCCATCACCGAGTCGCCGGGAATGCCCAGGCTCATGGTGGGAATGAAGCTGGTCTGCGCGGCCGAGTTGTTGGCCGCTTCCGGACCCGCCACGCCTTCAATGGCGCCATTGCCAAAGCGCTTGGGGGTTTTCGAAACGCGCTTTTCGACGGCATAGGACATGAACGAAGCGATCGTCGCGCCCGTCCCGGGCAGGATGCCCAGCACGGCGCCGATGGCGCTGCCGCGTGCGATCGGCATGGCCGAGCTCTTGATATCGCCGGGTTCCGGACGCACCGACATCTTGGGGCCTGCGCCCACGGTGGTGGCCTTGCCTATGCGATTGACGTTGGCAAAGAAGTCCGCAAGACCAAACAGGCCCATCGCCAGCGCCACCAGCGGGATGCCGTCGCTCAGTTCGATGACGCCGAAGCCGAAGCGGATGGTTCCCGTGTTGACATCAGTGCCCACGACACCCAGCAACAACCCGAGAAAGACCATCGCAATGCCCTTGATCGCCGAGCCCTTGGCAAGCGTTGCGCCGGCAAACAAGCCCAGCATCATCATCGAGAAATATTCCGCCGGGCCAAACTGAAATGCGACCTCAACCAGCAGCGGCGAAAACAGGATCATGATGACGATGCCCACGCTGGCGCCGACGAAGGACGCCATGACCAGCATGAACAGGGCCGATCCTGACTTGCCCTGCCGGGCCAGGGGATTGCCGTCCAGGCACGTCACCGCGTGTGACGGCGTACCGGGCAAATTCAGCAGAATGCAGGTGATGCCACCACCATATTGCGCGCCGTAATAAATACCGGCCAGCATCATGAGCGCGGCCACCGGGGTCATCGCGTACGTCAGCGGCAGCAGGATCGAGATGGCCGCCAGCACGCCCATGCCCGGCAGCACGCCGATCATGTTGCCCATGAAGACGCCAAAGAGTGACCACAGCAGGTTTTCCCACTGCAACGCCACGGAAAAGCCATGCAATACGTTGTCAAAAAGATCCATGATTCAACCCCAGCGCAGCATCGGAAACTGCAATTGCAGCGCCCAGGAAAACACCACCGCGCCAAAGACGGTCATCGCAAGCGCGAGGATGGCGGCAGACTTGACCGAGTTGGACGTATCGCCCAGCGCAGAGACGAACACCAGCGCGAAAGTGGCTGGCAAGAACCCCAGGAAACTGCCCAGGACGATGAACAGCGCGATGCCGCCCGCAATGCACGCCATGCCGCGCACGCGTTCGCGCCGCGTCGGCTGGGGCAATTGCTCTTCCAACATCGCTTCCTGCACTTCGTCAGGATCTGGGCTAAGCGGGACCAGGATGCCCAGCGCCACCAGAAAGCAGCCGACCATCAACGGAAAATAACCGGGGCCCATCCGGGCCAGTTCCCCGATGTTGTACGAGATCGCTTCAAGAATAGTCAGCGCGCCGCACAGGGCGATGAACGCCCCGCCCCATAAATCGCGCTTCCTGGAAAATATGGTGCTGCCCACGGCTTGCTCCCCTGTTTGTTGTCGAAAGATCCTGGCGCGCGGGATGTCGCGAGCCGAAGGAGGAGGCACTTTAAGAAGGACGCCTTGCAATTCGCTTTCACGGCTGGACACGCGAAATTCGGGTAAACCAGCAGCGGCGGCCAGATACGTTCACGCTGGCGTGAATGAATGAACAGCCGTTCACACGGCATGTTCACAAAAGTGAACAACGGCCGACGATTCCTCATCGAATAAGCGGTTGGCACGGATCTTGTCCACGCGCCGCTCGCTTTCCATTGCTTGCAACTGCAATGCCCGAATCGTCCAAGGCATAATCGCCCTTTTCCGCCTGCTGGCGCCCCGCATGCTCCGATTGCCCCTCACTGCAAGAATTCCGCTTGCCGTCTCGTTGCTGTTCCTCGTGATATCCGCCGCGCTGATTTCCTTGGCGCTGCATGGCGTGTCACGCCAGTTCGACAGGCAGGTCGCCAATTTGGGACAGGTTTATCTGGACGGGCTGTCCGCGGCGATTCTTCCGGCAGTGCGCGCCGGAGACACCGCGCAGATGGACGACGTGCTCAACCGGGCACTGGATACGCACTTGGGCGTGGTCGATCGAACCCTTGCCGTGGTCACCGCCGATCGCCGCATCCTGGCCCACGTGGCACGCTATCCCGAGGTCGAGCCGATTCCCCTGGCATCATTTGTGGACACCGCCGGCACGCTTGTCAGCCCGCGATCGGAAGGCGTGTGGACATGGCGCTTGCTGGACGACACGCGGCCCGGGCTGGGAACCGTAGTGGCAAACCTTGATGTCAGTGATTTTCTTCGGCAACGGCAGGCCCTTGCCTGGGAACTGGGCCTGGTTGGATTGGCAATCAGCCTGATTGGCGCGGCGTTGTGCTTTGGCATGGCACGACGGCTTCAACGCCCGATCATTTCCTTGACGGAAGCGCTGCGCGCCGGCCCGGAGAATCGCCTGCGCCCCATGCCGGTAAACACCACGGACCCCGAACTGCAGCAACTGCTGTCGGCCTACAACTGGATGATTGAAGGCGTGCTGGAACGTGAAGCGCTGACGCAACGCAGCGCCCGCATCGAACGTGAGGCCGTGCTGGGAAGGATGTCGGCGGCGCTTGCTCACGAAGTGCGCAATCCGTTGGGCGGGCTGCGTACCGCCGTGCAGACGCTTAGGCAATTCGGAGACCGCAGCGACGTTCGCAGCGAGTCGCTCGGCTTCATCGAACGCGGCGTCGAAACTCTGCAAGCCGTCGTGGACGCCAGCCTTCGCACCTTTCGGCCAGGCAACGCGCTGTTGCGTGAAGCGGATATCGCCGACATCCGCCTGATGGTGGGGGCACAAGCCAGCCGGGGCGGCGTGCGCGTGGAACTTCATTGCGAAGGCCTTCAGGAGCGGCGTCTCGCGCTGCCCGCGGGCGCCGTCCGGCAGGTGTTGCTCAATCTGGTGCTCAACGCCATCCAGGCGTCGGCGCCAGGCGAACTGGTGCGCGTCTTCGCGCGTGCCCGCGATGGCGCCCTGACGCTGCATGTGGCCGATGCCGGAAGAGGCTTGCCGCCCGCCGCACGACGCGCATTGACGGGATGCCCGACAGACGGTGACGGGATGGGGCTGGGCATCGTGGCCGATCTGATAAAAGCCATGCGAGGGGGGCTGCGCGTCACGTCCCTCGCAAGCGGCACGCGCATTTCCGTGCGTCTACCCTTTGGCATACAGGAACAAGCGCCTTGAACGATATACAGGTTTTGCTGATCGAAGACGACGAACTGCTGGGTGGCGCGTTGTTGCAGCGACTGCGGCTTGAAGGCATTTCCGCGCAGTGGGCGCAGAGCTGCGCGCAAGCGGTCGAACTGTTTCGCAGGACGCGTATGCGGCCGGCGTTTCTGTTGGCCGATATCCGGCTTCCCGACGGCTCCGGCGAAGACCTGTACCGGCGCCTCATTCCCCATCTGGCCAGCACCACCGTGGTTTTTGCGACGGCCTATGGCGATATCGCGCAGGCGGTACGGCTGGTGGGGGCCGGCGCCAACGACTATCTGACCAAGCCCTACGACACCGATGCGCTGGTGGCGCGCATCCGGTCGGTCATCGCCGCGCAACCCGCCGGCCCTCACGATGACGTCGTCGAGAACCCCTTCGCCACACACGACGAGACCTTCGCGGTGGCGCAGGAGCTTGAACGCCTGGCCGCCAGTTCGCTGCCGGTGCTCTTCGAAGGCGAGACGGGATCGGGCAAGGACCGTGCCGCCCGCTACATGCACTCGCGCTCGCCTTACGCGGCGGGCCCATTTGTCGCGGTCAATTGCGCCACATTGGCGACGGAGCTTGTGGAAAGCCTGTTGTTCGGACACGTGAAAGGAGCCTTCAGCGGCGCCAGCACCGCGCGCGAGGGCTTGTTTTCACAAGCCAGCGGCGGCACGCTTTATCTGGACGAAGTCGCTGAACTGACGCCCAGAGCACAAGCCGTCCTGCTGGGGGTTCTGGAAAACGGCCAATACCGGCCGCTGGGCGACGGCGCCGCAAGGCAAACGCATTGCCGGATTGTGTCCAGCACCAGTTCGGACCTGCAAGCCGCAATGACCCAAGGCACGTTTCGTCCCGATCTGTACTATCGGCTGACCGTGGCCAGCATCGCGACGCCACCGCTGCGGCATCGGCTCGGCGCATTGCCAGACCTGGCGCGCGCCTTGCTGGCGCAGCAGTTGCCCGCCGGGGCTGCGCTGTCATCCGACGCCATAGAGGCGATGCGCGAGTACGCCTGGCCGGGCAACATACGCGAACTGAAGAATCGCATCGCCCGCGCAGCGGTCATGACGGATGACACGACGATAACAAGCGGCGACATCTTCCCGGAAAGCAAGCTCGTGGAAACGCCGGACCTGGCCGCCACCCGGTTTGGCGCCGAACAGCGTGCGATCCAGCAAGCCATTGCGGAGTCTGGTGGCCATATGGGCCAGGCCGCGAAACTCCTCGGCATTTCGCGGACGACGCTATGGAAGAAGCTACGCGCCGCTCGGGGCGAAGATACCGGGAGTTGAAAGGTCCACCTCCACCCGATTGCGCCCCGCCGCCTTCCCGCGATAGAGCGCCGCATCGGCCTCGCGCAGCGCTTCCTCCAGCGCATCCGCCCCATCAAACCGTGACGACACGCCGATGGTCACGGTGCAGCGCAGCCGCTCGTTCGCGCCGGTGACACGGATCGGCTGGCTCTCGATGCTGGCCCGCAGGCGCTCTGCCAGCACCATCACATCGGCCACGTCCGATTCGAGCAGAATGGCGACAAACTCCTCTCCCCCGATCCGGCCGGTCAGATCACCCCGGCGCACGCCCGCACGCAGCAACCCCGCCACATGGCAGATCACCTCGTCCCCGGCCTGGTGGCCGTAGGTGTCGTTGATGCGCTTGAAGTGATCGACGTCCAACACCAGTAAATACGCCGGCTTTGCATTGCGCCCATTGAAATACTGGACGAGCGCATCCGAGAGACCGCGCCTGTTGAGCAGATCCGTCATCGGATCCCGCGCCGCCATATTCCGCAGGCTGTCCGTCAAACGGCGCAGCACCAGCCAGACAATCGACGGCGGCACGATGGTGGCGAGGGTGGACATATAGATGTAGAAAATCATCTGGAAGCGGCTGTCCATGTGCAGCGCATCCAGGCCGCCCTCCATGATTTTCAGGAACTTCAACGCGTTCAGCACGCAGATCCCGCCAATCAGGCACGCGAAGAAGATCATTTCCGCGCGCAAGTCCTTGGCGAAGGTTCTTGTGCCGCATAGCACCGTGATCGACATCGCAAAGAAAAGCAGCGTGGCCGAAGCGGCGAGCATGGCGTAGCGGGCTTCCGGGCCCATCTGCCATTGCACCCACCATTGCGCCATGCCGTACACGAGACAGAATGCCAGCAGCGGCTGCCACAAGCGGACCTGATGTCCGAAGAACAGCATGGCGCCCAGCAGATAGGCGATTGGGGCGGCCAGCGTGAGGCAGTGGTTGACGACGCTCATGAGGCTCCACGCGGGGCCGCCTTCGATGAGTTGAAGGATGTAGGCGGCCGCCAGCAGCAGGTTGCCGACGGCAAAAAAGTCCATCCCCATCCTGTTGCCAGGCAGACGACGGCTGATAAGCAAAAACATGCCGGAAAAGCACAGCAGGTGTGCGCACAGCATGCCAACGAGCGTGGAGGCAACCATGAGAGAGACGTCAAGAAAGGAAGCAGATTTCCAGCACCGGCGTGAAGCCGGCGCTAATCGCGCCGCCAGACGCTCGCCAGCCACGGCTGCTGCTCGCGCGGCAGCCCATCGGGCCGGTAGTAATGCTCCAGCTCCTCGAAGCCGGCGGCCTGCATCAGCGCCCGCCAGCCTTCAAGATCGTGATACGCGCCATAGCGCCCGCGATTCCAGCCTTCCTGATTGCCGCCCCGCGGATTCGAGCTGAACAACACGCCGCGCGGCCGCAGCGTGGCATGGAGCTCGCGCAGCACGCGGGGCAATTCCTGCCCCGGCACATGGAACAGCACGGCGTTGGCGAAGATGCCGTCAAAGCGCGCCGCGGGCAGTTGGAGCTGCAGGAAATCCTGCTCCCAGACCTCGCAACCGCTTGCCGCGCGCGCCATTTGCACAAACCGCGGCGTGCCGTCCAGGCCGACGGGCCGGTGTCCCATCGCCAGGAAAGTCTTCAGGTCACGGCCCGGTCCACACCCGAGATCCAGGATATCGAAGGGCGGCTCGCCGTCGATGTGACGCAGCAAGGCGGCGATGTTCTGGCTGACGTCGTGGTCCTGCGTGCCGGCCTGGAACGAATCGGCGTTCTCTTCGTAATGGGCGAGCGTCAGGGACGTAATCTTGGCGAGGTCTTCGGGATCCAGGTGCATGGGGCGATTGTGCATCAAACGGCGCAGGCCGGCGAGACCGAGCGCACCTTTCAGGAAATCGGCTGCGCCTTGATGAAGTCGATCAGCGCCTTGAGCGGCGAAGGCACTAGCCGTCGGCCGGAGTAATACAGAAACGGTCCCGAGAACTGCGGCCACCAGGGCTCCAGCACGGGTTCCAGCGCGCCGCTTTCGAAGTGCAAGCGCAGCCAGTCTTCGAACAGATACACGACACCGACGCCCGCGATGGCCGCATCCACGGCCAGGTCGACCGCGCCGCCGATCTGCACGACCAGCGGACCCGATGCGTCGATGCGCACCGATTCCCCGTCACGCTCGAACTCCCACGGCGGCATTGACCCGCTGGGGAACCGGCCGCGCAGGCAGGCGTGCTGCATCAGGGCTTCGGGATGGGCGGGGCGTCCGTGCCGGTCCAGGTAGGCGGGCGAGGCGCCGGCCGCAAAACGCTGCACGCGCGGGCCGATGGGCACGGCGATCATGTCCTGTTCCAGCCGGTCGTCGTAGCGGATGCCGGCGTCGCACCCGGCGGCCAGCACGTCGACGAAGCTCTCTTCGGCCACGACTTCCAGGCGGATGTCGGGATAGGCGGCAAGGAAGGCCGGCACGATGGACGGCAGCACCAGCCGCGCGGCGCTGAGCGGCACATTGAGCCTGAGCGTGCCGGCGGGCTTGTCGCGAAACACGTTGACGGCGTCCAGCGCCGCCTCCACTTCCGTCAGCGCGGGCGCCAGCCGGGCCAGCAGTTCCTGGCCGGCCTGCGTCAGCGCGACCGAGCGCGTGGTGCGGTTAAAGAGCCGCACCCCTAGTTGCGCCTCAAGGCGGCGCACGGTGTCGCTTAACCGCGAGGCGCTGGTGCCGGCCGTGCGGGCCGCTTCGCGAAAGCCCTGCGCGCGCGCCACCGCGACGAAGGCGTTGAGGTCATCGAGGTCGGTCGCCATTGTTCATTTTTCCGTACAAGCCGTGCGGATTGTATTGGCTTATCAGGCGGCGATGGAAGTTCTATCGTTTGGCCCATGCCCCCCCTTTCATTTCAAACAGGATCAGACATGACTCAACTCGCAGACAGCGGCACCTACGCCCTCGGCTCGCGCCAGGTTTATCGGCTTGGCTACGGCGCCATGCAGCTTGCCGGCCCCGGCGTTTTCGGGCCGCCCAAGGATCGCGACGCCGCGCTGGCCGTCCTGCGCGAGGCCGTGGCCGCGGGCGTCAACCACATCGACACCAGCGATTTCTACGGCCCGCACATCACCAACCAGCTGATTCGCGAGGCACTGGCCCCCTATTCCGATGAGCTGGTGATCGTGACCAAGGTGGGCGCGGTGCGCGGCGACGATGCGTCCTGGAATCCCGCGTTCTCGGCCGAACAGCTGACCCGCGCGGTGCACGACAACCTGCGCAACCTGGGACGGGACGTGCTGGACGTGGTCAACCTGCGCGCCATGTTCGACGTGCACGGCCCGGCGGAAGGCTCCATCGAGGAACCGCTGTCCGTGCTGGCGGGCCTGCAGCAGCAAGGCCTGATCCGGCACATCGGGCTGAGCAACGTGACGCCCACGCAGGTGGCGCAGGGCCGCGGCATCTGCGACATCGTGTGCGTGCAGAACCAGTACAACGTCGCGCACCGGGCCGACGATGCGCTGATCGACGACCTGGCGCGCGAAGGGATCCCCTATGTGCCGTTCTTTCCGCTGGGCGGCTTCAGCCCGTTGCAGTCGTCCGTCCTGAACGACGCCGCGGCGCGGATCGGCGCGACGCCGATGCAGACGGCGCTGGCCTGGCTGCTGCGCCGCTCACCCAACATCCTGCTGATTCCGGGAACGTCTTCCCCGAAACACCTGCGGGAAAACCTGGCAGCCGCGTCGCTGCAGTTGCCGGACGACGTGGCCAAGGCGCTGGACGGCATCGCGGCCAGCAAGACGCATTAAGCCCCCTGGGCTGAACCCGCTGCACGCAAAAAAACCCGCCTGCGCAAAGCAGGCGGGTTTGTTCAAACCACCGGATCCAGCAGTCTCAAGCCGCCAGACGGCCTTCGATCTCGGTCTTGGTGGTGCGCAGTTCGTCGGGCAGGCCTTGCGACAGCTGGCCGAAGAGCTCGTGGTGCAGCGCCAGTTCTTCGCGCCAGGCGTTCTCGTCCACCGACATGACCTGCTCGAACTTGTCCGGGCTGAATTCCAGTCCGGTCCAGTCGATGTCCTGGTAGCTGGGCGACACGCCGAACACCTGGTCCACGCCCTTGGATTGGCCGTCGATGCGGCCCAGCATCCAGCGCAGCACACGCATGTTGTCGCCAAAGCCCGGCCAGACGAACTTGCCGTCCGGACCCTTGCGGAACCAGTTCACGCAATAGATGCGCGGCAGGGTCGCGCCGGCGGCTTCGAGCTGCTTGCCCAGATTGAGCCAGTGGCCGAAGTAGTCGCTCATGTTGTAGCCGCAGAACGGCAGCATGGCGAACGGGTCGCGGCGCACCACGCCTTGCTGGCCGGCGGCCGCGGCGGTGGTCTCGGAGCCCATCGTGGCGGCCATGTAGACGCCTTCGACCCAGTTGCGGGCTTCGGTGACGAGCGGCACGGTGGTGGAGCGGCGGCCGCCGAAGATGAACGCGTCGATGACCACGCCCTTGGGGTTTTCCCATTCGGGGTCGATGGACGGGCACTGCGAGGCGGGCGCGGTGAAGCGCGCGTTCGGGTGCGCGGCCTTACGGCCGGTTTCGCGCGCGATTTCAGGCGTCCAGTCCTTGCCCTGCCAGTCGACCAGGTGCGCCGGCGGCGTGTCGGTCATGCCTTCCCACCAGACGTCGCCGTCGTCGGTCAGCGCGACGTTGGTGAAGATGACGTTGGCCTTGAGCGTGGCCATGGCGTTGAAGTTGGTCTGCTCGCTGGTGCCGGGGGCCACGCCAAAGTAGCCGGCCTCGGGGTTGATGGCGTGCAGGCGGCCGTCCGGGCCGGGCTTGATCCAGGCGATGTCGTCGCCAATGGTGGTGACCTTCCAGCCGTCCATGCCTTGCGGCGGGATCAGCATGGCGAAGTTGGTCTTGCCGCAGGCCGACGGGAAGGCGGCCGCGACGTGGTACTTGCGGCCCTTGGGCGAAGTCACGCCCAGGATCAGCATGTGTTCGGCCAGCCAACCCTGGTCGCGGCCCATCGTGGATGCGATGCGCAGCGCAAAGCACTTCTTGCCCAGCAGCGCGTTACCGCCATAGCCGGAGCCGTAGCTCCAGATTTCGCGGGTCTTGGGGAAGTGCACGATGTACTTGGTGGGGTTGCACGGCCAGGCCACGTCGGCCTCGCCTTCGGCCAGCGGCTTGCCGACCGAATGCAGGCAGGGCACGAAGTCGCCATCGGTGCCCAGCACGTCATAGACCTGCTTGCCCATGCGCGTCATGATGCGCATGTTCACGGCCACGTACGGGCTGTCGGACAGTTCGACGCCGATGTGGGCGATGTCCGAACCCAGCGGGCCCATCGAGAACGGCACCACGTACAGCGTGCGGCCGCGCATGGCGCCGTCGAACAGGCCGTTCAGCGTGTCGCGCATTTCGGCCGGGTCGGCCCAGTTGTTGGTGGGGCCGGCGTCTTCGGCGCGGTCCGAGCAGATGAAGGTGCGGTCTTCAACCCGCGCCACGTCGGACGGGTCGGACCACGCGAGATAGGAATTGGGGCGCTTGGCGGGGTTGAGCCGGCGCATGGTGCCGGACTGGACCATCTGCTCGCACAAGCGGTCGTACTCTTCCTGCGAGCCATCGCACCACACGACGCGATCGGGCTTGGCCAGCGCGACGAAACTGGCAACCCAGTCGATCAGTCCGCGGTGCTTGACGTACGCGGGCACGTTCAAGGCTGCCAGTCCCCCGTCCAAAGGCTTATTCATTGGGGTTATCTCCATACTTTGGCTAAAGGTGATACGGCCCCAATTGAGTGGGGCCGTATCCAGTTTGCGCCATCATACTTGCAGCGCCGGGCAACCCGTCAACCCATCCACATGGAGGAGATTGTCACTGGGTGAGACGGCTCAGGCCGGGTAACCGGCGCGCAACTCCCGGCGGATAATCTTGCCCGTCGCGGTCGTCGGCAAACTGGTTACAAACCGGATCGCGCGCGGATATTCATGGGCGGCCAGCCGGGTGCGGACATGCGCCTGCAGCGCCTTGACCAGCGCCTCGTCGCCTTCGACCCCCTCTTTCAGCACCACATACGCCACCACGATTTCCGTGCGCTCGGCATCCGGCATGCCCACCACCGCCGCCATGCGCACTGCGGGATGCCCGAGCAGGCAGTCTTCGATGGGGCCGGGGCCAATCCGGTAGCCGGCGCTGGTGATGACGTCGTCGTTACGGCCCACGAACCGGATGAAACCTTGCGCGTCGCGCACGCCGATATCGCCGGTCAGAAGATAATCGCCGGCAAATTTTTCCGCTGTCGCCGCCGGGTTGTTCCAGTACCCCAGGAACATGACCGGATCCGGGCGCATTACGCCGATGTTGCCCTCTTGTCCATCGGCCAACTCGGCCCCGGCGTCATCCACAATAGCGACCCGGTGACCGGGCGCGGCGCGGCCGATGGCGCCCAGGCAGGGGTCGAACAGCGACGAGCACGAGGACACGATCATGTTGCATTCGGTCTGGCCGTAGAACTCGTTGATGGTCACGCCCAGCACGCGGCGGCCCCAGTCGATGAGTTCCGCGCCCAGCGATTCGCCGCCGCTGGCCACCGAGCGCAGCGCGCGCGGCCCGGCGTGCTCGGGCCATTCGCAGCCGCGCATCATCTTGAGCGCGGTCGGTGGCAGGAAAGTGTGCGTGACGCCGTGGCGCGCCATGAGCTCCAGCGCCGAGGCGCCGTCGAATTTCTCGAACCGCCGCGCCAGCACCGGCACGCCGTGGTGCCACGACGGCAACAGCACATCCAGCAGCCCGCCGATCCACGCCCAGTCGGCCGGCGTCCACATCAGGACGGCATTTTCCGGAAAGAACTCGTGCGACATCTCGACGCCGGGCAGATGGCCCAGCAGCACACGGTGCGCATGCAGCGCGCCCTTGGGCTTGCCGGTGGTGCCCGAGGTGTAGATGATGACCGCCGGATCGTCGGCCGCCGTCGCCACGGGGTCGAACGCGTCAGCCTCCAGCGCCAGGCTTTGCTGGAACGGCAGCGCATTGACGGCCGCCGCCGGGTCTTCCACACCCCCCGCCGCGCCGTCGATGCAATAGATCACTTTCAGATCCGGCAGGCTGTCGCGGATCTCGAGCAGCTTGCGGCAGCCTTCGGCGTCGGTGATGAGCGCCGACGCCCCGCTGTTGGCCAGCCGGTACTGGATGGCGTCCACCCCGAAGAGCGTGAAAAGCGGCACCGCCACCGCGCCCATCTTGTAGGCGGCGACATGGGCGATGGCGGTTTCGGGCGCCTGCGGCAGGTAGATGGCCACGCGGTCGCCCCGGCGGATGCCGTAGCGCGCCAGGCTGTTGGCCAGCTGGTTCGACTGCGCCTTGATCTGGTCGAACGTGTAGCGCGTCTGCGCCCCATCGCTCTTTTCATAGATCAGCGCCAGCCGGCCGCTGCCGTCCGCCCACTTGTCGCACACGTCGACGCCGATGTTGTAGGCCGCGGGCACCTGCCACTGGAACGTGGACAGGACTTGCGCGTAGGAATCTGCTCTATGCAGCATGGTTGTCTCTTGATGATTATGGTTGTTGCCATGAAGGGGCCGCGGCGGCCGGTTGCATCCCGCCTTGCCACGGCGTTGACCCTCGCTCAATAATAGGCGCTCGCGCGGACGGCCAGACAGGCCGCCCGCCCCTTTTTTCGCCTGTTGCCTGCATGGAAAATAGCCCAGCCGTCCCGATGCGCCGCCCGCCGGCCAGCGCCAAGTCCGAGCAACGCATCCGCGACATCCTGCGGGTCGCACGCCAGGTGTTCTCCGAAGCGGGATTCCAGGCGGCCACCACCACCGAGATCGCGCAGCGCCTGGGCGTTTCGGAAGCCACCGTCTTTACGTACTTCGGCGGCAAGCGCGAACTCTGCGTGCGCGTGATCAGCGACTGGTACGACGAAATCATCGCGCGGGTGGAAGATCACCTGCCCCATATCCACGGCACGCGGGCCCAACTGCATTACCTGGTCCATACGCACCTGCGCCATCTGCTGGCCGAGGGGCCCGGCCTGTGCGCGTTCATCCTGTCCGAAGGGCGCGCGCGCAACGACGACTTTGGCGAGATCTACGCCGGCCTGCAACGCCGCTACACCGCCCCGCTGATGCGCATCCTGGCCCAAGGCCAGGCGGATGGCGACATCCGCCAGGACATGCCGCTGCGTCTGCTGCGCTCGGCAGTCTATGGGCCGATGGAACACGTGCTGTGGGACGCGATGCTGCGCGGCACGGGCGTGGATGTGGCGGCCACCGCCGACCACCTGGTGGGCTTTTTGTGGCAGGCCTTGCAGCCGCCGCGCCAGGATGCGCTGGCGCTGGCGCAGTTCCGGGGCGAAGTCCAGAATGCGCTGCATCGCCTTCAATCTTCCGAAAACAGCGACGGCGGCACGTACTGAGGAAAGCCGTTGTAGGCCTGGCCGCGCTCGGCCGGCTGCAGGTTCCACGAATGGCGCGCATTGGGCACGCCGCCATCGACGCGGATAACGCTGCCATTGATGAACGCCGCCGCGGGCGACAGCAGGAAAACGACCGCCGCGGCCAGCTCGGCCTCGGTGCCGAAACGCTGCAGCGGAACCTTGGTCTTCAGTTCGCGCAACACGCCGCGGTAATGCTCGTCGTAGCTGTCCATGCCGCTGGAGGCGATCCAGCCCGGCGCCACCGCGTTCACGCGCACGCCGGCATGCGCCCACTCGCAGGCGGCGGTTTCGGTCAGGTTCCACACGCCCGCGCGCGCCGCGCCGGAATGCCCCATCCCCGGCATGCCGCCCCAGATGTCGGCCAGCATGTTGACGATGGCGCCGCCGTGCTGGCGCATGTGCTGGGTATAGACCTCGCGCGACACCAAAAACGTCCCGTGCAGGTTGTTCTGCACCACGGCGTTCCAGCCGTTCAGGCTGATCTGGTCCAGCGGCGCGGGAAACTGCCCGCCCGCGCAATTGAATACGCCGTCCAGCCCGCCGTGCGCGGCCAGCGCATCGGCCACGGCGCCGCGAACGCCGGCCTCGTCGCGGATGTCGCACGCATGCTGGCTGATGCGGCCGGCGGCTTCGGGGTAGATGCCGGCGATTTCCTCGGCCACGGTGCGCAGCTTGTCGGGGTTGCGCCCCACCAGCGCCAGGCCGGCGCCCAGCGCCGCCAGCTCATGCGCGGTGCATCGGCCCAGGCCGCTGCCGCCGCCGGTCACCATGACGGTCTTGCCGTCGAACAATCCCGGCCGGAATACCGATGCGTAACGCTGACGGGCGGACGCGCCGCCCTGATGCTGGCTCATGTCTGTCTCCGGATTTTTTATTGAGGATAACTCAATATATCCAAACGAAGTATCGCGAAATCGCGCTTTTACCCATAGAATCAGCCAGGCAAATGGCCACGCCGATTGAGCCATCATCAATAACACCGGAGACCGCGCATGACGCCGAACGCACCGCTGGACCTGGCCCTCGATGGCCCCATCGCCCGCCTGACGCTGAACCGGCCGGACATGCGCAACGCGTTCGATGAAACGCTGATCGCCGCGCTGACGGCGGCGGTCAAGACGGCCGTGGAAGACGCCCAGGTCCGGGTCCTGCTGCTGACGGGTGCGGGCAAGGCGTTCTGCGCCGGCGGCGACCTGAACTGGATGCGCAAAATGGGCACGCTGACCGACGCGGACAACCGGCAGGACGCCACGCGGCTGGCGGACATGCTGCACGCAGTCTGGACCTGCCCGAAACCCATCGTCGCCTGCGTCAATGGCGATGCCTACGCGGGCGGCTTGGGGCTGGTGGCCGCCTGCGACATGGCGGTGGCGGCGGACAGCGCGCACTTCTGCCTGTCCGAGACCCGACTGGGCCTGCTGCCCGCCACCATCAGCCCCTATGTGATCCGCGCCCTGGGCGAGCGCGCGGCCAACCGGTACTTCCTGACCGCCGAACGTTTTGACGCCGCCACCGCGTTGCGGCTGGGGCTGGTGCACGAGGTGGTTCCCGCAGCGCTGGCGCTCGCGGCTGCCGAAGCGCTGTGCCGCACCTTGTGCGCCAATGGCCCGGGCGCCGTGCAGGCCAGCAAGCGGCTGGTGCGGGACTTCGCGGGCCAGCCTCTGGATGGGGCCCTGATCGCCGACTCGGTCGAACGCATCGCGGCCATCCGCAGCACCGAGGAAGCGCGCGAAGGCGTGACCGCCTTCCTGGAAAAGCGCGAGCCAGCCTGGCGCAGAACAACGTAGGCCGCGGCCCGGCGCGCGGCGGCATGAATGCCATGGCATTGATGCCATAATCCAGGGCGGATCTTCTGGAAGTCTCATGCCGCAAGCCACACCGCCCGCCTTTCCTCCCCTGAACGCCGAACGCCTCTGGGCGCGCGTCGACACCCTGTCCAAATTCACCCTGCCCGACGTGCCCTGGACGCGCCGCGCTTTTTCGCCGCTGTTCGATGACGCGCGCGCCTGGCTGCGCAGCGAGTTCGAAGCCGCGGGGCTGGCCACGCGCCTGGACGCGGGCGGCAACCTGGTCGGCACGCGCGCCGGGCGCGACGCCGCGCGCAAGCCGATCGCCACCGGTTCGCACTGCGACACCGTCATGAGCGGCGGCCGCTTCGACGGCATCATCGGCGTGCTGGCAGGCATCGAGGTCGCGCACACGATGCAGGAACACGGCATCACCCTCGACCATCCCTTCGAGGTCATCGACTTCCTGTCCGAGGAACCCAGCGACTACGGCATTTCCTGCGTGGGCAGCCGCGCGTTGTGCGGGCAGCTCAGCGCCGACATGCTGGCCGCGCGCAATCCGCAGGGCGAGACGCTGGCGCAGGGCATCGCCCGCATCGGCGGCAATCCGGCGGCGCTGAATGCGCCGCTGCGCCGCGCGGGCGAGACCGCCGCCTTCGTCGAATTGCACATCGAACAGGGCCCCGTGCTCGAGCGCCGCAACCTGCCGATCGGCGTGGTCACCAACATCGTCGGCATCCGCCGCGTGCAGATCGTGGTCGAGGGCCAACCCGATCACGCGGGCACCACGCCCATGGATATCCGGCGCGACGCGCTGGTGGGCGCGGCCCGCATCATCGACGCCGCCCACCGCCAGGCCAGCGCCGCCAGCGGCAATCCGCATTACGTCGTCGCCACGGTGGGCCGGCTGGCCATGACGCCCAATGCGGCCAATGCGGTGCCCGGCCGGGTCGAGATGACGCTGGAAATGCGCAGCGACAGCAACGCCGTGCTCGATGCCTTTCCGGAAACCCTGATGGCCGGCGTGGCGGACGACCTGAAGGCGCTTCGCCTGACCGCCGGCTTCACGCAGCTCAGCCGCGCGCAGCCCACGGACTGTTCGCCCCTGGTGATGGACGCCGTCAAGGCTGCCGCCGACCAGTTGGGCTACGCGTCGATGCGCCTGCCCAGCGGCGCCGGTCACGACGCCGTCTACATGGCGCCCACCGGCCCCATCGGCATGATCTTCATCCCCTGCCTGAACGGCCGCAGCCACTGCCCCGAAGAATGGATCGAACCGGCGCAACTCCTGGACGGCACCCGCGTGCTGTATCAGTCGGTGCTGGAACTCGATCGCGTGCTGCGCGGCGCTTGAGAGTCTTCACACCATGGAACAGATAACCCTCAACGACAGCACCGCCGACCGCTATCTGCTGGACGCGCCCGGTTTGTCGCTCATCGTCTTTCACAGCCGCACCTGCGGCACCTGCCGCGTGGCGCGCGAGCAGCTTCCGGCCGTTGAACTGCCGGTCGAGCGCATCTGCTGGATCGATGCCGGCGACAACCGCGGGCTGGTCGAGCGCTACGAGGTCTTCCATCTGCCGGCCATGTTCGTCGCCCGCGACGGCGCCTTCTACGGACCGGTGCAATCCACGCTGGCCGAATGGGACCTGCGCCAGCAGATCGGGCTGGCGCTGGACAGCTACCCCGCTGAACTGCCGTGAGCGTCGCCGCCGCAAGGCCGCAACGCCTTCCCCTGGACACGCTGGCCACCAGCGCCATGCTGGCGCTGTGCGTGTGCTGGGGCTTTCAGCAGATTGCCATCAAGCTGGTGGCCGATGACATCGCCCCCATCATGCAGATCGGGCTGCGATCGACGTTCGCGGCATTGGTGCTGGCGGTGGTGGTGTGGCGTTCAGAGCGCGGGCGCGCGTTCACTGACGGCACCATCCTGCCCGGCCTGATCGTCGGCTTGCTGTTCGCGGGCGAATTCCTGTTCGTCGCGCAGGGTCTGGTCTACACAACGGCCTCGCACATGGCGGTGTTTCTATACACCGCCCCCATCTTCGCGGCGCTCGGCTTGCACTGGCTGCTGCCCGAAGAGCGCCTCAAACCGCTGCAATGGGCAGGCGTGGCGCTGGCCTTCTGCGGCATCGCGGTCGCGTTCCTGGTCAAGGGCGGCGAACCCGCCGTCCACGAGGGCGCCCGCAACATGCTGCTGGGCGATGCGATGGGACTGGCGGCCGGGTTGCTGTGGGGCGCCACGACGGTCGCGATCCGCAAGACGGCGCTATCCGAGGCCGCCCCCGCCAAGACGTTGTTCTATCAGATGGCCGTGGCCGCGGTGGGCCTGCTGGCCTTCGCCGTGGCCACCGGCCATCACGGCATTCGCTATACCCAGGCCGCCGTGCTGAGCGTCGCGTTCCAGTCGGTAGTCGTGGCGCTGTCCAGCTACCTGGTCTGGTTCTGGCTGCTGCGCCGGTATCTTGCCTCGCGCCTGTCCATCCTGTCCTTCATGACGCCCCTCTTTGGCGTGAGCTTTGGCGTGCTGATCCTGGATGAGCCGCTGGATGCGGGATTCGTGATCGGCGCGGTGATGGTGCTGGCTGGGATCACGCTGGTCAGCGGCGCGGAAATGGTGCGGGAACGGCTGCGCAGGCGGCGCGGCGGCGCGCCTCATGGTTGAACCGGCCATCATGGTTAACTCGGCTTTCACCCGGTGGTCCAGGCGGATATAACGGACTTTTCCCGCCCCGGACGTTTGCTGCCCCCCCCCCCCGGCGCGGGGCCACGGCCTGGAGTCCCCATGCAACCCTGGCACAGCGACATCCCCGCCCTGTCCCGTGCGTTCGCACCGGTCTTTGACGAACGCGACGACGCGAACCTGCCCATTGAAGGCGACCTGCCCGCCGGCCTGTCCGGCGTCTTCATGCGCAACGGCCCCAACCCGCAATTCGAACCGGGACCGGGCTACGCCTATCCCTACGACGGCACGGGCATGATCCACGCGCTCTACCTGGACGGCGGCCGCGCGCGTTACCGCAACCGCTGGGTGCTGACCGCCGAGCTTCGGGAAGAACGTGACGCCGGACGCCGCCTGTACAACCCGACGTTCGGCCCGCCCCCGCAAGCCAACCTGGCCAACACCAACGTGCTGCGCCACGCCGGGCGGATCCACGCGCTATACGAAGGGGGAAGCCCCTACGAAGTGAACGACGCGCTGGGCACGCTGGGTCCCAATACGTTCCAGGGCAAGCTCACAGGCGCGTTCTCGGCGCATCCCAAGGTCGATCCGCTGACCGGGGAAATGCTGGCGATCAACTACGACCTCATGGCCGGCACACTGGAATACATGCGGCTGGACGCCGCCGGCCAAGTGGACCGCCAGGTGTCCTTCGCGTCGCCTTGGCCGGCGCTGGTCCACGACATCGGCTTGACCGCCACCCACGTGGTCGCGTTCGTCTGCCCGCTGGTGTTCGACTTCAGCCGCGGACCCGCGGCGCCAGCCTGGGAGCCGCAACGCGGCACGCACGTGCTGCTCGTGCCGCGCGACTGCAACGACGCGGCGCAGATCCGGTGGATCGAAGCGGAACCCTTTTTCAACTGGCACGTCGCCAATGCCTGCGTGGACGGCAATGTGATCGAGGCGGTGCTGCCCTGGCACGACGGCTACGGACCCAACTCGCGCAAGCGGCTCGAGATGCACCGTCTGCGCATCGACCTGGACAGCGGAGGCGTGGACGATCAGACGCTGGACGATCAGCCCTGCGAGTTCGGCCGGGTCAACGATGCGTGGCTAGGGCGGCGCGCCCGCTTCTGCTATGCCGGCCTGCGCGACCCGCGTCCAGGTGAAACGCCGCAGCCCGGCGCCTTCGAAGCCTTTGCCCGTTACGACCTGCAGACGGGTGAAAAGTCCGTATTCCGGCTGCCCGCCGGGCAGACCGCGTGCGAACCGGTGTTTGCGGCCGACCCGGCCGGCACGGGTGAAGCGGACGGCTACATCCTGAGCTTCGTGCATGCGGAAAACGACACCGGGGGCCGGTTCATCGTGCTGGACGCCCGCGACCTGGCCGCCGGTCCTGTCGCGCAGGTTCGCCTGCCGCGGCGCGTACCCGCCGGGCTGCACGGCACGTGGATGCCGTCGCCGCCCGAAGGCGCCGGTCAGGCGCGCCGCTGACCCAGGTTCAGGACGATCAGCCCCGCACCGGCCATCACGAAAGCGAATCCCCACCAGTCCGACGCGCCCGGGCGGTCGCCCACCAGCGCCATCGCGCCCAGCACGCCCACGACCGGCACCATCAGCGTGGTCAGCGCCGCGACGGTGGCGCTGACGCGCTCGCTCAGCACGAACCACAGCCAATACGCAACCGCGGTGCCCAGGATGATGTGAAACGAGAGCGCGCCCGCGACGCTGGCGGTCCAGCCTCGCGTGGGAAAGGACTCGCCGGCGATCAGCGCGCCGGCCAATGCGCAACTGGCGCCGACGACGAGCTGCCACGCCGTGATGACGATGCGGTCGCCCGCGACCGGCCAGCGCTTGAGATACACGGTGCCGGCCGCCCACCCGAACGCCGCCACCAGCGGAAACACCAGCCCCTTGGCGGCGGCCACGTCGTTGCCGGCGAACACCGCTTGCAGCACCGGCCAGGCCAGCACCGCCACCCCGCAGGCGCCCAACAGCAGCGCCAGACCCCGGCGGCGATCCAGGCGCTCCCCCAGCACCAGCCACGCAAGCAGCGCCGACATCATCGGCATCGTGAAGGTCAGCACCGCCGCGCGCGACGTGCTGGTGCTGAGCTGCGCCCAGGCCACGGCCAGGTTGAAGACGGCCACGGCCAGGACGCCGGCCACCACGATCCCCGGCCACGCGCTGCGCGGCGGCAACAGCGGCAAGCGTTTGGCGCCCGCCAGCAGCAATAGCAGCAGCGCGCCGCTGCCCAGGCCGAGCACGCGCAAGGTGAACGGCGGGAAGATGGACAGAATGATCTTCACCGCCGGCCAGTTCAGCCCCCAGAAAAGGGCCAGTGCCACCGGAATCAGGCGCACGCGGCCGAGTCTCCTGCGCCGTTGCCACGCCGATTGCTGTCCGCCTCGGTGCCCGCGACGGCGGCCGCTTCGGCCGCGACCAGCGCCGCCAGGCCCTGGCGTTGCTTGCCGTCGGCGTCGAAGTTGTCCAGGCTGAGCCAGCGCTCGTACGCCGCGCGTCGCGCGGGCCATTCGCTGTCGATGATCGAGAACCACGCCGTGTCGCGGCTACGGCCCTTGTAGACCGTGGCCTGCCGGAAGATCCCTTCAAAGGTAAAGCCCAGGCGCAGCGCGGCGGCGCGCGACGGCGCGTTCAGGCTGTCGCACTTCCATTCGTAGCGGCGGTAGCCCAGTTCGTCGAAGGCGCGGCGCATCAGCAGGAACTGCGCTTCGGTGGCAATGCGGGTGCGCTTGAGCTGGCGCGAATAGGACACGAAGCCGACCTCGATGACGCCGTTGGGCGCGTCGATGCGCATCAGCGCCAGCGTGCCGACGGCGCGGCCCGTGGCCAGGTCGATGATGGCGTGGTGCATGGGATCCGGGGTGGACTGCGCGGTTTCGGCGAACGACCGGTAGGCGGCCTCGTCCGCGAAGGGGCCGACGCCCATGTAGGTCCAGTCGCTGTCGTCGGGTGCCTGGCTGAACGCCTGGTACAGGTCTGCCGCGTGGCGCTCGGCCGACAGCGGCTCCAGGCGGCAATAGCGGCCGACGGCGGGCGTGAGCGGCGGACGTGGCCGCGTTGTCCAGCCGGGCAGCGCCGGGCCGATGGGTTGCTGGAAATCGTTGGTGCGCGGTTGCATGCGGGCGGTGCCTCGGAGATCGGTTCAGGGCGCGCCGCCGACAGTGGCGGGCGCAACACCCAGGGCCTCACGATATCGGAACCGTGGCATCATAAAAAGCGCCACGAACCGGGAATTTAATAGGGCCATGACCGAATCTGCCTTGGGCGACGCCGCCAATGCTTCACTGCTTTCCAGTCCGCTTGTACGCGGCCCGGGGTCGCTGCCGCGCCAGCGCCAGCTCATCCAGCGGCTCAAGCAGGCCATCCTGGCCGGCCAGCTTCCGGCTGGCGGCAAGCTGCCGTCATCCCGCGCGCTGTCCGAGGACCTGGCCATCTCGCGCAACACGGTCCTGATCGCCTACGAGCAACTGACGGCCGAGGGCTATGTGATCGCCGACCGCCAGGGCACGCGCGTGGCGCCGCTGTCGGCCGCGGCCCGCAACGCCGCCCGCCAGTCCGTGCCCAGCCCCACGCAGGCCCCGGCGACCGCCCGGCGCCTGGCCCGCATCGTCTCCACACGCCATGCCGTGGACGCCACGCTGCCGATGACGCCCGGCACGCCCGCACTGACCCAATTCCCGCTGAATGCCTGGCGCCGCGCGCAGGACCGCGCGCTGCAGGCTGCCCCCGCCGCCGCGCTGGGCTATGGCGATCCGGCGGGCGAGCCCGCCCTGCGCGAGGCCATCGCCCAATACCTGCGCGTTTCGCGCGGCGTGCATTGCGACGCCTCGCGCGTCGTCATCACGGAAGGCGCGCAAGGCGCGCTGGCGCTGTGCGTGCAACTGCTGACCAATCCGGGCGACACGGCCTGGCTGGAGGATCCGGGCTATCGCGGCGCCAAGGCCGCCTTTCATGCGGGCGACCTGAATGTCGTGGCCATGCGCGTGGATGCCGATGGCATCGTCATCCCCGAAAGCGCCTGGGCGCGCCAGCCGCCCCGCCTGATCCAGACGACGCCTTCGCACCAATATCCCACCGGCGCGGTGCTGTCGCTGACGCGCCGGCTCGACCTTCTGGAACGCGCGCGGCGCGCGCACGCGTGGATCATCGAAGACGACTACGACAGCGAATTCCGCCATCAGGGCGAACCGATCGCCGCCATGCAGGGCCTGCTGCCGGACGCCCCGGTGCTGTATGTGGGCACGTTCAGCAAGACGATGTTCCCCGCCCTGCGCCTGGGTTTTCTGGTGCTGCCCGAGGCCATCGCGCGCGAGGCCATGCCGTCCATCATCGAGATGCAGCGCGGCGGCCACCGGCTGGAGCAGCTCACCATGGCAGCCTTCATCGAAAACGGCCAGTTCTCACGCCACCTGGGCCGCATGCGGCGCCTGTACCGCGAACGCCAGTCGGCGCTGCGCGAGGCGCTGGCCCTGCATCTGGGGATCGAACACGAGGTGCTGGGCGGGCACTGCGGATTGCATCTGACGGTGCGGCTGCCGTCCGAATATGCGGATACGGCCATCGTGGCCGAGGCACGCAAGCTGGGCATGAATCCCGGCGCGCTGTCTTCGTTCGCGCTCACGCCGCGCCCCGAGGACAATGGTCTGGTGATCGGCTATGGCAACACCGGCGCGGAACGCTTTCCGGCGATGGTGCGGCGGTTGCGGGAGGTGGCGCAAGCCGCGGCACAAGCGGTGCCGCGGGCCCGCTAGTCCACCAGGCCGCCCAGCACCAGCAGCGTCATGAACAGCCAGAAGAGGAACCCCAGGATCGAGCGCCGCAGCAGCGCCTTGACCGCGCCCCACAGGAACATGAGGCCCAGCGCCAGCAGCACCAGATTGAAGATCGACGGGCTCATGCCCATCGCGCCGGCCAGGCCGGCGTAGAAATCCGCCAGCGCGCCGCCCAGTCCGCCCAAGAGCCATTTGATTCCTGCAACGATGGCGCGCAGGCCCTCGCCGAGCATGCCGCCCAGCGTCGCGAAAAATCCGTCCTGGGCCGGCATCAGCGTCGCGTATCCACAAGCATCCGCACCGCCAGGCCGGCCAGCACCGTGCCCATCAGCCAGCGCTGCACCACCATCCACAGCGGGCGTCCCGCCAGGAAACCGGCAATGGAACCCGCCATGATCGCGATCAGCGCGTTCACGGACAGGCTGATCACGACCTGCGTCATGCCCAGCGCCAGAGATTGGGTGAAGACGCTGCCGTGTTCGGGCTGGATGAATTGCGGCAGCAGCGACACGTACATGACCGCGATCTTGGGATTGAGCAGATTGGTCAGGAGACCCATCGTGAACAATTGCCGCGGGCTGCTTTTGGGCAGGTCATGCACCTGAAAGGGCGAACGGCCGCCCGGACGGATCGCCTGCCACGCCATGTAGAGCAGGTAGAGCGCCCCGCCGATGCGCAGCGCGTCGTAGGCGTAGGGCACGGCCATCAGCAAGGCGGTGATGCCGAACGCCGCACAGGCCACGTAGAAGATGAACCCGACCGCCACGCCACCCAGGGAAATCAGGCCGGCCTGCGGCCCTTGCGAGATGGAGCGGGACACCAGGTAGATCATGTTGGGGCCGGGTGTGAGCACCATGCCCAGCGCTACCAGGGCGAAAGTCAGCAGATGTGTCAGGTCGGGCATGGGAAGCCGGCGTGCGCCGGACGAAAGTCGGATCGTGAATGCACACCTTAGCCGAAAACTGTACCGGAACAGCGGAATTTTCCGATGGGGTTGGCGGCTAGTCGCGCCGGCGATACAGTGGACCGCTCGACCCCTTTTGTGGAGCGCAGTCCATGCCGAAACGTCCTCCGTCCCCGGCAGGCCGGGCTGCCGCGATCCGCGTTGGCATCGGCGGCTGGACCTTCGAGCCGTGGCGCGGCGGCGTCTTCTATCCCGACGACCTGCCGCACGCGCGCGAACTGGAATACGCCAGCCGGCAGGTCACCGCCATCGAGATCAACGGCACCTACTACGGCACGCAAAAGCCCGCCACGTTCGCCAAGTGGCGCGACGAAACGCCCGAGGAATTTGTGTTCTCGCTCAAGGCGTCGCGCTATTGCACCAACCGGCGTGAACTGGCGGGCGCGGGGGACTCGATCGATCGCTTCATCAAAAGCGGCATCGCCGAATTGGGCGGCAAGCTCGGCCCCATCGTGTGGCAATTCGCCCCCACCAAGCAGTTCGATCCAAAGGACTTCGGGGCCTTCCTGGAATTGCTGCCGGACACGGTGGACGGACTGCCCTTGCGGCATGCGCTGGACGTGCGTCATGCCAGCTTTGCCTGCGAGGAATATCTGGACCTTGCGCGCCGCCATCGCGCAGCGACCGTCTACACCGACAGCGACGAGTTTCCCGCCATTGCCGACCGGACGGGCGACTTTGTCTACGCGCGGCTGATGCGCGCCAGCACCCGATACAAGGCCGGATATGCGCCCAAGGCGCTGGACGCCTGGGCAGAGCGCCTGCAGGCCTGGTCGCGCGGCGACCATCCGGACGACCTGCCGCGCATCGGCGCGCCGGCCAAACCCGCCAAGGTTCAGGACGTCTTTGCGTACTTCATCAATGGGGCAAAAGAACGCGCGCCGGCGGCGGCGCGCGTCATGATCGAACGCCTGTAGCGTCAGGCGTTGGCGCGTCTTACTGCGCGACGGGCGTGCGCATCGTGACGAACTCTTCGGCCGCCGTGGGATGGATGCCGATGGTGTCGTCGAAGACGGCCTTGGTTGCGCCCGCCTTCAGCGCCACGGCAAGCCCCTGCACGATCTCGCCGGCCTCCGGGCCCACCATGTGCACGCCCAGCACGCGATCGGTCTGCGCGTCGACGATCACCTTCATCAGCGTGCGCTCCTGCGACTCGGTCAGCGTCAGCTTCATGGGCCGGAAGCGGCTTTCGAAAAGCCGCAGCTCGTACCCGGCGTCGCGCGCCTCTTCGGTGGTCAGGCCGACGGTGCCGATGTTCGGCAGGCTGAACACGGCGGTGGGAATCAGCTTGTAGTCGACCTTGCGATACTCCTGCGGGCGGAACAGCCGGCGCGCAACGGCCATGCCTTCGGCCAGCGCCACCGGGGTAAGCGGCACGCGGCCGATCACGTCGCCGATGGCCAGGATGGAAGGTTCCGCGGTGCGGTATTCGTCATCCACGTCAATGAAGCCGTCCTCGCGCAGCTTCACGCCGGTGTTCTCCAGCCCCAGGTTGTCCAGCATCGGACGGCGGCCCGTGGCGTAGAACACGCAATCGGTCTCGATGACGGAGCCGTCCTTGCAGGTGGCGGCCAGCGAGCCGTCCGCGCGCTTGTCGACGCGGGCGACCTCAGTGTTCATGCGCAGGTCAATGCCCTTCTTGACCAGTTCGTCGCGCAGGTGTTCGCGCACGCCCAGGTCAAAGCCGCGCAGGAACAGCGGACCGCGGTAGGACTGGATGGTCTGCGCGCCCATGCCATTGAAGATGGACGCGAATTCCACCGCGATGTAGCCGCCGCCCACGACCAGCACGCGGCGCGGCAGGTCTTTCAGGAAGAAGGCCTCGTTGGACGTGATGGCGTGTTCCTTGCCCGGAATGTCGGGCACCTGCGGCCAGCCGCCGGTCGCGACCAGGATGTGCGCGGCGCTGTAAGTCTTGCCGTTGATTTCGACCGTGTTCGGGTCGACGATGCGCGCGTGGCCTTCGAGCAGCGTCACGCCGCTGTTGACCAGCAGATTGCGGTAGATGCCGTTCAGGCGTTCGATCTCGCGGTTCTTGTTGGCGATCAGCGTGGGCCAGTCGAACTTAGGCGCGTCCGCGGTCCAGCCAAAGCCATGCGCCTGTTCGAAGTCTTCGCTGTAGTGCGCGCTGTAGACCAGCAGCTTCTTGGGCACGCAGCCCACGTTGACACACGTGCCGCCCAGGTAGCGGCTTTCGGCCACGGCCACGCGCGCACCAAAGCTGGCCGAAAAACGGGCCGCGCGCACGCCGCCCGAGCCCGCGCCGATCACAAACAGGTCAAAGTCAAATGCCATGGGGTTTCCTTCGCGCGGCCTGGCGGCCGGCGTTCACTGTCCGGGAAAGCTGTATTTAACACCACCGCGTCGCGGACTGCCGGGTCTTGGGTGCCCGCCGCCCTGGTTCTCAGGCCGCCCCGGTTGGGATACATTGGCCGCACCCGGCCCCACGCGCCGGTCCCTCTTGCGGAGTTCCTTCCATGTCTCTCGAAACCTGGCTGGCCTTCCTGGGCGCCTCGGCCCTGCTTGTCATGCTGCCCGGCCCCACCATCCTGACCGTGATCAGCTATTCGCTTACCCACGGCAAGCGCGCCCGCCTGCCGCTGGTGCTGGCCGTGGCGCTGGGCGATTCGACCGCCCTGGTGCTGTCGCTGCTGGGCCTGGGCGCGCTGCTGGCCGCGTCCGCCTTCTGGTTCACGGTGGTCAAGACCGTCGGCGGCCTGTATCTGCTGTATCTGGGTTACCGGCTGCTGCGCGCCGGCGTGTCGCCGGCCACGCTGCCCGCCGCCAAGCCGGTGGGCTCGCGCTGGAAGCTCTTTGCCAACACGTATCTGGTGACCGCCCTGAACCCCAAGGGCATGATCTTCTTCGTGGCCTTCCTGCCGCAGTTCATCGATCCGGCGGGCGATGTGACGCGGCAGTTGTGGATGCTGTCCGCCACCTTTGTGGCCTGCGCGGGCATCAATGCCGCGGCCTACGCCATCTTTGCGGGCTCGGCCCGGCGGATGCTGGTGTCGCAGCGCGCGCAGCGCGGCTTCAACCTGGGCGGCGGCGCGCTGATGTCGGCCGCCGGCGTGTGGGCCTTGCTGGCCCGCCGCGTATAGCGAGGCGGGCCAGCCGCGTGTAGCGGCGCGGGCCGCCAGCCGTTAAGCGCTACTTCGCTGCCGCCATCATGTATTCCACGGCGGCACGCAGGGTGGCGTCGTCTGCCGCCGAGCCGCCGCGCGGCGGCATGGCGCCCTTGCCTTTCAGCACGGTGACCATCAGCGCATCGGTGCCTTGCGCCAGAAACGGCGTCCAGGCTTGTTTGTCACCCAGCTTGGGGGCATTGGCCACGCCGCTGGCATGACACACCACACAGGCGGATTTATAGAGCTTTTCTCCGGCGGGATTGACGGCGGCAAGCGTGTCGGCCGCGGCATGCTGAACGGGCAGTCCCGCCAGCGCAAGGGCAAAGGCGAATCGAGCAATAAGAGGCATGGCAGCAATTCCAGGCGTGGGGTTGAGAGCAAACCGGCAGGACGCGCGGCGCGCGCCCTGCCGTCTGGGCATTACTGCGGGATGGGACCCGGCGCCTTGATCTGCTTCATCAGGTCGTCGTTCCACTTGCCCTCGACCTTGATGTGCCCGGCCGCGCCCAGTTCGAAGGCTTCGATCAGGTTGTGGTTCAGGTAGGCATACACGCCCGGCTGCTTGAACGTGTACAGCGCCGCGCCCGCCGAACCGCCGCGGATGAACCAGGTTTCCAGGTCCTTTTCGGGCGGGTTGTTGAACTTGCCGGTTTCCCAGACCCAGTCGCCGTGGCCGCCGATCAGGTGGGGCCGCGTGTCGCGATTGGCTTGCGAATGGATCAGCAGCACGGTCTCGCCGACCTTGGCGGTGAGCGCGTTGTCGCCGGTCAGGGCGCCAACCTTGCCGTTGAAGACGATGTGCGATGGGGTCAGCTTGCGCATGACTTCCACGGTGTCGCCATAACTTTCAGCGAGAGTGGCGTAGTCCTTGTACTTGCCGTTGGCGTCCTTGGGGATGTACAGGTCGAACTCGCCGATGGTGTAGACGCGGTCGTACTTGAGCGGCTTGCCTTGCGGATCCTTCAGGCCTTCGCGCGGCAACACCATGATCGTGCCGCTCATGCCGGACACCACATGCCACGGCACCATGCCTTCGGGCGCACAGTGATAGACGAAGGTGCCGGCGCGGTCGGCCTTGAAGCGCATGGTGGCTTGTTCGCCGGGGTTCACGTTGGTGAGCTTGGCGCCGCCCAAGGCGCCCGTGGCGGCGTGGAAGTCGACGTTGTGCGGCATCGCATTGGACTTGGGATTGACCAGGGTCAATTCCACGTAATCGCCCTCGTGCACGACCATCGTGGGGCCGGGCATGGATCCGTTGAATGTCATGGCCTGCAGCGTGGTGCCCTTGCTGTCGATGACCATCTTCTTTTCTTCGATGGTCATGGTGAATTCGACAACCTTGGGGCCCGACTTGGCTACCTGCTCATGCGGGTGAACCAACGGCGGGGCGACCAGCGTGACCTTGGCGCGCGGCAGCGTGTCTGCGTTCTGGGCGGAAGCCAGGCCACCCGCCATCGTGAACATCAGGGCGGCGGCAAGCAAGGTGGGGCGCAACGCGTTCATGTGCTACTCCTCTTTCGGTTTCTTCAAAGCCGAGTCTGTCGGCACCTCCATTGAAGAACCGCGAGCGATCGCGTTCTTTGCTGTAGCGCAAATTCGGGATAACCCTGCGGCCGCCCGCGAGTTGTCTTGGTGCCCCTCAGGTGTCACCATCGATCCGTGGAAAATCCCTCCACGTCCACACGCGGACCGCCATGCCATCGCCTTTATGCCATGCCCTGCTGCGCAACCTGGATCTGTTCAGGCCCTTGTCCGATGCGCAGCTAGACGCCGCGCTTAACGACGCCGTTCCCTGCCGCCTTGAAGCCGGCGAAGCCGCCTACCGACAAGGCGCCGAAGGCGCCCATTTCTTCGTGTTGCTGCACGGCTGCCTCAAGGTCACCCAAATTACATCGGAAGGCGATCAAGTTGTCGTGAGATATGTCAATCCGGGCGATATGTTTGGCCTGGCTTGCGCGATGCGGCAGTCCTGTTACCCCGCCAGCGTGCTGGCGGTGCAGGAAAGCGTGTGCCTGGCGTGGCCGGCGTCGGCCTGGGAAGACTTCATGGGCAGCCATCCGCAACTGGGCGCAATTGCGCTGCAGACCATGGGACAGCGGCTGCAGGATGCGCACCTGCGCATCCAGGAACTGTCCACCGACGAAGTCGAGCAGCGCGTGGCGCGCGCCATCCTGCGGCTGGTGCAACAATCGGGGCAGCCCACGCACGACGGCATCGGCATCAGCTTCCCGATCACGCGGCAGGACGTCGCCGAAATGACCGGCACCACGCTGCACACCGTCAGCCGGCTGCTCAGCGACTGGAAGCAGCGCGGCATCGTCAGCAGCGGCCGCAAGCGCATCGTGCTTCGCTCGCCCGCCGCCCTGGCCAGCCTGTCGCAGAACGCGCAGCCGGCCATGGACTGCGCATCGTGCCTGTCGTGCCGCAACGGGTCACCGGCAACGGGCCACTAGCCCTCTTCCAATACCAGCCGCATCCCCAGGTTCGCGGGCGGCACGCCGACCGAACACGCGCCGTTCTTGGGATCGCGGATGAAATCAGGCAGATACGCAATATGCCGTCCGGCCGCGACGCGTATGCCGCAGTTGCGGCTCAGGTCGGCGTCTTCGGGAGCGTCCGGCGCCGCGTCCAGCACGCGGCGCGAGTGGCAGTCGGACGTCCAGTCCCATACGCTGCCCGCCATGTCCTTCAGGCCGGCAGCGTTGGCGCCGTACTGGCCAAACGGCCGCACGTCGATGTCGGCGCCCTGCTTGCCGCGGCGGCTTTCCTGTTCGTATTCCGCCAGCCACCGCTGCGCGGGGTCGTTGGTCGCCTGGCCGTTGTCTTGCAAGGCGGCAGGCGGCGATTCTTCGCGATAGGCCTCGCCGGCCGCGTAGATCCATTCGGCGTAGCGCGGCAGGCGATAGCGCTGGCCTGTCGAACCCGATAGCCACGCGGCGTAGGCCGTCGCGTCGGACCAGCTGATGCCGGTGGCGGGCAGATCGGCAGAAGCGTCCTTGCGGTGCGCCGCGTCCAGCTGTCTGCAGGCGCCCGCGGCCACGCACGCCGCGTATTCGGCCTGGCTGACCTGCCGCGTCATGATCGCGACGCCGCGCGGGTGGCGGGTGGTGACCGGTGCGGGGGTGACGGGATAGCCGTTGCGCAGCGCCTCGCCGGGGGGCTGATGCGTGACCTCGCCGGGCGGCAGCCGCGTAAGGTCAGGCAACGCAAAGCGGGCCCGGTCTGCGGGCCCGCAAGCGATCAACAACACTGTCATGGCGCCGGCAACGGTTGCGGCAATGGGCAGGAAGCGCATGCGGAGTTTCTCCGAAGCGCCTGCGCCAGGCCGGCGCAGGCTTTGCTTCCATTGGACCGGGAGGTCCCCTTCGCAACGTTGCGCTGGCGCAAAGTCGCGAAGGTACGCAGGTTAGCCGCGAGCCGCCTTGGGCGTCAGGCGCGGTTCGACCAGCGCGGGCTTGCTGCTGAGAAGGCCCAGGATCACTTGCATGACCATGGCCAGCGCGCCCAGCAGGAACACGACGTCGCCGAACGTGCGGCCCCAGCGCAGGGTCTTGAGCAGGTCCTGCTGCATGAAGGCTTCGCTGCGGGCGTACCACATGCCTTCGCTGACGCTGGCATGGAACTGGATCAGGCCCACGGGCAACAGGCTGGTGAAGATCATCAGGGCCAGACCGATGTTCATGCCCCAGAAGGCCAGCTTCATCAGGCCCGGGTTCAACGCGTATTGCGGGCGGATGTAGCGCAGGACCAGCAGCGTGAAGCCAAGCGCCAGGAAGCCGTACACCCCGAACAGCGCGGCGTGCGCGTGCACCGGCGTGGTGTTCAGACCCTGGATGTAGTACAGCGAGATGGGCGGGTTGATCATGAAACCGAAGACGCCAGCGCCCAGCATGTTCCAGAAGGCCACGGCCACGAAGCACATCAGCGGCCACTTCAGGTTGTCCATCCAGGCGGCGCGGGTCTTCAGGCGCCAGTTTTCCCAGGCTTCATAGCCCAGCACGATCAGCGGCACCACTTCCAGCGCCGAGAAGCTGGCGCCCACCGCCATCACGGGCGTGGTCGTGCCCGCGAAATACAGGTGGTGGAACGTGCCGGGAATGCCGCCCAGCATGAACAGCGACGCCGAAGCCAGGCTGGCCGTCGTTGCCATGCGGCGCGAGACGAGGCCCAGCGTGGAGAAGATGAACGCGAGCGCGGTGGTGGCGAACACTTCGAAGAAGCCTTCGACCCACAGGTGGACGATCCACCAGCGCCAGTACTCCATGACGGTCAGGTGCGTGCGTTCGCCGTAGAAGAAGCCGGCGCCGTAGAAGAGACCAATGGCGCCGACCGATGCCGTCAAGAGCGCCAGCAGGTTCTTGTCGCCGCCCGGCGTGCGCAGCGCGGGCACGATGCCGCGCAGCATCAGCACCAGCCAGAAGCAGATGCCCGCAAACTTGCCGATCTGCCACAGGCGGCCCAGGTCGACGTATTCATAACCTTGATGGCCCAGCCAGAAGTTCAGCTCGGGCGGCATGATCTGTGCGATGGCCAGGTAGTTGCCGGCAAACGAGCCGACCACGACCAGCACCAGCGCCCAGAACAGGATGTCCACGCCCACCTTCTGGTACTTGGGATCGCGTCCGCCGTTGATCAGCGGCGCCAGGAACAGGCCGGCGGCCAGGAACCCGGTGGCAATCCAGAACAGGGCGCTCTGGATGTGCCAGGTGCGCACCAGCGAATACGGGAACCACTGAGAGACGTCGATGCCATAGAACTTCTGTCCTTCAACGGTGTAGTGCGCGGTAAACCCGCCCAGCAGCACCTGGAAGCCGAACAGCGCCACGACCAGGAACAGGTACTTGCCCAGCGCGCGCTGCGAGGGCGTCAGGGCGAAGGTGGTCAGCGGATCGCGGGCGGGCGCTTGCGGTTCGTCTTCTTCCTGGCCGCGCAGGAAAGCCCACGCCCAGACCAGGAAGCCGATGCCTGCCAGCAGCACGACGACGCTGATGATGGACCACATGACGTTTTCTGCGCTGGGCTGGTTGCCGATCAGCGGTTCATGCGGCCAGTTGTTGGTGTACGTGACGGGCTTGCCTTCGCGTTCGGTAGCCGCGGCCCAGGCCGTCCAGAAGAAAAAGTGCGTGAGCTGCTGGCGGCGCGTGGCGTCGGGCAGCGTGTTTTCCTTCATGGCGAAGCTCTCGCGGCTGCCTTGCAGGGCCGGCGCATCGGAGAACAACTGGTCGTAATAGGCCGCCGTCTGCTCGATGGCCTTGGCGCGGCGCGGCGTGATGGTCAGCGTGTCGGTCGCGGCGTCGCTGCGATTGGCGCGGTACTCGGCCTTGAGCGTTTCGCGCAGCGCGGCCTGCTGCGGTTTGGACAGGTCGGCGTAGGCCTGGCCGTGCTCGTCGCGCGCGGCCAGGTCCAGCCAGGCCATCAGCTCGCGGTGCAGCCAGTCGGCCGTCCAGTCGGGCGCCTGGTAGGCGCCGTGGCCCCAGATCGAACCGAGCTGCATGCCGCCCACGGACTGCCAGGCGGTCTGCCCATCCAGGATGTCTTCGCGCCCGAACAGCGCACGGCCGTCGGACGTCACCACATGACCGGGAATCGGCGGCGCCTGGCGGTAGACTTCGCCGCCGTAAAACCCGAGCAGTGCAAATGTGATCGCCACCACGGCGATCAACGTGAACCATAATTTCCGATACGGACCCATGATGGGAACGCCCTCCTGTGTTGCGGTTGGTTGGGTACGTGTCCTCATGCGAAATCCGTGCCAGAAAAAAACCACGCAGAATCAACAGGTTGGATTCTTTGTGGTGTTTTTTACTATCGCGATTGCGGGTATAAACAACCCCCGCATGGTGAATTTGACCCTGATCCGCCCGCCATCTGGTCCATTGGACCCTTACAGAAGGAATCGCCTGGATGAACGCCACGCCGCTGCACATTGGCATCGTCGCCTGCTCCGCCGAAGGCGCCGCGCTTTGCTACCGCACCCTGTGCGCCGAAGGCGCGCAGCGCATGGGCCCGCATGCGCATCCCGAGATCTCGCTGCATACGCACTCGCTGGCGGACTACGTCGCCTGCCTGGATGCCCGCGACCTGGACGGCGTGGCCGCCCTGATGCTTTCGTCGGCCAACAAGCTGGCCCGAGCGGGCGCCGACTTTCTGATCTGCCCGGACAACACCATCCATCAGGCGTTCGGCGGGGTCGTGGTGGACTCGCCGCGCCCCTGGCTGCACATCGCCCAGGAAGTGACCGCGGAAGCGGCGGCGCGCGGTTACCGGCGCGTGGGCATCCTGGGCACGCACTGGCTGGTGGACAGCGACGTCTACCCCGCAGCCTTCAGTGCCCGCGGCCTGGAATATGCGCGGCCGGGGCAGGACGACCGCCGGCTGATGGGCCGCATCATCATGGACGAGCTGGTCTATGGCGTCTTCGAGCCGGCCTCGGTATCCCGGCTGCAAGGCATCGTCCAACGAATGAAGGACGACGGATGTGACGCGGTCGTGCTGGGCTGCACGGAACTGCCGCTGGTGCTGAACGATGGCAACTGCGCCCTGCCGACACTGGACTCGACCCGCGTGCTGGCGCGCGCCGCGCTCGACCGTGCGCTGGGCGGCCTGGCCCCCTGACGGCTGTCAGATCTGATCCAGCCCGTACTGGCGCAAGCGCGACAGGTCCAGCACCTTGATCTGGTTGTAGGCGAGCGCCAGGATGCCCTGGTCGGCCAACGTCTGCAGCGCCTGGTTGACCCGCTGGCGCGACAGCCCCGTCAGGTAACCCAGTTCTTCCTGCGAAATCGCCAGCGTCAGGTCGGTGGACGGATACAGCTGCGGATTGAACAGCTGCGCCAGCGATTGCGCCACGCGCGCGTCGGCATCCAGCAAACGGTGGTTCTGGATGGACGCGATGAACTCGCCCATACGGTCATTCAACTGGCCGATGACAAAGTGCGAAAACGGCAGGCTGGCCGACAGCAGCGCGTGGAATGTCGCGGTGGGCACCATCATCACCAGCGACGGCTGGATGGCCACGACATCGTATTTGCGCAGCTCACGCTTGATGACGCTGCCCTCGCCGAACCAGCCGCCCGGCGGCACGCCCGAGAACGTGCAACTGCGGCCGGATTCGTTATAGATAGCCAGCTTGAGCAGTCCTTGGCTGACGCCCAGCCAGTAGTCCGACGGCGCGTTGCGCCGCGCAATCCATGCGCCGCTGGCCACGTGTTCCGCGCGCGAGGTCGCCAGCACCAGCGCCTGGTGCCGCGCATCCAGCGCCCCGAACCACGTACAGGCGCGAAACAGCGCCGGCAGTTCGTCGGCGGAAACTGTGTTTGAAACATCGGACATGGGAAGAACCGTGTAAAACTTGGGGAATGCGCAACCGGCCGGGGGTCTGTCATGCAGGCGACAGACGCCATTTTCCAGCCGGCCATAAGCTAGGGCAAGCGACGGGGATCAACACCCCGCGGACTTGATAAGGGGTCAACCCGCCCCATTGGAGACAAGCATGACCGGCATGTTCGATCACGGCCTTGAACGCCGCGAGGCCAACTACGAAGCTCTGACCCCCGTGGATTTCATTGCCCGGGCGGCGCAAGTCTATGGCCAGCGGCTGGCCATCGTCCACGGCAAGGTCCGCCGGACCTGGGCGCAGACCTATGAACGCGCCCAGCGCCTGGCCGGCGCCTTGGCCCAGGCCGGCATCCAGCGCGGCGAAACGGTCGCCGTCATGCTGCCCAACATTCCCGCCATGGTCGAGGCGCACTTTGGCGTGCCCATGCTGGGCGCCGTGCTGAACACCCTGAACACCCGCCTGGACGCGCCCAGCGTGCTGTTCATGCTGGGCCACGGCGAAGCCCGGGCGCTGATCGTCGACACCGAATACGCCGACATCGCCCAGCGCGCCCGCGCCGAATTTCCGCATCTGAAGATCATTTCGGTGCACGACCTGGAAAGCGCTGCCGCCACGCTGCCGGGCGCCACCGACTACGAGGACTTCCTGGCGGCCGCGCCCGCTACCTACGACTGGAAGCCGCCCGCCGACGAATGGGACGCCATCGCACTGAACTACACGTCCGGCACCACGGGCGATCCGAAAGGCGTGGTCTACCACTACCGCGGCGCCTACCTGAACGCGGTCAGCAACATCCTCGAATGGGACATGCCCAAGCATCCTGTCTACCTGTGGACGCTGCCGCTCTTTCATTGCAATGGCTGGTGCTTTGCCTGGACCATCGCGGCGCGCGCGGGCGTGAACGTCTGCCTGCGCAAGTTCGACCCGAAGACGGTGTTCGACCTGATCCGCGACGAAGGCGTCACGCACTACTGCGGCGCGCCCATCGTGCAAAGCGCGCTGGCCAACGCCCCGGCCGAGCTGCGCGCCGGCATCACCCACACCGTGCGCACCATGGTGGCGGGCGCCGCGCCCGCGCCGGCCGTGATCGACAAGATGCGCGAGATCGGCTTTGAGCTCACCCACGTCTACGGCCTGACCGAGGTCTATGGACCCGCCGCGGTCTGCGCCCACCAGGACGCCTGGGACGCGCTGGACCCCGAGCGCCGCGCGTTGCTGACCGCCCGCCAGGGCGTGCGCTATCACCTGCAGGCCGGCGTCTCGGTGCGCGATCCCGACACCATGCAGGAGGTGCCGGCCGATGAACAGACCATCGGCGAAGTCATGTTCCGCGGCAACATCTGCATGAAGGGCTACCTGAAGAACGCCCGCGCGACCGAGGACGCCTTTGCCGGCGGCTGGTTCCACACCGGCGACCTGGGCGTGATGACGGCCGACGGCTATGTCCGCATCAAGGACCGCAGCAAGGACATCATCATCTCGGGCGGCGAGAACATCTCCAGCATCGAGGTCGAGGACGCGCTTTACCGGCATCCCGCCGTGGCGGCCGTGGCCGTCGTGGCGATGCCGGATCCCAAATGGGGCGAGACGCCCTGCGCCTTCGTCGAGCTCAAGCCCGGCTGCACCGCCACCGCCGAGGAAATCATCGCGCACTGCAAGCTGCTGTTGTCGGGCTTCAAGGTGCCGCGCGCGGTGCGCTTCGGTGAACTGCCCAAGACCTCCACCGGCAAGATCCAGAAATTCGAGCTGCGCGCCGCCGTCGGCGCCACGTCCGCCATCGACGTGGCCGACCCCGGCAAGCCAGCCTGATCCGCTAATTCCATAAAACCAGGAGCGCCTACGCCATGACGTACCAAGCCCCCGTGAAAGACATGCTGTTCGTGTTGAACCATCTGGCCGGCCTGCCGCAGGTGGCCGCCCAGCCCGGTTTCGAGGAGGCCACGCCCGACACCGCCCAGGCCGTGCTGGAAGAATCCGCCCACTTCGCCGCGCAAGTGCTGGCGCCGCTGAACCATCCGGCCGACCGCGACCCCAGCGCCTGGCACGACGGTGCGGTGACCACCGCCCCAGGGTTCAAAGAGGCCTTTCGCCAATACGCGGACGCCGGCTGGCAAGGCCTGGCCCACCCCACCGAATACGGCGGCCAGGGACTGCCCGGCCTGATCGGCTCGCCCTGCTCTGAAATGCTGAACGCCGCCAACCTGTCGTTCGCACTGTGCCCGCTGCTGACCAACGGCGCCATCGAGGCCCTGATGACGGCCGGCTCGCCCGAATTGCGCGAGCGCTTCATCGGCCCCATGATTTCCGGCCAATGGACCGGCACCATGAACCTGACCGAGCCCCAGGCCGGTTCGGACCTGGCCATGATCCGCACGCGCGCGCAACCGATGGGCGACGGCACCTACCGCCTGTCGGGCACCAAGATCTTCATCACCTACGGCGAGCACGACCTGGCCGAGAACATCCTGCATCTGGTCCTGGCCCGCCTGCCGGACGCACCCGACGGCGTGAAGGGCATTTCGCTCTTCCTGGTGCCCAAGTTCCTGGTCAATGAAGACGGCTCGCTGGGTGCGCGCAACGACGTGGCCTGCGTGTCCATCGAGCACAAGCTGGGCATCAAGGCCAGCCCCACCTGCACGCTTCAGTTCGGCGACGGCGGCGGCGCGCTGGGCTACCTGGTCGGCCAGGAAAACCGCGGCCTGGACGCCATGTTCATCATGATGAACGCCGCGCGTTATGCCGTCGGCGTGCAAGGCATCGCCATCGCCGACCGCGCCTACCAGCATGCGGTGGCGTACGCCGCCGACCGCGTGCAGAGCCGCCCCGTGGACGGCTCGTCGCGCGAGGCCGTGCCCATCATCCAGCATCCGGACGTGCGCCGCATGCTGGGCACCATGCGCGCCCTGACCGAAGCCGGCCGCGCGCTAGCCTACGTGACCGCGGGCCATGCGGACCTGGCGCATGCCAGCCCGGATGCGGACGAGCGCAAGCGCCACCTGGCGATCCAGGAATTCCTGGTGCCGATCGTCAAGGGCTGGTGCACCGAAATGTCGATCGACGTGGCCAGCCTGGGCGTGCAGGTGCACGGCGGCATGGGCTTCATCGAAGAGACCGGCGCGGCGCAGTACTACCGCGACGCGCGCATCCTGACCATCTATGAAGGCACGACCGCCATCCAGGCCAACGACCTGGTCGGCCGCAAGACGCTGCGCGACGGCGGCGCCGTGGCGCGCGCCTTGCTGGACGCGGTCCGCCAGACCGAGGCCGACCTGCAAGCCCGCAGCGAGCCCGCCGCCGCCCGCATGCTCAAGCCGCTGCGCGAGGCCCGCGAAGCGCTGGCCAGCGCGGTCGAGTTCATTCTTGCCAACGCGGCCGGCAATCCCAACGCGGTCTTTGGCGCGGCGGTGCCCTACCTGCTGCTGGCGGGCACGACCTTCGCCGGCTGGCAGATGGCCCGCGCGCTGCTGGCCAGCCTGGACCTGCAGGCCGAAGACCCGGACTTCCACAGCGCCAAGATCGCCACTGCGCAATGCTTTGCGCTGCACAAGCTGACGCAGGCGCCGGGCCTGGCGGCGGTGGTGCTGGGCACGGCGGAGTACGAGGTTCAGCCGTAACCCGGCAAGCGGCGGGCGCGCACGTCGTCAGACGCGCGCCCGCCCCTGCCCCACACAGTTCGCGCGCGGCGCCGTCGCCGCCCAGAACACCAACGCCGCCACGCTGATGCCTGCGCCCAACGCGCAAACGCCCAGCCACCCGGCGCGCGCATACACGGCCGTCGCGGCAATCGAGCCCAGGCCGCTGCCCACGGCGTAGAACATCATGTAGCCCGCAACCAGGCGGCTGTGCGCCTGCGCGCTGATGCTGAAGATCATGGCCTGGTTGGTCACGTGCAGCGCCTGCGCCGCCAGGTCCAGCACCAGCACGCCCAGTGCAAGCAGCCACAGGCTGTGGTCCAGCAAGGCAATGGGAACCCAGGCCACGCACAGCAGGGCCAAGCCCAGCGCGGTGGTGCGCTGGCCGTGCCCGGCGTCGGCCAGACGGCCGGCGCGCGCCGCCATCAGCACGCCCGCGACGCCTACCAATCCGAATGCCCCCACCGCCGTGTGCGACAGCGAATGCGGCGGCGCGCTCAGCGGCAGCACCAGCGCCGTCCAGAACGCGCCGAACGCGGCGAACATCAAGAGCGCGATCATGCCGCGCACGCGCAGCACGCGCTCGGTCGCCAGCAACGTGAAGACGGAGCGCAGCAGCGCCCCGTATCCCAGCCCGGCCACGGGCAGGCGCCGCCGCGGCAGCCAGCGGGCCAGCACCAGCGCCAGCACCGCCGAAAGGCAGGCCGACACCACGTAGACCGCGCGCCAGCCCCACAGATCCGCCAGGGCGCCGGCCAGCGTGCGGGCCAGCAACAGGCCGATCACCACCCCGCCCTGCGCCGCGCCCACCACGCGCCCGCGCTCCGCCGGTGCGGCCAGGGCCGCGGACAGCGCAAGCAGGCCCTGCGTCATCGCCGTACCCAGCAAGCCCAACGCCACCATGCCGGCCAGCAGCCAGGGCGAACTTGCCGACGCCGCCACCGCCGCCAGGGCCAGCACCAGCAGTGCCAGCTGCGCCAGCATCAATCGCCGCCGGTCCAGCAGGTCGCCCAGCGGCACCACGAAGAACAGTGCGAGCGCGCAGCCCAGTTGCGTGGCCGTGACGACGATGCCCACCGCACCCTCGTCCATGCGGAACTCGCGGCCGATCGCATCGAGCAGCGGCTGTGCGTAATACACGTTGGCAACGCTCAGGGCGCAGGCCGCGGCCAGCAGCAGCACCAGCGCGGGCGGCATCGAGGGTGTCTCGTCGTACCCCGGCGCGCCGGGTCGGGTGGTTGGCGTCATGATCTATCTGGTTTTATAACGAAACCAGAATGCTAGTTCATGAGGTTTTATAATGCAACCAACTTCACCATCAGCCAGCGCAAGGAGTCCGCATGGTCAAACGCACCAGCCTTGAAGGCGCCGCCTGTCCGGTCGCGCGCTCGCTCGACGCCATTGGCGACTGGTGGTCGCTGCTTATCGTGCGGGACGCCTTCGACGGCCTGCGCCGGTTTGGCGAATTCCAGAAGAACCTGGGCATGGCAAAGAACATCCTGAGCGACCGGCTGCGCACGCTGGTCGCGCACGGCATCCTGGCGGTCGCCCCGGCGTCCGACGGCAGCGCGTATCAGGAATACGTGTTGACGGAAAAAGGCGAGGCGCTGTTTCCGGTGATCGTCGGGTTGCGCCAATGGGGCGAGGACCACTACTTCGGGCCGGACGAGGCACACTCGACGTTGATCGATCGCCAGCGCGGCCAGCCGGTGCAACGCATGGAGATCCGCGCGCAGGACGGCCGGCCGCTGCGCCCCGGCGACACGGTCGTGCGCAAGGTGGCGCAAGACAGCCGCTAGGTCGCGGCAGGCCAGCGCCCCGTCGCCAATGCCGTGGGCGACCAGGCATCGAAGCGCCAGCGCAAGGCCAGCGCGCCGGGCCGCCAGACCACCCGGCGCACATGCACGCGCCACAGGCGTTCGGCACCCTGGAAGGCCGAGATTTCCGGGCTGTCCAGAATCACCTCCGCCCTTCCCGTCAGTTGCAGCACGTCGCCGCGTTCGAAGTCGATGAACAGCAGCCCCGCGACGGGATTGGCGGCCAGATTGCCCAGCGTGTTGAAGAACCGGTTGCCCGAGAAGTCCGGAATGGTCAGCACGTCGCCGTCCACCCGCACGAAGCCAGGCTTGCCGCCCCGGTGCGAGACATCGACGGCGCGTCCGCCCTCGCTTTCATCGCGGTCCGCATAGCTGGCGACAAAGAAGGTGTCGGACACCGAGATCAGGGCGCGCGCCGCGTCGTCCAGCCCCGCGCGTTCCTGCGGCGCGGCGGCAAAGCGCAGCGAGGGCGAACGCGCAAAGAAGAATTCGCGAGACTGGATGTACTGCGGACAGTTGCCAAACGACTGCGCCACCGCCACGTCAAAGCGCTTGCCATCCCAGGCCGCGATTCGGCCGTTCATGCGGTTGCGCCGCCGGGTGTGCAGCTCGATGCCCAGCAATCCCACCGCCTTGCCCAGTCCCAGTCCCGCGCGCAACGGGTCGTCCGCGTCCGGCATGGCGGCGATGCGCAGCGTGTGCGGGTCCGGCGACACGGCAAAGCCCGGCTGCCCTTCCAGGATGCCGGCCCAGGGATCGCCGTGGTCGTCGACCGCGCCGGCCACCACGAACGGCAGCTGCGCGAAGAATTCCCGGTGCTGATCGGGCATGTAGTCGCGGATGACCTTGCGGCCGACCATGTCCATGCGCGCGGCAACGCCCGCGTGCTTCTGCAGTTGCAGTTCACCCGCGTGCCAGGGCGACGGCGTGACGTTTTCGGGAAGGTTCATGGCAATGTCCTCGCGGTCGATTGGAGGGAATCAGGCGGCCAGCAGGCCCACCGGCGACGATTCCATGGGAACGAAGCGCGGCAGGTTCTCGATGCGGGTCAACCACGCGCGGATCCGCGGATAGTCCGCCAGCGACACGTTGCCTTCAGGCGCATGCGCCACGTAGGCATAGCAGGCCACATCGGCGATGGTCGGCTCGGTACCGGCCAGGAAGTCGCGCTGCGCGAGTTCGCCTTCCATCACGGCAAGCAGCGCGTGCGCGCGCGCCAGCGTGGCGTCGACATCCAGCGGCGCGCCAAACAGCGTCACCAGCCGCGCCGACGCCGGACCGCCAGCCAGCGGCCCGGACGCCACCGACAACCAGCGCTGCACGGCCGCGGCGCCCGCCGCATCCTCGGGCAGCCAGGCCCCGCCGCCGTAGCGCTTGGCCAGGTACACCAGGATGGCGGTGGAGTCAGCCACCACCACGCCGTTGTCGTCGATAACGGGCACCTGGCCAAAGGAGTTGAGCGCCAGGAATTCGGGACGCTTCTGCTCACGCTGACGCAGATCCACGTCGATACGTTGGTGCGGCACGTCCAGCAGCGACAGCATCAGCGCGACACGATGCGCGTGGCCGGAAAGCGCGAAGCTGTAGAACTTGAGCGGAGCGGCGGCTTGCGCCGGGGCGGATTGCGAGGAGGTGGATGGCATCGGAAGCTCTCAGGTGGATTCGAGCCACCATCTTGGGCCTGCCCGCGCCAATGGAGAACGGCCGGCGCCGGCAAGACACTCTTGCCGGAAATGAAATAAACCAGTCAGGCTGGCAGCGCCGCCAGGTCGCGGCGCAGCGCCTCGACACAGAAATCGACAAAGCTGCGCACCTTGGCCGAGCTTTTCCGCCCTTCCGGATACACCAGATGGACGGGCACGGGCGGCATCTCGAAGTCGCGCAGCACCACCTGCAAGGCGCCGCTGGCCAGGTGCGGGGCCACCTGATAGGACATCACCTGGGTCAGGCCCCAGCCTTCCCGGGCAGCCGCCACGGCCGCCTGGAACGAGGTGACGGTCAATTGCGACTGCATGTTCAAGCGAAGGCTCTGGCCGTCCTGCAGGAAGCGCCATTGCGGCCCGCGGCCTTCCATGGCCGCGGTGATGGTGCAGAAGCGATGCAGCGATTCGGGGTCGGCCGGCTCGCCATGGGCGCTCAGGAATCCCGGCGCGGCGCACACCACCCGGCGCACGTGGCCCACCGGCACCGCCGTCAGCGACGAGTCCGGCAGCGCACCGATGCGCACGGCCACGTCGATGTCCTCGTCCACCAGGTTCACCACGCGGTCCACCAGCAGTGCGCGCAGCGACACCTGGCGATGCCCGCGCAGATAGCCCAGCACCGCCGGCATCACGTGCAGCTCGCCGAACAGCGCGGGCGCGGTGATGGACAGCGCGCCGCGCGGCACCGCCATCGCGCCCGCCGCGGCGTCATCGGCCTGCTCGACCTCGTCGAGGATGCGGCGGCAATCGGCGGCGTAGCGCTGGCCGGCCTCGGTCAGGCGCAGGCTGCGCGTCGTGCGCACCAGCAGCAAGGCGCCCAGGCGGCGTTCGAGCGCGGCGACGCTGCGCGTGACGCTGGGCGCGGACATCTCCAGCCGGCGCGCTGCCGCGGCAAAGCCGCCCGCGTCGGCAACCGCAAGAAATACCGTCATTTCATGGAATCGGTTCACGGCGGGGCGTACTCCGTAGTCTGACAACGCGAACGCCGCACACGGGCGGCGACGTCAATGTACCCGCTCGTGCGCATCCTGTCCCGCCGCGCGTGCGCGCACCACGAATGCCGCGTGCGGCCGGCCACTAGCCTTGGAAGGCCTTGCGCAACCATGCAAGGAATGCCTTGACGGGCGGATGACGCTCGCGCCCCGGCGCGCACAGCGCAGTGTAGGCCGCGCCCGGCACCCGGACCTCGGGCCGATAAGGCGCGAGCGTGCCCGCGGCCACGCTGTCGGACACCATCACCGAACTGGCCAGCACCAGGCCCTGCCCGGCAATGGCGGCCTGCAGCGCGTAGTGTTCCTCGGTATAGGCGTGCTCCGCCACCGGCCGCTTCCATGCCGGCAGGCCGGCAGCTTCGCACCACGCCTGCCACCCCTGTTCGTACAAGGGCGAGTCGCGCCAGCGCACCGTCACCAGGGCCGGCGCCCGCCGGCCCGCGCGGGCAACCTGCGCCGGCGCGCCATATACCCCGAACCATTCGGGCAGCGCGCAGGCCGCGTGCAATGCGGGATAGCGCGCGCGGCTGTAGCGGATGGCGACGTCCACGCTGGCGTCTTTGAGCAGGTCCACGGGGTCGGGCGACGTATCCAGACGCAATTGATACTGCGGGTAGGCCTCGTGAAAGCGCCCCAGCCGGGGCACGAGCCACAACGCCGCAAAGGAATGCGTCGTGGACACGGTGAGCGCGCCGGATTCCGGCGCGGGCCGCAAGGCGTCCAGCGTCTGCGCCACGTCCAGCAACGCGCCGTGCACGCCGGCAAAGAGGCGCGCCCCCTGGTCGGTCAGCCGCACGCCGCGCGGCACGCGATCGAACAGCGCGCACCCCACATGGCGTTCCAGCGCCTTGACCTGATGCGACACCGCCGTCGGGGTGACGGAGAGTTCGGCTGCGGCCAGCTTGAAACTGCGCAGCCGCGCGGCGGACTCGAACGTGCGCAGCGCAGTGACGGGAAGCGTGGCGAACATGGGGCGATTCCTGGGATGAACAGGATTCATCTTAGTGAAGGAATCGTCAGTTGTCGCGGCCCTGCCTGGAGATCAAGATTACCTATCCGAACGTAGTTCCAGCATTTCACCAAGGAACCAAGAATGAATTCAAATCAACCGAAACAGCGATTGCTGATCCTGGTGGGCAGCCCCCGCCGCAATGGCAACAGCGCGGCGTTGGCCCACGCCGCGCGCCAGGGCGCGCAGGCAGCTGACATTTCGGCCTCCCTCTTTTTCCTGGATGACTACATCCAGGGCCTGCTGCCCGATCTGCGCCATGCCAAACCGCCCGCCGACCGGTACGCCGAACTTTTCCTGGACCATTTCCTGCCGGCCGATGGCGTGCTGTTCTGCACGCCGATCTACTGGTATGGCATGTCGGCGCAGACCAAGGCGTTCTTTGACCGATCGTTCAGCCACTACGCGGGTTCCGGCCCCGAGCCCGAACACGTCAAGGCGCGCATGGCCGGCAAGCGGCTGGGACTGGCGGTGGCGTCCGAAGAGACCTATCCCGGCGCGGCGCTCGGCATCGTGCATCAGGTGCAGGAGTTTGCGCGCTACACGCATTCCGACTTCGTGGGATATGTTCACGGCGCGGGCAACCGGCGCGGCGAGGTGGCGTTGGATCCGCGGCGTCCGCTGGCCGCCGCGCAGGCGCTGGGCGCGGAATTCTTCACGCGCAAATATTCAGATTACCGGCTTGAAACGCCCCGCAGTCACAACGTCTGGGAGCCGCCGGCGCCGGCTCTCACCAGCACGCCGGGCGGACTGCCGTAAACCTGCTTGAACACCCGCGTCAGGTGCGCCTGATCGGCAAAACCCACCGCCTGCGCCGCGTCCGCCAACGGCAAGCCGCCGCGCAGCAGCACCCGCGCGCGCGCCACGCGCCAGTTGCGCAGCCACGCCTGCGGCGGCAGTCCGTAACGCCGCGCAAACTGCTTGACCAGCGTGGTCCGATGACGATCCTGCGCCTGCGCCAGCGCTTGCAGGTCGGGCGCGCAGGACGGATCCGCGGCCATGCGCGCGTGCAGCATGGCGCAGACGTCGGTGATGGCGGATAGGTCATCGGAGGGAGGTGCTGCGGGCGTACCGGCTGCGGGCGTCCCCCTTTCCTCCAGCGCCTTGCCGTGCGCGGCCAGCGTGCCGAACAGGGCCGCGGACAGGCGTGCGCTGCGTTCGGCGGGCGCGATCTCGTCGGGCGTCAACGCCTCCAGCCATTGCGCGCACAGGGCGGCATCCGCGATCACCGGTCCCTCCAGCCGCACGCCCTGCGCATGCAGCGCGCGAGCATGATCCTGGAACCAGGCCGGATCGATGTACGCCATGCGATACGCGAGCGGTCCGGCGGCCGTGCCCCCCGTGTGCACCTGTCCCGGCGCGATCACCACCAGTTCGCCCGCGCAGGCGGCGTGGGCTTCGCCCTGCACGGTGAAGTCGCACCGGCCGTGCTCGATGGCGCCGATGGACCAGGCGTCGTGAAAATGCGGCGCGTACCGGTAGGCGCGCAGGTCCGCGATCAGCACGTCGCCGGGCAATCCCGCGCCGCAATGCCAGATGTGTTGAGAAACCGCCATGTTGCGCCAGCCAGTCGCGGCTATCCGAAGTAATGCCCGTCCGATGTCAGCGAACGGGCCAGGAGCCACGCATTGCGAGGATTCTCGCCGACGCGGCGGATGGCATACGGCCACCAGTCCGCGCCGAACGGAAGATAAACCCTGACGTTATAGCCCAATCCGCGCAGCGCAATCTGCCAGTCCGGACGCACGCCGTAGAGCATTTCGAATTCAAATCCCTCGGCGGGCCAGCCGCGCTCGCGCGCCAGATCGACGATGGCCCCGGCCAGCCGGTCGTCATGCGTGCCGAACACCGGGTAAAAGCCCGATTCGCGGGCCTCGCGCGACAACATGATCGACGCCGCGTCCAGATAGGCCTGGTCGATGCGCGCGCGCCCGGCGTGGTCCAGCGCGCGCTCTGGGAAAGCGCCTTTCACCAGCCGCAGCGATGTGCGCTGCCGGATCGCCCAGGCCAGATCCTCGGGCGTGCGCCGGCGGCGCGCCTGCAGCGTAAGGCCCGCCGGCAGGCCCTCGGCCAGCAGTGTCCGATGCAGCGCGCACGTGCGGTCGCGGATGCCGGAATCTTCCATGTCCAGCACCAGCCAGTCCCGCCCCGTGCCCGAGGCGGCCTGCACCGCCCTGCCGATACGGCGCGCGTTTTCCTCGCCCAGGGCATCGGCGTGCATGTAGCCGATGGCCGTGGGGTCGACGGAGACATGCACGTCCAGGCCCGCGTCGGCCAGTGCCCGGCAGGCGTCGATGGCTTGCCCGACGTTGTGGTCGATGGCGGCGCGATCCGCCACGTACTCGCCCAGATAGAAGAGCGACGCGCGAATGCCGTGCGCCTCGCGCAGTCTCACGGCGGTGCGCACGGCTTCCTCCATGCTGGCGCCGCCGACGAACCGGCGCGCCAGCGAGGTCCGGGCGGCCATCGCCCGCATCGCCTGCCCGACCGCCGGGCTCCGGGCCAGCGCAATTGTGGTCTTTTGAAAAATGCTCATCGCCTCACCGCGCAAAGCGGCCACTATGCGTCGGCGGCGGGCGCCTGTCTTGAACGCCCGTGAACGGCGAGGCTACGCCTTGCCGGCCGCCAGCGCGCGCCCGGCGCCAAACAGCGGCCGCTGCACAGTCTGCGCCAGCAGCACGCCCGCCAGCGTGACCGCGCCGCCCAGGACGTGATAGCGCTGCAGGTGCTCGCGCAGCATCACGAAAGCGGCCAGCGCGGTGAAGAGCGGCAACAGGTTGATGAAGATGCTGCAGCGGTTCGGGCCCAAGCGGTGCACGCCTTCGATCCACAGGTACGACAGCAGCACCGACGAGAAAATGCCGGCGTACAGGATCAGCGGAATGGTATTGGTGTCCAGCGCGGCCTGGGCGGCCGGCACCCGCAGGTAAAGCGGAAGCATGTAGATCAGCGCAAAAATCGACTGCACGAAGGTGGACTGCCAGGCGGGCACCGGCACCTTCCAGTGGCGCAGCAGCACGCCGTACAGCGCATACGACAACGCGGCCAGCAGCATCAGGCCGTCGCCCACATGCACGCCATGCTGGAACACGCTCAGCATGTCGCCCTGCCCCACCAGGTACAAGAGTCCCAGAAAGGACAACGCCCCGCCCGCGGCCATGCCGAGCGTCAGCGGATCGCGCAGGATCACGACGCTGCCCAGCATGCTGAGCAGCGGAATCAGTGCCGTCAGGATGGCCATGTTGGTGGCGGTGGTGGTTTCGGCCGCCCGGTACGACAGCGCCTGGAAAACCGCCGAGGACAGCGCGCCATACAGCGCCAGCTTCGGCCAGTGCCGCAGGATGACGCTGCGATTGCGCCACGCGGGACGGGCCGTGAACAGCCCCATGAGGAACAGCGCCAGCAGCAGGCGGTAGAAGGTGATGGCGGTGGGAGAGATGGCGCTGGCGGCCATCTTGGAGACGATGACGTTGCCCGCCCAGAACAGGATGGCGAACAACGGAAACAGATAGGACATGGTCAGGCGCTCGAAGGAGGGATCGGCTCCTTCGCGTCCGCCGAAATGCGGTGTCGCGAAGGAGTGACCGCCATCCTATTGAGCCTGCGCCAGCCCGTCTGCCGACGAAATGGCACGCGCTATCGCAAAATGGACATTGCCCCTGCGGGCGCTGGGTTCACGCTGCGGGGTTCAGGATTCAGGGCTTGAACGGCGCCGGATCCAACGGCAGCTCCAGGCCGCCCATTTGCGCCGTCAGCAACGCCGCGCTTCCGCAGGCCAAGGTGAACCCCAACGCCCCCTGCCCCACGTTCAGCCACAAATTGTCGGCTGCCGGGCTACGGCCGATCAGCGGCTTTCCGGTCGGCGTGGCCGGACGCAGGCCCGCCCATGGAATGGCCTGGCGCAGGTCCAGCTGCGGGAAGGCTTCGAGCACCTGTTTTTTCAGAAGGCCGACGCGAGCGGGGTCGATGTCGGCGTTGTTGCTGCCGATGTCCACCATGGCCGCGATCCGCAGCACGCCGCCGACCCGGGCGTAGACGATGCGCCGTTCGTAGTCGGTCACGCTGATGCGCGGCGCCACGGTGTCGTCGTCTGCCAACGGCACGGTCAGGCTGTAGCCCTTCAGGGGATACAGCGGCACGTCGTGGCCCAGGGGCCCAAGCAAGGCGCGGGTGCCGATGCCCGTGGCCAGCACGACGGCGTCGGCGCCGATGTCGCCGTCGCGCGTGTTGACCGCGACGATGCGGCGGCCTTCGCGCTGCAGGCCGGACACCGGGTTGGACATGGCGCACTGCACGTTGGCCAGGCCTTGCAGGCGGTCGAACAGCGCTTCGGTGAACTGGCGGCAGTCGCCGGCTTCTTCGCTGGGGGTATAGATGGCGCCCGCCAGGCTTGTGCCCATGCCGGCCAGCGCCGGTTCGCGCGCCACGGTCTGGGCGGCATCGAGCACCTGCTGGTCCGCGCCGTGCGCCGCCTGGTACGCCACCAGCGCGCGCGCCTTTTCGAGCAGGTCGGGGCTGCGGTAGGCGATGAGCTTGCCGTTCTTCAGGTGGCCGAACGCCAGGTCTTCCTGTTCCAGCAGCGAGTGCATGACATCGCGGCTGAGATAGGACAGCGTCAGCATCTGGGCGGTGGACGCCTTGGCGACCGAGGCGCGGCAGGCCAGCGCAAATTGCAGGCACCAGCGCCACTGATGCGGGTCCAGGCGGGGCCGGAACCGCAGCGGCGAATCATGGCGCAGCAGCCAGCCCGGCACGCTGGGCAGCACGCCGGGCCCGGCCAGCGGTGCCACATAGCTGTAGCTGAGCTGACCGCCATTGGCATAGCTGGAGACTTCCGCCGGGCGGGGCTGGCTGTCGACCAGCACCACGTCATGACCCTGGCGCGCCAGGAAATAGGCCGACGTCACACCGACGACGCCGGCGCCAATTACGCAAACGCGCATACCGTTATCCAAGTAGACCGCGAACACGGCCATTTTGTAACGGCCGCCCCCGCGCCGGCAAATGCCAAACGCCGCAGGGGCCATAACCAAACATCATGTCCCCGATTCAGGCGACGCGGTGCAGCTTGATGATCGCGGCGGCGGTCGGTTCCCGGACCAGATCGGCCAGCGTGTAGTTATTGAGGGTGTCGTAGAAGGCCTGCAGCGTCTGCGCCAGCACGCCCGACAGCCGGCACACGCCGTCCAGCGCGCACGGAGGTTCGCGGCAATCGATGAGGGGGCCCTGCTGCTCGAGCTCGCGCACCAGGTCGCCGACGCGGTATTCCGTGGCGGGACGGGCAAGGCTCAGCCCGCCCCCCTTGCCGCGCGTGGTGCTGACCCAGCCGCGCTGCGACATGAAATGCACGACTTTCACCAGGTGATTGCGCGACAGGCCAAAGCGGTCCGCGATCTCGGGGATCGTGACGGCTGCGGACCGGTCGCGGCATTGCGTCAGATACATCAGGACGCGCAGGCCGAAGTCGGTGAATCGGTTCAGTTGCATGGTGGACAGGACATGGGGGCCGGGCGGCCCGGAAACGTCGGGCCGCCAGGATACACCGGTCAGCCGGCGACGCCGCCGGTGCCGAAGGCCTCGGCGTGGATGCGGTCTTCGGTCACGCCCAGCCCCAGCAACGCCTCGCGCTGCGCACGCATGAAGGCCGCCGGGCCACACAAGTAGTAGTCCGCGCCCGGCACGATGGCCTCGTCGCGAATGGCGAGCAGATCGACGCGCCCCTGGTGATCGTAGTCGCGGCCGGCCTGGTCGCCGTGGCCCACCTCTTCGTAGAACACCGCCTTGCGCACGTTGGCGCGCTTTGCTGCGATGTCGTTCACGTGGTCGCGCATGGCGTGCACCGAACGATTGCGGCAGCCGTGCACGAAGCGGATCTGGCGCGCGTCATTGGCATGCACCAGATGGTTCAGGATCGACACCATGGGCGTGAGACCCACGCCGCCGCTCAGCAGCACGACGGGCGCATCGCCATCCTCGCGCAGGTGGAAATCGCCCTGCGGCGGCGCGACGTCCAGCACGCCGCCTTCTTCCAGGCGGTCATGCAGCGCGTTGGACACGCGGCCCGCCGGCGTCTGGTCGCCCGCCGGTTCGCGCTTGACGGATATGCGCAGGCGATCCTGGCCGGGCGCGTCCGACAGGCTGTATTGGCGCGGCTGCATCAGGCCCAGTTCCGGCACGAACACGCGCACGGACACATACTGGCCGGGCCGGTAAGCCGGGACCGTGCCGCCGTCGGCCGGGGCGAGGTAGAACGAGGTGATTTCGGCGCTTTCGGGCTGCTTGCCCACGACGCGGAACGCGCGCCAGCCGGTCCAGCCGCCGGGCTTGTTGGCCGATTCCGCATACAGACGGGCCTCTTCGGCGATCAGCAGGTCGGCCAGTTGGCCGTACGCCGCGGCCCACGCGTCCACCAGTTCGTCGGTGGCGGCTTCGCCCAGCACCTCACGAATGGAAGCCAGAAGATGCTTGCCCACGATGGCGTAATGCTCAGGCCGGATGCCCAGGCTGACATGCTTGTGCACGATCCGCGTCACAACCGGCATCAACACCGAGGGATCGTCGATGTGCTCGGCATAGGCGGTGACCGCGCCGGCCAGCGCGTGCTGCTGCGCGCCGCCCGCCTGGTGGGCCTGGTTGAACACGTGCTTGAGTTCCGGGTTGTGCTGGAACATGCGCGCGTAAAAGTGCTTGGTCAAGGCGACGCCATGGACCTTCAGGACGGGGGCCGTGGCTTTGACCAGCTCGCGGATTTGGGGGCTCAACATCAACTGCTCCTTGAATGGCGAACAGGATCGCCTTTAAACATATATTCATAATACATCTTTAAATGCGAGCCGCGAAACGTCAGGGCGGTTTCAAGTCGTATCGGGCGGCCAACTACCTTGTATCAAGACAGCCGGCAACTGACAGCCGGCCGCGCCGGTCCACGCGGGTTGCGCCAAGTCCCCTGCTGATCCTTCAGGGGCCTGCCATACCACCGAGGCCATCCAGCCGGCGCCCACCCGATAGGAACAGGCCCGCCAGCGTCCCGGCGGCGGGCGCAGCGCCAAACCCGACGGCGCCGGACACAAGCCCACCGATGCCATGTCAGCCGGAAAATCCAGACCCGCGGCCTTGATGAAGGCCTCTTTCAATGTCCATAGCTGGTAGAAGCGGAGCAGGCGCGCCTCGTCGGGCAGCCCCGCCAACAGGTCGCGTTCGGCGGCCGAACACACCCACTGGGCCAGCCCCTGCACGTCACGCGGGGAGATTGCCTCGAGGTCGGCGCCGACTTTCCAGCCGGACGGGGCGGTGGCCACGATGGCGTGACCGTTGCTGTGGCTGAGCGAGGCCGGGCGGGAATCGGGCTGGCGGCTGCGCACGTCATGCAACAGCGCGCGGCTGGCCTTCCAGTCGCGCAGTGCCTTGCCGCTGCGGATCGCAGCCGCTCGGGCAGCGTCTTCGGCGGACAGCTGCTCGGGGCTATATAGAGAGGCGGCGCTTTGATCCGCCCACCAGATTAAAAGTTCCTGAATATCCAACGGAGAACGTAACTATTTAGAAAATAATGCGAGAAATCTAAGCCAATTTGTGTGATGTGTAACTATTCAAAACAGTTTGAGCCGAGTTTGCCATAGTAGAATCGCGCGCTATGTTGACGTTCTCCATCGCGCATTGGCAAGGTTGGACACCAGGATTTCAAGACCCGAGCAGTTGGCAGCACTGGGCGGAACACCCGTATTGCCCCCTCGGAGATCAGGCCGCCGCCCGCCTCGACTTCTTGCCCCCCATGCAGCGCCGCCGCCTCAGCCCTCTGGCTCGCGGGGTGTTCGCGTGCGCGTGGCCGCTTGCCGACGGATACCCGGACATGCCGTTCGTATTCGCCTCGCGGCACGGAGAAACCACGCGCAACTTCGGACTGCTTGAGTCGCTGGCGGCGGACGAGCCGCTTTCGCCCACGGCATTTGGCCTGTCGGTGCACAACGCGATAGCCGCGCAATGGTCGATCATACGCCGCGAAACGGCCGAGTCCGTGGCGCTGTCCGTCGAGGACGATGGCCTGGAGCACGCCTTCCTCGAAGCCGCGCTGCTGTTCGGCCAGGGGCATGACAACGTGCTGGTGGTGCTGGCCGAGGAAGTGCCGCCGCACCCGTACGCACCCTGGGTGGCCGACGCGCCGTTTTCCTACGCCGCCGCGTTCCGCCTGTGCCCGGGCACGGACTGGGCGCTCTCGATGGGTCCGGCTGGCGACGGCGATGCGCCGCCGCAAGTCTGGCCCAATCCGCTGAATCTGGTGCGCCACCTGACGCTGCAGACCCCAAGCTGGCGGCACGCCAACTGCAGCCGCCAATGGACCTGGACACGTAACGCATGACCTCCCCGGCTCAAGTTCGTCAAGATTTCTGGCTTTGGCGCCTGGTCGCCACCGGCATGGCCTTCACCATGTTCGGGGTGGGCGGCGTGCTGCTGCGCCTGATGGTGTTTCCGCCCCAGCGCCTGCTGCCGGGCGACCGCCAGGACCGCCAACGCCGGGCCCGCTGGGCATTGAATGGCACCTTCAGGCTGTTCATCCGGTTCATGGTGCGCGTGGGCATCCTGACTGTGGAATTCAAGGGCGCCGACCGCCTGGGCCGGCCGGGCCAGATGATTCTTGCCAACCACCCGTCGCTGCTGGATGTGGTGTTCCTGGTCGGGCACGTCAAGAACGCCAACTGCATCGTCAAGCATGGTCTTGCCACGAATCCCTTCACCCGCGGCCCCGTCGCCAATGCCGGATACATCACCAATGACGAAAGCTTCGACATGTTCGACCGCGCGGCTGATGTGCTGCGCAATGGCGAAACGCTGATCGTCTTTCCGGAAGGCACGCGCACGCCGCCGGACGCCATGCCGCAGTTTCATCGCGGCGCATGCGCCATTGCGCTGCGCGGCGCGCGGGTCGTGACGCCGGTCGTGATCCGGATGAACCCGCGCAGCCTGACCAAGGGCGAGCCCTGGTACCGGATTCCGCCGTCGCGCATGCGCTATGTCATCGAGGTCGGTGAAGACATCGACCCGGCGACCTGGAGCCAGGCGCATCCGCTGCCGATCGCCGGCCGCAAGATGAATGCCTACCTGCACGCCTATTTCGAAGCCAAGCTGGCGCCCCGCGCGCCGGACGGCGCCCCAATGAACGCGCCGCCGTCCACGACGGCGCAAGTGGAGTCAAAGCTGGATGAATCAACTGGAACTTGAGCTCAAGACGCTCGTCATCGAGTCCCTCGGGCTCGAAGACATAACGCCCGACGACATCGACCGCGAAGCCGCGCTGTTTGGAGACGGACTGGGCCTGGATTCGGTCGACGCGCTGGAGCTGGGCCTGGCGCTGCAAAAGCGCTACGCCATCACCATCGATCCCGAAACGCGCAACATGCGCGAGCATTTCGCCAGCATTGCCAGCCTGGCGGCATTTGTCACTGCGCAACGCCGCGACTGACGCATACGGAGTCACCATGCACACCCGCGACGAAATCTTCAACACGCTGCGCGGCGCCCTCGTCGAACTGTTCGAAATCGAACCGGAACGGATCACGCCCGACGCGCATTTGTACACCGATCTGGAAATCGACAGCATCGACGCGATCGACCTGATCGACCACGTGCGCCGCCAGACCGGCCGCAAGCTGGACGCCAACGACTTCCGCACGGTCCGCACCGTCGAAGACGTCGTGCAGGCCATGTGGCAAAAGCAGGACCCCGCCGCATGAACCGTGGCGTTGCGGCCGCCTTGGCCGCCGCCGCCGTGGCTTACCCCTTCGTCGTGTACGCGATGCTGGGACGCGTGAACGCCGCCTGGCTGGCCCTGCCGCTTGCCCTGTTGTGGCTGGCCCGCGGCCTGACCGCGCGCGCCGCGCAGCCCGGCGACAAGCTGCTGCCCGCCGCCGCACTAGTCTTCTGCCTGATCCTGGCGGTAACCAATTCCGAGAGCTGGCTGCGCTGGTATCCCGTGCTGGTCAACGCCATGATGCTGGCCATTTTCGGCATGAGCCTGCGCGCCGGACAACCCGTGGTGGAACGCCTGGCGCGCCTGCGCCACCCCGATCTGCCGCCCGAGGGCGTGCGCTACACCCGCAACGTGACGCGGGCCTGGTGCGTGTTTTTCGCCTTTAACGGCGCGATCGCCGCCGCGCTGGCCGCCTGGGCGCCGTGGAGCTGGTGGCTGGCCTACAACGGCTGCGCCAGCTACGTGTTGATGGGCATGATGGCCGCCGGCGAGTGGCTGGTGCGCCCCGCCGCCGCCAAGGCCGCCTGAGCCATGGCCTGGACGCCCCTGCCCCGCCTGCTGATGCCCGCCCCTGGCGGCATGGACGCCTCAATCGCGGATGGCCCGGCGATCACCCATAAGGACTTTGCCCGGAACGCCCTGTCCATCGCGGGCACGTTGCGCGCGCGCTCGGTGCGGCGCGCCGCGCTGTGGTTCGACGACGCGGTGGAACTGGCCTGCGCGCTGTTCGCGTGCTGGCGCGCGGGCGTCGTGGCCGTCCTGCCCGGAGACAACCAGGGCCAGACCTGCAACGGCCTGGACGGCACGGTCGATGCGTGGCTGACCGACACCGATCTGCCCGTGCCTGCCGCGCGGCAATGGCGGCTGGCGGACCTGCTGGACCAGCCGCCGCTCGCGCCGGCCGAACTGGATGCATCGGTGACGCTGGTGCTGTGCACCTCGGGGTCCAGCGGCGCGCCCAAGCATATCGTCAAGCAATGGCGCCAGCTTGCGGCGGAGATCGACGCCTTGCAGCGGCAATGGCCCGACACGCAGACACCGGTGCTGGGCAGCGTGTCCGCCCAGCATATGTATGGCCTGCCTTTTCGCGTGCTGTGGCCGCTTTGCGCGGGCCGCCAGATCGACCGCCGCCAGCGGCTGTACCCCGAAGACCTGCAACAGGCCAGCCTGCGTTTTCCCACATTCGCCTGGATCGCCAGCCCCGCGCTGTTGCGCCGGCTGGGCCAGCGACTGGACGCGGCGCAACTGCGCGGGCGGCTGACGCGCATCCATTCGTCGGGCGGCGCGCTGCCGCTTGACGTATCCGACGACATCGAACGCTCGCTCGGACTGCGCCCCACCGAGATCTACGGCAGTTCTGAAACGGGCGCGGTCGCCTGGCGCACCGGCGACACCGACTGGCAGCCGCTGCCGGGCGTCAGCGTCGACCTGAACGACGCAGGCGCGCTGCGCGTGTCGTCGCCCTGGGTGCAGTCCAGCGAGGCGCAGACCGCCGATGGCGCCGAGCTCACTGCGACTGGTTTCCGGCTGCTCGGCAGGCTGGACCGCATCATGAAGATCGAAGACAAGCGCGTATCGCTGCCCATGATCGAACACGCGCTGATGGAACATGCCTTCGCGACCGACGTCCGGCTCGGCAAGGCCGCCGGCGCCACGCGCCTGGCCGCGCTCGTTGCGCTGTCGGCCCACGGCCTGCATGCACTGCGCAACCAGGGCCGAAAAGCCGTGGTGGACGCGCTGCGGAGCCATCTGGCCGCCCGCTTCGAATCGCTGGCGATTCCGCGCACCTGGCGGCTGCTGCCCCACTTGCCCGCCAACGCCCAAGGCAAACTGCCGCAAGCCGACTTCGAGGCCGCGGCCGGCCCGCGCCCCGTGGCGCCCGCCGCCATCCCGGCTGGCCTGCCCGGACAACCGGACAACGAACGCCGCTATACGCTGGACATTCCCTACGACCTGGCTTACTTCAGCGGACACTTTCCCGCGGCGCCGGTCGTGCCGGGCGTGGCGCAGATCAGCTGGGCCATGTCGCTTGCCCAGCGTGACCTGCTCCCGAGCCTGAACTTTGCGGGCATGGAAGCGCTGAAGTTCCAGCGCCTGCTGCGTCCGGGCGACGCCGCAGTCCTGACGCTGAAATGGGATACCGCCAAACAGAAGCTCTACTTCACGTTCACGGTGAATGACGCACCGTGCTCGTCCGGGCGCATTCTCCACGGAGCAAGCCATGACGCCGCATAAGCTGTGCGCGGTCGTGCCCGTGTACAACCACGGCGGCACGGTCGCCGCGGTCGTCGCGCAGCTTGCCGCGCAAGGCCTGCCTTGCGTCCTGGTGGACGACGGCTCCGCGCCCGCGTGCGCCGGCGTGCTGGACGCCTTGGCTGAACGGCCCGACACCCAGCTGGTGCGCCGCGCCGTCAACGGCGGCAAGGGCGCCGCAGTGCAGGATGGCTTGCGGGCCGCGTTGGCGTTGGGATACACGCATGCCCTGCAGGTGGACGCCGACGGCCAGCATGCGCTGCAAGACATCCCGCTATTCGCGCAAGCCTCGCGCGAGCAGCCGGACGCCGTGATCTGCGGCGCGCCCGTGTACGGCGACGACGTGCCGCGCAGCCGTCTCTACGGCCGCTGGCTGACCCGCGTATGGGTCTGGATCAACACCCTGTCGCTCGACATCCCCGACGCCATGTGCGGGTTTCGTGTCTACCCGCTTGCAGCCGTCCTGCCGGTGATCGACGGCGCCCACGTCGGCCAACGCATGGATTTCGACATTGCTGTCCTGGTGCGGCTGCACTGGCGCGGCGTGCGCATGGCCTGGCTGCCGACGCGCGTGGTCTACCCCGAGGGCGGCATTTCGCATTTCAAGGGCCTGCAAGACAACGTGCTGATCAGCCGCATGCACGCGCGCCTGTTCTTCGGCATGCTGGCCCGGTCGCCGGCGCTGTTGTGGCGCCGCCTGTCCCGGAGCGCCCAGCCATGAGCGTGGCCGATCCGCATTGGGCCGGGCAGCGCGAACGCGGCAGCCCCGTGCTGATGCGCCTGACGGCCTGGGCCGCGCGCAGGCTGGGACGGCGCGTGGTCGCCCCCGTGGTCTGGGTGGTGGTGCTGTACTTCTACGCGTTTGGCGCCCGCGCGCGGCGCGCGATCGCGGTGTACCAGTCTCGCGTGGCGGCCTCCGGCGAACTGGCCGCGCCGCTGCCGCGCGCCCTGCCCGTGTACCGCCAGTACCTCGCCTTCGCCACCGCCATTCTGGACAAGCTGGACGTGTGGCAGGGCAAGATCACGATGGCGCGCCTGGATATCGCGGACCCGGACGGCCTGCATGGCCAGATGGGCCACGGCCGCGGACAGATCCTGGTGGGCTCGCACCTGGGCAATCTCGAAATCTGCCGCGCGCTTGCGGAGCAGACCGGCGCGCTGCGGCTCAATGTGCTGGTGCACAGCAAGCACGCCGTGAACTTCAACCGCCTGCTCGACGAGGCCGGCGGCGGGCTGCGCATGATCCAGGTCAGCGAGCTGGATGCCGCCGTCATGCTGGATCTGGCCGAGCGCCTTCAGCGCGGGGAATGGCTTGCCATCGCCGGCGACCGTGTACCGCTGCGCGGCGACCGAACGGTGCCCGTGCGATTCCTGGGCGCCACCGCCCTGTTCCCCCAGGGCCCGTGGCTTCTGGCGGGCCTCTTGGGCTGCCCCGTGAACCTGCTGCGCTGCACCCGCCACGGCGGCCGCTATCGCGTCTCGATGGAGCGCCTGACCGAGCGCGTCGAATGGACGCGCGCGACCCGGCAGGCGCAGATCGCCGTCTGGACCCAGCGCTATGCCGACCGTCTGGCCGCGCATTGCCGCGAAGCGCCGTTGCAGTGGTTCAACTTCTACCCCTTCTGGAAAGACGATGCGTAAACGTGGCGCGATCGGCGCGCAAGTCGAAATCCGTGTGCCCTTCTTCGATGTCGATTCGATCAACGTCGTATGGCATGGCCACTACGTCAAATATCTGGAGCAGGCGCGCTGCGAGCTCCTGGACCGGATCGGCCACAACTACGACGCGATGCGGGCAAGCGGCTACGCCTGGCCGGTGATCGACTTGCATCTGCGCTACGCCCAGCCCGCGCAGTTCGGCCAACGCCTGGTCGTGCGCGCCGAACTGGTCGAATGGGAGCACCGCCTCAAGATCAACTACCTGATCCAGGACGCGGCCACGGGCCAGCGGCTCACCCGGGCCACCTCCGAACAGGTCGCCGTTTGCCTGGCCAGCCGCGAAATGCAGCTGACCTCACCCACCGTCTTCGTTGACGCGGTCCAACGCGCCCTTCAATCCCAGGAGACCGCGACATGCGCCTGATCCGATTTCTCTTTCTGCTGGCGATGGCGCTGCTGCCCTTGAGCGCCCAGGCGTTCGACCTGAACGCCCTGCAACAGCAACTGCGCGCCACGCCGATCGTGCGCGGCCAATTCGTCCAGCAGAAATTCCTGCGGTCGCTGCCCCAACCCCTGACCAGCCGGGGCGACTTCACGCTGGCGGCGGGCAAGGGCCTGCTGTGGCTCTTGCGTACGCCCATCGCCCAGGACCTGCGCATCAACGCCGACGGCATCGCGCGCCGCGACGAATCGGGCGCCTGGCAGGCGCTGCCTCAGCACACCGGCGCGGGACGTGAGAACCAGCTGTTCCTGTCAGTCCTGGCCGGCGACACGCGCGGGCTCGAAGAGAACTTCGACCTGGCGCTGACGGGCGAGGCGACCGCCTGGAAACTGACGCTGACGCCGCGGTCGGCGCTGCTCAAGCAGATCTTCAGCACGATCCAGATCGACGGCGGCGCGCTGGTCGATCGCATCGAATTGCGCGAGACGCAAGGCGACCGCAGCGTCCTGCAGATGACGGGCGCGGTTGCGGCCGATGCGCTCACGCCCGAGGAACAGCGTGCATTCTCGGACTGAACGCTGGCTGCCCCGCCTCTTCAAGCTGGGGCTGCTGCTGGTGCTGCTTGCCGGCGCCTGGCAATGCCGCAATGGCTGGCCGGTGTCTGCCAACCTGATGGAGCTGGTGCCGCAAAGCGCCAGTGACGCCACGCGCCAACTGGCCGAGTCCCGCATCCAGGAACCGCTGTCGCGCCAGCTCATCGCGCTGGTGTCTGCCCCGGATGGCGCCGACCCCGCGCAGCCGGCACGCTTGCTTGCCAAGCGCTGGTCGGACAGCGGCCTCTTTTCGGCCGTGCAGGTGGAAGTCAATGTGGACCTGGCCGCCTTGCGCGAACAACTGCTGGCCGGCCGCCTGGCGATGCTGCCGCTGGCGGACCGCCGACTGCTTGAGACGGATCCCGCCGCATTCGCACAGCGCCGCGCGCGCGAGCTATCCGATCCGTTCTCCTCGTCGGGGCTCGTGCCCGCCGATCAAGACTGGCTGGGGCTCACGCGCCGCGCCGAGCAATCGCTCACGCCCGGCGGACCTGTGCATTACGACATGGGCTCGGGCACGCTGCAGGCGCAGCAGAACGGCAAACGCTGGGTGCTCGTGCGCGCCGAGACGCGCGGCGACGCGTTCGACGCCGATGCGCCGCAACGCATCGCCACGCAGATCGCCAAGGACCGTGAGGCCCTGCAGGCCGGCGGCGCCCAGATGCTGGTGGCGGGCGGCGCGCTGTACGCCGCCGCCGGCAAGGCGCAGGCGGTCGCCGAAAGCAGCTGGATCGGGTCCGGCGCCACGATCGGCATCGTGCTCGTCCTGTTGCTGGCGCTGCGCCGCTGGCGCGTGCTGCTGGCCTTCGTGCCGGTGGCCGTGGGCCTTGTGACCGGCGCGGTCGCGTGCGTCGCGGTGTTTGGCTCGATCCACGTCCTGACGCTGGTCATCGGCGCCAGCCTGATCGGGGTGGCGGTCGACTTTCCCATGCACTGGCTGGGCAAGCGCTTCGGCATGCCGGACTGGCAAGCGTGGCCCGCGCTGCGCCGCGTGCTGCCCGGCCTGACGATCAGCCTGGCCGCCAGTCTGGTGGGCTATGTCGCGCTGGCGTTCACGCCGTTTCCGGCGCTGACCCAGACCGCCGTATTCTCGGCGGCCGGCCTGCTTGGCGCGTATGCCTGCACCGTGTGCCAGCTTCCGGCGTGGATGCGGGGCTGGCAGCCGCGCCCCTGGCTGCCGCTGCTTCACTTTGCCCAGGTCGCGCTCGCCACGCGCGAACGGCTGGGCGCCCGGCGCGGCGTTCTGTGGGCCGGCGCGGCCGTCCTGGTGGCGGTGACGGCGGGCGGCATCGCTCGGCTGGGCATCCAGGACGATCTGCGTCAATGGCTGAGCCTGCCGGCGCCGCTGATGCAGCAGGCCAGGCAGATCGGCGAGATCACCGGTTTCGTGCCCACGAGCCAGTTCTTTCTGGTGCGCGCCCCCGATCCCGACGAACTGCTGCGCCGCCAGGCGCGGGTCGCGCAAGCGCTCGACACGCTGGTCCAGCGGGGCGGCCTGGCCACCTACAACGCGCTCAGCCAGCTTGTGTCGCCCGCCGCCGACCAGCAGGCCCTGGGGCGCCGCCTGGCCGAGCTGGCCGGACAACCGCAAGTGTGGAAACCCATGACGGACCTCGGCATTCCGCTCGAGGCCGTGACGCAAGAGGTGCAGTCGCTGGCGGCGCTGCCGGTCGTCACCATCGACGGCGCGCTGCAAGGCCCGCAGGCCGAACGCTGGCGCTCGCTGTGGCTTGGCCAGCACGACGGCGAATACGCCGGCATGATCTCGCTGCTGGGCCTGACCGATCCGGCCGCGCTGCAAACCATCGCGCAGGCCGCGCCGGGCGTCACGCTGGTCGACCGCAGCGGCGAGTTGAACCGCATGTTCGCCGCCACGCGGGTCGAGGCCGCCGAACTCAAGCTGCTGTCCTACGTGGCCGCGGCCGTGCTGCTGCTTCTGACGATGGGACGCGCCGCCACCTGGCGCATCCTTGCCGTGCCGCTGGCGGCCACCGCCTGCAGCCTGGCCGCGCTGGGCTACCTGGGCCAGCCCTTGACGCTCTTCAGCCTCTTCGGCCTGCTGCTGGTGTCGGCCATCGGCGTGGACTACGCCATCTTCATGTACGAGCGCGTCGCTGGCGCCGCCGCCAGCCTCGTCGGCATTCTGCTGGGCGCCGTCACGACGCTGCTGTCTTTCGGACTGCTTGCCCTGAGCCACACGCCCGCCATCGCGAACTTCGGGCTGGCGGTGGCCCTGGGCGTCGCCTTTTCGCTCCTGTGGGCGCCCTGGGTCGGGCCGCCCCGGCGGGCCTGACACCTGCCTCTTTCACCAAGGAATCATGGAAACCTCCAGCATGGAACATCGGGAAGTTGTGGTTATCGGGGCGGGCCCCGCCGGCGCGGTTGCCGCGGCGCTGCTCAAGCGGCAGGGCCACGACGTGCTCATGCTGGAGCGCCAGCAGTTCCCCCGGTTCTCCATCGGAGAAAGCCTGCTCGCGCATTGCCTGGAATTCGTGGAAGAGGCCGGCATGTTGCCTGCCGTCCAGGCCGCGGGCTTCCAGGTCAAGAACGGCGCCGCGTTCGCCTGCGGCGACGCCTACACGTTCTTCGACTTCCGCGACAAGTTCACCGCCGGGCCGGGCACGACCTTCCAGGTGCAGCGCGCGCACTTCGACAAGGTGCTGGCGGACGATGCCGCGCGCCAGGGAGTCGAGGTGCGCTATCAGCAGGAAGTCACCGCCGCGGACTTCGGCAGCGCCGGGCCCTTGCTGGACGTGCGCCGCGCGGACGGCACCGCCTACCAGGTCAAGAGCCAGTTCGTGCTGGACGCCAGCGGTTACGGCCGCGTGCTGGCACGTCTGCTGGACCTGGAACGCCCCTCCGGCCTGCCGCCCCGCAAGGCCATCTTCACGCACATCGAAGACCGTATCGACGATCCCGGCTTTGACCGGGAGAAGATCCTGATCACGGTTCACCCTGAACAGCGCGGCATCTGGTACTGGCTGATTCCCTTCTCCAACGGCCGCTGCTCGTTCGGCGTGGTGGGCGGCGATGACCTTTTTGGCGGCCCCGGCGAGGACCTGATGACCACGTTGCGCGCCATGGCCGATGCCGCGCCCAACCTGAAGCGCGTCTTGAAGAACGCCGTCTGGGACACGCCGGCCAACACTATCGGCGGTTACTCCGCCAGCGTCACCCGCCTGCACGGCCCCGGCTTCGCCCTATTGGGCAACGCCGCGGAATTTCTGGATCCGGTGTTCTCGTCCGGCGTCACCATCGCGCTGCGCTCGTCCAAGCTGGCGGCGGACGCCTTGCACCGGCAATTGGGCGGCGCGCAGGTGGACTGGCAAGCCGAGTTCGCCGACCCGCTGATGATCGGCGTGGAAACCTTCCGCGCGTACGTGCAGGGCTGGTACACCGGCGAATTCCAGGACGTCGTCTTCTACCAGCAGGCGCAGCCAGAAATCCGCCGCATGATCAGCTCCATCCTGGCCGGCTACGCCTGGGACACGACCAACCCCTTCGTCGCCAACCCGCATCGCCGCCTGCGCATGCTGAGTGAGCTGTGCCGCAGCGGCGACAGGCTCGCCCAGCCCGCCTGAACCGCCATGACCGCCCATCCCGCCTCCTTCCTGTCCGCCTGCCGCGCCCTGGCGATGACGCTGGCCTTGCTGGCGCTGGCCGGCTGCGCGGGCGCGCCGCCCCTGCCCGCACGCGACGCCGGTTTTTCGCTGCCGCGCCAGTTGCACGTGGTGCAGACCGCGCCGGGCCAGCCCGCCCAGGACCTGCTGCTGGTGGTCCAGCGCGAAGACGCCGCCTTGCGGTGGTCGCTGTTCGACCCCATGGGCGTGCCGCAGGCGCGGCAGATGCTGGAGCGCGGGCAATGGCGCAACGATGGTTTCATGCGGCCCAACCCGCAGGCGCGCGATCTGTTCGCGGCGCTGATGTTTGCCTGGACCCCGCAGGCCGAGCTTGACGCGGCCTACGGCCAGGCGTCGTGGCGCGCGGCCTCGCAAGGCGGCGCCACGCAACGCCTGCTGCTTGACGGCGGCAAGGTGCGCTGGACGATCACCTATCCCGCGGACACGCAAGACCAGGTGTTGTCGATCGGCAGCGCCAGCGGCGTGACGTGGCGCATCACCCCCCTGAAGGAGCAGCCATGACGACCTGGCTTGGCACTCCCGGCATCGTCTGCGCGCTGGGCGCTGGCGTGGACGCCGTCGGCCGCGCCGCTTTCGCGGGCGACACGAGCGGCATGCGCGCCCAGGACGGCTGGGTGAACGGCCGCACGCTGACGCTGGGCGCCGTCACCGCCGCGCTGCCGCCGGCGCCCCCGCAGATGCCCGCGCATCACCACAGCCGCAATAACCAGTTGCTGCTTGCGGCGGCCCTCCAGATCGAGGACCGGCTGCGCGGCGCCATCGCCCGGCACGGCGCCGCGCGGGTCGCGGTGGTGCTGGGCACCAGCACGTCCGGCGTGAATGACAATGCGCCCGCGTTCCGCCATCTGCGCGCGCACGGCGCCTGGCCGGACGACTACGACTACCGCAGGCAGGCCCTGTCCTCGCCCGCCGCCTTCCTTGCGGACTGGCTGGGCGTGACGGGGCCGGCCTACACCCTGTCCACCGCCTGCACCTCCAGCGCCCGCGCCCTGCTGTCGGCGCGCAGGCTGCTGCAGCTGGGCCTGTGCGACGCAGTGATCTGCGGCGGCGCCGACACGCTCTGCCGCCTGACCATCAATGGCTTCGCGACGCTCGAAGCCGTCGACGAAGCGCTGTGCGCGCCCTTCTCGGCCCATCGTCGCGGCATCAACATCGGCGAAGCCGGCGTGCTGTTCCTGATGGAACGCGATCCGGCCGATGCCAATGCCGTGGCGCTCTTGGGCGGCGGCGCCAGCTCCGACGCCTGGCACATGTCCGCGCCCGACCCGACCGGCGAAGGCGCGCGCCGGGCCATGCAGGCCGCGCTGCAATCGGCCGGCGTGGATGCCGCCAGCATCGGCTGGCTCAATCTGCACGGCACCGGCACGCCGCACAACGACGCCATGGAAAGCCACGCCACGCACGCAGTGTTTCCGAACGGCGTGCCCTGCGCTTCAACCAAGGCGCTGACCGGCCACACGCTGGGCGCGGCCGGCGCCCTGGAAGCCGCGCTGGCCTGGATCACCCTGTCCTCCGCCAACACCCAGGGCGCGCTGATGCCCCATGTTTGGGATGGCCAACCGGATCCGGCGCTGCCGGCGCTGGACTTCAGCACGTCCGCGCACCGCTACCCGGCGGGCCGGCGGCGGCTCGCCATGAGCAACTCGTTCGCCTTCGGCGGCAACAATGCCAGCCTGGTGCTGGGAGGCCAGCCATGACAACGTGGCCCATCGCCAGCCTGCTGCCGCACGCGGGCGACATGATCCTGCTCGACGCGGTCACCCACCATGACGCGGACAGCCTTACCGCCCAGGCCGTCGTGCGGCCGGGCCCCTACTCGCTGCCCGACGGCTCCCTGCCACCCTGGCTCGGCATGGAACTGATGGCGCAGGCCGTCGGCGCCTGGGCAGGTTGCCAGGCCCGCCAGGCCAACGAAGCCGTCAAGCTCGGCTTCCTGCTTGGCACGCGGCGCTACGAATGCCACGACGCATCGTTGCCCGCCGGCGCCGCCCTCACCATCCACGTCGAACGCGGCCTGATCGACGCCAGCGGCATGAGCGTCTTCGAATGCGAACTGCGCGAGGGCGCGCGCGTGCTGGCCCAAGCCCGCCTCAACGTCTATCAGCCCAGCGACCCCAACACCCTTATGCAGGAACAAGCCCCCCAATGAGCGCCGACCCCATTCTCGTCACCGGCTCGAGCCGCGGCATCGGCCGCGCCATCGCGCTGGCCCTGGCCGACGCGGGCCACGATCTGGTGCTGCATTGCCGCCAACAGCGCGCGCAGGCCGAGGCCGTCCAGGCCGAGGTGCAGGCCCGTGGCCGCCAGGCCCGCATCCTTCAATTCGACGTGGCCGACCGCGCGCAGTGCGCCGCGGTGCTGCAGGCAGACGTCGACGCGCACGGCGCGTATTACGGCGTGGTGCTCAATGCCGGCCTGACGCGCGATGGCGCGTTCCCCGCCCTGACGGGCGACGACTGGGACCAGGTGCTGCGGACCAACCTGGACGGTTTCTACAACGTGATGAGCCCGCTGGCGATGCCCATGATCCGCCGCCGCGCGGCGGGTCGCGTGGTGTGCATGACCTCGGTCTCCGGATTGGTCGGCAACCGCGGACAGGTCAACTACAGCGCCTCCAAGGCCGGCCTCATCGGCGCCGCCAAGGCGCTGGCCGTGGAACTGGCCAAACGCCACATCACCGTGAACTGCGTGGCGCCCGGTCTGATCGATACGGACATGATCGACGAGCAGGTGCCCGTCGAGGAAATCCTGAAGGCCATCCCGGCGCAGCGCATGGGCCGGCCCGAAGAGGTCGCCGCGACGGTGGCATTCCTGATGTCGCCCGGCGCCGCGTACATCACGCGCCAGGTCATCGCCGTAAACGGAGGACTTTGCTGATGAAACGCGTCGTTGTCACCGGCATGGCCGGCATCAGCGCCCTGGGATCGGAATGGCAGGCCATCCAGCAGGCTTTCCAGGCGGGCCGCAGCGCCATTCGCGTCATGCCCGACTGGTCGCGCTACACGGAACTGAACACCCGCCTGGGCGGCCCGGTCGAAAACTTCCAGCCGCCCAAGCACTGGACGCGCAAGCAGTTGCGCAGCATGGGCCGGGTTTCGCAGCTGGCGGTGCGCGCCGCCGAAAACGCCCTGGCCGACGCCGGCCTGCTGGGCGAGCGCAGCATCACCGACGGGCGCATGGGCGTGGCCTGCGGATCGTCGGTGGGCAGCACCGCGGAAATCCGCGCGTTCGGCAACATGCTGCTGAACGGCGTGACGGATGACCTGAACGCCAATTCCTACGTGCGCATGATGCCGCACACCACCGCGGCCAACATCGGCATCTTCTTCGAACTGAAGGGCCGGATCATCCCGACCTCCAGCGCATGCACGTCCGGCAGCCAGGGCATCGGCTACGCCTACGAGGCCATCCGCTACGGCCGCCAGGACCTGATGCTGGCGGGCGGCGCCGAAGAACTGTGCCCCAGCGAGGCGCTGGTGTTCGACGCGCTGTACGCAACCAGCCAGAAGAACGACACGCCGGAACTGACGCCCCGCCCCTACGACCGCGACCGCGACGGACTGGTCATCGGTGAAGGCAGCGGCATGCTGGTGCTGGAATCGCTGGAACACGCCCAGGCCCGCGGCGCGCACATCCACGCGGAGATCGTGGGCTTTGGCAGCAATTCGGACGGCACGCACATCACCCGGCCCGAAGCGGCCACCATGCGCATCGCGATGGAGATGGCGCTGGCCGACGCCGGCCTTCCGCCCGAGGCGATCGGCTACGTGAATGGACACGGCACCGCGACCGAACAAGGCGACGTGGCCGAAACGCAGGCGACTTCCGGCCTCTTTGGCAGCCGCATGCCGATCAGTTCGCAGAAAAGCTACCTGGGCCACACGCTGGGCGCCTGCGGCGCGCTGGAATCGTGGTTCAGCATCGAGATGCTCAGGAACGACTGGTACGCGCCCACGTTGAATCTGCAGAATGTCGATCCGCTGTGCGGCGAGCTCGACTATCTGGACGGAGACGGCCGGCGCATGAGCAACGAATACGTGATGAACAACAACTTCGCGTTCGGCGGCATCAACACGTCCCTGATCTTCAAGCGCTGGCCCTGACGCCGGCCAGCGCCGCTCGTCCGGCTTTCCCGCTTTTCCAACGTCTCATCAAGGAATGCAAGTCATGACCCTCCATTGCAAGCTCGCTGGCGCGCTGGCCGTGTCGTTTGCCCTGACCGCCCCGGTCCTGGCCGCGGATCGCACCGTCCATCTGCCCCTCGCGGCCGCCATCAAGGCCGCGCAGGATGCCGGCAAGATCGACGGCAGCGTCAAGTTCTACCTGGCCGGCACGGGCCCCAAGGGCAAGGTGCTGGAGGCCGGCGTGGTCACCAACCGCAAGACGAACGCCTTTGCCAAAAAGGACGAAGAGGCTTGCGTGTGGGTGGCTCAGTCCGCCGTGATCGCGCTGCATGAAGCCGCGAAGAAGGCCGGCGCCAATGCCGTCACCAATATCGTCAGCTACTACCGCAAGAACGAATACCGCAGCACCACCGATTACGAGTGCCACGCCGGCGCCATGGTGGCAGGCGTTGCGCTGCGCGGCGACCTCGCCACGGTGAAGTAACCGCAACGGGCCGGGGCCGCCCGGTGCGCCCCGGCCCGGTTTACACTTCCCGATTACCGCAACACCACAAAGGTTTACCGATGAGCACTGCTACGCTCAAGACCCGCCTGTCCGACGCCGTCAAGGACGCGATGCGCGCCAAGGCCACCGAGCGCCTGACCACGCTGCGATTCCTGCTGGCTGCCGTCAAGCAGAAGGAAGTGGACGAACGCCGCGATCTGTCCGACGCCGAAATCACCGCCATCATCGAAAAGCAGGTCAAGCAGCGCCGCGAGTCGATCGCCGCGTTCGAGCAGGCCGGCCGCACGGAAACCGCCGAGCAGGAAAAGGGCGAACTCGCCGTGCTGCAGGAATTCCTGCCCCAGGCCGCGACGCCCGAGGAAGTGGCCGCCGCCATCGACGCCGCGCTGGCGGAAGTGGCCGCGCAAGGCGTGACGGGCGCGCCCGCGATGGGCAAGGTAATGGCAATCCTCAAGCAGAATCTGGCCGGCCGCGCCGACATGACCGCGCTGTCGCAGCAGGTCAAGGCCCGCCTCGCGAACTAAAACGCCCCCCCAAACAGATCCGGCTGGCGCGACTGCTCCGCCGGGTCTGCGAAGTTGCTCATCCCCACTCCCGCCAGCCGGTACAGCGTGTCCGGCGGCAGTTCGACCCGTTCGCACAGCAGCCGTGCCAGCGCGGCCAGTTCCAGGGCGGATGCGGGCGGCTGCGCGCAGGTCTGGCTGCGCGTCAGGATGCGGAAGCGGTCGGTCTTCAGCTTGAGCACCACCGTGCGTCCCAAGGCGCCCTTCTTCAGCGCCTGATCCCACACCTTTTCCGCCATGCGGTCCAGCGCTTCGCCCACGGCGTCCAGCCGGACATCGTTGGAAAACGTGGTTTCCGCGGACACCTGCTGCAGCGGCTGGTCCGTCTGCACCTCGCGTTCGTCGATGCCGCGCGCCAGTTCATACAGGCGCCTGCCGTAGCGGCCGAAATAGTGCTCAAGTTCCTGCGCGCTGTGCGTCGCCAGGTCGCCCACCGTCTGGATCCCAAGCTGCTCCAGCCGCGCCTGCGTGACCTTGCCCACGCCCGGCACCTTGCGCACCGGCAAGGGCTCCAGAAACGCTAGCACCTTGCTCGGCCGCACCACGAACAGCCCATCCGGCTTGTTCCAGTCCGAGGCGATCTTGGCCAGGAACTTGTTTGGCGCCACGCCCGCCGACGCGGTCAGGCCGGTTTCCTCGCGAATCTGCTGGCGGATCACCTGCGCCACCTCGGTGGCCGAAGGCAGCCCGCACTTGTTGACCGTGACGTCCAGGTAGGCCTCGTCCAGCGACAAGGGTTCGATCAGATCGGTATGGCGGGCGAATATCTGCCGCACCTGGCGCGACACGTCGCGGTAGCGGTTGAAATCGGGCGGCACGTAGATCGCGTGCGGGCAAAGACGTTCGGCCTTGATGGCCGACATGGCGGAATGGATGCCGTAGCGCCGCGCCTCGTACGAGGCCGCGCACACCACCGAGCGCGGTCCCGTCCAGGCCACGACCACCGGCTTGCCTCGCAGGTCGGGGTTGTCGCGCTGCTCCACGGACGCATAGAAAGCATCCATGTCCACATGCACGATCTTGCGCGCGGACTGCGCGGGCGCCTGCCCCGTCATGGCCTCAATCCCGTGGCAAAAACATATATTATGACCGGCGACAATTCGCTATCCCTTCTTGCCCCCGACGGATCCATGACTGCACCCGCCCGCGCCAACACCGACTACTTCGGCCTGACCATTCCTTTCATGAGTTTCATCGGCCTGGTGCCGGAAAGCATCGCGCCCGCTTACGCCCGCACGACGCTGCCGTGGCGCGAAGACTTGACCAACAGCCGCGGCGATGTGCACGGCGGCACGCTGATGAGCGTGCTGGACTTCACCCTGAGCGCCGCCGCCCGCGGCTCGGCTGACGCCACCGAAGGCATGGCCACCATCGACATGAACACCACGTTCCTGTCGCCCGGCACTGGCGATCTGGTCATCGAGGCGCGCTGCCTGCGCCGCGGCGCCTCCATCGCCTTCTGCGAGGGCGACATCCGCCGCGCTGACGGCGAACTTGTCGCGCGCGCCACCGCCACCTTCAAGATCATCCGCCGCCGTCCGGGCGGCGACTGACCTTACCGGGCTGCCTGTCCTACCTGGGCAGGTCGCGCGACGGCTTGACGGGCGGACGCGGATCCAGCGGCATGTACGTGCTGCACGACACCAGCCCGTAGTAGACGGAATCCTGCATGGCGCGCATCGCGGCGGCGTCCCACGTGCCCTTGCCCCACATCACGATGCGCACGTCCGTGGACTTCGGGCCCAGCGACTTCAGGTCCACGCGCGACATTTCGCGATCGGAGTACGGCGCCAGCACGCGCACCACACCGGTTTGCGCGCTTTCGTTCAGGTCGGACACGACACGGTAGGCGTTGTCGGTGCTACGCAGGCAGGCGTTGGACTGGCGGATGACCGCATCGTAGGCGTCCTTGAACGCCACCGGCGCCTTGAATTCACTGTGCGGCGACGCGCTGTCCGGCGAAATGCCGAGCGAGCAGCCGGCCAGCCCCAGGGCCAGCGCCGAGGCCGCGACCAGATTCCTGTACATGTAAATCTCCAGAAGAATTGCCGCGATTATCCCGCAAACCGACTGGCGGCATAAGTAGGGCCGGTTCGACACCCCTCGCGCGGCTATGGCATTATCGACCGGCCATTGCAACGCGGATCGACATCACGGAGGTTTCCCTTGTTCTCATTCCTGCGCACCGTCCTGGCGGCCGGCATTGTCGGCGCCTCATTGGGTGCCTGCGCCACGCAGCCGCCTCCTCGCGCCTATCCCCTGAAAGATTTCTTCCGCAACCCGGATCGCGGCTTTTTCCGGCTCTCGGACGACGGCCAGACGCTCTCGTTCATGCAGCCGACCAGCGTGGACGGCAATCCGGCCCGCATGAACATCTATGTGCAGCCCCTGCAAGGCAGCGAGCTCGTCGGCGAGCCCCGCCAACTGACCCGCGAGACCGCTCGCGACATCAGCGCCTACTTCTGGAAGGGCGCGGACGTGGTGCTCTACCAGAAGGATTTTGGCGGTGACGAGAACTTCCATGTCCTGGCCGCCAATGCCAAGACCGGCACGATCACCGACCTGACGCCCTACGAGGGCGTGCGCGCGGGCATCGAAGACGACCTGGAAGACGATCCCGACCATGTGCTGATCAGTCACAACCAGCGCGACCCCGAAGTCTTCGACGTCTACCGCGTCAACGTCCACACCGGCGCGGCCGTGCTGGTGGCGCAGAACCCGGGCAACATCGTCGGCTGGCAGACCGACCACGCCGGCAAGGTGCGCGCCGCCGTCGCCAGCGACGGGCTGAACACCACCCTGCTCTACCGCGACGACGAAGCCTCCGACTTCCGCCCCCTCATCAGCACCGACTACCGCACCAGCGTCAGCCCCGCGTTCTTCACATTCGACGACAAGAAGTTCTACGCGCTCAGCAACCGCGGCCGCGACAAGCTTTCGCTGGTCGTCATCGACCCGGCCACGCCGGACGTTGAAGACGTCATCTTCACGCCCGACGCGGTCGACCTGGACGGCGCGGCATTCTCGCGCAAGCGCCGCGTGCTGACCGTCGCGTCCTACCAGACCGACAAACCGCAGTACAAGTTCTTCGACGCCGAAACCGAAGCGCTTTACAAGACCCTTGCCGAGCGCCTGCCAGGCTACGACGTCGTCCTGCAGGGCGGCAACCGCGACGAAAACAAGTTCATCGTCGCCGCCTACAACGACCGCACGCCCGGCTCGCGCTACATCTATGACGCGGTGGCCGGCACGCTGACCAAGCTGGCGGACCTGAATCCGGCGATCCCCGAGGCCGATATGTCGCGGGTGCAGCCCATCAGCTACCAAAGCCGCGACGGCCGCACCATTCACGGCTACCTGACGCTGCCCGCGGGCCGCGCGCCCAAGAACCTGGCTTGCGTCGTCAACCCGCACGGCGGCCCCTGGGCCCGCGACGGCTGGGGCTACAACCCAGAAGTGCAATTCCTGGCCAACCGCGGATTCTGCGTCCTGCAGATGAACTTCCGCGGATCCACCGGCTACGGTCGCGACTTCTGGGAAGCGGGCTTCGGACAATGGGGCCTGAAGATGCAGGACGACATCACCGATGGCGTCGAATGGCTGGTCGAGCAAGGCATCGCCGATCCGAAGCGCATCGGCATCTATGGCGCCAGCTACGGCGGCTACGCCACGCTGGCCGGCGTGGCCTTCACGCCGGACCTGTACGCCGCGGCGGTGGACTACGTGGGCGTGTCCAACCTCTTTACGTTCATGAAGTCGATTCCGCCCTACTGGAAGCCGATGCTGGACAAGATGCAGGACATGGTGGGCGACCCGGTGCGGGACCGCGACCGCCTGACCGCCACGTCGCCGGCGCTGCATGCGGACAAGATCCGCACGCCGCTATTCGTGGCGCAGGGCGCCAAGGATCCGCGCGTGAACAAGGACGAGAGCGATCAGATGGTATCGGCGCTCAAGGCTCGCGGCGTCGATGTGGAATACATGGTCAAGGACAACGAAGGCCACGGCTTTCACAACGACGAGAACAAGTTCGAGTTCTACGAGGCCATGGAGAAGTTCCTGACGGAACACCTCAAGCCGTAGTGCCCGCGGCTTCGGCCTCCAGGGCATTCGTGGCGGCGGCCGGGTGGCCGCCGCCTGCCCGCACCATCCCCCGGCCGCTCCAGGCCATTTCCACCCGGTCGCGCCCCTGTTCCTTGGCCCGATACAGCGCCACGTCGGCCCGCGCCAGGATCACGTCGGCGCTATCGCCGGGCTGATAGGACGCCAGCCCCCCGCTCGTGGTCATCCGCACTTCCAGCCCCTGCAGGTAAAGCGGCATGTCGCGCAAGGCGTCGCAGACGCGCTGCGCCTGCACCAGCGCGTTCGCCGGATCACAGTCGTACATCAGCAGCACGAATTCCTCGCCGCCCATGCGTCCGAAGCGGTCGCTCGACCGGACCGCGTTCTGCACCACGCGCGCGAAGTGCCGTAGCGCGGTGTCGCCGCCCGCGTGCCCATAGCGGTCGTTGATGGATTTGAAATGATCGATGTCCAGCACCAGCACCGCCAGCTTCCCGCCGGTGCGCTCGCAGCGTTGCAGCTCTCGTTCCAGCTCGTCCAGGATGCTGCGCCGCGAGTAGGCCTGCGTCAGGCTGTCGAACGTCAGCGCGGCCTGCATCTTTTCCGCCTGGCTGGACTGGATCATGAAGAGCAGCGCCAGAAACAGGCCGGGCACCGTGACGGAGCCGCACACGATGAAGAACAGGCCCCACGCCGACGGCTGCAACAGGGATACCGGCACTTCCACACCCGCGCCGTAGACATACACGCGCAGCGCGTGCAGTCCCACCAGCCCGAAGAAGGCCAGCAGCAGATAGAGAACGACGCCTTTGGTCTGGATGCGCCGCCGCTGCTGGAAAATGACCCAGCCCGTTGCCGCCATCAGCACGCAGGTGTAGCCGGAATACAGCATCATCCGCGACAGCAGGCTGTCGTTGCGATACAGCAGCAGCGCAAAGCCGAACGTGCACAGCGAGCACAACACGGTCGTGCGCAGGATATGCGGATGCAAGCCGAAGAACTGGCGCACGCCGATGTACACCAGCGCGGCGGACACGGCCCAGGCCGCGTTGGACACCATCACATAGGCCGCGGGCGGCATCATGTCGGCGCACGCGTAGGCCAGCATCGACAGCACGGCCAGCGCATTGGCCGCCATGAAAGCGGGCACGCCTTCGACGCCGCGGCCATGAAACGGCAGCAGCAGCGGCAACGCCAGCGCCGTGGCGAGCCCCCACATCAGGAAAAACAAGCTAGTCGTCATGGTTGTTCCGGCTCAGGCCTTCTGGGCCTGCCCCGCCGTTGGGAATTGCAGTTGCACTGGGTTCGCACTCGATAACGCGTTACACGTCAGCATTTTTGATGCTTTTTGTTACCAGAACGGCAAAACGACGTGCTGCGCGTTTGCCCACATGGGCAACGCGCGCCTGAACGTTCAGAACCTTTACCGCCCGCGCCAAGACGATCGCACGGCCTGCGACGACAGAATACGCCAAGGCGCCCGCGCCGTGACGTTCCCTTTGCAGTAATTGACAGTTAACTTGCGCAAATATCCGTAAAGTTCCGTCCGTCGACGGCCCAGCCATAAGCGCCGCGACCACGCCCGACGGGCGTGGCGCGTACGTTTGGCGCCGGCATTCTTGCGATCCTGGCGGACGCCCCTACACGCGCCGCATCTTTGGCAACAGGATGGCCACGACGCCCAGCAGCGGCAGGTAGGCGCATAGCTGATAGACATGGCCAATGCTGGTGGCGTCGGCCAGCCTGCCCAGCACCGCCGCGCCTAGGCCGCCCATGCCGAACGCAAAGCCGAAGAACAGCCCCGCGATCATCCCCACCTTGCCCGGCACCAGTTCCTGGGCATAGACCACGATCGCCGAGAACGCCGAGGCCAGCACCACGCCGATGATGACCACCAGCACGCCCGTCCAGAACAGGTTCGCGTGCGGCAGCATCAGCGTGAAAGGCGCCACGCCCAGGATCGACACCCAGATCACGATCTTGCGGCCGATGCGGTCGCCGACCGGTCCGCCCACGACGGTGCCCACCGCCACGGCGGCCAGGAACAGGAAGAGATACAGCTGCGCCTCGCGCACCGACAGCGCGAATTTGTCGATCAGGTAGAAGGTGAAGTAGCTGTTCAGGCTGGCCAGATAGAAGTACTTCGAGAACACCAGCACGCCCAGCACGGCCAACGCGCCCATCACCTGATTGCGCGTGAGCCCATTGTCCGCGCCCTCGCGCCGCGCGCGCGGCTTGAGCAGCACGCGGTTGGCGCTGTACCAGCGGCCGATCCACATCAGCACCCCGATGCCGAACAGCGCCGCCACCGAAAACCACGCCACGCTGCCCTGTCCGTGCGGAATGATGACCAGCGCGGCCAGAAGCGGTCCCAGCGCCGATCCCACATTGCCGCCCACCTGGAATAGCGACTGCGCCAACCCGTGCCGCCCCCCCGACGCCATGCGCGCCACCCGCGACGACTCGGGGTGAAACACCGACGAACCCGTGCCCACCAGCACCGCCGCCACCAGCAGCCAACCGAAGGACGGCGCCATCGACAGCAGCAAGAGGCCCACCAGCGTGAACCCCATGCCCACCGGCAGCGAGTACGGTTTGGGATGCCGGTCGGTATACAAGCCGATGAAAGGCTGCAGCAACGACGCGGCAAGCTGGTAGACCAGCGTGATCAGGCCGATCTGCGTGAACGTCAGGCTGAACGAATCCTTGAGCATCGGATAGATGGCGAGCAGGATCGACTGGATCATGTCGTTCATCAGATGCGCCACGCTGATGGCGCCCAACACCTTGAAGGCGGTGGAGGGATCGGACGAGGCGGCCGGTGCCGCGGGCGGAGTGGCAGCCAGGCCGGCGGCGGGATTCTGGGCGGAGTTCATGGGTCGCGCAAGGAGTGGGAAGGAAAGCCAGGGGGAAGGACAGCCGGCCGGACGCCGGAACCAGGCCTCAAGTGTAGAAATCCGGCGTCCGCGCGATCTGCCAATTTTCGTCGCCAAAGTGACAAAATAGGCGCACTGCGCTTTTGGGCGTCCCCTCATCCTTTTGCCGGAAGTGACACCATGGTCGTGCGTCCAGCCCCCGATCCCGCGCGCAGCATCAATGCCCAGGACTACCAGCATCGCCCGCGCGTCGTGACGGCAATGGCCAAGGAATTTCCCGCGGGCGCGCAGACCGGCTCGCATTCGCACCCCCGCGCGCAGCTCATCTACGCCATCGAAGGCGTGATGCGCGTCACCACCCCCAGCGGCTTCTGGGCCCTGCCGCCGCTGCGCGCGCTCTGGGTGCCGGCCGGCGTGCCGCACGGCGTGGACATGGTGGGCGCGGTCTCCATGCGTTCGCTCTACATCCAGGCCGAGGCGGCCGCTGGCTACTGGCCCCAGTGCCAGGTGATCGAGGTCAGCGGCCTGTTGCGCGAACTGATTCTGGCGCTGACGGCCGAGCCCATCGACTACCCGCTCGGGGGACGGATCGAACAGATCGCCGGGTTGATCCTGGCCGAACTGGCCGCGGCCCGTGTCGTGCCGATTCAGATCCCCTGGCCGCGCGACCGGCGCCTGCAAGCCATTTGCGCGGCCATCCTGGACCAGCCCGGCCTGCAGCGCGGCATCGACGACTGGGGCAGCGAGATCGGCGCCAGCGGCCGCACATTGATCCGATTGTTTCAAAGCGAACTGGGGTTGAACTACCGCCAATGGGTGCAGCAGGTGCGCCTGGCCGACGCCGTGTGCCGCCTGTCGCTGGGCGAGCCCGTCGCGCGGATCGCCGCGGACCTTGGCTACCGTAGCGCCAGCGCGTTCTCGGCCATGTTCCACCGCGCGCTTGGCGCGCCGCCGCAGCGCTACCTGCAATCCGTCCCCGGCGCTGCAAGCGCCTGACACTAAGCTGAATTCATCCTGGGCGGGCAGATTTCGTTACCGAAACCTTATTGCGCCCTGGGCGGTCTATAGCGTTCTGACCTAGAATCGCCTGCAATGAGCACCCCCCAGCAATCCTCCGCCAACCCGGGCGGCAAATCGGGCCTTCCCTGGAAACCTCTCCTGGTCAAAGCGGGCATCGCAGCCGCCGGCGCAGCCGTGTGCGGCGCCATCCTGCTCGGCCTCGCGCTGGCCTTGGCGTGGCCCAGCCTGCCCGACCTGCACGCGATGACCGACTACCGGCCGCGCGTGCCGCTGCGCATCTACACCGCGGACAAGGTCTTGATCGGCGAGTACGGCGAAGAGCACCGCAACGTGCTGCGTTTCGACGAGATCCCCCCGGTAATGCGCCAAGCCGTGCTGGCGGCCGAGGACGACCGTTTCTACAGCCACGGCGGCGTCGACTGGATGGGCGTTGCACGCGCCGTGCTGACCAACATCGTCAAGGGCTCCAAGTCCCAGGGCGGCAGCACGATCACGATGCAGGTTGCGCGCAACTTCTATCTGTCGTCGGAGAAGACCTACTCGCGCAAGTTCTATGAACTGCTGCTGACGTTCAAGATTGAATCCGAGCTCACCAAGGACCAGATCCTCGAGCTCTACATGAACCAGATCTATCTGGGTCATCGCGCCTATGGGTTTGCGGCCGCCTCCCGCACGTACTTCGGCAAGCCGCTGTCGGAAGTCACGCCGGCCGAAGCCGCCATGCTGGCCGGCATTCCCAAGGCGCCCTCGCGCTTTAACCCCATCACCAACTTCCCGCGCGCGGAAATCCGCCAGCATTACGTGCTGGGCCGCATGAAGACGCTGGGCTACCTGACGCCGGAGCAGACCGAAGAGGCCCTGAAGCAGCGCCTCACGATCCGCGGCTCGGACGGCAGCAGCGCGCGCGGCTTCGCGGTGCATGGCGACTATCCGGCCGAGCTGGCCCGCCAGCTGATGTACGGCGTCTTCCAGGAAAACACGTACTCGCAGGGCATCGACGTCTACACCACGATCGATTCCAAGGCCCAGGAAGCCGCCTACCGCGCCGTGCGCGACGGCATCATCGATTACACGCGCCGCGCCGTCTATCCGGGTCCGGAAGACCAGGTCGACCTGCCCGACGGCGTGGAAAAGGATCCGCAAGCGCTCGACGAGGTCCTGGATGGCGTGCAGGAAAAGTCGCCCGACAGCGAAGACCTGCTCGCCGCCGTCGTGCTGGCCGCCAGCCCCACCGAAGTCACCGTGGCCCGCAGCGGACGCGACATCATCACGATCTCGGACAAGAAGGCCCTGGCGGTTGTCGCCCGCGCGCTCAATCCCAAGGCCAGCGACACCCAGCGCATCCGCCGCGGTTCCGTCGTCTACATCCACAAGAACGGCGACAACTGGGAAATCATCAACATGCCGGCGCTGCAGGCCGCGCTGGTGTCGATGGTGCCGCAGGATGGCGCCATCCGCGCCATGATCGGCGGCTTTGACTTCAATCGCGGCCACTTCAACCGCGTCACGCAGGCCTGGCGCCAGCCCGGATCGAACATCAAGCCGTTCGTTTACGCGGCCGCGCTGGAACGGGGCCTGACGCCCGCCACGCAGATTTCCGACCAGCCCTTCATGCTGACGGCCGAGCAGACGGGATCGAAGGCCTGGCAGCCCAAGAACGACGGCAACAAGTACGAACCCATGCTGACCCTGCGCCAGGGCCTCATGCGATCCAAGAACATGGTGTCGATCCGCATCCTGCAGGCGATCTCCCCGCAATATGCCCAGGACTACCTGACGCGGTTCGGCTTCGACAAGTCGCGCTGGCCGGCCGTGCTGCCGCTTGCCCTGGGCGCGGGCGGCGCCACGCCGCTGCAGGTCGTCAATGGCTACAGCGTGTTCGCCAACGGCGGCTATCGCGTGACGCCCTACCTCATCGACCACGTCACGGACCGCTCCGGCAACGTGCTGATGAAGGCGCAACCCGTCGTGGCCGGCGATGCGCAGGCGCGCGCCATCGACCCGCGCACCGCCTGGGTCATGGACGACATCCTGCGCGACGTCACCGTCAACGGCACCGCCGCCCGTGCGCATCAGGTGCTCAAACGCAACGACATCGGCGGCAAGACCGGCACCACGAACGACGCCGTCGACGTCTGGTTCTCGGGCTTCACGCAGACCCTGGCCACCACCGTGTGGATGGGCTTTGATCAGCCAAAGTCGCTGGGCACCAACGAGTTCGGCAGCGGCCTGGCGCTGTCCACCTGGCTGGACTACATGCAGCCCGTGCTCAAGGACGTGCCGCAGGCCAAGCCGGCGCCCCGTCCCGATGGCCTGCTGGTGGACAACGGCGAGTACTACTTCTCCGAATTCCCGCCCGGCCAGGCAGTGGCCTCGCTGGACCTGTCTTCCGGCGACGCGCTCACCGATTTCCTGAACAACAACCGCTCGACGGATGGCGTCGACACCTCGGTCAAGCCGCTGCCTCCGGGCGGCGCCGCGGCTCCGCAAGACAGCCCGATCCAGCCGCCGTTGATGCCGATCCCGGTGCCGCGCGCGGACGCCGCGCCCGGCCCGCAGGCGCAGGCCATGCCCGCAGCGGGCGGCGTGCAGCCG